>CP047880.1:0-1200000 GCA_009911715.1 Methanomassiliicoccaceae archaeon DOK | reverse complement strand
AGTGTGACACTGCCTTCGACCTTTATGTAGACAGAGTTTTTGCTGTTCCCGCTGCTGATCGATACGGGGTAGCTTGCCTCGATGGTGGATTCTGTATCGGATGTGATGACTATGGTGTTCGTGTTCGAGGAATCATAGGTGCCGGTTCCCTTTGCTATGTTGATTCCGTAACCGGATGTCCCAGTCTTCGTGCAGGTAACATCACACCCGTTGAGGTCGATGGTACCGTAGTAGATGTTGACGGTGACCACTCTGTCTCCTTTGTAATCCTCAAGCAGTGTCAGAGTGTCGCCGCTCTCCATGGCCTTTCCGGCGCTAATGAGGGTGGGGTACAGATTGACGGTTCCGTCGGATTTCGTGATTGAGGCTTTGGCGTGGTCATCGGTGAATGGAACTACGATCCAATAACCGGAACTGTCCGACTGGGCGGCGTATTTACTGGGGAGATAATTCTCAGGAGAGCTCTCGAATTTGCCGCCGTTGAACTGGCTGTCAGCGCCGAAGTCTCCGTTGACCTTTCCAACGATACCCGAGACCATCATGACATCAAGTCCGTTGGGATTCAGAGAGTACAGATATGGGGATGTGTCGGCCGTACCGATAGTTGCACTGCCATTGGTGGAAAGCTTGAGGGCGGCGTAAGAGGAGTTTGCCGTTTCAGTTGCACCTATGGTTCCGGCAGTTATGGTGGCTGAGCCCATCACGAAAACTCCCTGTCCCTTGGAACCTTCTATGGTTCCTCCGGTCATCTCGAATGCACCGCTTCCATATACCCTGATGATGGTATCAGCGGAGCTTTCCATGTTGCCGGACTCCAATTTCAAGGTTCCGTAGACGTCGATAGCGTACTGCTTCGACGTGGAGAACAGACCCGTGCCTTCGGCACTGCTGTCTTCAATTGTTAAAGTCATATCTTTGGCGACGGTAAGGGTCGTGGATGTCGTCAATGTGAATCCGTTGAGATCCAAGGTCACTGACTTGTTTATGTTCAGCTTATCATCGGCGATGAAGGTTGCGTTGGTGTTCAACTGTATAGTGCCCGCATTGGACACGTTGGTCAACGCGTCACCGAGTGTAGGATAGTCCGTTCCGTCCACGACTGTGAACGGATTAGCTTCGTCCGCCTCGACTTCGGATGCCGGAACGGACAGAACGATCATTGCCACCGCAGCCAAAATCGCAGCGATGGTCAGTATTTTCTCTTTCATTTCTTCTCCTTGTCGGAGGGCGAAGGGTTGAGCCAGGGTCTGGTCCCCCCCCCCCGCGAAAATCTTTGGACGTGGAATATGCTCTAAATGATTTATAGTATATCTTGAAGAAGAGGGGAATGGCACAGTACGAACCCCTGTGCCGGGGGTAAGAGGTTATTCAGGTTTCCGTTCAATCCCTTCTGCTGATGATGAGGAACGCTGCCATCAGCGCTGCCACCACAGCCGCGGCGGCGCAGGCGACGATCTTTACGGTGTCGTCTCCGCCGGATGATCCGGATCCGTCGGTGTCGACGATCGGCGGAAGCGGGACGTAGTCGTCATCGTCATCCACCGGCGGGACGACCACGGGCTGGTCGTCCTCTCCGGGAGAGGGCTCCGGATCCACAGAGGGAATCATGGACCTGTCTCCCACGAAGTAGTAGGAGAAGTGGGTGGTGTAGAACGTCAGGATTCCTTCGGCGTACACTGTTCTCATCTGATGGAGCGCACCGTCGTCGTCGACGTAGAACACGATCACATCGTCCGCATCGATCCCGGACGGGAGTGTGTAGGTCATGGTGACCTCCACGGTTCCGTTCAGATCGTGGACGGGACTTGTTCCCACAGTGGCTGAGAGCTCGACGATTGTTGAGTTCTCTGGCACGGACTGCTGCTGCGATTCGTTCAGGTTGTCATGGGTTGCCGAGCCCACCGTGATGGAGACGTCTCCTGTGGAGAGGGTCTCGATAACATCGCCGTCGGCGACGACGGTCGCGTTTTCATTGGAGATCTCGAGCACCGCGTTGGACTCTGCAATGGCGGAGATCGCGGCGGAACCCATCGTGACGGTGTCGTTCTCTCCGATGTTGACGGAGATCGTGTTGGTGGTGGTGCCGGCAGAGGCTATGCTTTCAATGACGGAGTTAACATCCTCCTCGGGCAGTGAGACGCTTCCAGAAGTTCCGGAAGCGGCCTCTATGGTGACCTCTGTTGAGCTGGTCGTCTGGCTTCCGGAAGGATCACTCCCGGTCGTGGTGACCGTGGTGATCTCGTTGCCAGTTTCCGTGGTCTCAGTCTTGGTGGTCGTCTCGGTGACCGAACCGTCGGAGTCGGTCTCCACAGTGGTGGTGGAACCGTCGGGGTTCGTGGTGGTCGTGGTGGTGCTTCCGCTTTCGGAAGGTGTGTAGGTGACCGATGCGTTCGCTTTTCCGGTGACGGTGACATCGCCGCTTGTGACGGTGAGGGTCACGGTGACGTCGTAGGTTCCGCCGACAGACGGTGTGATGCTCTCCGTGGCCTCTCCGGAGGACCATGTGTACGCCGGAGTGCCGCTCGCGGTGGAGTCCACAGTCGCAGTAAGTGTTGTAACCCCATCAACGGTGGATGTGCCGATGGCGACCGTCAGGGATGTGATCTCGGCCTTCACCGAGACGCTGACGTCTTCTGTGACGGGGGCCGTTTTATCCCACTCTCCGAAATCATACTCGCATCCTTCAGGAAGCGTAGGCAGAGCCGGAATCGTGTTCTGTGTGGCCGTCTGTCCGCTGATGACCTTCTCTATGTAAGTGGTGTCGTTGAACGTGTATGTGACGGTGTGGACGTCCACGACATCGAACATCGTTCCATTCTCGACGAGTCCCTTCCCCTCGACGAGGTATGCCAGGACGCTGTCGTCCGAGAACGAGCCCCCGGACACCTGGACGTTCGTCTCCGTGCCTGTCAGGGGGTCGATGATGTTGTCCGATGAGATGTTGAACGTGCCGCCGGTGATGGTCACGTCTCCGATGCCGACGCCTCCGGACATCATCTGGATTCCGACAGGGCCGGAGAACGTTCCATCGGAGATCGTCAGTTGGCCCTTGTCCATGGTGCCGTCGATCTTCCCGTTGAGGATGACCGCTTTGGCATCGCTCGTGGCGCTGAACGTACCCTTCTCGATGGTGGCGATGTTCCAGTTGAGGATGGTCGCCTGGACCGAGTTGGTGAGCTCTCCTCCCTGTACAAGGAGTTCTCCGTAGTCGTCGTTCTTGACGGCGTTCAGTCCGCCGTCGATCTTCCCGCTGACGATGGTCAGCTTCGCGTTGGTGCCTGCGTAGACCGCGAGGTCGTTGTTGCCTGGGGTGCCCTGGGCGGAGCCGCTGTACCAGCCGTTGTTGATGCAGCTGGAGAACCCGCCACCGTTCCTCACGGTGGCTCCGTCGATCGTCATGTCACCGTGGTTCTTGATGGTGTACCATGAGTTGTTCCCGGATGTGTCGGGGCCGGTGCCGGTCTCGTTGGTCCTGTCGAAGGTTCCGCCGTTGAGGGTCACCTTGGTGCCGGGGTATGCTGCGAGGGCGGCTTTTTGGTGGGTGAGGTTCTGGACTGTACCCTTGCCTTTTACCGTGAGCTCCCCGGACTTCACCGTGATGGTGTGGTCGTCGACGTTGGTGACCGTCTTGCCGTTGAGGTCCAGAGTCACAGTCTGTCCGTCTACGACCACGTTCTCCTTGGTGTCGCCGACCAGGGTGATCTCCTCGTTGTCGTCGTCGATGGCCGCCTGGAGGCTGTTGTAGATCCTGTCCCCGGCCTGGGCCACCGCGAGTCCGGCGGTGATGTTGGCTCCGTTGTTTCCGTAGAAGAACAGGTCGTTGGTCGTGGAGTTGAGGTTGCTGAACGTGCAGGCCGAATCGTACACGAGGTTGACACCGTTCTCGGGATCGGGATTGGCCCACATGTACACCGCGGAGTAGTTCGCGCCGTATGTTCCGTCAGAGATGACGTCGGTGTCGATGAGGGTGACGTCCGTGGGATAGTTGTAGGATGCGTTGTCCCTGTTCCCGAGGACCAGTGCGCCGAGTTTGATGGAGTTCCCGGTCCCCCAGGGCTCGGAATCATAGTATGTCTCCCAGCCGGAGAGGTTCATCGTGTTCGTGATCGTGGATCCGGATATCACGGCCGTTCCGCCTCTCACGATGACCCCGTGGAAGTATCCCTGGACGGTGCTGTCGGTTATCGTCAGGGATCCCGGGACGTTGTAGAATACGGCTGTTCCAGCGGCACTGGAGTCGGAATCCGCGTAGATTCCCGAATCACTGATTTTTATGTCAACATAGTAGTTGGAGCTCGAACCGGCGTTGGTCCCGATGCAGAATCCGACTGCATGGACAACAGATCCGTTCTTGACTGTGACGGAGGCAGCGTCCCCACTCGGGAACAGTCCCGTGGCTTTGGTGTAGTAGTTCACATCGTTGAGCGTCACAGAGCATCCCGTGTTTACGGCAATGGATGCCTCATTGGCCGCTCCGATGTACAGTCCGTTGAGTGTTCCGTTCTCGAAGGTCAGTGACGATGCGTTGATCAGCTTGATCCTCTCGAAAGATAGGATCTTTGTGTTGAGGTCTATGGTAACGCTTTCGGCGTCCAGGTTCAGATTAGTAATCTGGTAGTCGTTCAGTAGGGTCAACGTTTTATTGGAAGATATCGCTGCGTCGACGGCGACTTCGAAGTCCGTATAGGGTGTTCCGTCCACTTTTGCGATAGCGGTCCCGGCTTCGGGATTCGAAGCGGGCACCGGTTCCTGTATGTCTGCTGGGGCAGCATCAGAGGAGTCCGCCATCATGGCAACTCCCGCTGTTGCTGTCAGAAGCACGACAAGCAGTGCTATTGCTTTCGTTATACTGTTCATGCTTCCTCCGCACGGAGGGACGTAGGGGGGATCGACCTGGGTCGCCCCCCCCCCCATCCGTGAAAATCTGCGACACGTAATATGCTCTTATCCTCTTAAATTGTAATGTAGTGTTCAGTGATGTTCAATATATAGAACATATATAATTCACATAGTGTGCTTCTCGTATCCATAGGATCGCTAACGATGGCATCGGGTTTATGTGTCGAGGAAATGTGGTTTTTACCGAAGATGTAGAATCATGATGGGCACGGTACCAACCCCCGTGCCATGGGAAAGCGGTTTCTCAGGTTGCTGTTCAGTTCCTTCTGCGCTCGAGAATCAGGAATGCTGCCATCAGTGCCGCGACCACAGCAGCCGCGGCGCAGGCGACGATTTCTGTCGTGTTGTCGCGTTCAGGTTCCTCATAGATTACCGGGGGTAGCGGAACATAGTCGTCGTCATCGTTCCAGCCCGGATTGTACGGAGGAGCTTCGGATTCGTGGATGTTGAGCCCTCCCCCGCTTCTATCCACGAAATCCGATGCGAAGGTTACTGCGCTTTCATCGGCCGTAAAGGACATGTTGGGCCCCAATACGCCGGATACACGGGCGGTTCCGGATATCAGTTCTATCGAGATTCTTCCGGACTCTCTGTTTTCGTCTGTATTCCCTGTTGAACGGACTCTGGACCCATCGGAGAGGGCCAGACTGAGGTTCTCGTCTCCGTGCCTGTCACTTCCCCAGATAGACAGAGATGTCTCTCCATATGCAGTCAGGTCGATCGGGAACGCCGAGTTGTAGTCCCTGAGCTCTTCCTGGTTGTCTCCAGTGATGTTGGGTTCGCTTCCGAGAACGATATCCCTGGGAGCAGAGGAATCCGAGAAATCGAGTCCATCCATCGTCACACCTAAGATAGTTGCGTCGCCCCAGACGTTTGGGTCGTCACCGGCACCGCCGCGCTGAGCGATCTTCAGGGCGGCAAGGGAGCCGGAGGTTCCCTTGAAAGTGACATCCCTTATAGTGATGCTGTTGCATTCGACCCCGGTGACATCGATGTCCACTGCGTAGTCCCCTCTGTCATAGTACTTCAGGCTGTCAGATTCTGGATCCTCACCCCATGTCTGCCAATGGGGTGTGAAGGCGCAGTTCTCGATCAGAACGTCAGAGATGAGGACATCGGACACCGTATGGATGTAGATCCCCTTGGAGCCGTAGTTCCTGATCTCGGAGTCGGTGATGGAGAAGTCCACGATGCGAGGGTCGTCCACTGCCGGTCTCTGGTTCATGATGACTATACCGTAGCCGTTGTTGGCATCTTCTCCGTCGTATACGTTCCCGGTTCCGAACACCGATCCGTCGAGGGTCAGCCCTTGGATGGATACTGAGTAGTTCGCGCTTTCCTCACTCTGGAATGTGCTGTCGAACCAAAGCTCCCCGTAGATTGTGTGCCCGTTCCCGTTTATGATGATGGAATCGTAGTCTTTAACGTCCAGGTTCTCAAAATAGACGATGTGGTTGCCCGTGATGCGGTAATCTCTGGTGAGCTCGAATGTCACTGTGCGGTCATTATATTCGGCATTGTCGAGGAATTGGTCCGATGTCACATCGAATACGACACCCTCCTTACCTACGACGTCCCCATTGTCACCAATCTCCAGCCCTTCACCCAACAGATCTTTGGAAACATCTCCTTGGAAGTTTCCGTTCATGATGGTGATCGTTGATTCGGCAGGAGTGTTCCAGTCAGAAATCGTGGTTCCGTCCAAGGAATATGCTTTTGCTGCAACTCCAGACGAAGAATTGAACTTTCCACCGTTTACTGTTATATGTTCTATGTGGTATGCACCATTGCGGTTAATGACAGACAGTGCAGCGCCATCCACTACAGGCCCGTCGTTCTCTTTCTTTTCTTCTTCAACCCCTGTTGCATTGACCTCTACATCGCCAGAAACAGATAAGCTTCCTCCACAAACCTGCAGTCCAGATAAACCTGTGAATGTTCCACCAGACAGGTCGAAGTCCCCGTTAGGTATGTAAACTGCAACCGATCCTGTGCTAATGTAATTTCCGCTGTCAATTTTCATTGATGTTCCTGACAATGTTCCGTTCGACGCAAGTGCTGGTCCAACGGCCTTCACATCAACGTTGGAAATAGACACGTTGGCGTTATCGAATGTTGTTGCAATTCCATATGCAGTGGATTCCACACAAATGCCATCCAAGATGGCAGTTCCAAGAATATTCAATGCGGCAACATTGTTCGCACTGCCCGTATATTCTATCTTACCCTTTTCCTCCCCTGTATCAATCAGGGTCTGAGTGTTGGTAGCTATTGGCGTGTTTGCAGAACATGAAATGATATGCCCGTTGAGGTCCATTGTACCTACAAACGAGAGGGTTACTGTTTTTTCTAGAACAATATCTCCATCCAATGTGAGTTTCGCTGAATGGTTATTGCCAAAATTGCCTGATTGTGAAAAAATAGAGAGTCCGGTGTTAGAATTAATAAATGTGGTTGCATCAGTTGGTGATGCAATTACATTGCCGTTGCTATAAATCTCTCCTAACGCAAATGCTAATCTGCAGTTGGAAAGATCGAAGGTCTGTCCTTCTTTAACCTCGAGAGTATTGGATCCGAGAACTCTCATCTCGCTTTTAAGTTGAAGAGTACCGTTTTTAAAGTCGGCATTAAGGTTTCCTGAAAGATAGGCGCTGTCTTTATCAACTGTGAATTTCACCTGAGGTGTGTTGATTATCATATCATGAGACGGATCATATGTCACTGGAGCTGAGAATGATCTGTCGTCACCCTCAAATTCGGGATACCCACCTACGTATAAATCAGATGAGATATCAGAAGTGTTGATGGTGACATTATCACCTATTGTCAAGGAGATGTTTTCATCGTTGTTTCCGTAGCCCGGCATGTTGAACGCCACTATTCCGAATCCCCAGGCAACCGGGCCGTCATTTTCTTCTTTATTAGTGTCAATCGATCCACTGGTTTTGATTGAACAATTATCTATAGAACATGTTCCTCCACGTAAGTCAAAACCTGTTTTTCCCACAAATTCTCCGCCTGTCACTGTTAGTTCGCCAGAGCTTGGAAAGAAAACTGCTGCTGAATTCTCAGATTCAAAATATCCGTTGAATATGGATATGGTTGCATTAGAATTTGTACCATTTCCAGCTACTGCTGAGGTTCCAGCGATAATATTCGCGTTTTTGATTTGAAGTTCCCCATCAGTCCATACTCCGACGCCGTATCCCATGGCATCCACTTTTACGTTTTCAAGGACTAGTGTTGAATTGGCACGAACATCTATTATGCAACTAGCGTCATTGAGATTTTTAGAAGTCCCTGCTGAACCAAAGGATTGGTTTACAAGAGCCCCATTACCAGTTATGTAGATTGAAGAATCACCTTTGATGTCCAGAATGGTTCCTTCATTATTCTCGGCAGTGGGTCCAGTCAGAGTGAATCCATTCAGGTTCAGCGTAAAACTTTGATTGTCAACAACAACCACTGAGTCTAAAGTCACATTTCCATTCATCACGATTTTATCGTTAGAACCTAGGTTGTCAATGGACTCTGATAGTGAATTGAACGTGTTTTCACCAACAGTGAATGTTCCGCCAGTGTCTGCATCAGATTCATTAGACGGAATCATTACAATGGTCAGAGCAGCCATCGTTATAATAACGGCCATTGTTAGAATTTTATTTTTCATTTCTCCTCCAAACGGAGGGTAGGAGGAGAGACCTGTGTCGTCCCCCCCCCCGTAACTAATCGCTTGTAGAAGATTGTGATTTTATAAGTTAAAACTATGCCCGTTTTTTCATGGCTTGAGCAAAATCAGAATCATCTGAGGCACGGTACCATCCCCCGTGCCATGGGTAATTGGTTTCTTAGGTTACTGTTCAGTCCCTTCTGCTGATGATGAGGAACGCGGCCATCAGCGCTGCTACCACAGCCGCGGCGGCGCAGGCAACGATCTTCACTGTGTCGTCATCAGAGGATCCAGACTCATCGACAACAACCGGTGGGAGAGGGACGTAGTCGTCATCCGGGTCTATAGTCGGATAGCCAGGGTCAATGCTTGGAGTATCGGGATCAGTGGGCTCATCGGGACCCGGTTCTGGATCTATGGCCTCTGGTTCCATCTTGACTGGAATCACTTCATCCTTCCCATTCACTGTGAAGTCGATGGTCTTGTCAACATAGCCAGACTTGGTAAAGATGGCCGTGTAATCGCCGTCAGGCAACATGTAGGTCCCGTTTTCGCTGGTGTAGGGTGTACCATCGGGATCAGTGACATCCACGTCGTAACCATCGACGTTGACGTCGAATGTGACCTCGTACACTGAAGGCTCTGTCGCTGTTAGTGTCAACGGCACATCGCTGGTCGTGTATGTCTCTGTGATGCAATCATAACCGTCCGCAGCTGTCACACTGATCTTCAGGACGACTTCGGTCGAGATGTCCTTCACAGTGTAAGCGACGGTGCTTCCTGTAAGGATCTCTCCTCCGACGGTCCATACGCATGCATAGGCGAGGTACGGGTACGCGAAGAAGCTGGCAGTGAGGTTCACCGTCTGCCCTACAACCGGGTTCTCAACATCCACCTTGATCGTGGGTGTGAAGGGGGCGACCGTCCACTGGGCAGTGTATGTTTCCCCATCCTCGTACGCATCGATGTCCCAGGGGACCATGTTGAGTCCGCCCTTGGTGAACTCTGGGGGATTGATGGGGCTTCCGTTGACCAGAGGTACGGTTTCCGAGTCGTCGAACCCATCCGAGAAGGTGACCGAGCCGTCATCAGCGGACAGCGCCTGCACCTTGATGTCGACATCGGGGTTGTTCTTGCCCACAGTGAGGCTCTTCAGACAATCGGTGTCGAACTTTCCTGTGTCTGGGTAGGCGGCATTGTTCTTCAGAACGGTATCGTCTGCCAGGTAGAACTCCATAGTTCCCTTAACGTCAGACGATGGATCGTCTGAGGAATCATGTCCGTCGGTTCCGTAGTATATGAACCAGTAGTCGGAACCGCTGCTGCTTGTACAGGCTCCATTGTTCACGAGATTTGATCCTTCGTAGTTGATCAGTGTGAACTTCTTCGCCGCGGGGATGAAGAACATGTAGTTGTACTGTTCATCCGGCTCTCCTGTGCGCTCTCCAATCATCTCGCCGTGGTTGTGGACGACGAATGTGTTGTTCTGTTCCACAGGGGTTTCATCGCATTCGACTCCGACCCTCAGCAGATTTTCTCCGGATTCGATGGTTCCGTAGTTGTAGAGCTCGGTGTTCAGATACAGGGACGTGACGTTGTTCATTATCGCACTGCTGGGATCTGTCGATCCGTTGTAGATCGTGATCGATGCACATCCAGAGTAACCGGATTGTATGGTGCTGTTGTACCCATTGAAGAATGCGTCTGTGACCTCCCCTACCGTACTCTCGTTCCTGATGATGATCCCGTCTCCACCGTATACTCTGATGGTGCCGATGTCTCCGTTGTTGGTCAGGTCGAACCCGTCACCGTTCAGCCAGACGGAGTTATACTCGCCGTCTATCGTGACGGTTACGCCAGGAACGAATATTTTCGCGACAGAGGTGTTGGTGGTTTCCGATCCCATTGTTATGGAGGTGGCCACCTGCGTGTCGGCGGTGAACCCGAACACACGGTCCGGCAGGTCCAAGGGCCCGGGGGTCAACACCACGACATCCTCCATCGAGAACGCCACGCCGCTGTAGTTCAGGCCCACTCCCGACTCCATGCCGGTCTTGGGCATGGCATTCAGGAGGTCTTCGGTGGTGTCGAACGTCATGTTCCTGTACAGGATGTCCCTGCGGTCCGGTTCGGCGACGTCAATCACTGTGGCGGAGACGGCGATACCGGAGACGTTCTCACTGTATTCCTGCGAGGAGTTCGTCAGTTCTCCGGAGTTGGTGCATCCGTCGATCACGACCCTGTCGTTTATGGCACCGTGACCCATGATGCCCCCGACGAAGATCGCGCTTCCCTCGATGGTTCCATGGTTGTGGCAGTTCACGATGGATCCGGAGTAGTACTCACCGACGATACCGGACAGGTTTCCCGTCAACTTGGATCCAGATGTGGTCATCACCTTGCCGTAGTTCTTGGAGTTTGCGATGACGTTCTCTCCTGCAGTTGTTCCATATGAGCCCTGGAAGAATCCGACTATGCCACCGACGGACCCGTCGTAGGGATTGTCGATTTCTCCCATCGGATTGGAGGCCACGTACCCGCGGTTTTCGCAACCGTACACGACCACGGGTACGGAGCCGTTGATGTGTCCGATGATCCCTCCAAGACCTCCGATGTTGGCCCTGGCGGTCACAGTGGCTTCGTTGACGCATCCGGTCACCAGGCTCGGATGTCCCGTGTTTCCACGGATGCATCCCGCTATGCCACCAACGTTGTACGCGTCCGTATCTCTTTGGTAGCTCACATAGAATGTTCCCTTGGTAGAACATTCCTTCAGCACGACGGAGTAGCCTATTCCGATCACACCCCCGGTGGTGCTGCCTCCGAAAACATGTCCGTTGGTAACGGTAACCCCGGAGATGTATGTGTTGTCAGCATATCCTGCAAGTGCACCTACACGGGATCCGGTGGTGTCTATGCTGGCGTTCGAGATAACGAGGTCCTGGACCGTGGCCGTGTAGTTGGTCGGGTCCACGGCGGTCTCGGAATAGTTTCCATCATTATACACGTCGGATGTCGATGTGAACTTATTGTTGGGAGCTCCGACGATGTACCCGAACAGTCCGGCGTAAACATCGCCCTGCGATTCCATCTTGTCGATGGTGAGTCCTGTTATGGTGTGGATTGTAGTGCCGTCGTTACCCGAGAACGATCCAGTGAACGGGTGCACAGGGTTTCCGATGGGAATCCAATCGATTCTCGAGAGATCGATGTCGCTGCCGAGGGTGAGGGTGCAGTCTGCGAAGGTCTGGCCGGCGTTCACCATCAGCGAGAGTGTAAGGAGGTCGGTGGCCGAGTTCAGAGTGAATGCCTTAAGATTATGAACAATGACGCTCATGAACCAATCAAGGGATTCAGGGCCGTAGTTGGTGATGGAAATTCCCGTAGAAGATTGGGACGCATCCTCGAATCCGTAGCTGAGTTCGATATAATCATTATCTGCATCTAGATTCATGAGTCCCAATACAGGAACCGGGACGATGGGTTCGGCTTCACCGGAGCCGGAGTACAGCACATGATTTATGACATTTGAGAAGGTGTTCATCGCAACCAGCAGCTGCGTGCTGTCGCTGGATTTGACGCTGTTGTGGACCGACACCCCGTATTTCACGGAGTCCAGTTCGTTTATGCTGAAGATGATCTCCATGTCCTGGAGGTCCCCTCCGAACTGGAAGGCCATGGGTTTCTGATAATCGGTCACCCCGAGATCAGTGAATTTATTGTTGGAGACTACGAGATAGCGACCGTCATCGTTCTGGTTGATGATGGCGTTCAGGCCGCGGTCGTATCCTGTTATCACGTTGCGTTGGAACTCGAGGCAACCGGAGTTCGTGGTGACGGCGAATTTCCCTTCGCTCAGCGTGTTGTGTCCTTCATTTCCGGGTCCGTTGAACTTGCAATTCGTGATTGTGGTCACCCCGCCGGTAGTGGTGTCGTTTCCACCCAGGGTGCGGGTGAGTGCGGAGTTGTTGAAAGTGCAGTCGTAGAATGTCACGTTCCAGAAGTACCTGTGCAGAACCTCGGCGCTTTCGGTGTCAGTGTTGCTTGCAAAGGTCACATTGGACACAGTGAGGTTCGAGCTCGAGTGGTTGGCCTCCTTGACTTGGATGATCACTGAGTTCACAGTGCCTGAGCTTTCGATCTTGATCGTTGCAGGATTGCTCCCATCGGAGGTTATGTTCAGGTTCTTCCCGTTGAACGTCATCTCTCCCTGGGATTCGGTGAACGTCAGAACGTACTCGATGCCAGCTCCGAGGGTGATGTTGACGGTGTCCCCTGTGCCATACGAGTTGTCTGTTATCGCTTGTATCAGAGCGTTACCATCTTCGGGTTCCAGATCATGTGTCTGGACGGCTGCATCGTTGGATGGTGAAACGGATGCAGCGGTTACGGCAATCAGAATAGCTAAAACTAAGATTGCTGTGATTTTAGCCGGGTGGTTCATTTTTCCTCCTCGGGCGGAGGGACGGAGGGAGAAACAACCTGAGTCGCCCCCCCCCGCCGATAATCTGTTTATAATTACGAATGCACGTCCTATACTATAAAGAGTGTAGTATAAGCATCGCAGCCACTGTGGGGACGACAGGATTCCGAAATGGGTTGAAAATCGAGCATCGGAGAAATGGAAATTAATGTGGGTCCCCGGCCCCTTAACTCCGGGGGACCCGTTTGCTGTTCAGGTTTCTGGTGAGTTGCGCTCTCTCAACGCGGGAGCAGATGTACTCTTTGTTTCGCGTTCTGTTGTGCGTTCAACCCTTTCCTATTCGGTTTTCAGTCAGCTCAGGACCTCATGAGCCTCATTGCAACCATGATGGCCATGATCACGATGAGCACGACGAGGACGATGAGCAGGTAGTCAGTGAGACCCATTCCGGATCCGTTGTCTCCGCCGTCGACGACGACGGTGGAGTCCTGGGTGATGTTTCCGGAGACGGAGAGGACCAGTGCGTCAGCGGTGCTGCTGGTCATCTCGGGAGTGATGGTGATAGTTCCGCCGTTGGTGACGGTCTGTCCGGCGAAGGTGATGGTCGCCTCTCCCTTGTATCCGGGGTCGATGGTGTACTCCACGGTGTGGTCACCGACTGTGGACTGGTTGTAGGGCAGGTACTGAAGACCGTCGACCCTGACTCCGTCGACATACAGGGAGATTCCCTGTCCGACGGACACCTGTACGGTGGCGTTGAGCGGATCCAGCTTGGCGTAGATCGCTGTGGCGTCCTCAAGGTAGTCCTTGGTGATGTCGATCTCGTTCTGGTACTCGGCGTCGGAATACCAGACTGTGTCCTCAGTCTTGTCATCGTTGTCAGGCCAGACGACATCCTCGTATCCGGGCACGTCGAACTCGTCAGTGGGGAGGGCATTCACGATGACGACCTCGTCGAGTCCGTAGACGGTCATGTACAGGCCACCGTTGATGTAGACTGCGGTTGCGCTAGCGGTGGTGGTTCCGTCGTCCTGGAGGTTCAGGTTGGCGGTGTCCACGGTCGCCTCGGGGTAGGCGTAGATGAATCCAGTCTTTGTGGATATCTCGACGGCACCGTTGATGGCACCGTTGACGAAGACCCTCGCTCCGGCGGGAACGGTGACCTTTCCGTTGTCGTCGCCCTCAGTGAGGACGTTCAGAGTACCATCGACGTAGACGTTGCTCTGGACGGTGACGGGGCTGGCGACGTTCATGGTTCCGTTGATCCTGACGATGGCGTTGTAGTACGGCTGGTTATCCTTATCTCCGATTGTGGCGGATCCAGCGGTGTATGTGAAGATTCCACCCTCCTCGATGGTGAGAGTTCCGTCGACGGTGACGACTGCATACTCATCCTTCTCAGCGGCGTTGTAACTCATGCTCTCGATGGTGATTCCCTTCTCGTCGGGGACGACGAGCGTGGCACCCTCGGCGATGGTCAGGGTGTTGTCCTTGGTGGTTCCGCCGAATGTGGCGGTGGTTCCGAGCTGGACGGTGCCTGCGGCGATGGTGACGGCTCCTCCCACTTCCTGTGTTCCCGTAGCGGTGAGCTGACCGATGACGGCCTCTGTGACGATCTCCTCTCCGGAGTCGTCCTCGGCGGTGGAGATGGTATATCCGACAGCCTTGGTGAACTCGACGGCGGATGTTCCGGCGGTCACGGGGACCTGGACGGTTCCGGTGAAGGCTCCGGACTTGAGTGTGATTCCGAATCCGTTGAGAGTGATGGTTCCGATGGTGATCTCGTTGGCCTTGTTGTCGGTCTTTCCGGCGTCGATGGTGATGACGTCTCCCTCGTTGTCCTCACCGGCTGTGAAGACGAGTTCTCCGCTGTAGGAGAACTTGCCGACGGCGGTGATGTCGTTGAGTGTGGAGGCGTTGGCGGCGGCGACAGCGGGAGCGAGGACGAAGTCGACGTTCTCGTAGTCTCCGATGGTTCCATTGGCTGTGAACCCGCCGATCACGTAGTCGTTTGCGACAGGAGTGGTGGTGTCGACGACGTTCGGGTTCACGATCATGTTGTTGAGGGTGACCTTTCCGGCCTCCTTGTTGCCATCCTTGTTTGTGACGGTGATGGAGCTTCCAGCGTCTGTGGAGTCGACCACTCCGTCGATGACCAGGGTGGCGTCGTTCTTGATCAGCATGTCGTGTCCAGAAAGCTCGACGGTGAATCCGGTGGGGATGGTGAGGGTTCCCTCGACCTCGACGTTTCCGTAGAGCTCGACTGTTCCAGCGGTTCCGGCGAGGGCGTTCTTGAGGGTGGTGTACATAAAGTAGGTGTCGTCTGCATCAGTGGACCTGACCTCGGCCTTGATTTTGATGTTTCCGTCGGCGACGGAGGCGTAGTCCTCTGCTGCGCTGTCCCCGAACTCGTACATGCTGTAGTCCATGACGGTTCCGGCGACATCGATGAGTCCCTTTCCGTCCGTGTCGATCTCGGCGTCGACCGAGATGGTGAGTGTGACTCCCTCGGCGACGGAGACGATTCCGTCGATGCAGATGGTCATGTCATCGGGGATCGTCGTGTCGGCGGAGATGACGTAAGGCGTGGCGAAGACCCTGGTGCCCGCATCGTATCCGAATACGTGGACGGTATCCTCCTTGGCAGCGATGGCGGCATCCATGGCAGCCTGGAGGCCCATGATGAACACACCGTCGTCTGTTTCGTATGCCGCTCCGTTGATTCCAGCCATCTTGTCGGAGATCGAAGAGCCGTTCGTTCCGCTGGCGAGAGCCTCGACGGAGAATCCATCGATCGTCACCTTTCCGGCGTCGATGATGTTGAGGTATCCTACGCCGTATGTGTAAAAGTTGACCCTCTTGTCAGTATCAGCACTTGCACCAGATCCGATGGGTGCGGCGTTCTCGATGTCGATGGTACCAGAGACGTTGACGATTCCGGACAGGTAGATAGTTGCGAGCTCTGTGTTGTTGTTTCCTCCCTTCACGTTGAGGGTGCCGTTGACGTTGACGATTGCACCGTTGGCGATGGAGAATGTGGCTCCCTTTCCGCTGATGTCCAGGGTTCCGTCGATTGCGACGATTCCAGCCATCTCGATATCGGATTTCTCGTCGTTCTCGTCAGGGTAGTAGAGTGTTCCGGTCTGTCCGTTGACAGGTGTGGTCGGAACGACCCTGAGGGCGTTGGCGCCATCTACGTCTCCACTGATAGTGAGGATGTAGTTGGTGGCCCTGCTTGTCTTGTTCTCATCTCCCTCATCGGTGAATGCGGAGGAGATCTTCTCAGATGTGACACCGAATGTCAGGTTGACGACCTCTGTCGCTCCAGTCTTATCGGCGTTTATGCTGACCTCTCCATAGGTGTAGGGGTACCTGTCAGTAGCGGGGATTGCCCTGACATCCACGTCGTTGGTAAGGGAGTTGATGTTGGCTGTGGCACCGACGTTCATGAGAACGGTCTGGTGCTCGAAAGTGGATTTGGTATTGTTGCTGGAACTGGTCTTAAGAACCCCGTCGGCTCCGAGGACAATGGTTCCGGACACGCCTCCAGTGTAGTTTCTGTCTGTAGTGACCTGGGTTGTGTCGATCTTGAAAGTGTATGTGGTATCGTTGACTTTCAGAACTACGTTGTAGACAGATCCGGCGTTAAGCCAGATGTCGACATAGCCTCCAGTCAGGACTTTATCGTCACTATCGGATGCTCTTCCATTGATGGTGATGTCTACAGAATCTCCTGCAGTGACATTTGAGAGGATGGGCGATCCAACACGGAGTGCCATCCAAGCTCCAGAGTCACCGTTGCCGTTGAGATGGGTGGGGATTGTACCGGTGCCTTTTACATCAACAACATAGTTGTTATCAGTGGAGGTTCCAGTAACATTTCCAGAAAAGTTAGAAACAAATCTGCCATCCACAATTACGCTGAGTCCACTAATTCCAGAACCAGTGTTAGTCACAGACTCCACAGGTGCTCCAGTAATCACTGCCCCCCTTTCGGCTTCGATCGTACCGTTGACGACGACTCCGGTGTAGTGCTTGGAGACGGTGTTGACGCCGTCGTAGTTAGCTCCGTTCTGGAGAGTGGCATCGTCCTCGATGACGAGGGTTCCGTTGATCTCCACGGCGGCACCGCTCATGATCGTGAGCGTGGATCCGCTCTTCACGGTGACCTTGACGCCTTCGTTGATCACGAAGGACGCTCCGGACTCGATAGTGAGCTCGGAGTTGTTGGTGATGTTGAAAGGTCCTGTGGCAACAGCGTCGGTTCCAGCTCTGATGGGCTGGTCGGCGTTGATGTCTCCGTCCATGTTCCATGTGGCGGCGTCGACGCCGTTGTCGCCAGCAATGACTGCGACTCCGGTGAACACCATCATGATGGCCAGGACGGCGGCGAGGAGTTTTCCTCTGTTCGTTTTCGTTACGTTTGCATTCATAGGAACATAAGACGAAAGTTTCCTAAACGGCGTGAATCTCTTAGAATCAGTGAAGATTCGGCAAGATTCTGAAGAAACAGCCTCAAAATCATGCTGATATCATGAGTTATTCGGGTTCAGAGGAACCGTTGCCCGATGATTCGTAAAGTGGAAAACGGATGATGAAAGGGGGAGGGACGGCCCCTTAACTCCGTCCCTCTCGTTTGTTCTTCAGGTTTCCGTGGGTTCACGCTCTCTCAACGTGGGAGCAGATGTACTCGGTTTTTCACGTCCGTGTCGTTCAACCCTTTCTTCTTTCGGTTTTCAGTGCCTTCAGCTCCTCATGAGCCTCATTGCGACCATGATGGCCATGATCACGATGAGCACGACGAGGATGATGAGCAGGTAGTCGGTGAGGCCCATTCCGTCGTCACCGCCGGAGGTGGAACCTCCGGAGACTGATGTGGCGGGCACAGCGCCGTTGGCGACGAGGGTGAAGGAGGTGGCTCCGGCCTCGATGGTGATGGTTCCGCCGTTCTCGACGGTCTGTCCGTTGAAGGTGATCTTCGCGTTGGATCCGTCGTATCCGGCGGTGACCTCGAAGGACACGGTGTGGGTTCCGACCTGGAGTCCGTTGACGAAGTTCTCGTAGCTGTACCTGACGTTGTCGATGTACAGGTCCAGTCCGGTTCCCTCGGAGATGGTTCCCTTCACGTAGGAGGCCTCGACTGCGGCGTAGATGCTGGCGTTGGCCTCGGTTCCGATGTGGGATCCGCTGGCGACCTTCTGGTTGGCGAGCATGGTGTCGGCCGTGAACCAGTTGGTGTCGAGGTAGAGGATCTTCTGTGCAGCAGACAGCGAATCACCCTTCAGTCCGACGTCGTATCCGACGAGCTCGAACTCCTCGGCATCGAGGACGGTCTGGATGGTGACTGCGTTGTCGGCAGCCGCGTAGATGGTCATGTAGACGGTTCCGTTGATGTTGAACACTGTGTCGACAGCGTCGGACTCCTCGGTTCCGTCGTTCCAGTTGATCTTGGCTGCGGAAAGGTCCGCTCCGGGATAGGCCTTGAGGTATCCGGTACCGTCGATCTCGACGGCTCCGGTGATGGCGCCGGCGGCTCCGAGGGTGGTGGGCTTCTCGCCGACGATGAGGACAGTCTCGACGGTGAAACTGGCGGTCTCGTCCTCGGCCTCGGTGACGGCGACGGTTCCGGTGACGGTCAGGGATCCGGATCCCTGAACGCGGAGGGCACCGTTGTCGTTGACATTGAGTGTACCGGCGACAACGACGGGGCTGGTGAAGTAGAGGGTTCCAGCGAGATCGACGGTTCCGTTGACTGTCATGACTGTGGCGTCGGTCTTTTCATCGATGACCTGGATCCAGGTCTCGGTGGACTCCTCGAAGTCGAGGGTGGCACCGGATGCGACTGCGATGGATCCCTCTCCATCGGCCTGGTTGTCGTTGGAGTTGAGGACGAGGTCGTAGGTATAGGCGGAGTACTCGGGAACAGTGACGGTTCCGCTGGCGATGGTGACGGATCCGGTCTGGATGTATCCGTTGAGGTAGAGCACATCGACGTCTCCGTCGACGGTGCTGTCGACATCGGATGCGATGACGATTGACTTGCCGGTGAGAGTTCCTGCCTTGTCGAGGTCGATGGATGCGGTGGAACCGTTCGCTGCCGCGGCAACGGTGGCTGTGGCAGTTCCGCTCTGGATCTGGAATGTCGCTCCGACCAGTGTGATGGTTCCCGCGTTGACTGTTGTGACACCCTCGGACGTGTTGTCAAGGTTCTTCACGATGATCTCGAGATTTCCGTTCTGCCTCTCGGTGAAGGTCACGTCTCCGATGGAAACGTTGCCCATCAGGGTGATGGTTCCGTCGTCAACATTCTCGGCCGCGTAGGTTACGTTGGTGATGTAACCGACGTTCCTCTGGATGTAGTACGCTCCGGAGACACCGTACGTGTTGGCCATGCTGTCGACGGATGTGGCTCCGGCTACGGACATGACTCCGTTGACGATGATGTCGGCCTTCTTGTCACCGGTACCCTTGAGGGTGACGCTTCCGCCGTTCTGAACGGCGAAGGTTCCGTTGACGGTCAGGGTGACCTTCTCGTTGATCGTGACGGAGTTCCTTCCGGTCTGGAGGGTGACTCCCTCGGGAATAGTGGTGTTGGTCTTGAGAGTGACTTCCTTGGACAGGGTGATCGTCTCTCCGGCCTGGGCGTTGGCAAGGGCGTACGTCAGGGAGGAGTAGGTGTCGGTGCTTCCAAGGGTCTTCAGGACGTCGTAGTCGATGGCGTTGGCGTTTCCGGTGAGTCCGGTTCCGTTGTTGGTGATGACGAGGACTCCCTCGACGGCAACGGTCTTGTTCGTCGCGTTACCAGCGGAAACGTCCAGGACGCCTCCGTCGGCGACGGTGAGCTGTGCCTCCACGTCGATGGTCAGCTTTCCTGCGGACTGGATCTGGACGGTCATTCCGTCGGCGATCTCCGCATCGGCGGAGACCTTGACGTTTCCGTAGATGAGGACCATGTCGTCGTCGGCGTCGCCGATGGCGGCGATGGCGTTGGCGAAGTTGGTGTAGTACCTGGTCTCGGTGGTGCCGGTACTCTCCCCGGAAGCGGTGACCATGTAGTACGCGGCATTGAGGCCTGCGGTGTTGATGGTGTTGACACCCTCTCCGAGGACCATGGTTCCGGAGACGGTGAGGCTGGTGGCGTTGTTGGTAAGGGTGATTCCCTCATCGTTGCTTCCAGCAGTGACGTTGGCGTTGAGTGTTCCGGTGATGTCGACGACACCGTTGAAGGTGATCTCGAGGTTCCTGCCGAAGGACATGTCGCCGACGGTCATTGTTCCGGTGACGGTCTCGTCGGAGTCAATGACGGTGTCTGCGATAGCGGAGCATGCTCCGTTGATGGTGATGGATCCGGTGCTGGCGGTGGTGACCTTGGACACGGTTCCGGTGACGGTCATATGGGCGGTGTAGACCCTGACCCTTTCGGTGTTGGCGGGGTTCTCATAGGTGGCGTCGACGACGGACTCGGTTATGGTTACTCCCCTGACGTCCTTGAGTGTGACGCTGTTTCCGACGGAGATGAGCTTGTCGTCGATTGTTTTGACTCCGGCGTAGTCAAGGACGATGTCCTTGGTGTCGGAGACGATGAGGCTGTTCGTGACAGACGTGATGTTGAGTGTGACCCCGTCGTAGATGACGATCTTCGCCTCGGATCCGGCGGTTCCGTTGAACGTGACGGTTCCCTTGTCCTGAACGGCTCCGTTCAGGGTTCCGGTGATGTTGAGGGTTCCCTCGACGGTGAATGTGGCGCTACCGCCGACTTCCAGGAAGTTCGGGTTCTTCTGGGCCGTGTTGGAGGTTCCCTTGTTGACGTTGAAGGTTCCGTTCTCGAGGACGGTCACGGTGGAGGTTCCGTTGAGGACGAACTGGGCTCCTCCGTCGGTGTCGTTCCTGACGGTGATGGTTCCGGCGAGCTCGAGGTCAGAATCGTACATGTTGAACTGTTTGGCCACGATGACTGTGCCGTTGATGGTGATGTCGGATCCAGCATAGGCGTTGACGACACCGTTGACGGTGAGGTCACTGGTGATGAGTGTTCCGTAGACATCGACCGTGAGGTCGTCGGAGACGATTCCCGTCAGTGTGAGGGTGTCTCCGAATCCCACCTGGGTGTTGGCCTGGAGGTCTCCCTCGGAAACGAGTGTGTGGGTGTTGGATGTTGTGACGACGGCATCCTCATCGACATCGACGGGGATGTAGAGGTAGGAGTTGTCTGTGTTGAGGGCACCTTTAACGATGATCTCGACGTTGTCCCCGGTGTAGGTGACCGTGGCGTTCTGGAACGTGACCTCCTGGTCGGCTTTGATCGTGAATGTCTCATTGACCTTGATGTTTCCACTGGCGATGACGGTTGCATTCTCATTCTTGAGCATGGTCTGAAGCTGCTTGAACGATGTGACGACGGAGTTTCCGGTCGTGGTGACGGTGCTGCTCTCATCCATGGTGACATCATCGGAGAGTGTGGCCTCGTCGAGTGTGACACCGGTGAGTTTGAGGTTGTTGGCGGTTTTTCCGTCTCCGGTGATGTTTCCGTTGAGGGTTCCTCCGCTGATGGTCGCACTGAGGGTTGCGTCAGTACCCCTGATGTTGATGGTGGGGGCTGTGATGGTGGATTCGCTGGCATTGAGCTCGGCTCCGTTGGCCAGCTGGAATATTCCCTCTCCGGTGACCGTTACGTTGGATTTGGTTATGCTGACCGCGTCCGAAGCGATTTTGGGCTGGACCTGAACACCCATCTGGGAGTCGGAGGAGTTGGTCACATCGATCGTGGAGTCGGTCACGGCACTCCCCGCGTTGAGCGTGATGTACCCTGCACCAGCCTTGGGGTTCTGGATCGAGATCGTGCTGTTCTTGGTGACATCAAGTTTGGCGTTGATTCCACCTGCGTGGTCGAGGATGACCTTCGATCCGGTGACTGTCAGAGTGGGGCTGAAAGTCCTGTACGCATCGTAGTAGGCCACACCTCCGGCGTATCCGTTCTGGCTCATCGTGAGTTTGGATCCTCCTGTGACGGAGACGTTGACCCCGTTGAACACATGGGCGTTTCCAGAGGATGCTGTATCCTTGTTGGTGGCGAAATGAACGTCCGCTCCGCCTGTGATGGATACGGTTGCAATTTCTTCCGCAGAACTGGGTGAAGAGGCCATGGAGGCCACGAATCCGTTGCTTCCGGTGACGTCGTTGGTCACGTACACGGAATGTTTGCCTGTGATCTCCAGGGTGACATTGGGTGAAAGGACGAAGTAGACGTCGACCCCCTGTCCGGGAGCTCCGACATCTTTTGTCAGTGTGATTTTCGTATCCTTGGTGACGGTAATTTCTCCTGTATCTTTGTCATAGTCAGGAGCTGAATCATACATGCCCGTAAAGGGATCCGATCCAGGAACAGCTGCTGCGGCATTCACTTCGGAATCGCTGAAGATCACTGCGATTCCTGCGATGGCCACAGCAAAGGCCATGACAGCTACGAGGAGTTTACTCGTGCTTGTTTTGTTCATTATAGCATTCATAGGAACATCTGCTCCTTACAGTTCAGCTGTTATCTTTGCGAACCGACAATTCATAGGGTTTTTCGCCCCTGAAATCGGTCCGTTCCGACAGCAGCCGGGCAGAACCAGAACACATCAGTAGGCAAGCCTGTGAGGCTTTTCTGCAGAGCATCCCGATTCTGCATCCAAGAGCCTTTTTTCTCTCGGATATCAGTGGTTATGAGTGATAGAATAAAAAGCTAACCCTTGAGAGCTCGGTGTATGTACAAACCGTGCGTCATCCCCTTAACGTCCTCACCGCGTAGTACACGGACATGTCCAAGCGTCTGTCGGGCATGATCATCCTCTCGAATCCGTAGGATCCCAGCATGGTGACCTCCATCGCGCTCACTGCCGGCCTCGTGAGCCTGTCACAGGCCATCAGACGGTTCGTCATCCTCCCGTTGGCGATGAACTCCTTGTCCGTGGACACGCCGTATCCAGTCCCATCCACTATGGCATCGAGGTCGGGATGCCCGTCCCGCAGGAGCGCGGTTACCATGAGGTAGAACCTGATTATTCCCCTTCCCTTCTTGCCAGAGTCCGAGGAGGCGGACGAACGCTCCTTCTTCCTATCCAGAAACAGCCTGGAGAAGGCGAAGTCGGAGAGAACGAACGCGTCCATCGCATCGTCCGCCATGAAAGGGCCGTCCTTCTCCGACTTCCACACGGTCTGAAGCAGGAACGGGTTCTGGGCGTAGGACAGCTCCGTCTCGACCAGGTTGAAGTTGGCGATGATGGCGTCGATCTGCTGCGATGCCGTGCTCCAATCGCTCCAGTCGATATCCTCTGGGATGCCGTGCTCCAGCATTGGCAGCGCCCTGCGCCTCTGCCACCACAGGCTGGTGGCCACGGACAGGGCGCACGCCTTCAGCAGCGGCGTCCTCCCTGTGATCTCCGGCCCCATGAGATGGTCCTCGAAGTCGTGGGTTACCGCATCGGGGATGACCGAGTTGCGGATCATCAGACACGATACGGAGGTGTTCCGGGGGTTCCTGACGACGAGGTCGGATCTGGGCACTCCGTCGGCCATGCGGGTGTACGCCTCGTTAACGACATCGAAGTCGAACACGGCATCTGGTGTGTCTTCCTTTCTGCAACGGTACAGATCCTCGAGAGGCATCTTGTCGACCCTGGGGGACAGCCTGTTGTCCAGAACCACATAGTTCAGCGGCACCCCATTGGATCCGAGATGATTGGCGAGGGCAATGGAGAACGCCTTGGGGAATGTGTCGCGGGACCACATGTCCTTCGGATGCAGGTTGCTTCTGCGTATCCCGTAGAGTTCCGGCCATTCATCCGTCATCCGATCCCGTCCCGACACCTGAACGGTGTCTTGAGATGGATTCCCCGGAAGAAAGACTCGCCAGGAGCATCGGCGCAACCAGGGAACCCGAATCAATCAGATGTTCCTTTGTGTCTTTAAGATTGCGCTTAGTAACTCTATGTTACTTCTCTAAGACATTAATGCCAACAGTTCCAATGGATGGCCGCTGTTTCTAATTTGAATTGATTTCGATGTGTTTATTTCGTGTCATGTAAGGATCTGTATTGTTTTCCTTTCTTTTTCACGACGTTAGGAAATGAACGTCATTTGTTCCTATGAATGCATACATGAACAAAAACACAGGAAAGATCCTGGTTGCTGTACTTGCTATGGCTATGGTTATCGCAGGTGCTGCAGTCGTCCTCTCTGACAACGGAGTAAACGCGGCGACACCGGAACAGGACGACTTCCTAAGTGCTGTAAATGGTGGAATTTACACACTCACTGAAGACAAAGAGGTTGAGATTACAACTCCCCTCACAACCTCATCCAACAACCTGTCCGGTGGCTCGCTCACTATCAACGGTAATTTCACACTTACCCTGACCTTCGCGGCCACTGCAAACTACCAGTCGATGATTGATGGCGTCGACATCACCGTCGGCGAAGGGGCCTCGGTCAAGATCGTCATGACAGGCGAGGGACGCACGAACACACACATCTTCCAGGACCTTAGCATCACGATCCAGAATGGGGGAACACTGACCATCAGCCAGTCCTCCGAGGGGCAGTCCTGGTATAACTCAGGTGCCGAGAACCTCAAAATGTCCGGCGATGCCAACATGGTCTTCGACGCCGCCAACGGCATCTCGAACGTCGCCGCTGATCTCGACGGCACATCCGCCATCACCGTGCAGAAAGCTCAGTTTGCGAACCTGACCTTCAAATCCCTCGACATGGAGTCCGGAACATCCGTCAGGATTCTCGACGGAGATTCCGAAGACACCAATATTAACATCGGCGCCAACTCAACCATCGCCGGAACCGTCGATGCGAACAACTCCAACATCTACTTCACCAGTGGAATCACCGTCCAGAACGCCGGCGGTTCCATCTCCGCCAGCCAGATGAAGGTGCTCGCCACCAGCGCCAAGGCGGTCAGCATCACGATCAACGGCGGGTCCGTCTCCGGAGAGTTCGTCGCCGGGACGTACAATAATCAGAATGTCAGCACCACCATCAACATGAACGGTGTCAGCGTCAATGACGTTACTTATGCCGATGGAGTCTCCCTCGGAGAGGAAAGCTCGGTCATCATGTCCGGAAACCTCGGTATCGGCGACACCATCAACGCGGACCTCACTGTCGAGGATATGGCATACCTGACAGACGATCTGACCATCCCCGAGGGAAGGACCCTGACCATTTCCGGCAGCGGAACCCTCGACATGCTGAACCACGACATCACCATCGAGGGAACCCTGGTCATCGAAAGGAACGGTGTCGTCACCTCCTCCGTCACCGGTGGGGTGAACGGAATCGTACTCACCAGGACCGGATCCATCGAGAACAACGGAATTCTCGGAGATACCAACACCGTTACCATCACCGGCCAGGGCATCGCCGACCAGAGCATCTCCATGAAGGGAGTCTCCGGCGTCAGCATGAGCCTCGCCAGGAGTGGCAGCGCCTACAACCTCGTCGTCTCCGGAGACATCGCCAAGATCAGCTCTGTCGACAACGCCCAGCTCAGAATCAAGGGAGTGACAGTGAACGACGACCTCACCATCGGCAGGAACGTTACGTTCACAGCCGAGAACGTCACCGTTGCAAAGAACGTCGTCTTCACCGTCAACAACAACGCTACTGCGACTCTGACCAACACATTTGAGCTCCTCGACGGAGCCAGCGCCGTCATCAACGGGTCCACCACCGGAACCATCTCCGTCAAGACAGGTTACGTCGGAAACGAGGATGTCATCTATCAGACCCCCTACACAAAGGACTCCACCGATGTCCAGAGCACATACTCCTCTGTCGTCCTCACAAAGAACGTCAAAGGCATCACCGTCCTCGCAGACAGGGTAACCCTGCCCAACGCCGATGGAACCGGATCCGATGTCGTCCAGAGACTGTTCGTCAACGGAACGCTCGGACAGGTCGATTCCAATAATAAAACAGAGGCTGACAACGAGGTGACTTTTAACGGATCCACACTCGGAGCCGCCAATGCCACCTACAAGATGCCCACCTACGTCTCCGAGCTCCTGTACATCCCCAAGGAGATCGTCGTCACGGGAACCTTCGACGTTTCCGTTTCCGGAACCGTCCAGGACGAGGAGGATGAGAACGTCGACAGCATTGACTACATCGGTGCCTACTACACCGTCGAGTCCACGGTCGAGAACGTCACTTCCGTGATGGCTTACTACACCAACTTCGGTGCCGCCATGAACGCCATCTCCACGGCAGTCGACCAGGAGATCACCATCGCCGGAGAGTTCACCATCGACCAGAACTACGAGGTCGCCGCCGATCAGTCCATCGCCGGAGACTCCGAGGTCACCGTCGGAGAGAACGCCACCATCACCGTCCTCGCAGACGGATCCGTCTCCAACACGGCCTTCCAGGCCATCGAGGGACGCGTCGTCGTCAACGAGGGAGGATACAAGCCCGCTGCTGACACTCAGTACGCCGTCATGACCTCTAACAAGGAGACCGGCGTCACCGTCTACTCCGGATTCAAGATCGCCCTCGACAACGCCGCCACCGGAGATGTCATCGACATCGTCGGAAACGCCACCTACAAGGGCAACATGACCATCATCACCGGTGTCACCGTCAACGTCGGTGACGACCTCTATCTCAAGGTCACCGGAAACGTCACTGTCCAGACTGACGGAGAGCTGAACCTCGGTAACAGCTCCGACCTCATCGTCGGAACACCCGACAGGGATGCAACCATCACCGTCGCGGGAACCATCGACGCCTCCGAGAACGGAGCCATCTCCGCCGCTGTTAGCGATGACAAAGCCAAACATGCCAACGTCAACCTCTACTCCACAGGATCCGTCATCACCGATGGAACAGGAATCGCCGACACCTACGTGAAGGCCAACTCCGCCTACTACACCGACGGTGACCGTGTCTACACATCCGTGTCCAATGCTGCCACGTACATCGCGAAGAACGGACTCACAACACCCGTCAACGCGACCGGAACCTTCTCCGAGACCGGAGACATCGCCCTCGAGGGCGTCGGCCTCGTAATCGTCGGAAACGATTCCGCGGTGACCCTCGGAAACGTCGCCCTCAGCGACGGAGCGTCCATCGCAGTCGATTCCGACGCTACCAGAGCTGTCTACACAGCCACCGTCACCGGACCCGCCGGTGTCGGCGAAGCCGCCGTAGACAGCACCGTGTCTGTATCCAAGAGCACCGTCGGCGTCTCCAGCGGATCCGTGCTCAACTCCACCGGAGCCTATGAGTACTCTCTCAGCATCGACGGAATCGACGGAACCGTCACTGTCTCGGCAGGAACCGTCACACTCGACACCGAAGATAGCATCGTGATTAACAGGAGCAACGCCCTGACAGTCGCCAACGGAGCGACCCTCGTCATCGCCGGAGATGCCATCAACTTCTCCATCGACATGACCGGGGACCTTGACAACAACAACTACCTGGTGAACGAGGGAACCATCGAGGTCCAGACCCAGGTCTCCATCAAGTCCGACATGATCCTCTCCGGAGACGTCGTCATCGACAACGGAGGACAGATCATTGTCGGAACATGGACCAATGCCTCTGTCACACCCAACGTTCCTAGCCCCTATGTGCTGACCATCACCGGAACCCTCACCGTCTCCGCAGAGGAGAACAACGAGGGGGCCATGACCCTCAACGGAGGAGCCCTCTTCGTCGGAGCCGCTCCCGAGCTCCTCGGAGCCACCGGAACCGGTGCCGTCGTCGGACAGGTCGACATGAGCAACGGAGCCTATGTCGCCGTGTTCAACGGAGCATCCGTCGCGGATGCCGACCTCATGGACGGAACGGTCGTCGCTGAGGCCACATCCTACGTTATCAACGACATCGAGTACGCAACGGTCTACGCCACAGACGGTGTTGCCTACAACGTCCTCGACAAGACGATCATGACCATGGAGAACCTCGAGTTCACGCAGACGAAGAATGGCGCGGAAGTCGAGGTCGCTCCCGTATGGTACTACGGCGAGCAGGAGATCAAGAGCGGAGTCGTCGGAGACTACGACATCCTGACTGCGGAGGTCGAGTACGCCGGAGTCGACATCAGGATCTCCGAGGGGCCCGGACTCTCCATCTACATCGATGACATCAACGTCGGAAACCTCGGATCTGTCAACCTCACCATCGGCGAGCACACCATCACCGTGTACGTCGATGCCGGCTACGAGGGAACCCCCGTCGTGACCCTCAATGGAACCACGATCAGCGGAACCTTCACCGTCACCAGCGACATGCTCGGCGGAGACAACATCATCTACGCCACCGGAGCCTCCCCGTCTCAGGGTGGACAGGTCGTCATACCCGGTGATGACGACTCCGGAATGGGTCTCACTGACTACCTGCTCATCATCCTCGTCATCCTCATCGTCGTCATGGCAATCATGGTCGCTATGAGGCTCATGAGGAGCTGAAGCTACTGAACCAGAACAAAACAAAAGGGTTGAACGCACAGAGAACGCGAACATACGAGTACATCTGCTCCCGCGTTGAGAGAGCGCAACCGACAGAAACCTGAACAGCAAACGAGAGGGACGGAATTAAGGGGCCGTCCCTCCCCTTTCAACTTCAGTTTTTCCACTTTATTATTCATCGGGCAACGGTTCCTCTGAACAGGATTTCTTATAATTTCTGCATGGTAGTCTGATACATTTTAGTTGATATTTTGTCTATAACAAAAAGACATCAACTCCCCGATGCTCCAAACGTGGTCGGTCAGACCCATTCTCATGGCAGGTGTGACTGGTTCGTGCTTTCCATCATTCTCCCTTCTGCGAAGGGAGAGTGAAGAGTGCGGCATGCACAGGTTGTAGTTCACCTTCAGCAATTCGAGGGAGGCCTGGACGGCCTCCCTCGACCTCCCGAAGGTCACGGTGCGGCGTCTGGCTCTTGAGGACAACAGTCTGATCGTGAGATTCCGACGCTCGATGGCTGACGTGTTCATCAGGTCGTCTGGCACATGTCCGTACACGTCGTATCTTCTGACCTTTCTCAGTCTCCTGCCTTCACGGGTCTTCTCCACGATCGCGTAGTTCAGCCGATCGGAGGGCACCAGGCTGTCGGCCCCTGGCCGACCGCGTCCCCTGTTACCGATCACATACATCCCGTACCTTTCCAGGAGAACCGTACGGTACGGTTTGTAACCGTCCGTCATGAAGTAGGGGACATGGTCGACGGCGAGCTTGTCCAGCTCGCCGTTGACGACCCTCTCGGCGACATCGTGCCCTCTCCCGTCGGCGACGATGCCGAGAAGATATTTCTCAACGGAGCAGAAAGAGGTCCAGATCCAATCTCCGTCCTCTCTGAAATGGTCCCCGACGAAGATCATCTTTTTTTTAAAGTGTACAGCACCTCGTCGAACTGGAGGCACACCGGACGAACCTTCCCTCTCTCTCCAAGCTCTCCGATACGAGCTTAGCATGGTTGCCGCCCTTCTTGGTCCTTTTCATGACGGTCTTCGGCGTGCAGCCGACGATGTCGGTGGTCCGAAGGACGCCGACACCGTTGGCCTGGCACGCCACGATAAGGTTGTGCTGCTCGCGGGTCAGATGCGTATACTCGTACGCAGTGCCGGTGCGGTCGTTGAACACACGACCGCACGTCTTGCACTTGTATTTGCGGACGGTTCCGGACTTGGTCTGGTATGTGCCGTTGGCTATAATGTTGCCTTGACCAAGGACTCCGTAATGCCGGCAGTCCTCGTTCGGACACGAAACGTCCAGAAACTTCTGTTTGGGGCCCCTCTTGCCCATCTCATCACCGAAATGGGATGAGAGTATAAATATAAAATATCAACCAAAAAGTATCAGATTATCTCTCGACACATTGGAATACATAATATGATATGTCTGATTCATGGGCGAGAGAAGCTGTATCGGCAGATTCCTGGGGGCGGCGAACTCCGCCGACATCCTGCTCTTCATCAGAGCCAATCCTGGATGCATGAGGTCTGACATTTACAGGATGGTGTCCCGCAATGCCCATACATCCGAGAAGATCTCGAGAATGGTTGAGCAAGGTCTCCTAGAGTCGACCAGTGCCGATGGAAGGACGTTCCTGAGCCTGACCTGTAAGGGCTCAGAACTGGCGGAGCTCCTTCATAGGGCTGACATGATCCTCGGGGAGCCGGAGGACGCCGATGCGCCTGACGGCGACGGGAGCAGTTGACGTCCCCAGCTGTCTTCGTGTATTCTCACAGGATATTTCAACGGTGCGACCACGGATCGAATATGCGATGCATCGTCGATCGAATCCCATCATTCTATGCATCAGATTATGTGCCAGCATGGCACAGGCATGTCGGAAGAAGGGTCCCCGGTACATGCATCGTGCCGGGGTAAGGTGTTTATTAGCGGTAGTTCAGTTTCTCCTTCTCTCGATGATCAGGAAGACAGCCATCAGAGCGGCGACAACCGCAGCGGCTGCGCAGGCGACGATGGTGGTGGTGTCGTTGGAATCATCATCCTCGTAGACCACAACAGGCGGGAGAGGCACATAGTCGTCGTCATCCTGTATCGGGGGTATGTATGGGCGATCCTCCTCGATAACATCGTCACCTACCGATACAGAGCCGTCATCACCGATTTCGAAGTCCACGCCGTCAACGATGAACGAGGTCTCGACTCCCCCTGTGAACGTCCCTCCGGATATGCCGTACTTCCCCGCGGCGTCCTGTGATTCATCGAAATCTATGGAAGGCCTGTATGACGGTCCCTCGAAAGATCCTGCGGATATGGAGAAAATCCCCAGCGAACTGTTCAGATCGGTTTCGTCGTTGCTCGCCCAATTGCCTTCTGTCGTCTGTTGGAGTCTGTAGGAAGCTATCGGTGAGTTGTTGTCGCTGATGAACGTCCCACCATTGATGGAGACGTTCACAGTCGTCCCCTCTTCCTGGTATCCTGGGCCACGGCTGACTATGGAGAGGGCGGCGCCATCCACCCCTGCTCCGTCAGAATTGCCTGAGGGCTTCCCGGGGTTGTCCAATGCCGGATACGTCCCAACAAGGGTACCGCCGTTGATTGTGACGTTCCCGCTGCCGCAGAACTGGACTCCGCTCTCTCCGGTGATTGTTCCGCCGTTGATTGTCAGGTCTCCTGTCTGAGGGTGGTATATCCCGGGGTTGTTGTTCCCTGTAAGCGTGCCGTCGTTTATGGTGACAGTTGTGTTGTCCCTCGAACCGTTTCCACTTATTGCGGATCCGTTCAGTCCAGTGATCGTTCCGCCGTTCACAACCAGCGTGGCGGTGTGGTCATCATCCCCCTCAATCACGATGCCATGCTGGCCTGTTACAACGGTGTCGTCAATCGTCACAGTAGGTGATTGGTACGATGAGTTGTAGCTCGGGCTTGTGGGTATGGTCTCGATGAATAATCCATAGGCGTCTCCATTGAGTTCACTGTCGGCGATGGTCAGGGAGCCGACGCGTGTGTAGACTCCGTAGTCCCCGCTGAACGTTCCTCCCGAGATGACGACTGAAGGCATGACGTAGTTGCTGGTCAGGAACCCTGTTGGGAATCTGGATTCGAGTCCGGCAAACGTTCCTGTGAATGTTCCTCCATCTATGTTCGCTGTTCCTCCGACAATCTCTATTGGGATGTTGGCTTCAAAGGTCCCGCTGGTAATCGTCAGGGACTTTCCGTTGCTCGGCTGATTCACGGCGTTGCTCTGGCCTTCGAAGGTTCCACCGGTGATGACAAGGTTGCCGTTGTTCCTGACGGCTGCTGTTCCCGAGCCGATGATTCCTCCACCACCTACACTGTCCGATATAGTCGTAGTCCCAGCACCATTCAGTGTATCGACGGTCAAGGGGTAGTCGTTGCTGGATCTGATCACATTGCCGGCAAGATCTATGGAGCAGTTCCCGGATGTCTTCAGGTAATTCGCACCCAGATCGAGGTCATCTGTGAGGATGTACGCAGTATCGCTTGGTAAAGCGTACACATTTCCGGATTCAATCGATTCAATCGATTCAAGGTATTCGGCATCCAGATCTATCGTCTGAATCGGTTCGTCGGCATCGACGTACGAATCTGATAGCAAGGAGGCAGAACACAGCATCATGGATACTGCAATCGTAGCGGCTATTACCGCTTTCATTGTGTTGTTCATTATTGTCCCTCAGTTTCGAGGGCGGAGGGAAGAACCTATTCGGAGAATCCCCCCCCCCGTGACACCTTCCTTTGTGTCTGTTGTATGTAATCTTCAAGAAGCATAATATATGTTTCACAAACCATAATATTGAAAATACTTCTTCGAAATACTTTTGATTTAACCCAATTTCAGAGCATGATTCCATAGAACTTGTTTAGTTTGCCACAGAATTGGAAGGTTTTGAGCTTAAATGATAATGCCAATTTATAATCTGTGGACTATGTTAATAGGAACACATAGCGATAACATTTAACTGTTCAATCGAGCATGTCATTATGCGAACAGCGCAACGGGGGGGGGGGGGCGACACTTCTGTTTCTCCCTCCCGTCCCTCCGTACAGGAGGAAAGATGAACAATAAATCGACGGCGATGGCTGCAATAGTTGTCGCCCTGATGATGACAGTATGTCTGGTCGGTATAATGCCAGATGAATCCGAAGCGACTTCGACTTGGGACGGATCGGAAAGCGATCAGACATGGTACGAAGAGGATAAGTCGACATTCACAATATCCACAGCAAGCCAGCTTGCAGGTCTGTCCGCCATCGTCAATAACGGTAACGATCTAGAAGGAAAGACAGTATCCCTGTCCGATTCTATCAATCTGAACGGGTATGCATGGACTCCTATAGGTACCGAAAAGAATCCGTTCAAGGGGACCTTCAACGGGGCCGGATACACCGTCAGCAATTTGAGTATAAACGATCCGAACATGGAATGTGCAGGTCTTTTCGGATACATCCTCACGCCCGCTTCGATTCAGAACGTTACGTTGGATGTTGTTTCGATAACTGCCAAGTCACTGGTTGGAGGACTGATAGGATGTGCTCAGACAGGATCAGTATCCGGTTGCAAAGTAGCTGGGGACATAGACATCGAAGGAAATTACAAGGTCGGCGGCCTTATCGGAGGAGGGTATGCAAGCATCTCCAGCTGCAGTGTCGTCGGAACCGATGGAAGCAAAGTCTCCGGACATAATCTCGAAAAGGATTTCGAAGGCGACTGTGTCGGCGGACTCATCGGTTTCTTGGGCGAGGAGGACATCACAATCTCCGAGTGCTCTGTAGAGAAGATTACAGTCGACGGAACCCGCAAGGTCGGCGGACTGGCGGGGTCGGCATACCCCAATAATGATTTCACCAATTGCACAGTGAAGAACTCTGTTGTCAGAAGCAACGGTACTGCCGAATACATAGCCGACAATCCCGAGTCCTCTGCTATCGGCGGACTTGTCGGCCTGTTCACAGACTGGGATAACGGAGGCGGTTCTCTCAAAGGAAGTATTGTATCAGGAATCACATTGGAGAGTGACAGCCCCGGTGTGCAGATGGGATACATAACCGGCGGTCAGCGTGGAGCCGGCGTCGTTGTTGAGCCAGAAAATGTCGATATCAGCGACAACAGGCTCGAGGGCACAAATTCCGGAGCCAACATGCTCACCATCATCAGAGATGGAACGGCATTCTCCTCGGTCGAGGATGCCATCGAAGGTCAGACAGGAGTGGTGGAGCTGTTCATACCGGGTGGCGAGTACGGAATGTTTCTTCCCGCCAGTCTCTCCACCGCTGTAACCATCCAGCCCGTATCAGGAGAGGATGTGAAGGTAAAAATCGTTCCTGCTTCAGCTTGCAGGAATGGGACTAACCATACATGCAAGATTGACAGCACCTCTTGTAATGGAACCAATTCAGCATATCCAGATAGCTATTCCGCTCCTGACAGAGTCCAGGGGTTCAACGCCCAGTACCAGATCTTTGCCGGAAGCGCGGATGTAACCATAAAGAACATCGATTTCGAGTTCATACCCTCAGAGTTCGCTCTCTGTCTCAACAGCGAATGGCAGCAAGGAAAATTCTCTGCCGATGGAGTCCTCAACGCGGAGCTCCAGTTCAACAACTCCGGGGATGTGACACTCGACAACTGCACCTTCGAAAAGGTTATAGTCAGCCCATTCTCCAGTCGTGGTGACACGTCCGTTACCGCGTGTTCCTTCACCAATGTATACAACGCATATGCCATCAAGGACATCTATTCCGAGAACGCCGAAATCGTTGGTTGCCATTTCACGGACTGTGGCGGCGCCATCTATTTCGAGGGTGATGTTCCGAAGGGAAATTACACCATCTCTGACAACATATTCACGAACATAGACACTACAGGTACCGCTGAGGAAAACAAAGACGGAACCCGTGGACTCATCCAGTTCTCATCCAATGGTGATTACAGCAACGCCACGATAACCGTCGAAGGCAATGAGTCCACCGGAGGTGCTGCAGTCTTCCGTCAGCACAATAAAACCATCACAAGTTCTGTGCTGGATACGGATCAGATTACCGCCAACAATGATTTCGACGGACAGATGTTCGTCCAGGACACCGGTGTAACGGATCCCAACACCATCTATCTGGATACTGAAACCGGGGATGATAGTAATGCAGGGACGTCGGAATCTCCAGTCAAGACATTAGAGAAGGCTCTCGAATTGGTCAATTCGGGCGGCATCATCATGGTCTCCGGGGAACTGGGTAGCATAACGGGAATAAACAAGCCCCTGTCGATCATTGGAAACGGAGAAGACAGGATAGCCTGTGGTTCCATTGATATGCCAGATGTGAACGGTACGGTCAGGTTCGAGAACCTGGTCTTCAACAATAATTGCATTGCTGACTACAGCAAGTCGGATAAGTCCGGACTAAGTCTTGTGTTCGAGGGCTGTGCATTCTCGTCCAGTCATCATGTCCTCTACATAACCTCGTCCATCCACAGCCTGACAGTCAAAGATTGCATACTGAATGCACCGGAATCGACTAACACATCTTATCTGATCTGGACATACAGCGTCGATGAGCTCACGGTTACTGGCACCACATTCAACGGGAACGGCATGGTGAGGGGAGCCATCCACCCAGGCGATGGTTCCTCCACGGGAACCACCGTGGTCGTTGTGAACAATATATTCAATGGTTACGAGCGCGGTCTCAATATCGCATTCGTGAACGAGAACGTGAACAACACAGTGAAGATTGCAGACAATACATTCTCGGACATCAAGGACAACCCCAAAGACACCAAATATGATTCCAATCACGTTGCCACGGTGTACATCCACTCGGTTCAGAAGGCCGGAACCACCGCGATCGATTATACAAACAACACCATCACAGGTGGGTCCGGACGTGTGTTCTTCTCGAACAGTCCAACGATCCCCGCCCAGGCCATGGTGGTAGCGGAGACGTTCCAGGGCAACACCCTTGATGGAAATGCGATAGAGAACCTTTCGGATGTCTGCTATGATCCGTGGGTCGCAGTTGTGGGCGATACCGGTTACGCGACGCTCGATGAGGCTATCACTGCAGCCGCCAACTCTGAGGACAAAACGGTCACACTCCTTGAAGACGTGTACATCGACAGCCAGCTCAACCTGAGCACAAACGGCATAACCATCGATCTCGGAGGATTCACCATCACTTCGTCTGGTGACTTCTCATCCAGCAATGAAAACTCCAGCCACCTACTCAACGTCACTGCGGAGGACATCACCGTGATGAACGGGACCCTCAAGGTCACCGACAAGAACAAGCACGTAGTCAACGCCTTTGGTGCAGATCTAACCCTGAAGGACGTGGTCCTCGATGCTTCTCAAGGAAGAGAAGAATTCCATGCCCCGTTGGTGATCAACGGTTCCACGGTCACTCTCGGGGGAGAGGTGACGTTCATCGGCGGCACTTATTACTCCGTCAACATGGACACGACTGTCTCCGGGGTCAGCAACGCCAGTCTGATCACCGAGGTCGGAACGAAGCTGGCATTCAACGGCATATCGCTGGGAATCCTCAACGAGATGTCATCCGTTTGGGGCGAGATCGCCACCATCACCTTCGGGGAGGGCACAGGATACACCTACGACGATCCGCAGTTCCAGCTTCTGAAGTCGTCAGATCAGGCGACTGTAGATGATGAAGAAAGTTCAGACCCTATTGACAGGGTGGAGAACCCTCTGTACAACGTCACCATCTCTGTCATTCCATCTGGTGCGACCATCACCTTCGACGGTGTACTTATCCAGAACGGTGATACGGTCGAGGTCGAGGGTGGATCGTATTCGATAACTATCGAGTTGGAAGGCTACGTCACCATCAGCAAGACGATCAACGTCACAGGTGATGCCACGTTAGAATATACCATGCAGGAGGTTTCATCCGAGCCCGGTCCTGGAGGCGACTACGGCCCTGTGATCGTTCCGCCGGTAGACGACGATGACGACTACGTCCCACTCCCACCGGTTATCGTGGACGAGTCAGGATCATATGATGACGACAGTGTGAAGATTGTGGCGTGTGCTGCCGCGGCAGTCGTTGCAGCACTGATTGCCGCGTTCCTTATCATTACACACAGGAGGGAATGAGAGTGGCATGTGACCGCCCCATTGGTCTTTTGTGCGACACGCACATGATCCCGATTCTGCTGTTCCTGTCGGAGAGCGGGCCCGTGACCAAGACCAGGGTTTACAGTGCGGTCGGTCGTAACGCCAACATGCCCTCGAAGCTGGATGCTTTGGAGCGGGCAGGACTCATCTCAATAGAGAATTTCGGAATCACGAGCATGGTGAGTTTGACGGACATCGGGGCCAATGTAGCCCGGGATCTTGGTGACATCGACGACCTGATGTCCACACAATGACCAAATTCAACCTTCTTACCCTCCCCTCAGGGAGGGACATCTCAACTATAAGCCAGCGAGTTCTCAATAGCTTGGATGCAATCTGGTGTATGAACGGGCCAGGTGGAAGACAGGGACGAAGACTGTGTTGGGGGTGGTGACCTGCTTGATTCGAACCTGAACAGCAGGCCAATGGATCGATTCAATTTCTTACTCTGTGGATGCACCTCCTGTATTGTGTGGATAGACTAGCTCCCCGTCTACATCGGGGTCAGAAAGGAACCTCAGCACAGGGTTCACGGTGATCGTCAGAACAAGGCTGGCGCTGTTGTCCTCATCCTGCGTCGAGATTGCCTCGATCTCGTATGTGAACTCAGTTGTCACATTCACCTCTGGCAAGGTTCCTGACAGCTGTCCGGTTTCCGAGTTTATTTCTAGCCAAGACGCGGCAGTCCCTCCGATTTCAGAGAACGTCACCGAAGTGTTCGTGGTCGCAGTGTATTCGATACCGGTGTTGGATACAGCCATAAGTATATCGGCAGAGGTGAACAGGACGATGTTGGCATCGGCGGTGAAATGCAGATCAAGGTATTTTTCGGGTCCTTGGATGATGATTTCGAAATCCTCTGTCGCTGTACCGAACACCATCCCGTTGTACCCCGGGTTCATATCATCGTAGAACAGGCTGCCGGGATTCGTGCAGTATAGTGAGTAGTCCGAACCCTCGATAGCGTAGACGTTCACATTCGTCCCAGGGAGGAATTTGAAATAAACGCTCATGCCGTCCCCTGCGATGATAGTGTCGGCTGTCAGCGTCTCGAAGACGGAGCCCGCATCCGATGAGAGCACGGGTGAGGCTAGAACATAGGGGTTGTCTATGGAACCCTCGGGGTTCTCGGGGTCTCCGAACTCGGCCGCGTTCAGGCCCTCGTCCATGACGACGATGGGAATACAGCATACACACATCATCACGGTCGTGGCCACTAGCAATCTTTTGAAATCGATATTCATTGCAATACCTCATATGAGCGGGAACGAAACCCCGCAATAACGTTCAATAAGGCCCTCCTCTCACCCTCGATGCTGAGTGAGGGGTTCTGGATTTCCGTTCGAACAGGCATTCGAAGCAATCCTGTCTGTTGTATGATGAACACGGCATCACATTGGTGTCGTACCTGTCGCACGTGCTGACCTTGTTCGAATGTACACGTATGCTCTTCCTGCAGAACTGGCACACTTTCTAGATCCGCTTCAGCATCATGCCATCACCTTTGCGCAGTATGACAATCTGGCAATGACAGCTCTTCTCAGCGACGGTAGTGACGGGTCAGTCGACGCGGGTTCGTTCTCCATGATTCTCCGGAGGGCGGTCTCCGCCCCTCTGGAGACCAGGATCCTGTCAAGCCCGGCCTTGGAACAATAGTCATCGACCACGGCCTGTAGCACATCCTGGTAGCACTTGCTGCTCATGCTCTCCACCCCCTGGCATTTCCGAACTCGGACCTCGCCCTGATGCCAGTCCTGGCCTTGAGCTGGTCTCTGCGTATGAATTCGAAAGAATCGTCGGAACTGTATACGCGGTACGCGTAGGATGTCTCGCGACATTCCATGCAGACCTCCCTCCTGATCTCCACGACGGAGTTCCCGTCTTTTTGTAAATCGAGCAAGGTCAGTCTCAGGACTTCCTTCAGGCGTATGTCGTCGGAGTCGCAGTAGGGGCACGACATCATGCGAGCTCCCTCCTCTGCCTGTCCAAAAGCCAGATAACCTCCTGTTCGGCATCGCTGCGGTCGAAGAACGTGACTGATCTGTCGCCGTACTCCAGTTTCCATTTGCGGGTCTGATTCCCCTTGGATCCGGGCTTGTAGAGGTCAATCGTCTCGCCTTTCAGGTCCTTGGTCTGCCAGTGGCCCGCAGTCACGCGGTTCCACGCCCCCGGCTTGTCGCTGGGCACAGGCTTCGGCTCCGGGATGCCTGCCAGTTGGCGGGCCATCCTGTCCGCCCTGGTTCCCTTTCCTCCGTTCTTGAGCTTGGAGATGTCGGTATCCAAAAAGCGCTGGTTGACACGGTCGGTGGCACGCTTGCCGCGCAGCGGGCCGCCCTTACCGCCGCCATTCTCCAGGAGCGTCTCCCTGTCGTGGTCGTACGCCGACTGGCCGATGCGTCCCTCCTCGGTGCCGTGAAGGTACCAGAAGTATCCGCACGCCTCTGCAGGTTTGCGCGTGCGCGTGATCGTCTCGGCCACAGTGGCAGCCTCCTCCAGGTTGGAGTATGACTCGTAACTCAGGCCGTTATCGCGGACCATGCGTCCGTTCTCGTCCAGGTTGTACGGTGTCTTGGAGAAACCGGCCCTCTTGGGATCGGTCTGTCTGAGGTGATGGGTGAACTCGTGGGTGATGGTGTCCTCGTCCAGGGACTTTGCTACTATCACCGGGGTCTCCAGGCCGTCCTGCCTCCTCATGTAGAACCCGGCCACGCCCCTCTTCCCGGTGGGGCTTGCCATGACGACGATGCCGCCGTCCTTGACAGCGGACTCCAGCTCCTTCCCGGTGAAGTTCTGGGAGAGGGCGGTCATGATCTTCTCCCTCTCCGAAGGCGTGCCGATGACGGCTATCCTCGGAGTCTTCGTTCTGACGGATTTCCCGACCTTGTCCCAGAACCCCATGTACGCGTTGGTGGAGTCGTCCAGGCCCTCTATGTCGCAGCTGGAGGGATCGTCCCACCATCCCGTGGCGACAATCTGCTCCGGTGTGAACCCGCCTGTGGGTATCCGGTGAAGGGTCTTAGCCGGCTTGCGAAGGTCTATTGCGATGTTCCTCGGGCTCCCTTTCTTCCTGGCCATGTCGATGTCCAGGAAGTGCTGTACGATGGCGAACAATGGGACCTTGCCGTCGGAATCGATGGGGACGCGGTGCGAGAAACCGTCCTTGTCCTCCACATAAGCGGCGGCGCCCCTGGTGTCGAAGTAACCGTAGTCGGTGCCGGTGGAATCGATTTCGAAGCGGTTCTCGATTATCGGGGAACCGCCTTCGGTGCGTCTCAGCTTCTTCACCATGCGAACCAGACCCGAAGAGTGCCCACGAAGGCGTGTCGGTCCAGTTCAGTGCATGGTGACAACTTGTCATCGGTTCAGTCATCTTCTCCTCCCAAAGGTTTTCCTGTTCCAATCGCCCTCCAATTCGTCCTTGGAGCGGTGGTCCGGGCCTATCCTCCTGCCCGACATCGCCTCGTATGGGCAGTCGCGGCAGTCCCCGGTGTCTGGGTCGCACATGTTGCACGGCAGGACGGCCATACCGCAGTGGGGGCACGCCTCCGGATGGTATGCTGCCATCACGAACTCAGTGTCGCATTCCCCGCACTGTTCCCAACAGGATGCGCGCGGGAACCTGGCGTCCAGAACGATGAGCTCCGTTCCCCGTCTTGCGGCATGGTGGAGCATCTCGGGCGGGTTCAGGTCCCTCCTATTGGCGTTCTTGTTCATCAGTCTCATCTTCCCATCCCCATCAGCGATTCGGCGAAGTCCATCGCCTCCTCCTTCGTCTTGAACTTGGTGTACGGAAGACCCCATGCGTTCGCGCAAGCGAACCATCCCGGGCCCTTCTCCTTTAGTTTCGTGACGTCGATGTAGTCACCTTCGGCGTCATGGATCGTGTACACGTTGCCGGCGAGCTTCTCCCATTCGTACGGTTTCCTACCGAAGGACGCGTGTCTACGGTTGGCGGAGTCCATCATCCCCATGTCGGAGAGCATGTGCCTCCTGTAGGCTTCCGCGGCTGCCCTGTCGTCGCGTTTCCAGCGGTCTGAGCCCATGACCTCGCCATAAGCGTCGTCCTCAAGGAGCGCACGCATGTCCTCTGTGAGTCCGTGTTTTTCCACCTCCATGGCCATGGCGGCCATTCTCGATGCACCGACGGGATCGTTCTCCCAGTCCAGGGAGTCCCAGAACGCCTGGGAGTATGTGGGGCCGTTTGGATGCCTGACCCTCTTTTTCTTCTTCCGGGGGAACCCTCCCACGGGAACGTTGGCGACCTCCATCGGGGCGTCTATGCCTGCGATGTCGTATCTGTTGGGACGGTTCATCCACTGCCCCGCCTGCTTGACAGTCACTAGAGGGGCGAACACTGTGCCGGCGATCTTCATTTCATCAGTCAGTCTTGACTTCTGGTTGCGTTTGGATTCGAACTCGATCAGATAGTCCGGGTTCACGAAACCGTCCGCATCCGTCGGGATCTTCTCAGTCTTCCTCTTGCTCATCTCAGCACCTCCAGCGAATCGTGCAGATCGGCGATATCCACGTCCACGGCGTAGCCGGGCACTGGAGGTAGCATATTCTTCAGACGTTTCGCAATCTCCGTGCGTCCTGTGAGCACACCAATCCATTCTTCGTAGTCCTCTAGGTACTGCTTTATCCCGGCTGTGGTGAGTGGGTACTCCGCGCCTGTCTCAGCCGATGCGAAGGCGGGTCTGGAGTCGCGCCGGGGGTTGTTGGACCTTATCGGTGCTTTGCGGTCCTTCGAGAAATTGGAACCGCCCACACGGAGCACGTCGTGGGCTCCGTGCGATCTGATCACTCTGGTGTCATCCATCATGTTACGGACGTGGCTTTTGAGCCCGTCCCTGTCAACCCCATCCTGCTTCCGGGCCAGGTCGTCGGCGTACATGTCGATGCCCTGGGGCGTCGCCGTGTAGTTCTTGCCTGTCTCCTGGCTGTAGAAGTACGATGAGGAGTCCGTAGAGTATGACGCGTGGCGGGCCAGGGGCCCACTTCCGCATCTCCTGTTGAAAGAATCCATCTCTTCTCCTCCCATGAAATGTCTGTAAAATTCGTCATACGAGCCGTCCGCGTACGCCCTGGCCATCCCGGGTCTGAGGCCCCCGTTCCTGGCCATGGCTTCGGCCAGCTCTAGATCGGACAGCCATGGAAGGTCGCCATAGGTGGACCTACTAGGCATTAGTCCGGAGAAGAACCCTCCAAGGCTACTCACGTCAGCCTTCGCCGGCGGGATGATAATCTGCTGTTTTGCGGGGGCGTCGATGCCCTCGATATCGGACCTTCCGGGGTTAGTCCACCATGCGACAGCCTTATCTGGGGTGATGAAACGGCTCTCGACCACCATCGATGTCCTGAGATCGTCCATGCGCTGCGCGCGCAGCGGACGAGCATGGTGCCTAGCTCCCATCTCTTCGAAAGGTACGTAGCCGTCATCATCGACGAGGATGCGTACGGACGGACCGTCGCGTTTCCTCACGATGCGGAACATATCGACGCCTCCAGAACGAACGTTTGTTCATCGAACGTGACTTCCCGGAACGCATGTTGCGGGGTACCTTCCAGTCCGGCTTCACGCCGTACCTCTTCTGGATCCCAACACGCCTGTCGAGCAGTGAGCGTTCAGTATCGTCTAGCGAATCGACGTCTCCGCCGTTCGTCAGATAGTAGGTGTAGTTAGAATCACACGACCTCACCAGATCCATGACCAGAGACGCCATGTAGCCCTCTCCGGCGTCCTCGACCAGCGACGGCTGGTTTCCGTGCTCGTTCCATGCCAGGTATCCGTAGTAGTCGCATATCCAGGACCACACCTCCGGATCATTCAGATACGGTGCCGTCCATGGGTATCTGGTCGTGTAGAAGTCGCGGAGGTAATCCATCGAACGGACGTCGGACGGCTCCAAGGTCGGATCGATGTTGAACGTGCCCTTCCTGGCGCGGGTCTCCCACGCCGCGTCGGAGAGGCGCTCCATGTCCGAGAACGACCTGCCCCACAACAGCTTCCCGTTCTTCGCCGCATCTATGTCGCGGTAGCTCACATCGAAGTAATAGCGGCACGGACGACCTATGTCGTCAACGCCGTCGGCCGTGTACACTCCGCTGGGGCCGCAGTCGCTCAGATAGCGGGCGTCCCCCAGCGTCTTGAAGTACTCGCCATGATAGATGAACCCCTTCCTGGGGATGGGTAGTGTCTCCGGGAAGTGTGGGTTGCGGGGACGTTTGTAGATCGGTACAGTCCTCATGTCAACGTCCCCTCCTGGAGAAGGATAGGATGCGTCTCCTGTCTTTCGGGTTATCGTAATCGACCAGCAGCGAGTAGTGCAGGGAGTCAAAGGCCTCGGGCGTGACGTAGGCGCGGTGTCCAGATTCGGTGACGCCGATGGGCATACACCCTCTGGAGTAGGTCTCGGAGCGCTTCGACTCGGTCTCCTTGCGGTACCTGTCGAACGCATCATGGTCCCATCTGTCCCAAATGATCCGTTCCCTGTCGCGGTCGAAGGCACATCCGCACCTCAAGCATACGTACAGCCCTCTCTCTCCGAGACCGCGGACTTGCTCATACGCCCCGCAGTTGGGGCAGTTCGGCCCCATGCCCTCCTCGTACCAATCGTCCTTGAAGCTACGCTTGTAGGGCCTCATTTCCGGAATCCAGAACGTTGGGACGTGGTCGGTGACTATGTTCTCGGCCATTATCGCCGCCGTCTTGATGTCCGGCGCATCGTAGACGCCGCGGACCTCTTTCTGGCCTATGCCGAGACTCCATACGACGACGATCCTTCCATCAGGGCTTGATTCGGCCTCGAACCAGTACGGATTCTCGCAATCCGAATCGCCGAGAACCCAGCGGCCCTGGTTGCGGACCTTCCTGAACTTGAAAGCGGTGTCGGGATTCCGTCTGGAGCCGCTCTTCTTGTTCAGTGCCAGAGCCAGGGAAGCGACTGCCAGTCCCGTCCCCAGCACTCCGAGGTCGAAGTTGGCCTTCTCGTAACTGTCGCGGTCCCATTTCATCTCCTGGACCTCCTGTTCCTTGAGCCTACGGGCCCCATTTCCTGGTGGAGGCTCATCAGTTCGTACCTGAGGGCGACGCGCTCCCTCTCCATGTCGGGGTCGTCCAGCCTGTCGATGTCATCCAGGACGCCTATGGCGGCATCGACGCCTTCTGGTGTCGACAGTCCGGCGAGTGTGTCGCTGAAGGCCCGCTGAAGATCGTTCCCGTACTGGTCTTCGAACTCGTACGGGTCGACGCTGCGGTAGAGGTTCACCAAGCGGAAGGCGAGATTGGGGGCCGAGTTGCTGCCGACCTTCTGCTTGGGCCTCTTGGAGTAGTTCCCGGCCAGGTGGCCGCTGCTCCCTCTTCTGTTCCCGAATGCCTTCGGACGGTCATCCTTAACCTTCTTGTCGTCGGAGTATCCGCCCCACAACCTGTCTGGTTCGGCGGAGCCGTAGGCTTTCCACCATTCCGTCAGATCGTGGGCGTAGGAGACTGCGTTCTCCAGGTTCGCGTACCATGAGATCGCGGACAGAGAGACGTCCTTGCCAACGGGTGCCGCCCGGAAAACCACGTAGCCTTTGCCGTCGGTACCGACGACGTAGTGCATCTCGCCATCATGGTGCATGGCGCGCATGTCCGTTAACAGGTCGTAGCCCATCTGGGCCAGTTTCTTGCTGATACTGACCATGTCACTTTCTCCTGTTCTGAGACTGTCCCGGTCTCTTGGCGAACTGCCCGTTGGCCTTCCTGGGCCTGTTCCTGGACGATGTAGGCTTGGCCGACGGCCTGGAGGGCTTGTTCTGGGATGCCAATCTCCCCTGCACGCGCCCGTTCTTCAGCGAGATCGGACCGTTGAGGTTCGACGCCGCATCTCTGATCCCGAGTATGCGGAACATCGAATCGATGGCGTCGCGGTCCGCCGGTGTCGAGCCTGACACGGCATACGTGCCCTTGCGTGGGTCGTAGTCGAAGATGACCGATCCGTCGTGCGCCAGTAGGAACTGGCCGTCCGCGAACATGTACGCGGAGTAGTCACGACCGCCGTTGTGCCACCAGTCCCGCTTATTCGACGCCTTCCGGTAAAGTTCGGAGACTGTTTTCAGGGGGATTGTCGGCATCGGCGCCTCCTGCTGTCACCGGAAGTCTTCCCCGGATTGCCGGTGGGCTTCTCGGTCCTGGAGCGGTTCCGGATCGTCTGGGTCTTGGACCTCTTCGATGTCTTCTTGCTATAGGCGTCGGACATAGCGCTCCCAATCGAGCGTATCTCCCCGATCAGCTGTGATGCGGATTCGGCGTCATCGCTGCTGAATGAGTCCTGATCGATGCATCTCTGCATGTAGGCGACGAGTTCGTCCCTTCCGGATTTCGTATTGAGAAGGTCCTGGATGCGTCCGATGCCCTCGTCCCATGTGTCGAAGCGTCCGTACCTCCTGTCATCCGAGTAGTACATGAGGTCGGCGATCTCATTGGCTAGCGAACGGATGACGCCGGACGACACGTTCCTCGAAGCCTTAGGCTTCGTGGATTTCCTCTCGGCCTCCGACTTGTAGGCTTCCCAGTTGGCGTCGACCAAGCTCTTGGCATCGTTCCTCGAATCAGAGGACTCGGCGTAGCATTGGGCTCCCAGCTGTGCGAGATGCTTCTCCAGACTGCTTCCGCGGACACGGGTGGCGGCACCGCTTGCCCCCGATGCGAGGAAACCTCTGAGCTCGTTTACCGCCTGGGTCTTGGTCATCCCGCTTGTGACTAATTCACTGAGTACGTCCTCCCAGTGCTCCGGGTCCTCCTGGACGATGAGCCTTCCGAGCCTTCCCCCGAAGTTGTCGATCATCTCCTTCCGCCCCCGTTCCTCGGTTTCTTGACGAACCTCCCGTTGACGTCCCTCGGCTGTCTGTTGCAACTCCTCTTCGGGGATTTCGATGCGTTGCAGGAACGTGGTTTCGATCCGTGGACAGGCCTGCGATTGTTGGATGTCCCGCCCCTGCACTGCCTAGTACCGGTTTTGCATCCGTTGGAGCTGGTCCTGGATCTGCGGTTCCAATCCTCTGCGTAGTCATCGTCCTCGTCGATGTTGGAGACGTCGACCCTGCTTCCTTCCGGGTCCAGTGGGACGAAGTCGTCCAGCCAGTCCCCGATAGCGAATTCTATGTGTCTCTCTGCCTCTGTCTCGGAGTCGGCCTCGATCCTTACGTTGCGGAGCATGATGCTCACATCTGCCGTGTACGTGGCCATGTCAATGCCTCCTGTCGGCGGAACCCTTTGGCTTGCAGGTGAGCTGTCCCTCGACGTCCCTCGGTTTGGATTTCCTCTCTTGGTTCGACTGAGCAGGTTGATGAGCATGCTTCTGTCTCTTCCTGATACAGGCATCGGACTGTCTGGCACTGGCGGGCAGAAGCTTTTCGTAGTCGTTCTTGCCGACGATCATCGTCACTATCCGCTGGTAGTCCACGGCGGTCTCGTTCGGAGGATGGATGAGCATGTCGCGGATGACCGGGTTGGCCTGGTAGAGTGCTCTGTCGTAGAGGTCGTAGACCTTGTCCTCCAGGCGTTCAGCTGCCAGATCAACAGCGTCGTCGTACGTAAGGCGCTGGGCAGCCGCCTGGGAGAACCATCCCCTGACGCGTTTCAACTCCGTCTCGTAGCTGGTGATGCCGGTGTACAGCGCCCATGTCGGACGGTTCGCCCATCCGTTGTAGTCGCCCATCGCCTTACCTCCTTGCCTTGTTATTCGATACGTTGGCGGATTTCCTGCGCTGATTGGGCTGGGCCGGCTTCGAAGCGGGTTTCTGGGGCAGTTTCTGCTTCTTCTTGATACAGGAGTTCGCCTGAGAGGTCTGCTTCGGCTTGGGCTTGTCGGTGGGCTTCTTCTTGATGCACTTGCTGGATTTGGAACCGGCCCTTGGTCCGCCCATAGGGGTTGCGTTCTCCCATGAGATCGGCACGCCCCTCCCGTCGTCCCATGCGTTGGCGACAGGAGATGCCCCGTTCTTGAGCGCCTTGATGACCGCCTCCTCCTCTTCAAGACTGAGCGGATACAGGCGCTGGACACGGGTGTGTCCACCCTTCTTCATGTATACGTCGAAGCACTTGGCCCCGTTGCCCATGGGGACCTCCTGGATTTCGCAATCAGGGAGGGTCCACGACTGCTTGACATTGCGGGATGCCACGTTGGGATGGGCCAGGTTCGATTGAGGTCTGGGGCCGTTGACCGAGGTGTATATCCTGCCTTCACTAACGTAGCCGATCTGCTGGTTCTTCTCGTTGAGGACTATAAGCGCGGGGCCAGTCCACCCAGTGGCCTGGATTGCCTCCTTGGCTCTGTTCTTCGCGTTGCGGCGGTTGAGCTTGCGCTGCTTCGCGTTGGCCTTCCTCATCTCTTTCTTCAGTCTGTCCTGGTCGGCCAGCTTGTCTTCGAGGTCACGGTTCCTCTGGTTGATCTGGTCGATGGAGTTCCGATACTCCAGGTTGGAATACTCTCTGGGCATTCTCTCATCTCTATCACGAACGCGCGGTTGCCCCGCGTCCTGGGCTTGCTGTCCAGATCAATCACCATGAGCCAGTCACCTCTTGCGTACGTTCCTCGAAAGGATTTCTGCGCGTCCGATGAGTGATGCGTCGTAGCCGTGAAGCACGGCCACGCGCGCAGCTCTCCCCTTGAGCCTCGGTACCTCGGACTGGGGAATATCCGGGTCCGTGTCGGTGAGAATATACCTGTCTGCCAGGTATGCGTCGCGCGGATCCATCCCGCGCACGCCGTCGTAGTACCCGGACTGGCTCCTGTCCAGGCTCGTTCTGGCGACGGTCTCGGCGACTGTCAATCTCTCCTCTTCCTCCAGGATCCTGTCTTGACGGCGCTTGGGCATGTGGTCGAATGTCCAGTCCTTCAGACGGCCTTTTCTGGTGCTGGGGTAGGATGTGCGGAGAATGCCTCTTCTGTCCGGATCGACAGCGCGTATGTGATGCACCACCTCGTGAACCACGCCGTCGGGCGTGGTGTTCCTCTCCAGCACTATTAGCGGGATCTCCACGCCGTTCTGCTTGCGGAAATAGCAGCCTGTGGCGTCGCCCATGCTGGGGACAGTGCGGATGACGAAGCTTCCGTTCCTCGTCATGGTTTCCAGCTCGTCCACTGTGAACGATTCGGCCAGGATGTGACGGATGCGTGCCTGTTCGTCCCTGTCGGCCAGCACGGCAATCTTGCGCTGGACACGTTTCTGGTTCTCCGGCACGCTTGAAACGTCGTAGTACGGGCTGTCCGGTGTGTCTATGCCGTCGATATCGTACAGCGACGGGTTGGCCCACCAATCAACGATCTCCTTTGGTGTGCGTCCCGAAGGGACCACTATCTGGGAGCCGTCCTCAAGGTCGTTCCACCGCCCCTTCTCCTGGAATCTCGACACCAGGGCCCAGTCGGGCACTAATCCATCTTCATCTACGGGTATCCTGTATGTCCTCAATTTCCTCCGGACAACCACAATGTCCGGATCTTTCTGTCTTCCGAACCTCATGTACCTCCTCCTATGCACCAGTGCACCGCCTCTGCCAACTCGTCTACAGAATATCTTCCGTCGGGGATGCGGCGCGAATCCCCGACGTGTTCGTTAGCGTCGGAAGAGGGATGGTGTGATGTGTCGCGGCACGGGTCGCCATCACCAGAAGAGGACGGGTCAGAAGTTCCCTTGGAAGGAACCGGTTTGGTTCTTAGAGAACCATGAATGCCGTGATTTTCCGGGGTTTCCCTAGAGATATATATAGGGGACGAAAAACCACCCTTCTTCAAACAACCACCACCGACGCTGGCTACATCCGTTTGCGGTTGTATACAACGATTGTCGTTATCGGAAAGCAACCAACACTTCTCGACACCTTTCGACGTCTGTTGACACACCCGGACATATCCAGCCGATTCGATGCGGTAACGCAGCGCGTTACGAGTAAGCCCCACCTTCTCGGCGACGTCTCTCTCGGACATCCCCTTGTTGAGCATGTTGACGGCAATCTCGACCTGTGTGAGTCTCCTAACCATTTCCGGTTTCGGAACCGGAGCCGTTCCAGAACCCACTCCGTCGGGATGGTTCGCGGCGTAGTACGAGCGGATCGTATTCAGCACGTTCACGGATGAAACTCCGCCGATCGTACGGTTGAACTTCTCCCAGTCGAATCCGTCGCCGACGTAGAACGTCGCCGACGCCTCGTGATCGTAACAATAACCGCCCTCCACCAGCGTGTCCAGTGTCCCCGTCCATTCGGTGACGGGCACGCGCAGGAACCTGGGCTCCGAATCGTACGCCTTGATAAGCATCAGTTCGCGCGGCTTGTACGGAAGGCGGTTGGCCTCGATGTACCGTTGGTTGGCGGCAAGGTCTTTCTTGAGCTTGCATGTGAGGTTGCCAGGGTACTTCGGATCGTTGAGGAAGTTCCTGAACGCGGGGCCGATGCCTTTTGCCGAAGGTGTGAGAAACCAGACAACGAGACGGAACTTCCTGATTGTCCCCAGGAACTCCTTCATCATGACTGATGCGTTGGTCTGGTTGCTGTCACCTCCCACGAAGTTCTGAGCCTCGTCCAAGACCATCAGTATGACTACATCGCGCCCGTGCTCCTCGATGATATCGACTATCAGCGGGAAGAGCTCCATCATCGTCGTGATGTGGTACACTCCAGGAGGGGGCTCCTCGACTATCTGGCCGTTGACCTTGTGGAAGAAGATCATGTTAGTGACCATCACAACCTTTCCCACGGACGGGTAGCAGCCTTTCACCAGGCGTTCGCCTATGGCCACGGCGGTGTGCGACTTGCCGCCTCCCTTGAAACCGCTTGTGAGCAGCACGGAACCGGGCCTAAACACTGATGCGAAGTACATGTCCAGCGATTCGTCCATCATTCATCCCCCATGTCGAAGAGGCCCACCATCTGTACTTTCTGGATTTCCATCGGATCCTTGTCGATCAGCCCGACTTCGCGCATCACCTGCTCGTAGACCATCATGTAGTTGTAGAACTGGTCCGGGTCGATGCGGATGCGCGGGTCCTTGGGCAACGGTGCTTTCGCCTCCAGTTGCTTGTATTCCGGGAACTGCCACAGCATCCTGTTCGGGCAGTTCAGCGAGAGTGCGAGCTCGAACGTCTTCAGATACGCGGCGCGGGTGTCCCCCTGGCTGTAGAAGGCCAGGAGTTCGTTGTACGCCTGGTTCATCGGCTGCACGGTGTCCTTGTAGAGCAACGCCTTGGAGTCGTGTGCCTCGGTCATGTCCTCGCCCCCATGGACCTGAACTTGGAGAGTACGGACGTCGTGGCCTGTATCTCCGGCCGAGGCAATATTTCGGCGAACTCCTCCAAAGCTATGAGGAAGTCGTGCACCGGATTGTATGAGAGCCAGTATGCAATGTTGATCACCGCATCGAAGAGCGGTGACGACGGCACGGGGACGTATATCTCCTCATCGGAGGGCTCATCCGTCCAGTAGTCGTCCGAAGTGACATCATCGTCTGATACTTCGTCGGCTACGTCGTATTCGCGGTATATGTCGAACTCCGGCACGGATCTAGGTTCCACCTCGTCCCCGTCGTCGAATGACCTGGCGTAGTCCCTCGCCTCTTTTTCTATCCTGTCGGCTTCACGTCTCCGTTCGTCTGAGTCCATGTCGTAGTAGTAAGCCTCAAGGCCGTCCACGGATGTGCGGTACTCCAGATTCTTGATCGTGCGGACTGTCTCGTACTCGATCGGCACGTTGAACCCTATCGTGGCGGATTTCCACAGGGGCTCGGTGACGCCTTCGCGGATGTACTGCTGGGCGTGCTGGTCCACACCCTGCATCGTCGAGTAAAGGCGGGAAGTGGTGCGGAATACCTCTATCATCGGTTTCGACGAACCGTAGTTGACGATCTGGCGGAGCGTCCACAGATCACGTATCTTGTCGGGATTCGAAACAGGCGGGTTCCTGGCGAAGATGAGTCCGGGGTTGCGGTTCATCACCATGGCCGCCCATTCCAGGTCGATGATCTGGTCGATGAGCTCCTCGACACGTGCGTCGGCGTTCTCCTCCAGTTCGTCAAGATACCATTTGGACGACTTGGCGTATTTGTACGCCGGACCGTACATGATGGCCTCGGAGGTGTTATCGTCTGGTATCGGGTGGATGATCGGACGGGGTTCGACGTTCATTCGTCAGCCTCCTCCATGGCCCGCCTATTGGCGGCGCGCCTCTCTCTAGCCCTGTCGGAGACCATGTCCTCCAGGCGGATGCCCAGTTCCTTCATGAAAAGTTCATCTGGGTTCTTCGATGCCATCGCAGACAGCGCGAGGCCTCCGCCCTTGACCATCGCCACGTTGAGTTCGGCGGCGGAATCTATCGCCGACGTCTGGAGCCTGGCGTATTCCATGAAGAGGTCCTCATATTTGTTCGCGTTGAGGATCCAGTCGTACGGGGCGTCGGTGCAATAGGGAACCGGCGTGTAGTGCCTGAATTCGATGCGGCAGTTGAATCTCCACAGTTTGCGGTCGTACTCCTCTACCTGCATTCCGGCCACGTCTATAGCATCGGCCTCATTGACCATATGGTACGCCTGCTTGCACGTCACACGACGTGTGCGCTGGACCGCGGAGAGGTCCAATGGGTTGTCGATGTGGAAAATCATCGAACGGCATATCTTGCGAAAGGACTGGGGCTGCCAGCATTGGCGTCCCTCGCGGTTCCTGTAGCGGACTATAGGGTAGACGTCCTGGGTGCGCTCCACGATGTCGTGGACGCTGATGTACACCACATCGGCTCCCACGGAGCAGTAGCCGATCAAGTACCCGCCCCAGAAGCCGACGGCCAGTGCGGCGTACTGTATCCAGACGTCGCTGGAGAATGGGACATCGAACAAGGTCCACATGAGCACTGGCATTACGCACGACACGGTGAGCAGCGTCACTGACACGGGGTCGTTGAGCGGAACCATGCAATGCGCCGCATCACGGACGCGTATGCCGATGAAATAGCTGGCCAGTGCCAGAGCGACCGTGGCGAAAGGCAACATGAGCGTCACCCAGTCTGTCATGCGATCACCTTGCCCATGATCGTCACCATGGCGGTGCCTAGCACTATCAGTCCACCAAGCCTGTGGCCGGACGCGGCTAGGACGTAGACGACCATCACCTGTATGGCGAGCAGAACGGTGGACCAGTTGCCATGGAGGAACGATAGCGTGGCTTCCAAGTCGTATCCGGACCATGCGAAAAGCACAATACAGAAGACAGCCCCGACTATTCCAGTCGCAACTGTGGTCAGAGATGCCATTGCTTGACTCCGACGTGGCCATCCATCATGGGTGCCGTTGTCGCAGTCAAGATCAGTTCATTGAAGGTCATTTTCGAGTCTCCATATGGTGTTATGATATCAAATCTGTTTTGTTGGACTTCAGAGGGTTGTGGGCGAGGCTTCTTGGATAAGAAGATCCGCCTACGGTTCCTGTTGACTATTCTCTTCCTGTTCTTTCCGTATATTCTGTTGTTCAATGTCCTCCGGGTTTCTGCTTCGGGTCTGGATACGGTCATGAACTGTACGAGGGCTCACACTCCGGCTATGAGACACGCCGCCCCGGTGACTACGGTGGTCAGAATCATGGCCAGCACGTACGCCACGACAGTCAGAACCACGGTCAGCAGACCATTGGGGATGTCCCCGCCGATAGAGACGATCACCGCTGCGATCAGCATCACGGCGATGCCCAGGAACGGATTCACCAGCATCAGCAGCGTTCCGATCAGGAGGATGGCGACGGGCGTCTGCCCGTTCTGCCACATCCTCCACGAGCCGTAGGCCAGCAGCACCCCGACGATTATCGCCAGTACAGCGAACCACAGGAATGCCGACTCGGGCACGGACATGTTGATAGTCAGATCCATTTCACTCTCACCTCAGCTGTTCCTGGGCCACACGAACTTGTATTCGAAGCGGTCCCATAGGAAGTTCTCGATCGGTTCCGACGCTATCCACCCGATGGCGACTATCAGAAGCCCCAGCACGATTATCAGCCAGTTCCTCGAAGTGACGCCGTAGACCATCATCAGAAGTCCGATGATGAGCATGATCGTGCGGATGAGCTCCCCCGTGTCGTTGTAGACGGGGGGTTCGACCGGGTCGTAGTCCTGCATCTTCTGGGGGTCGATGATGTCTATCTCCTCGACATGGAGGGACACGTTGTCCACCATGTTGCCCTGGTACATGATCTGGGTAATCTCCATGGTCGACCCCGAATCCATGAACACGATGGACGCGTTCGCCATGTCCATCGTGTCGAGGTTCCCTAGATCCGTTCCGTCCCCCCAGATCGCCACGTATCCGGTGAACCCGGACAGGTCGTTCTCCCCCTTCTCGAGGGTCACGTCGCGGTAGAAGATGGGTGTGAACACCACGTCCTCGTACATCGCCTTCTCGGTGATTCCCGCCTCGCCGTCGGCCTGGGTCATCGGCAGTTCTATGGTGCCGCGGCAGTACAGGTCCAGCGAGTTCATTGTCATCACGTACTCGCTCAGGTCGATGTCGCCGCTGTGCGCCTGGGCGTAGCTGGCGAGCTGCTGCATGGCCAGCACGGTAATCACCTCCAGCCACTGCTCGTTGATGTTGAACTCCTCGTAGTTCTCCGGGACCATCAGCGTCGTCAGGTAGGCGGACGCCTCCCCGTTCTTGTCGTAGATGTTCCACACGGCGTGGGCCGCGGAGTCCGCCTGGTACATGGTGCTTATGACGGAGTTGAGGAGCAGGTCGTAGTTCTCCAGGGCTACCATGAGGTCTGTCGCGACCTCGTCGGAGGAGTTGTCCGGCTGGACGACTATCTCCAGGTCGTTCACCCTGTATCCCGTGGACGTCTCCAGGTGGCCGTCCACGTAGGTCAGAATCTCGGAGTTGCCGCCGCTCTCTATGATGATGCCGGCATAGACGTCGGTGGCGTAGGACCCGCGGCACGGGAGGATGTCCCCGGCGTAGGTGACCCCGGAGGATGCGGCGTAGATGCCCGCGACGTCCTCGTCGCTGAGATCGCCTATCTCGTTCCATCCCTTGTCCAGACGGTAGGACTTCGACGGGTCGTCGATGTCCGTTATCACCGCGTTCTGGACGGAGGAGTAGATCGAACCGCCTCCGAAGTAGAAGCGGTTGGACGAGTCGGTCACGTCATTGGCCACCAATCCGATGTTGGCTCTGAAGTCCCCACCGGCCGCATCAGCTCCGTCGGCGGAGATGGAACTCAAGCCGTAGCGGAACACGATCTTCATGAGACCGTCCCCGTAGGTGGCGGTGTTCTCGAGACTGTTCCACTCCGCCGCGTGGTTCACCATCTGGGCGAAGTGGGTGTTGATCTGGGCTGTCGCGTTGCTCATCATGTCGGACGAGTTCACGTAGACTCCGGACTCGAACAGGAGCTGGTTGACGTCGTAGGAGTCCATGTACGGCCAGATAGCCGCCGCGGTTATCTCCGCCTGGCGTATCCAGTGCTCGGCGGTCAGGTCCCAAATGTTGGCGTAGTTCTCGAGGGCGTTGGCGTAGTGGGCCAAACCGTCGGAGATGGACCTGGCCACAAGTTGCGCCTCCTGGCTGCGTGCGTAGTCGCCTTCGTAGTCGCTGTTTATCAGGTCGAAGTAGTCGCCAGCCACGTACGCGGCCACGACTGTGCCTATCCAGGCGGCGGTGACCGCCCAGACCTCCCAACCGACGAGTATGACGACCGGGACGAACGCGTCGACCTCGTTCTCTTCCTCCTCGGACTCCATGACGGCGATGCAGGGCACCGCCATCACCATCAGCGCGCATGCGAACGCGACGAGCCTTCTCTGCTTGGAATCCATCATATCACCCCTCTGAGCTTGAGGACAATGAGGACGACAAGGGCCAGCAGGATGACGAGAACGACATAGTAGAGCTTGAAGTCGGAGCCTGAGTCCCCGACTAGGAAATCCTCCTCGGTGTCGACCCAGTTGTCCTCGGCGTCGTAGATGACCAGCGAGATGGTGTGCCATCCGTCCTCCAGCTGGCCGATGTATTCGACAACCTCCTCGGTGCCGATCTCGGTCTCCCCGTCAAGGGTCCAGATCCAGTACTGCGGATCGCCTGTGGAGTCGGCGGCGCTGAACCTGTACCCGTTCTCGGTCTTCGTGATGGTGATGACGGCGGTCAAACCGCTCGGATTGTCGGGGTTCTCGGGGTCGTCGGGATTGAGCACGGGGTCGTCGGGGTCCGTGGAGGGGTCCCCCGGATCCGTCGACGGGTCGTCGGGGTCGGTATTGGGGTCGTCGGGGTCCGGCTCGCCCGGGTCCGTGGGGTCCTCCGGGTCGGGCTCCTCGACCAGGAACCCGAACTCGGTCTGGTCGATGCCTCCCGGCCCTTCGACCACGAGGTAGAACGTGTGCTCTCCCGGGGTTATGGTGCCGTAGTACCAGTACGTCTGGGAGTTCGCGATGAGCGACCCGTCGATGTACCATCTCCATTCATCGGCCAGCGTCGAGCCGGAGGCGTCGAGGTACCAGTACGTGACGCCGTCGATGTCCACGCGCTCCTCGGCGACGGTAATGTCGGCGACTGGCGGGTCGGACACCAGTCCGGAGTCCGTTTCATCGTAGGCGTGGACCTCGAGATAGGTCACCGGCCACTCGGACTGCGACGTCGTGCTGTCCTTGACCCTAATGGTAATCTGTCCGTGGAAGGTCCCCTCGTAGTCGTACTCGAACGTTCCCCTCCCCTCGTCGGTGTCCCCGTTGCCCCATTCGATGTAGAGCGTGGTCACGGAGTCCTCCGCGGTGATGATCACCTTGGAGGGGTTCGATTCGTCGTAGGTCAGTGTGGCCACCTTCACCCACACGGCGCGGAGCGTCATGTCCGACTCGACCGGGAGGCCGAAGTCGTACCTACCCTCGTCGGTGGTCCAGTAGCTGAAGGCGTAGCCGTCGTATCTCACGGGGTTGGGGAGCGGCTGCGAAACGGTGAACCCGTCGCGCACGCTCATGGGGTTGTAGGATGTGGAGCTCTCGGAGCCGGGCAGAAACAGAACCTGATGGTACACGATGACCGGGTCCTCGGGGTCCTCGGAACCCGAACCGTCCTCCACCCAGTCGGCGTACAGCGTCACATCGTCCTGGACTACGTACACGTCTCCGGGGTCGTAGTGGTTGCCGGAACCCTCGGTCGATGTGACCCATCCGTTGAACGTGTAGCCGTCCCTGGTGGGCCCCAGCAGCGGAAGGACGATGCTGGTGCCGGGCTCGACCTTCTGGACGTTCGTCATGCCGTTGAGCGAGCCCTCGTTGGGGTTGTAGGTGACGGTCACCGTCTCAGCACCCTCGGGTATCCAGTATCCGACGAACATGACGTCCGCCGATGGCATGGAGAACGTGTAGCCGGGCATGTAGACCTGGTCGGGTGCCGACTCGAGGATCCATCCGACGAACTCGTAGCCTTCGAGCGTAGCCGTCGTGCTGCTGTCCAGCTCCCTGATGTCCTCGACGAACCCCACGTGTCCCGTGACGCCCTCCGCGCCCAGCGGGTTGTAGATGATCACGTGCGGGTTCGGCTCCCATAACGCCCTGACCGTCACGCTCTCGGTAACCACGTACAATCCCCCGAGGGGGTAGTAGGCGGTACCCTGGTCGTGCTCGGTGATCTCCCATGCGACGAGCGTGTTGTCGCCGTTCACCAGCCCTTCGCCGGTGGGGAGGTAGATCGCCGTGTTGTAGTAGGCGGATTCGTTGGGGATGCTCCCGGAGGCCCCCTCGGTGGTGTAGCTGATGGTATAGATGTCGTCGCCGTCGGTGGGCACGTACAGCTCGAAGTAGATGTAGGAGCTGTCGTGGAGCGTCCCAGTGAGCATCCTGGTCTTCTCAAGTGCGACAGTCACATAGTACGTGCCGGGTTCGGGCTCACCGTAGAACCTGACGGAGCTTATGGGGTCCATCTGGTAGTAGGAGCCCCTGGTGACCTCCCATTCCAGCCATTCGGCGTTGGACTGGATCTCGATGCTGTAGTTCATGTAGAGGTCGCCGGTGTCGAAGATGTCCCATCCGCTCGGGGCGTTGTTGATCCCCGAGAAGACCTCCCATTCGAAGGTGAACATCTCATTGAGGTTCCTGTCGTAGGCTGTGGCGTGCGTGTAGTCGTGGTCGTTCGGAACGGTGTCGTAGACCGCGTAAATCTCGACGTCCCCCTCAACGGTGTACTCCTCGCCGACGGCCAGTGTGTCAGAGCTAGCTGTGTTTCCTATCGCCCACTCGGACAGGTAGTAGCCGTCGTGTTCGAACAGGTTGCCCGGGAGGATGATGTCGCTCCCCGTCTTCACGAGCCACTTCTCGGTGTCGGAGCCGGTGTCGTGGAACACCACAGAGCTCGTCGAGTCGAGGTCGTCGCCCGACAGGGCGTCCGACTCCTCCCCGCCGGTGAGCAATGCCCCGGCCCCGAGAAGGGTAAGGGACAGGATGACTGCCAGGGCGATCATCCTGAGTTTGGCATCCATCTCAGATTCCTCCGTAGAAGACTATCACGACGGCTCCGACGATGGCCAGGACGGCTGCGGGTATCAGGAAGTAGTAGGACCTTTCGAAGACGGCGTAGGCCGCAATCAGCGCGCCGACGATGATGAGCACAATGCCGGCGTAGAGGCCCCACTTGGTCTCGGAGCCGTCGCCGCCGTCATCGTCGTCCCCTCCAGGGGCGGGCTCGGCGGACTCGGTCCATGCGGCGTAGAGGGTGATGTTCTCGGTGAGCTTGCTGTACCTGTTGAACGGCTCGGTCAGATCCTCGTCCAGGAACCATCCGGCGAAGACGTATCCGTCCCTCGTCGGGTCCGCGGGCATCTCGATGGTTCCACCGTATCCGGACGCGGTTGCGACGGGGGCCTCGGAGCCTCCGTTGGAGACGAAGGTGACCGTCGGGTATCCGGAGATGGTGAACCTCACCGTGACGGAGTCCTCGGAACCGCCGTTGTAGCTGTTCTTGACGGTCTGGACGATCTCGTACTCGCCGATGTCCCTGAAGGTGTAGTTGACGTTCCAGAGACTGGATATCATCTCCCCGTTCAGCGTCCAGACGATCTCGTTGGCGGAGCTCCCGGAGAACTGGATGTCCAGGGTGTAGGCGTAGAACGTGCCGTAGTCGAGGTATCCGTCCAACTGGACGGGCTCGTTTGTGGCGCTCGAACCGGCGATGAAGATGTCCACCCCGGCGGTGGGGGCGACCTGGTGGTCGATGGGCTCGACAGTGATGGTGAAGGTCTGTGTGGCGGTCTCGTATCCAGGGTAGGATGCGGAGACGGTTACCTCGTAGCTACCCTGGTCAGTCCTCACAGGGGTTCCGTAGATCCTCCCGCTGCTGTCCACGCTGAGCCATCCGGATGCGGGCGGCTCGCTCTCGAACTGGACTGTGGCCCCCTCCACGTCGGTGGTCACCAGGTAGCTGAAGGGCGTACCGATGTAGACCGTCACGTCCTCCTGGGTGGAGGTGATGTGCACGACGGCCTCCCTCCACACGGCGTAGACGGTCTTGGTCTCGCCCACCTCGATGTGGTCGCCGACGACGTAGTCCGGAGACTCGGCGTCGTCGCTGTCGGCCCATCCGAGGAAGGCCATGCCCTCCATCGTCGGGACGGTGTCGGGGACCTCGATGAGGTGTGTCTGCTCGGTCGTGGTCTCGGTGACGGAGTCGGGTCCTCCCTGGCCGCCGTTGGCATCGAAGACCACGGTGTGGTCGTAGGTGATCTGCTGGTAGACCGCGGTGATGGTCAGCGTCCCCGTGACGTCCATGGTCTCGCCGGGCTGTTTGTCCGCCTGTCCGTCGCCGTCGGTGTCCCATCCCTCGAAGTACATGCCCTCGGGTGCGGTGGGCTTCGTCTCGGAGATCGTGAAGGTATGGGCGGCCTCGGTGGACTGGTGCGTCTGCTGCTCGAATGTGCCGCTTCCCTCCCCAACGTCGTACTGGAGAACGAAGCTGTTGATCTTAAGCCATACCGCGTACAGGGTCTGGCTTCCGGTGACCTCGATGGTCTCGCCGGGCTGCTTCTCGGCCTCCCCTCCCTCCGTCAGCGCCCATCCGCCGAACTCGTATCCGTCGAGAACGGGCACCGCGGAGGAGATCGTGAAGGTATGGGAGGACTCGTCAAGGGTCTCGTGTGTCTGGGTAGAGGGGACGTTCGTTCCCCCGAGCCCGTTGTACTGCAGGGTGATGTACGTGTACGCGGTCCATACCGCGTAGAGGGTGTCGCTTCCGGTGACGGTGATGAACTCCCCCGCTGTGTACTCTACCGCTCCCCCGGAGGTGGTGGACCAGCCGTCGAAGTGGTACCCCTCCCTTACCGGGACGGTGGACGTGACGGTGAACTCGTGGGTGTCGGTGTTGACCTCGGTGGCGATCTGGTCCTCGGGGACGTTCGTGGCGCCCTCGCCGGCCTCGTAGTGGAGCGTGATGGTGTTCACCTCGTTCCACACGGCCTCGAGGACCGTGGTCCCGGTGACGGTGATGGGCTCGCCCGGCTGGTAGCTCGTGGAATCCCCCGAGACCTTCCATCCCGCGAACTCGTGCCCGCTCAGCGTGGGCACGTCATCGGGGATGATGAAAGCGTGGGACTCGTCGATGGTGGATGTGGATGTCATCGTGTCGGGGGCGCCGGTGCCATCCCCGGCGTCGAACTGCAGGGTGAAGACCTTGGCCCACACGGCGTAGAGCGTGATGGTGGGCTCCGCCCTGGTGAGGTTCACAGTATTGCCGGTCTGGTACGTGACGGCGGTGTCGTTCGCGGTCAGGCCCCATCCGACGAACTCGTATCCGTCCCTTACCATGCTGGAGCTCTGGACGGTGAACGAGTGCGAGGACTGGGTCGTCGCGTAGGTCTGCGGGGATGGGGTGTTGGTGCCCCCGTTCGTGTCGTATGTGACCGTGTAAGTGGTGTTCCACACGGCGTACAGGGTGCTGCTCAGCGTCGAGGTCGAATAGGAGCCTCCGGAGATCACGGTGGCCGAGGTCGCGTTCGCGGACTCCGCCCATCCGACGAACACCCTGTCGCCCCATGTCGGGACGTAGCCCGAGAGGTTGAACGTGTGGGCGCTGCCGGACTCGTACTCGGTGATGACGTTGGAGGACAGCGTTCCGCCGTTGGCGTTGAGGATCAGGGTGTACTCGTCCAAGGCCTCCCACACCGCCCAGAGGTCGAGGACGGGGTCGCTGCTGTAGAGGGTCACTCCGGAACTGGGGGAGTAGGAGATGTTGCTCGTGGAGCTGTTGGTCGCCCATCCCATGAACTCGTAGCCATCGCGGGTGGGTTCGGCGCTGTGTATGGTGAACCTGTAGCTGGAGGCCTCGGTGGTGTAGGACTGGTCGGACTGGCTCCAGGAGCCTCCCTGGAGATTGTAGTTGATGCGGTATGTGACGTCCGGGTCGTTGACCGTGATGCTGTATGTCGCGCTCACGCCGCTGCCGTCGTCGGCCGTCGCACGGACGGTGACGCTTCCCGCGGATTGTCCGATGAGGGTGATCGTGCCTCCGGTGGAGGTGTCGTCGGTGTCGTAAGTCACGCGGGAGCTGCCGGAGGTGACCGTCCAGTTCACGTACCTGTTGTCGGCGCTGGACGGCGTAGTCGTGGCCGTGAGGGTGATGGAGCTACCGATGTTTACCTCGGTGGGCCCGGTGATGGAGATGTTGGTGACCGGCTGCGGCTGGGTGACGGTTATGGTGTGGGTGTCGTAGGCGCCTCCTCCGTCGTCGGCCGTCGCACGGACGGTGACCGATCCCTCGCCGGTCAGATTGATCCTGCAGGAGTCCCCGTCCTGGGAGGAGATCGTCGCCCTGTTGGAACCGGATGTGATGGACCATGTGACGTCGGGATTGTCCGCATCGCTGGGGTCTACCGTTGCTGTCAGATCGATGTAGTCTCCGACCTCGCCGGAGGTGGCCCCGGAGATTGTCACACTCTCGACCTCTTGGGCAATGGAGTGTATTACGAACGAATCACTGACAGTTGCATTGAAATCAGCACCCCAATACGATGTGATCTCGACCCCTACAGTGATGTCTCCGCCAGTGTTCAGAGTGCCTGTTATCCCATCGTTGCGAACAATCAGTCCGAATCCGGAAGTGACACTTGTGAAATCAACTTCGAGATAGTATGGGTTACTATCGTTGTAATAGATGAAAAACTGTTCAATATCGACACGTGTTCCCGACTGAACGTAGAACTCCCTGTAGGAGTCGAACATGTTCTGCAAACTCTCTTCGGTAGCATCCATGCCATAGTCGTTGTATGCGTCATCAGGGTTGACGTTGAGGAACGTCAATCCGGTCATCTCGAAATATGTGATGGGGTTAGAACTCGTACCGAAGGTGGGGCCGACTACCCAGATGTTGAAGTCGATATTCGGATCATCGGTTACTAGATCCCAAAACCGGAACGAGTGGTTTCCGGTTTCATACGGCACTATCACTGAGGAATTCGTCTCACTATTGAATTTGTTAACGAACCAACCTTGACTGACACTGTAATCATAATTCCCAGTGAGCTGGATATTGACGATGGAGCCAACATACACGTAAACAGTCTGTCCACTCAAGGAGGTATCCGGAGTGAGATCCACGCTTGACAGAGGCTCACTGATCGAACCGTAGGTTGCCGCATCCGTTTCCTCCGAATCGAAGACTGCCACCACACTGACAGTACACATCGTCATCAGTACAACTGCTGCGATAGCCATCATCCTGGTATCTTTATTCATGACGAACCCCCGCTAAGGAAGGGAAAAGGGTTTCGGAGGTGCATCCGATCACTCAGAGCACCCCCGCGTAGAACAGTGCGAGGACCATCGCGGCCACGATGGCGACGATCATTCCGATTAGGACGTACCACTCGCTGGCCTGCTTGTAGAACACGACCACGAGAAGACCGGCCACGATGGCACAGACGATGGCTCCGACAAGGTACCAGACGTTGGACTCTCCATCATCATCGTCGGTTGCGGGCACATCGGACCACTGAGCGGTGAGAGTGATGTCCGCCGTCACCGGATTCCGGAAGTCGTAAGGTTCGCTGCCTAGATACCATCCCTCGAAATTGTATCCGTTCTTGGTGGGGTCCGAGGGTTCCATGGCCGACGATCCATGGTACACGGTCTGCGACTCCACACTGGAACCTCCGGCGGAATCGAACGTCACCGTGTACTGGATGGTCCGCCACTTGGCGGTGAGAGTGATGTCCTCCGAAATGGGGGTGTCGAAGTCGAAGAGTGTGCCTTCGGACGTGTACCATCCGTCGAAGATGTGGCCTGCCCATTCAGGAACGGTCATACCGAGCTTGTCGCCGTCGACCACGGTGTAGGCCCAGGTCTCCTCCCCGTTCGCGGGATCGAACGTCACCGTGTGCCTCTCTATGGGGGGCTGGATGTATGACCAGTCTGCCACGAGCGTTATGTTCCCTGTCACGGGAGAGTCGAAGTCGTAAAGGGTCCCGTCGAGGAGCCAACTCTCGAACATGTAGCCGAATCTCGTCGGATCGTCGGGCTTGACCGCCTTGGACCCGTACTGCACCTTCTGCTCTGGCACGTCGGAGCCACCGTCGGAGTCGAACGTCACCGTGCATTCGATGGGGATCCAGTAGGCTTTGAGTGTGATGTCTTCACTGATGGTGATTTTCTGACCCTCTAGGTACGTCTGGTCGTTGTAGTGCCAGCCGCCGAAGGAGTAACCCTCCTTGGTTCCAGCGTAGCTGGGCACGGTGTACTCGATACCAATCGTCACCTGGACGGGGTCCATCAGGGGTAGTCCGTCGTCGACGTCGAACGTGATCGTCGCCTCGGCGTTCTCGGTCCATCCGGCGTAGACGGTGACGGGCTTCTTGACGACCGTGGACCAGTCGTAGAGCTCCTCACACTCGGGCGTGGTGTACCAGCCGGTGAATGTGTATCCAGATCTGACGGGGTCTTCTGGCTGTGCCGCGGCGGTAGAAAGGGATCCGCCGGATTCCATCTGGATGGTTCCATTGGACTGGCCGTTATCGTAGACCAGCGTGACGTACGGATATCCCATGATCTCGATTCTGAAGACGGCGGTATCCATGTTGCCGCTGGAGCCCTCCACGGTCTGTGTGACGTAGTAGACACCCTTCTCAGCGTATACGTGCGAAGGATTCCAGACCGTGTAGTCCGACTCTCCGTCGGATGCGTCGTCGGAGATGGGCTCGGAACCGTCCCCGAAGTCCCATGTTATCTTCGAGGCGCTTCCGCCCGTGAAGACGAACTGAATCTCGTATGACCATTTCTGGCCTAGGTCCGTGTCGTACTCCTGATCTTCGACGGCATCGACCGACACCGTGGAGAAGCAAACGATGAGTGCCAAAACGGCCGCGGTCGCAACCGCTTTCAAAGAGATCTCCACTCAGAACACCCCCATGAACCTGAGGGCCCCTGCGATTGCCACGACGATCCCGATTAGGGTCCCGAGTGCGCCTAAGAATCCGACTGTTGCGATGGCGATGAGCGAGATCGCTGCGATGACGATCCCGGCCGCGATCAAACCGATGGCGAGCCAGTCGGTCTCCCCGGAACCGGAACCGTCTCCGGCGGACTCCGTCCAGCCGGCGTACAGGGTGACGGGGCTCTTGACGACGCTGCTCCAGTCGTATGCCTGGGTGCATGCATCGTCCGTGAACCAGCCTGTGAATGCGTACCCGTCCCTTGTGGGATCCTCGGGTCTCTCGGCGGCGACTGCTTCGGAGCCTCCGGATTCCATCTGGATTACCCTGTTCTCCTGGCCGTTGTTGTAAACCAGTGTGACCGTGGGGTACCCCATGATCTCGATCCTGAAGACGGCAGAATCCGTGCTGCCGTTGCCTGCGGCCGTCACCGTCTGGGTGACGTAGTAGACACCTTCGTCGGAGTATGTGTGAACGGGATTCCAGATTGTGTGGTCTGAGGTCCCGTCTCTGGCGTCATCCGTGATGGGATCGGAGCCGTCCCCGAAATCCCATGTGATGACTCCGGCGCTGGAGCCGGTGAACACGAACTGGATCGTGTATGACCACTTCTGTCCGAGGTCCGTGTCGTAATGCTGTTCCCCGGTCTCCTCGGCGGACACGCCCGGGAGGGCTACGGCGAGAATAGCAACAACGGCTAGGACTGATAGCAGAGAAGCGGCCGTTTTCAACGTTATGCTTGACGATTCCATCATATCCCTCCCTTCGGTGAAGGGAAGAGGTTTGTGGGAGCCGGCTCGGAGGCCGTAATCACTTCTCGTAGGCGATGGCTCCGGCGGAGACCTCGCTGTCGAACGCGAGATCGAGGTAGGAGGTCACGGTGAATGTCTCGGTGATGGACTGGCCGGCTGGTGTGGACGCGGTCACGTTCACCGTGTATGTCTGTCCGGGGGTGCTTCCGTCGATGTGGAGCTTGCCCTCGACGATGGAGGTCTGGATTCCGGAGGCGTTCTCCCCGGTGGCCTGCGCGGTGTAGGAGACGGTTGCGTACTCAGCGGATCCGTTGAGGAGTTCGCTGTCCACGGTGTGCTCGTCGTCACAGACGAGAACCAGCGTGTCGTCGGCGACTGAGAATGTCATGGCACCCTCGACGTTGAGCGTGAAGGTCGTGGACAAGGTCTTTCCGTAGACCGTGGTGGCGTTGACGGTGACGGTGGTGTCCTGCTGGGCGACGGCCTCGCCGGTGATGGTGACAACCCCAGTCCCCTCATCGATGCCCACACCGGTGACGGGGGACGCAAGGGTGTAGGAGTCGGCCTGGATCCCGGAGAACTGTCCAGTGTCGGCGGAGAGGGTCATGTTGACGGTCTTGGCCTCCTCGTTTCCGAAGTAGGTCAGGACGGAGGAGCTGTCAGGGGACATGGTCATCGTGTCGTTCTCGTTCTGGACGGTGACGGTGATGCTGGCGGACTGCCCGTCGGCGGACATGGCTCCGATCTCAATGGCTTGGTTGATGTATGCGTCGGAGCTGACGGTGATGGTCATCGCATCGGAGTTCCAGACGATGGCTCCCTCGGTGTAGTCGTCAAGTCCGGTCCAAGAGCTGACGGTGATGTCGGAAGGGACGGAGAGCGTGGCAACCTCGGAGTCCTCGTAGTTTCCGATGGTCGTGTGGTCCGCTGTGATGACGAAGTCGTTGTAGACGGTGAATGTGTAGGTCTTGGTGGCCGTCTCGCCGTTGCTGGTCTCGACGTCCACCTTGACGGAGTGGGCTCCGAGATCATCGACTGCGGGTGTTCCGGAGATGGTGACGGTGGAACCGGAAGGCGTGACGGTGAAGCTGCCGGCGTCGTTGTCGGAAACTGTCGCTGTTATGGAGGTGACTGTTCCGTATCCGGCGGTAGCGGTGATCTCGAATTCAACGGGGATTCCGACAACTGCGCTGTCGAGGATCTCTCCGCTGGGTGTGATGGCGATTCCATCCTTGACGTTGAACTGAATCCACTGGTAGGCGTACTGCTCGGAGTCGGCGTGGTATCCCTGGAGGACGAGGTTGTAGTACCCCTGTGCGCCCTCGGGGATCTCGACGACGACGGTCATCCCCTCGATGGAGACCGCATCCTCGAATCCGGCGGTTTCGAAGTCGTTCACTGCTGCTGAAAGCACAGTGCCCTCCAGGTTGAAGGACGCCGTATAGCTCCATGAGAATCCGGGCGCGATATCGATGGGATTAGCGTCCCCGTACTCCGGATGGGTGTCGGAAAGGTCCTCACCCTGTGCATCCGACAGCCCAGCGAATCCGATGCAAGCGACACATACCATGAGGAATGCCGCGACGACGGCCACTGGGGCTGTCAGACCTTTTCTGTCTGTTGCGAACATGATCATCAATCCTCACACCCGCGCCCGATACGGGTGCGAAGGTGTGCGGATTGTCATCGGAGCGGATCGAGTTATAAGCGGGACAAAACCGATTTTCTGAGAAACCAACGGCGTACGACCTTCTTGTTCTCAGTTCAGTGGAAATCTAGGTAATCATGATGACTGGATGATGATTTCTAAGAATATCGGAACTAGTATTGTTTTATATAGTAGAAATGAGAGGATCTGAGATTTCCTCGGAAACAGCCGTTTTTCGATGGTTTATGAATGTCAATGTGTATGCACGGTTCCCTCTTCAAATATCATCAGTGCGAGACACCGTCATGAAAAAGAGACAGGAGCTCGCTAGAATGATGCTAGAGAATGTGAACGCCGTACTGCTTACAATCAACCGGTTCGGTCCGATATCAGACGATGATCTGAAGGGGACCATACCTTATCCGGAGCTGTTCGATTTGACGATGGGGTACATGGACGACGCGGGACTGGTGACTTGGTACGAGGAGTGTTACTGGGAGAAAGGGGCGTGAACGAGGCAAAATGCGAGGACAACGCTTCTGGAGACCGTCGAAGTATGTCTTTGGTCGCAGGAACAATTTGGTGCGATGATGAGGATCGCATCTCACATCTGACCCACAGGCGCATGCCGCAATATCGTAAATGCTGTCATGGGGGAGCGCGTGCTTCCGTCTAGAAGATTAGGACATTGCCGCCGTCAGTGGAGACGACGGTCACTAGGGACAATATAGGGGTGGTCATGTCGCCCATTTCTATGTACAAATCGGGTATAACCGCAGTCAATATGCTTTCAGGATGATATTCCTATTAGAATATTTTTTGCTTTTCTTTATCTAAGAATGAATATGCAACACCTTAGCAACGATGTGCGCGAGTGCGGCCTTTGTGTTAAAGGTGTCTGAGTTGGTCTATAAGTGCTGTTTCCGGTATCTGTTGTGGGGGGATTTGTAGCTATATGGTGCCGGCCATCCCGATATCACTGATGGATATATCCTTTGTAAAAAACTGAAAGATCTTTGTTGCCAACAAATCCGATGATCCATGCCTCTTGTTTCGAAGGTAGTGTGTATGGCACTGCACTCTATGCCATTCACTACGACTGTTCTGAGCGGTATCGACTTTTTCAATGGATTTGTAAAGGATTGCAGTTCTTGTCAGATGAACGAGCACTATGGCTATGCTCATCCTAATACTTCGGGGCGAGTATCCAGATACGCCGTATTTATCGCTCATGCACACAGAACTTGTAGGTCCTCATTCCTGACCCAGAAATACTCCAGGATGTGTGTTGCTGTGTTGACAGTTCTTATAGCCTATGAACTGGATTCAGAACAATGAATGCCATATGCAGGCAGGATGTTGTACCATCGACTGTTCTGTTTGAGACCGACATCGGAAGCTGACGGTCTCTATCTGATCATGGCATGTAATCTGAACATCGCACTGAATCGAGGGTCGTCAATGTTTGACATGTTTGGCATTGTTCTGGAAATCGGGAACCGTAGTATTCGGCTCTGCAATAGTTTCGTTGATGCCTCTGATCTGAAAAAGATGGTCATCAAGGCCCAGGATGTTATACGGCGCACAAAGGATGACGCGGTCCTCAGACACAATCCGAGGTTCGGTGAGGATGATTTCTGTTACTCGATAACCTTCCTCGATGACGGTAGGCCGAAAGCCGACTACTTCGAGTTCTCAGGACAAATGGACAATAAGAGAGTCACTCTGAGATTCGACAGCCTGTTCGAAGCACTGGATTACGCATTCGAATGGGAATACGAGGCCCTGGCGAAGGATGACGTTGGTAATTATGCGTATCTGAGTGGCAAGTGGTATGAGGAGAACGGCGACATCCACGAGGAGACGCTCTGGTCCTTCGACGAATGGCCCTATAAGAAATACATATACTACTCCCTGGACTATGGAAAGAATTGGGCACGTCTCTGGGTGAGGAACATCTCGCCGGACCTCTACCTCTGTCTGGTGAGATACGACCACGTCAACAATACGGTCTATTCGGAGCTGATAGATTCGGACCGCATCCGTCTTAGACCTCCAGACAAGGTCGTGGATGAAAATTTCTGGTTCAGGGATGACGGAAACGATGGGATCATGCTCAAGATCATCGAAAGGGAGATGGGGCCACTGGTCATCAACGCGAAGATGTCCATGAGGGAGGCCGTTGTGACCTCCCTGTTCAAAGCGGGATATGACACGGACCGCATGGTTGATTTCATGAACAGGGTGCTCCAGCTCAAAACGGTGCCCGCGACGGTCACCCACTCGATCGAAGGGGCCAAGGCCAAGCTGCAACTGTATCACGATGAGTCCTGGGACAATCACTTCGACAGGATCATCAGGTCATGTCATGGGAATCCGGATTGGCGGATTGTGATGAGATGCTACAGGGCATTCGGCCTACGCAGTGATATATGAATCACGCATCATCTGTTCCTTATTTGGTATAATCTCCGATTTTTCTCTGTTAGCTTCCTTTCTTTGACGAGTTCTAACGCATCAAATTCCATTATGTTGAGCCTTCCCGCTATTATCTCGTCGCTTAATCCTAACAAGTATGACAGGGTGATGCGGTGAACCGTACTGTGAACTTCATTTATCCCAGTCTGTTCATTCCTAGTTTATGAGCAGAAGCGTCGCGAGGGATGCGCGATGTCATCCATCCGCACGATAAAGCAGCAGCTAGAGCCGTGGAACAAGTTCGGACAGGACAGGTACTACGTCAACGACTGGGTGGACAGGATCTACCCCGAACTCAAAGCCTACGTCGACTCCCATCCTAAATGCCACCCCATCGAATCGATAGCGAGATGGGCGAAGGTGTGGTACGACGCGAACGGGTCCATCCACGTGGACGGGCTGTACGATACGTGGCTCGCCAACTTCATCGCGAAGACAATGGAGGCGACGCAGTTCCTGGATGATGAGTTCGACCCCCTCCACGGTTGCCCGGAGATCCCATGGTCGGATCTCCTGAGGAACGTGGACATGATAATCGACGGGCCGACGGCCGTCTTCACCCTGAAGGGCAGGGAGTACAGGGTCAACCTCGAGTTCCTCGCCCAGGAGAGCCGGACGAACAGGGCCCACATCACGTCTGACGGGTGCATCGATTTCGAGAGCGAGAGTTCCGATCTCACGGAGTTGGTGCTGGAGCTCGTGAACGACTTCCTCAAATCGGTCCCGTTCGGCATGTTCGGCGACATGCCGGTCATGTTCGCCGAGGGGCCGTCGGACTCCCAAGAGCACGTCCGGAGAGAGAGGGATGGACGCTGCTGGGTGGACGTCCCTGAGAGCCCGCCCGCACTGTTCCCGGACGATCCGGAGCTGGAGAGGTACCAGAACGTACAGGCAAAGAGGTCCTTGCCCGAGAGGGCGTGGACCAAGAGGGAGATCCTTTGGACGTGCCGCTTCGTCAAGGTGCCCGAGGATGCGGTGAGGGTCCTGGAGGGAATGTCCGAGAAGGGTATCCGCGCGCGGTTCCTGGTGAAGGCCGGGGAAGGCCCGGGCGGGGGGCTGTACCAGCTGAACGTGCCGGCAATCAGGAAGCTGGTTGAGAGGGCGGGGGCTCCGGAATCGGAGTGATTGTGTGTCGTCCCATGAGGTCTATAGTTTGTATTGTCCGCCGATGTCACGATACGACACCCGTCAATGAATCGTGGCATTCAGAATAATTAAGCGATTTTCCCTCGTTAGAACTGGTATTTTGGACCAGGGTTTGCCGGGATCTGGAAAGGCTACCCGCATGTGGGGCAAAGAGAGAACGGATTGGTGTCTGGAATCTCGCAACCGCAGAAGGGACAGGTCATGAATCGCCAAATCCCACACCCGAATTAGTACCCTGGCTTCCCGAAAGGTCATCGTTGGAGGACGCCGGCAAACGTCACCTGGAGCAGCAATGAGACTGCCTGTGATTTCGAACAAGACGTGTCGAAAATTACGTAGAGTGGTATGAGGGTTGGGGTAGCGTCATTGAAGGACGTTCCAGAACAAATAGAAGGGAGTGTGAAGGAAGGTTGCATCACGTACTGATGATTTCGGAGTCGTCGATCGGGATGTTGCCTAGCAGGTGAGTGCGACGGCAGAAGAAGGGATGGGCAATCTTCGTCGTCGCGTATCTTCCAACGGCGTACTATCTTTAATAATCTGCATCGACACGGGATGTCTCAAGAGTCACTTAACTCGGGTTTCAGGTGCATTCGCATTCACTGTGGATGCGGGTACCCTGGAAAGAGAACTCCAAGGCATCCATTACCCATAGGGGTGTCAGAACTGTGCTGTCCTGGGTGTTTCTAACCATCATTAATATTCTTCCTCGAAGCATGTAGTCTCGGGACCTTGTCGAGCATCCCATCGGACGTGGAACGTTGTCCAACATCGACAGGAACCGCCCCGGCCCCGGGATGGGTCATTTGAGGGGCCGGGGAATGCATATGTGCACTACCCGTACGTCATCGCCCATCCCGCCCCTTGTTCATTCATCGACCGCCATGTCTGGCTCCTGATCCGTTCTTAAATCCAGTTCGGGGCCTTCCTTTATGCCGATTATATACAACAGCGTTATAATCGACGGCAGGTCATGTTCCCAATCGATCCTCGGTGTGGTGGCTGCAGCGGTGGACGAGTAGAAAGCTGTCTCAGCCGAAGGAACGCTGTCATCGCCATATCTGGTGCCGGAATCCTCTCATTCAACCGTTTATCAACCCATGAGGACGCCATTAGGTTCACGATTTGCGTTAAAAACGTTCTAATTGTCTCCGACTCGATTACGGCAACATCCGCGGCTCGTCCCCAGCCAGGCCCTGGAAACGTGCGGTTTCGTTTCCGTGTCCGTGGGAATGAGCCGCCTGCTAGACGAGGGCCCCCACATAGATGCCATGAGATCAAATGGCCGCGAGAAGAGCTCGTCAGTGACGGGTTTTACTGTATCTGGGCTACGGGGGATGTCCAGAACCACTCGGTCAAAGTCCCCCACAACGTGACATACAACCATTGGAACGCCAAGTGCGGGACGCTATCCAGCAGGGCAGAATCAAGGACCAGTCTGACGCGTTCTCCTCTGCTGAAGTCCGTGATCAGGAATCAGGAGTCTCTCATCCTCGAGAACCACTCCGCAAAAATCACGGGTCATGTAGAAGGAGAAACACAACACAAAAACTCGTCAATTGCGGTGCACTAAGAGTTTTTAGACTGGACCTCATGGAGATGCTGAGACGGGACAAATCCGAGCTCGTCGGAGCTCTGAAGTATCTAGTGACAAGATCATCGACAGGACGTGGTGAACATGGACGAGAACGAGACTCTGGACATGATTATGGAGATCAGCGGTCTGCTCATCAAGGGGCTTCTTCCTCCGAGCCTTGCGCCGTACTACGATCATGACAGCGACGAGATGCTTGAGGACAAGCTCCGCGTTCTCCGGGCGCTGGACGAAGGCCAGGACTTCGATGAGATTCAGGCGCATACGATATCCTCGAATTTTTCCCCAGGAACGATACCACTTGGGGTTAACGTTGTTAATATTAATGTTCTTGGCTAACGTTGATAACTCTGTCACAACGGAGGGCACACTGTGGCAGACGAAATCTAGATTGAGGTCCAGCAGGACAGCGGTAAGGTGACATCAATCCAGGAGCAGCAGGACCTCATCAACAACATTTCTCCGAGCGTTTCGCCGAGCTCAAGGCACGGGGGAGTTCGCCTCTGAATTAGATAAAGACGAGCTGAAGGTGCGTACAGTCATCTTTGTCATCATGGAAATCAGCGATAAGTTCTCGATCATAAGAAGTAACATGAAGTCTAGACATCCTCATGGCCGAGTACAGTAATGTCCAGGGCTCTATGTAAGATGGACAACGCCACCATAAGGCTGACTATCATCATGCCTACGCCCCTATTAACATGTGTTCGATGAATGCACGGCCCGTAGGGATGATATCTGAATGATTGATTAAGAATGATGCAGAACGGTCCGGACCGCCATCCCCGATTGTGTGCGGTGAGTATTCATTTCCTCCGTTCTGCAATTATTACAGAAAGTTGATGGATTTTATTGTTTTTACATCATTTCCTACATCTTTCCTTCATTATGGTTGAAATTGCCTGGGATATTCTCATCATACAGGTATTCGTCCGGTTTCAGAATCTTTGCCTTAAGACCAACCGCTCTTTAGAAATGATGGTCAGATGTAGCAGAATAATTGAATCCGTCATGTTGGAGGAATGCACGATTTTACGATCCTTTGAATCTTCGATTTCAACGATCCTTCCATTCTTCTTGTTTGAAGGTTCGATCAACACATACGCATCAACTGTGATGTTTCGGCTTTTCTTCGGACCGAAAAAAGACTCTCCTTTTTCCTAGCTTAGAGATGACACATCATATAGAGGTCATTTTACACACCTCTTGCAAACCCATACCTGGAAGGACCTCGACAGCGGCTTGGAGAAGAACTCGTACGTAGGCACTCCTCCTCTGTCGACGACGGCACGGCACCAGCACAGCTGGGGGCGTCCGGTGTCGTAGCCGTCATCCCCCAGGCCGTGGATCTCTGCGTATGGTGTGACGTTCTCGTACCGTACGAGCTCCGCATCCATGACAACCCAGTCCTCATCGTGGATTATGGCCATCTTCCGGAGGATTGGTCTCCACGGATCGTCGTCCGAATCCACTTTGCGGTATTCCGCGGATTCAACGTCTATCCAGAACATGTCCAAAATGTTGTTACGGTTCTTCTTGCACAGCTTCCCGCCGCTCTTGTAGCGTTCGACCAGTGTATTGAACGCCATGATGCGGGCGTTGGAGGAACCGTCAACGGAGAACGTTCCGACGGTCGTCCCGTCCTTGTCCAGGACGGTCCAGCACGTCATCAGATCACCTCCATTCTGATGTCGCGGACGTTGTGGGTGAGGTTGCTGTCCAGGAGGGCCCTTATATTCTGGTAGCGCATCTTCCCTTCGGTCGGGGAGTTGTAGAGCTCCTCGTCCATGGTTCCGTCGTACCACTCGATGATGACCTTCACCCTTGGTCCGGACGACCTGTCCGGATAGACGATGGGTCCCCATGGATCGGTGTGGTAGTGCCCGAGGGGCTTCACACCCGGGTGCTCGTCGGCGGTGATGAACTCCTTGGCCGAGAAGAACATCGATTCCATGCTCATGGCATCACCAGCCCGGCTGCGATCGTCCCGTCCTTCAAGGTCAGGATGAATGCTAGAACGGGACTCATTCTTCCGCCCCCAGCGATTCGATGCACTGTTTCCAAGCTTTCGCCGCCACTCTTTCCTTGAGCCTCTCGTGGAAGAAGCCCGTGGTCCTGTCCAAGAGTAAGGGCAGCCTCCGCATCAGTTCATGCCATTGGGACTCGTCATCATACTCGTTGCACATTCTCATGAGCACGACCATTTCCGATCTCTCGTCGATGAGCTGGCACATGCACTCTTCCTGGAAGGTCGACTCGAGCTCCTTCTTCGTCGCGACGTTGGAAATGAAGGGATACGTGCAGCGGCCCTCGTCCTCGCCGTAGCAGCAGTACGGGCACCCCATGCCCAGCTTGCACGGGATCATGACCCTTCCTCCGGTGATTCAATGGCCACTGTCCATACTGCATAAAAGATCAGGAACTGTGTGAAGTCGTAACGGGCGGTCATTGTCCAGCCCTCCCGTCGATGCGCTCCAGTGTCACACGGTAGTGTCTGTCGGTTATCTGGAATGTGGAGGATTCCCTTTTGAGGAAAGAGAACCAGTCGTCGCGATCGCTACCTTCGACGATCAACTCCAGGCCCACCCTTTCGGCGTCGACCCCTGCAATGGTGGTGGATATGCCGTAGGTGAGGGACGGCGGCTCGCTGTCCCTGGATACGAACCGGTGGCAGTCTTCCCCTGCGGCCCTGTTGTCGTCATCGCACAGATATTCCGTCCTGTCTCCGACGGTGAGGCAGTTGGCGCACTCGGCACATCCGGAGCCTTCCGGAATCTTCATGCCGATCCCTCCGGCGGGTTCCAGTTGCCCTTACCGGGATAGGTGAGCCCCGTCTCGGCCTCGAACCTCCTCAGGCGGCGGAGCATCACTCTCATGGACACGTTGGACTGGTAGACGCGCTTGGCGCCGACCATCGTGCACCACATGCGGATGTCCTCCTTCCTGGCGAACCATGCGTCGGTCATCCTACGACCTCCAGGCGGAGCGGGCGCTTCTGGATCCTGTTGTTCCCTTCGACGTGGACAGCGATGACGTTCTCTGCTATCAGTTCGCGGACGGCTCTTCCGACGGTCTGGCTGGAGTAGTCCGGAAGCGCACGACGTATCTCTGGCAGCGTGGCGATTCCTATGCGAGACAGGACGTTCACCACGTCACGCTTGGCATCGTCCAGCTTGGCGTAGTGGTGCGTCACAATATCTCCTCCTCAGGGATTTCGTAGACACTATCGATGTCCGTGGTGATGCCGTCACACCGGCATTCCAAGAACCCGAACTGCTCGATCATTTCCTGGGCGATGTGGCGGGCGTCCTCCTCGCACTCGGCGACGACTGCCATGCCGGAGAGCTCCACCTTGGCGGAAAGCGAGAATATGCTCATTCGCTTCCCTCCAGGCAATTGCTGGTCTCGATATACAGTCTGTTCTGGACGTAGACGTGCTTGGCGGTTATCTCGATGCGGATGTCCTCCAGTCCTGCGTCGCGTAGATGGGCCTGGATGTCGGTGACGGCGTCCATGACGTAGATGGGAAGCGATATCATCTGATCGACCTCTCGGCTATCTCGCGCTCGGCAACGCGTACGGCGTGGACGATGGCGTTGGCCACCACAGCCCCCAGGATCTTGGCGGACGGGTCGAAGACGACCGCGCTGTCCGGAAGTCCGTCGGATGGCGTGAGATTAAACCTGATGTCCGAGATTGCCCCGGAGTAGATCCCCATGTCCGTGCGGACGTATATGCGCTGTTCGTTGGGGTCCCACATGAGCGGGCGGAATCCCTTACTGCCCCCTCTCATGGCAGCTCCCCCTCCGTATTCTCTTGAAAGGTGTCCTTGGTCCTGTCGGTGGACGAATCTACACTGGTCTGCGAATTGATCGAATAGAACATTTTAGCGACTCCTGTTAGCGTTTCGAAGATCTCGGTCATTTCCTCCGATACTGGGGGCTCGACCTGGCCGAGAAGAGAATGTGCGTCGGACACGCCCGTGTCACCGAGCGATGACGCTATTCTGCGTAGAATGGTCTGGGCATCCGAGCCGGTCTCCTGCTGTATCGACTTCGACACCTCGTAGAGGAGGCGGATGGCCATGTCCGTCAGTTCGCTGGGGCCCATGCGGCCCCAGACGTTGAGGCGGTTTAGGCGTTCGATGGTGCTGAGCGGTAGCGCGAAGTTGCGCTGGATGGTGTGCCGATCCATCGTCACTCCTTGCCCGGGGCCCCCTCCGTCCTTCCGGGACGCTCCGCCGGTCTGTCCGTGATGATGAGGGACACGCCGTCGGCGATGTAGAAGCGGTATGATACGTACGAATCCATGCCCGTTGTGGCGGTCCCGACGATTTTGCGGATGGGGACGCGAACGTTGTTACCGTCGTCGTCCGAGAAGATCAGGAACCTCCTCCCCATCTCGGAGACGAACAGGGATCCGAGTCCGGGAACATTCAGTGAGAACCCGCCAATCACCCTCTCCCATCCTGTGTAGTCCCTGTTGTCCAGACCGGCATGGATGTGACGCATGACAATGCCGGAGATCATCGGGAAGCCTCCCTGGGCATCTTGTCAAACACATCTTCGGAGACCTCCTCAGCCAGTGCGACGACATCCTTTGCGGCGATCTCCCGGGGAATCTCCCTGAACTCGTGGACATACACCTGTTCGCCATCAGCCAGATCAGGATAGTATTGGAGGAACGTGTCGCGCATGTCAGTCCACTCCTCGAAACCCTCTCTGAAGTGGAAGATGTGGACGGTGGCGTACAAGCTCATGCACACCACGTTCGTGATGAGGTAGCGGTGGCCATCGATCTCGAAGGTATCTCCGGTATCGCCCCTCTTCTCGAGGCGCGTTGTGGCCGTCTTTGCTCCGGATTCCAGCGCTGGGATCCAATGGCGGTCCATGGACATCTCAATGAGAGTCATAACCCCACCTCATTGGAAACGGAGTCTATGGCGACCAGGGCACGGACTCCCTTCTCGGTGATCGCGTGTGTCCTTATCCAGCCACTGTTGGAGATTTCGATGTAACCTGCGTCCGAAAGCTCCTGGATCTTCCTGCGGACGGCATCGTTGCCGCCTTTGTAGCCTACAAACTGCCTATAGATGCCCGAGGTGATGATGTCCGGATTGTCGCGGACGATCCTCAAGATGCGGATGTAGTCTGTGCGGACCAGGCACCCGGCTTCGGATCTGGTTGAGGCGTTCACTGTTCCACCCCCTTGCAGTCCGGGCAGTAGTGCCTGCCCATGGAGACGGCCCAGTGCTTCTCGTCCACGGCGTTGCGGAGCTCCACCACGTCGCGGGACATGGTGATCACGGCGAGACGGCGCCCGCATCCGTCGCACTCGATGGTGTGGATGAGGACTTGCTGCTCCCATGACTTTACGACGGTCATTCGCCCACCTCCCTCTCGTCGTCGAACAGGAGGTCAAGGGCGATGCCGCTGGGGTCCCCGTCGAATCTGAGAGGCACCCCTACGGTCAGACGGTAGCGGCAGTTGGGGCAGTCCATCTGCCCGGTTACACACACGGAGTCCAGCTCCACGAACCCGTCCGAATACAGCTTGAAGGAAATGCCGAAATCCATGAGTCTGTCAACGGCGACCTCCTTGCGGCACACCGGGCACTTGAGACGGACGTCCTCTATGCGGGTCATTCGATCATCTCCACGGCGTGCACGTCCTCGGGGCGGACGTCAATCCATCCTCTGGGGCGGAACTCCGGCCCGATGTTGTCGCCTACCGCGATGGCGATGAACTCAACATTCTCCCTCCAAGACTGGATGACACGGACGACGGAGCCTCCGATCGTATGCACGGTGGCGCATCCGAAGCGGACCTCGATCTCCCATGTCTTGCCGATACGGTCGATGCGGATCGTTCCGGAGGACGTGATAATGTCCACCGGCTTCTTGGCGGGACCCCTCGGGACGTCGGTGAGGTCGCAGAGGCGTTGCGAGATGTCGGCGGTCCTCATTCCAATCCCCCCTCGTGGTTGGCGAGGTAGTTGAGCACAGCCCTCAATCCGAGGGCGTTCCTCGAACGCTCCTCGATCATCGCACGCGCCTCCAATGCGAGGTAGATGTCCGAGTCGATCTTCGACTGTGTATCGATCATTGGCTCGAGCTTGAGCATCGGCGGTATGTACGGACGAGGCTCGCACTCGCCTGTTTCCAGGAACTCCTCTATCGCCTTCTCCAGGACGACATGGTACAGACGGCGTTCAGCATTGGCGGTTGCCATGAACGCATCGTACACGGACTTCGGGAGGCGGAGCATGTAACGCCTTCCCTGGGGCTTGCACGGGGGAACATCCGTGTTCTCGGATGCAACAGGTGTGTTCTCCGTGACGTGTTCCGTTGCATCGTTTCCATCTGCAATGGCCGTGTCACCCTCCGACGTCAACAACGGGTCGTCGAACGTCAACAACGGTTCGGTTGTTGACGTCATTCGCCTTCACCCCTTGTTGATGTGATTTCTGGGGTTTCCGCAACCCTTGTTGACGTACCCCCTTGTTGACGCCTTCCACGGGCCTTTGAACACCTGTCGCGATAGTCCTCGTACAGCCCCTCCTGTATCAGCGCACTACGGAGTGTCTGCGGTGACACATGGAGCAGTTCGTGTGCAACCTGTATGTATGACATGCCCTCATCGGCGAACGCCATGATGGTGTTAACCGACTGGATGACGGTCTGCTGTTTTGCCTTGGGGTCTGTGTTGACCATGTTGCGGTTCTCGACGACGCGGTGTGCGAAACAGAAAGCAAGCATACGCCCGCAGTGGACGCCGTTCTCCTTGGCGGTGTACATCCCCTTCTTCGTGTTCGCCTTGAGCTTCTTGCGTTCAATCTCGCCCTGCCATGTGCTGATCTTGTTCAGAAGCTTCCCGTTGTCGTCCTCGGGCGCTATGCCGTCGGCGCTGCTGTAGCGGATGTGGCAGCTGTGGTTTCCGACGAAGGAGACGATGTCCTCCATATCGCCGCCGTCACGGGAAAGCCTCGACGGGTCGCGGGCGAGCAGGAGGTCAACCCCTCCACGGGCTATGCGTCCGAGGACGGAGTCGAAGACGCGGCGATCCAGGTCTCCTCCGGATTCCTCCTCCTCGTACTCGGCGATTATCCTCACGTGATTGCGTTCGCACCATTCCCTGAGCTCGCGGATCTGTGTCTCGGTCGTCTGTCCCTTGTCGTCGGTGGAGACACGTGCGTAGAGGATGGCCCCCATGTCCCTGTATGGGTACTGGGTTTCGACGGGTACAGGTGTGCTCTCCTTTGACTGGATGGCGTCACTCATTGGAATCACCGTCCCGTCCGTAGTCGGTCATGTCGATGCCGTAGCGCTCCAACACCTCTGCAAGCGTGTCCACCATTATCCTTGACGAGATGCACCATGTACGGATGATGCGGGTGACGTCATCGTTCAGTCCGGGTTCTTCCCCGGACCCATCGCCCGTGTCGGTTCCACAGAAGATCTCGGCGTCCTCGGCGTTGTAGTCGTCCTCACGGGGAACAGCGGGGACGTCGCCCTCTAGGTTCTCAGGGGGGACGTAGTAGCAGTAGTCGCCCATGGCGCGGACGTGTCCGTTGAACCTGCGACGCAGAGAATCGCTCAATCTCCCGATTAGCCTGTCCACCATCTCATCAGGATCGAACCCGGGCTCCTCGGCGAATACGATCTTCATCTTGGCGGCGTTGCAGGACTCCCAAAGGTCGTAGAGGTCCAATCCGGTGCCGTAGAGGTCCCTGGAATGTGCGAACACGATGGTGTCCACATCGTCCATTACGACCGAACCGATCGTCAGACGGAAGATGTGGTCCAGGGGCGCGTTCTCCAGCGAGGGGACGTAGACGTCGAAGATGTCCACGTCGTTATTCTCGCAGTACTCCTGGATGGAACGGAGCCTGTCGCGGATCGGAGCGGAAGCGGAACCGTCCGGAAGGACTGCTATCGCCCTGCGGGTCATGCCCTCGTCCCCCTGGTGTTGCCGACGATGCGGTTGATGCGGTTGAGATCGCCTGTCTCTACAGCCTTGTCAAGCGCACGGTACTCCATGATGAGCTTGTACGCTCTGACTACCTTCTCCAGATCCCTCTTCTCGGCGGGTAAAGTATCCGGATGCCTGAGGCGCCTGCACACGTACTCATAACCGATCGGATTGGCGGTTCCGACGGCGATGCCATCGATAATATCAAGATCGACTGCCATGCGAACCATCTCGGGATGGCGCATGGACTTCACAATCCGGTCGAAGGCCTCGTTGAGGCCTCTGATGTATTTGTGGACCAGCGACTCGGAAGGGCAGAAGCCAACCTGGGAGGGGCGGAGGGACGCGTTGAGGACCCCGTCGTCCGTGGCGCTGACCATGTTGCGGAGCTGCTTCATGGTAGTCATTCGCACACCTCCGCGGGGTTTCCGGCGAGGGAGGCCTTGAACACGATACCTATCGAGTTGCCCTCAGCGCTTGTGAAGTCGTAGCGGTGCAGCTTCAAGACCTCGTGGACGTTATCTGAATCCTCGAAGCAGATGTAGAGTCCACGCTTGGGGATGCCGATGAGTGACTCCTCCTCATAGAGGATGAAGGAAGCGAAATCGAAGGCATCCATCACGTAGTATCCAGGGTCAAGCTCCGTCCAGACGGACCTGTCGATGAACCCCTCCTCCCAGTTGACCAGGGCAGACGCCTTGTCATCGGGAAGAGTGATGTTCATGAGGACGGTGACGGTGTGCTCGGAGTTGGTTGCGGGCATCACTGCTCACCTCCAGTCTCCTTTCTTCCGATGCGACGTGTCGTCTTGGCGGGCTTCGAGGGTTTGTCTTTTGTCCTCTCCGGCTTCTTTCCCCTGATACGTCCGACGAATCCGGTGGGATCGTCAGCCTCTGTCTGTTTGCCGGAGGGGACGGTAAGCTCCTCTGGGGCAATGTCGCGTCCACGCTCGGTGACGTAGACAGGTTCTGGATGGGGTTCATCGACCACAGCCTGGGGCTGTTGTTCTGCGGTAGCGGCCTTGGAGTCCTCAATCATATCGCGGACTTGACTGATGGCGATGTCCCGAGCTGCGTCGTGGATAAGGCGCTGGAGTTCGGGGTCATTACGGATGAGGTCGATCTTCTCCTCCGTGGTGAGTTCCCTGGGCTTCTGTTCTTCCGCCGGGGCGGATCCGTCGTTGACGGCTATGATTATGGGGGCTTCCGGATCGTCGTCCCCATCGTCCTCCACAGCACCCTCGTGGCCATCGTACGTTCCGTTCACGATGGCCTCCGCTCCGTAGAGCCTTGCCCTCTCGAAGAAGTTGAATGGGTCGGCCTCTGGGGGATAGGGGACCTCAGAGGATTCCTGCTCCTCCGCCGGTGGGATGCTGTCGTCGTTCTCGGATGTGTCGTCAATTGATTCATCCTGCTCGATTCCCTCGGAGTCCTCGGAGGTCTTCACGGATCTGTCTTCGGATGTCTCATCGACGACCTCCTGATTTCCTCCGGCTTCGCTGTCCGCTTCTGGTTCCTCCGTAGCATCCTCCGTAGCATCCTCCGTAACTGGGCCGCGGACGGTCTGCTGGATCTTCTCCTCCATCTCCTGCTGGACGCGCTGGCTGGCGATGAACATCGAAACATAGTCACCGTCACCCCTCAGAATGGAGTTCATGAGAGCGGCCTCGGCAGAGTCAACATGCTGGAGCCTGTTGTTGAGTCCGGCGACGGATTCGCGGAGCTCCATCAGCTCGTCCTGTTCGACGGTCGTGTCACGGATGATCGGCTCGGCGTCGGACATGGCACGGGTAAGCAGCATCTTGGCTGTGCGGATGTGGGCCATTACCTGCTGGACGCGTACACCCCAGTCGTCGGGGTACTCGTCATCCATCCAGCAGTCGGCGACGTCCCTGAGCGACTGGGCGAACCTGTCGTAGGCGTTGACGGCACGGCGGAATCTCATGTCGAAGACGTGGCGTTCCCTGTCGCTCATGATGCCGCACCTCCTGGCATGACACCTTGGCCGTGCATGAAGGCGAATTTCGCGGCACGACGGGTTGGGTAGTTCTGGGAAATGAATCCGCAGCTGTTGCATATCACGTCGAAGTGCATCCCGTCGCGCTTCTCCACGCCGACGGACATGACCTCGCGACTGTGGCAGCGGGGGCATCTCATGATTCCACCCCCTCAGGAACCGAGGTCACGAACACGATGCGGTCCGTGCTCACAATGTACCTCCTTCCGGAACCGACGGATAGTGTCATCATTCCACCTCCCAGAGGTCGATGGAAGTGATCTCGCACGGGTTCACGATGAACGAGTCGTTGGTATTCGGTTCGAGTCCTCTCCTGTAGGAGCGGTTGAACGTGAGGTCGTCTGGGTCGAACTGGGCGATCGCTTCGGGATCCACGAAGCCGTAGACCATGAGCTGGCGGAAGTCGTCCTGGATGTCCAGGGCGTCACGGTAGGTCTCGCATGTGACGGTGTGCTCCTCCCCGCTGCTGAGGTTCACGATGACGGTCCAAGTCATGAGGAGGCCTCCTGTCTGATCTCGGTCTGTACCGCGCTATACAGTTCGGCGGCGAGGATCATCGCCGCAACCGCCGATTCCTTCAGGCGGGTGAGTTCTGCACTGCGGTCGCATTCCGTCTTGCCGAGGTAGTCCTTGTTCAGTCTGTCATACGATGAGCGCTGGATGACCACCTGGTTCTGGATCATCTCCACGCGGTCGCTGATGCGCTTGTACGGGTTGTAGCCCTTGCTGTTGCTGACATTGTTGGAATCTTCGCTTGTCAAATGTAACCCTCCAGATGTGTGGGTTTGTGAGAATCGTTTGAATCGGTCCGGTCGTGGCCGGACACGGATGTGGTGAAAGAATCAAGCTGACGCTGAGTGCCCGCAGCTATGGCTGCATTGATGTTGCCCTGGGCACTGATGATGCTGGTCGTCTGATCCACGATGTTGACCAGCGCCGTGGTCTGCTTCTCCTGGACGTCGAGGACACGGGACATCACCGAGTCCAGCTCGTCGAGGCGGGTCTGATGGGAGACGACGACTCTGGAGACGGACTCCATCCCGCCCTCGGTGTGCGAGGCACGGGCACGAAGCGACTGGATCTCCGACGGGATGTTGGCGAAGATCTGCACCTTCTCCCAGTCCGTGAGCCCCTTTGACTCGGACATCTCGGCCTCAGGCACACCCGGCGATGTGTCCACGAAGATGTCCGAGCCTCCGAAGTCCGTACCCTTCGGAAGATGGGCGACCAGCGGCGACTGGGGGATGGCATAGTCGAATATCCCTCTGATCTCCGGGTCGGTAAGCTGCCATCCGTTGAACCTCAGAAGACCGGCGATGTACAGCGCACGGTCTATGAAGACCGCCTTCGCCTCCTCCTGGGATTCGAACATCCTCGGATCCAGGTGGATGCGGCCGGGGTTCACGGTGAAGACGGTGCCTCCTCTGGAACCGATGCGGAACTGGAGTGTCATCTCTGAGCCGAAGATTGTTATTCTGGCTGAGCGGACGCGATTGCCCTTCATCGCGGTGGGCCTCTCCGGGTCCCAGATGCCGATGATGTTCCCGTGGACGTCTCTGATTGGATCGTAGGTGCCGGTCTTGCGGACCTTTGTGAAGCGGATGCCCCCGCTCATGTGCGCTGTGACGTATCCGTCTGGGCACCTGTTCCCGGTGCAGATGCCCTTGAGGTCGACTTCCGGCAGTTCATCGCAGTTTCCGGAGGGGCCGTTGTTTTGGACGGCCCGTCCGTTGTTTCCGGATTTCTCGGAACATCCCTCCGTAGGAGGGATAAAAGGTCTGTAATTGGGGTCCTCGTATACTACGGGGTTTTTCGTGCCCGGGATGGCGCGGATTTCGCCGTAGTGCTCCAGGTCTGCCACGATGTCGTAGACTGTGGATTTCGAAATCCTAAGCTTGCTGGCTATGGCGTGGCGGGAGTGTCCCGAGAGCAGCAGGGCCTTGACCTTGCGCTCTCTGGCGGTGAGCTTGGGATGGGTCATCCCGACACCCCTGTCGATGTCTTTGGAACCCCGGAACTTCCGGGGTGGAACGGCCCCACCCGTTCTTTCGTGAACCAGGGGCCGTTCTGGGGTCTGTCCGATTTCCGGAAATCTTCGGATTCCCCATACATTAGTATGGGGACGGCCCCCTCGAACGGGGTGTCCTCAACCGTACAAAAATCGGAAATGTCAATATGCAAGCGGAACGCGCTCAATTCGACCGATGCGGCGTTCTCCCGCGGCGTAGCGCAGGGCCTGCGGATTGAGCCGCTAGGGCGGCCGCCGTGAGGGTCACACGGCAAGGCGGTCTCCCCCTGTTGCTGTCAAGTTCACTTCCAAGACGGTGGTCACAGAAACATGCCGTTCCGTCCGTTCGGGGCTCCGCCGCCCCCTGCCCGCCTTCGCTGAGTGTGGTTCCGGGAACCATGCCGGCGGTTCGTCTCCATGCATCTCATCTGTCTCCCAGCGGGACTTTTATCGGACCTCGTCGATGTCCTGTGCATGGCATTCGATGGCAGAGCAGGTATAGTCGACATCGACGAGGACGAGCGCACCGTGATCTTCGACACCTACAGGCTGAAGAAGATAACCGGCACAAGGGTCGCACCGATCCTGGGCATGAGCGAGTTCGCCACCCCGTTCAAGGTGGCATGCGAGCTCGCCGGCCTCTATCCGGGGGACAAGGCCAACAAGTACATCGATGCCGGGAACATCCTGGAGCCGGTGCTGAGGGAGTACCTGGGCACCAGGGTCAACGCCATGCTCGGAGAGGCCCTGGACGTCCCCGAGGGCTCCAAACTCGCCGTCGAGGAGCCCGTCCCCAAGGAGCAGTGCGGCTACGACCACTTCCATAACGAGAAGGTCTTCGGAGGGATGGTGGACGGCTACATCCAGCTGGACGGGAAGAGGAAGTACATCCTGGAGATCAAGACCTCCGGGGACAGGGAGAAGTGGAGGGACGAGCAGGGCGGTCTCACCAACGTGCCCATGTCCTACATGCTGCAGGCGTCGCTGTACGCCCAGCTTTCCAACCTGGACAGGATCGTGTTCCTGGTGGGGTTCCTCGAGGAGCCTGACTACGACCGTCCGAAGCAGTGGGTGCCCACGCCGGAGAACACCTACGTCATCGTGAAGGACAGGCTGGACATGACCGGGTACATGCAGCAGTGCGTCGACTGGTACAACGAGTACATGAAGGGCGGATACACCCCCGAGTGGAGCGACTCCGAGGACGACCAGGCGGTGCTGAAGTACCTCAAGGCGTACAAGCCCGGGGCGAACAAGAAGAAGAGGCGCTGAGTGGCATCCCTCCTCGGCGGAGGGTCGGCACCAAGCTTTATCCAGCCTTACCCCGATTCCCATCCAGTGATATTATGAACGAGCTGTTCACCAGAGTCAGCGTCAGGGACTTCATCCCCGGCAAGGTAGAGAAGGACAAGGTCGACCGCATCCTGGAGGCCGCCATGAACGCGCCATCCGCCAGGAACCAGCAGGCCTGGGAGTTCATCGTGGTGGACGACCCGGACTACATAAGGGAGCTCTCCAAGGTCACGCCCTATGCGGGACCTGTCGGAAAGGCCCCTCTGGCGATCGTCGTCCTGGGCAACAGGGACCTGATGTCCGCCCCGCAGTTCTGGGAGCAGGACCTGGGCGCATGCACCGAGAACCTCATGCTCTCGGCCACCAGCCTGGGGCTCGGCTCGGTGTGGATCGGGGTCGCCCCTGTCAGGGAGAGGATGAACGCGATCTCCGACATCTTCGACCTCACGGAGAACCTCATGCCCTTCTGCATCGTCGCCGTGGGCTACCCGAAGGAGAAGCCAGAGCCCCACAAGGACAGGTTCAAGCCCGAGAGGATCCACCACAACGGGTACTGAAGGAACGATCCAAACCGGTCCGGTGCGACCGCCCGGGCCGGGTCTTCCCACTTATCGATCCCGAACCATCCGTTCCAGGGCAACCGACTTTTCCAGAGTGTTGTCAGACCATCACGATGGCGATCGGCGCCAGCACCAGCAGCATCAGGACGTTCACGGCGGTGTAGTGCCTGAGGTACCTTCCGGGGCCGTCCCTCTCCTCCCTCATGTAGATCCTCAGCGACACGATGCTCGCCATGGACGCTATCGGGGTCCCGAACCCGCCGACCCCGATCCCGGCGAGCAGCCCCTGCCAGTCCGTGGTGAACTCCGACAGCAGCACCGACGCCGGCATGTTGCTGGTCACCTGGCTCAGAGCCATAGCGGTGACCGTCGGGTCCCAGGACATCAGGTCGCCGAACACCTGCCTCACGGCGTCTATCTGCGCCATGTTGCCGGCGAACACGAACATGAACGCCATGGTCAGGAGCAGGCCGTAGTCCACCTTCAGAAGGGTCTTCGGCCTCACCAGGAGGATGGAGGCGACCGTCAGCACGATGGTGGCCTGGTAGGGCACCCACCTGAGCACGGTGGCCACGCACAGCGCGAACAGCACCACGGACACCGCCAGCAGCTTCCTGTGCTTGAGGGCGTAGGTCTTCTCGAACTCGATGCTCACCCTATCGCGTCCGAACCTCAGGGACAGGGCCACCACCACGACCAGGCCAACCAGGGTCAGCGGGAGCATCACGGAGAAGAACTCGGCCATGCCCACGTCGTAGTTGGACGAGATGTACAGGTTCTGGGCGTTCCCGAACGGGATGGACATGCTCCCGAGGATCGCCGCGACCGTCTGAAGGACCACCACCGGGACTATCAGGTCGCTTCTTTTCGCCATTCTCAGGACGAGTATCGCGAACGGCACGAAGGTAAGAAGCGCCACGTCGTTGGTGATGAACATGGCGCAGAAGAACGGCAGCAGCACGAGCAGCAGGCATAGGACGGTGACGCTCCTGCTCCCGCCAAGGATGCGCTGGGCCAGGATCTTGAACACGTTGCACTTCTTGAGGCCGGCCACCACCGCCATGAAGCAGAACAGGATGCACAGGGTGCGGACGTCGATGTAGTCGACGTACCCCCAGGACGGCGGCACCAGGAACATGGACGCGACCGCGAGGACGGCGGAGGCCACGAGCACCGCCTGGCTGCGGAGGAACCTCTCCGCCCTGTCCTCCAAGGTGTCGTCGGGATCCCAGAAGTCCATGCCTTCGGATGGCGGTCCTACGTATTTTACATAGACGGGGTCAGAGCGCGTTCAGGACGCAGTAGGTGGCCACCAGGACGGCCACCATGGCGACGTTGGCTGCGGTGAACCAGGCCAGGTACCTCCTGGTGTTCGCGCCCTCCAGCTTGGAGTAGAACCCGAGGGATATCATGCTGGCCATCGATGCGATGGGCGTCCCGAACCCGCCCACGTCCACCCCCACGAGCAGCCCCTGCCAGTCGTCGGCGAACCCGGACAGCAGCGTGGCCGCCGGGACGTTGCTGATGACCTGGCTGACTCCCAGCGAGGCGAGCATCGGCTCCCACGACATGAGGCCCTCCAGGGCGGAGCTGACGGCGTCGATGTGGGATATGTTGCCTGTGAAGACGAACAGGCAGACGAAGGTCAGCAGCAGGCCGTAGTCCACCCTGGCGAGGACGCGGCGGTGGGTGAGGCCGATCGCCAGGACCGTCACCGCAAGCACGGCCTGCCAGGGGAGGACGCGCAGGACGGTCAGTATGCACAGGGCGAACAGGACGACCATCAGCGCCAGGAACCCCCTGTGGCGGACGTCCCTGTCCCTGCTGATGTCCACGTGGACCTCGCGGGTGGCGAACCTGGCGCACATCAGGCACATGACGATCCCGCCGACCACGACGTACGGGGCAAGCAGCGCCACCATCTCGCCGGTCCCGACCCCGTACCGGGAGTAGATGAACAGGTTCTGCGGGTTGCCGAAGGGAAGCAGCATGCTCCCGAGGTTGGCGGCGACGGTCTGCATCACCACCACGGGGAGGATCGCCCTCCCCTCGCCCGCCAGGCCCAGGACCAGGATGGTGAACGGGACGAAGGTGATCAGCGCCACGTCGTTGGTGATGAACATGGAGCAGAAGAACGGCAGGAGGATCAGTATCAGGCATAGGGACCTGAGGCTGCGCCTCCCGGCCAGGAGGCGGGCGGCGACCGCTCCGAAGAGGTGGCACTCCCTCATGCCCGCCACCACCGCCATGAAGCAGAACAGGATGCAGAGCATGCGGACGTCGATGTAGTCGACGTACTCCTGAGACGGGGGCACCAGGATCATGGACGCGACCGCGAGGACGGCGGAGACGACTAGGACAACCTGTCCCTTTACGAACCCCGCCGCCCTGGCCCCCACGGACTCCGCGCCCTCCATGGAGACATCACCAACCGTGACCGATACAAACGTTTTGGGGGGTGGGGAATGTATATGAACATGTTCGCGATACCACTTCACGGTGTTAACATGACAGTCAAAGAGGATGTCATCAAAGCCATGAAGGAGGCCGGCAAGCCCATGAGCGCCGGCGAGGTCGAGAAGGCCACGGGCATCGACAGGAAGGAGATCGACAAGGCGTTCAAGGAGCTCAAGGCCGAGGGCGCCATCGTGTCCCCCGTCAGGTGCAAGTGGGAGCCCGCCCAGTGAGGCTTCCGGGGACCTAGTCCCCGAAACCCGTTTCCAACATCCCTTCCCGTCACCGTCCACAGGTTTTAACGCCACTGAACCGATTTTCGGACGGTAGGTCTTAGGGTCTTAAACTTGCTCATTATATAGTTTCCAGAAGGATGCATGCCCGATGAAAGGGGATGCACTAGCCAACATGCTAAAGGACCGCAGGATCCTCGTCATCATCATCGCGGCGGTAGTCATCATCGCCGCGGTAGCAGCATATGTTGTGCTGAAAGATGATGGTGGCAACGGAGGTTCCGACGATCCATCCGACGGACTTACGATAGACAACGAGAGGACGATCTCCGAGGACATGGTCATAGAGGGAGCCCTCACGATCGGTGAGAACGGAAAACTCGCCCTCACGGACGGCGCCGAGATAAAGATGCTCGGAGCAAACGCCAAGGTCGATGTGAAAGGAACTCTCGACGCCACGGACGGATCCATTACGTTCGTGAAGCAGGAGGAGGACGGCAGCTACACGCCAGTCTACCAGAACGGAAACGGTGAGACCAGGTCGGTCACGTCCACAGGGCAGCTCATCATGACTCCCAACGACTTCGCCAGCCAGGACTTCCTCGGCAATATCACGGGAATAATGTATTTCGCCAACGGGGCGCTCTACGTCAATTCCGACGAGTTCGTCGTTCTCACGACTGCCGCCAATGCGGCTGCCGCCAACAGCGACGTGGAGATATTCGGAACTGTCAACGAGAACTCGAACATCACGATTTCGAACACCGAGGAACTCACCATCATGGACGGTGCAAACGTGACTCTGGGGACGATTACACTCAGCGGAACTTCGACCGACAGCCCGATTATCGACGCTACCGGTAAGCTCAGCGCATCTGTGACCGCCACCGGAGCGGGAACCCTCAAGCTCGTGTCTGTCAACGGAATCACGATCGATCTGGACGTCACCACATCCGGATCGGCGACCACAACGGAGATCTCCATAGACGGAACACTCTCCGGTGCAGCATCCGTGACTGGAGGAACCATCAACGCAGGGACACTCACAGTCAACGGAACTGGTAACACACTTGCCGTAGATTCCGGTGCGACACTGATACTCGGCACAGGATCAACCATAACCGCAGGAGCCTCTGCAGATGGAAAGGCCGCCGCCATCAGCGTCGCGGGCAACATCACTTTCGACGGCGGCAACATCAGGGCTGCAGGCACAGTCAAAGCCCTGCTGAACGTCACGGGAACCATGACTGTTCTTGATCCTACAACCATCGACGGAACGGTCAATCTCAACGGAGTGATGACCATCGGGGAGAAGCCCACTGATTTCACGAAGGTCAGCGACAACAACGCTACAATAACAGCTTCCATTATTCTGGGGGCAGATTCCTACATCAAGGTCTACGGGGACGGGGACTTCACGCCATCTGGTACAACCAAGATCAAGAGCACGGTATTCAACGTCAACGGAAAGGAATACATGACCGTTTACGCTATTGAAGGCGATGTCGCAATATCCGCTGTTCTGAAGGATGAGGCATTCGTCAACGGCTCCACCTCTGTTGCCGCTATGTCTGATTTCAAGAACTGGAATCAGGACGAATACTACCTTGGAGAAATGTTGGCCGACAACAAGAACGTCGGAGAGTCCGACTATACGGAAGTCAACTACCAGACATCCACAGTAGATGTCAAGTTCACGATTCCTGCAGGCATTTCTGTGGAAATCGGAGTTCTAAAAATTGAAGGAAATGATACTGTAAGGCTTGTAGTCGAACATGACTATGCCTTCAAGATTAACGGCGGTACAGCGAAATATAATGGTTCCGACGTATCAGAAACGTTCAAACCTGTATCCGGGACAACAAACGATTTCGTAGTGACTGCAGATTCCACAGTACCTGCAGCTTAAACCTATTCTTTGTGAATTCTTTTCCTCCCCACAGGGGAGGCCCAAACACCTTAACCCCACTTCTCCATTACTCCCAACATGCAGAAGAACAACGTCAAGATCATGGCCGTCTCAGCGGTCGTGATCGTGATCTGCCTCCTCGCCTCATGGCAGTACACCTCCGTGGACGAGGATTCCGACGACTCCCGGCCGTTCGCCGAGGGTCTGATCGGAGGGGACGCGGCGGCCGCCTACGAGTTGTTCGCCCCCGAACTCAAGGCCGCCTACGAGCCCCTCGGTGGTGCCGAGTACTTCGGCGTCCTGCTGTCGACCCTCCAGTACTCCACCGAGCTGCAGTACGGACCGTACGTCTCCATCGGGGAGACCTACTCTCCTGAGAACGGTATCTCGTGCACGCCGATGACCTACACCTACTCCGGCGCCCTCGTCTGGACCCACACAGGCGATGACGGTGTGGACGCGTTCTACATCACGCCCAGGGAGCTGCCCAACGGGAACGCCGTCCCGGAGGGGATCGTCGAGACCCCCGTCCAGGTAGGAGCCGACGGGATGAAGCCTCTGGACGGGGTCATCTCGTCGTCCGGGACGTCCGACCACAGGGTCGCCGCCGTGCTCGTCTCCGGATCCGGGCCCCAGGGAATGGACTGCGTCTTCGGGGACAACAGGATCTTCCAGCAGATCGCCTGGGGCCTCGCCCAGCAGGGCGTCGACGTCCTCAGGTACGACGACAGGACCTACGCCTACCCGTGGGACTCGGTGGAGCTGGGGAACTCCCTGGACATCGGGTACGAGACAGTCGACGACGCCGTGTCCGCCGCAGCCCTCCTGAAGGGTATGGGGTACGAGAAGGTGATCCTCATCGGCCACAGCCTCGGAGGCATGATGGCCCCGGCCATCGTCCAGGAGTCGGACGGGCTGTACGACGGCATGGTCTCCTTGGCCGGAAGCCCCAGGAGCCTCGCCGAGATCTCCTACGACCAGAACATGCTGCTCATCGAGGCCATGCCAGACGGGGAGCTGAAGGACCAGAGCATCCAGTACGTGGAGGCGCAGCTGGCGCTCGCCGGATCGCTCGACTCCATGACCGAGGAGCAGCTCCTCACGACGACCGTGTTCGGCATGTCCGCATACTACCTGAAGTCAATCGACGACTACGCGGTGGCGGACATCGCGCTCGGGCTCGACATCCCCATGCTGTTCATGCAGGGCATGTCCGACTGGCAGGTCTCCTACGAGAGGGACCACGGCGCGTGGATGGACATCCTCGACGGGAAGGACAACGTCCGCGGCGTGATGTACGCGGGCCTGAACCACCTGTTCTGCTCGCCCGGCCAGTACGACGGCGACAGCTCGGACTACTACCTCACGCAGATGACGGTGAACCCGACGGTCATCGACGACCTGGCGGGATTCGTCCTGTCCGTCTGATCAAAACGGGGGCCTCAGGCCCTCTTCTCTCCTTTTCTTCTCGAGTACAGCTCCGACATGAGCATGCTCGTGACGGCGGTCTTCCCGGAGCGCAGGGACCTCTCCATCAGCGTCCTGACCGACGCGTCGTCGAACATTCCCGTGGACAGGAGCTCGGCCAGCCTTGATGTGTCCCCCGAGGTCACCGCCTGCTCCGCACGGGGCATTATCCTGCTGGACAGGTAGCGGCGGTAGCGCTCCCCGCACTCCGGCGTCAGGAGGACCGGGTCCCTGAGCCTGCTGACGGCCAGCTCCTGGGTCATCTTGAAGTTCATGGACTGGATGGCCTCGTCGAACGCCGGGAACCTCATGGGGTACCCGGAGAGGAAACCGAACCTGTGCCCGTCGGCTGTGGAGACCTCCACGTCGAACTCGGCGTCGAGCCCCAGGGAGCAGAAGGCCTCCATCGTCCCGCCGTAGGCTATCCCCCTGATCCCGATTATCCCGCCGAAGGCGTCGCGGTCGATCTCCGCGACGGTCCCCGGCACGGTGACGGTCCTGCCGTCGGACGCCGGCGATCCGGAGAGGAAGAACGGTCCGATCGCGACGACCGCGGCCCCGTCTACGGAGTCCGGAACGACGATGTCGCGGTCCGTGGAGACCAGCCTGGTTATGCGGCGTCCGCCTTCGCAGGGCTCGCTCTCGATCTTGTTTGCCATCGCAGACCCTCCGTCATCTCCACGAGGCGCCTGTCGCGCCCCGAGGTGAGCAGTTCCTCGTTGTATCTGTACAGCGGGCCGTCCACGTCCGAGAACATCACGACGCTGTAGCATCCGATCAGCCCGGCGAGCAGCGAGACGGGCTCCTGGCCCTGTCCGAAGGCCGACACCATGAACGACATGGCGTTCCCGAGGTGCGAGTCGAACCTTCTGCGGACGTCGTCCAACGCCCTGCGGCAGTCCTCCCTGGCGGCGTCGGCGTCACCGGCCCCGCTGAGCGCGGACAGGCAGTACGCCGCCGTGCGCCTCGAATCGGCGGTCCCGTTGCCCTCCAGGGACCTCCTCAGGTCGTCCCTGATGCGGTCCAGGTCGCCTGACCCTGCGCCCTCCAGCCTCCTCCGGAGCTCCAGCAGGTCCATGCCCTCCTCGGCCTCGGAGTTGAGCCTCCCTATGATCACAGAGATCAGCGAGATCTTCTCCTCCGCCCCGGCGCCGGCGATCGTGTCTGGATCCGCGGCCCTGCCGTCGAGGATGGCGTCCACGTCGTGGTCCTCGGAGTACTTCCTGTGGAAGTCCATGTAGCGCTTGAACTCCGCCGCTATCTCGGGGTACCTGACGTACTGCGAGATCAGGTCCACGCCTACGTCCAGTCCGAGGCGCTCGTGCTCCCTCAGGACCATGGACAGGTCCTCCCAGCCTCTTGGCGTCACGAAGACGGGGCCGTCCGGGGTGTTCTCTATCCTGAGGAGGTTCTGGGGCTTGACCTGCAGGTAGTACGTGACGGCGTCGTGGATCCCGGCGCTCATGGCGTACTTGAGCCAGACGTCCGTGTCGGGCTCGACGTCGATCACCCTGATCCTGTCCAGGGTCGCGATGTCGAACTCCCTGGCGGAGGAGTTGAACTCCGGGGGGTTCCCGGCCGCGACGAGCACCCATCCGGACGGGATGGGGTGCGGGCCGAACTTCTTGTTCTGCAGGAGGTCCAGCATCGCGGCGGAGAGGGTCTCGGACACGCAGTTGACCTCGTCGATGAACAGGATCCCCTCCCTGCGGCCCTGGGTCTCCATGGCCTCGTACACCGAGGCGACTATCTCGCTCATTGTGTACCTGGTGATGGGGTGCTCCACGCCCCCGTACTCACGGGTCTCGATCATGGGGAGCCCGATGGCTGACTGGCGGGTGTGGTGGGTGATGGTGTACCCGACGTAGCCTATGTCCAGCTCCGCCGCGATCTGCGACATTATCGCCGTCTTGCCCAGGCCGGGCGCGCCGATGAGCATTATCGGCCTCTGCCTGTTCCTCGGTATGACGTAGTTCCCCGCGGGATCCTTGTCCAGATAGGAGCGGATCGCGTCCTTCACCTGATCTTTGGCGGATTGAATGTCCATCTTCTCTCACCATCTCTTCTGCTCACTGGGTATTTGGGGTTTGCGCAGGCCCCATTATGTCCTCGGTCCTGACCACTATCCTCATTGCCCACGGCGGCACCTCGTGGTCCCTGTACCTGTCGTCGCAGAACACGAACGCGGTGTCGTACCTCGGACGCCTCGTCGGGTACGTGCCGAACCCGTCCGTGAAGTACATCAGGCCCCTGAGGTCCCTGAACCCGCCCTCTTCGACCATCCTGTCGACGTAGTCGAACACCGGCCTGAAGTCGGTGCCCCCTCCGCCCCTGAGCTCGAACCCGTTAACCAGCCTGCGCAGGTCGCCCTCGCAGGTGACGACGTCGTCCGAGCGGACCATGTCGTCGCATTGGATGACATGGAGGTTGGCCCCGCGGCCGGCGTGGGTCTGCCTGAGGACGTCGAAGGCCTCCTCGAGGAACCTGACCACGGGTCCCCTCATGGTGGAGCCGGAGGTGTCTATGGCGATGACGAACTCCTCCACCCTGCCGGAGTCTGACTGCTCCAGGGAGTCGATCAGCGGCATGTTCCCGTAGACGGACAGCCCGTAGGTGTAGTAGATGGGGTCGAACTCCGTCTGGCTCTCCCTGACCACGGTGCGGCTGGCCATGAACTTGCGCAGGAACGAGCGGTAGTCGTACCTCCTGCGGTTGCGTATCCTGAGGATCGACATCAGCGCCCCGGTCCTCCCCTCGTCGTCCCTGACGAAACCCTCCACCTCGGCCATGACCTGCTGGGAGAGCTCCCTCCAGACGGAGTCGTCAAGGGCCCCGCGGCGGGAGTGGTCGTCCCTGACGAACATCTTCCTGTGGGACTCCAGCTGCCAGGGGGACGTGTCCCTCACCACCTGGGACAGCAGGTCCGCCGACGGCGCGCCCGCCTTGGCGAACTGCCTCTCGCAGGCGAACATCCTGTCATCCCTGCCGGGGACGGACGTGTGCGGTGTGTCCAGGCAGTCGAGGACGTACTCCACGAGCATGTCCTCCGCCAGGTCGGTCTCGGGCGGGTTGCCGGGCGACCCGTGGCCGAGGACGCAGTGCAGGACGCAGTGGGCAAGGTCGCGGGTGACGGAGTTGGGCTCGTTCCGGAAGGATGTGATGACCGTGTCGTGGCGGAACGTGACCGTCCTGCCGTCGCAAAACGGCCTCCCCTCTCCGGGTTCGACAGCGGTCCTCAGCGAGAGCACGGCCCTGGAGAGGAAGCGCATGTCGAGGCATAGCCTGCTGGCGGCCGCGGACACGATCTCCGTCGCAGCGTCCCCCGGATCCATCCGTCCCGCCTCGGTAGTTCCCGCGCCTGTACTGGCGGGATTCCTTCGTCCTGCTCTCGAAGATGGCTCTGACCATCTCCGAGTCGTCGTAGCACAGCTCCCCGAGCTTGTAGTTGAACTTGTCCGCAGGGAGTCTGAACGGGCGGTCGGTGCGGACGTGGGAGGTCCTGTCCAGCATAACCTCGTAGGGCTCCATGAGTCTGATGTCGGTCTCCGGGTGGTGGGGGTGGGAGGTGACCATGTACACCGTGTACTCCTCGCCCCTCTTCTCGAGCACGATCACCGGGCGGTTCTTGGCCCCGGACCTGTCGTCGAAGTACACGTTGGCGTTCCAGACTTCCATCGGCCTCGGGTTCCCTCCTGACGACTGGCTGCGGAGCTTCATGCACCCGCCCATGCCGTTCCAGCGTATAACCTCAGCGGACACCGCGCAATGCCGATGCGGGTCGAAACAAGGTTTATATCCAGGGTCGGGTTAGGGGGACTCACCGGTTTAAATGGGCAAGTAGATCAGCCCGGTAGATCGCTGCCTTCGCAAGGCAGAAGTCGCGAGTTCGAATCTCGCCTTGTCCACCATTCATCACCATCCAGACACCGATTTTCTGGACAATTTTATTGTCCACCACAGTCCTTCCAGGTCCTCTTCGCACTCTCGACAGCCTTGTCCATCCTCTTCCTGCTGTAGAAGCTCTCGGTCGTCTTCGTTGACGCGTGGCCCATGAGCACGCTCACGGACTCGATGTCCAGGTCGCTGTCCAGATATCTCTGGCCGAACGTTCTGCGGCACTCGCGGAGATCGAATTGGATGCCGAGATCCGCTTCCACCACCTCCTTGATCTTCCTGATCGCATTGCCCGAGAGGAACCCGTCAGCGCTGTCCTTCGAGGGGAACAGCGCTTGTGATTTCACGGAATTGTCCACCAACCACTTCTGGCGTGCCAGGAGGTACGTCAGAATGAGTTGGCGGATCTCCGGAGGTATCGGGACCTTCCTCGGTTGGCCGTATGTCTCCTCTCCCTTGACGTGGACTATTTCGAAGATCCATGACGTGGTGTCCAGGTCACGGACTCCCGCGAAGCGGATCTCCTTGTTCCTGGTCCCGGCGTTGATGCACATCAGCACCAGGGTGTAGGCCCTGACCATGTTGAAGTCCGTGGGATCGATCGTCTTCGATTTCTCGAGGATCCTCTCATAGACATCTTCCGACATCACGTTCTTCCTCCTGTTGCCCTTGAACATGGGCTTCAGTCCGGGGTTGTGGTTGAGGCAGACCTCCACGGCGTGGTTGTCGACGAAGTTGAGGATCTTCCTGAGGGCGTTGACCTCGTGGACGAGGTCCGCCGTGCTCTGTCTCTCCTTGCAGTAGAGTATGTACACACGGACGTCCTCGGGGGTCATCGACTTCGGCGACGTTGTGGTTATCTTACCTGCTTCCTTGAGCTCAATGAGCTTCCTGCCCATCCTCTTGTACCTACGTTCTCTGTTCTTCCATGTCTCTTCGGCATACACGCCACGGACCGATTCCATGTACTTGTCCGCGTATTCGCCAAACGGGTGTCTGCCCATGTCTTTCCTCCTCTGTGGTTGGAAGGGAGGATCCGGACGGGATGCTCTTTGGCATACGGTTCTCCTCCGCTTCTGTTCCTTACATGGCATATCATATATTTAATATCTTGTAAAAATTACCACATATACAAAATGTGGAAAAAACAAATAGGCAAGGATTAAGACGCAATTTTGAAAGCTTAAATATCGAGAAGGAGATGCAGAGACGATGACTGAGGGCATCTCGATCCTCGGCGAACGTTACGCCATCGACATCATACTGATGGTCCATGACAAGCCGGGTGTCAACAAGACGGAGATCATACGCTCCAGCCCCAACGGTGAGAGGACCAGAGCCGTCCGTGTCGATGAACTCGTAGAAGCGGGAATACTCGAGATAGTCGAAGGGGAGCATTGGAGGGGCCTCTACTACAGGCTCACGGAGAAGGGCGAGAGGATAGCCTCGCATCTCTCCGAGATCAGATCGATATTCGAAGAGGACGCAGAGGAATGATCCCCTGCGTCGTTGTTTCATTTTTAGGTTGATGTCGAATCCGTGCCTGCGCCGGGCACGTCGTCATCGGTCATCGATTCCAGAATCCCCTTGTACTCGAAGGCGTAGCCGAGGGTGTCCTTGTCGAACTCCTTCTTCCATGACATCACATCGCCGCGATACCCCAGGTCCATGTCCGTGTACACCGCCAGACGGTGTGTGAGCGAGAGCAGCTCCCGATCGCTGCCGGCCATGGAACAGGCGATCATGTATAGACGCTCCACGTCGTCCATCTGCCGGGAGACGGGGACATGACCGCGGACGGAGTCGCGGGAGGCTATGAACGCCCTCTGTGCGAATGTCGGACCGATCATGTTCATGAGTCCATCCCGGTGAAGTCGTGCTTCCTGATCCTATCGAAGAGACTCTCCAGACGCTCGAGGTACTCGGCACCGGTCAGTCCGCCCATCGGAATTCCGGAGTAGTAGTCTTTGGCGTACATCGCATCCTCGGGGGAGGCATACGGCCCTAGGGCTATGCAGCAGTCCAACGGGAGGCCGGAGGCCTCCGCAATCTCTTCACATCTCCAACGCGCCTCGTTGAGACTCCTGGAACCGATCACGTCGTACACGGGAACTCCGCTCTCGTTGATGGCCACGGTCATGAACCAAGGGCCGTGTCTCATGAACCAGGTGTCGTTGAACTCGGGCTGAATGAGGTCCGGAGCATCAGATCCGCATATCCCAACAAGGTCTTCCAGGACCTCATCGAAGCCGGTGATGAGCTTCTTCACACCGACGAAAGGACAGTCTCTGATGTATGAAGACTCCAGGACAGGTCTGATGACTGTCAGCATCGCCTTCGCGGTACGGTAATCGTTCCTTATGTTGGAGTCAGGTTCGAGACGGGGGAAATCTGCCACGAATGTCCTCTGAGGATCAGTGAACCAGACGTGGTAATCCCAGAGCCTTCTTCTTAGATCGGAATCGATCATGTTGAAAACTGTGGTACGTGCATCGAGGAGCATGGCTGCATCCTCCCTGTCTTTATACGGTACGAGATCGGAATCATCACGTACGGTATTCCCATCGAAAAGACTGTCTCCGGAACTGAGCCAGTCATGGTTCACATAACTGGGAGGGACAATCCTGTTCCAGATCTTGCTGTCAATATATTCACGACCAACGGACCTGGTGTCGTTTTCGTTCTGACGTAGGGCTCTATTTCTACTGTTTTTATCATTCATAGTCCAACTCCGTGGTTAAAAACCACGAATAGGGGGAATACAGATTATAAAAATATAGAAATTCCATAAAAAATCCTGAAATCACAGGAAATTTTGATATGATGGCATAAACGCAATCATCTACTGCTTTCCGCATAGCGAAGCATAAACTCCCCATCATCTGTAATCTTCGATGCTCTACGTCTGTTTTTTCCACCTTTGATTTCAATATTGCTGAAACTAATCAATCCCTTATCATGAAGGAATTTTAGAATGGAACCTATTTCATCAGTATCTATTTCCAAACAGACAGCAACATCCATATTGTAAAGATACCCGTTAACCGTACAGTTGTAGTTTTTGAACCTGGATGGATTATCACTGCATGTTTTTAGGCAGTTGAGAATCCTAATGTGGTCATCATTCAATTTCACGTACTTAGGGAAAGGTGACAAAACAATAGGATCATCTCTGAAACACACTGTATACAGAGGATACTGAGCAGATAATTTGCAAACGAGGAATGCCTGATCAGGTTTAGCACTTGTGATATCAAACAAGTAACATGGATTTCCTCTGGAATCTACCGCACCTTCGGCACCATCAAGTTCTGTCAATAGAAGTTGCTTCAATTTGTCCGTTCTACATTTATTAATATCCAGAACCTTGAAAGTAAAAGACCTGTAGAGGTAATCATCGAGATCAGAACAAGCGTAGCATTCGGATCTGACGCCATTCAGGATTTTACCACGAATGGAATTGCGTCTTTCTACATTCAAATGTTCTTCGAGAATCTTATTCAATCTTGTTTCAGTACCTGTGACTTTATCCTTAGCATCATTAGCCGAGTCATCTTCTAACAAGACAAAGAACATGGAGGATGTTTTTTCGGAGCGGGCGAAATACTTAACGTGGTTTTTCAGAGCTTTCTTGAATTCCTTACAGACACGGTCCAAGTCGTCTTGACTTCCGTTATAGAAAGTAAACGTATGGCTACAGATAGGAAGCGACTTAGGCATGATATCACAACATCAAACACATACGACGATTTCAAATCTTCATTTCCGGTCATCGCCCCGTGTCTCAAGACTCGAACGGGCGCATCGGGCTTGCGCCTTCCTTCTTTTCTGTTAAACAGGCGCAAGCGTCGTGCCGCCGTTCTTCGGACAGCCGTCCCGGGGCTCTTCCCCAGGAAATGGAAGATGACTAGGAAGACGAGTCAGAGAAGAACGAACGGAAACCACAACGTAAACCTCAGAAACCACAATGGAACAAGGATCGCATGGGACGACCTCAGGGCGATGACGCCCATGGAGCCTCACGCGGACCTCTCCAAGCCTCCGATCGGGTACATCCTCGACGAGGACGACAACTACCCGGAGTGCATCAGGGAGGTGTTCTGAGATGGGAGACAGGATCGTCATCAGGATAACCGACGGGGACAGGAGGTCCCCGGACTTGTATTGCCACTGGGCCGGCCTCAGGGCCGTGAAGGCCGTGCACGACGCTCTCGGGGAGTCCCGCAGGGACATCCACAACCTGATCTGCAACGTCATCGTGAAGGTGATGTGCGGGGAGTGCAGCGACGCGTCGTACTACCTGTACAGCGCGGGGGAGGCCGAGGGTATGGCCGACTGGGACAATTGGACCTGGACGTTCGATCTGCCGAGCATGATGTGGAGGTCCACCATGCCTCAGCTCGAGGGGAGGCTGCTGACCATGTCGGAGGCAGACGACTTCGTCAGGGACGTCAGGCCGTGCCTGTACTCCGACTGTCCCTGCGACGGCTTCGACATGCCGACCGGAAGCGGGAAGCCCAGGTACACGGACACCCTCTATGCGACCAGGGAGGGATTCTGAATGGCCCTCTTCAAGACCGGACAGATCGTCACAACATGCGGGATTGCACAGGCGATGAGAGAAGACTACTCGTTCCTGCTGAGTGTCAGAGAGTGCCTAGACAGACACTGCCGCGGGGACTGGGGAGACGTCTGCAAGGACAACAGACAGATGAACAACGATGCCATCGAAGCCGAGACCAGGGGAGAGCCGACGGACAGGCTGTTCAGCCTCTACAGCATCGGTGACAGGGACATCTACATCATCACAGAATGGGACAGGTCCGTGACGACGATATTGTTTCCTGATGAATATTGAGTCATAATGTCGGAGGAGACCTCCGACTCAAACTCTTTAGAATTTATTGGAATCCATTAAATCCAGAACCATGCTCCGCCCTGTCCATGACCTGTGCATTCTGCCACTGCGACATTCCGGACACGCAGCCATTCAACTTCTGCCCCAGCTGCGGACAGACGATCCTGTCTATGGAACCGTTCCCTATCGCCAGACCGTTCTGATCACAATCCTATTTTTTTCAAACCCTTCATTTTACAACGTGCATGCATAGTATCCTCTTTATCAATCCATGAAGCAAAGTCTTCTGCATGGAAGATGAGTATAGAGTGCTGGAAGAGAAGTCTGAACATGATACGCTGATGCATGAAGCCGAGATGGTTGGAGAGAACATCGAGGCACTGATGGAATGTCTCAAGCATTAACAGGGCCAGTCCATTCTGAATCTCATGCACCATGTACCCTACCCGCATCTTGCTGAGTATTTCCTCGGTGTGATAGAAAGGGTGAAAATCGTCGCCCACATCGTATTCTACGACGAGTTCGACAAGAACAATCTCGTAGATGAGGATGAAATCGAGAGATTGACAGCCATGGATCGCAAGTATTCCAGATGGAGAAACTACTATAACGGCGACATAGAAGACTTAGAATGATCAAAGACAACAAATGAAATTTCAGGAATCTAATAAAAACGCATAATATGATACGCAAACCATACCAATCGAAGACACTAGAATGGAAATGTTATATTGATGTGTAATACAACTAAGAATGGGGATCGTAACATTTCAAAATTATACATTATTGGTAACGGATTTGACATTCATCATGGATTGAAGACGAATTACTCATACTATGGAGATTTTTTGAAGAAAAATCATCCAGAGGTATACGAATGGTTCAATTCATTGACTGACTTGAGAACTCGTATTGATTTCAAAGGAACATGGTCTGAAGTTGAAAAATCATTAGAGATTGATTTTGATGCACTGATGGAGAGGGCATTCCAATATTACCCCGATATGATGGACGACAATCCAAAATGGGACGATATGAGAATTACAATTGATGAACATACAAGATACGTCGATGAATTCACTGGAAAATACTTCTCTGAATGGTTAAACAATCTGGATTTCACTAATGTACAACCCGATCTAAGACTTCCACAGGATGGATTGTACTTGAATTTCAATTATACCGACACTCTGTCAAGGTTATATGAAATTCCGGATGAGAATGTATTACACATTCACGGTTCACTGAAACTACTGAATTCAACATTGAATGATGAAGAAATCCATAACACAATACAATTCGGTTCTTCTGAATTGAACGAATCCATAGTTGAACAATACAAAGAATCGTATAACGACAACGAATTCTATGGTGTGTCGATTGAACCGTGTCTATTAGGAATCAATCACTATATCACCATGGCCTCCAAGGATCTAAACAGGAACTACGAGCCATTGAGAAAATTCTTACAAAGAGGTGACATCGATTCTGTCACCATATTGGGACACAGTGTTCTCAAAGCAGATTATCCCTATTATCGCGATGTGATTGTACCAGCGTTACATGATTGCAGTTGGCACCTCTACTATCATGATGATGGAAGAGAATCGATTTTGAATTTCATCGGAAAATTCCAACTAAGGAATTTTGAATTGAAAGAATGGTGAAGTAATCGAAATCGAACGACATATGAAAATTCTCTCTGTGCCTCGTACCCTTCCGGGGTACGCTCCGCGCGCATATCGGCCCGTCGGCGCCTTCTCTTCTTGAATATGTTCTCGGCGCGCGCCGGTCACGTAAGCGCGTCTCCGCCAGGCCCCTCTCCGGGCACTTAGGCCCAGGAGAGAAAAAGAAATGGAGAACTGCAACAGCGAGATGCTGATCAGGGCCATGCGCAACGCTGGCATCAGAAACGGATTCGACGAGATACAGGCGGAGTTCTCCGCCTTCAGGGACTTCAAGCTGAAGTGGACGAGATCCTACAGGTGGATCAGCTTCGAGGTCTCGGACAACCTCAGGAACGCTCCGGAGCACGTGATGGAGAGCCTGGCGGAGACGATCTTCGCGAAGATGCGCGGAGAAGGAAAGACGGAGTACTCCCAGGAGGTCTGCGACTACCTCAACTCCGACAGCTTCCTGAAGGAGAACCAGGAGATCTACCTGAAGAGATTCAGGGGAATCAGCAGCTCGACACGCGGTGAGAACATCGACCTGATGGACAGCTACCGGAGACTGGTTGAATCCGGACTCGTCGAGGACGACCCGAGAATCGTCATCAGATGGAACAACTCCAAGGACAGGAACGGGAGGATCGGAAGGACCAGCGTCCTGATGAGGGCGGTGATCGTGAACCCCGTGCTGGACACCGAAGGGATCTCCGAGGATGTCCTCGACTACGCCCTGTACACCCTTATCTGCCGCGTGAACCTAGGATTCGGACCCAGCAGGGACGGAGATGGCGAAAGATACGGGGATATGCTCTCGATTCACCCAGAAAGGATCCAGGCCGAGACGGATCTTAGGAGGATGGGGCTGAGCCTCTGAAAACACAGGGGGAGGACACTCCCCCGAATTCTCAAGGCTCCTCAAGGAAATCTTTCTATCATCCCGTTCCTGACAAGGCATTCGAGGACCTCGTCAGCGCGCTCGCTTCCGACGAGTTCCTCGATATCGGTGCCTCCCGGGTGGAGGTACATGTGAATCAGAACACTCTCGATAAGCGGGTCATCCAGTTCCATGGAAATCGATTTGGTTTCACGAATATAACAGGAATGGTTGTGGATATACACGCTAAACATTAGATTGGAATCGATTTGGAATCTATCGAAGTCTCACGAATTATTCTGGATGCAAGGTGATGATTGGTGTTTATCATAACAGATCGATCTTCGAATCAACATGTTCCTTCTCACAGAATTCGTTGAATTTGCTGATGGTGTAATTCATCATGCCCTTGAGTTTCTCATTTTTATCGACATAGCTTTCTCTTAGAATCACCAGATTTTCACCATATTTGGACAGACATTCGTGTGACCCGTACATCGGATACAATCCGTCTATACAGTAGAGACCATCGACATCCTTCAGCAGGAGTCCTTGATACAGGTCATCAAAAGCCATATCCCCGTTTCTTTGAGCCTCCAGGTATTCCAGAAGGTTGTCCGATACCAGAATCCGGGGGTAGATGGACGCCTTGGTCTCCAATTTGTATGCTTCGATCAATGCTGGCCCGTAAACGAACTGATCATTGGAATAGAACAATCCTATGGTTGCAGCGCCTCTGACCAGAATCTTGGAAGCTCCGGTCATCACCCACTGGATGCCGGATGCTATTGACATGAGTTTGATTATATTCTCCAGATCGGTATGATCCTGGTATAATTTACAGTACAGCAGATTATTATCGGAGAAGATCCTGATTTTAGGGTCTTCACCCATCGCATTTTTATAAAGATCGATGGCAAACTCATAGGCATCGGCAATCTTCTGAAGATATGAATTCACCCTCTTCAAAGATTCCGGATTATATGTCTCTCCGAACGGGCAGTCCGCGTTGTTCTTGTAGCCGAGGATATCTATCCATATCAGAAAGTGATTGGAAACAAAGTCTCCTGAAACCCTGTTGTTCACCTTCAGCCAATTCCGAAGATACGGATATTCCGCAGATGGGGATTCCTCATCGTTGTATTCCGGATATTTATCGTCCATGGTAACAGCTTATCGATTCAAGAGTGTGATATGAATACAATGTAGCAGAGTTCATTCACACCGATTCCTCGATGATGATCTCCGCATCGGGTGCATGGGAGCCTATGCTGGCTATGCCCTTCATGCATGAGGGCTTGTCCGCATACGCCTGGGACACAGCTATGATCTCGCCGTTCGACGCCTTGAGCCTGAATCTCGGCTTGCCGCCAACATCGAGGTAGACCTCGTACTTTGGATGCTTGAGTACCTCGTATCCCTCGATGGTCTGATCCTCGACCGGTGCGGCGCAGTTTGTGCGGACGCTCTCGATTCCGACCTTCGCGTTGGCGACGGATGCGTACGTCTGGGAGCTGCTGATCACGCGGTTGTTGTTGGCGATGAGGTTGAACATGTACCTTCCGTCGGACGTCTGCTTGACTAGAACCTTCCCATTGAATTCACCATATTCGAATGACGTTATCGGTTTAAATATGAATTGAGGGTGGGCTGGCAAGCAACCTGTTCTGGAACACGATGAGCGTCCGATTAGGAATATATCCCCATAAGGTATTGATACCTCGATGTACACCGGATTGCAGCTTTCCGAACGCGTCCTGTCCGAGAAAGGCGTCCCGATGGGAGCCGAACAGATATGGGCCTATGCCGTCGAGAAGGGATACGATAAGGAATGCGGCCTGTCCGGAAAGACGCCATGGCGCACCATCCAGGCACAGTTGTACGTCAACATCCGCGACAAGTCGGATTCCAGGTTCGTCCAGGTGTCCTCCAGACCGCCGATGTTCGGACTGAAGGACATGATGTACGGAGAGGAGAGCACTGTTCAGAAGAAAGAATCCGCCAAGTTCAGGGAACGCGACCTGCATCCACTGCTGGTGGCCTACATCGACGGGGAGCAGCGCTTCAAGGGGCACACCAAGACGATATACCATGAGAACTCGACCAAAACCGGGAAGAACTCCGAGAAGTGGATGCATCCGGATTTGGTGTCGGTTCACTTCCCATTCGAGGACCTGGACAGGGAGACGGTGGAGCTCGCAAGGAACTACGGACAGTCCAACATCACCCTGTACTCGTTCGAGATGAAGGTGTCGGTCACCGGTTCGAACGTCAGGGAGTACTTCTTCCAGGCCGTATCCAACTCCAGCTGGGCCAACGAGGGCTATCTGGTGGCGATAGACTACTCGGAGGAGGCCCTGGACCAGCTGTCACGTCTGTGCCCGTCGTTCGGGATCGGTGCGATACGGCTCGACGTGTCGGACGTCCACCAATCGGAAGTGATGATACCCGCACAGGAGAAGGAGTTCCTGGATTTCGGGATTGTCAACGACCTGCTTGAGATCAACCGCGATTTCAGGAACTTCATCAAATCGATAAACGACTCGATGAAGACGCAGCGCATCATCAAGTCGGACTATGACAAGGTGATGTCCGATGATGAACTCGAGGGGTACAAGGAGCAGAAGGGGATGACCCAGAGGAGTTGAACCTTCTCGCTTCTAGATTCGATCGATACAGGAGAACCTGAGGATGACCACGGATGGCGAATCCAAAGAAAGCATGTACGACATGAGTTGCAGTAACATCCTTCTGGACTCGAGGCTAAAGATCTATTGCTTCGAGCAGCAACTGGGCAACAGGTTCGTCAGGAAGACGCTGAACGATGTCATCAACCTCTACAACGGCAAGGGATGCATGAATGAGGACTACTCAAAACTCATATCGGAGGCATTGAGGAAGGACTTACGGAAAGACCCGTTCATCGAAGGACTGATGAGATTCGATGCAGAGAACGGGAAGAGAATGATCGAATCCCTTGAGAGATCCATATCCGTCATGGAGACCATCCTGAAGGGGCTAGAATCGGACGAGGATGGATATCTCGGGTTCGTACTGTTCATGAGTCGTAACAGGAGCAGACCGTTCGATCTCGATTTCGAGAAGATAGACAGGAACAGCAAGCGTGTACTGAGACAGGCCTCATCCGACGACCCTCTGGATTCGTTCCCACCGCTCAGGGATCAGTACAGGCAGGGATTCGAACAGCTCTACCTTCAGATCGCCAAGGAATCCATGGACATCATCTCCCGTTATCCAGGATGCGACCGTGAAATGGCATACCGTGCCTTCGAGGAATTGACCTCGCTAAAACAGCCCATCGTGGATGATGAAGGTGGACTGAAGTCGGACTACCGTGCGATAAGGAACTGCATATCCCATGAGAACTATCGCGAAAACGGAGACAGCATGGTCATGTGTCTCGATGATGGCCGTGAGTTGACCATCGGCATAAAGGACATGTCGTTCCTCAACACATCGATGCTGCACAAATGCATCTACTCAATGCAACTTGTTTCATTGATGAATGTGGAGATCATAAGACGGGCAAGGAGTTACATCTGACCTTCCTCTCACCATCCTGCCACTCACCGTCGAAATTATGACCTAGACTTCGAGTGAAATCATGTGACCCACAACTTCGGACGTGATTCCAAGTTTCATTAAATATCGGAAAGATGGAAATCAACCGACATTGAATAATCCAATAAGTCATTAGGTTCTTTGTGAGTTCAGCAGATGAGATAAAGTCGATTATGGATGAACACAAGATAGACCTTGTGTTCCCTGGAATAAATGATCTGTCTACAGCATATTATGTAAAATGTATCATAGACGATAAAGATAAACTTGTGTCCATAGTGGAGAACATACCGACTGAAATCAATAATGAAGATGATGCTTTCTGCTATCTGTTTATCAAATTCCTTAGTGAAATGAGTAAAGCAGTTCCATATGTTAATCCCAAATTTCAAGATGATTATCTATGCGTAATAAAAATCGCATCAGATAAGGAAAAAGAATTTGGATTGAGGACGGTACCACAATACATTGAAGAAAACCTTGACAGACTCCTAGAGAACAGCTATCTAAAAAATGGCTTGTTACATCAATTCGACATTAATGTAAACATAATTAAAAGATCAACAATAGAAACCATTCTGACCAAGGAATTTCAACATATTGTTAGTAGTTTCAAGATATACTGCAATCGCATTATCTCTGACAATGGATTGTTATCTTTGTACGTTTCTGAAGATTCGTTTTCCAAGGCAGGAATGTATTCTGTTGAGTACTTACGCAGCATAATTGAAGTCTACAATAAAACAAAAAACAGCAGTCGTAATCTGTTTGAACCTATTTCTAATATTATAACTTGTAAATGTGAAAAACTCACAGAAGAAATTGAAAAGGGGGAAAGCATAGATTTCAATCTGTTGGAGTTGTACGTTCAATATTTAAGAAAAATCAACAGATGTTCTCAAAGAAGTAGAGATATTCTGAAAGAAAGACGCAGGTATGAAGAAAAATATCTGGTTGAACATGGGGAAATTATAGAGCACGATGTTGAAATTGGAAAAATTGTAAAGGATTTGCTACATGATGGAGGATTGCTCGGATTAAAACTGAGAATCACACATTACAACGAAGGAGATGGAATCAAGTCATGTTTTGAACAGAAAAGATCTGATACTGCTTTTACTGATGCATTTTATGCTGGTAAAAAATCAGAATATTTCACCGGAAGTCGTCAAGATACGATATACCAGATTACTAACATGGGCGCGAATATAATCCTGTATCTTGCCAATACCGTATCCCGTGAAGAACTATTGCATGCAGATACCCAACTGGTTGCCAAACTATTCAATAATATCCAAAACATCGAACTCTGTACTGAAATCCTCCAGATGTATGATGAAGATTACGAGGTGCTTAGATCGGAATGCTCCTTTCAGAGCATCTACGGATCATGCATGTATACGATTTCAATGACAGAGAAATTACTACGGACATTTGTTAGCGTCAATGAAGATGCCAACAGATATGACAATCTTTCTCGTTTGTTGGACGATCCGTTCTTGAATGATGCCTTGGGTAAAGACCTCATCAAAGGGATACAGTATTGCCTATCAACACAGGATGGAATCGGCTGGGATTGGCGTAACAGAATAGCGCATTGGGATCACATAACACGTGAAGATATCAATCATTATACAATGAGCCTGTTTCTTTATCTGTTCAATTGTTCTTTGAATTCTATCTTATTTTACTATTGGAAAAAACAAAAATATTGAAAAAAAGACATAACCTGATAGACCTTTTAAAAAAACAAACTCAACTCCTGTCATTTTTGCCTTTGTTCAACCCCTCATGCACTATCGCCTGCGACATATTGCCCTTTCCGATTCCATCGTAAAGTGACGTAAGTCGCAGGCTCCCAGCCGTTCCCTCGGGGTTTCCCAAGGAGGCGGCAAATGCCAGAGAATAAGACAACAAAGAAAGATAGAGAGACGAAGAAGGAGAATATCAACAGACATCCGGACATCATCAGACTGAGGAACAGACACATCCAGGAACTGAACAGATTCCTGGCGGAGAACAGATTCTACGCCTTCGAAGGCGGAGAGAAGTTCGATGAGGGTATGAGGAAACTCGGACTCGAACCGACGGACACTGACAAGATCGTCGATGTCGGCGGCGGAGCGATGAGACGTGACAAGGTCCCGGAACTGAGGGCCCTGATTGAGAGACAGGGGAAGGAACTGCGGGAAATGAAGAAGGCCCTCAGAGGATCCTGAGGGTTAAGGGGCGGAACGCCCCTCTTTTACAGAGTGTCCTGGTACAGCTCGAAGAAGCTCTTGGCGAAGGCCCGGGCCATCACTTCGACCCTTGCCTTTTCATCGGGGATGAGGATCCTGACGATGGAGTGGACCTTCTCGGAGAGGAAGTCCACGGGATCGTCATAGTCCTCGATGTCGTTCGACTGGCAGTTCCCTGCGGCGTATGCCGCCTTACCATTGTAAGTCATTCTTTCCCACCTCTGTGAATGCCCTCTTGCGAGGGGATGACCCGACCTCCGACCGCCACAGTGGGTCCCTGTGTCGGAGATCATCTCGAACCGGTTCCGGGGTCTGGAACCAAGATTTTCCCGAGTCGACTTCTATAATCACTTCAAATCCGGAGTTCCGATTGTCGGACCTTTGCGGATGCTCCTGCTTCGGAGGTGTTCCGGTCCGAGGCCGTGCTTTCAGGCCTGTTGTAAATATTGAGCGTGAGATGTGATTGGGAGAGGACTCCGATCCAGTCCCGACCCTCGTTTATATAGCGCAAACGCCATCTCAGAGTCATGGACAAGGTGAGAGAGTACACGATAGAGGAGCTCCGCAGAATAGTGGAGCCCATCGCCGAATCCTACGGGATGAGACAGGTGTACCTCTTCGGATCCAGGGCCCGTGGAGACAATCGCGAAGACAGCGACTACGATTTCTGCGTCGTGACGTCCGACGACTGCGATCTCTTCGAGCTCGGCGGGTTCTTCGCCGATCTGAGGGATGCTCTCGGTGTCGAAATCGATCTCGTATGTCAGGAATCCCTCCGTGATGACTTCAGCAGGGAGGTCCTCAGGGACAGGAGGCTGCTCTATGAGGCGTGACATCGGAATCCTCCGTGACATCGTGAAGTACTGTGACATCGTGAACGAGGCCGTCGAGATGTTCGGCTCGGACGAAGAGGACTTCTTGGACAACAAGGTGTACCAGACCTCCACCGCATTCTCCATCCTGCAGATAGGCGAGCTCGTGAAGAGGCTCTCCCCGGAGCTCAGGGACGAGTTCGGGGACGTCACCTGGAGGAAGATCGCAGGCATGCGCGACATGTTCGCGCACCAGTACCACAACGTGATCCCAGAACTGCAGTGGAAGACGATCACCGAGAGGGTTCCTGCACTCAGAGAGGCATGCCTGGAGATCATCGACGTCCTCGAATCCAGGGACGCGGACGAGTGAATCACATCACCACCTCCGTCTCGGTTCCGAACGCCGCTTTCTGTCTCCTGAGGAAGTACTCGTCGGGCTCCTCGAAGGGATTGGTCATGACGAGGTCGTCGTTCAATGGGAGTCCGAGGTCAAGGGTGCACAGGGTCAGAGGGCACATCCTGGAGAAGTCCACTATCGTCAGGCTCTCGTCTCTGAGTCTGGACTTGAAGGACTGGAAGATGTTCCTGACGAGATCGAAGTCCTCCGCGAAGACTACGACTGGATTATCACGAATGTAGCGGATGTACGAGCCGGTGCAGTCGTGGTAGCCGTCGAAGGTCCTGAGAATCCTGTGGCATTCCCTGTAGATGCGGATCTTGCACTGGCGGTGGGACCGAGGTCCTTCCTGCATGAGATGCTCGGAATGGCAATCCCGAGTTCCTTCCTGACCCTCGTCCCCGATACCATCCTGCGGATGAAGTCTAAGGTACTCTATGGCAGGATACGAGGCGTCCTCCACCGGCAGATTCCTCACATAGGATGTGACGGAGTGCTCTGCTAGAGCGGCTTGGACGGCGAGGCCCTGCCTCTCCTTCATCTCGAGGTCGCGCTGGGAAGCGCGGAGTCTTCTGTCAAAGTCGGGATTCATGTAAACGATAATGACACTTTTATGTTATTGATGGATGTCAATTTCCTGTTTAAGCTATTTTAAGTTTTATAGACGTAGATATGGTAACCACCATGATATCCAAATCGATAATACTGATAGTAATCGCGGTCATAGTCGTCGGTGGTGCCGGCGCTGCCGCGTACGTGATGCTGAACGACAGGGGTCCGGGGAGCGATGACTCGGGACAGGACGCCGTTCTCGTCGAGGGGGACAGCTACTCCTACTGGATGGAGGACACGATGAACGAGAGGACGACGTACGTCTACACCATCATGGACGTATTGGGTGACTCCACATACGAGGTCCGCACACTGGTCAACGGATCCGCATCGGATTCCGAGATGACATACGACGAGTACGTCAAGGTGCTTTTCGATGAACTCTACTATCCGGACGATACCTGGACCAGAGGTGGGACCGAGGCTCTCGACAAGAACACGAATTTCGACGGAGTGGACTGCGTCGTGTGGACCAAGGAGACCTCCGACCATTCGTACACCTCCTGGATCGGAGTCGACGACGGTGTCCTATACTACAACGAGGACGTGATCACCATAGACGGGGAGAGCGCCACATCGACGTACAGGCTCGTCACCTGCACCTTCATCGACAAACTCTGATGGAAGGCGGGGGGCCATTCCCCGTCTCCCGGTTACCATCCCCTGCCGGAACATCCTCGTTCGACATGCGAACACAGTCAGTCGTCGGTGAAGGGCCATTTCTGAAGCATCGTATTGATACCCGACGTCGTATGTTGATGCATCGGCGACACGACATCAAGCTAGGCGGTGCGGAGAGCAGTCATCTCCGATCGTTTTAATCAGTCTCCAGCGACCGCACGTACATCGTCCGATCAATACTCTGCTGGGTCCTTTGGCTGTCTTCTCTAAAATGGGCCGCTGTCCACAATAATGGCTTGGTTGATGCATCAGATATTAAGCCTTATTCTGTCCGATCCCGGATCGTTCTGGCGGTCCCGCGTCGTATAAGTCGCATCCCGCGTTCTACGGAACCTATACACATTTCGATGATTCATTATTTAAAGTTTTATCACCATTTCAAATACGAGGGATGTAAATGGGCAAGTTCGCAATAAAGCCGACAAACGACGGGAAGTACATGTTCAACCTGATCGCCAACAACAACCAGGTCATATGCACATCCCAGACGTACACCTCCGTGGCCAACTGCAAGGTCGGCGCGGAGAGCGTCCGCAAGAACTGCGCAGTTGATGTGGAGGATCAGACCGTGGAGGGCTACGAGGTCCTCAAGAACCCCAAGTACGAGATGTACACCGACGCGGGCGGCAAGTACAGGTTCAGGCTCAAGGCGTCCAACGGCGAGATCGTGGCCGCCTCTCAGGCGTATGCAGACAAGGCGTCCTGCCTTAAGGGCATCAGGAGCATCGGCAGCCATGCGCCCGACGCGGAGATCGTGGTGATAGAACCCGAGGAGTAAGATATCGTTCTAATCAATGGGTTGAACAGGGGCGAACTCGCGTGGGTTCGTCCCTATTCGACCCTGTTTCACGGTTCAGGAGTTGAACCACATCCTGGACAGCAGCTCCTTCGCGGCCTCCACCGGGAATCCCTCCGGCGGATCGGCGACGAAGGACTCCAGCATCCTCCTGACCTCGCCGCTCTGCGGGAGGAGGTAGCCGGTCTCCCTGATCAGGTCCTCGCCCATCAGGCGGTCGGACCTGCGGACCGCAGTCATGAGGATCCTTAGGCCGGGGTCGTCAGCGGACTCCGCAATCTTCTTCGCGATGTTCTCCTGCGCCGCCTTGCTCCTGGCGATCGCCCTGACCTTCTCCTTGACCCTCTCGTCCTTCGGCTGCTGGTGGGGGTAGTCCAGCGGGATCATAGATATGGCTGAGTTGGGGCAGGACCTGGCGCAGTCGCCGCATCCGACGCACTTCGAGAAGTCCACCTGCCCTGTCTCGGTGTCCGTCGCCCCGGTCGGGCAGACGTAGAGGCACATGCAGTCCTTGGTGCATATCCTGAGGTTCCTGGAGGCGACCATCTTCGGCATCTCAGGCACCTCCCTGGATCCTGAGGATCATGTGACCGGGGACCTTGCACACCGGGCACACCTCCGGCGGGTCGTCGCCGATGTAGATGAATCCGCATATGTCGCACACGTAGACGCCGGTGTGCTCCAGGAACGAGGGGTCCTTCAGGTACCTCTCGAGAACGGTCCTCATGATCAGCGTCGCCTTCTCGCTCCAGGTGAGCACCCTCGGGGCTCCCCTGTCGGACATGAGGGCGCATGTGGCCTTCGCGTCGCCGTACTCCATGAGGTCGGAGTTGATCATGTCCAGGAGGGTCCTGACGCCTTCGTGGTCCTCCTGCACCGTGACAGATTCGAAGTAGTCGGCGATCTGGCCGAACAGCTCCGCCTCGCGGGGGAGCTGCTGCACCCCGCATCCCCTTCTGAGGTTGGAGCACAGTGCGCTGAGCTGTCCGGCAGTGAGCTCGCGAAGGTCCTCGTTCTCGAACCCGGAGATCTCCGGGGCGGCTGCCGTAACAGGCCCTCCGGTCGGAGGTGCCGTCGACGGTGCGGGGGCCGGACCCTCGTCATCCTCCTCGACGGGCTCGAAGCCCTCCTTCCCCTCGCCGCACACCGGGCACTGCCAGTCGTCGGGGAGGTCGGCGAACCTGACGCCCTCCTTCTCCTCGTCGTAGATGTAACCGCAAACGCCGCACCTGTACTTCATGGCCAGTGAAGGCGGTTGCGGACTTATAATTGAACGTCCGCGGCGGTCATTCCTCCAGCACCGTTATGGACTTGCCGGGCTCCTTGCCGAACCTGTGTCCGTGGATGAACCAGTACATGACGAGGCTCACCAGGCTGATGAAGGCGCATATGAGGTACATCTCCCTGTAACCGGCGAAGGCCAGGATCATGCCCATGACGGACGGTCCGAGCCCGCTGCCCAGGTCCACGATGGCGGCGAATGTCGACGTGGTCACGCCGTACCTGCGCGCGGGGCTCTTGGAGACCACGATGGCCTGGTTGATGGTGTACACGATGGACACACCGTAGCCGATGACGAACCCGGCGCACAGCAGGACCACCGCGCTGGTTGCCTGGGAGAACGCGACCATACCGATGAAGAACGCCACGTACGCCGGGAACATCACCACGTTGGGCCCGCGGCTGTCGTAGATCTTCCCGGTGGTCAGCCTGGAGACCAGGGTGCCGGCGGCCACCGCCAGGTAGAAGTACATCGCGGCGTCGACCAGGTCTATCGCCTCGGCGTAGGACGAAATGAAGCTCAGGACTCCAGAGTACGCGAAGTAGAACACCATGCAGGTTATCGCCAGCGGGACCGCCGAGAACTGGAACAGGTGCTTCAGGTCGAAGCTGCGCGCCTCCGCCTTCTGCTCCTCGGTGAGGGTCTCCTCGGGGACCTTCAGGAACAGGGCCAGGACCAGAGCGACCGAGTACATGACCAGTCCGACGGTGAACACGGCGGTGTAGTTCCCGTCCTGTCCGAAGCCCATCCCCAGGAACGGCCCTATCGCCGTGGCGATGGTGACGCTGAGCAGGAAGTACCCCAGTCCCTCGCCCCTCCTGCTCTGCGGCAGGATCCTGGCGATGATGTCGTTGGTGCAGGTGCTGCTAATCCCGTACGCGGTCCCGTGCAGGAACCTGACGACGTACAGCACCGCCATCGAAGAGACGAAGAAGTAGGTCACCGACATCACCAGGGCGATGGTCAGTCCGAGGATCAGCATCCTCTTCCTGCCGACCATCTCCACGTACTTCCCCAGGGTTACCCTGGAGATCAGCCCGCCGATGACGTAGATCCCCGCGGCCAGACCGGCCTCCGTGGATGTGGCCCCGAAGGTGAGCATGGCGTAGCCTGTTATGTTGATCAGGAGCGTGAAGTAGTTGAGAGAACAGCAGAGCGATATGGCCGTATCCAGGATGAAATCCTTCGTGAACAGTCTCTCCCTCTGCATGAGTGCGCTCAATCGTTCTCCTGTATATATTCGATTTCAACAATTTTATGACAATAGGGATAACCCTGGTATTCCTGAATGATAGGGAATGTCGCCGTCTTCTGCAACATGTCTTAAGGACGGTTCCGCCTTCACCGGAGTGCAGGTGCGGATATGGGAGACGCAGGCAATTTCGGGTCATCGGCCCCAGACCATGTGGAGATACGCGGGGCCAGGGTACACAACCTCAAGTCCGTTGACGTGGACGTCCCATTGGGACGCATAGTCGCCGTCGCCGGCGTGTCGGGATCCGGCAAGTCGTCGCTGGCACTCGGTGTCCTCTACGCAGAGGGGTCCAGAAGGTACCTGGAGGCGCTGTCGACGTACACCCGCAGGCGCATGACCCAGGCCGCGGAGGCGAAGATCGACAGCATCGACTACGTCCCGGCGGCGCTCGCCCTTCACCAGAGGCCGGCGGTCCCCGGGGTCAGGAGCACTTTCGGGACGATGTCGGAGCTGCTGAACCATCTGCGCCTGATGTTCTCCAGGCTCGGGAGCCACCGCTGCCCGAACGGGCATCTCCTCCCTCCGTCCACCGACGTCGCCGCGGGGAAGGCGCTGGTCTGTCCGGAGTGCGGGGCCTCCTTCGAGGGGCCTGGCGCAGAGTCGCTCGCGTTCAACAGCGAGGGAGCATGTCCGAGATGCTCCGGAACAGGCATGGTGAGGGAGGTGGACGTCTCCAAGCTCGTTCCCGACTGGGACAAGACCCTGGGCCAGGGCGCGGTGGAGTCCTGGAACATGTTCGGCATCAACTGGATGTACAGGGTCGCCGAGTCCCTGGGCGTCCGCGTCGACGTGCCTTTCAGGGACCTCACCGACGAGGAGAGGGACATCGTGTACAACGGCCCTGAGGTCACCAAGCTGGTGGCGATAGAGTCGTCCACGGGGAAGGTCTTCGACCTGAACTGCACCTACCGCAACGCCCGGCGCGCCGTGGAGGAGGCTCTGAACAACGCCAACACCGAGAAGGGGATCCAGAGGGTGGAGAGGTACCTCACCGTGCGGCCCTGCGAGGAGTGCGGAGGGACCAGGCTGAACGCGAGGGCCCGCTCGACGGTGCTGTGCGGCAGGAACCTGGCCGAGGCGACCTCCATGACCCTCGGCGACCTCATGGAATGGGTCTCGGCCGTGCCCCCGCAGATGCCGGAGCACATGCGCCCGATGGCCGAGAGCATCTGCAACCAGTTCCTGGCCACCGCCCGCAGGCTCGTGGACCTGGGGCTCGACTACCTGTCGCTGGACCGCGCCGGCTCGACGCTCTCCACTGGCGAGCGCCAGAGGATACAGCTGGCAAGGGCCATCAGGAACCGCACCACGGGCGTGATGTACGTCCTTGACGAGCCGTCCATAGGCCTTCACCCCTCGAACCTGGACGGGATGATGGCCATAGTCGGGGATCTCGTCGAGCACGGGAACTCGGTGATCCTCGTCGACCACGACACCAGGGCGCTGAGGTCCGCCGACTGGCTCATCGAGATGGGCCCCGGCTCGGGCAAGGAGGGAGGGACCGTCCTCTGCCAGGGGACAGTGGGGGATGTGGAGGCAGACCCGAGGTCGATCATCGGCGGGTACCTCTCCGGAAAGGAGGACGTCATCGTCCGCGATAGGGTCCGGGAAGGATCCGTCTTCGACAACGGGGCCATAAGGATGCGCACGTCCCGGATCCACACGGTGCATCCCCTTGACCTGGAGATCCCGATGGACCGCATGACGGTGGTCACCGGAGTGTCCGGATCAGGCAAGACCACCATGGTGTTGGAGAGTTTGGTCCCGGCCCTCCAGGCTGTCATATCCGGGATGCCGTTGCCGGAGCACGTCGAATCCGTCGAGGCGGGTGGTGTCAGGCGTGTCAACGTCATAGACGCCACCCCGATCGGCACGAACGTCCGCTCCACGGTAGCCACGTACAGCGGGGTTCTTGACGATCTCAGACGCACCTTCGCCAGGGGTGCGGCATCCAAGGAGGCTGGTTACGGTGCGGGCGACTTCTCCTACAACACGGGGAGGCTGAGATGCCCTGAGTGCGACGGCACCGGGCAGATCACTCTGGACGTCCAGTTTCTGCCGGACGTGGACATCGTCTGCCCGTCCTGCGGCGGATCTAGGTACTCGAAGGAGGCGGACCGCTTCTCGTACGCTCCGAAGGGAGCCGAGCCGCACACCCTGCCCGAGCTCATGTCCATGACGGTGGACGAGGCGCTGCAGGCCCTCGGAGGGACCAAGGTCGCCGAGCGTCTCAGGGTGCTGTCCGAGATAGGCCTCGGATACCTCACTCTCGGCGAGTCCACCCCCGCGCTCTCCGGAGGGGAGGCCCAGAGGCTGAAGCTGGCATCGGAGATGGGCAAGAGCCAGCACGGCACCGTGTTCGTCTTCGACGAGCCCACGGTGGGCCTCCACCCGAGGGACGTCAGGACGCTCATAGGGGTGTTCCAGCGTCTGATGGACGACGGCGCCACGCTAGTGGTGATAGAGCACGACCTCGACCTCATCTCCAACGCGGACTACGTAATCGACATGGGTCCGGGAGGAGGGGAGTCGGGCGGGAGGGTGGTGTCTTGTGGCACCCCCGACCGTGTGGCGTCCGATCCGGCGAGCATTACCGGAAGGTACATAGCGCAGGTCCTCGGGAGGAACTGAGCCCCCTATATACTGCAGAGGCCATTCACCATCATGGCAAAGCTGACACCAGAGATCCTGGAACAGATGAAGAAGCAGAAGGTCTACTCCGTGGCCACGGCGTCCAAGGACGGCGTTCCCAACGTCGTACCCGTCGGGATGCTCATACCCAAGGAGGACGGGACGGTCTGGATCATCGACAACTACTTCGGCAAGACCATCGCCAACATGAAGGAGAACCCCAGGGCGGCGTTCTACGTGTGGAACCCCGAGTGCAAGGAGTCCTGGCAGATCAAGGGCTCCCTGAAGGTCGAGGACTCCGGGGCCGACTATGAGGCCGCCGTCGCATTCGCCCACTCCATCAAGGAGATCTTCCCCGCGAAGCACCTCGTGAAGATGACCGTCGACGAGGTCTACTACGTGACGCCCGGCGACCACGCCGGAAAGCCCGTCGAGTGACGGTCCGTAAACATGAACGAGGGGGTTCTCCCCCTCGGTTAAAATTCTGAGCCGGACGCGACGCTCAATCGTCGTCGTCCATGTCCTTGGGTCTGAGGTACTGCGGGGCGGCGCCCATTATGGCGACCAGCGGGACCATGATGATCCACCACCATCTGCCCGAGTAGTTTATCATGAACAGCGCGAGGAAGAACCCAACGATCGCGCCCAGGAGCAGGCCCTGTTTGACCTTGTCCATCGGGATCACTCCGCGGTCCTTCCGATGGTCTCTTCGGCGGCGCTGACCATCTTGTCGACGATCTCCCTGGCTCCCCCGACGTAGTTGGCGGCGTCCATGGTGTCGATGATCTCCTGCTCGGTGAGGATGCCCTTCAGGTCCTTCCTCTCCAGGAGCACGTCCCTGAGGTGCCTGTTCTGGTCCTCCGCGACCATCGCGGAGGAGCGGATGATCTCGTGGGCGTCCTGCCTTCCGATGCCCTTCTCGGTGAGCTTCATCATGAGCGGCTCGGCCATGACCAGTCCGCGGGAGGACTCGATGTTGGCGAGCATCTTGTCGCGGTGGACCTCGAGGCCGTCGAAGACCCAGGTCATCTTCTTGAGGATCTCGTCGAGGAGTATGAACACATGGGGGAGCGTGAACCTCTCGGTGGACGAGTTGGACAGGTCCCTCTCGTGCCAGAGCACCTGGCTCTCGAAAGTGGGGGTCACGAAGCCGCGGATGACACGTGCCAGACCGCAGACGTTCTCGGAGTTCATGGGGTTCCTCTTCTGCGCCATGGTGGAGGACCCGACCTGCTTCTCGACGTCGAAGTACTCGGACGCCTCGCCGATCTCGGACCTCTGGAGGTTCCTGACCTCGGTTCCGTACCTCTCCAGGGAGGTGGCGATGTTTGCCATGATGCAGATGCACTCGGTGTACCTGTCGCGTCCGACGACCTGCGTCGCGGCCGGCTCGTAGGTGAGCTCGAGGTCCTGCATGACCCTCTTCTGGATCTCGAAGAAGTTCTTCCCGAGTGCGGCTCCGGTGCCGACGGCCCCGGCCATCTTGCCTGCGCAGATCCTGGGCATGGCGTCGATGATCCTCTGCCTGTGCCTGAGCATCTCGGCGATGTATCCTGCGATCTTGAACCCGAATGTGATGGGTATGGCGAACTGAGCGTGCGTCCTTCCGATCTCGAGGGTGTCCCTCTCCCTCTTGGCGATTTTCGCCAGGGTCATGGTGAAGTTGTCCACGTCCTCCATGACGATCTCCAGCGCTGCCTTCATCTGGAGCGCGGTGGCCGTGTCGACGATGTCGTTGGAGGTGGCGCCCAGGTGCACGTACTTGCCCGCGTCGCCCTCGCACTTCTCGGTCATCGCCTTGACCATCGCCATCAGGTCGTGCCTGGTGTCCTTCTCGATCTCCTTGATCCTCTCCACGCTGACGACGTCGAGGCTCGCGACCCTGGTGATCTCGTCGGCGGCTTCCTGAGGTATGGTCCCGAGGGACGCGTGTGCGCGGGCCAGGGCGGCCTCCACCTGCATCTGGTATAAGATGCGGCTCTCCTCGCTGAAGACGGCCTTCATGTCTTCGCGGCCGTAGCGGTAGTCAAGGGGACAGACGTTGCTCATGTTGATCGTGTGCGCGGATTGATTTTAAATATAAATTACATGCGCCGACATCCCGCGTCGCCCGCGGACGGTTCCGGATATATAGACCCGGGGCCATGTGGGGATGAGGCCCTTCCCGACAACGTGCCTTTACTACTTTGTTTAGGTGCGTGCGTAACAAGGTATGGAAATCCTTATAAGGGAAATATTGATAGCCGTTCTCGCAAGTGGGTCATGCTTTCGATCATGGCCGCGTTGAACATAGGTGTGAAAATTTATGGAAGATTTTGTGGAGGAAGTTCAGCAGCAGGATTCTCAGGTAGAGCAGCAGGCAGCAGAGGTACAGGAAACGACTGAAGCCGTCCCCGCTGTTGAGGAGACTGCAGAGAGCAATGTCGTTTCCGAAGAGACCATTGAGGCCCTTGAGGAGAAGCGCGACATTGTCAACGAGGATGCCGAGAGGCACAGAAAGCTCAGGGACGAGCTCAACAACCAGACCAAAGAGTGGAAAGCGAAGAGGGACGCCCTCAACGCCCAGGTCAGGGAGCTCGTGGACGAGGCAGGCAAGTGCAGGGAGGAGCGCGACTCGCTCAACCAGAAGGTCAGGGAGACGAAGGAGCTCAGGGACGAGTGGAACCAGAAGGTCACCGCCCTGAAGGAGCAGCTCGCCCCCTACAGGAACGAGAAATCCGACGAGAAGAACGAGGTTCCCGTCAAGCAGCTGAAGAAACAGCTCCAGGATCTTGAGTACACTCAGATGACCAAGCCCCTCGGAAAGGACAAGGAGAACGAGATCATCAAGCAGATCTCCATCCTCGCCAAGCAGATCGAGGAGAGGGAGAAGATCTACGAGCAGAACGACGAGGTCAAGAACCTGGTCCAGCAGCTCAGGGACGCCAAGGCCGAGGCCGAGGTGTACCACCACCAGGTCTCCGAGTACGCCGAGAAGGCCCAGGCCGCCCACGACAAGATGATCGGCTTCTACGAGCAGGCCGACAGGCTCAGGAAGGAGGCAGACGCAGCACAGGCGAAGTTCGTCGAGTGCAAGCAGGCCGCCGACGAGGAGCACAAGAAGCACATCGAGCAGATCAAGTCCGTCCACGAGATGGACAGGGACGCATCCAGCTTCCGCAACAAGAAGAACTCGGTCCGCAAGAAGAAGTCGGACACCGAGGGCAAGAAGGAGGCCAAGGAGATCTTCGAGCGCTTCAAGGCCGGAGACAAGCTCTCCACCGAGGACCTCATGGCCCTCCAGAAGTCCGGGTACCTCTGAAACTCAAAAGGGGGGCTGGTTCCCCAGCCCTCCACTTAATTTATTCAGAAGCTTAAACAATTAAGTAATCAGCTAAATTTTTTGGATAAATTATTTATACAGACTGAACTTATCTGATTTTGCTGGGATACGGCCAGGCTGTAGAGTGCATCCCATCCCTTCTTATATTCTGGCCTATCCCCACACTTTACCGTTATTCTGTGTCCTGCGACCATAAGTATATAACGCGCGCGTGAATCTGTCGCACGATACATTATGGTCTTGGAAGGATTGGGAAAATCCCTGAGAGGTGTCCTCGGACGCATCGGGAGCGCGTCCTCGGTGGACGACGAGCTTATCAAGGATATCTGCAAGGACCTCCAGCGCGCGCTTCTGGAGGCCGATGTCAATGTCAGGCTGGTCCTGGACCTCACCAACAAGGTGAAGGATCGCGCGCTCAACGAGCCCCCCGCGGCCGGCAGGAGCATGAAGGACCACGTAACCAAGATCATCTACGAGGAGCTCGTGGCACTGGTCAACAGCGACAAGGGCGGGATAGCCCTCAAGCCACAGACCATCATGATGGTCGGTCTTTACGGACAGGGAAAGACCACCACGACCGGGAAGCTCGCCCTCTACTTCTCCAAGAAGGGTCTCTCCGTGGGACTCATCGGTGCGGACGTCTACAGGCCCGCCGCCCTAGACCAGCTGAAGCAGCTGGGCGAGAAGGTCGGCGTGGAGGTCTACGGGGAGCCTGGTCAGACCGACGCCGCGCTCATCGTCAAGAACGGTCTCGACCGCTTCAGGGACAAGAAGATCGTCATCATCGATACCTCCGGAAGGCACGCGCTGGAGGACGACCTCATCGAGGAGATCAAGAGGATCGCCGAGGTCGCCAAGCCCGAGGAGAGGGTCCTCGTCCTGGACTCCCAGGTCGGCCAGCAGGCCGGTCCGCAGGCGGAGGCCTTCCACAACGCCGTCGGCGTCACAGGCGTCATCCTGACCAAGATGGACGGAACCGCCAAGGGAGGAGGCGCCATATCGGCGATCTCCAGGACCGACGCGAGGATCGTCTTCCTGGGAACCGGGGAGCACATCCGCGACCTGGAGGCGTTCGACGCCAAGAAGTTCATCTCCAGGCTGCTGGGCATGGGGGACCTGTCCGGGCTGGTCCAGATGGCCGCCGAGGAGATCGACGACCCCGAGGTCGCCCAGAAGATGGCCGACGACATGATCAAGGGGAGGTTCAACCTCAACCACATGTACTATCAGATGGCGGCCGTAGGCAAGATGGGCACCCTCGAGAAGCTGATGACAATGCTGCCCGGAATGAGCGGCATGGAGGGAAAGATCGACTACGAGGCTTCCCAGAAGAAGCTCGTGATCTTCCGCACGATCATGGACTCCATGACGGCCCAGGAGAAGGAGGACCCGAGCCTCATAAAGGCCAAGAGGATCGAGAGGATCGCCAACGGCGCCGGTGTCACGCCCCACGATGTCCGCGAGCTGCTCAGGCAGTACAACACGATGAAGAAGACCATGACGTCGTTCGGCAAGGACCGCAAGATGCGCAAGCAGATGATGAAGCAGATGGCCGGGGTCGACCTGGACGGACTCAAGGAGCTGCAGGGATCCGGATGAGGTACTTCGTCATCACCGGGCACAAGGCGGTCTCCACCGGGGACTTCAAGCTTGACGACATCGCCGGGGGCGCCGGCAGGATGGACATCCTGTGCAGATGCGTCAACTCGGCGTTCTTCCTGAGCCACAACCTCCGCAAGGACGTCGAGATCTACCTGGTTCTCGAAGGGGGCGACGACGCCCCCAAGACCGTCATTTTCAAGGGGGAGGACCTCAGGTACCTGAACCCCGACGAGAGGAGCACCGCGTCGCTCATCAGGAACGCGCTCCTCAAACCCGTCTCAGAAGGCGAGGAGGTCAAATCCTCGCCGGGGGTGTACGTCACCAGGCTGTCGTTCCCGGAGGTCCTCAGGAGGCTCTCCGAGAGGGGCAGCTTCGTGTATCTCAAGGAGGACGGCACAGACTGCAGGGAGTACGAGTTCCCCGAGAACCCGGTGTTCGTGCTGGGGGACAACCACGACCTGACCGAGGGGGAGGAGGCTGAGCTGCTCTCCTACAACCCCGACAGGATCCGCATCGGGCCGCTGAGCCTTCACGCGGACCATTGCATGATCATTGTCCACAACGAGGCCGACCGCAGGTCGGAATGAGGTGTTACCATGGCAGATACCGTAGAGAGGATCCCGCAGCACAGGCACTGCGTCAACTGCGGAAAGGCGTTCGTCGGAGAGGGGAGGTTCTGCAGCGAATCCTGCAAGGAGACCGCCGGCGACGAGGTGAAGGGCAAGCTGAAGAAGCTGGGGCTCATCTGGGTGGCGATCGTCGTCGTCACCATAGTCCTGGTGGTTCTCACGCTCGGTGCGGAGTGATGACGAAGGCCGCCGTCGCCGGCACGTTCGACATCCTCCACGACGGGCACAAGGCCCTGCTGTCCCGCGCGTTCGAGGTGGGGGACATTGTCGTCGTGGGGATCACATCCGACCGCATGGCCGGCGAGGGGAGGGAGGTCTCCGTCCCCCTGCATCTGAGGAAGGCGGAGCTGGAGCGCTACCTCTCCGGGAAGGGGGACTACAGGGTCTTCGAGATCGACGACATGTACGGCCCCGACGAGGAGATGGACGACGTCGACGTCCTGGTTGTCTCGGAGGAGACGCTGGGGAACGGCAGGATCCTCAACGACCGCAGGGCGTCCAGGGGGCTGAAGCCCTTCGAGCTCTCGGTGGTCCCGCTGGTGAGGAGCGACGACGGGTCCAAGATCAGTGCCACCTCCATACTAAGAGGGGAGTACGGCAGGTCGGGCCACCGCTCCGTGATGGACGTAGCGGTCGGTTCGCTGAACCCGGTCAAGGTCTCGGCGGTCCGCTCCGTGATGGAGCGGGTGTACGGCGAGGTCAGGATCACCGCCGTCGACGTCGGAAGCGGGGTGCCGCCGCAGCCGTTCGAGGGACAGACCCACGAGGGCTCCAGGAACAGGGCGCTGGCCGCGCTCGGCGACCATGACATGGCCGTCGGGATAGAGGCGGGGGTCTTCGAGATGCTGGACGGACTGTACGACATCCAGCACTGCACCATAGTGAGCCGTGACGGCAGGGAGACGTACGGGCAGGGCTCCGGCTTCAGGTACCCCGACGGCATCGCCGCGCTGGTGAGGTCCGGAATGACCGTGGGGGACGCCGTCCACGAGGTCTACGGCAGCACCGACATAGGCAAGAGGCAGGGCGCGGTCGGCCTGCTCAGCAAGGGACTCATCGACCGCAAGACCCTGACCGAGCAGTCGGTCACCGCGGCCATGATTCCGCGCTTATGGGATGAGTGAGATGTTCTACAGACAGAGGATACGCAGCGATTCCAAGTACCTCACAGACGAGTCCAAGATGACCGGAAGGGGCGAGCACGTCATCATCCCGGTCGACGACTCCGAGCTCAGGGAGGCGGTGAGGATCAACAACTCCAAGGGCAACCCGATAACGGTGGCCGGGATGAGGACCGGCGTCTGCGGGGGATGCGTCCCCACAGAGGGCGACGTGATCTCGCTCGAGCGCATGTCCGGCGTCCTGGGTGTCGGGAGGGACGAGAGGGGGTATTTCGTCAGGGTTCTCCCATGCACCACGATAGAGGAGATCAACAGGGTGCTGAGGGCCCGCGACCTCTCCGGTCTGGAGGACGTCACCGAGGGCGCAAGGGAGCAGCTCCTGTCGGAGCCGGTGCCCTACTTCTACCCGGTGGATCCGACGGAGATGAACGGGTCCATCGGCGGCAACATAGCCTGCAACGCCTCCGGACCCAGGACGTACAGATACGGCCCCACCCGCGACTGGGTCAGGAGGCTCAGGGTGGTCCTGCCCGAGGGCCAGTACATAGATTTCAAGAGGGGGGACTACAGGGCCGAAGGCAGGCGCATGAGCTTCCCGGCGGGAAGGTCGTACTACTCCTTCGACATCCCGTCCTACGATTTCAACACGGACGTGAAGAACGCCGCAGGTCCGATGTTCCACGAGGACATGGACCTCATCGACATGTTCGTCGGATCGGAGGGGATCTTCGGGATCATCTCCGAGGCGGACGTGTACGTCGCCCCCTGGCACCCTCTGGTTTCCAACATTCTGTTCTTCCCCACCGACGCCGACTGTCTGGCAGCCGTCAGGGAGATCAGGTCGGACGGTCTTGTCGACCCCGAGTTCATGGAGTACATGGACTGCAGGTCGCTGGACCTCATCCGCAGGGTCACAGCCTCCGATCCCGCGCTGATCAGGGTGCCTAGGCTCCCGGACTACGCAGGCTCGGCCCTGTTCTTCGACATGCAGCTGACCGATGACATGCCCGCGAGGTACGTCAGGGTGGCGGAGATCGCGGAGCGCCACGGGGGCTCCCTGGACAGGTCCTGGTGCGGCCACGAGGAACGTGACCGCGAGAGGATGAGGGAGCTCAGGCACTCCATCCCGAGGTCGATCTTCGAGTACGTCGCCTCCCTGAAGGGGGAGATGCCGGGGATCCACAAGATGGGAACGGACATGTCCGTCCCGGACTCCGCCGCGGACGAGATGATGTCGTTCTACTCGGAGCAGCTGGACGCCGCGGGTCTGGAGTACGTGGTCTTCGGCCACATAGGCAACAACCACCCCCATGTGGAGATTATCCTGAAGTCCATGGAGGACTTCGAGAAGGCCAACGAGGTCTACCGCAGGTTCGCCGAGAAGGCCGTCGAGCTGGGGGGATCGCCCAGCGCCGAGCACGGGATCGGCAAGATCAAAAGGGATTACATGCAGCTCATGTACGGCGAGAGGGGGGTCGAGGAGATACGCAGGATCAAGACCATACTGGATCCAAAGAACATACTCTGTCGCGGAAACATAGTGGAGGTGCCGCAATGAGGTTCGCCGTCGCTGTCAAGCAGGTCCCGGACACGATGGAGATGTCCGTGGACGAGAACGGCTCTCTGGTGAGGGCGGGTGTGCCCTCGATCCTCAACCCGTACGACGAGTACGCCCTGTCGAGGGTCCTCTCGATGAGACGCGAAGGGGACGAGATCATCGTGTATACCATGGGTCCCCCGCAGGCCAGGCAGGCCCTCGTCAGATGCCTTGAGATGGGTGCCGACAGGGCGTTCCTGCTCACAGACAGGGATTTCGCTGGTGCGGACGTATGGGCGACCGCCAGGACCATCACAGCGTTCCTGCTCAGGCACATCCCCGACGCGGACGTCTACGTGTTCGGGAGGCAGGCCATAGACGGCGACACGGGGCAGGTGCCCTACGAGGTCGCCGCCCAGCTGGGGGTCCAGCAGTTCGCGTACACGGAGTCCCTCTCCAGGACTGACGACGGTCTGGTGGCCGTCCAGGACTACGGTGACGTGCGCAGGACCTGCTCCGTCCCGAAGGGATCTGTGGTGTCCTTCGGCTCCGTGGACCCGAACGGCACGCTGGTGTCCATATCGGACTACCTGTCGGCCCAGGACAGGGAGGTGGAGGAGGTCGACAGGATTGCTATCGGTCTCGGACTGTACTCCGTCGGTCTCAAGGGATCGATGACGAGGATAGTATCCACAACGGCGTCCTCCGGTGTCAGACGCAACAGGAAGGTGGAGATCACCGACCCTGCCAAGGGGGCGGGGTTCATCATAGACGAGCTGGAGGCGGTCAGATGAGCGAGTGCTCTGGTGGATCGTGCTCCACATGCTCCTCGTGCGGGTCCGATGACCCAGACAGGCTTCCGCCGGGGATGCTGAAGGTGTACAACCTCAACCAGTCGACCGCCGACGGCATCCTCGTGTGGATCGAGACTGAGCCGGACGGAGACGGGGTGAGGATGGCCGACGTCAGCGCGGAGCTGCTGGGCGCGGCGAGCGGGCTCTCGGACGGACGCGTGTTCGCCGTCGTTTTCGGAGGGGCGGAGGTCAAACCCCTGTACCCCAGGATATTCGGCTGCGGAGTGGACACCCTCTATCACGTCAGGGAGAAGAGCCTGGAGGTCTACGCTCCGGAGGGCTACGCATCGTGCATCGTGTCCCTCATCAAGCGCATCGAGCCGGCGACGGTCCTCATCGGGGCGACTCCCCGCGGGAGGGAGCTGGCGCCCAGGATCGCGTCGGAGCTCGGCACAGGCCTGACTGCCGACTGCACCGGCCTGAGGGCGGAGGGCAGGAAGCTCGTGATGACGCGTCCGGCCTTCGGAGGGAACCTCGTCGCGGACATTGAGTGCCTGAGGTTCCCGCAGATGGCCACCGTCCGTCAGGGGACGTTCCCGATGCCGGAGGAGAAGGATGGCACTGGGACCGCCATCTACTGGCAGTTCAGGGACGGGGCCGTGAAGCAGGTCATCTCGGAGGAGAGGGCAGTGGAGTCCGGAGAGGACATCCGCGACGCCAGGATTCTGATATCCCTCGGTGACGGGATCCGCGACAGAAACCTCATCGATGTGGCCGAGTCGGTGGCCAGGAAGGTCGGTGGGACCGTGTCTTGCTCCAGGTCCCTGGTGGAGAAGGGCTGGATGCCCCGCTCCCGCCAGGTCGGCATGTCCGGCAGGACGGTGGCTCCAGACCTGTACATCGCATTCGGGATATCCGGCGCGGTGCAGCACCGTGTGGGCATGTCCGGGGCCAAGAAGGTCATCGCGGTCAACAACGACCCCGATGCTCCCATACACCGCTATGCCGACCTCAGCCTCATAGCCGATGCAGGGGAGATCCTGAGGGAGATGGACCGTTCTCTCGGTTCCTGAAGCGAGGGCCCGGAGGCCCCCACCAGGACCGATCAGTACGGGTTCCTCTCCGACACCTCGACCATCGCACGGATGTTCTCGATGGGGGTGCCGTTGGGTTCGGCGCATCCGGCACCGAATATGAACCCTCCGCCCTCCCCGGCGTCGTCGAAGCACTTCTGAGCTGCCGCTCTGACATCGTCGGCGGTGCCGTTCAGCATTATCGACACGGGGTCGATGTTCCCCATCACAGCCATCTTGTCGCCGAAGGCCGTTTTGGCTGCTCTGAGGTCGACGGCATGGTCCAAGCTCATCGCGGCCGCGCCTGTCAAGGCGAAGTCGTCCAGCATGGGTCCGGTGTTGCCGCAGATGTGGAGCATCGTCGGGACCCCGTAGTCCTTCCTCCAGTGCTCGATGTTCCTCCTGAGGAGGTCCCTGTTGAACTCCCTGAACATGTTGTCGTCGATCATGCTGGCGGAGGACACGGGATCCGTGTACACGACATAGTCTGCATCGACTTCCTCGAGTTCGGCGGACACGATGTCCCTTGAGAAGTCGGCTCCTCTGGAGATGACTCTCCTGGCCTCCTCGGGATCCAGCAGCATGAGCATCAGCAGGTCCTCGGTCCCTCTCAGGAAGCCCGTGGTCGTCAGGACACCTTCGCACCATGCGGGGGTCATCACATCGGGGCATCCCTCGTTGACGGCCCTGAGCATGTCGATGACGTACCTGTGGAAGTTGGGGCATGATTTGCCGTCGAAAGGGTCGTAGAGGGGCTTGGACTCGACATCCTCGGGACCCGTGAAATATGCGGACTTGAGGGACCCCTGGTCGTTCTCGGGGAGTTTGACCTCAATCCCCGGGAGGTCCATGAAGATGCCCTTGGTCTCGATAGGACCGAAGAACAGGTCGGCACCGGTGTCGGCCACCCATTTGCTCATGATCTCCTTGACGAGGGAGGTGCTGTTCCTGCATTCGTTGAGCGTGTGGCCGGTGTATCCCAGCATGGCGGTGTTGCCGAAGTCGCATACAGGCGCCCTGTCGGGGATATCGCCGTCGAACACCGCGACGCAGCGTTCCTTGGATTCCATCCTGACGGTCGTTCTATCACCGGGATGAAAATCGATTTATAAGGTATTTAAATGGTTTATGAAGTGGGATGTATGCGCCAGCTCACTCGGTCTTCTTGGAGTGGGATATGGCGCATTCGGACACCTTGTCCGCGTGTCCCGCGACCTTGACGTTGCGCCAGACGGCTTCCACCGTCCCGTCCTTCCCAATGAGGAACGTGGTCCTTATCGTGCCGACCGTCTCCTTGCCGTAGGACACCTTTGTGCCCCAGGCGCCCACCTTCTCCATGAGCTCATGGTCCGGGTCGCTGAGCAGCTTCACCTTCAGCTGCTGCTTGTCGATGAACTTCCTGTGCGACTCCGTGGAGTCCTTGCTGATCCCGATCACGGGGATGTTGCGCATCATCAGCTTGGGCACGTTGGCTGTGAACTCCACCGCCTCCTTGGTGCATCCAGGGGTGTTGTCCCTCGGGTAGAAGTAGACTATGTGCCTGATGCCCTCGAGCATCCTGCTGTCGAACTCCTCGCCGTTCTCGTCCTTCAGCACGAAATCCGGGAATCTGTCTCCTACGTCCATGTCATCACCTCAGAACAGCGTGTCCTTCTTCAGGGCCACGATGGGCTCCAGGTCGATCTCCATAACGATGATCGGATGGGTGATCTCGTAGCCGACGACGACGGACGGTGCCATCTCGCCGAACATGCCGATCTCCTTCCCGTCCATCATGATCCTCGCTCCCCTGCCGGGGACGAAGGTGGGGAGGTCGCAGGGCTCGAGGGTGTACCTGAGGCCCATCTCCCTGAGGACGGACTCTGTGAGCGACTTGATCTCGGTGAACGATGTCTTGGAGGCGGTGACCATGGCGCAGAGGCGGGGCTGTGTGTGGAAGTCCCTGACGACGTTGCCGATCTCGAAGATCCTCTGGGGAAGGTCCCTGTGCTTGTTGTGCCTCAGGATCCTCACAAGGCTGGGCATGAGGTAGGGCCTCAGGCAGGTGTGGTCCTCCGTGATGGGGTTCATGACGCGGACCACGTCAACCTCCGGGAGTCCGGAGATCTCGAACTCGTCCTTCTGGTTGCTGAGCGTCAGGGTGGTGACCTCGTTGAAACCGAGTCCGACCATGACGTCCCTGAGGTTCTCGGAGAACGTGGTCAGAGGGGACATGGAGCCGGAGGTCTGAACCAGGGAGTGCCTGCCTCCGAACCTGTCGAACCCGTATCCCGTGGCGACGTCCTCGTAGATGTCGACGTCGTGCATGATGTCAAGCCTGACGGAGGGGATCGTGACCTCGACCTCGTCCCCGTTCGCCACGGCGTCCATGCCCATCCTGCGGAGGCACTCGACCATGCCTTCGGGGCCGAGCGTCGTTCCGAGGAATTTGTCGCACGCGGATGCGGAGATGGTCCTCTTGGACGGGGTCAGGTCGGGGGAGCGGAAGGTCTCGTCGCCGTCGTGCATAACGACGGTCTCGATCCTGCCTCCGCGTTCCGCCAGGGCGGTGGCGACGATGTCCAGGGCGCCCTTGACAGCCTTGCGGTCGTTGCCTGTGACGTCGATGAAGAGGTCGTGCTTTCCCGTGGTGACGGTTGTCAGCACGCCGTTGATGATAGGAGGGAAGGACAGAACCGATCCGTTCTTGTCCAGGATGATGGGGTACTTGTCGAAACCATCCAGCAGATGGGCGTATGCCTTTCCCTTCTCGTTCCTCTGCAGGATCTCGGCGAGGTCCATCTCCTCATCCATGGCCAGGGGCACGAACCTGACGGAGTGGGGATCGACGAGTTTGTAGATGAACGGGGGTTCGACCTTGTCCAGGTCGTGTATGCCTATGGCCAGCTTGCTTCTCTTCCTTCCGATGGTGATGTGCAGCTTCTCCTGCAGCTCCATCATCGACCTGAGGAACTCGTCGTCGATCTCGACGTCCCTGACGACGCCGCAGAGGAACCAGGGCCTCATGCTCTTGACGCTCTGGTCGACGGTGACCTCCACGTCGGAGTCCCCGACCTCGTACTTCTTCATCCCCGGTTCGATGTCCAGGAATGCGCGCAGCGCCCTAGCGAGGCCCTCGACGCTGTAGAGGTCGGGGCGGTCGGGGAAGAACTCGACGCCCATGTCCTCGCATCCCGGCTCGGTGTCGTGCATGTCGGCGCCGATCATGGGGATCCTCTGGACCAGCGTCTCCTGGGGGACTTCCTTCCCCAGCATGGTGCACAGGTCGCTGTACTTGAAGTTGATCAAAGGCATGACGCCCGAATCGGAGACGCCCTATAATAAACGCACGCGTGCGTGCGAGAAGTTATGTGAGAGCCGACCCGCGAATGTGCGCGGGGGCCAGGAGGGGACGGACCCCTCCGTCAGGGCTCATCTGCCCAGTGCGGCGTGGGCGCTTCCGAGCTGGCCGGCGGCCTGTGCCGCAAGTGTCGACAGCTCTCCGGCAAGCACTGTAGCCGCGACGATCTCCGCCAGCTTCCTCGCCTTGCCCTCGCCGAGGCATCCGATCATCTGGAGGGCCTCGCGCTGGCAGGGGAGCCTGGTCCCTCCGCCGACAGTCCCCACCTCGACCGCGGGCATCCTGACGCAGATGTACAGGTCGCCGCCGACGTCCTCGCAGGACGTGACGGTCATGCTCCCTCCGACGACCTGGGCCGGGTCCTGTCCCGTGGCGATGTACAGCGCCGCGACCATGTTGGCCGCGTGGGCGTTCGCACCGAGGGTTCCGGAGAGGCTGCTTCCGAGCAGGTTCTTCCTGTAGTTCGTCTCGACGACCGCCGCCGATGTCGTGTGGAGCCTCCTCTCGACTACTTCCTTGGGTATCGTGGCCTCGGCTATGACGGTCTTTCCGCGGCCGTTGATCATGTTGATGGCGGCTGGCTTCTTGTCCGAGCACATGTTGCCGGAGACCGAGATCATGACGGCTCCCGTCTCCTTCTCCAGGAGCCTGCAGACAGCCTCTGACGCTATGGTCGCCATGTTCATGCCCATGGCGTCCCCCGTCTCGAACGCGAACCTGAGGAACAGGCTCCTGCCGTCGGGGTACTTGTCTATCCTGGAGAGCCTCCCGTGGCTGGTGGTTGTCGATACGGCCTCGTTGATCTCGTCCATGTGGGTGTCGATCCATTCCATGACCCTCTTGCCGTGTTCGATGCCGTCGACCCTGAGCACGGGCGCGCGCGTCATGGCGTCCCCGTAGACCATGGTCCTGACACCTCCGCCGTCGTTCATCACGGACATGCCGCGGGAAATCGATGCAACGAGGGCCCCCTCCGTGGTGGCCAGGGGAATGAGGAACTCGCCGTCCGCGTACTCCCCCGAGATCCTGACTGGCCCAGCGTAACCCAGCGGTATCTGAACCGTGCCGATCATGTTCTCGATGTTCTTGGACGCACCCTCGGGGTCGAATCCGTACTTCGACACCGTCTCGAGGGTCGCGCCTGTGAACTCCTCAGCCGCCTTGCGGCGCTCGTCCACATCGGCCGCTGTGTATCCGCGGTTCTTCAGCCCGCTGTGCTCTGCCATGGGGCCCCGATTGCCTTGACCGATATTAAAATGGAGGCAGGCGCGGGGTGTGATACTCTGGCACATCGGAGTTTCCATGCGTCATATTTTAATCAGGGACGTGCTAGCGCATTCATGCGCGCCGGCTGGACGTCAGACAAGCTCGAGAAGGTGAGCGACTTCGTCGATGATGCGGCCGGCAGGCTCTATCCCCGCAGGGACAGCATAAAGTCGGTTCCGGACAGGGATCGCCGTCTCATAAGGGCGTTCCCGTACTTCATCGCCCTCTGTCTGATCCTGTGGATATGCTCGATACTGTATCTGGGGGACTACTCGTTCTCGAAGCTCGTGGAGATCCTCTGCCTGTCCTTCGTCGCGTGCTTCGCCGCCCTCGGTGTGCCCTGCCTGCTGATGATGGACAAGGGGGTCTTCAGCACCTGGGTCATATTCCTGCTGGCCGTATTCATGACAGGTCTGCTGTGGTTGTCCGAGATCTACATGGGGCAGGTGTACTATGCGGAGGCCATCTACGATATCATGAACGTCCTGGGTGTCTACCTGGACGATGTCATGCAGCTGATCCTGGGATTCGGCGGGACCCTTGCAATCATGTTCTTCACTTCCGTGGGTGTGCTGAGCGTCATTGGCGCCTACATGCGCCTCTACATGGCCCGCGTCTTCCTCTCGATGCAGAGGCGGGCCGGCACAGGGAAGCGTGGCAAGGCGGAGAAGTTCTTCATGGTCCCGGACATAATCGACGTCAAGGAGGTGGTCATGGAGCCCAGGAGGGACCCGCACGTCTTCCACTTCTCCACATCGGTGGAGGTGACGGCTTACCTGTTCATCCTGGGACTGCTGATCTCGTCCTATCTTTTCGTGAACCCACTGCTTATATCGGTGATGGGCTGGCACACCATGCTGGCGGTCACCATGATGCTCTCGATGTTCACCCCGGCCCTCATCCTGCCTTGGTTCATCGTCCGCAGCATAGGGGCCAAGGTCCGCTCGGACGCACCCCGCGACTACTACCTGTGGATCGGCGCGAGGAAGAGGCTCTTCTCGACGTTCGCCGCCCTGGGTGTGTTCATGATGATGTTCGTTCTCTCCGTCTACCTTGGCAACAGCGTCTCCGAGATCATCCTCACATACGTGTCGTTCCTGGCCCCGCTGTTCGCAACCTCGGTCGTCTACGGCGCGATATACACCAACAACTTCGACAGCCAGGTATGCGAATCGATATGCGAGAACTTTGAAGAGGGCAAGGAGAGCAGGGAGAGTCCCCGAGGTCCGTCGACCTGATCATGCGGTAAAGGAGGAAAATGATGAGCCACAAAGGCTGAGACTTCCCTGCCTATAAACGCGAGCGGCTCATCATATTTAAAGAAAACTGCTTTAAACGCCGTTATTTTCGTGGCGTTCAACCTTTGTCCGCATTCTTCTTACCTTTCTTGATCTGGATGGTCTTCCCTATAACGAGGACTATCGCAAGGGTAGCGAGGGGAATGAACGCGTCCGTGACGTCCCCCAGGAGCCAGTACGCGGCAACCAGGCCGACGACACCGAAGACCCCGTATCTCTTCAGGATCCCGCCGGAGCCCAGAAGGACCATGAACCCTATGATCACGGTCCATACGATCAGGTTCACTATCACGTCCGACGACAGCATCAGGAACGACGAGTCACCCACGAGCTCGGACACGTATCTCTCCACTACCGTGTCGACTATGACGGGGACGACGGTGACCAGGATCAGGGTCATCACGAGTCCGCCGGCGAAGGACACGGCTGCTTCCTTGGCTCCCATGACCGAGTGTATGGAAGGTGGCCTTATATCCCTGTCCTCGAAGGAACGAACGACCCCCTTAACTACTGGGACACGTTCCGGAGGCTCATGAGCGATGCGGCGTACGAGGCCATGAGCAAGGCGAAGAGACAGGCCGAGAGCGGGAACGCGCAGGGAGCGGTCGACACCCTGGAGGCGTATCTGCGCACGGATCCGCACAACACCAAGCCCAGGCTCCTGCTCGCGGACATCATCATCCACAAGCTGGACGACATGAAGTACGGGATGATGCAGCTGGACGTCATCCTGGACCTCGAGCCCGACAACGTGGACGCCCTCAAGGCGGCGGTGACGGTCCTCTCCAAGCACAAGAAGTACAACAAGGAGACGGACGAGAAGTTCCAGAGGATCCTGGAGCTGGAGCCGTCCGCGGAGATGTACAACCAGTATGCCAGGTTCCTCAGGCATCAGATCACCGATTTCAACCGCGCCAGGGAGTACTACGAGAAGGCCATCGCGATGGATCCCAAGAACTACGACTACCATCTGAACTACACGGTGCTCCTGCTCAACGATGTGAAGGACTACGAGAAGGCCAAGTCGGAACTGGAGTACCTCATGTCCGTAAAGCCGGGGGACATGAACCTCCGGAAGAACTACGACAAGCTCATGAGGGAGAAGTTCGACAGGGACGGGAACCTCAAGAGGAAAGGGATAATGGGCAAGCTCAAGCGCTGATCCCGGACTTCGGAGGCCCTCGATTTGTTTAGGGTCTCCTATCTTACTATATAAAATTTATTAACAGATGTAGACTAACGTAACGCCGTTGAATATTGTTATATACCTTCGATTCCTCTTGTTGATTCAGAGGTTGAATCATGGAACTCAAAGGATCCAAAACTGAAGCTAACCTGCAGGCCGCCTTCGCTGGCGAGTCCATGGCCAGGAACAAATACACCTACTACGCCTCCCAGGCCAAGAAAGAGGGATACGAGCAGATCGCTGACATCTTCCTTGAGACCGCGGAGAACGAGAAGGAGCACGCCAAGCTCTGGTTCAAGGCCCTCCACGACAACAAGGTCCCCAAGACCATCGAGAACCTGAAGGACGCCGCTTCCGGAGAGAACTACGAGTACACCACCATGTACAAGGAGTTCGCCGAGACCGCCAGGGAGGAGGGATTCACCGAGATCGCCGCACTCTTCGAGGCCGTCGGTGGAATCGAGAAGACCCACGAGCAGAGGTACCTCGACCTTCTGAAGAACATCGAGACCGGTGTGGTCTTCAAGAAGGACAAGGTCACCATGTGGAAATGCCGCAACTGCGGATACATCCACGTCGGCGAGGAGGCTCCCGCAGTCTGCCCCGTCTGCAAGCACGCCCAGTCCTTCTTCGAGGTCAGGGCCACCAACTGGTGATTAACCCATACCCCGCCTTCGGGCGGGGTCAAAACCTCTCCTTTTACGCTCTTCTGTTAGGTGTTCACTTTTAATCCCGTAACCCGATTTGTTTAACGAACCTAAAGAGGTGAATTAATTAACGGAAAGTTACTGGCGGCCGCGGCTCTAGCGGTCGCTTTCGCGGCGACCCTGCTGCTCAGACGGAAGAAGGACGAGTGAAACAGTTGAAAACGGCGGTCGGGCTAGCCGGCCGCCACCTTGGATTCTCATCTGTAATACAAAGGCCCGGCGGGGATTCCGCCGGGATTGAGGCTCATCTGAGCCTGATGGTTTCGAGGTTGAGCGGAGCCTTGGTCTCGATGCCGAACTTCTTGTAGATCGACGAGGCGAGGTCGGTACACTTCCTGTCCTCCCCGTGTCCGATGATGATCTTGTCGGGCTTGGGCTCAAGGGACGAGATGTACCTCATGAGCTGCTTCCTGTCGGAGTGACCGGAGAAACCGTCCACGGTCTCCCTCTGCATCTTGATCTTGAGGTTGATGGGCTTCCCGCGCATGTTCATCGTGATCTCGGACCTTCCCCTCTGGATGGTCCTTCCGATGCTTCCCTCGCTCTGGTATCCGACGAACAGGAGCCAGTTCTTCTCGTCGTCCGCCCACTCGCGGAAGTACTCCATGACGGGGCCTCCGGACATCATACCGCTCGTGGCGAGAACGATGCAGGGGTCGGGCGAGTGGCAGATCTCCTCCCTCATGTCGGAGGTCTCGACCCTCTTGAAGATGGGCGAGAGGAACGGGTTCTCGTTCTGCTGGAAGATCTGCGTCCTGAGCTGGCTGTTCAGGTACTCTGGGTACGCGGTGTGGATGGCGGTGGCCTCCCAGATCATACCGTCGAGGTAGACGGGCATCTTGGGGATGCGACCGTTGCGCATGAGCTCCTCGATGACCAGCATGACCTCCTGGGACCTTCCGACCGCGAAGACGGGCACGAGCACCTTGCCGCCGTGCTCGGACGCCTGCTGCAGGTACTGTCCGAGCTGCTCGGACGCATCGGCCCTGGACGGCTGGACGTCGTTGTGCCCACCGTAGGTGGATTCGATGACCAGGGTCTCCAGCCTGGGGAACCTGTTGGTGGCGGGGTTGAAAAGCCAAGTCTTCTCGTATTTCGTGTCCCCGGAGAAGGCGACGTTGTGGAGTCCGTCGCCGATGTGGAAGTGGGCGATGGCGGATCCGAGGATGTGTCCCGCGTTGTGGAATGTGAGTCTCACGTCAGGGGCGATGTCCGTCGTCTCGTTGTACTTGAGCGTGATGGTGTGCAGGATCTCCTGCCTCACGTGCTGGGCCTCGTAGGGGGTCTTCTTGTTCTCGCCGAATCCCAGCTTGATGTTGTCCAGCTGGAGCAGGGCCATGAGGTCCCTGGTGGGCGGGGTGCAGTACACAGGCCCCTTGTAGCCGTACTTGAACAGCGCCGGCAGGGTTCCGCAGTGGTCCAGGTGGGCGTGGGTTATGACGACGGCGTCGATGTCGTCCAGAGGCTGGACCTCGGGGATGCCGAAGTAGGGGGTGTTCTCGGAGCTGGGGTCCAGTCCGCAGTCGATGAGGATCTTGCTCTCCCTCGTGGTGAGCAGGGAGCAGGACCTCCCGACCTGTCTGAACCCTCCCATGGCGGTGACCCTGACCCACTGCTCGCCGTCGAGCTTGGGCCTAGCGAGCCTCCTGGCGACCCTGGTGAGCATCTCCTGACGCTCGTCGTGGTTGGCCCTGAGGTATCCCCTGACGTCAGAGACCGTCTTGGACGGTATCGGGGGTGCGCGGATGACCTTCACGTTCCATCCGGACTCCTTCCTCAGGTCGGCCAGAAGCTGTCCCTCCTTGCCGACGACCTCGTTGGGGTTGACGGCCTCGATCAGCGCCTCGCCTGTCTCCTCGATGAAGTTGATGTCGAAGATGTTGGCAGATTCCGGGATCATGCCCCTGATCTTCGCCTCCACCGTCTTCGGGTCCTCCAGGTTGGCGGGGTCCGGACGGATGTCCACCCTGCGGTGGATGGTCTGGGCGAGCGTCCTGGCTACGGAGTCGTTGGCGGATATCTTCTCGTAGTCGTCGGTGTAGACGACCACGAGCGGCCCCTCGAACTTGATCTCCTTGATCTTAATGTCCGGGGGCATGTTCCTCTTCACCTCCTCGGTGAGGGTCTCGAACAGTCTGTCGACATTCATGGGAATCCAGCTTCGTCAATTGAATTCAGAACCGGTTTAGAATGGAAAACGTTTGGAAGGGGTTTGGTGAACCGAACTCAGTTCGGGAACGCGAAGCCCATGGCCTCGCATCTTGACTTGATCTCTTCGACGGGGATCTCCTCGTAGCCGTAGGGCCCGATGTAGGAGACGAGCATCCCGTCGCCGGTGCAGTTGTCCCTCCTCCTGGCGGAGTTGAGGGCGGCGATCGCGACGTCGATGCCCTCGTCCTTGGACATGCCCTCCTTGAAGTTGCCCTCGAGCGAGCCGAGCGCGAACACGGATCCCGATCCGACGGACATGTAGTTGTCCTCGATGTATCCGCCTGCACCGTCGATGCTGAAGACGTGTCCGCCGGTCTTGTCGTATCCTCCGACGATGAGTCCGAGGTAGAATCCCTGGCGGATGACGCTGGCGACGAGGGTGGCGGCGGCGGTGACGGACATGGGGGCTCCCTTCTTCATGGAGTAGATGGAGATCTCGCTCTGCATGAAGCGGACCATGAGCTGGGCGTCGCCGACGACTCCGGCGATCGTCATGCCGATGTTGTCTGCCAGCTGGTAGACCTTCTGGACGTGGCTGTGGGCGATAAGGTTGCCCATCGTGGCCCTCTGGTCGGAGGCGAGTATGACCCCGTCCTTGAGTTTGATTCCGATTGTCGTAGTACCGGTTTTAAGAGCGTCCTCGGCTGTCATTGGTCATTCTCCTAGTGAATGGGAAAACTGGCACCGTCCTCGACTGTGCTGTTGACGAGATAGACGGCGGTTCTATATTAATCTGTTCCACGGAATCGACGGTGCCAACGTCGGGTCCCGACGATGTCCAGATGACGGCATCAGCGGCGGCGACCCTATTGAGATGGAAGCATACACGGGTCCAGGCGACAGGACCACTCATATATCGGCATCCCCGATTAGCCGCTCATGAAAGCCGTCGTGTTCGTCGAGAGAGGCAGGTTCGAGGTCCAGGAGAGGCCGAGGCCGGTGATCAGGGATCCCAAGGACGCAATTGTCCGCGTCACGACGGCATCGATATGCACCAGCGACCTCCACATACGCGCCGGCGCAGTCCCCAGGGCGGTTCCGGGAACCATCGTCGGGCACGAGTTCGTGGGTGTCGTGGAGGAGGTCGGCGACGGAGTCACCGGCGTCTCGCCGGGCGACAGGGTCGCCGTCAACGTGGAGACCTACTGCGGCGAGTGCTTCTTCTGCCGCAGGGGATGGGTGAACAACTGCACCGATCCCGCGGGAGGATGGGCACTGGGATGCCGCATCGACGGCGGACAGGCGGAGTACGCCAGGATCCCCTATGCTGACAACGGCCTGACACCCATCCCGGACGGGGTCTCCGACGAGCAGGCTCTCTTCACCGGCGACCTTCTTTCGACCGGATACTGGGCGGCCGACATCGGGGACATCGAGGATGGCTCCGTGGTGGCCATCATAGGTGCCGGTCCGACCGGTCTGTGCACCGCCATGTGCTGTCGTCCTCTTGGACCGGGGGCCATCGTGATGATCGACACCGACCGTTCGCGCCTGGAGTTCGCGCTTGCCCACGGTCTGGCGGATGCCGTCGTGGACCCAACGGAGGAGGATCCGGCGGAGGTTCTGCGCTCCATGACCGACGGCCGGGGTGCGGACACGGTGATGGAGGTCGCCGGAGGCAGGGGGACCTTCGAGATGGCCTGGAGGATCGCCCGCCCCAATGCCACCGTCGTCGTGGTCGCGATGTACGAGGAGCCGCAGATCCTGCCGCTCCCGGACATGTACGGGAAGAACCTTGTGTTCAAGACCGGAGGGGTGGACGCGTCCCATTGCAGGGAGCTGATGGACCTGATATCATCGGGTGCGATCGACCCGTCCGTGCTCGTCACCCACAGGTTCCCGTTCGGTGACGTGGAGTCGGCCTACGAGCTGTTCGCCTCCAGGTCCGACGGGGTCATGAAGGTGGCCCTATCGATGCAGGGGCCGCCTGATCAGGGCCAGTGAGCCTCAAGGAACCGACGGCCTATCCCCGGCAACTTTGTTTTACGCACAATCAGGTGACACTTCCATGTTCGGCGCCGACGGCGTCCTGCAGGTCAGCTGGACCCTGTCCTACACCAATTCCCAGATCCTCACCGCCTGAGCGGGCGTCGCAACTGCGGGGCGATGCCCCGTCACCTTTCCTCCCGTGCTCCGACACACGGGACATGGGAATTATTGTATAATATTGTTCATCAATGAACAATATATTGAAATAGTGCCTGGCGATAATCATCCCTGAAAGACATGACCGGAGATGGCGGCATTTACGGAGAATACGGGGGACAGTACGTCCCGGAGACGCTGATGAACGCGGTGATAGAGCTCGACGAGGCGTATCACAGGTACATCAAGGACCCCGACTTCCTGAGGGAGGTCGACGATCTCAACAGGAAGTACACCGGAAGGCCGTCCATGCTCTACTACGCCGACAGGATGACCAAGGATCTCGGCGGTGCCAAGGTCTATCTCAAAAGGGAGGACCTGAACCACACCGGCGCCCACAAGATCAACAACGTCATCGGCCAGTGCCTCCTCGCCAAGAGGATGGGCAAGACCAGGGTGATCGCCGAGACGGGTGCGGGGCAGCACGGTGTCGCGACCGCGACTCTCGCCGCCTATCTCGGACTGGAGTGCGAGGTGTTCATGGGAGCCCATGACGTCGAGAGGCAGGCCCTCAACGTCTACAGGATGGAGCTCCTGGGAGCCAAGGTCCATCCGGTCTCATCCGGGACGGGCGTTCTCAAGGACGCCGTCAACGAGACGCTCAGGGAGTGGACCAACCGCGTCTCCGACACCCACTACGTCATCGGGACCGTGATGGGTCCCGCCCCGTTCCCGGAGATGGTGTGCGAGTTCCAGTGCGTCATAGGCAGGGAGGTCAGGAGGCAGATGATGGAGGCGGAGGGACGTCTCCCAGACTGCCTGGTCGCCTGCGTCGGCGGAGGCAGCAACGCCATCGGCCTCTTCCACGAGTTCGTCGACGACCCCGGTGTAAGGATGGTGGGCTGCGAGGCCGCCGGGAAGGGAGTCGACACAGACATGCACGCCGCCACCATGACGAAGGGCACCACCGGCATCTTCCACGGCATGAAGTCCCTGTTCTGCCAGAACGAGTACGGGCAGATCGCGCCTGTCTACTCGATCTCCGCGGGGCTCGACTACCCGGGGATCGGTCCGGAGCATGCCTTCCTCAAGGCCATAGACAGGGCGGAGTACGTGGCGATAACCGACGACCAGGCCGTGGACGCCTTCGAGTACCTGTCCAGGACCGAGGGCATCATCCCCGCCATCGAGAGCGCGCACGCGGTGGCGTACGCCCGGGAGCTCGCCCCGACGATGTCCAAGGACGACATCATCGTGGTGAACCTCTCCGGTCGCGGCGACAAGGACGTCGCCGCCATCGCCAGGTACAGGGGGAGGGACATACATGACTGACCACACCCACGACCTGGAGAGGGTGTTCTCGCACAGGGCGTTCATACCGTTCGTCACCTGCGGCGACCCGGACATCGAGACCACGGAGGGTCTTGTGAGGGCCATGGCCGAGGCGGGTGCCGACCTGATCGAGCTGGGAATCCCGTTCTCGGACCCCATCGCGGAGGGTCCCGTCATCCAGGGGGCGGACGTCAGGGCGCTGTCCTCCGGAGTCACCACCGACGACATCTTCGACATGGCCGAACGCGTGCGCACCGACCTGGACGTCCCGATGCTTGTGATGACGTACATCAACCCGGTATTCGTCTACGGTCCGGACATGTTCTTGGAGCGCTGCCGCAGGGCGGGTATATGCGCGATCATCGTCCCGGACATGCCGTACGAGCAAAAGCAGGACCTCCAGCCGTACTGCACAAAGCACGGCGTCAAACTCATCTCCATGATAGCGCCCACGTCCGAGGACAGAATCTCGATGATCGCCTCGGAGGCTGAGGGCTTCATCTACATCGTGTCGTCCATGGGGGTCACAGGCGTCCGCACATCCTTCAGCTCCAACCTGGAGGAGATGGTCGCCGCCGTCAGGAGGGCGACGGACATCCCCTGTGCCATCGGGTTCGGGATCTCGACCCCCGAGCAGGCCAGGAGGATGACGGACTTCGCCGACGGAGCAATCGTGGGCTCCGCGATCGTGAGGATCATCGCCGAGCACGGGAGGGACTCCGTTCCGTATGTGGCGGAGTACGTCAGGAACATGAGGGCGGAGCTGGACAGAGCCTGAGGCCATTTTCACAGCCAAACCTCAGTACACGGGGATGGTTCACCGTTTTCCCGAGTGGGCACTATGGCGGGGATTCCGCACATCCATCGAAACGGGTTCAGTCCGCGGGATGCGGTACCCGTCCCAGGCATCGCACCCCGCGGGGGGGGGGCTTCAGTGTTCTCGATGTATTCCCTGCCCTGGCGGACTTCAATATAGATACAGGTCCGTTGTCCTCAGATATGAGTACAATCCGGCGGCCGCGATCAGCACCGCGATCGCAACCATCGTCATGACCACGGTCGACCATCCATTGAACGTGGCCGAAACGATCAACGGGACCATGACCGATCCCAGCCCTATCCCAAGGGTTCCCAGCATGGACACCGATCCGCCCTTGACCGCGTAGTATTCACTGCTCCAGTCGTATCTCGGATAGCGGATGTTCATGACCATCCCGAGAGCCGGAATGAACAGGGCGTAAGCCGTTGGTACGGCAACCAGGAGGACGAGTTCGACGCCAGACACATCCATCCCTGCGGCTAGTATCACGATGCTCAGGAACTCCATCGGGAGGATCAGGGTGAGGTTAACGAGAATCTTCGGGAGGAAGATGTCCCAGGGCCTCAGAGGGGCTGTTCCGAGAATCCAGCGAGAGCACCCCTCCATCGAAAGCGACACGGCGGTGGTGGAAGAGGTTCCGATGAAGAACGAGACGAAGAACGGCAGGGAAGATACCAGGTAAGGCATGATCTGCCCCAGTCCGTCGGAGGATTCCAGGGAGTCCGAATACCCCATCATATAGGACAGGACCACCAGCAGGGGCATACCTATCGCGGTGTTGGTGATGTACACCCTGCTGGACACGTAACGCCAGAGGTCCCTGCGGTACATCGCATACAGGCGGCTCCTGACATGCGGGTCCGATCTGGATGCCCTGTGACTTCTCGATACGGATTCCGAGTTCAGCTTCCTGATGTATCTGGAGGCGGCGAGAACGACGGCGGCGGATGAGACGGTCGATGCGATCAGAAGCTTCGCAACACTCTCCGCGTCCGGTCCGGCCCATCCCGCGACCCATGCGGCCGGAGGGCAGTATGTGGAAATGATGCCGATCAGGGATTGAAGAACATCTGTGTTTCCTGAGGCTCCGGTCATGGAACCCGTCAACACCACGATGAACGCCACGATTGCAATCAGCAGGACGATGGAGAATGCGCCCCTGTTCGATGATCCTGAACCGATCCTCGTTACCAAAGTCCCTGCGGCTGAACCGATGGAGGCAGGAATCAGGGCCCCGATCAGCATCGATGCAAGGAACATGACCATAGATGCGGATGAGAGGTGGCCCAGGGTGGACGCCATCCCTATCGATGAGAGGTACAGGCATACGGCAGCGCTCACTATGTACACGGAGAGGAAGCGTGACAGGGTGACATCGGATGATTTGATGGGCATAGACATCACCAGGTCGTAGTCACCGAACACGAATGCATGGGATCCCCTGAAGAATGAGATCCCAAGAGCCGCCGACATGGACACGAAAGCGGTCACGAGCGGGACTTGTTCGACGTATCCCGCCGAAGCAAGGGAGTTCATGAACATGTACATCATGAAGCCGAAGACGAGGGCCACCACAACGACCGACGCCAGATAGGTCAGGGCATCGCGGCTTCCAGCCCCTCTGTGAGAGATCGTTCCCAGACGCAGCTCCTCGGAGAGCTGTATCTTCAAAAGAGAAGCCACATCGCTGGCCATCGGCCATCAACTCCAGGAAAGCGTCTTCGAGGGTTCCCTCCCCGCGGACATCAATCATGCTCCCGGATGCGACCAGTCTTCCCGATTTTATCACGGAAACTGTGTCGCAAAGTCTCTCGGCCACATCAAGGACGTGGGTGGAGAAGAACACCGCGCATCCGGAATCGCACATCCTGCGCATCATGGTCTTCAGGACGTGGGTTGATTCGGGGTCGAGGCCGACGAACGGTTCATCCAGGATCAGAAGTTTGGGATCGTGTGAAAGGGCGCCGATTATCGCCAATTTCTGCTTCATGCCGTGGCTGTAGGAGCCGATCATGTTGCCCAGCTCGTTCTGGAGCCCGAACGCGGCAGACAGTCCGTCAATCCTCTCGCGACGGTCCTTCTCTGACACACCGTAAACGTCGCAGACGAAGTCCAGGTACTGCATCCCGGAGATGTAGTCATAGAGGTCGGGATTGTCCGGAACGTAAGCGAACGACTTCTTGCACAGGACGGGCTCATCCCTGATGGAGTGTCCGTCGATTGTGATGGTCCCCTCGTCGAAGTCCATCAGTCCGACAACGGCTCTGAGAGTCGTGGTCTTTCCGGCTCCGTTGCGTCCGATGAACGCGTGTATCTCTCCAGGACGCACCTCCAGAGAGAGGTCGGACACGGCCTTCTTGCCGCCCCTGTACGTCTTGGACAAACCCTCTATGCAGAGGATGCTGCCAGTATGCCGATTTCCATCCATGGTCATCGGTTACCATGGTATCTCGCTTCTGTATTTATTAAGTGTTAATCCAACTTTGATACTAATTGTCTAAGAATGATTTCAGGAATGCGGAGGGGATAGGATGAGGCCGACAGTGTGGTACTTGCGACCCTCAGCAGGCTGGTTCTCACCGAGTCTTCTGATGATGTCCGCGACCTCCCTCAGGGCACCGTTGATTTCCTCGTCGGTGGCGAGCACGGGGCCCATGGAGAATCCGCATTCGCGGGCTAGGTCCGCATCGGGATCGTCGCAGTACTCGCGGAACTGTTGCACAAAGCTCAGTACGAACTGCAGGAACATGGAGTAGTACATCTCCGAAGGGTTTTCCCGGAGGGCTGATTCCATGTCCTCGAAGACCCTTCTGACGGGAGCATAGGTGCGTTCCACCGTACCGCGCTTCTTGACCTCGTCTACCACCTCTATCAGTCCGTCCTCAGTGAGGCGTTTGAGATGGCGGTACATCGTCGCACGGGGGATGTTGGGGCATTTCATGTGGAGTTCGCTGGCCTTGGAGCATGTTCCACGAAGGATCTCCACGAACAGCTGGCATCTGTACGGGTCGGACAGGCAGTCGACCAAGCTGCGGTTGTACTCATTCGCGGGGTCGGATTCGTCCATCTTTCCGATAATGGGAACGGAGGTTAATCATGGATTGCCCCTGGACACCAGCGACAGAAGGATGAACATACTCCCAACAGTTCCGATATTCTCCGGTGCCGGATGCTTCCAAGGACTCCAGGTGGAGGGCCTCGGGCCCATGATGATGTGCATCTGTGAACGGTCTCGAGGAAGGTCGACATCTTCGAGGGGTCCTTCCTACCGTCGGTCTCCACCCCGGAGCTGACATCGACGCCATAGGGATGAAGCATTTCCACCGCGTCGCGGATGTTCCCCGGGTTCAGTCCTCCGGAGAGGATGTAGTCCCGCTCCATGCCACCCAGGAGCGACCAGTCGAAGGTCCTGCCGGAGCCCATGCCCGCATCGAGGAGGATGCAGTCCGCGTCCGAGCGGTTTGCGGCCTCGACGTCCTCGACGTCCCTGACGAGGAACGTCTTGATCACCGGTGCGTCGACGAGACGTCTGAGCCCGTGGATGTACGCGCTGTCCTCCACTCCATGGAGCTGAACCGCGTCGATGACACCGGATCCGACGAGATCGGCTATCACCAGCGGGTCCTCGTCCACGAATACACCCACCTTGACTATGCATGGGGCGAGCATGGAGCCCAGCTCCCGGGCGGTCTCTCTCGTCACGCACCTGCGGCTCGGTCTGTAGAACACGAATCCTGCCATGTCGGGCATCAGGGCGTTGACGGCCTCGATGTCCCGGGGGCGGGTCAGTCCGCAGATCTTGACCAGCGTCATGACCTCATGGCCTCCATGAGCGCCCTCCTGTCCGGGCTGCGCATGAACGCCTCTCCGACAAGCACAGCGTCGAATCCAGCGTCGCGGAGCAGACGTACGTCCTCGGCGCCGGATATCCCGCTCTCTGAGACACAGACGATCCCCTCGGGGATCCTCTTCCTGAGGCGCAGGCTGTTGCCCAGGTCGACGTTGAACGTGGCCAGGTCGCGGTTGTTGACCCCTATGATCCCGGCGCCGCTGGAGACGGCCCTCTCCACCTCGTCCCCGTTGTGCGTCTCAACCAGGGCAGACATCCCCAGCGACTCGGCCAGTTCGCGGTAGTCGGCCAGCTGTGTGTCGTTAAGGATCGAGGCTATCAGCAGGACGGCGGATGCCCCGATCTCCCTGGCGCGGTAGACCTGGTACTCGTCGATCACGAAGTCCTTCCTGAGCACCGGCGTGTCGACCGAGTCCGCTATCTCCTCCAGGAACCTGTCCTCTCCGCGGAAGTACCTCGGTTCGGTTAGGACGGATATCGCCGAGGCTCCCGCCGAGGCGTACTCCCTGGCGATGTCCATGTACGGGAAGTCCTCGCTGATGACGCCCTTCGAGGGGGAGGCCTTCTTGACCTCGCAGATCAGCGACATGCCCTCGGACGCCAGCGCCCTCTCGAATGGGAACCCGGTGCGCCTGGGGCGGATGCGGCTCCCCTCCATCACCTCGTCGATGGGTCTGACGGTGCGTTCGAAGTTCACCCTCAGGCGGGTGTCCGCGACGATGCTGTCAAGTATGGTCGACATCGCATCGCCCCCGTGAGCGCGACGTACCTGTCCAGAGTCTCCAGGGCCTTCCCGGAGTCTATCGCCTGGGCGGCCATCTCCATCCCGTCGTCTATCGACTTGGTCCTACCGACGGTGTAGAGTCCGGCTCCGGCGTTGAGGAGGACGGCGTCCCTCTTCGCACCCTTCTGTCCAGAGAGCACGGCGCGTGTGATCGCGGCGTTCTCCACGGGCCCGCCGCCGAGCAGGTCGTCATGGGGGTGCCTCTTGATGCCGAAGTCCTCCGGGGATATGACGTAGTCCTGCAGCCTGCCGTCCCTCACCTCCGTGCACAGCGTGATGTCCGACACGGAGATCTCGTCCAGGCCGTCGACGCCGTACACCACCATGGCGTTCCTCACCCCAAGCTTCGAGAGCACCCTCGCCATCGGCGTGATCATGGCCTTGGAGTATACGCCCGACAGCTGGCTCCCGGCCGCCGCGGGGTTCGTGAGCGGCCCCAGGATGTTGAACACGGTCCTGAACCCCAGCTCCTTCCTTATCGGGGCGACGTATTTCATGGAGGTGTGGTACCTCTGGGCGAACATGAAGCCGAACCCGCACTCCTGGAGGATGGCCTGGGTCCTCTCCGGGGGCATGTCGATGACAGCCCCCAGCGCCTCGAGGACGTCGGCTGCTCCGCATCTGCTGCTCGCGGCCCTGTTCCCGTGCTTGGCAACGGGGACCCCGCAGGAGGCCACGACGAACGCGGATGTGGTGGAGATGTTGAACGATCCCGAGCGGTCCCCTCCGGTGCCCACGATCTCCAGCGCGTCGGAGTGGTCGCCGGGGAGCTTCAGTCCGTGGGCCCTCATCTCGGTCGCAGAAGCTGCGATCTCGTCCACGGTCTCCCCTTTCACGGTCAGAGCCGTGAGGTACGATGAGATCAGGGTCGGCGTGCACTCCCCGCTCATGATGCAGTCCATCACGCCTCTGGCCTCGTCGAATGTCAGGTCCTCCCTCCTGGACAGCTTCAGAAGCGCGTCAGTAACGACGGTCACATCCTCACCCCCATGAAGTTGGCGATCATCCTGGGCCCCTCTGGTGTCAGGATGGACTCGGGGTGGAACTGCACCCCGAACACCTTCCTTGCGGGGTCCTCCACGGACATCACGTCGCCCTCGTCGGTCTCGGAGGTGACCTTCAGTCCGGACGGCAGGGTGTCGCGGTCCACCGCCAGCGAATGGTACCTGCCTACCGTGGTGCGATCTCCGATTCCCTCGAACAGCGGGGAACTGATGTCCGCGGTTATCTCCGAGCTCTTCCCGTGCATCAGCCTCGGGGCGTAGGTGACGGTGGCGCCGTAGGCGACGCATATGGCCTGGTGGCCAAGGCACACGCCGAGGATGGGCACCGTGCCGCGGAGCTCCCTGACGGCCTCCACGCAGATCCCCGCGTCCTCAGGCCTCCCGGGCCCCGGGGACAGGACTATCCTGTCTGCGCCCATGGACGCCAGCTCCCCGACGGTGACTTCGTCGTTCCTCACGACGGTCACGTCTGGGTCGATGGCCCCTATGGCCTGGTACAGGTTGTAGGAGAAGCTGTCGTAGTTATCTACGATGACGGTGGTCATTCCAATCCCCCCGCAGCTGTGCGGACGGCCTCGACAACCGCCCTGGCCTTGTTCATGCACTCGCGGTACTCGTTCTCGGGGACGCTGTCCGCCACGATCCCGGCGCCCGATCTGACGAAGACCTTGCCGTTCTTCCTGTACGCGATCCTGATGCCGATGCAGACGTCCATGTTCCCGGTCAGGTCGATGTATCCGATGGCCCCGCCGTATATCCCGCGCTTGCAGTCCTCCAGCTCGTCGATGATGCTGCAGGCCATGAGCTTCGGGGCGCCCGAGAGCGTCCCTGCGGGGAGGACGGCCTCGATCGCGTCCAGGGCGTCCATGTCGCTGCGGATCTCCCCCTTGACGGTGGAGCCTATGTGCATCACGTGGGAGAACCTCTCGATCTCCATGTACTTCTCGACCTTCACCGATCCGAACTCCGACACCTTCCCGATGTCGTTCCTCCCCAGATCCACGAGCATGTTGTGCTCGGCCAGCTCCTTCTCGTCGGAGAGAAGCTCCCTCTCGAGCCTCCGGTCCTCCTCGTCGGTGCGGCCGCGGGGTCTAGTCCCCGCCAGCGGGAAGGTGTGGAGCACCCCGCCCTTGAGTTTGACAAGCGTCTCGGGGGACGCTCCTGCGACCTCGATGTCGCTGCCGGAGAAGTAGAACATGTAGGGGGAGGGGTTGGTGGTCCTGAGGACCCTGTAAACGTCCAGGAGGCTGCCCTCCATCTCCGCCTCCAGGCGGTTGGAGAGCACGACCTGGAAGATGTCCCCCTCCTTTATGCGCTTCTTGGCGGCGTCCACCATCTCGCAGTAGCGCTCCTCAGAATGCATCGGGACGAAGTCTGAACCCAGTTTCAACGGCTGATGCTCGCCGATCCTGCCCTCTCTGATCAGGTCGATTATTCTGTCTATGAGTCCGCAGGCCTCATCGTACCCCCTCAGGCCGGGAATCATGTTCACTATGACCGTGATGGTCTGTCTGAAGTTGTCGAAGGCTATCACCTTGTCGAACAGCATCAGGTCGGCGTCCTCGAATCCCTCGTCGTCCCTGGCGTCGATTCTGAGCGAAGGTTCGGCGTACTTGATGTAGTCGTAGGAGAAGTATCCGACGAGTCCTCCGGTAAACGGTGGCATGCCCTCGATCCTCGGGCTCCTGAATCTGGAGACGACTTCCCTGATGACTTCCGTCGGGTCGCCCTCGTGCACTTTCGTGTCCCCGTTCTCCCTGATCTCCGTCCTCCCGTCGGAGCATACTATGTCAAGAATGGGGTCGAAGCCCAGGAACGTGTACCTTCCCCAGCGCTGTCTGTTCTCCACGCTCTCCAGGATGTAGCAGTGGCTGTCCACCCCCATGAGCGTTCTCAGAACCTCGATCGGGGTCCTGATGTCCGCCAGCACGGTGCGGGACACGGGTATCGCGCCGTATCCCTCAGCGGAGAATCTCTCCGTCTCTTCGTTCGTTGGGCTGTACATTGATTCGCCTCTTATGCTACTACATCATTAAAATGGTATTTAATGACTATTACTGTTTACTGATGTATAAAAAAATACAATATAACGGAGAACCCCTGTTGAAGCGATGCCTTATGGAGAGGAGCGAAAGGCCTCTGATGAAGATAGGATCAGAATGTGCCAGTCCGTTGTAGGGATGCCGCTCTGTGTCAGAATGTTATCAATTATGTTATTGGATGTATAATCTAACTGTATATTCATTATGATTACATATGTTCATATTTTGCTCAAAATCGGGCTGAAATCGTTCGATACACCACAATTTTATTATCAAAGACCTCAAAATGACAATAAAAATACATTCATAACAAGGTGAAATCACTAGTTGGATGTATACACCTATGTAAAAATCATTCTTATGACAGAGAGCATAAAATACCCTGACGGGATGGAGGGGGAGCTCAGTCGAATACGACGATTACGGGGGATGAAAAGTGAACGTAGAGGAGTGGCTCGGTGCTGACAACCAGCTCGGCATCGACATATGGAACAAGAAGTACTGTCATGACAACGAGACCTTCGACCAGTGGCTTGACCGCATCAGCAACGGCAACGCCGACATCCGCAGGATGATAGCCGAGAAGAAGTTCCTCTTCGGCGGCAGGATCCTGGCGAACAGGGGACTCTACAAGAGCGGCCTCAAGGTGACATACTCCAACTGCTACGTCCTCACGCCGCCCGAGGACTCCATCGAGTCCATCTTCGAGACCGCCGGCAGGCTAGCCCGCACCTTCAGCTACGGAGGGGGAGCGGGAATCGACATCTCGAAGCTCGCCCCCAGGGGAGCCAAGATCAACAACACGGCCTCCGAGACATCTGGCGCCGTCTCCTTCACAGATCTCTTCTCCATGGTCACAGGCCTGATCGGTCAGCACGGCCGTCGCGGCGCCCTGATGCTCACCATGTCCTGCGATCATCCCGACCTGGAGGAGTTCATGTCCGTCAAGACTGACCTTGAGAGGGTCACCAAGGCGAACATGTCCATCAGGGTCTCCGACGAGTTCATGGAGTGTGTCAGGGACAGGAAGCCGTTCACGCAGAAGTTCGACCGTCCCGAGAGCAACCAGAAGATCAGGAAGGACCTGAACGCGGCGGAGTTCTTCGAGAAGCTCTGCCATGCCAACTGGGACTACGGCGAGCCCGGCTGTCTCTACTGGGACAGGATCTCATCGTGGAACCTGCTGAGCGAGTTCCCCGACTACACCTACGCCGGGACAAACCCCTGTGCCGAGGAGCCACTCCCCGCGGGAGGCAGCTGTCTTCTCGGAAGCATCAACCTGGCCGCCTTCGTCAAGGAGGGGAGGTTCCAGGTCATGGAGTTCATCGAGGCTGTCAGGATCTGCGTGCGCGGTCTCAACGACGTCCTGGACGAGGGTCTCCCCCTGCACCCGCTCGAGGAGCAGAAGGAGTCGGTCCGCAACTGGAGGCAGATCGGCCTGGGCATCATGGGCCTGGCGGACATGCTCATCATGCTCGGGTACAAGTACGGCACACCCGAGTCCGTCGACTTCTGCGACAAGCTCGGGAAGCTCATGATGGACACGGCCCTGAACGAGTCCGCCATCATGGCGAAGGAGCAGGGAATGTTCCCCAAGTGCGTCCCCCAGCAGATTGTGGACTCCCCGTTCTTCAAGGAGAACGCCTCCGAGGCCACCAGGGAGCTCGTCCTCCAGTACGGTCTGAGGAACTCCCAGCTGCTCACAATCGCGCCCACGGGGACTCTGTCCACCATGATCGGCATCTCGGGAGGCATAGAGCCCATCTTCGCCATCTCCTACGAGAGGAGGACCACCTCGCTCTCGGACCACGACGACTTCTACAAGGTCTACACGCCCATCGTCCAGGCCTACATGGACGCCCATCCGGACATCAAGGACGAGAAGGACCTGCCGGACTTCTTCGTGACCGCACAGAACCTGGACTACAGGCAGAGGATCGACATGCAGTCCACTTGGCAGAGGCACATCGACGCCTCCATCAGCTCCACGGTGAACCTCCCCGAGGAGTTCCCCGAGTCGGATGTCTACAACATCTACATGTACGCATGGGAGTCGGGATGCAAGGGCGTCACGGTGTTCCGCGACGGATGCAAGCGCCTCGGCATCCTCTCCACGAAGGAGATGGAGAAGTCCAAGGAGGCGGCTCCCGCGCCCAAGGTCGAGGAGAAGCCCGAGAAGAGGGGAATCGTTGAGAAGGTCGGCGACAACGTGGTCGGCAAGAAGAGGAAGCTCATGACCGGCTGCGGCAGCCTGCACTGCACCGCGTTCTTCGACCCCGACACCGGGGAGCTCATGGAGGCCTATCTCAACAAGGGATCCACCGGAGGCTGCAACAACTTCATGGTCGGTCTCTCTAGGATGATTTCCCTCGCCGCCAGGTCCGGATGCGGCATCGACGCCATCGTGGACCAGCTCAAGTCCTGCGGCTCCTGCCCGTCCTACGTGGTCAGGACCCACACCAAGAGGGACACGAGTCTCGGCTCCTGCTGCCCGATGGCGGTCGGATGGGCCCTCACGGACATGTACAAGGAGATGCAGGCCCAGATCCACGGAATACCCGAGGACGAGCCCGAGGAGAAGCCAAGGGAGATCAAGAACCCCTGTCCCAAGTGCGGGGCGGAGCTCGAGTTCCAGGGCGGATGCAACATCTGCAAGTCCTGCGGCTGGACGAAGTGCGACTGAGTCCCCGCAAGGCTTAAAACCCCTTTCCAAAATCCCTTCATGGGGCGGGTAGCTAGTAAGTCCAGTTCCCTGTTTGCACCAATCTACGAAGAGCCGTGCACCTCAATTTGAATATCCGGACTGGCCGGCGTCAGGAATCAATTGCCTGCTCGCCTCACTTCCCCCATCTCACGCCTGAGGGCACTCCCACCTCACCAGCCTGAGCACGTTCTCCGCCTTCACCCTCACGACTCCGTCCTCGGTATCGGGTGCCAGTATGTCGGTGACGGCCCCTGCGACGTCGCCCTCCACCCCGTACATCCTGAAGCGCGTGACCTCGGAGTCTACGAGCTGCTGCAGAGGGACCGTCCTGTACGCAGTGGTGGGGAACCTCTCGATGTGGAAATCCCTGTGGTGGTCAGAGAGCCAGTCCTCGTAGAAAGTCGAGCCCCTGACGGGAAGCCTGGTGTCCGTCCCGAGTCTGCGGGACACCTCTCCGGTCAGTGTGTCGCCCCATCTGCTCTCCCAGCAGACTATGGCGCATCCTCTGCGCGCCGCACCCTCCATCCTCTCCATGGACGAACCGGACGCGGATCTCGGGAGAAGGGATGCGAAGCAGAAGTCGTAGCCCTTCCGGGGCTCGTACGTCGCCCAGTCCTGATGGAACCTCTCGACCCTGCACCCCTCCAGGACCTCCCTGTTGGCGAACAGCCTGTCCAGCATGGTCTCCGAGGAGTCCATGCAGACGAGTATCCTCACCCTGTGCGCCAGGAGCAGAGAGTAGGTCCCGGGGCCGGCACCGACCTCCAGGACGCAGTCGGACCCCGTGATCGATCCCGTGTCGAACAGCCTGTCAACTATCCTCTGCGGGGCATCCGCCTGATCGTCCGCACTGTACACGTCGGACATCCCCTCCCAGAACTCGGTGTCGCACTCGTTTGCCATGGGAGAGGGGATGCATCAGACGGGATTATCGCTTTCGGTGTCGCGGTAGAGCATCCACGACAGGAAGAATGCCGCGCCGGCACCGCCGACAGCGCCTGCGGCGAACCTGATCCACGGGAGGTCGCCGACCATCCCCTCGGCATACCATTCCACAGCCATGACCGCGACCAGGGCCGCACCGATGACTGCGACCCTCCTGTCCGTCATCCGGCGTTCCATGAGCCAGCATGCCAGGAATCCCGCGACGAGGCCCAGCAGGATGCCGGTGTCCCTGATGCACACGGGCATCTGGGACCCGTTGAGGATGAAGCTCCTCGTCTCCTGCTGGTGGCAGAAGATGTCGCCGATGAGGTACGCCAATCCTGCGGGGCCGTGCCCCATCCAGCCGTGCTCGATGTTGGCCGCCGACCCGTCCAGGCCGACGAACGTCCCGTAGGGTGCCATGAACGGTGCGGCGATCATGAGCGCCAGCGCCAGAGCGAAGATGGATGCTGCGAGTGCCAACCACCGGCGGCGGGTCATGCCACCCACAACGCCGTCATAGGTATTGATGGTTGTCCAGGTCAGAGCTCAAGTCCGCTGCACACGGTGAACACGACGAGGGCCACGGGGACCATCGTTGAGAACCTCCAGACGACCTCGCGCAGCCCGGGTCTGCCGCCCAGGTCGGAGGTCAGCACGGCGATCAGTCCGCACAGTTCAACCAGGTACGCGGAGAGGACGGCTACGGTGTCACCGACATCCTGGTAGCCCGCGATCTCCGAGAGGGGGCCGAGCATGGCCACACTCATCCCAAGGACCAGAGGTGCGAAGAGCAGCGCCGTGCCGGTCATCATGTCGACCATGCTCCTCAGTTTGGAATCGAGCTCCCTGCGGACGTTGTCGCTGTTGTGGAACTGTCTGCCCAGGGACATTGCCAGCCTTCCCGCGTCCTCGGTGTCGCGGAGGGAGCATCCCAGGATGTCGCAGAACGCCCTGGACACATCCTGAGAGATGGGAGACACCGCGTTGCGCACCGCGGAGGCGATGTCGCCGCGGCAGACCACGATCTCGCGTCCGAGGCGTTCGCCCACCTCGGCGCATTCGCCTCTTCCTGACACTGTCTCCGCACACACCCTCTCGAAGCTCTCCCCGGACATCATGCGGTTGCCCAGCTCGAAGACGCAGTCCCTGAGCCCCTGCTCGCATCCGCGACGTCTCCTCTCGGCGCGGCGGTCGGACAACATCAGCAGCGCTGTGACAACTGCCGCCGGGGCCACGGAGAGCAGGATGACCTCCTCCGTCTCCCCTCCGCTGTGTAACTGAAACACTGCCAGCGGCAGTGCCAGCGCCAGGGGCGCCGCGTACCGGAGCCCGTCACATGTCGGGGATTGCGACGCGAACGGGTTCCCGCGGCGGATCCACACGGAGATGAGGAGGATCACCGCGGGTATGAGCACGAGGGTGGTCAGCACGATCAGTCCGCTGTCTATGCTGGTGTGACCGAAGAGGCCGCCGACGCCGAGCATGGGGACGATGGACATCAGGATCATCGGCACCATTATCCCGAGTCCGAAGACCGACATGCACGGGACCGTGAGGGAGGACCCGTATCTCTCCCCCATGGTCCGGACCGAGTCCAGGGCGACGTCCGAAGCCTCCCTCAGGAGTCCGAGCCTCTCGTCCCTATCGGCCGACTCAGACGCCGATATGCACAGGAGGATGGCGTTCCTGTACCCGGATGCGTCCTCCGGTAGCCTGGACACCTCCTCCACAAGCGACTCGGAGATGCTGCCCGCACCCTTGGTGTCGGTCATGCGGACCGCATGGGAGAACAGCGTCCTCGAATGCCCCGGTCCATCCTCCGCGACAACCCGTATTGCGGTGTCGAGGGACCCTCCGGAGCCCACGGCGGTCGTGATCATCCCGACGACCGTCGGCCCCTCGTCCACGAGCCTCATGACGTCTGGCCTCATTCCTGGGCCCCCGTCCTGCGCCTGAACTCCTCCAGGACGGCCTCCGCCGGGGAGTCCCTCCTCATGGAGGACACGGCCTCGTTCGCGGCCAGGATCCACTCCGGGCCGAGGAACCTCTCGTCCCTGGCGCCCAGTTCGGCCAGGTGCGCCCTCAGCATTGATCTGGCGCGGATCTCCTTGGCAGCCTCCCTCCTTCCGGCCTGGGACGACTGCATCGCCCTCCTCATTACCGGGGACGAGAACAGGGCGTCGGCGTCAGACACGTCCACGAAGTCTCCGGGCCTGTCACCGGTCGTCACCAGCTCGTTCACCCTGCGGATGAGGTGTCCCGTCCTGCGGTCCCTGACTGTGCCCAGCGTGACCACGACGTCTGTGGCCATGAACGCCTCAGGCTGGATGCCGATGTCGTACACCACCCTGTTGTACACGGATTCCGCCGAATCGCCGTGGATGGTCCCCATTATGGCGCTTCCAGCACGGCCCGCCCTCATGCTCTGGTACAGGGTCCTCGCCTCCTCGCCCCTCACCTCTCCCAGAACGATCGCCGACTCCCCCATCCTCAGCGACACCCTGAGAGCCTCGTCCGAGCGTGACAGCTGGTCTCCGCGCATCCTCTCGTCGACCAGGATGGTCTGGACCTTGTACCCCAGGCGTCTCATGGCCTCTCCTGGGAGCTCGATCGTGTCCTCGATGGTGAGGATCCTCTGACTGAGGGGGAACTCGAACATCAGGGCCGAAAGCAGCGAGCTCTTGCCGGCCCCTCTGGCGCCGCATATGAGCATGGTTGCGCGGCTGTTCACAAGGTAGGAGAGCACACCGGCGGTCCTGGGGTCCACAGTGCCGTTGGCGATTAGCCTGGACAGGGTCCAGGGGCGCACAGAGTGCTTCCTTATGGCGACAGCGTTCCCGTTGGGGCTCAGGGGATAGCCTATCACCGTCACCCTGGCGTCGTGATCCCCGAAGTCGGTCTCGAGCACGGGGTCGCTGTGGCAGAACCTGAGTCCGCTCTCCCTCTTCAGTATGTTCAGCAGGTTGTCCACCTCCCTGCCCTCCACCATGAGGTTGGTGCGGCAGCGCATGTGGGAGTTCAGCCCGTTTATCCCGTTCATGGTGACATGCACCCTGTTCCTATCGCAGGGTGCGTCAACGTACACGTCCTCGATGTGGGGGTCCGAGAGGAGCACGTCGAAGATGCCCGCTCCAACCGAGTGCCTGTATGCTATGGAGCATATGTCCCCGACGACCTCGTCGAGGCCCTCGGGGCCGCAGACACGCCGGATCTCCTCGTATCTGTCCGTGAGCAGGGACCTGGCCATCCCGGTCACGCTGTCCCTGTCCAGCGGGCCGCCCTCCTCGCGGTACCTGTCGCGTATCCCCTCTATGACGTCCATGACGACGGCGTTGAGGGCGTCGGGATAGGCGTACTCCCGCGGCGTGAGGTTGTACTCCACCTCTCCGTCGTCGGACATCCCGACCAGCACGCTGCCCTGCTCGGTCATGTACGACGCAATCTGCTTCAGGCCGTCGGAGGAGTTGGTAATCCAGCAGTCCGTGTACGACGGCTTCGTGCGCATGTCCCTCGCGACAAGCATCCCGAACCGTCCCGCGAAATCAGACGGCGGCGAAGGGGTTCCACGTTCCGCGGGAGTCTCCGAGGGCTTGAACGAGAACGACCTCGGGCGCTCCCCAGGCAGTGGGCAGGATCCGCCGTCAAGGTCCATTCCGAACTCCCCGCAGTCGTATCCCTCTTCCTCGCCCTCGGGTGGAGGCCTGAATATCTCCCCGAAGGACGGCAGCCTCATCCTCATCTCCGCTCCCCCATGTCAGAGACTACCCTTCTGATCCCCGAATCCATCTGGTCAAGCGCTCTGGAGGTGCGCATCACGCACTCGGCGCATCCGTCGCGTCCGGGATGGTTCCCCTTCAGGACCTTACGTCCCTCGAACACGGCGTTGCGCGGGAACCCCGCCCAGGCGGCGGCCATGACGCGTTCCCTTGACATCCGGCACGCTCTGCATCTAGCGGGGCCGTCGGTGACGGGGGATGTCCATCTCCTGATCGACGACACCTCACGAATGGCTCTCCCAGCGGCCCCCGAAATCTCTATGTCCCTCCCGGTGCGGAGGACTATCCTCTCCGCTGAGCCAGTCCGGCACATCGCCTCCACCATGCAGCGTATGCACTCGTCCGAGCCGGGGACGGGCGTGAGCCTGCATCCGCGGCAGTCTATCACCAGCACGTTCCCCTGACGCTCACCGCGCACAGTCTCCGTATTCCTCATGAAACCCCTGAGGAAGTCGATTCCGTCTTCCATGAGCCTCTTTCCTACTGAAGGTTGATAAAGGAGGCACCGTGCGGTCACGTTGATTCCCGGGTACCCCCGATTCCGACCCTATCATCCTTATAATCTGGTTCCCATGGGGAAAGCGTGGAAATACTGTCGCCTGCAGGGAACCCCGACGGACTCGCGGCCGCCGTCAAAGGGGGATGTGACGCCGTCTATCTGGCCGGCAAGGACTTTGGAGCGAGGGCCTTCGCCGGGAACTTCACCGACCGTCAGCTGGAGGGCGCGGTTAACTACGCCCATGACCACGGCGTGAGGGTCCATGTAACCGTCAACACCTCCGTCAAGAACCAGGAGATGTCGGATGCGGTGACGTTCGTCAGGTTCCTGAAGGACATCGGCGCAGACGCCGTCCTGGTCCAGGACCTGGGCCTCATGAGGTGCATTCAGGGCATCGACATCGCCAAGCACGCCTCCACCCAGATGGGCATCCATTCCCTCGAGGGGCTGGAGTGGTGTGCCGAGAACGGTTTCGACAGAGCCGTTCTGGCAAGGGAGCTCACGATGGAGGAGCTCTCCCGCATAGTCCCAGATTCGCCGATCGAGACCGAGGTCTTCATCCAGGGCGCCCTGTGCTACTGCATGTCCGGAGGATGCCTGATGTCGAGCTTCATGGGTGGACGCAGCGGCAACCGCGGCTCCTGCGCCCAGCCGTGCAGGAAGCGCTACGAGTCCGCCGAGGGATCGGGTTATCTGCTCAGCTGTGCCGACCTCTTCGGGGTCGACCGCATCGAGGCCCTGAGGGACATAGGTGTCACATCGCTGAAGATCGAGGGCCGCATGAGGTCCCCCGCATACGCGTACCTGTCCGCGAAGGTCTACTCCATGGCGGAGGACGGGGACTTCTCAGAGGACTATCAGGAGTCGCTCAAGCTGCTCAGGACCGTTTTCAACCGCGGGACCTGCACCGGGTATCTGGACGGTGTCGTGTCGCCGGTCCAGTCGCTCTATCCGGACAACAGGGGGTTCCATCTCGGCGAGGTGGAGATCCGCGACCGCTCCTTCCAGTGGAACGGGGACGAGCCCATAGGCGTGAAGGACGGCATATCCATTTTCAGGGACGACGAGAAGGTCGGAGGCTTCAAGGTCGTGGAGACCGACCCGATCAGGATCCCGTTCAAGATACCCGACGGCAGGTATCAGATATACCGCACTTACGACCCGCGCATCGACGTGGTCAAGAACCTCATCGGCAACACCCCGAAGCTAGACGGCAAGACTCCGAGGCACCACCAGGACGTGGTTCTGGACAAGCTGCCCCACAGGTCCAGGAGGCCGGAGTACTCCGTCTACGTGAACACGATCAAGACCCTGGACGCGGTCCTCCCGTATGCGGACCGTGTTTACTTCGAGCACGGGGACAGGATCGAGGAGGCCAGGGAGATGTGCTCCGCCAAGGGGGTCGAGTGCGTCGACCTCCTCCCCAGGTTCGACGCCCTGGACGAGGTGTCCCCCGAAGGCCCGGTCATGGTCAATGGCCCCGGGCAGTACAGGCTCTGCAGGGACTCCCCGCGCATATACGCCAGCAGCGTGTTCAACTGCTACAACTCCTGGTTCCTTCTCGACGTCTACCAGACCACCCTGTCCGTGGAGCTCTCCAGGAACGAGGTCTCCGACCTGATCGCTCACTGTCCCGGGAGGTTCGAGGTCATGGCGTTCGGAAGGACGGAGCTCATGTACTCCCGCGATCCGGGACTCGCCAGCGGCTCCATAAAGGACGAGAAGGAGGCATCCTTCCCTGTCTACAGGGACAAGCGCGGCTTCGCCCACATCCTGAATTCCGTGGACCTCTTCCTGCTCGACAGCGTGGAGGAGCTGGGCAGGTCCGGCGTCATGTCGCTGGGCATCGACCTGAGGAAGCGCCCGCCGGTGCTGGCGAAGGCGCTCGGGGAGTACATCAGGCGTCCTGATCCGAAGCTCAGGTCGAAGATCGAGGAGATGTGCGGCGGTTTCACCTACGGACTGTACCGTCGCGGCCTGTGACGTGACCGCACGCGACTCCTTTATATTCCCGAAGAGGTCAGAGCACCGTCCATGAGGATGGACAGCTCCGGAGATGCGGGCTTCATGGAGGCGATGGTCGCCTTCATGGTTGTAACGATAGTTCTGACAGGGTTCATGGGCGCTCTGGCGACGACGACCGTCACGACGGCCGATCCGACCGGGTCCCTGGACCCCGACCGGTTCCAAGGCACGCTGGAGGACGGCACATTCGTCCCCGGGTTCATGGACTACATCGAGGGGTTCATGTGGTCCCAGGGTTGCGAGGGCGTGTCGGTCATGGTCGAAGTCCCGCTGTTCGGCGGAGTCTCGGGCCCTTACGCCGTGGGGACCCTGGATGGGGCGTTGTACACACGCTCCGTGCCGGGGACAGTCACCGACGAGTTCGGAAGGGAGGTGCCTGCGGTGTTCGAAGTGGCGGTGGCGATATGAACCGCCGTGGATTCGTAGCCCTGATGGACGCTGTGATCTTCACGGCGGTCCTGATGCTGGCCCTTTACGCTACAATCGGTCTGGGCCTAGGCGAGAGCGCCGACGAGAGGGACGCTGGCGCGATGCTGGACGGGATCCTGGACGCGGAGGTCCGCATGTCAGACCTTGTGGAGGATGGAGACGGGACGCCGGTCAGGGTCTCCGACCTCTGCGCGCTCATGCTATCGACCGGTCAGCCGGGGGTCAGGGAATACCTCGTTGATGTCCTGGAGGCATTCTCGGGCGATAGGGCGTACCGCCTGGACCTGGTGTTCGGGGACCTTTCCGGAAGCATCGGAGACGGGCATGGGACACCCTCTGTGTCCGCGGAGGCCGAGGTCCCTGTGACGACGGGAGGGACCCTGCTCGCCAGGCTCAGCCTGTACGGGTCATGACCCGTACTTCTCGGTGCGGTTGGCCAGGTCCATGCAGATCGGGACGATGTCCCTGCCGCGGATCCTCCCGATCCCTCCTCTGGCGCATCCCGTCTCGCTGAACTCGCTGGCGTCGTCCCTGACCATGTTCCTGGTGAAGATCGCTATCGGGACGGGGTCTCCGCTGTGGTCCTGGAGGATGCAGGGGGTGCAGTGGTCGCAGGTCAGGACGACCACGAGATCCTCCGGCATGTTGTCCTTGATGTAGCCGGCCATGGTGTCGAGTCTCTTGATGACCTCGCTCTTGGCCTTGGCGTCGCCGTCGTGGCCGGCGATGTCCGGGGCCTTGCAGTTCATCAGCACGAAGTCGTACTCGTCCAGGGCCTCCATGGCGCACTGGGCCTTGATTATGAAGTCGGAGTCCATGGTGCCGTCGCAGTTGTCCGGCAGGGGGTAGATGTCCAGTCCGCACGCCTTGCAGATCCCTTTAATCAGGCCGACGCCGGCGACACACGCCGCGGACACGTTGTACTTCTCCGGGAACGGTTCTATGTTGGGGAAGCTCCCGGCGCCCCTGGGCACGAGGATGTTCGCCGGAGGAAGGCCTGCTGCCGTCCTCTTCCTGTTGGTCGGGTGGTTCTTCAGGCGTTCGTAGCACTCCTCCATGAACCTGTTCACGACAGATGCCGTGAACTCCGCATCCTCGTCGAGGGGTTCGCACATCATCAGATGGGTGTCCCCTCCGGGGTCGGCATCGGTGATGTTGGGGCTCAGGCCGTCCCCTCTGAGCAGCAGGACCGCCCTGTGCTCGGTGCTCTCCCTGACGAGGCACTCAACCCCGTCGATCTCGATCCCGTCCAGGCACTCGACCAGCTCGGTGGTCTCGGGTTCCCTGATCCTCCCGGCTCTGCGGTCTATGATCTCCAGGGAATCGTCCACGGTGGCGAAGTTGCATCTCAGGGCGACGTCTCCGGGCTGGATGTCCATGCCTATCCCGAGGGCCTCGAAGGGGCCCCTTCCGGTGTACACATCCCGTAGGTCGTATCCCAGTATGGACAGGTGGGCGGTGTCGCTCCCGGCCCTGATGCCCGGGCCGATAGGGTCGCAGATGCCTCCCTGGCCATGGGTGAGGAACCAGTCGAGGTTCGGGTGTCTGATGTACTGCAGCGGAGTCAGACCCCTGAGTTCGGGACAGGCCCTGTCGCCCAGTCCGTCCATGATAACGATGAGTATCTTCTTCTCCGCCGCCATGATTGCACCGATACTGGATGTCCTCCCCCGTTTTATTATGTGTCGGTGGGGAAAGCCGATCCGGTTGCTGGCCGCGGATGCGGTGTAAGTAAAAGGGAGGCGGCGGGGCGGAGCCCCGGGCCGCCGTCTCACATCGGGACTACGTCCTTGCGGGCTGCCTCGACCCTGTCGGCGATGTCCTTCTTGATCACGCCGGTGCAGGGCCAGCTGTCGTCCATGTAGGATATGAGCTCGTTTATGTCGGCGTCGGGGTTGGTCAGGGCCAGATAGACCCTGGACATGAACATCGACACCGCGTAGGGGAAGTCGTCGCAGATCTGGGGGCGGTCCTTCCAAATCGTGCATCTGTTGTCCGGTCCGAGGAAGGCGCAGGGGTTGGTCTTCTTGAACAGGAACCTGCCGTCCGCCGTCTGCACGAGGTAGTTCCTCATGAAGTCGTAGAGCGGTATGTTGGCCGAGGACGAGATCCTGTCGATCTCCTCGGGGCGTACCACGATATGCGGCTGGTGACAGCACCTGCCGCACATCTCGCAGGGGAAGTCCTCCTTGTACGACATACAGATGCCGTAGGCGAGGTCCAGGTTGTGCTCCATCTCGGGAGTGATGCTGCCCAGGCCCTCGAGGATGTACTTCCCGCGGTATACCGCCATATTCAGGCCCCTATGACCGAAGCGAGGCCCAGGATGAACCCGATCATGCTGAGGACGAGTCCGATTCCTGCCAGGGACACGCAGAGCGTCTTGTTGTCGGAGTTGAGCAGCCTCGGCACGTTGACCGAGTAGCTTCCGAGGAGCACGCCTACGGCTCCCAGGACGAGTCCGGCGATCTCGGTGCCGTCGAGGAAGGCCAGGACGAGGGCGGCCGCTCCTATGACGAGCGACACTAGGGCGAACGCCAGCGGGTTGCGCTTCTTCGGTGGCCTGTATGGCACATCCAGCCTCCAGTCGCACTCCTCGCAGAAGAGGGTGTCGGAGGGGTTGTCATGTCCGCACTTGGGGCATTTTACTGACATGAAAACTTGATTGGTCTCATTCACCTTATCAATGTTTCGATATTTATAATTCACCGAGGGCTCCGCCAAGGATCCTGGACAGCTCCTCGCTGGCTTCGCGCTCGAACTTCTTGTAGGGTGCGATATAGCGCTCGACAGTCGAACTGCTCTTGCTGTGACGCATGAGATTCTTCAGGGTTATCAGATCCACGCCTGCCTCGTAGTACAGGGTGGTGGCGAAGAGGCGTCTGAGGGAGTGCGGCGCGAACTCGATGCCGAGATCCTCGGCGAGACGGTACATCCTGCGGTCCACCGCATCCGGTGAGATCCCCCTGAGCATCTGGTGCCTCCTGCCGGACTCGATCAGGTACTCACCCTCGTGGCCGAAGGGATGTGCCTCCTTCCATCTCCTGTACGTCTCGATCTCTTTCCGGACCCTCTGGGGGATGACCATCGTGACAACCTTCCCGTTGGGGCCGTGGCCCTTCCCGTAGATGGTCATCATCTCCCCGTGGATGTCCTCCTCTTTCAAGCGGGCGATCTCCATCCTCCTGAGACCCATGTAGGCTCCGAGGACGAGGATCATGCGGTCGGTCTCGCTTCCCTTGGCGTAAAGCTGCGCGAATTGCTCAGGAGTTATGAAAGGCGTCTTGGACGGGACGCGCTCGTCGTTGAAAAGGATGTCCGCCTGCTTCTTGACGTCGCGTCCGGTGTAGTGGATCACGAACACGGTCAGCATGCTAAGGTACTGGCTGCGAGTGTTCTCCGTGACCCTCTCCGAGAGGACGAGGTTGAGCCATGTGACGTCGTCGGCCGTGATCTCCTCGGCGGTGTGGGGGTGCCCTCCCTCCTTCAGGGTGCGGAGGATCATGTTGAGGTTGATGGAATAGTTGCGGAGCGTGGATTCCCTGCGTCCATGCGCTCTCAGGTAGTTCAGATAGTCGTCCAGCTGCTTGAAGTCCGTCATTCGGTCCATCTCCTTTCCGACGGACCTTCTCACCACTCAGGGGGGGGAGGGGACGGGGACACATGTTCCCGCGTACCGATTATATACCTCTGGACCTTATGATATGATGACTTCGGTCCGTCGCCTTTGGCGACGCTCCCGGGTGCGCGATTGATTGGTCTCTTTTGACACGCCCGGGAGGTCCTTCTAAGCGGTTTCCCCATCCTATCCCATCCAGTAAGCGGTTTCAATCTGGTTTATCTTCTTCTGATGGTCACGCTGACGATGTCCCCGCGGTCCACGCCGAGCATCCTCGCCTGCTCCGTGATCGTCAGGATCAGGGAGTGTCCGGAGACGCCGATCTTCATGTCGGCGGAGACCTCCGTGACTCGCGCCTCGATCTCGTCCCACGAAGCGACCCTTACCGCTCCGGGGCACTCGTCGTCGAGGTTGACGCCCAGGACGTTGGAGTCGTCCAGGTGGTCCCACATGTCCGTCCCGTTGGCGTCGTCGTACTCGCCGATGGCGTCCCAGACGTCGTCCGACTCCGGGACATCGAAGCGGTACACCCTGTCGTCATGCTCGAAGTAGACCGTCATGCTGTCCATTCAGGCCACCTCCATCTCGATGGTCTCGCAGGTGACGACCTTCTTGATGAAGGTGATCCTGGCGACGTCGTCGTTGGAGTTGTTGATCCTGGTGACGGCCTCCATCGCCTCCCATGCGGAGCCGAACACGTCGCACCACATGTCCCCGCCCTTGAGGTATGTGTTCACGATGTAAACTACATCTTCCGTCTTGTGTGCCATTTCTTCATTCTCCTGAGAGCCCTTCTCGGCCCGTCTACGCATTACAACGTAATTCGTCTATTTGTATTTTGTGGTTGTTGCTTTATTGTCTGACAACCGTATGCAGGAGATTCCTGGAGAAGATGGCGCCCCGCCGCGTGCACGTCGGGACGTCGTGGGACGTCCCCGGGCGGGGCATGATGGGAAGACGGGGCGCGATGCCCCTGTTTGGCTTTCAGGTTATCGGAGGAGGCTCACTCCTCTTTCTTGACGGTCTTGGCGGCGTCGACGGCGTCCTTGATCTCGTCCTTGGCGTCCGAGACGGTGCCGATGAGGTCCACGACGTAGTCCTTGAACCTCACGACGGCCACACGGAGACCCATGTGCAGGGCGAACATCAGGAAGGTGACGAACACCGCGTCCAGGAGGATGGTCATGCCCACGTAGGAGCCCATGCCCGCGTTGATGATGAACGCGGCCACGGCCATGGGCGCGGCGAAGAGCGACAGCACATCGCCCACGATCATGGCGACGAAGGTGCCCGCGTCGTACCTCCTGTCGTATGCGAGGGAGTTGGTGTCGGCGATCTTCCCGCTGGCGACCTTGTTGTCCGCGGCCCTCTCGTGGAGCCACAGGCGCAGGAACCAGGCGACGACGAACCCGGTGACGATGGCGGCGATCAGCATCGGTACGATATACTCGTCGCAGATGCCGAACTTGGATGCGTCCAGGACTGTGTCCATGCGGATCACTCCTGTGATGAGCAGCAGGCTCAGGCCCAGCAGGACCGCGCGCACAGCCGTCACGGACGGCGAGAACGCCAGCTCCAGCAGGACCATCACGGCCCTCCTGCTCATTCCTTGCCGGACCTCCTGACGAGTCCCCTCAGCTTGTCCTTCACCCCAAACTGGTTGGTGACGTACATCCCGACCAGTGCGATCAGGACGAACGCGACCAGCACCAGGGCGACCTGTCCTCCGGTGGTCTTGTACCACGGGAGCTCCGCGACGGGTTCGGGCTCGGCGACCGCGTTGACGACGGTGTCCGCCGTGAAGGTGGCGGTGGCCACATCCACATCCCATCCGATGTAGCCGTCGGGCAGGACGTAGCCCTCGAAGAGGGAGGCGTCCAGCTTTCCGCCGTAGGCGACGGTCTGCTCAAGGCTCTTCACGGCGGTCTCGCCGACCATGAAGGAGACGGTCACGGTCAGGGGCACCGCTTTGACGGTGATGTCTGCGGTGACCTCGGAGAGGTCCACGGCGGGGTCCCACTGCATGCCCTCGGGGGCCTCGGGAGCCTCGACGCCCTCCCCGTGGACGACCTTGACGGTGATGTCCTCGGCGCCTCCGGTGAAGGTCACGGTGTGCTCCACGACCTCGACGGCCTGGAAGAGGGCGACGAGGACGGTGTCCTGGGTGTAGACGTGCTTGGCGGGGTCCGCTATCACGGAGTCGCCGATGGCCCAGCCCTGGAACGCGAAGCCCTCTTTGACGGGGTCGGTCGGGACGGTGATGGCGTTGCTGCTGTACGTGGCGATGGTCTTGCCGTCGACCACGAAGGTCACGGTGAAGGTCTCGGAGGGCTCCACTGCGGAGGCGACGGCCTTGACGGTGATGCTCTCGGTGATCGGTGTCTTGAAGTCGAAATCCCAGCTGGCGTAGCCCTCGGGCAGGGCGGGCATGACGACCGTCTGCCCGTAGGGGACGGAGACGGTGGCGACGGTGCTCTCGCCTGCCATGAAGGTCACGGTGAGCATGACGGGGTTGAAGGTTGCGGTGAACGTGGTGTCGGCTGCGATGTCCTCGGCGGTCAGCTTCTCGCCTGCCTTAAGGACAACTTCTCCGTCGACCGCCCATCCGGCGAACTCATGGTTGGCCTTGGAGGGGTCGGCGGGCTGTGAGAGCTCCTTTCCGGTCTCGGTGGAGCCTGTGGCGATGGTGACGCCGTCGACGATCCAATCGATGTCGTAGATCTCGGAGTAGACGGCTGTGAAGGTCTGCCCTGCCTCGACGGTCAGTTCGGAGACCTCGGCGGAGGTGTAGACCTTGCCGGAGTCGTCCTCGGACCATTCCCATCCCAGGGCGTTGAATCCGTCCTTGGCGGGGACTGCGGGGGCTGTGACCTTGCCCTCGACGGGAGCGAGCGCTCCCTCTTTCATGACCTGGCCGTCGACGATGAAGTCCACGGTGGTGGCCGCGACGATCCTGGGGTAGAGTGTGGTGTTCTCGGAGAAAGCGACGGTCGCTCCGAACTGGTAGATTGTTCCGCCGTCCTCCTGGGTCTGCCAGGCGACGAACTCGCCGCCATCGGGCTGGTAGAATGCTGAGACATCCTCGGGTCCGTAGAGGACGATTGTGCCGTCCTCCGCGGTCTGGACGGGGATGGATGCGCCGCCGGGGAGGGAGTAGGTCACGGTGACCTGTCCCTCGGCGTCGGCGTCCTCTGCGACGAGGATCCCCGCGCACGCGACGGCGAGGAGCACCGCCGCGAAGATGATGGTTTTGGTCGTTGAGCTCATTTTATGACCTCAACGGATGGTGATTGGTAAGAGGTTTATAAACGACAGTCGCACCGTCGTCAAGGCTGGACAGGCAGCTCCGGATAGGTGCACTGCTGAGGGAACCCCTCGGCCTCCACCGTCTTCCTCACTGCCATCTTATAGGCGCGGACCTGCGTCCTGTACGCCTCCCATGCGTCGACGACGCTCTGGTCGTCCGAGTAGCTGATGTTGTCGTTGGCCTCCGCGATCAGCTTGTCCGCCTGGTCCAGCAGGGCGGACCTCTGGATCCTGCGGAGGTCCGCGGTCCACTCGTCCACCCCGGGAGGGAGCGTGCCTGCGAGTACGAGCTCGTACTCCCCATGCGGGAAGCGGAGCTCGCGGCATGTATAGATGGTCTGGACGTTGCCCTTCTCGTCCTTCTCTGTGCTCGTTGTCACATCCCTGCGATACAGGGTCATTGTCGGTCCCGTCACGAGCTCGACGGGGCGCGTGTCCGATGTTGCGGTGACCGCATCCATTCTCTCGCCTCCATTTTCCTCTTCACACGTCTGATCGTCTTCTTCGAAAGGCGCCAGCTGTCGCACCATCCCAGGATGCCGCTCCATGATGCGAGGCACCCGCGATCGTGCTCGTCGAGGTCCTGACCTGCATCGAGCTTCGCCTCGAGCCTTCTCATGGCCCTCTTCATCTTGCATTTGTTCCTTGTCCGAACCAGGCAGAAATCATGGAACGTCCTGTATCCGACGAAGTCCACTCCGCGGCTCTCGACCGGGAAGATCTGCCAGTTCGATTTCATCTTCAGACCACTTTCAGTCAGAAGCTGATCCATGCGCTTCTTGACCCTGCGGAGCCATGACTTCGACTTGCCAAGGACCACAATGTCATCCATGTAGCGCAGGTAGTGGTGGCAGTGCATGACCTGCTTCATGTGGCGGTCGATGCTCGCCAAATAATAGTTGGCGAAATACTGCGATGTGTAGTTGCCGATGGGGAGTCCAGGGCCGGGGTACCCGTAGATGATCTCGCTGCAGAGCCACAGGACGTCGGGGTCCTTGATCTTCCGCTCCAGCTTCTTCATCATCAGATCCTTGTCGATGGATGGAAAATACTTCCTGACATCCATCTTGAAGCAATATCTGGTTCCCTCAGGATCTCTGCGCATGTACTCCCTCAGCTTGGCGAGTGCCTGATGCGATCCGCGCCCCTGCATGGCCGCATAGGAGTGGTCGCCTATGCTGTCCATGAGGATCGGACGGATGACCAGCATCAGAGCCCAATGCACGATGCGGTGCGGGAAATAATCGACGTCATAGACCAGTCTGTCCTTCCCTCTCTCATGGATCTTGAACTCGCGGTACTCGCCGCTTCTGTACTCCTTGGTCATCAGCAGCCGTTGGATCTCGAGGATGTACGTCGATGGGTCCTCGTCGACCTTACGCACGCCCGGCTTGGAGGTCTTGCCCTTCCGGCTCTCGTGGTACGCCTTCGTGATGTTCTCAATCGAGACCACCTTCTCCCAGAGGTTTCCGTATCTTTTCACCATTCTCTCGCCTTTACCTAATTGTCGACCGTCCGCCCAGGGCCTTTCCTGTCTACTAGGTCAACGTTCGTTTTTCATGTTTCACCGAGAGGTGGGGCCAAGTGGAGCGTAATCGAGGATGCCCACACTGGGGACTTTAGGTCAAGTTCAAGCGAGCCCCGTTGTTCGAATTCGAGTTCGACAGATTATTGCAGTTCACGTACGAAGGACCAGCGTTACCATTGGACACATTGTCGGAATTGCCACCCACATACACGAGTTCGAAGTCAGCGGAACCAAATTCCATTTGGCCTGCACCCCGTATGGCGTTCATGCTAAAGTGTTTTAGGCGCACCTCCTCGCGTCGGCGCGCCATGTTGATTCACGGTCCATGTCAATTCCCCATGGTTTCTGTCGGGCCGAGGACGGCCCTCTCAAACATCAAATGCAAAGGCCAAGCGAGCCCCGCCGGCCGAATACGAGAACGACAGATCATTGCAGCGCACGTACGAAGGACCAGCGCGACCATTGGACACACTGCCGGAACCGCCACCCACATACACGAGCGGATAGTTTGTACCGAATGCGAGATCCTGATAGTCGCACAGTCCTGTCGTGGAACTGCCGCCTGTGGCGTGTCCCATACCCCACGCGATGTCCGAGGTCTCGATCTCCCCCGGGAAACCTGTCGTGTTGTAGGGTAGGCTGATCGCGGTCTTGTTGCTGGAGTTGTCCGTCGGGCTCGAGTTCTGCCCTACGTACATTGTCGTGCCAGAACAGTAGACGTCGTCGAGGAATTGGTAGCAGCATCCCCAGAAATTCTCGATCAGGAACTTCATGGCGTTGGACTGCCCGGACGTGTTACCCGCATAGGGTCCGAGCGCGTTGGTCAGACCGGTCGTCGGGGAGCCGTATGACTGTCCACCCTGTGCAAGCTTCTGGCCGTTGAACCTCTTTGCCCTGATGATGAACTTCTCGAACATCATCCTCCAGTCGTGGTAGTTCCAGACCATCGCATGTCCGCTCCTGACGGTGTTGGCGGCTGCCTGTGTCCTGAACGTCGCCCTCGTCTGTGTGCGGGTCGCGGTCACGCCGGAGATGGACATGAGCTTGCCGCCGCTGTTGTATCCGAGGTAGACTCCGATCGCCTTGTACTGATAGACGTGGCCGTCGATGGTGTGTGCGTATGCTGTCCCCGACCCCGCCTTGCTCGAGTGGGTGATCTTCCCCGCCTCCCCCTTGCGGTAGTACGTCGGGACGCAGAACATCGTGTTCTCCGTGGTGATCGCGGAGTTCCCTGTCTGCCCGTAGTCCCACTCCTTCGATGAATCGTTCCACACCGCGATGTACTTCGACAGGTCGTATGGGTTCAGGAGCTGGTGCAGCACACCCGCGGATGTGAAGGTCGCATAGAAGCATCCCTCCGCATCCATCCCGGTGTCTGGATCGAATGCCCAGTATCCCTCCTGGGTGAACTTGGCCAGACTGGTTGCCGTGTTGCTCACTGGTGTCTGTCCAACGAGATCGTCAGCATAGGCCAGGCACCCGGCGTCATCGGTTTTGAACGTCGAGGCGGTGAATGTCACCCCGTGGGTCCATCCGAACGAGATCTCCATCGACACGCTGTAGGTCCCGTCCGCAGCCAGCGTCTGGCTCGCGGCGGACACGCTGGCCCCGTCGGGGAGGTTGGTGATTGTGAAGCTGTACGCCCCTGTGTTGTTGGCCGTGAAGCTGCACGTTCCCCCGGTGACGGTGGTGGCCGTCTGCGTGTCGGAGGGTCCGGACATCTGGACGATCCTCCCGACCTCGTTGCCCCCGCCGGATGCGTCCGTGACGGTGACGTTTACGATCGGCTTGCGCTGCAGGGTGAAGCCCATGTCGGAGTCCGCCCCGGCGGCGAGGGTGGTCTGCTGCGATGTCACCGAGAAGTACCCCGAGGGTGCATCGCAGGCCACGGTGTACTGCGTGCCGGCCATGAGGGTCAGCGTGGCGACACCGCTGGTGTTGGTCTGTGCGGTCACGGCGTTTCCTCCGGAGGTCGGCGTGGCCGTGATCGTCCTGCCGGATGTGTTGCCGGTCGCGGATGATACCGTGACCTCCAGCGTCGGCTTGGAGAGGATCGTGAACGACTTGGTGTAGGACCCTCCAGCCGCGGTCGCCTGCGTGTCGCTCACGGGGGACACGCCCTGGCCCGCGGGATAGTCTACGGCGATCGTGTAGGTCGTGATGGCCAGGCCCCGGAATGTCACGCTGCCGGAGCTTCCCGTGACCTGCGAGACTGCGGATCCCGAGCTCGGGGTGAGCGTCACGGTCCTGCCGCTGATGTCCACCCCGCCGACGTTGACGGTGATGGACGGTTGCACGTAACACGTGGCTGTCAGATCGGTCACGGGTTCGCTTGTCGTAGCCTGCTGCGAGGCTGGCGAGAATGTGTAGTATTGCTTGCTCAGGGCCACGGTGTATGTGGCCCCCTGCCTCACCGAGAGATAGCACTCCCCTGTGCTGTCGGTCGTCCCCGTCACGGTCGGACGTCCCGAGGACGTCGCCGTCACCTGGATGCCGGACAGGTCCGGCGTGCCCGCGGACGCGGACACCCTCACTCTGATGTAGTATGCGGCGGAGCCTCCTCCGCCACCCCCTAGATTGAAGATCGTCATGCGTACATCACCTCCGCGACGAGATCGGCGCTGGGAGCCTCGTCACATGCGAATGTGAGGGAGCCTGCGCCCTGGGCGGTCGCGCGGACCCCCGCCTCGGTGTAAGCCTGGTAGGAGCCAGGAGAGTAGGACACGACGACGATCTCCGTCGACGCGGTGACGCCGCTGACCGCGACGGTCTGCTGATTGGAGGACCATCCGGATGCGGGCAGGTTGACGCTGACTACGGTGAAATCGTCCTGCTTGCCGGCCACACCGCTCTGCACCGCGGATGCCACCTGGCTGGCGGTCTGGAACCCCGAATCGTTGGATAGGTCGGAGACCTTCGTGGGCACGGTGACGTTCACGGCCTTGTCGATGATCTGCTGGGCGACGTTGTTGACCTTGACCGACTCGAGGACGTTGACCTGGGCTCCTGCGGCGATGCCCTGCAGCTTCTGCTTCTCGGTCGTGGTGTAGTCGTTGGTGGACAGCCCCTTGCCGGAGACCTTGTCCACCTTGTTCCCGAGTCCGCTCGTGAGCTCCGTCTTCGTGGCGTAGGTCGACGAGGCGTGCGAGGACGTCTCGAACCCCGACACGTCGGGGATCTCGCTCTTGAGGGCATAATCACCCTTCGGCTGGTAGGCTGCCTCGGCCTCGGAGTCCGTGATGAAGTCGGACACGTCAGGGATCTCCGACTTCAGGGCGTAGTTCCCTGCGGGCTGTGCTCCCACGTCCGCCGCCGCGAGGGTGATGTCCGTGCTGAGCTGCTTGCCGTTGACCTTCCTGCCGGTCGGGACCTTGCCGTCGAGGGCGGTCTTCACGACCTTGTTCTGCACGGGGTTGGTGGACGTCCCGGAGAGGGCGTCGTCCACGGTCACGTCGTCGGGGATGTGGGTGTCCTCCGGCAGGGCCCCGACGTCGGACGCCCCCAGCGAGATGTTGGTGTCCAGGGTCTTCCCGTTAACCGTCCTGGTGATGGGGACGTATGCGGCGAGCTTGGTGTCCACCGCATGAGACTGCGGTGTGCTGAGGGGTTTGTCCGCGTCTGCTGTGTTGTCCACGTTCCCCAGACCGACCTGCGCCTTGGTGACGCCATGGGGGTTGCTGGTGTTGGATGTGTGTGAAGTCAGATCCGAGGACGCCGCCTTGGTGTCGAGCTCCGTGTCGATGCGGTTGATGTTCTCGGTGATGACCTTGTTCTGCACTCCGTTGGTGCTGTCGGGATCGAGAGCAGTGTCCATCTGCCCGGCGTCCCCTGTGTCTCCCTTCGGACCCTGGGGGCCGACGGGACCCTGCGGTCCCTGCTCTCCTTGGGGTCCCTGGATTCCCTGGGCTCCCGACATGTCCGTGATGTATTCGTATGCGGTGTCGCCCTTGCAGTAGACCTTGGCGTTGTCCTCGTCGTCGACGTCGCCCGTGGTGATGACGACGAAGCCTCCTATGGGTACGCCGTCGGTCGCATACCCCGCATTCATCGCGTCGATGGACTCGTAGACTTTGGAGACCGAGAAAGGGTCGCCCTTGTCCCCCTTGGGTCCCTGGATACCCTGCATTCCCTGCGGTCCCTGTTCCCCGGTGTCTCCTTTGAGTCCCTGAGGCCCCTGTATTCCCTGCGGTCCCTGCGGGCCTTCGAGGTCTTGAGAGTGCTGCCCGTTGACGTCGGTGACCACGAGCACGGTGTCCTGCCACTCGAACGTCGGGGACACTCCGGGATCGCCTTGGACCCCCTTCTCGCCCTGAGGCCCCTGGGGACCGACCTCTCCCTGGGGTCCCTGTATCCCCTGGATTCCCTGCGGTCCGCGCTCTCCCGTGGCTCCGGTGTCCCCCTTGTCGCCCTTGTCCCCCTTGGGACCCTGCGGACCGACGGGCCCGGTGTCGCCCTTGTCCCCCTGGATTCCCTGCGGTCCCGTGAGGGGCGGGGACCTGTGCTCGCCCTCGGCGTCGGTGACGACCAGAACATCGTCCTCCCACTCCACGGTCGGGCTGAGACCGTCCACTCCGACCACGAGCCACTTGGTCGTGTCGTCGTCGGAGGGTTCGTTGCCGACGTTGTCGTCTGCCTGCGAGATCCAGAAACGCCCGTCGTGGACCACGACGGAGTCCTTCATGTACGTCCAGTCCTCGATCCAGTCCCAGCCGTCCGTCCTCATCATGAGGACGTCGCCGTATGCCCCGGTGAGGTCCTTGTAGGCGTCGGGGACGACCGCGACGCCCAGGATGAGCTGCCTGGAGCCGAGCACCACGCGGTTGGGCATGGTGATCCTAAGGCTTATCGGGAGGGTGCCCCCGGTGCATGTCTGGAGGATCTGGTGGTGCAGGCCGACGGTGAGGTCGTCGGAGAATCTTAGGACAGGGTGGTAGCGGCGCCCGGCGTTGCCGAGGACGGTCCCGCAGACGAGCTCGAATGTGGAGCCCTCGGGGACGTCCTTCACCGCGTTCAGCTTGAAAGTGACCGCGGTGTCGTCGATGACCGTGCCGGCTCCCTCGGAGTCCGCCGTGAGGATGCGGCTCTTTGGGTCGAAGGTCAGGGTGATCGTTTGCATGAAAGCGAATGCCTTGCGGAACCTTATAAACGAAGATTCGGGCACCGATCGGTTGAATCAGACGGCCCCGGTGCCCGAAGGATCCACATTGAGCCGTCCACAGGAGGAAAATGCCTGCATGTGTGCGAGGGTCGAGGTGTTTATAAACGAAGGTTGGGCCCGGAGTGACAACCCCAACAGACCGGGCCCTGGGATGAGGTACCTGTCGGAGGTGAGATGACCAACACGGCCGAGATAGAGAGCGCCCGACCGAATGGGTGAGATGACATCGGGACGGCGTTATTTAGATGGTCCGACAGGCTCGCCCTTAAAGCCTTAGACCGCCATCCTCCCCGCATGGGATTCACAGAAGACTTAGCCGCGCTCACCGCGACCGTCCGCCAGAGGGTCGCTGTCGTGAAGACGGAGGAGGCGACGAAGATGTCGCTGATCGTGCCGATGCTCCAGACCTGGGGATACGACCCCTTCAACCCCCTGGAGGTCACACCGGAGTTCACAGCCGACGTCGGGACGAAGCAGAAGGAGAAGGTCGACTACGCCATCAAGAGGGACGGGGAGCCCATCATCCTCATCGAATGCAAGCCCGCGGGCATGCCACTGGACAGGCACGGGAGCCAGCTGTTCCGCTACTTCGCCGTGTGCCCGGCGAAGATCGGGATCCTCACGAACGGCACGGAGTACCGTTTCTTCTCCGACACAGAGGCCGAGAACAAGATGGACCTGGTGCCCTTCCTGACCGTGAACCTGCTCGATCTCAAGCCGGGGCAGGAGAACCAGCTCGCCAAGTTCTGCAGGGAGGCGTTCGACATGGACGCCCTCATGCCGTCCATCCAGGCACTCGCCGAGAGGAGGCAGCTGCAGGAAGCCATCGCAAGGGCGTTCGACGACCCGCCGGAGGAGCTGGTCAAATACTTCATCAGGCAGGTCCACGACGGCCCCATACAGGCCAAGGTGCTGGAGAAGTACACGCCGATGGTTAGGGACGGACTGCGCGCATACTTCACGGAGCGGGTCAACACGAGGCTGCAGAACGCCATCAGCGACGAGCCCGCCGACCTTCCCGAGGGGAGCTCCGACGGCGTCGAGACCACCGACGACGAGCTCGCGGGCCTCAGGATCGTTCAGGCCATCGCCGCGGAGCTTGTGGACCCGGAGAGGCTGGTGCCGAGGGACAACAAGTCCTACTTCAACATCCTCTTGGACGACACCATACGCCAGCAGGTCTGCAGGCTCTATCTCAACACGTCCAACTGGTACATCGGCACGTATGAGACCAAGGAGGAGGTCAAGGAACCCATCGAAAAGCTGTCGGACATCTACAGGCACCGCGAGCAGATCATCGCGGCGATCAGGAGGTACGAGGGTGGAAGGGAGTAAGCTGCTCGGAGTCGTCGGCATCGCCGTGATCCTCGTGGCGGTCGGGTTCGCCATCGGGCTGTCGGTGAGCGATGACGACGGGAAGGATGGAGGGGACGGCGGGGACACGCCCGCCGAGGCCGACCAGACCATCGAGTACAGGCTCAAGCTGACGGAGTACCCCGACGGCTACGGTTTCACGGTCGAGTTCTATGGTGTCGTTGCCGGGAGCCTTGAGATGTACCTCGGGGATGAGATCCTGTCGAACAGGGTCGGGGAGCCTATCACGAGGTCGTGGGGCGCAGGTGAGTGGGTCCGGTTCTCGTATATTCTAGACTATCCTGATGGCGAGGACTTCGCCTTTATCGAGGACAACCTCCGCGTGGTCTTCCCCTCCTACATCGACGCCGTTCAGCTCTGAGTCGGGAAATCCACATTCAACACGAGCGTCTGGCCCTGATAGTAGTCAGGGCGGATGCTCTTCCTTATGTTCAGCCTCTCCCCGCTGTTGATCGTCACTGACACAACATCGTATGGCTTATCATCGGGCGCGTGCACATCCCCGTCCGGGGGCGCGGTGGCCACGAGGACGCTTCTGCCGTTGGGGAGCTGGAGCACGGACACGTTCGAGAAGTCGAACGGGGTGCCGTCCGACAGCATACCTATGACCGTGTTCCCGCTCGTCTCGATGCTCTGGGGCGTGTCCGTCTTCACGCGGACGTACTGCGTGTTGAACAGCGTCGTGCTGTTGTCCCCCGTGGCCACGTCCGCCGACGTCCTGGCCATCGCCGTGGTCTCGGAGATGCCCGAGGAGTACGCCAGACTGCGGTTGGTCAGCGTGATCTGCGTGGTGCATGTGTTGTAGTCCAGCACGATCTGACGGGCGCGCACACGCGCCGACGATATGCCCATGGTGGAGTCGGTGACGTCCAGGCACACGCCCGACCCGGCGTAGATGCCCGACGCCGGGATCATGTCCCTCCTGATGCCCGGAAGGGTCACGGTGCCCTCCCACTCGTCGAGGTCGGACTCGCACAGCTTCGCCCATGCGGCGTTGGCGGCGTCGAGCAGGCCGTTGACAGACCCGTCGGCTGTGACGTTCTCCACCACCATCCCGTGCCTTCTCTCGGTCGAGTCGGAGTCCTCCACGGCGACCATGATCGGGACGCTCTCGGAGTCCCCCCTTGTGGACATGGTCCCCCTGACCATCGAGAGGTTGGGGCGGTTCTTCATCGTTATCGACGGGGCGAATGAGGAGTAGGCGATGACCTCCGCCGAGGCGGTCACCTCGTCCCCTCCGTACCGTATGTGCGCGGAAGGGGCGTCAGCGAGCGCGTGGCGCGACGACGCGACCAAGACGGGTGTGGTGTACCCCCTGACCATCAACGCCCTCCTACGGCCCGCGGAGGACACCACATCGGCGAGCTTTTGGAGATAGTCCAGAGCGTACCCGCCCCCGGTCCTGAACATCACGAGCTCCGCATCCCCTCCCATGACGTCCACGGGCATGGGGATGAGCCCGATGCCGTGGGCGATGGACTCCATGATGGAGCCGACCGCCTGGGAGCCCGTGATGTACGGGATCCTGACCCTGTCCTCGGACGGGGTGTAGAGGGATGCGTCCGTGAGGTCTTTGACGCCGTCGATGCTCAGGACGGGCATATAGCCGTTGACTCTCTCGCCGAGGGTGGCGTCCCTCCAGACGCCTGTGGCATAGGACATCCTGATGGCGGTGTCCTCATAGACGATCTCGCCCCTGGTGAGCGTCCCCGACCCGGAGCCGCGATAGGTCTGCACCTGCCCGTAGCCTCCCGATCCGGAGAACGATGCGAGCTCCAGGGTCATGGTGACACTGTCACCAGTGACGGTGAGCCCGAGGTTGGAGAACTGCCTGTCCTCTTCTGTGGTGCCCGTGATGGACCTGGTCCACGACCTCGACACGGAGCTCTGCCCCGACCTCAGCGTCATGCGGACGCCGAAGGTGTAGTTTCCGGGGAGGTCCTGTCCCATGTAGCGGAGATGGATGGAGACGTTGTCGATGGTGTCCTGGTCGGCGACGGGGAAGGTGTAGGAGACCGTCGGATAGTCCACCGTCCCCCCTCCCAGGAGGGTGGTGAGCTCGGAGCCCTCCATCGCGGTGGTCGTCAGGATCTTCCAGGCGGGCTGGCCGTCGATCCTGAAATCGGGGGGCACGGTGGAGACCCCCGCCCTGAGCCCGTCCGACGAGTTGTAGGTGGCGTCGAAGAGGGCGCTGGTCCTCGACTCCCCGTAGAAGTTCCTGCGGTACGTGGCCCCCGTCTTGGACAGGAAGGTCAGCCAGTCCCCGCACTCGATGTCGATCTTCTCGGTGCTGACCTTGATGGTGGTGATGAACCCGTCGAAGAGGTAGGAGAGCGTGCCGTCGTCCCCGATCCGGTCGATGCGGACGTACATCCCCTGCGAGACCCTTCCCTGCCCTCCGGAGCTCCAGAGGTTGCATGTCGGGGACATGATGCGCCTCGAGGGCGTGTAGGGGTCGTTGACCACCGAGAACGTCGCCGTGCCGGGCTGGTTCTCGGCGACGGTGATCCTCGCCTCGCCCCCCTGCGGGTGCATGTCGGTGACGTCGATCCACTCGTCGGTCTCGCGGTAGATCCTGACGGCGGCGTGGAGCACGGATGTGTCGTAGTCCCTGGTGTCGACCGTCCACTGAGCCGTCCACGTCTCCTGCGTGGTCTGCGTGGAGCCCATGGCGGCGCTGCCTGTATAGGATCCCTGCCAGCCCGACAGGACGTAGCCGGGACGGTCCACCACCGTGGAGTCGGGGAGCCTGTAGAATCCGTCGGGGACCGTGATGGTGACACGGCTCTGCCCGGTCGGGAAGGTGCCCCCGTTGGCGTCCAGGACGAACCACCCCTCCGAGTCCACCGGGATCTCCGGACCGTCGGAGACCGTGATCTCGTAGCTGACCATCACCTCCCTGGCATCGTCGAGGGCGAAGCGCATGTCCTGGCCTGGAGTGGTCGGGGTTCCGACGACGGAGATCCTGCCCGATGACACGGTCATCCCATTGGTCAGAGCGGTGCTGCCCGACTTCACCTGCACGCCATCGACCGTATCGCTGTAGGAGTAGAACGACATCGGGAAGCGGGTTGCGTCCGTGTCCCCCATGCTCGGGAGTTCCAGATCCACCTCGATGGTCGACGGGATGCTCGTCTCGACGATGATGCCGTAGGATGAGCCCAATGTGACCGTCATGCCCTCGGTCACGGGGAACCACACGGCGTAGAGAGTCACTGTGACATCCTCTCCGAGGACGTTCACCCTGCTGCCGGCATTGCGGAATCCCTTCTCCACAGTGTCGGGCGCGATCGTCGTCACCTCACGGGTGTCCCAATAGCAGAACATGTAGCCGGAGCATGCCGGTGTCTGTGTGGGGATCTCCAGCTCCGCCTCATCCCCTGTGTTCTCCTTCACGACGTCGTCTGGCACGGGGGAGGTCAGGAAGGTTCCCGCAGGAAGGTTCGCATCGAAGTGGATGGTCTTGGTCCACTCTCCGGCGTACTCGACCACGATGGTGTACTTTATCGTGTAGCCCGTGGTCATGTCGGTCATGTAGACGATCCTCGTCCCGACCTCGGAGGCCAGTCCCATGGGGCCGAGTCCCGAGTAGCTGCTCTGGACGAGGGTAGACTCGCTGTACGGCGGGATGGTCGAAGCCCCTTCCCATGTGAGCTCCTCCTGAAGGTTTATCGAGTAGTTGCCGCCATGGATCCTATATCCCGTGTGCCACACGGCGTAGTTGTCGTAGTTGCCCGCTGTGAATGTGATCGTCACGGCCTCGTCGTAGGGCCACTCGTCGCTGATGACGTAGGTGACGGTCGCGGTGTGCCCCGTGTCCGAGGTCGTGGCCTTGAGGGTGATCTGCCCGGGCCCTATCCCCGTGATGGTCACGAGACCCTGCGGTGTCGACGACACCGTGGCATAGGCACCTCCGGAGACGACCTCCACGGTGACGGTCTCCTCAGCGAGCCCGTTGATGGTGGCGGTGTCCTGCCTCCCGGCGTAGAACGTGGCTCCCGAGAGAGGCGACCAGTTGATGCCCTTGGAGAGGTACTTCTCGATGATGTTGAACGTGATGTCCTCGTAGTACCCGCCGTCATCGAGGGCCTGTACGCGCACGACGGCCACGCCCACGGCGTCACCTACGACCTGGAAGGTGCATCCGGACGCGGAGGTGTTGAGGCCCTGCACGTGGGCGTACTGAGCGCCCGACACGACCGTGGCGGTGAGCCTCCTGTCCTCGGCGTCGATGGGACGGCCCTGGGCTGTGATGCTGCCGCTGTTCTCTCCGGGCTTGAACTCCGTGTCGAAGTTGTACGGGAAGACGATGTCCTCGACGTAGTGGACCGCTGGGACGACGTCGACCCACACGACGATCTCTACGTTCCCGGCGTAGAACGTCAACTCCCCCGAGCCCACTGAGGCCCCGTAGACGGTGACCTCGTACCTGTTGGTGCCCACATTCGACCCCGTCTGCCTCACGGACGCGGAGAACGCGGTGGTGCTGTCCCTCGCGTAGAGGCTGTCGTCGGTGTTTGACGGACGGACTGTGGCGGTGAGGTCCACCGAGGACCCCTCCTCGATCTCCAGCCTCCCGTAGTAGCCCGACATGGGCTCGGTGCCCGTGAGCGTGATGGATGTGGCGTCGACGCGCTCCCTCCATGTGATCGAGATGGTCTCGGTCGCTCCTCCCCCGTCCCTGGCGGTCGCCCTGATGACAGACGTGCCGGGGGTGTCCGACCACACCTGCACGCTGGTGGTTCCGCGGACTGTGGGGAGCTCGGCGGCTCCCGAGTCGATGGACCAGGACACCGTCCTGTCCTCCGCGGTGGTGGGCCTGCAGTTGGCGTAGATGGTGACCGTGTTGCCCTCCACCGGGTTGTAGTTGGACGCCGTCAGGGTGATGGTGTCGACGTAGATCGTGGGATCCTCCTCGGGGAGGATGGTGAACGCGAACTCCTCCGACACCCCGCTGCCGTCCATCGCCGTGGCTATGACTGAGCACGAGCGCTCCACGGTCGTGCTGTTGGCGTGGATCGTGACCCTCCATCCGTCGCTCTGCTGGGTGGTGGACACGATGCTGAAATAGGACGACCCCGAACCCTTGGAGAACGTCAGGCGGCGATCGGTCGCGTTGGTGGGGTACGCCGTGGCGACGAATGACGCATCGCTGTTCGAGTAGACCTGTCCCTCGCCCCCGAATGCGATATATGTGACCTTGACCTCGGTGGCCACCACGATCAGCCTGACCGTGAAGGTCCTGCCGTAGGGCCTCATGTTGTACGTACACCCCAAGGTGATGGTGCCGCTGCTCAGGGTGATGGTCCCCGACACGGATGCGCCCGACAGGGACAGCCCCCCAGATGGGGAGACGCTGTCGACCTGCGCCCTTCCAATCGTCGTCGCTCCGGCGATGCTGACGCTCGCGCCGCTCTTGACGTACACGGTGTAGACGTTGTCGTAGAAGTTCCTGACGTCGCAGCTGATGGCGTCGTAGGGGTCGCTCTGGGAGCCTCCGTTGCTCCCTCCGGTGTATGTGCCCGCCATCCTCTCAGTCCTCCGTCACGCTCATGGAGAACGCAATCCACGCGGGGCTCTGCTCCGTGGGCGTCACGCTCGTCACCGTCCCCGTCCTGCTGTCGATACCGTTGGTGACCGTCACCTTGCTCCCTGGAAGGGCGTCGAAGGCCTGCTGTCCCGCAGTCGTCCACGGGACCCTGCCCGTGACCGTCGTGACCGCGTTGTCGCTCCCCTTCGAGAACGTGAGACCTAGCCCCCTGCCCCCGGGCACGCTGACGTGGACGGTGATGGGCGCGGAGGTCCACGGGGTCATGCTCACCCACACGATCGGGCTGGTGGACGATCCCCCCCTGGTCACTGTGATACGTGCCATCAGAGGGCACCCCCGCCGACGACCTGGTAGATCTCGCTCACCGACTGCTGGGGCGTGGAATCGGTGACATTGATGGTAGTGCTGTTATTTGTGGTGTTGTTGGAAGTCATCAGGAGGGCACCCGCCACACCTGCGGCGGCACCGATGCCCGCTCCGACCGCAATGATGCCCGCGGGACTGCTCAGGGCGGTCCTCAGCCCTGCGAGGACGGTGCCCACGGCCTCCGTCGCGTTGAGTGTCGTCATGACCGCCTGGAGGGCCTTTATCGAGGTCACGGCGCCCGCCATGACCGAGAACGCCGCGTTGACCTTCTGGAGGTCCTGCGCCGTCTCGTCGGACACGATGCCGAGTCCGATGATGCCCCCGGTGACCGCGCTCACGCCCTCGCGGATGCCCATGAGGGTGGTGAGCTGCGCGACAAGGTCCAGCTGCTCCGCCTGCTTTTTCGCGTCCTGGAGCTCCCTCTCCATGGCGTCGGTGGAGGTGCGTGTCTGCGTCTCCGCCGTGCGGATCTTGTCGGTGGTGATGTCGATGGTGTCCTGCAGGCTCTCCTGCGAGTGCTCCAGGTTCTTCACATGCACGTCCGCCTCCTGGGTGGACTCACTGGCCTGCTTGGCGCTGACCGTCACATCGTTCGAGAGCTTGAAGATGTATTCAATCGTCTTCTGGAGGTCGGTCATGTGACCGCCCCCACTGTGAGCGCCGTGGCGAGGGATTCGGAGGGGTTGGCCAGATTGGCTTTCAACTGGTAGTTCCGGGTGATGCCGTAGGCGAACGCCGCCGTCGCCACGCCCGCTCCGATACCCGCTGCGAGCCACGCCCACGTCAGGGGGTTGGCTGCCAGGGCGGACGCCCTCGCCACCACCTGAGCGGTGTCTATGCTGTTCCTCGCAGCCTTGACCGATGCCAGGATGCTGATGATGCTGGCGGTTCCGGCGAAGACGTCCAGGGCGTCTGCGAGCACCTGCGTGGTGGTGCCGAGCTCGTCCGCTCCCATCCCGCTCATCCCCGAGGCGACGTTGGCCACGCCCTCCTGCCACATGCCGGACACGTCGCCGATGACGTCCAGCCCGACCATGTCAGCGCCTCCCCTGGAGCCTCTTGGCCATCTCCTCGGTGCGCCTGTTCTCCTTGTTGATGCGGTCGACCCAGTAGGCCGCCTGGCTGACCGTGAGCATGTCCAGCATGTCGTCGTCCATCCTCGTGATGCCGTTGGCCCTCTCGATTTCCAGCTGGGTGCTGTCGATGTGATCGGGAGGGATGGGCCTCGCCAGCGACCTGACGGCGAGGGACAGTTGGATCCTCTCGCCCTCATCAAGTGACTCGTAAAGGCGCTCGTAGTCCTCCATGTCGGCCAGCGCGGGTGCCACGATGACTCCGAGGGCGTCCATGTCCGTGACCTGGAGCTGCAGGGAGATCTCCTCCATGCGCCTCCTCGCATCAGGCTCCACATCCTCCGGAGGGATGCCGTCGAAGTAGGGCCTGAGCATCTGCGCCTCCTGGAGCATCCTCGCCCTCTCGGGGTACAGCTTCGCCGATGCCATGTCTATGACCCTGCGGAGCCTGAGGGGCATGTGACGGAGGACGATGACGCCCTTGCTCGTCCTGAGGACGTAGCGGACAAGGTGCTCCCTCCTGAGCTCGCAGATCGGCACCGTCCCCTGCATGGGGTCGGGCACCGCATCCCCGGTCACGAGGTCGCGGAAGTCCCACGACTCCATGCTCACACCACCGTGATGTCCAGGGCGGTCACGGCTATGGTCTCGTCGTACTGCCCCTGGGACCTGTCCGGACCCGCGAGGCCGAGGGAGCACCCCGTGAGTGTCACGGTGTGCCCGTCGATGACCGTCCTGAAGGTCATGCCGTCGGTGAGCGCCATCCTGAGGTCGTCCCACGTGTTGTCCTTTGACGTGATGGTCAGGTCCAGCGTGATGGTGCAGTCCTGCGCCGCGGAGCCCTCCCCCGCCTCCAGTCCGTACCCGGTGCCGTCGTCGTCGGACACGCCGGGGTCGGCGCTGAGGTTGTTGCTGATGCTAAGGCTGAATGCCTTGGCGGGGATCCTGTGGAACTGCGAGCCGTCGGTACTGTACTCCCAGGGGCGGTTGAACGTTATCGGGATGCCCGTAGGGATGGGCACGGTGTCCAGGGTGATGGCAGTGCCGTCGCTGTCCGCGAAGGGGGTCTTGGTGTGCCACCTCGCCATCGTGGACACGGAGAACTCCAGCTTGGCTCCCACCGATGCGGCGCTGATGCCGAGGGTGTTGACCCTGCACCCGGTCCACAGGTGGATGGTGCTCGGATCCACACGGACGGCGGTGTCGAAGCTGGGAAGCTCCCTCTGCACGCCGGAGAGACCTCCGACGGCCCTCTCGATCCAGTCCTCCCAATCCTGGTCCCTGACCATGTTGAAGGTCGCGGAGTATCCCGCGCTGGTGCTGATGACCATGCTGTCGACGTCGACCCTGGAGCCGCATCCCTGGATGCCTTCTCTGGTGGCCTCGCCGCCGTCCGAAAGGGTCAGGGTGGTGCCTGCATAGGCGCTCGCCCCGTTCGCGTTCACTTCGCCGTACACTGCCTCGGTGCGGACGGTGAGCCCGCACAGGTCGCCTTTAGTCCTTACCATCGGTTACATCCTCCAGAAAGTAGCGGGTCACTTCCAACCCGAAAAGATAATCGTAGAACTGCCCATCCTGCACCTCGTAGGGAGCGCTGTCGGGCGTGATGAGCTCGTAGAACGTTCCGTCGATGGTCCTGTCCATCACGAGCCTCAGATCGCGGTAGATGGCCATCGCCTTGTCGTAAGCGGCGCGCTTGCCCTTCTCGCCGCCTCCCTCTCCCCTGACCTGGATGTTGACGTACAGCACGTCGTCACCGTTGAGGACGTCCGGCATCGGGGCGGTGTTGCGCTGCTCCACGAGGACCCCGTGGACGGGCTTCCTCAGAGCGAGGAGCTGCGGGTCGTAGATGCCCTTGCCGAGCTCGCCGTACCCGAGCTCCGAGATCAGCACGGCGATGTCATGAGCGACTGATGCCGACATTCACATCAGCCCCAGGTTGCGGAGCCTCTGGTCGACTCCCTTCACGAACTCCTTGAGAATCTTGTCCTGAAGCTCCTCGTGGGGCTTGTCCAGATACCTGTTCCCTGTGCGGGACGCCGACCATCCGGAGTCCTCGCCGGGAGTCCAGTATTCGCCCTCCCTCGGTTTCTTCGCCTCGTGCATCCTTGCGGCGTAGGGCACCGAGGACGAGAGGACGAGCTCGATCGTCCCCTGGCGCCTGCGAACCTGCAGGGACTTGGAATCCCTGCCGTAGGGCAGGACTGAGTTGGCCAGCCTCTCCATCCCGTACTCGTTGAGCCTCTGGACCGCCCTGGCGCGCCTGTCGTGCTCGCGGGGCGTCTCCGCCCAGGAAAGGACGGCCTTCTCCCACTTGCGGGGGATCTGCGTCTTCCAGGACGAGGGGTCGTTCTCCTTCCCCTTCCTCTTGACGACCATATCGACGCCGCGGTACTTCGCCGCGTACCTGTTGCGGTCGGACTTCGGCGTCCTTTGCCAGACGCGGTCGTAGTATCCCGTCCTCAGCAGGGCGTTCTTCATCGCGTACTCGGCGATGTGCTCCCACTCGTCCGCCAGCTTCCCGAACGCCTTTGCGAGCTCGCCGAGATCCGAGACGTAGACCTTGCTGGCGGTCATATGTTCGGCCTCGTCTCGGAGAAGACCGAGGACATGACCGCATCGGTCAGAGGATCCTCGTCCCTGCGCTCGTAGCGGTTCTTCACCATCATCAGCAGGGCGTTCTTCACCACCGGGGGCACATGCGCCCCGGCGTGATACCTGACCGTGACCCCTATGGGCACGGGCCGGGGGTCGATGCCCTCCACCGCCGCCCTCAGGTCTATGCTGAGCTCTCCGTCGAACTCCACGTAGCACTTGGGTGACACGGTGATCTCCAGACCGTCCCTCGTGGCGAGCGTGACCTCGTCGACGCTGAGAACGGGGCCCCTGAGCTGGAATCCCACCGAGGGGGTCAGGCACCATGCGCACAGGCTCTTCTTCAGGGCGACCTCGCGGTCGGCCAGGTAGTAGGGGAGAACCGCCTCCAGACGGTCACGGCAGAAGGATATGGACTCGGACAGGATGGCGTCCTGCGTCTGGTCGTCGTCATCCATGGCGAGGTAAGATCTAACTTCGGGCAGGTCCAGGGGCTCAGAGATGCTTGTCATGTGTCCTCGTGAATGTGAAAATATTGAACCGACCCCGAAGGGCCGGTAAGGGGTTTGGAGCGATGTCTCTATGATCCTCACTCGATGGGGTCGGGAGTGGTCTTGGCGGCCTCCTCGACGACCACCAGTCCGGTGGCGTTGGCGAAGGTGACCTCGACGTACCTGCACGGTCCGATGTAGGATGCCACCAGCCTGTCGCCGTCCCCTCCGGAGAGCTCGATGGGCTCGCCTGTGTCGGGGTTGATGAGGTCCGCGGCGGGACAGGCCGAAAGACTGCCGGAGGTGTCACCGACGGTCACTGTTCCGGTCGCGGACGCGGCAGTCCCCACCATGTAGATGGTGACGATGCCGAAGCCGACGGTGTCGATCTCCTCTCCGGACTCGTAGGGGACGTTGCCTCCGTTGCATGCCCTGCGTGCCATCAGCTCGCCCCCACTTTGACTCCGACGACGGACTGAGGCATGACCAGCATGCCTCCCACCCTCGTCCTGAACCTGGTGTAGGTCAGGTTGTCGTCCGCTCCCGTGAGTGTGTCGCGCTGGTACTGCAGTCCCACCCTCTGCACGATCTTGTAGGCGTTGAAGTGGTCCCCGAAGGTTGCCACGATGTTGCCTGCCGCGACCTTAGGCGCGTTGACGAAGGTGACGGGGTATCCGAAGATCCTCGCAGGGAATCCCTCGCCGAGGGGCATGTTGTAGTACGTGCTGTCCTTCCCGAACTGCTTTACGAAGGCCAGGAAGGTGGCCATGCTCATGGTCCACCTGGCGTTGCGGAGCGCATCGTTGGGGACGGCCGCCATGGCGTCGAACAGGCAGTCGGTGGTGATGGCGCTGGCGGAGCCTGTGGGGACGGTCTTGAGGCTCTTGTCTTTGTAGAGACCCATAGGCTTCCTGTCCCCGTCTCCGGTCACGAAGGCGTCGCCGACATCCCTGTCGATGGCCTGGGATGCGGAGTTTGTGATGTACTCCTCGATGCCGACGAGGTTGCTGTCCTCCAAGAGGGTGTTGGAGATCCCTGTCTTGATGATGTACTCGTTCACGGGGATCTGCGCGACGCCGAGCTTGGCGTCGCTGACCTTGTCCCTCTTCTCGGTCTCACCGACCCACTTGCCCTTGGGAGGACTGACCTCGTAGGGCAGGACCGCGATGTTGCCGTTGACGTTGATGACCTCGCAGATCTGCCTCATGGGACTGAGGTCGTACATCTTCTGGATGACACGGGACTGGAAGTCGGGCACGGCGAAGTATCCGCCGTTGGGCGGGTTGTTGACGGTTGCGCTCTTCTTTCCGGTCTCGTCGAACTGGACTGTGGGCGCGTTGCCCGTCCTCAGGTACTCGATCATGGCCTTGGAGCCCTCGGACACCTGCATGGAGCCGGGTCCGGGCACCGCCTGGAGCTGCTGTCCTCTCTGGATGTCGGCGATGGCCTTCTCCAGCTTCTCGTACTGTTCGTCCTGGGCCTGCTTCTGTTTCCTGAAATCGGTCACGAGGCCCGTGATGTCCGATCTGAGGCCGCATGCGACCTCCATGATGTCTGTGGTCACAATTATGCCTCCATCAGATTGCGGAGCTCGATCAGCGCCTGACCCACCTCGCGGAAGACCTTGGCGACCTCACTCTCGGACTGCTCCGTGTCGTCCGTGTTCTCTGTCTGTGCTGCGGGAGGGTCCTGTGTCGGCGGCGTGTCGGGGGCCTTCTCGGGCTCCTTCGGCTCCTCCGACGGAACATCCTGTGCGGGGGCCGGGTCCGGCTCCTTGGCGGGGTCCTTCGGGGCCTCCTGTTCTGTGGCCTCCTTGTCAAGCTCGTCCAGCTCGGCGAGTGCGGCGTTGCGCTCGTCCTCGGACATGGCTTTGATGAAGGCGCATCCGGCGTAGCGGCTCATGCGTAGCCTCCTGCTCTTGGCTGGCCAGGCGTGTGCCTGCTCGTTCATCGGAAAAGTGACGAATGAGCCCTCGACGAGGTCGAGGTCGAGAAGGTGCCTGATTCCCTGGTCGTCGTAGCGGTAGTCCTTGCAACGGTATCCGATGCTCAGTCCGCAGGCGTCCCCGTGCCTCAGGAGGGAGAACGCCTCACGACCGAGCTGGGTGTCGAGGTTGAACTCCCCCTTGATGCGGAGCGTCCCCTGGGTGCTCGTCACGTCGAAGCTCCCGATGGGGGAATCGTCGCGGTGCTGCCACAGGAGAGGGTAGTGGGTTCCCTTCTCGGCGACGGATCTGTCGAAGCATCCCGCCTCGCAGACGTCGTTGCCCAGGTCCACATTGCCGTAGGTCGAGAGATCGCCCTCGAAGCGTCCCCTCGAAGAATCCGAAGAGGGGAGCGCCTTGAGTGAGGTGCAGACACAGCCTTTCACTTCGACCATGTCTATGTAAAAATCGCATGCTCCTTATAAACGAAAATCGAGAATCACTCGTACTCGGCCAGTCTGGGGAAGCTCTTGCAGTGGCAGTTCATGAAGTTCTCCGGGCTGGCGCCGTGCGCCCTGTCCCCCGGGTACATCATCAGGTCGATGCCCCCTTTGCGGGTGGGGACGCGGTAGAACTCCTCGTTGGGGATCGTGATGTCCGCCATGACGCGGTGCGTGTCCCTCACGTTGGTCCTGCCCGACGTCCTCCAGGTCTTGACCATCTCCCTGCCGTCGGCGGCCTCCTCCGCGGACTGAGCGATGGACTGGTTCACTGCGGAGTTAGTCTCGGTGACCGCGATGCGCCTCGCCCTCGCCGTTGTGAAGAGCCCTGAGGACTGGAGCCTGTTCATGAAGTCCACCGGACCGTCGGACTGCATGCGGATGGCGTCGATGATGCTCATGGTGTACGTGGACATGGCGTTGACGTTGACCCCGAGCTGTTCTTCGATCCACTGCAGGATTCTCTGCTGCTCCGGTGTGAGCTCCGCCTTCGTCTCCCTCATGCGGAGGCTCTTGAGGGTGTCGTCGGGGATGACCATGGCCGCCGCCTGGGGATAGACCTGCAGCCACATCCTGCGGAGGACGTCCATCTGGTCCGAGTCGTAGCGGGTGACGATGACCGCCACCTCCGTCATGTCCGGCACGTGGTCGAGGGATCCCAGGTCCCTGCGTATGGACGCGAGGATGCGCGAGTAGTGCCATTGGAGCCAGCGCTCATAGCGGTTCTGCAGGACCTCGGCGGCGTACTGCTGTGCGACCGCCTCGCGTGCGCTGGGCCTGTGGTCGACGGTCGCCTTGACACCCTCGATGGGAGGCGTCCAGAACTCAAAGGAGAGCGGCGAGCGGGTCATCCTGCCCCTCTTCCCTCGGCTTGGTCTCCGCCAGCGTCCTCAGGGGGTCGGAACCTCCCGCGAGGTCGGCCAGCGGGTCCACCGTGGGCATCAGGTCCCCGACAGGTGTCGCTACCTCCTCCAGGGGCACGTTGCCCATGCCCGTCAGGATCACGTCGCCGTTCGGGACGGGCTCGAAGCCGAGACGCTGGCGCTTCTCGTTGACCGTCAGGAATGTGCTGGCCTGCAGTGCGGCCATCATCGCCGCCTCGTCGCCTCTCATGCCGTCGATCTGCGAGCTGTCGAATCCGATGCGGGCGACGCCCGGGTAGAACGGGCAGACCTTCGAGGAGATGGCCCCGTAGAGGCGGTTGGCGTAGGGAACGACGGTGTGGAGTGCGAACTCCTTGTTCGCTTCGGCGGCGTTGCTGTACGTTTTGTTCGCGCTGTCTCCGACAAGCTCCGGAGGGACCCCCAGGGCGATAGCGATCTCCCTCCCCGAGGTCGTGACGCCTTGGGAGTAATCCATATCGCGGGCGTTGAATCCCGCACTCCCCGACAGCTTCTTTCCGCCGTCAAGGACCATCGTGGACCCAGCTTTGCTCGTGCCCGCATGGTTGGCCTTGACGCGGGACATGAACTCCTCGAACTGCCAGCGCTCCATGCGCTCGGGGACCTCGATGGCCAGCGAGGGTTTGGCGCCGTTGTCCATGAGGCTCTGATTCCATTTGCGTGCCGAGGTCTGCTGCTTGATGGACCTTCCCGCTGGTCTCAGCGGCGAGATCCCGTAGACACCCTCGGTGTCCAGCTTGCGGTGCGCATGGATCATCCTCTCGGGCGGGGCCCTGATGGCCCCGTTGCCGTTGCTGATCGTCCACATCCTCACAGGGCGCATCATGTCCCCGGTCGTCTCCGCGTCCATGTGGTCGGGGGCGATGGGCCATATCTCCTCGACCCCGCGGATCGTGACGACCTCCAGACCGTAGCAGTTCCCGTTTAGGACGAGGTCAGCGGTCGATTCAAAAACATAGGACTGCCACGAGTCCAGTGTGTTGGGGCGGTTCAGGAGGGCCTTGAGTCTCTGCTCCTGGACCTCATTGCCCTCGGAGTCGTAGACGATGGGCTCCAGGGATGCGACGGTGTCGGCGATGAGGTCGACGCATCTCGCGATGTAAGGGTTGTCGCAGTATCCCGCGCTGATCTGTGAATGATAGGTGCCGAATCCGGACGTGTCCGAGACTCCGAGCTCGTGCCACTCTCCGGGGTCGTAGGATGCTCCGTCGTCACTGACGGATTTGCGTCCGATGATGCGGTCGAAAAGGCCCATGCGCCCGTTTAGCTCACGGGACCTTATAAACGACGATTCAGAAAACATAGAAATTCGTCGATGACTGGTTGCCCGCCAGCTCCCTGAATGCTCCGGAGCATGCGTCCACCTGGTCGTCATGGGAACCGAGGGGGAACTCCAGGAGCTCGTCGACGAGCTCACGGTTCCACGCCCCGCGTGCGATCCACAGGTTCCCGCATTCCATGGCGGCGGCCATCGTCCCCGCACGGAGTGCCTTGTCCCCCGTGACCTTGTCGGCGCGGAAGTCGTAGCCGACCAGGACCTCGCGGGCGTAGTGGTCGATGACGTCCACGCCCGAGCTCCCCGGCTCCTGCTCCATCCTGATCCTCACGCTGGGGCCGTCCCTCTCCGCCGTCCTGCGGATGGTCTGCTGGACGTCGTAGGGGGAGCCCTGCAGCCTCACGATGTCCTCGATGCAGTAACGTCCGTCCTGCATGGACATGAGCGCCCCCACGGTCCAGTCCCCTCCGCCCGCGGTGGCCGCCTTGTCCCAATAGCGGCACCTGGTGATGCGCTGTCCCGTCATGGGAGCGTCGTAGCGGATCCAGTCGCGTTTGAACATTCCCCCTTCGAGAGGAGTGGGGCGGCCCTGATAAAGGGCCTCGAAGTCGCGGGACCCCATTGCCGCCCTCTTCTCCAAGAGGACGTCCACGGAGAAGCGCTCAGGCCACAGAGCCCCCCCTGTGTCGCTGATGGCGGGAAGGTTGAGGATCTGCCAGTGGTCCGCGTCGTCGTTGAGGATCCTGCCGGCGATGTCATCGTGGTGCCATCTGGTCATGACGAGGATGATGTGTCCTCCGGGGGAGAGACGGGTACTGGCGACGGATGTGTACCAGTCGTACACCTTGTCGCGCATGGTCTCGGAGTTGGCTTCCTCACGGTCCTTCACGGGATCGTCAATTATGATGAGGTCCCCTCCCGAGCCTGTGAGTCCTGCACCCACTCCTGCGGCGATGAGGGACGGCCTGCCGTTCTGCTTGCCCTGGATCTGGAACTCATCGGCGGCGTCGATGCCGAACTGTGTCTTGCCGAAGATCATCCGGTGCATCTCGCCGTCGAAACGCTGACGGCATGCACGGCTCATCTTACGGGCTTGAGTCTGGTTGTAGGATGCGATGATGACCTCGCCCTGGGGGTTGCGTGACAGCCACCACGCGGGCAGGCTCTCGGAGATTATGGTGCTCTTCATGTGCCTGGGGGGCATGCTCACCATCAGCCCGCGCATGTCGCTCTGCAGGAACGCCTCCACGGTCTCGCAGATCGTGTGGATGTGATGCCCATCGACGTAGCCGGGCTGGCTGAGAACGGTCTCGGCGACGTAGGGCATCAGATGCTCGTGGGCGTCAGAGAGGCGCATGAAGCGCTGCTTGAACGCCTCCCTGGCCTCCTGGTCGGCGAACCTTGTCATAGGTCCCTCACGAGCTCGCGCATCTCGTCGAGGCTCATGTTCTCGATGTCCGCCCTGCCGACGGTGTCCCTCTTGGACTCCCCTGTCAGGGTGTCGTCGAGACCGCACCACTTCCCCATCTGCTTGAGGATCTCTGTGACGACCTTCGTGGATGAGGATACAGCCATGACGGCGTCCTTGCTACCATCATTGCTACGACGTGCGATCTCCAGGTCCTCCTTCGCGGATTGGAGCAGGTCGAAGAGCTCGCTGATGGTGAGGTCCCTGGTGATGGTCGTGGGCGCTATGACCTGCACGACTGTCCCATTTTTCGCTGTCCCAATTTTTGTCCCACTTTTTTGGGACACTCCTTTAGTCGCGCGCGCACGTTGAAAAGGGTCGTTTTTTGGGACAGTCGCGGGCATTTTTGGGACAGCCGTAAGGCTCTCGCCCTCCTTGACGACCTTGCTAACTGTGTTCTTCGACACGCCTGTCTCCGCCGCGATCTCGCGGACGCTCATGCCCCTGTGACTGAGCTCCAGGATAGAGAGGCGGACAGATTCAGCTATGGTCATATTCGACGAAGTCCCTGATTGCTTGGACGAAAGCGCTGAGCTGGCCCGTGTCGAACCGGAGCAGGATGTCGTGATGCCCTTCGCTGATCGTGATGTTCACTGAGTCGTCGTCCTCGTCCATCCCGCTGTGACATTCCCTCTCCAGGCACACGCTCACGCCGTCCCCGAGATCCTGCATCACAAGCGCTCTGACTTTGCCCATCGGTTCCCACTTCCCATCGAATCATCCTCGATGATGGCCAGGGTGTTCCCGTAGCGGATGACCGTGCACACCCCCTCGATGATCTTGTACTCCCTGTCCTCGACGTATGGCAGCCTGTACCCCCTGCATTTCGTGATAGGGGCATCTGCGCAGAGATGCCCTCTGAACCCCCTGAAGAGGATGCTCATCTCGGACAGCTGCTCGTCGGAGAACGTCGGATAGTCCTGCGTGTTCGCCTTGATGTACCCTTTGAATTTTATGTCCATCTGGGCCCTCAGAGCCGAATTGAGGATTTCCATTGATTCGGTTAGGTTCATCTCGTCTCCTCCGCGTGGATCTCCTTGGTCTCCCTCGGCGTCCTCTTTCCTCTCATGATCTCGGTCTGCTCCCTCATGCTCTCGGCGATGGACTCCATCGCTGTGACCATCCTCTCCCTCTGCTCGTCCGTCATTGCGTACCAATCCTCCAGTGAAAATCTAAAGCGTTTGTGCCCGGTGGGGGAGATCTCCGCGGTCCTGACGACCATGCCGTCGTCCTCCAGACTGCAGAGGGCCTTCCACCCGGTCTTGCGCTGCATGTGCGGTGCTATCCTCTCGTACAGCTCCTTCTGGGGCATGGGGCCGTGCCTTCTGAGGCAGTCGACCACCACCTCCCTGCGCCTGTCGTCTGAGTAGAATGCCATTCATCCCTCGAACCCGATGCCGCTCTCGGAGATCGTCAGCCTGCCCCTGCCCTGTGCGAGCTGGAACCTGTGGACCGCCTCGGCGTCCTCGGGGGAAACGTCCTCGATGACTATCTGGACCTTGCTGCCGTCCTCGATGATCTCCATGAGTCTCATACTCTGCCCTATATCAGACATCCGTTTTAATAGTGATGTAGGGTTTTCGTTTTTGACCGCTGTGATGTCTTCAGTGTCCGACATTTTATCGGTATATTTGTCTGACACCATACTCACCCTCCAACTCAGTGGTGATCTTGTGCACCAGCGCCCATGCGGCGTCACGGTCCAATGTGAAAGAGACATCGGGCATGAAACCGTTCTCCGTCACATAGATGTCCAAGGCACCATCGAGGCATGACCTGCATGTTATTCTTGTCATCCTTCCACCTCCCTGTCGTCGCGATTCATCTGCGGCCCTTCCGTTTCATGTCGACCCTGACGTCGCATCCGACGCAGACCCACATGTACCATCCCGCCTCCATGGGCTTCCCGCATCTCGGGCAGTCAGGAGGGCACATCAGGCGGTTCTCCCTGTGGCGCCTGGCGACCGCCGACGCTCCCCTCAGGAGGTCCGCAGCGAGCTCCGCGTCCTCCGCAGTCATGTAGGTGATCGCCCCGGGGATGCTGACGGCGATCTCGCCGAGCTCAGGGAGCTCGTCCGGGGCGTAGCGCACCACCAGCCCTGCGAAGCGCTCATAGAAGCGACCATCCCGACGGGTCCTGAACTCTTTGATCGGCATCGCACCGACCTCCTGTTCCACATCTCGATCAGGCTGTCCACCAGCATGCCGACGGTCGGGTCGGAGCACCCGCTGCAGTCGATTGACACGGATGCCCCGCATCCGCACCTGATGGACGACACACGCAGGCGATCCACGTGGAGCACGAGGAAGTCCGATCCGCAGAAGGGGCAGGGTCTGAGCTCGGTCATGGCTCCACCCTCCTGTTCCAGCTCTTGACATGATACAGGACATCCATCGCGTTATCGTGTGTCTGGGCGCCGCAAAATCCGCACTCTATGCGCTTGAAGATCCTGGGGTTCTCCAGGTCCCGGTTGCAGCGCATGACGATGCTCGGTCTCCGATGACCGCAGAAAGGGCAGGGCTTGAGACCGTGGATCCTGAGGATGGCCTTCCTGCCCTTGTCCATGTAGCGGAGCTGCGCCCCTTCGCCCTCCGCTCTCCTGACATCCCTCATGCTGACCCCGTCCTCCCATTCGGGGGAATCCAGAACTCTCCTATCCACCGCGGCGTCCAGACTCTCGGCCAGGGCGTTTGCCTCATGGGTGCTCATGCGGATGGCGATGGAGACCCCATTGACGGACAGCCCCTCGACGGGGATCATTATCGTGTCTCCGTCCTCGATGACCTTAGGGGTCATGCGATCACTCCCACGAGGCTGATGATGAGGGCGCACACGCAGACGCACAGGGACACGGCGGAGACGAGCTCGGCGCGAATCGGCGATGCGAGCTCCCTCGTCATCCTGTGCCTGATGTCGCGGGTGTCCGTCCACAGCCTGTCGAGGTCCCTGTCGATCTCGGCGTCGGTGCGTGTCATTCCGTCCCCTCCCCGCAGTCCTCGGCGAACTCCCAGGCCGCCTGCTGGAACCTGTTGAATGCGGACTCGATGCGCTGCATCGCCTCCGTGAGCTCCGCACGCTCGTCCTCCGTGCCCGGGAAGCCGTCCAGGACCCCGCACACGCCGCGGTACGACTCCCTGACCATGTTCAATCCCCAGATGCCGATCTCCACCTGGGCGATGGCATGGGCCGCTCTCTCGCAGTCCGTCATTCGACCGCCTCCGGGCACTCGTGGACCCTGACGATGCGCGTCTCCCCCACGCCCCTGAGGGCCTGGAGCATCGCGTGGGCCCTGGTCGTAGCCTCAAGCATGTTCTCGGCGTCCACGTCCACGTCGGCCTCGATGGCTATGAGATACCTCATTCGTCTCCCCTCCTCCAGCACGGGATCCACTGCATCGGACAGCGGGTGGGCCTGACATCCTCGGTTGTCGAGCACTCGCAGGCGGTGTCCTCGCAGACGTTGCAGGTATACGTGATTAGATGGTCACGGGTCATTCGTCCCCCCTCCTCATGAGGTTCTCGTTCGGGGCCACGTCGGAGCGGATGACCCTATGGAAGGATCCGAGACCGTACTTGGTGAAGTGCAGGGCCCTTTTGCTCTCTCTCGGTTTGCACAGAGGGATGGATTCGACCTGGTCGGCCTCCTTCTCCGAGTCGAAGACCCAGACATTAGGCGGATCATCCACGGAGACGAAGGCGATCTGTCCGGTGTAGATGCTCATTCGTCATCATCCCCCTCTGCTTCCATGACTGGCTGTGGTCCGTCCCACTCCGCCGTCCTGATGTCGTCCCTCATGAGGAAGCACTGCTCCTCGGTCACGTCATAGATGTAGATCCCCACCTTCGGCTCAGGCTCATCCTCCACATACCAGCTGACATCGTCGCGGCCATTGACCGTGTGCTCGCAGATGATGTCCGTCAGCTTCGACAGGTCGTGGAGGGTGTTCTTGTGAGAGTCGAACCAGAACTCGATGTCGCACATCATTCGCATCCCTCTCCCATCTCCTCGAAGAACGCCAGGAGCCTCTTGGCCACCCTGTGCCCCTCGGGCGTGAGCTGGCGCAGGACCTTCGCCCCGGACTGCCCGGGATGCGCCCTGACCGTCTGGACCAGGCCGATCTCGGCGAGCTTGTGGAAGCGGAGGAAGACCATCCTCTCGGTCTTCCGGCCATCGGTCACGACGGTCGCCATCTCTTTGAAGGTGCATGGCCCGCTGACCTCCAGGCACATCAGGATCCTCATGGAGAAATTGTGCTCCAGGGCATTCAGGATCGCCTCGCGGCGGCAGTTCTCGCTCGTCTTGCAATCACACTCGCCGCATCTGCGGCAACAGCATTCACTCATTCAGTCACCTCGTCATCAGAATCGGAAAGGGTTTCGCTGAGGTCGTCGACCTCCATCGGTTTCCAGTGGGGACAGCGTCCCTGTCTCGACAGCTCGTCGAGCTCGTCGGTCCAGAGCTCGTCCGGAAGGCCGCACTCGGACATCATCTCCCCGCCGTGTCCCTCGAAGTCATAGACCTCCTCCCAGGACACCATGTGGCCGCAGTCGTCGCAGGAGCCGGTCATCGGAAAACCTCCGGCTCCTTTCCGAGAAGGGCGTACTCGATCAGTCTCTTGGCGAATGTGCCCGAGACCTTCATGCGGATGACGCCCCCGTCATCGGTCCTGATCGTGACTTCCGCAGACTTAACCAGCTGGCCGTCTAGAGTGCTCTGTTGCATCATCTGAAAGCCTCCAGCTTCATCTGGCGGGGTCTCCCCTCGTTGGATCCCGTGCAGTAATGACCACAGCCGAAGGCGGTCGGGTCCCACCTGATCTTGCATCCGTTGTAGTCGCAGTAGGTGTGGTCGGGCTCTGAGTTGGCGCAGTCGAAGCACGTGAACCACGTGCGGCGCATGAAGGCGTGGATCATCTGAACGCCTCCAAGGTCGTCTGACCTCCTCTGGCCTGAGCATGCTTGACCCTGACGCGGTACTCCCACTCCTGCTCGCGGAGCGAGTGCCACCTGGTCCTGTCCAGCTCGAAGCGGTCGCACACCATGCGGGTGTCTCCTCCCATGGCTACGGTGACCGTCGGGTCCAGCCTGCACATGGGGACCTTGTCCCACTCGATGACGTCCTTCCAGAATCCGCCCGCACCGGTGTCCCACACCTGGTGCGAGGGGCAGTCCTTGTGAGGCACGACGTAGTGGTGCCTGCACTTGAAGCAGCAGCGGTCCCTCATGCCTCCGCCTCCTCTGCATGGGCCTTGGGCAGACGCCTCTCGTCGATCCAGACCTGTCCCTCGGGACCCCATCCGGTGAGCTTCATGCCCATCTCCTCGGCGAGGATCTGGAAGAACCTGCGATGGGTCTCCAGGGCCTTGCGGTTCCTCCTGTCGGCCAGGTCGAGGCACCAGTCGTGGTCGCGTCTGAACCAGCAGAAGTCGAACTCGGAATGGAGGGAGAACTGCCCCGTGCCGAATGTGAAGTCGGGAGGGTCCTCGTCATCGTCGTAGACGGCCCACGCATCCATGGTCATGTCCAGCCAGTCGGAGCTGGCGGGCCCGTGGAGGACCACGGTCTTCTCGTCCTGGAACCCGCTCCCATTCCAGCTCGCGTGCATGCCCGATTCGGCGGCGTAGCGCTCGACGGTGATGCGGACGGCCTCCCATGCCTCGGTGTCCACGACGGTCTCGAAGAGCCTGCGGAGGTCGCACTCCGAGAGGAAGCGGTCGAGGGTGGACTGGATCACAGCCATCCCTCCAGCTTCGTCTGGATCCAATGGCGGGCGGTTCCGGGGTTGTCGGGGTCGTCCTCGGGGATGACCTCCTCGTCCTCGTCCTCCTCTTCGTCCTCGTCCCATCCCTCGGCGAGATAGGTGCCCTCCTTCGGCTTTACGCCGCCCTGGCATCCGATACCGATCCACACGACGTCCCCGAACGTACCCGGGTCGGCGTCGGCCTGGTCGAGAGCCGCCCTGAGCTCGGCCGCCTTGATGTTGAAGCTGCAGCGGGACTCCTCCTCGGACGGCCCGAGGTCACGGAGGTAGTATCTGGAGCCGTACCTGGTGACGGCCAGCGGGGCCATCCTCCCTCCCATGGTGTGGGCGATCTTGTAGATGGTGTAGCCGTCGTCCAGGACGATGGGCTTGCTGTTCACGGTCTCACCACCCTTCCGATCAGGAATCCGAGCATGAACGGCCTGGTGCATCTCCTGCAGAACCACACATTGGCGAAGCAGTCGTAGGGCTCGTCCATCCTGCAGATCTCGCACACCGCGGGGGAGACGCATGCCGCATCCCCCGGATGGTCCTCAGGGACGTGACTGCGATGGGTGATGTAGATCATCTGCTCTCCTCCTGCGGGATCGGGCGGGGCCTCGCGGCCTTCACGTTGTCCATCTGCGCCCTGTCGATCCTCGAGGAGATCCTCGAGACGGCGGACTTCAGCTGCGCTAGGTCCCTGCGGGTCTCCTCGCACATGAAGGGGCCCATGGCGACCTGGAGCTCCTGGGCGTCCAGGATGACCCTGCGCGCGAGCGCGTGGGCCGTCCCCAGGTGGTAGGAGTCGACGGCCAGCTTGGTGGCCTTGTCGGGCTTCATTCGCGGCACCTCCATTCGACGCAGTCCTCGCAGTCGCGGTCGTAGACGGTGCCTCCCCTGACGTCGCAGCGTCCCATGATGGTCACCGCGTCGTCCATGATCCAGCCCGACTCCTCGGTCCTGACGAGGTGGGCGCACGGCCCTCTGGACGGCTGGCTGGCCATGAGCTGGTCGAAGGTCTTCTGTGTCATTCCTCGGCCTCCCTGAGCTTGTAGGCCTCGTCGCCGGGGATCCACACGGCGACCTTCTCGGAGCCGGGGTTCAGCTTGAGGAATCTCTTCCCTACCATCCACGAGGCGAAGTTGCGTGCGACGCTCTCGTCGAGGGTCTTGTCCGACCTTCTCAGGAACTCTTCGATTCCCTTGTCGGTCAACGGCTCCTTGGAGACCTTGTCGACCACCATGACGGCCAGCTGCGTCATCGTCAGCTCCGTCATTCGACCGCCTCCCAGATCTTCTCGCGGTGGGTGCGGTTCTCGGGCTCGGTCCGTCCGATGCAGCGGACCAAGTCGTACTTGGCCATGCAGTTGAGGCTTCTGCTGGCGGACGACCTGCGGGGGGACAGCCCCCTGCCGACCATCTCGCTGATGATCATGGGTCCTCCCTCCCTCAGGGCCTCGAGGATCTGCGTCGATGTCATGCCATCCCTCCCTCGACGGCCCAACGGATGGCTGTGCGGATGAACGCCGAGACGTTTGTCATCCGATGACGGGCCATGAAGTCCATCATGGCCCTGCGCTCCTCCGGGCTCATGCGGAAAGTGATCTTGACGCCCGTGTCCGGGCAGAGCTCCACCCTGGTGTCCGACGTCATCCCACCATCTCCATGATGGCCTCGGCGAGGCCGCGGAGGTCGTCCGCGGTCAGATGCTCGTGGTAGGATGCCAGAGGGGAGCCTATCTCGATGTGGAACTCCATGTCCTCGTGGGAGATCTCCATGAAGCAGTCATCGACGTCGCCGATGACGATGTGGTCCCTCATTGCAATCCCTCCTCGGAGTCTCCGGTGATTACAAGGCCGGCCTTGTCCAGTGACACGAATCCGCCCAGTGCGAAACCGGGGTCGTTGACCCTGGCCCCGCAGAAGGGGCAGCACACGCATGTCTGCCCGGCGTTGGCCTTGTCGGATCTGCGGAGCATCAGCTGGCCTTTCTGGGACACGTAGAACTGCCCGCGCATGGCAGCCTCGTCCATCTGTCTGCAGCAAGCGGAGACCGCCTTGGTCTTGACCGACACGGTCAGGACTCCGTCGTAGGTGGCGGTCATCGGAGCAACCCCCAACCGTTGACGCGGCCCTTGCCTGAGTCGCGGTAGACCTTGGAGCAGGGGTGGATCATGATGCCGTTGAGGCTGTAGACCGCGGAGACGACCTCCTGCCTCTCCCTGTGGGGGAGGAGCCGGCAGAGGTCCTTCATCGTGATCCCGGGGTGCTCCCTCACGAGGTCGTACACCTCCTGCCTCACCGGGCAGGCGGGAGTGAGGACCTGCGAGAATGTCACTCTCCCACCTCCCTGTCGCGGCCTACGATCGCATAGGCGTCGCCGTCCATGAAGATCTCCTGCTCCGGATGCGTCCTGATGAGGCGGTCGATCTCGGCCATCATCTGAGACAGCGTGAGGTCGCAGGTGCGGAGGTCGATGTGGATGTGGTCGGGGCGCATCATGGGATCACCACCTGCCTCCCGTCGACCCACATGAGGCCCGTCTCGACCTCCTCGAGGTACCTCTGCGTGGCCTGCTTGATGCCGTTGTAGAGGCGGGTGTCCTCCAACGGGAGGGGGTCTATGTCGACGGAGGGGTGCCCGGTGGCATCCCTCTCGGCGGCGTCGGCGATCTTCCTGAGTCTGATTGCCACCAGGTCCCGGGCGTCGTTTCTGGCGCGTCTGAACCTGTCGACGGCCCCCTGCGTCATGATGCCGTCGGGGTCGAGGCCCTGGCGGAGCCCCGCGTCGTCCTCGAGGGCGGCGACGACCCCGCGGATCTGCGCGTAGACCTTGGGGTCGACGTCCACCAGCGTCAGGGACTCGCGCTCCGCGATGTAGAGGTCATGGAGGCTCCTCTCGTCTGTGACGGACATCATGCACTCGCCCCCTTCCTGCGGTCGGCCATGTGCATGACCAGGACGGTGTCGCCGCCTTCGGTGTAGGAGCCGATGCGCTGCCAGCCCTCGTCCTTGCGGAGTTCTTTGAGCGCATAGTATTCGTGCTCGGTCTCGCGGATGTCACAGCCGTCGTAGACGGTGCCTGCGAGGTAGTGGATGATGTAGGTCATGCCGTCACCTCCCATCTGGTGAGGGGTGTCCAGAGGTGGCTGACCTCCATCTCGTCGCCTGCGCGTGCGTGCGCGTAGGCACGCCCGTAGGACTCGGCCTCCTCCTGAGTGTGGAACCAGCCGAGGGTGATCCCTCCGCCGGTGGCACGCCAGAGGATGAGCTGGAAGTCGCGCCTCTCGGCGTCGTCGGCCTCCTGGGCCTGCCTGAGGGCCCTCAGCCTGTCCTCCTCGGCCTCGCGTTCCATCTCGGCCATGCGCTGGCGCTGAGCCTGCGAGTAGTCGAGGTAGACGGCTCCGCAGGTGTAGCAGCGGACCTGCCTGACCTGTCCGATGTCGGGCGTGTCGACGTACCCGATGACGTCGAAGGCCCCTCCGAGGCAGTGGGGGCAGGTGTGGGTGTCGTAGGCGGGGATGCTCATTCGACCACCCCCGTGCTGGCGGTGTCCTCGATGTGCCCGGCGCGGACCATCTCCTGGTAGCAGGCGATTATGGTGCTGTTAGACCATGTGGCCATGAAGATCCCGTCGTTGTCCTGGGTGTACTTGGTGAGGATCGGATTCGGATCCTCCGAGATGTGGCCGTTGTGGAAGCGGATGAGCTCGGCCTTGGCCTTGGCCAGGTCGATGCCGTAGTGCTCGGCCATCTTCTCCCCGACCTTGTCCTCGCCGATCTGCTCGACGGCGGTGACCTCGGCGCCCTTGGCGTCGGCCTCCCTCTGGGCCTTGGCGGCCTTCCTGGCTTCCTCCTCGGCCCTCGCCTGCTCCGCGAGCCTGGCGCGGTTCTCCCTCTTCCTCTGCTCCTCGGCCTCGGCCCTCGCCAGCCTGATCCTGGCCTCGGCTTCGACGATGTGCTTGGAGACGATGGCGTCGATCTCGGCGCGGAACCGCTCGTCGGCGTAGACCGTCATGAGCTGAGCCTCGGCCTTCTCCTCCTCGGGGGTGGGCTCATGGGCCCACACCGCGCCGTCCGTGAGCGTGGTGTACTTGGTGGTGTCATTGGACCAGTAGACGTCCGAGCCGACCCCGAGGGCCTTGCACGCGACGCTGATGGCGTCTGTGAGGGCGGACTTGAAACACTCGTCGTTGGCGTACCATCCGCTCGATTCGCTGGTGTAGAACGAGTTGCCCCCGATGCCGGGGATGGGCTCGGACCACTCCCCCGTCTCGGGGTCGCGGATGTAGAGGTCGATGTCCACGAACGCCTTGACGGTGCCGTCGGGCGCGGTCTCCAGCCTCTGGCTGACGATCCTGTAGTTCCATCCGAATCCGCAGGGTCCGAAGGTGGATGTCAACACCTTGATCCTCCACATGGGATTGATGTCGGTCTTACCCTTGAGGCGTCCTCCGGTTATGTCCTTGCGTGCCTCCGTCGGCACGTGCGCGACCTTTGCGTAGAATCTGAGCGGGTTGATGCCGGTGACGTGTGTGTCCCCGTCCCCCTCCCCCCCGTTCGCGGAAGGCATCATGCCACCTCCGCGGTACGGCGTCCGACGGGCTCCTTTCCGGTCTCGATGAGGAGCGACTGCGCCTGTGTGCTCATGTACGGAACAAAGGCCCACAGATTCAGCTCGGCCTTGTCGTAGTTCTTCCTGCCGTAGGGCCTGATGACGCCCTGGGCGGAGAGCATGTCCCACTTGGTCTTGATGGTCTTGATGTCGCTCAGGAGCTCGTGCCTGAGCATGTCTGCGCGGAATCTAGTGAAATCGTACTCGACGAGGTTCCAGCGGTGATGCGCCATCGCATCCGCGAACATCTCGACGCGATGCTCATAGATCTCTCTCAGAATTGTTTCTGACGTTATTTTCTGCATACTTCGGTCCTTCCTGAGACCGATCTATGCTCCACGTCAGCGTCCCGTGCGGTTCATGTCCGCACTTGGGGCATCTCATGAATCATGGTACAGTCGGGGTCCGTAGTTAAGGGTTGTGAGCGGCCCCGTCCTCCAAAGGCTTCCTGAAAAGGCACTCCGCCCTCGACCTGGTGGTCCCGAAGCGCGTGCGCTCGTCGACGCGTCTCGCGAACTCCGTCTCGAACGAGGCGAAGAACCTGGCGATCCCGTCGGGGTTGCGGTGTACGTACCTTATCCCGTCCCCCGACCTGGTCCCGGACCTCATGTCGGTGGGCGTGAACGAGCGCACGAAAACGTACCCCCCGGGGCGCAGGACCCTCATGATCCCGTCCGCGACAGTCTGCATGCCGGAGTCCTCGATGTGCTCCAGGACGTGCACCGCGGTCACATAGTCGAAGGAGCCGTCCGGGAACGGCAGGTCGGCGATGTCGCAGACCTCGAACCTCGCGGTCCCTTCGAACCTCTCCCGGCACAGCTCCACCGCCTCGGGGGAGAAGTCGGTGCCGACGACACTGTATCCCAGGTCTATCAGCGTGGAGACCGTCTTGCCGTTCCCGCATCCGAGGTCGAGGGCGTCGCCCCTCCCGGACAGCGGATCCGGTATCCTGGAGTTGCCCCTCCACGCTCTGCCGTTGGCCCTGTAGAATCCGTCCCAAAGGTCCCTCTGCTCCATGGGGGGCATAATGGGTCCCTACATTTCAAATCCACCGCCGCTCATGAATTCTCATATATGTGAAAAACTTAGACGGCACCATATCAGGGGATGACCATGTTCTGGAACCCGAAGATCGAATGCATGCCCAAAGAGGAGCTCAAGGCCCTCCAGTACCGCGAGCTGAAGCAGCTCGTCAACAACCTCTACTCTTTCAACAAGTTCTACCACGACAGGATGGTCGAGCACAAGGTGCACCCCGACGACATCACCTGCCTGGAGGACATCGCGAAGCTCCCCTTCATGTACAAGCAGGATCTGCGCGACAACTACCCGACCAAGATGTTCACCGTACCGAACAACGAGATCGTCAGGTACCACGTGTCGTCCGGAACCACCGGAAAGCCCACGCTCGTCGGTTACACTCAGAACGACCTCGACTACTGGACCGAGGCCCTCGCCAGGTCCTTCACCTCCATCGGGATCGGCCCCGACGACACAATGCAGGTGTCGTACGGATACGGCCTCTTCACGGGAGGTCTCGGAGCCCACTACGGCGCAGAGAAGGTCGGGGCCACGGTCCTCCCCGCCAGCACCGGCAACACCGAGAGACAGGTCGAGCTCATCCAGGACCTGGGCGTCACGGCGATCGCCTGCACGCCCTCGTACATGATCCACCTTCTGGACACCGCCAAGTCGATGGGCGTCGACATCCAGAGGGACACCAAGCTGAGAAAGGCCGTGCTGGGCGCCGAGCCCTGGTCCGAGTCCATGAGGCAGCACATCGAGAGCTACGGCATCAAGGCCTACGACATCTACGGGACCTCCGAGCAGGCCGGTCCCATGTTCACCGAGTGCGAGGAGCGCAACGGAATCCACATCTGCGGCGACATAATGCTCGTCGAGATCATCGATCCCGACTCCGGGGAGGTCCTGGAGGAGGGGGAGAAGGGAGAGATGGTCGTCACCATGCTCAAGAAGGAGGCCATGCCCATGATCAGGTACAGGATCAAGGACATCACCATGCTCATGGAGGGCGAGTGCGCCTGCGGCAGGACATCCCCGAGGATCGCCAGGATCTCCGGAAGGACGGACGACATGCTCATCGTGCGCGGAATCAACGTGTTCCCCTCGCAGATCGAGTACACCCTCCTGCAGATCCCCGAGGTCGGTGACCAGTACATGATCTACGTCTCGAGGGAGGGCGCCCTGGACGAGATGACCGTCCAGGTGGAGATCAAGCCCGAGGCCTTCACAGACAAGATGGAGGACATGCTCGCCCTCCGCGGACGCATCGAGGCCGCTCTTAAGAAATATCTCAACATCTATGTCAAGGTGGAACTCAAGGCCCCCGGAGAACTCCCCAGGTTCACCGGCAAGGCGAAGAGGGTCGTCGATTCGAGGGTGATCTGATGGATGACAACATTATCTCGCAGCTTTCAATTTTCGTGAACAACGAGCCCGGGCGTCTGGCCCACATCGCATCCGTACTGAAGGAGTGCGGCATCAACATGAGGGCCTTCAACCTGGCCGAGTCCACGGAGTTCGGCATCCTCAGGGCCATCGTCGACAAGCCCGACGAGGCCTTCGAGAAGCTGAAAGCCACAGGCATCATCGTCAAGAAGACCGACGTCATCGGAGTGGTCATCCAGGACACGCCCGGTTCGCTCTTCCAGGCCGCCGACATCATGGGAAAGGCCGGAATCAACATCGAGTACGGATACGCCTACACCGGTAGGACCACCGCGGCCTTCTTCGTCAGGGTCGACGACCCCGAGAAGGCTGTTAAGATCCTGAAGGACGCTGGCATCAAGCTCATCCTCGATTCGGAGATCTGAGCAGCATGGGAAACCTGAACATAGCCGTGCTCGGCGCAAAGGACTACGCGTCCAAGATAGGCAAGAAGGGCACAGTCACCGACATGACCTTCTACGACCACAAGTCAGGCACCGACTCCTTCACCCTCATCGAGCCCTCCAAGTACCCGGAGAAGCTGTCTTCCCTGTTCTACTCGGTGGCGATGTCCGAGTTCGCCATACTGGTCGTTGACAAGATCGACTCGTTCCTCGGGGAGACCATCGTCATGACCGACGTCCTCGGAATAGACAGGGGATGGATCATCCTCCAGAACTACATCCAGCCCGAGCAGCTCAAGCCGCTGCTGGCCGGAACATGCCTCGAAGGCTACGAGTACAAGGAGGACGACCCCATCAAGCTGAGGGAGGAGCTCATCGCCATGGCCAAGGCCGAGGCGAAGGCCCCCGGGGAGGGGACATGCGGCTCGTGCCCCGTGGACAGCCACTTCAACGTGAGGGGAGTCGGAACCGTCGTTCTCGGCTCCGTCATCGACGGGTACTTCAGGAAGCATGACAAGATGACCGTTTTCCCCATCAAGAGGGAGGTCATCCTCAAGTCCATCCAGAAGCACGACCTGGACGCCGACGACGGCGTCAAGGGCGACCACGTCGGCCTCGCCCTCCGCGGCATCGAGTCCGACGAGCTCGACAGGGGATACGTCGTAACCACGGACCCCTCGGTCAAGATGTCCAGGAAGGTCGAGGGCAACGTGTCCCTGATCAAGTACTGGCCGTCGCCCCTCAAAGAGGGCATGGTCCTGCACATCGGACACTGGATGCAGATGGTCCCCTGCAGGATTGCCTCCGTGGACAACGGCGACGACTTCAGATCCGCCAAGGTGGAGTTCGACCTGGAGTCGGACATGATCCACAAGCCCGGTGACAGGGCCACCATCATGTACCTCGAGGGCGGCAAGCTCAGGGTCGTCGGTTCGATCGTCCTGTCCTGAAAACCGATTCATCCCGGCCAGGGGTTTTCCCTGGCCGGTCCCTTCCCAATGGTCCTCTCAAACCGGGACTGATTGGGGTTTCGCGTTCTCCCGTAGCATTTCATTGGCCCAACCCGTCGTCTCCGGAGGATGCCGCACCATCCGACCCTCGATGAGAGCCCACCTCATAGGTCTTTACACTGATTCCCGAACGTCGTCCGACACATCCGCAGGAACTGGAGCATCGTTGTGATATCAGGGGTCCCGCGAGCCCCCTGTCAACCATGGTATGGTTCGCATGGTTCTTGGCTTCGTGATCCACACTCGTCACATCACATCTTTCGAACAGCAGTGCGGACGCCATGCGGAACTCCCGGTGAAGGTCGTCACCTGATGACTATCTTTTCACATGGACATGTCGTGACCATCGGTGTAGACGTCGAACGAACCTCTGACAACCTCGATATCCTGACTGAACATTCCTGTTTTTACGAACATGGCGGTGAACTCGCATGATATCGGTCCATCCGTACTATCAACAGGTGTGATGACGATGGTGGGCTCGTCGATCGTCGGCGGATCCGAGAAGTAGTCGACGTTGACTCTTGTGACGGTCGTCGCGCTGTCGATGTCATGGTCGGCAAGGGTGTAGAACATGTACGTCGGTGATTCCGGTATGGAAACAATCACATCCTCGATGCGCATGCCGTCCGGGGCGTCTACCTCGACGGTGATTGATCCGAGGATGTATCCATCGCCGGTCTCGGAGTCCATCTCGAATTCAAGCATCCAGTCACCTTCCGAGTATGACAGCTGGAAGTACGGACTGAACATGTTGCCCTCGTCGGTGATGACGTCAGTTCCATTGGATTGGACTCCGTTCTCAGGATGGAATTCCTGGTGTTCGAATGCGATGTCTCTCGTATCACTCTCAAAATGGTAATGGGGGTGGTAAATGATCGCCGTGACGACGGTAAAGAGGACTACTATGAACGCAATCTTGAACCATGTCTTCATCCAGTTTCCTCATTCTTCCTATAGCACGCCGCTATTAATCCCTGTTCCGATTGCCGTCGGACTTCCGGGATTTCGTACAATGTACGTCTCAAGGAATCTGACTATGTGTTGCAAGTGACGGCCAGGTACATGAGTCCCATCGAATGGAGACGGCAATGTTACTCTCCCATCGGAATCCCCGGACTCGAAGGTCGATATCGTTCTCATTCAGACATCTTCCATCCGGTCATCGCCACGTGGTAGATCTCCCTCGCCGTGGAAGTCGACGGGTCTGCGAGAATGTCAATTCTATTTTGTTCTCTTGTACATCTCCAACTCCGTCCAGAATCCGCAGGATCCCTTGTCATCCGTCAAATCATTCGCGGCCGTCATCATGGCAGGTGTTCTAGACGGATCAGAACGGTATGGTGAACGAGGCATCGTATTGATCCATCCATATGGAGTACGATCCGTATACGATCTCGACATCCTTGCCGAACATGTTCTGATCCACGAACTTCGCGCTGAACTCGCACTCGATCGGCTCTTCGGACTCCCCTCCGATGTAGACCGTAGGGCCAGAGGGGTTCGGGGCGCGTTCGCGGTAGTCGCCCTCGTAAGTGATCACCGTGGTGTAGCTGTAAAGGTCCCTGCTGTGGGATACACTGAACCCGTCGATGACGAACACATCGTCCGGGGTCTCATCCGGTTCTATGCCTAAGAGGAACATCCCCTCGGGGACCTTGGTGGTGATGGTGACCGAATCGACGACGTAGCCGTCCGCGTGCCTCGCCGCAGTGATGTAGTCGACCGCCCATCTGCCGTCCTCGTAAGCCAGATGGAGGTACGGACTCAGGTAGTTCCCCTCCTCGGACCTGATCGCTCCCCCGCATGCTTCGAGGCCGTTCTCCGGATGCAGGTCAACATGGTCCATGGTGACCGTGTCCACATGCTCCGTCTGAGACACGGTGTACACGGCACCGCAGGCCAGTGCGACGACGAGGATCAGAGCCGGTATCAGGATGTCCTTGCGCATATGTGGTAATCGGACTGCTGGGTACATAAGGCAATCCCCACCCGCAGCCGATGCACCCGTCCAGATGGAACCTATAAATAGTAAGCTACCTAAACCCGTTCTCAGCCGTGCTACTTGATAGCACGAATCAATGTGGTGTTCAAGATGGCGTTCTGGAACAAAGAGATCGAGACGATGCCCCGTGAGGAACTGGAGAAGATGCAGCTCAGCCTGCTCAGGGCCAAGGTGCGCGAGATGTACGACGCGTCGCTCTTCTTCCATGAGAAGATGAGGTCCGTGAACCTGCTCCCGGAGGACATCGACAGCTTCGAGAAGTTCCGTCAGGTCCCATTCATGAGGAAGACGGACCTCAGGGACAACTACCCCGACAAGCTGTTCGTCAGGCCCTACGACGACATCGTCAGGGTGCACGTCTCGTCCGGCACCACCGGAAGGCCGACGGTCGTCGGGTACACCCAGAAGGACATCGACAACTGGACGGAATCCCTTGCACGCGGAATGACGTCGTTCGGCATGACGCGCAAGGACATGCTCCAGAACTTCCACGGATACGGCCTCTTCACAGGCGGCCTCGGCGTCCACTACGGTGCGGAGAGGATCGGCGCCACGGTCCTCCCCATCGGCACAGGGAACACCGCCAGGCAGATTCAGCTGATGCAGGACCTGCCCGTCACCGCCTGGGCTGGGACCCCGTCGTACATGTTCCACATCGCAGACGTCTGCGACCAGATGGGCATCGACATAAGGAACGACACCAAGGTCAGGCTGGCCATCGCCGGAGGGGAGCCCTGGTCGGAGACCATGAGGCAGAAGCTCCAGGAGAGGACCGGCGTCCGCGTCCACAACTGCTACGGGGCGAGCGAGTTCTACGGCCCCATGTTCCTCGAGTGCGAGAAGCAGTGCGGACTCCACATCTGGGCCGACCTGTGCTACATGGAGATCCTCGACAAGAACGGTGACCCCTGCGCAGAGGGCGAGAGGGGCGAGATCGTGGTCACCATGCTTCAGAAGGAGGCGTTCCCGCTCATCAGGTACAAGATCGGCGACGTCTCCGCCCTCACATGGGAGAAGTGCGAGTGCGGAAGGACCCACCCCAGGCTCATGAGGATCTCCGGAAGGACGGACGACATGCTCGTCGTCAGAGGGGTCAACGTGTTCCCCTCGCAGATCGAGAGCGTCATCGGCGAGATGCCGTTCCTGTCCCCGTTCTACCACATCACCCTCACCAACGAGAACTACATGGACAACATGGTGGTGGAGGTCGAGCTCAACGAGTCCAGCCTGACCGAGGACATGGTCGAGCTCAACAGGATGACCCAGAGGCTCAGCTCCAGGATGAAGGAGGTCCTCAACATCAAGTCCGACGTCAGGCTCGTCCTGCCCGGCACTCTCCAGAGGTTCGAGGGCAAGGCGAACCACGTCACCGACAACAGGAAGTACGACTGATCTCAGTCGTCGAAGAACTCCTCGTCGTACCTCGGGGGTCCGAACCCACCGCGACGGAGGGCCTCCACATCGCCGCCGATGCTGTCCTCCAGGGCGCACAGCCCGCGGCCGTAGGTCTTCCCCAGAGGGGTGAGGTCCACCATGAACCTCTCCCTCTGGCTCCTCTCCCTTGTCACGGTTATTATCCCCGCGTCCTCCAGGAGCTGGAGCTTGTACGACATGCGGGGGTTGCTGGAGACCTGCTTGTAGATCTCCGTCTTGGACTTCCTCCCGCAGAGGTACAGCAGCATGATGATCATGTTGTTGTGCCTGTCCTCTATAACGCTGCTTATCTTCGGGCGCTGCATGTGATAAGATTCGATGTAGGTATAAAAGCCAACTATGCAGTGAATTATGCTCACTAATGTTAAAAGCTAAGATTGTTCCGCCCCCTCCCGGCGAGGGAAGGGGCGGCTGTGGATCGTTTGACGGGCTCACTGGGTCTGAGCCGCGGGAGCGGGGACGTCGTCGTCGAACGTGTTGTTGCCGGACATCATGTCCTCGTAGAGCTGGAAGAGCTCCCTCTGGTTGAGGCTGCGGTGCATCATGGTGGATGCCTTCCTGACCATTCCGAGGAGCTGCTCGGCGTCGTCCCTGCTGAGCTCGATGCTCATCTCGGACATGGCCGCGACGATGGTGTTCCTGACGGAGTGCTTGCCGATGACGAGGGTCCTCTCCATTCCCACCTCGGCGGGGTCGTAGGGCTCCGTGCACTCGGGCTTGTTGAGGATGCCGGACTCCTGGGCGAAGCACTTGGCCCCGATGACGGGCTTGGTGGGCCATATCTGGAACCCGGATGCGGTGGAGACCGCTTCTGCGACGGTGCGGAGCTTCGTGGAGTCGATTCCGGTGTCGGCCGAGAGCATGTGCTTCGAGGTCATGACGACCTCCTCGAGCGGAGCGCATCCGGCCCTGGGGCCGAGTCCCATCGTCGTGGTCCTGACGAACCTCGCCCCGGACTTGATCGCGGCGAGGGCGTTGGCGGTGGCCATGCCGAAGTCGTTGTGGGTGACGATCTCGATGTCGAAGTTCGAGATCTGCTTGATCATCTTGATCCTCTCGTTGCAGGTGAACGGGTCGTCCAGTCCGAGGGAGTCCTCGTATCCGAAGCGGTCCGCACCGGCCTCCTTGGCGACCTTGGCGAAGTCGATAAGGAACCCGAGGTCTGCACGGGAGGCGTCCTCTGCGATGACGGAGATGTAGAGCCCGTGCTCGGCGGCGTACGCTGTCGACTCGTAGATCTTGTCCAGGACCCACTGGTGGTCCTTCTTCAGCATGTTCTCCATCTGGATCTCCGAGGCGGGGAGGGCGATTGTGACCGAGTCCACGTCGCAGTCGATGCTGGCGTTGATCTCGTCGATCTCTGCCCTGTTCCATGCCATGACGGAAGCATTCAGGCCCATGCGCGCGATGTGCCTGACGGCTTTCTTCTCCTCTGTGCCGAGGATGGGGTTCCCGGCCTCTATCTGGGGCACTCCCGCGTCGTCCAGAAGCTGGGCGATCCTGTATTTTTCGATGTTCGAGAAAACTGCTCCCGCTGCCTGCTCCCCGAACCCGAGGGTGGAGTCGCAGATGCAGAGGGGCTTGCTGAGACAGCTCACTACCTCGCTCTTGCTCTTCATGTTCATCCCTTACCGCCCCGTCGGACGGTGGCCGTACGGAGCTGCTGTGCGCTATCCCCTATGGTTCGCACCTATTTAATATTAAAAGAGAGGGACGGGAACGGCTCATTCCGTCCTGTACCTGAGTATGGCGCCCATGCCCCCGAGGGACGCGAGCTCCCTGCCCCCGTCGTGTTGGCTCGAGACCACGATGACAGAACCCTTCTGTGACTCTACAGCGCGCACGACGTCGTCGAGGTCCTGCTCCCTGATCTTGGTGTCCAGGACGAGGAGCTTCTCCACGGCACCGGACATGGCGGCGTCCCTGACCTGCTGCGTCCCGTACGTCCCCAGTCCGTTCCTGGCTATCTCTGTCATGAGCTGCTCGACGGCCTCCATCTCCGCTCCGACTGAAGATTCGCGGAGTACCTCCGCGCCCATACCGGTCTTTATGAGCTCGTTGATGCCGACCATCCCGCACTGGCCCGTGTGGTACACGTGGACCTTCTTGAACAGCTCGGGCTCCGCCTTCTTCATGTCGTCCGCTAGGGACTCCTTCTCGAACCCAGGACCCAGGAGGACCACTGGCATGTTCGGCTCCATGAGCGGGACCACCTTCGAGATGACCTCCGCGTGGTAGCCGTCGGCCTGGGGCTTCTCGGCGTACTGCTTCCCGGACCTCCCCGAGCGGACGGTGGTGACCTCCTTGAGGCCGAACTGCCTCAGCACGGCCACGGTGGCGTCGTCCTGGTCCAGCGACACGAACACGATGCGCGGCTTCTTCGAGTCCCTGACGGCGCGGTCCAGTCTCTCCAGCTGGGTCTCGCGCCAGTGCCTCTTCGTTATGAGGAGGCTGTCGCCGTTCTCCAGTATCAGAGTGTGGTGCTGACCGATGTCCTGGGGGCCGGTCTCGATGGTCCCCAGGAGCTTCAGGCGGAGGTCGTCCTCGGAGAACTCTATCTTCTCTATGCGCACGCCCAGGGTCATCCTCTTCTTCTCAGCCCTCTCCGCCCTGATCTTGTCGGCCGCCTTCTCCTCGCGACGGGTGGTCGAGGCCGTCACGAGGTCCCCGACCTCGATGACGTTGTAGAGGTGCCAGATGTCCTCGTCGGTCTCTATCTGGACCCTGATCCCCTCGCCGGAGGGGTCCCTTCCGGTTATGCGCATGTGACTCCGAACCGTCGCGGAATATAGAATGGTTCGGACGGCCGACCGTAACAAAACGAGGGGATTTGTCCATTATCGGACATACGCGATTCGGGCCTGTCAGAGGGTCTGCGGAGTCATTATATAGGGTCTGAAAATCTGATGATTCCCCGATGGCAAAAGGATACTTGGTCCTGGAGGACGGGACCGTTTTCGAAGGGGAGCTGTTCGGCGCCGAGTGCGAGACGAGCGGAGAAGTTGTTTTCACTACCGGAATGTGCGGATACCAGGAGAGCCTGACCGACCCGTCGTTCAAGGGACAGATACTGGTCATGACCTACCCGCTCATCGGGAACTACGGGGTCGCGGACGAGTACTACCAGTCCAGGTCGATCCATGTAAGGGGCCTCGTGGTCAGGGAGTACTGCAGGGAGCCCTCGCCGATGTACGGGGGGAGGACCATCGACGACTTCCTCAAGACGTTCGGCATTCCCGGAATCTCGGGAATCGACACACGCGACCTGGTCATCAAGATACGCACGGGCGGAACCGTCAAGGGCGCCATCACCTCTGACGCGGAGGGCATCGAGGACCTTGTGAAGAGACTCAGGGACATGCCCGCGCCGTCCGAGAGCAACCTCGTGGGGGAGGTGTCCTGCAAGGAGATCTCCAGCACGGACAACGGCAAGGAGCTCACGGTCGGACTCATCGACTGCGGCACCAAGTCCGGCATCCTCAGGGACCTGAACGCCAGGTTCAACGTCGTCACCTTCCCGTACGACACTCCGTCGGACGTCATCGTCGACTCCGGCGTCAAGGGCGTCCTCATCTCCAACGGGCCCGGGGACCCCGCCCACCCCGAAATCGCCAAGACCACCGTCAGGACCGTCTCCGACCTTTCCACGCAGCTCCCCATGTTCGGGATCTGCTTCGGGAGCCAGCTGATAGGCATCGCCATGGGAGGGTCCACCTACAAGCTCAAGTTCGGGCACAGGGGATGCAACCAGCCAGTCAAGAACGGCAACCGCGTGTACATCACATCCCAGAACCACGGGTTCGCCGTGGACGAGCACAGCCTGGACGGCACCGGGCTGATCGTCAACCAGGTCAACGTCAACGACGGCTCCGTGGAGGGCGTCGTCCACAGGGACCTGCCAATATTCACATCCCAGTATCATCCGGAGGCCTCTCCCGGCCCCTGCGACACGTCGTACCTGTTCGATTGGTTCGGCAGGATGATCAAGGAGGGGAAACTATGAGGAAGGACTACAAGAAGCTCATGGTGATAGGGTCCGGACCCATCGTCATCGGCCAGGCCGCCGAGTTCGACTTCTCCGGAACCCAGGCGTGCCGCTCTCTGAGGGAGGAGGGCTACAAGACCGTCCTGGTCAACTCCAACCCCGCAACCATCCAGACCGACCCCGACACCGCAGACAGCGTCTACATCGAGCCCCTGATGGCGTCGAACGTCGCAAAGATCATCGAGAAGGAGGGCGTCGACGGCGTCCTCTCCGGAATGGGCGGCCAGACCGCCCTCAACATCTGCTCCGAGCTGGCCGACTCCGGAGAGCTCGAGAGGCTCGGGTGCTCCCTTGTCGGGACGCAGCCCGACGCCATCGCCATGTCGGAGGACAGGGAGCTCTTCAAGGAGACCATGGAGAGGATCGGGGAGCCCGTCCCCGTCTCCCGCAGCGTCAACAGCATCGAGGAGGCCAAGGAGGCCGTCAAGGTCATCGGCAGGTACCCGGTCCTCATCCGTCCGGCCTACACGCTCGGAGGCACCGGCGGAGGCATCGCCCACGACGAGGAGGAGCTGGAGGAGATCTGCGCCCGCGGACTCGCGTACTCAAGGATCCACCAGGTCCTCATCGAGGAGTCCGTCCTCGGATGGAAGGAGTACGAGTACGAGGTCATGAGGGACTCCAACGACAACTGCATCATCATCTGTAACATGGAGAACCTCGACGCCATGGGAATCCACACCGGGGAGTCCATCGTGTGCGCCCCCTGCCTCACCCTCTCCGACACGGACCACCAGCGTCTCAGGACAGCCGCCCTGAAGGTCATCCGCGCCCTCAACATCGAGGGCGGATGCAACGTCCAGTTCGCCTTCAACCCCGCCAACGGGGACTACCGTCTGATCGAGGTCAACCCCCGTGTGTCCAGGTCGTCCGCCCTGGCCTCCAAGGCCACCGGATACCCCATCGCAAGGGTCTCCACCAAGATCGCGGTCGGGTACACCCTCGACGAGATCCCCAACAGGATCACGGGTACCACCTGCGCCGCCTTCGAGCCCTCGGTCGACTACGTGGTCATCAAGATCCCCCGCTGGCCCTTCGACAAGTTCAGGACCGTCGACCGCCACCTCGGGACCCAGATGAAGTCCACAGGGGAGGTCATGTCCATAGGAAGGACCTTCGAGGAGGCCCTGCTGAAGGGACTGAGGTCCCTGGAGATCGGCGTCAAGGGTCTGGACAGGGTCGACGTCACCGACGAGCAGATCAGGGACGAGCTCGTGGAGGCCACGGACAAGCGCATCTTCGTCATGGCGGAGGCGCTCAGGAGGGGATGGTCCGAGGAGGAGGTCGCCGACCTCGCCAAATGGGACATCTTCTTCGTCAAGAAGCTCAGCAACATCATCGCGATGGAGAACAGGATCAGGGAGGGTCTCACCCCGGAGCTCCTCAGGGAGGCCAAGGAGATGGGATTCTCCGACGAGACCATCGCCGACCTCGCAGGCTCCAAGCCCCTGGAGATCCGCGCCGAGAGGAAGAAGGACGGGATTGTCCCGGTGTACAAGATGGTCGACACCTGCGCCGCCGAGTTCGAGGCCGGAACTCCGTACTTCTACTCCACGTACGGCAGGTCCACGGAGTACCGCGGCGAGGACGGCAGGAAGAAGGTCGTCATCGTGGGCGGCGGACCCATCAGGATCGGGCAGGGTATCGAGTTCGACTACTGCTGCGTCCACGGCGTGATGGCCCTGCAGGAGGAGGGCGTCGACGCCATCATCATCAACAACAACCCCGAGACCGTGTCCACCGACTACGACATATCCGACAGGCTCTACTTCGAGCCCCTGACTCTGGAGGACGTTCTGAACGTCATCGACGCGGAGCAGGCGGACGGCGTCATCTGCCAGTACGGCGGACAGACTTCGGTCAACCTCGCCATGGACATCGAGGCCGCCACCAAGGGCACCAAGACGAAGGTCCTCGGAACCAGCCCCGACGAGATGGACGTGGCCGAGGACAGGCGCAGGTTCTCCAAGCTCATGGACGAGCTCGGGATCAAGCAGCCCCGCTCCGGCACGGGATACTCCTTCGAGGAGGCCAAGGCCATCGCCGAGGACATCGGGTACCCCGTCCTGGTCAGGCCGTCTTACGTCCTGGGAGGAAGGGCCATGGAGATCGTCTACTCCACCGAGGAGCTGAAGACCTACGTCGACACGGCGGTCAAGGTCTCCAGGAATCACCCCATCCTCATCGACAAGTACCTCACGGAGGCCATCGAGATAGACGTGGACTGCGTCTGCGACGGCACCGACGTGTACGTCGGAGGCATCATGGAGCACGTCGAGTACGCCGGATGCCACTCCGGTGACGCCACCATGGTGCTGCCCCCGTTCACACTCAAGCAGGAGACCATAGACGAGATCGTCGGAATCACCGAGAAGGTCGCCCTCGCCCTCCAGATCCACGGGCTCATGAACCTGCAGCTCGCGGTCAAGGACGGCCAGGTCTACATGATCGAGGCCAACCCCAGGGCGTCCAGGACGGTCCCGTTCATCTCCAAGGCGACCGGCGTCCCGCTCGCCAAGATCGGAACCAAGATCATGCTGGGCAAGACCCTGAAGGACTTCGGACTCAAGGGATACAGGGCCATCGACCACTATGCGGTCAAGGCCTCGGTGTTCCCGTTCCTCAAGCTGCCGGGCGTAGACTCCATCCTCACACCCGAGATGAAGTCCACTGGAGAGGTCATGGGCATCGACGAGGACTTCCACACCGCATGCTACAAGGCGCTCATCGCCGCCGGGAACAAGCTGCCGACGGAGGGAGGGGTGTACATCACCGTCAACGACCAGGACAAGCCCAGGATCGTGGAGCCCGCGAGGAAGCTGAAGGAGATGGGATTCACCATCTACGCCACCAAGGGCACGTCCACGTACCTGAGGGAGCACGGCGTCGAGACGACGTCCGTCTTCAGGCTCGACGAGCGCCAGAACCCCAACGCCATCGGCCTCATGAGGGACGGCAAGATCAACCTGATCATCAACACCCCCTCGCAGAAGTCCGGAGCCGTGCGCGACGGTTACACCATGCGCAGGCTGGCGGTGGAGCTCGAGATCCCCTTCATGACCACCGTCCAGGGCGCAGAGATCGCGGTGGGCTCCATCCAGGTCGCCCGCAGCCAGAAGCTCGGCGTCAGGAGCATGAGGGAGTTCCACGGGCTGGTCTGAGGCCCGAACAAACCATTCCAACCGGCGGGCTCTGCCCGCCTTTCTTTTTAGTTACAAGTTCCATCCGTCGCCGAAGGTCCAGGCCATTTCCGGAGTCTCCGCGACATGCCCGGCCCCAGCCGCCCGCTACGTCACGGTCCTTGGGAAGAGGTTTCCGTTGTCGAAGACGATTGGTCGACACATCCATGTGCGGATTAGACAAATGTCCAGAATCCCTGTCCTATCTTTTCAGACCGAATGTCTCTGGAAAGGACATCCTCATAGATATTTCAGGAAAATATTCGCTCTATTCAAAACATATGAACAGTATTCATAACTCTTAGTAGGGATTATATTTAATATAGGATGGGTGATTCCAAACCACTCAGATGACGGGACGTCCCGTCACCAAGGTGATATCGCATGGCAATCACAAACGAGTATCTGAAGACCGTGTTCGACGGTCTCAAGCAGCGCAACGCCGACCAGCCCGAGTTCCTCCAGGCAGTGGAGGAGGTCCTCGAGTCCCTCCAGCCTGTAGTGGAGGCCAGGCCCGAGCTCGAGAAAGCCGGAATCATCGAGAGGCTCGTCGAGCCCGAGAGAATCGTCATGTTCCGCGTCCCGTGGGTCGACGACAACGGCAAGGTCCAGGTCAACCGCGGATACCGTGTCCAGTTCAACTCCGCCATCGGACCCTACAAGGGAGGACTCAGGTTCCACCCCTCCGTCAACCTTTCCATCCTCAAGTTCCTCGGATTCGAGCAGATCTTCAAGAACAGCCTGACCACCCTCCCCATCGGAGGAGGAAAGGGAGGATCCGACTTCGACCCCAAGGGCAAGTCCGACAACGAGATCATGCGCTTCTGCCAGTCCTTCATGACAGAGCTCCAGAGGCACATCGGACCCGACACCGACGTCCCCGCCGGTGACATCGGAGTAGGAGGAAGGGAGATCGGATTCATGTACGGCCAGTACAAGAGGCTCAGGAACGAGTTCACCGGAGTCCTCACCGGAAAGGCCATCGGCGCCGGCGGATCCCTGGTCAGGACAGAGGCCACCGGATACGGTCTGTGCTACTTCACCGACGAGATGCTGAAGGCCAACGGCAAGTCCTTCAAGGGCGCCACCGTCGTCGTCTCTGGATCCGGAAACGTCGCCATCTACGCCACCGAGAAGGTCTACCAGCTCGGAGGAAAGGTCGTCGCTGTCTCCGACTCCAACGGATACGTCTACGACAAGGACGGAATCGACCTCGCCACCCTGAAGGACGTCAAGGAGGTCAAGAGGCAGAGGCTCACCGAGTACGCCAAGAGGAGGCCCAACTGCGAGTACCACGAGGGCAAGGGAATCTGGACCATCCCCTGCGACATCGCTCTCCCCTGCGCCACCCAGAACGAGCTCAACGAGGACGACGCCAAGGCCCTGATCGCAAACGGATGCTACGCCGTCGCCGAGGGAGCCAACATGCCCAGCACGCCCGGTGCCATCGCCGCCTTCCAGAAGGCCGGTGTCCTCTTCGGACCCGCCAAGGCCGCCAACGCCGGTGGTGTCGCCACCTCCGCCCTGGAGATGTGCCAGAACAGCGCCAGGCTCTCCTGGTCCTTCGAGGAGGTCGACGCCAAGCTGAAGGGAATCATGGCCACCATCTACAAGGAGGCCGCCGAGGCAGCCAAGAGGTACGGCATGGAGGGCAACCTGGTCGCAGGAGCCAACATCGCCGGATTCGAGAAGGTCGCCAACGCCATGCTCTGGGAGGGCGTCTCCTACTGATCCCAAACCCGGGGTCCTCGCCCCGGACATTTCACCTCTTTTAGGAGGGGCCAACGCCCCTCCGCACACAATTCTGAAACATCATGACGCGGACCTCTCGGATTCCGACGGCATGCACATGAGCGCCATGGACCCGATGGCCAACACCATCCCGAGCAGCATAAGCGGCGAAGGTATCTCGGTGAAGAACATGGCTCCGAAGACCGCCGCCGCGGTCGGCTCCCCGGCCGCCGCGAGGATCGAGGCCGTCCCTCCCTCCATGCGCGCCATGGCCGTGGTGTAGAGGATGTAGGGCAGGAACGACGCCACGGCAGCATTTAGGATCAGATATCCCGTCCCCCATGCCCCTTCGGCGGCGAATCCGATGAAGGCCCTCATGTCGGTGAAGGGCAGGAGGACCAGCGTGGATATCAGCAGGCAGTAGAACAGCGTGGTGTAGGTGCTGTAACCACTGGCCGCCGACCTCTTGGAGAGTATCCCGTACAGTGCGTAGAAGAACGCTGCCGCCAGGCCTGCGGCTATCCCGGAAGCGGACAGGGACGAACCGCTCTCCAGCAGGCCGCTGACGAGAACGCACCCCACGATGGACGTCAGCATGCACAGGATCTTGCGCGCTGTCACCCTCTCCCTGAACAGGAACGCGGCCATCACCAGCATGAAGACGGGGGACAGGCTCAGAAGAACAGCCGCCAGGGACAGCGTCAGGGCGTCGACCGACACCGTGTAGAACGCGTTGAGCCCCAGCATTGCTATCGCGCACGCGATGAAGATCCACGCATCGCGTCTCTCGAACCTGAGCCATCTGCGGTCGGCGACGAGGATGAGTGCCAGCATCATCAGCGTGGCCAGGGACACGCGTGAGAAGACGATGGTGGTGCTGTCCATCCCGTAGTCCGAGAGCGTGCGGACGAAGACCCCGGCTGCACCCCACATAATACCGGAGAGTATCGGCAGGAGGAGCAGAACGGGCTTCATGCGCCACGGACCGAACGTCGAGTATTTCTTGATATGTGTCTAGAACTAGTTCCGAATCAGCGATGGTGCCGTGATGAGATCCAAACATTGTGTTCTCGTCAGATTCTGGAAAATTGGAGATGGTGCTGAGGAAGGGATTTGAACCCTCGAACCACTAAGGACAGGATCCTAAGTCCTGCGTCTTTGACCTAGCTTGACAACCTCAGCAGCAATGTCCCGAACGCTTACCATGATATGATGGTATCGGACGGCTGGCTGTCCAGAGCCCCACATTATAATAGAGCGTTCCCCGATACCGTGCCTGTTTGAGGTTTGGCAATGTCGGATTTACTAGCTAGAGAGGGGAAGCAGCTCCTCCTGGGCAACGAGGCCATCGTCAGAGGTCTGTTCGAGGCCGGCGTGGACTTCGCATCCACCTACCCCGGGACTCCTTCCTCCGAGATCGGGAACCTCCTCGAGAAGCTCGCGTCCGACGCGGGCATGTATTTCGAATTCTCCACGAACGAGAAGGTCGCCATGGAGGTGTCCGCAGCCGCGGCGTCCTCCGGCCTCAGGTCGTTCGTGTTCATGAAGCACGTCGGTCTGAACGTGGCCGCGGATCCCATGATGACCCTGGCCTACTCCGGGGTGACGGGCGGCATGCTCATCCTGACCGCCGACGACCCGTCGGCCCACAGCTCCCAGAACGAGCAGGACAACCGCTACTACTCGCAGCTCGGCCTTCTGCCGATGGTGGAGCCCTCCACGCCCGCCGAGGCGAAGGACATGGTCAAGGCGGCTTACGCCATCTCGTCCGAGACGACTCTCCCCGTCCTGTTCAGGACCACTACCAGGGTGAACCACGCCCGCGGTGTGGTGGACCTCGGTGAGCTGGGCGCCCCCAAGGGAAAGGGGCATTTCGACAAGGATGTCGTCAGGTTCGTCAACATCCCCGCTCACGCCAGGGTGAACAGGAAGAGGCTCCTGGAGCTGATGAAGAGGGCTGCGGAGCTCTCCGAGTCATCGCCGCTGAACTTCGTGGAAGGGGAGGGCGACATCGGAGTCATCACCTCCGGCGTCTCCTACACATATGTGAAGGAGTTTGTCAAGGGGGTCTCCATACTCAAGCTCGGCTTCACCAATCCCCTGCCGGAGAGGAGGATCGCCGAGTTCGTGAAGGGCAAGAGGTACGTCGTCGTCGTGGAGGAGCTGGAGCCCTTCCTCGAGGATCAGGTCCTCAGGATCTGTGCCCAGAACTCGTTCGACGTCCCCGTGTACGGGAAGAGGTCCGGACACCTGCCGTACGCCTGGGAGTTCAATCCCAAGACCCTCGAAGGCGTCGACGAGCTCGTCGACGTGCAGAGGTTCAGGGAATCAATGCCGGCGACGCAGGTGAAGCTGCCCAGCAGGCCACCGACGCTGTGCGCCGGATGTCCCCACAGGGGCATGTACGCCGCCACCAAGAAGGCGGTCGGCTCCAGGGACGTGATCTACTGCTCGGACATCGGATGCTACACGCTCGGTGTCGCCCCGCCTTTCCAGACGGCTGACTTCATCATCTGCATGGGAGGCGGTGCCGGTGCCGCCGGAGGGTTCGCCGCGGCGACGGATCAGACGCCGATCGCGTTCATCGGCGACTCCACGTTCTTCCACGCAGGGGTCCCGGCTCTGGTGAACGCGCTGTTCAACGACCACAAGATCATAATGGTCATCCTCGACAACCGCACGACCGCGATGACGGGCCACCAGCCCAACCCCGGTACGGGAAGGGAGTTCGGAGGTATCCAGACCGAGCCCATAGACATCGAGAAGCTTGTGCGCGGAATCGGCGTGAAGTACGTCGAGGAGGTGGACCCGTACGACGTCAAGGCCGCCACCAAGGCCATGAAGGGGGCCTTGGAGCACGACGGCGTCGCCGTCATCATATCCAAGTGCCCCTGTCCCCTCGAGCTCAAGAAGCGCAAGATGCTGGAGGTCAAGAGGTGCGAGGTGGATCAGTCCAAGTGCATCAGGTGCTACACCTGCCTGAAGATGATCGCATGCCCGTCCCTGATCAAGAGGGGGGACGCCGTCGAGGTGGACCCGACCCAGTGCATCGGCTGCGGCATGTGCGCGAACGTCTGTCCCAAGAACGCAATCGAGGTGAAGAGATGAAGTACACCATCCAGATCGTAGGGGTCGGAGGACAGGGCGTCCTCCTCGCATCAATGGTCCTCGGGAACGCGGCCATGAACAGAGGCTACAAGGTGGCCATGAGCGAGGTCCACGGAATGGCCCAGAGGGGAGGAAGCGTCCTCTCGACAGTCCGCTTCGGGGACGATGTCATCAGCCCCCTGGAGGCCGACGGGTGCGCCGACCTGATCATGGGCTTCGAGCCCGCCGAGACAGTCAGGAACCTGCCCCTGGGCAACAGGGACACAGCGGTCCTGATGAACCTCGACCCGGTGTTCCCGTCGATGGTCGCCGCAGGGTTCGAGAAGTACCCTGACATCGATGAGCTGATCGGTGCCGTCAGGGACGTCAACCCCAATCTCGTGACCTTGGACGCGACCAAGCTGGCGATCGAGGCGGGCAAGGCGGTGGCGGCCAACGCCGTCATGATCGGAGCAGTCGCAGCCATGAAGGACTTCCCCCTCATGAAGGAGGACCTCCTCGAGGCTCTGAAGGCGCAGGTGCCCCCGAAGTTCCTGGACCTCAACGTCAAGGCCTTCGAGATGGGCTACAGCGCCGTCAAGAACTGATCACAAACCATCCGGGGAGGTATCCCTCCCCGGGCTTTCGATTCTCATCCCACTCGCGGACGTCGGCATCGGTCCGAGGACTCGTCGGCCTTCCTGAGCAGGTCCATCTTGAACTCGTAGTAAGCGGGACTCATGTCCATGTGATGGACGTGGGGGTTCTCGAACCTCTGCTCCTCCTGCCATATCTCTTCCCTGAGCTGCCTGTCCACGTAATCCCTGATCTCCTTCAGGTCCCTCGTCGGCGATACGCGTCTTCCATTCCTTATGACGGGATGCAGGAGCTCCCTGGCCGTGCAGTCCACGAGGTAGATCTCCTTCCAGGGCTTTACAGGATCGACCGCCCTATAGGGTTTCGTGAGGTCGACCTCCTCATCCTCCAATGTGATGAGGTCGCAAACGGCGTGTCCGGTGCCGTCGTACACACGGTACACCTTCTTCCTGCCCGGGTTCGTGATCTTCTCGACCGCCTCGGAGACCTTGATGGTCGGCCTGCTCACTCCGTCCTTCCTGACGGCGGCTATCTTGTAGACGGCACCCAGCACGGGGTCGCTCTTGGCGGTGATCAGCCTCTCGCCGACACCGAAGGAGTCGATGCGGGCACCCTGATCGATGATTGATGTGATGGAGTACTCGTCGAGGCTGTTGGAGGCTATGATCCTGCAGTCCTGCAGGCCGGCATCGTCAAGCATCCTGCGGACCTCCTTCGTCAGATAGGCCAGGTCTCCCGAGTCCAGACGGACGCCCTTCAGCCTCTTGCCCATCGGCTCCAGCACTTCCTTGGCGCATCTGATGGCGTTGGGGGTGCCCGACCTGAGGACGTCATAGGTGTCAATCAGGAGCACGGTATCGTCGGGGTAGATCTCGGCGTATTTCCTGAACGCCTCGAACTCCGAGTCGTGGTACATCACCCAGCTGTGCGCCATCGTCCCGCTGACAGGGATGCCGAACATCTGCCCCGAGAGGACGGTCGCAGTGCCGACGACGCCGCCGATGTACGCCGCTCTGGCTCCGTAGACCGCGGCATCCATGTTGTGGGCCCTGCGGGCACCGAAGTCGGACACCGCCCTCCCCTGTGCCGCCCTGACGATCCTGCGGGCCTTGGTCGCGATGAGGGACTGGTGGTTGAACTGGGCCAGGATCGCAGTCTCCACGAGCTGTGCGTCTATCATGGGGGCGGTGACGGTGACGACGGGTTCATTGGGGTACATGATGGTCCCCTCGTCGAAGGCGTCTACGTCCCCGGTGAAACGATAGTTGCTGAGGTAATCCAGGAATCTGTCGTCGAACATTTTCAGGGACCTGAGGTACTCGATGTCCGCTTCGTCGAAGCGCATATGCTCGATGAAGTCTACTATCTGCTCAAGTCCGGCGAATATCGCGTATCCCCCGCTGTCCGGTATCCTTCTGAAGAAGACGTCGAACGTCGCCATGTCGTCCCTGTGGGCCTCCAGGAAGTATCCGTTGGACATGGTCATCTCGTAGAGGTCCATCATCATTGACAGGTTGCGTCCGTCGAATATGCTCATCTTTTTCCCTCGATCGGTATCAGGAAGCCACATCGTATCCGACCATTCATCTGTGATGTGCGACAGGCTGGCTGGGGGTACTGCGGATTCCAGGGAGGCGAATTGGTTCTTCTCGTACATCATGGCTTCCTTGGAAGTCGGAGGTCATCCAGTCGCCCGAGTCCCTGTGACTGCCTATCAGACCCACAGATGTCCGACACGCATCGGAAGGGCATCCGTTCCAGTGTGGGATTTTCTATGGAAAAAACCGGATTCTAGATGCTTGTCGACGCAGGTGCTCACCAACACAACGAAATGAAGAGAGGAGGCGGGCCGGAGGCCCGCAAGAGGAAACAAATGTGCGGGAGGGCAACGCCCTCCCGCTGGGGGAGAAAAGCGTGATAGACCTTTTCAAGCGCTGATGAGGAGCTCTATGGGGTACTTCTCCTTCTTGGAGGTCTCCCTTGTGGTCTTGACCGGCCTCTGCCTGGAGATCTCGTCCACGAACGTCTCCTCGACAGCTGCGACGCAGTCCATGACGTGCCTCATGATGCTCTTGTTGACCTCGCCGAAGGCGCGGTCCATGGTGAGGTCGGGCATCCTGGCGAGGACCAGGTCGTTGTCCACGAGAATCGTGTGCTCGCAGACGGCCCTGATGTGCCTGTAGCCCTCTCTGGCGATCTCCTTGCGCCTTCCCTCGAAGGAGAAGGGGCTGATCGCGACGGCGAATGTGAGTATTCCCTGAGACCTGGCAGCGTCGATGACGACGGATGCGGCACCTGTTCCGGTTCCGCCTCCGAGACCCGCGATGACGAACACGACATCATGTCCGGAGAGTGCCTGCCTGATCTCCTCCTTGTGGATGTCGGCGCACTTCTTCCCGAGGACGGTGTCCCCGTGGGCTCCCTCGCCCTTCAGGACCTCCTTGCAGATGTAGATCTTGGTGTCCGCATCCGTCTTGTGGAGGGCGTCCTTGTCAGTGTTGATCGCGATGGTGTCCACTGCGCAGAGCGAATCGCTGAAAGCGCTGACGACGTTGCATCCCGCACCGCCCACGCCGACGACCGCTATGCGCGGCTCGACCGCGATTTCAATGTCGTTCCCTGTCATGTGCATCACCCGTTGCTTCGATCTCGTCTTTCGTTAAGGTGTTTGAATAGCATCCATCAGCCTCGGCCGTGGCCGTTCCCATCCGGCTGACGGATGCGATTTCCCATCCCTTTTTTCTTCACTTGAGCGCGGCATTCCTCTGTGCAGTCCTGAAGGAGTCCTCGATGGCCTCCTCCTCGACCGTCTTCGGGACGATCTTATCCAGGACGCACCTCCTGATGAACTCCTCCTCGTTCAGGCACATTCCGCGCTGAACCAGCTGGTTGAGTGCATCCAGGTGGATGTCGCTGAGGCGGACGAAGATCCCGCCCTCCGAGGGCATCTGTCCGGCAGGGGAGTCGTATGTCTCCATGTACCTCTTGATGGCCTCGCGGATGAAAACCGACTTGTTCTCGAGATCGCGCTCACCCATGAAGTCCTCCAGTGCCTGGAGCTCCTCGGTTCCCATCCTGAGGGTGATCTTGATTCCGTCGTCGGTCATTTCCATCCTTTCCTGTTGCAAGAGAGAGTTTTTCCCATCCCTTCCCGCTTGCAATCAAGATTATGTCTTACGTGATATTTAAAGCTTGTCCGACAAAAGTAAGACACACGTCTGACAGAGATTTTCCGTCGGAAATCACTGTTTCCGGCTCATTTCTCTGTCAGACGGATGCTTGAATCGGGACAAGTGTCTGCGAAGAGACTCGTCTTCGATGAAGATGTATGCTTCGGATGTAGATAAATGTGTTCTAGTCGGACGCGTCTTACCGCGTCTTACAGCGACGTCTTACGTCATCCGTCTTACGTGTCGGACATGTCCGACATGGATCCGAACCATCGTCGGACCGGGATGGCTGGATGCCGAGGATGGGTAATCTGACGGTGGGCCCTCGCCTTCAGGTGCCTGCCCCATCTTCCCTATCTCAACCTTTTTATCAATATCCCTTATTACGCGCACGTGTAATAAAGGGATCCAAATGGCCAACGACTACGGAACAATGGAAGCCAAATGGCAGGCCCGCTGGGCCGAGGCCGGTCTGGACAGGTCCGACAGGGACGAGTCCAAGCCCAAGTTCATGATCATCTTCGCGTACCCCGGTGTGACGGGGTACCTACACGTCGGTCATCTGCGCGGATACACCTATGTCGACGCGATCAACAGGTACAAGCGCATGACCGGTTTCAACGTGCTCTTCCCCGTGGGGACCCATGCCACCGGAAACGGCGGCATATCGCTGTTCAACAGGATTTCCCGCGGCGACGAGGCCACGATCGACTACCTCAAGAGGAACGGCTGCACCGACGAGGACCTCGCCGGCATGAAGGACCCCCTCTCGGTCGTCGAGTTCTTCAACAAGGTCTACGTGAACGACTACTGGAAGAGGTTCGGGTTCCTCGCCGACTGGAGGAGGTTCACATGCACCCTATATCCCGATTACGCCAAGTTCATCCAGTGGCAGTTCAGGAAGCTCCACGACGCCGGACTGCTCATCCAGAAGCCCTACTACGCCCCCGCATGTCCCAACTGCGGGCCCGTCGCGGTCGATCCCTCCGAGACGGACATCTCCAAGGGCGGCAGGGCCGAGACGCAGGAGTACACCCTCCTCAAGTTCAGGCACGGGGACGAGTTCCTCATCGCAGCCACCCTCAGGCCGGAGACCGTGTACGGGCAGGTCTGCTTCTGGGTCAACCCCGAGGTGGAGTACAGGAGGATCAGGAAGGACGGAGAGACCTGGATCGTCTCCCCGCAGGCGTCCGAGAAGCTGCAGCTCCAGAAGGACGGCATCGAGGAGATCGGCACGATCCCCGGCAGCGAGATGATCGGATGGATGTGCGAGGCCCCCATGATCCACAGGGAGATCCCCGTGTTCCCCGCCACCTTCTGCGACCCGGATGTGGGAACGGGTCTGGTGACGTCCGTCCCGTCCGACGCGCCCGACGATTGGATCTCCCTCGAGGCGGTCAAGAGGGACCCCGCCCTAAGGGAGAGGTACGGGCTCTCCCAGGAGCTCATCGACTCCGTCGTCCCCATCTCGATCATAGAGATGAAGGGCTACGGAGACTTCCCCGCCAAGGACATGATCGACAGGCTGGGCATCAAGCAGCCCGGCGACCCCAAGCTGGTCGAGGCCAAGAAGCAGGTCTACAAGGACGGCTACCACATGGGCCGCATGAAGGACGTCTGCGGCGAGTACGCCGGACTCCGCGTGGAGGAGGCCAAGGACAGGATGCGCCAGGCCATGATTGACGCCGGCGAGGCGGAGCCCTTCTTCGACCTCACAGAGGAGGTCGTCTGCAGGTGCGGACGCAGGGTCCACATCAGGAGGATCGACGACCAGTGGTTCATCAACTACGCGGACAAGGACCTCACGCAGAGGACGTCCGACCACTGCAGGACCATGGACATCAATCCGCCGGAGTACGCGGACAACGTCCACGGTGTCCTGGACTGGTTCAGGGAGAGGGCGTGCGTAAGGCTTGGCAACTGGCTGGGAACGAGGTTCCCCTACGATGACAAATGGATCATCGAGGCCATCTCCGACTCCACGCTCTACCCGATATACTACACGATCTCGCTCTACGCCAACTCGCACCAGATCGAGCCCGAGCAGATGACGGAGGAGTTCTTCGACTACGTGTTCCTCGGCAGGGGGACGCCGTCCGACGTCGCCGCATCCACGGGCATCGCCCAGGACCTCGTCGAGAGGATGAGGGCGGACGTGCTCTACTGGTACCCCCTGGACATCAACCTCGGCGGCAAGGAGCACATGACCGTGCACTTCCCTGCGTTCCTGTTCAACCACGTGGCCATCCTCCCCCAGGATATGTGGCCCCGCGGCATCACAGTCAACTGGTACATCACCGGCAAGAACAGCGACAAGATCTCCAAGTCCAAGGGAGGGGCCCAGCCCATCCCCGGCGCGGCCGCAAAGTTCGGCGTAGACGCCATGAGGCTGTACTACGCGCACGTGGCGTCCATGTTCGTGGACGTCGAGTGGAGCGAGGACACCGTCATGACCTACAGGCAGAGGGTCGACAGGATATTCGGCGCCGTGCAGGACCTCATCGCATCCGAGTCCGACTCCCCCAAGGGGGAGATGGACGCCTGGCTGATGTCCAGGTTCAACACCCACCTCAACGAGATCAGGGCCGCCATGGAGAAGTACGACCTGAGGCAGATGACCACCACGGTGTACTTCGACATGTACAACGACATCAAGTGGTACTCCAGGAGGGGAGGCAGCAACGCCGAGACCATCCGCTCCGCGCTGAAGATCTGGATCCAGGCCATGATGCCCGTCACCCCCCACACCGCCGAGGAGCTGTGGGAGTCCGCCGGGTTCGAAGGCCTGGTGTCCGCCTGCCAGCTCCCTGAGGCGGATCCGGACGCGATCGCCGCCGCCTCGGAGTACGGCGAGAACCTCATTCGCGACGTCATGTCCGACATCACCGAGATCAGGAAGATCGCCAAGATGGAGCCCAGCAGGATCGTCCTGTACACCTCCGCCGAGTGGAAGAGGGAGGTCATGAGGAAGGGGGCCGCGATGCTCGCCGAGGGTGAGCTGACCGTCCCCGGACTCACGAAGGCCTGCATGTCCGACGAGTCCATCAAGCGCAACGGCAAGGCCGCGCAGGAACTGGCGAAGAAGGTCGCCATCGAGTTCCCCAGGTCGTCCCCGGAGTCCAAGAGGCCCCTGTACGAGACGGACGAGTTCTCGCTGCTCTCGTCGGCGAAGGGCTTCCTGGCGGAGGAGACGGGACTGGAGGTCGAGGTCCTCTCCGCCGACTCCGAAGGCCTCTACGACCCGCAGAACAAGGCCAGGGCAGCGGCGCCCGGAAGGCCCGCCATACTGCTGGAGTGAGCCCCGTGTTCATAGACCTGGCCAGGAGCAGGAAGACCTGCAGGACCTTCACGGAGGAGCCCCTGACCGAGGAGGAGATGGGACTCATCATGGAGGCCGGCCGCCTGGCCCCCTCCTCCAGGAAGCTGGACGACGTGCGCCTCGTCCCCGTCAGGGACGTGTCCCTCATCAGGAGGCTGGCGCTGTGCAAGCCCTCCTCGACGACTCCCCTTGAGACCGCGACGTTCGCTGTCATCGTCGCCGCCGATCCCAGGGTCTGCGACGTCTGGATCGAGGACGCCTCCATCGCGACCATAATGATCCAGCTGGAGGCGGAGGACCTCGGACTGGGAAGCTGCTGGGTGCAGGTCAGGCTCAGGGATTCCGACTCCGGCACGGCGGAGGAGTTCGTCATCCGCGAGGCGGGACTCGACCCGGAGTGGAAGGTCCTGTCGATCGTGGCGGTCGGAAGGCGCAGATGAGCATGGAGCTCAGGCCCCTGGACCCCTCCGTCGTGGGGAGGGCCAGGGACCTCTACCTCGAGGCCTTCCCCGAGGAGGAGCGCTTCCCCTTCGACGTCCTGACGGGGCTGACCGCCGACCCGGACTGCAGGTTCCTTTGGATGGACGTCGACGGCTCGTTCAAGGGCATCGCCTACGTCATCCTCACCGACGATCTCCTCTTCCTCCTGTACCTGGCGGTGACCCCCGGGGACAGGGACTGCGGCCTGGGTTCCGACGCCCTGTGGCTGGTCAAGTGCATGGCAGGCGGGAGGAGGGTCTTCCTCAACGCGGAGGCGGTGGACGAGCAGGCCGACAACATCGGCCAGAGGCTGAGACGCACCCGCTTCTACGACAGGAACGGATTCGCCCCGCAGTGCACCTACAGGACCCCTGACGGTCAGAGGTACCTGCTTTTCAGCTGGGGAGGGTCGGTGACACCCGAGGAGGCCTTCGCCCTGTACGGCAGCAAGCTGGATTCCGCAGGGGTCACGGGCGTTGAATGACCGAGGCCTCCGGTGTAACGTTATATTCATGGCAATCGGTGTCCCGACCGTCGCATTCGCGGCAGGAGTCACGGGATGATCAAGTCAACCTTCGATATCGACACGGTCGCGGAGGCCGTGGGTTTCTGGATTCCGGGTTTCCGCGCGGACCTGGCCGCAGGTCTCGGGGACACGGCAGATTACAGGCTCAGGTGCACCCGGAACGAGCTGATAGAGGACTTCGATGTGCACGTCGCGGTGCTGGACGGCGCCGCCGAGGTTACGGTCGCTGGTGCAGACGGGAGGGTCTCCGCGGTACGCATGCCCGTGGGGGCGGACGGGGCGCTCGGCCCGATTACCGGGCCCATGGTCCCGATGGCCCTGGAGGGGATACCCTCCGGAGACGGGACGCTCGAATGCACGGTGTGCATGTTCTCCGGCAGGAGGTCCGGCATGGCGTGGATGCATGACGGCATCGCCCGCAGAACCATCCATGATGCGGGCGGATACAGGCTGTGCTTCGACCTGGTTGGGAGCTCACTCCTCTGAGCCCCATCTGCTGTAGAGTCCGTGGTCGACGCCGATCTGGTCCAGGCATCTGCCCACTACGATGTCCACGATGTCCTCCACGGTCTTCGGTCTGGGGTAGAATCCTGGGTTCGCGTCGACTATCCTCACCCCGAGCCTCGCCAGCTTCAGCTCGTTCTCCAGCATGATCGCGCTCTTGGGGGTCTCCCTCACCAGGAGGATGAGCTTCCTGTCCTCCTTGATGCATACGCTCACGGCTCTGGAGATGAGCGTGTCGGCGATCCCGTTGGCGAACTTGGCCACTGACGATTCGCTGCACGGCGCCACGAACATGGCGTCGTACCTGAAGCTGCCGGAGGCGATGGATGCGAACATCTGGTCATCATCGAAGACCTGGTCCGCCATGGCCTCCACCTGCTCCACGGTATAGTCGGTCTCCGCCGGGATTATCTCCCTCGCGGTCCTGGAGATGACGAGGATCCTCTCACCCTCCAGCTCCTGGAGCAGTCTGATCCCGTAGATGGCGCCCGATGCGCCCGTGATGGCGACGACATACCTCACGTCGGAGCCCAGTACTTCCCGCTTTAAAACGATGTCTGCTCCGTTCAAGTCGATACATATGTTAGAAGGGGCTATGTAATCTACATCGGCATGATAGATATCCTGCATCTTCGATGTAGTCATACGATGTCTACCAAGGGCACCGCTTTGTTCGCTGTCGCCACCGTGATTCTGGTTGCTTTCACTGCGTTCTCGTATCTGGAGATGGACGAACCCTCAGATGCCGACGGGCAGGAGAACTCAAGAACAATCGATACATCCCCCGAATCGAATGACGACAAGACTGACGATCCGGACACGTGGGAGCAGACGGACGGGGCTCCGTTCACGGGGTCGTGACCGCTGGCTGTTCTCCAAACTTCTTACTTATTAAGTATAATGGGAAGTCCGGTCGGCTGTAGCCGACCGGAATGATGTTGGTGCTGGGGTCCCCGTGATCAGTCCATCGCGGAGTTGATGGCGATCTCGGCGATGTCCATGGAGTACTCGGCGACCCTCTTGACGCTGCTGGAGATGAGCTCGGCGGCCATTGCCGTCTTCTCGTCCACGGCATCGTCGAGGTTGGCGATCTCCTTCGACCTCTCGACGAGCTTCTCGCCGCGCTCGATGCACTTGTTCGCGGCGTCCATGTTCTTGGCGGTCCATGTCCCGACCGAATCGGTGAAGAGCGTGACCACGTCCCTTCCGGTGGAAAGGATCCTGTCGTCGACCTCGGTGGGCTTTGCCTCTATGATCGGTCTGAGGTTCGATGCGAGGAGGACGGCGTGGTCGCCGATCCTCTCGACGGATCTGCTGACGCTTCCGCAGCGGGTGATCTCGCAGAGGTCCATGCCCATCCTGCGGGAGATGGTGATGTCCTTCTGGTGTATGCTGACCTGACGGGATATGAGCCAGTCGAGCCTGTCGACCTCCCTGTCCCTCTCCGACATGGCCTCGATGATCTTCGGGTTTTTCTCTTCCAGCGCGTCGAGGACGTCGTTCAGCATGTTCCTGACAAGAACCTTCATCCTCTCGACGGACTTGGCGGGCTTGATCTCGCCCTGGTCCATGAGGTCCTTTATGACGATGAAGCTCTCGCTCTCCTCGAGGATCTCCAGGCCGATGGCGGTCTGGGTGAAAGACGAGGCTGTGCTCGCGACCATGCTCGACAGCTCGCCCTCGGAACGGAGCTCGATGACGTCGTGGCCCGCAATGTATGCGCCCACGAGCTGTCTGTAGAGGTAGTCGCGATCGGTGATGCCGTCAGCATCGATGATCTTGGTGGACCCGGCGAGGGCTGCCTGCTCTCCCCCGGGGTAGATCACCATGCTCCCGTCGGGCTGCGGCTGTAGTCCGACAGTGTCATTCTTCTTCAGGCCTACGGAGTCGGCCCAATCTTTAGGGAGTGTGATCATGAACGATGATCCGCCGGTAATCTGTATCCTTCTTAGGTCCACGGAGGATTGATGCACCATAGGGATATAAAGATAATTTCAGTATTATATATGTATCTATATGTAATATATAGAAAAGTAGAACCATGTTTTTTCGTCGTTGTTTTATCGATCCACTTTGTATTATATTATTAATAAAACGTTGATAAATAACAACATTGAGTTGGATGCATCGGCATTGAAAAACGGTAGCCAGATATTGTATTCAATAGGTTTCGTTAATCATATTTTATGTATGATTATATAGTGAATATATATCTATGTATAAATTCATATAATATTTCGAGTAACTATATACACAGACCTAGATTACGCAAATACTGAGGTGTCACAACCTTGGATACAAAGAAAATAGCCGCAATCGTTGTGGTCATCATCGTTATCGTTGCAGCCGTTGCAGCCTATATGGCTCTCGGCAACAACGGTGGAGACAACAACAGTTCATCTGCTCATGCCGTCACTCTCGACGGCGTCGTGGCTTCCGAGGACAACGTCCTGAATGGAACCTACTCCATCTCCAGGAACCTCGTGCTCGTCACCGACGGAGAGCCCACTGGAAACGTCGCAGCCTTCCTGAGCTGGATCACCAGCGAGGAGGGACAGACCATCCTCGGTGAGGAGTTCGTGAAGCTCACCGAGTTCACCGAAGAGACCGCTCCTTCAGAGAGCGGTGACACCACCATCGTTATGGGTGGATCCACATCCCTTTCCGAGACAGCCACCAAGCTCGCAGAGGCTTACATGGCGAAGTACCCCTTCATGACCGTCTCTGTTCAGGGCGGAGGATCCGGAGTCGGAGAGTCCAGCTGCCTTTCTGGAGAGTTCGACATCGGAATGCTCTCCCGTGACCTTTCCGAGAGCGGAGCCGCTCAGGGTCTCCAGGACATCATGATCGGTCAGGACGGAGTCGCCGTCATCGTCAACGTCGACGGAGTCGACGGACTCACCACCGCACAGGTTGCCGCCATCTTCAGCGGCGAGATCACCAACTGGAGTGAGGTCGGAGGACCCGACCAGACCATCCAGGTCGTCATCCGTGAGGATGGATCCGGAACCCGTGACTGCTTCGACACCGCCATGGAGGGTGTTGACTCCAACTACGTCTGCACCCAGAACGCTGTGACCTGCCAGTCCACCGGACTCGTCATCCAGAACGTCCAGCAGACATCCGGTTCCATCGGATACATCAGCATCGGACAGCTCGGAGCTCTCGAGCCTGATGATTCTACCGGTGCTCATGCCGTCACTCTCGACGGCGTCGTGGCTTCCGAGGACAACGTCCTGAATGGAACCTACTCCATCTCCAGGAACCTCGTGCTCGTCACCGACGGAGAGCCCACTGGAAACGTCGCAGCCTTCCTGAGCTGGATCACCAGCGAGGAGGGACAGACCATCCTCGGTGAGGAGTTCGTGAAGCTCACCGAGTTCACCGAAGAGACCGCTCCTTCAGAGAGCGGTGACACCACCATCGTTATGGGTGGATCCACATCCCTTTCCGAGACAGCCACCAAGCTCGCAGAGGCTTACATGGCGAAGTACCCCTTCATGACCGTCTCTGTTCAGGGCGGAGGATCCGGAGTCGGAGAGTCCAGCTGCCTTTCTGGAGAGTTCGACATCGGAATGCTCTCCCGTGACCTTTCCGAGAGCGGAGCCGCTCAGGGTCTCCAGGACATCATGATCGGTCAGGACGGAGTCGCCGTCATCGTCAACGTCGACGGAGTCGACGGACTCACCACCGCACAGGTTGCCGCCATCTTCAGCGGCGAGATCACCAACTGGAGTGAGGTCGGAGGACCCGACCAGACCATCCAGGTCGTCATCCGTGAGGATGGATCCGGAACCCGTGACTGCTTCGACACCGCCATGGAGGGTGTTGACTCCAACTACGTCTGCACCCAGAACGCTGTGACCTGCCAGTCCACCGGACTCGTCATCCAGAACGTCCAGCAGACATCCGGTTCCATCGGATACATCAGCATCGGACAGCTCGGATCCCTCTAAGGAGACTGAATCATGGAAACATATCAGTACGGTCTCAAAAGAGGCGGGTCACACAGTGATCAGATAATGAAATACGTCCTACTGGCGGTCTCTTCTCTGGCCGTACTGATAGTCTTACTCATCATTCTGTTCACTGTAGCGAATAGCTGGACCGCAATCACTGAGATCGGAATCCTGGACTTCATCTTCGGTGACGTCTGGTATCCCGGAAGGGGCGACTATGGAGCCCTGCCCCTGATCGCCGGAACGATCCTCGTCACACTCGGAGCAATGGTGTTTGCGGTTCCCGTAGGAATCGCATGTGCCATCTACATCTCAGAGATCGCACCGGCAAAGACTCGCAACATCCTGAAGCCTCTGGTGGAGCTCTTCTCGGCCATCCCTTCCGTCGTTTACGGATTCATCGGAATGGTCGTGCTGATCCCCATACTGAAGGCTCTCTTCCCTGATCAGCAGGTGTTCAGCAACTCCTGGCTGGCAGCCTCGCTGATTCTGGGAATCATGGCCATGCCCACGATCATCTCGGTCTCAGAAGACGCCATCCATTCCGTTCCCCAGTCATACAGGGAGGCCTCTCAGGCAATGGGAGCCACCAAATGGGAGACGATCGTCAAGGTCGTCGTTCCTGCGGCAATCTCCGGAATCTCCGCTGCAATCATCCTCGGAGTCGGAAGGGCCATCGGAGAGACCATGGCGGTCCTGATGCTGACAGGAAACTCGCCTGTCATCCCCGAACCTCTGTGGAACGTCTTCGGACTCATCAGTACGCTTACGGGAACCATCGCCCTTCAGCTCCCCGAGTCGGTAGCGGGATCTGTCACCCAGTCCGCCCTCTTCGAGCTCGGAGTAATCCTGATGGTCATGGTCCTCATCATCAACATCTCCTCCAGGTACGTCATAAAGAGAACCAACCGCAAGCTCGGTAACATCGACCCCAGGAAATCCATGCTCTACCGCATGACAGGAAAGACCAGCATGATTCCGAACAGCGTTTCGGACAAGGTCTCGGACCATCGCAGCCTGTTCATCATGGCGACTCTGTACGTGCTCGTCTTCATCGGGGTGTGGATGTTCTCGTCACTGCTCACCAGTGAATTCATGGCGCTCGTGGCAGCCGTAGTGGTCACCGTCGTCCTGGCTCTCGTCGTCAAGGTCTTCTCCGGAATCAACTCAACCAGCAGGGAGAAGTTCTGTTTCGGAGGGCTCACGGTGGTCATGGGCTTCGTGCTCCTGATACTCGTCGTAATCATCGGATACATCCTGATCAACGGCCTTCCCGTCATTGACTGGGAGTTCCTCACCACCAGCCCCACAAATGGAGGAAGGGACGGAGGAATATTCCCTGCTATAGTCGGATCCCTCGAACTCATCGCTGGAACCGCTCTGATTGCATTCCCCATCGGAATCCTGACCGGAATCTATCTCAACGAATACGCCAGGGATACAAAGTACACGAGAATCATCAGGGAAGCCATAGATCTGCTGAACGGTACGCCCTCCATCGTGTTCGGTATGTTCGGTATGATCATATTCGTCAGGTACGCAGGACTCGGCTACTCCATGCTGGCCGGATGGGTCACCCTGGCCTTCATGATCCTGCCCGTCATCATCAGAACCACGGAGGAGGCCATGAAGTCCGTTCCGCCCGAGCTCAGGGAGGCATCCAGGGCCATGGGTGCTACCAAGTGGAAGACCATCTACAAGGTCGTCATCCCGGCTGCAATGGGAGGTATCGTCACCGGTTCCATCCTGTCCATCGGACGTGCAGCCGGAGAGACAGCACCCATCATGCTCACAGCGGCAGTCATCTCGCAGCCGAGTCTCGCTGGATCCATCTTCGATCCTGTCATGGCTCTGCCCCTGCACCTGTACCATCTTGCGATGGACCTGCCCGGGACGACGGATCTCCAGTACGCAACAGCCACTGTGCTGCTGTTTGTCGTGCTGATCTTCTTCGTCGCGGCCTCACTGATCAGAAGCCACTACAACAAGAAGGTTAGGTGGTGACAAATGAATTTCAAATTCGGTAAGAAAGAAGAAAACCAAGACGCGGGCGTCGCCGCCGGCGGAAGCAAAATGGCCGCCGAGATCGACGAGAACACAGCGAAGGATGTGAACTTCCTCGAGTGGTCCCAGAACACAGACCCCATGGTCGTTCGCTTCGATTCGGACGAAGTGTGCATCGACATCAGGGACATCGATCTGTGGTACGGGGAGAAACAGGCCCTGTTCAAAGTCGATCTCCCGGTGAAGAAGAACTCAATCACCGCCCTCATCGGTCCCTCCGGATGCGGAAAGTCCACTCTGCTGAGAAGCATCAACAGGATGAACGACCTGGTTCCCGGATGCCGCATTGAGGGGCAGATGCTGTTCCACGGTGACAACCTCTATGCACCGGATGTCGACATCAACGATCTCAGGACCAGGATCGGTATGATCTTCCAGAAGCCCAACCCGTTCCCCATGACCATCAGGGAGAACATCACCTACGGGCCCAAGATCCACGGGATCAAGGACAAGAAGGAGCTGAACGAGATCGTCGAGAGATGCCTGCAGCAGGCCGCCCTCTACGACGAGGTCGCAGACCGTCTCGACACCTCCGCCCTCGGACTCTCGGGAGGACAGCAGCAGAGGCTGTGCATCGCAAGGGCGCTCTCTGTCAACCCGGAGGTCATCCTGATGGACGAGCCCACCTCCGCGCTGGACCCCATCGCCACCTCCAAGATCGAGGATCTGGCTCTGGAGCTCAAGAAGGATTACACCGTTGCCATCGTCACCCACAACATGCAGCAGGCGTCCCGTATCGCGGACTACACCGGCTTCATGTACCTGGGCAAGATGATCGAGTTCAACGAGACCGGTCCGATGTTCAACAAGCCGGAGAAGGCTATGACCGAGAGGTACCTCACAGGAAGGTTCGGATGATACTATGCAGAGATTCCTAGACGACATAGAAGCACTGGTGAACGAGACCGTTGACATGGGCAACCTCGCATCCGAGATGATCGAGAAGTCAGTCCAGGCCATCGTCGACGGAAACGTCGAACTGGCCGACGAGGTCATCGACGACTTCGCGAGGATCGACCGTTACGACAACGAGATCGAGGAGGCGGCGATCAGGATCCTGACCATCTACCAGCCCACCGCTGTGGACACAAGGACGGTCGCAACCATCCTGAAATCCATCACATACCTCGAGAGGATCGGGAAGTACAGCTACAACATCGCCACCGCCACCAAGTATCTGAGCGAGAAGCCGATGTTCGAGCCCGTGCAGCTGATCCAGCCCTTCGGGGAGGTGGCGGTCCGTATGGTCAAGCTCGTGACCAAGGCCTTCGAGGAGAAGTCCGTCGACGATCTCGACAAGATCTCGGAGATGGACGACTACCTCGACAAGACCATGCGCGAGGACCTGATCAAGATCATCGACTTCATCAACGAGAACGAGCAGAGCGCCGACGTGTGCACATACTACATCTCGGTGATCAAGTACCTCGAGAGGGTCGGTGACCACGCCTGCAAGATGGCCGAGAAGGTCAACTTCATGGTCACCGGAATGCGCGCACGCATAGAGTGAGTCCATCGCAAACCTCTTACCAAACCTCTTTGAACCATCCTTCCGCAAACTTCCAGATTTGAGTTGATGTTATGTCGATGAAATGCAGATGCTGCGGTTCCGAGATCCCCGCAGGATCGTATTATTGTCCGGATTGCGGGACACGCATCGTAGAAGACAGAGCCAGGCTGGGAATGGTGCCAAATCTGATTCTGATCTACGGCGTGGTGGCTCTGATCATCGGTCTGTTTTTTGCCATGAGCATTGCAGTCTTAGACGAGTTCTGGATCGAGAACGTTGGACCCGACGGAACGTACTACGGGGTGACATATGGCCAACTGGAATCCACCATGGTCTGGATGACGGCCGCTTTCCTATCAAGCGGTCTTTGTGCCACCGTCTCGGGGATATTGGCCAGGAGGATGGTCTACGGCAGAGTGTGCCTCATTCTCTGTCTCCTGGCATCGGTGTTGGTGTTTGTGGTCGCAGTGCCAGACATGTATTACGCTCTGTACGGGGTCGTTCCTTTCATCGTGGGGATGTACATGACGTACAGACTCTACGTATGTCAGGACGCTTTCAGCGGTTGATCAGAAATAAACGGTTTCCGGCGGGTATCACCCCGCCGTAATTGGTTGTCGTCTCAGCTGGAGAACCCATCCGCGCAGGAGTAGATCCTGTACGCCATCGCGGCCCCGATCAGGAGCAGGATGATGCCCCAGATGATCATGTTGACCAGTCCGATGGCCATGAACAGCGGCAGGACGCATGCCAGGACGCAGAGAATCAGGCACAGCCTGTACTGGACCATCTTGTTGGCCAGATAACCGGACACTATGGCGCACAGTCCGCTGAGGAGAAGGAACACCCCGGTGAAGAGGAGCGCGGTCTCGGTCTGGGCCATAGTGAGCCCGAAGTAGAGCCCGCTGTCATCCGCCACCTCCGTCCAGATGGACTCGACGGACGTCGACTCGGCGGTGATCACGATTCCTATGAGGGTCGCGATGACACCGTAGAGGAGGATCAGTGTGGGCGTCTTGCCCAGATCGACCTCCTTCCTGCCGAATCCGACCCTGTTCCTGTAGAAGTCCTGAGACCTGTCGTACGCGGTGCCGTCGAGCGCGGCTCCGCATGTCGGACAGTACTCAGAACCGGCGGGGATGGGCTCCCCGCATCTTACGCAGTGCTTGTCTTCCATTGTACCACTCACGATGTGAATCCCTTGTCGTCCCTGTACAGCAGGAATGTGACGATCGCACCGATGATTACGGACACGAAGGACGCCATGCCGAAGCTGAACACGGTGGCGACCGCACAGGCGATGACGGCGTAGGTCTTGGGTCCGCGCTTGTAGCAGAACCAGTAGCTCACAAGTGCGCCGACGGCGCTGACGAGGGAGATCCCGCCCGAGAACAGAACCTCGCTGTTGAAGGAATCGCTCCATTCGAAGGGGAGGACCATGCCGACGGCCGCGTACTGATCGACCAGTTCCTGGAAGTCCGCCTCGGTGAACGTCAATCCGAGATAGATCGCGGAGATTCCGAGAACGGCTGCCAGCAGGCCGTAGATCAGGATGAGTATGCTCACTGCCGGAGGTCCAGACCTCTGCTGCATGCCGTATCCGGGCCCCTGGGCGAAGGCATGTGGGTTGGCCCTTCCGCCGATGCCGGCACCGCATTCGGGACAGAATTCCGCACCCTCAGGCAGCATCGCGCCGCATGCGGTGCAGAACTTGTTTTCATCTGTCATGCCGGACCCTATGTCGCCCGTACTTAACTAATCTCCTTCAGTCCCTTCGGATGTCCGGTACTGCCGTCGGGATTCCATAGGGGTCAGCAAGGGGAAATCCTACTTCGCAGGCGACGGTTTTTCCAAAAATTGTATAAAATCGTCCTGTAAGAACATAAATCTTTTAAATATAGTTGCAAATTTGTTCACGAAACCGGTGTCCGAGGATGAAAATGAGACGGATTCCATCTTCAAGGTGCGGGTCCGCCCATCGTCGTTCTCCAGGTGTTTCGGTCCCGTCGCCGCTTACACGATGCCGTGTGCATCCGGTCATCCCGTGCCGGCGGAGGGACAGTTTTGGACGCCATCGAATAGCAAGGGATGTTAGACAATGAAAGGGATCATCATACCTCTGAACATCACGGGCCACAGCATCTTCGTGGAGGTCCTGGTGGGTGCGATAGTGCTTCTCATTGGTCTGGTCGGCTATTTTACAGGGGTCTCCGTGCTGACGGTGCTCGCCGCCGTGATCGGGGGACTCTACGTCATCTACTCGGCATGGTCATCCTCGAAGATCTTGAACGGGATGCCCACTCCAGGGGCTGACGCCAAGCAGACCACGATCCGCTATGTGAGGGCAGCCAACGGCGGCTATCTGGTTTTCGAGTCCGACGAGGAGCTCAGCTGATACCGAGACGCCTTTCCGTAATCCACGCGGCGCCGATGCCCGTGGCACAAACCCAACCCAAGGCGGTTCCACCGTCTTGGTATCTCCTGTTCCGCCATACGCCCATGAGGCTCTCCGCGGGGCGTTTCCCGATCAATTCAGGATTCCCGTTGTACTTTTCGATAAGTTATTCATACATGTCGATGTCGTCCGATTGTGTGGCTGGCATACACTATCCTGTCGGCGGTATTCGCGGCGTTGACGTCCATCTTCGCGAAGATAGGGATCAAGGACGTCGATTCCAACCTTGCCACCGCCGTCCGCACAATCGTGGTCCTGGCCATGGCCTGGATGATGGTCCTGGTCACCGGCACATGGAACGGGATCACGGCATCTCCGGACACACCCTGTCGTTCCTGGTTCTGTCCGGACTTGCCACCGGAGCCTCGTGGCTGTGCTTCTACAGGGCGCTGCAGGAGGGTCCCGCCTACCTCGTCGTCCCGATAGACAAGCTGAGCATACTGTTCACGGTCCTGTTCGCGTTCCTGATTCTCCATGAGAGGATGTCGCGCAGGTCCTGGGCGGGGCTCGTCCTCCTGGTCATAGGTACTATGATGTTGCTGCTCTGACGTGATATATCGAATATGTACGTCTATCTATTCGATATGGATGTAAATGGACGTTTGTATCGGTATGTATGAAACAGCGATATGAACATTCTAATATCAATTCTGAAGGGTAGGGAGCTATGAATCGTAAACCGTTCAAGGACTTCCTCGTCGGCATCCTGGTGGGGATAATGTCCATGATGCCCGGTGCCAGCGGCGGCATCATCGCGGTGATCTTCGGGATGTACGAAAGGCTGATTGCAGACGTAGCGGACATCGGGCACAAGCTCCTGAAGGACCTGAGGTTCATCATCCCGGTGGGTCTGGGGATCCTTCTCGGGCTGGTGGTCTGCGCCGTGGGGATCTACGCCCTCCTCCAGAACTGGGAGATTCCGTTGATGTTCTTCTTTGCGGCGCTGATCGTATTCCAGATCCCCGACCTGTACAGGCTCTGCAACTCGTCAGATGACACGGGGCCGTCCATGAGGAACCTAGTCGCCTACGTGATCGGGTTCATCGTGATGCTGTCTTTCCTCTTCGTCGGAAGCACGGAATCAGACATCTCGCTGATCGATCTGGGCGCCACGGACATAATCGTACTGTTCGTCATAGGGCTCCTCGTCGCTCTGTCGAAGATCGTTCCCGGTCTCAGCGGCGCAGCCATCCTCCTCGCCATCGGCGTGTACACCCCGCTGATGGACCTCGTCGGGGGAATGGACATGACTGTGATCGTGGACAGGGTCGCCGCCCTCATCCCGCTCGGCCTCATCGTCGGGGTCCTCGGGATATCGAAGATCGTCGACCATCTGCTGAACAGGTACCGCAGGTCCACCTACTACTGCATCATGGGCATAACCCTGGGTTCCATCGTCACCGTCGCCGTCCAGGCGCTCCAGGGGCTGACAGGGGATATGATCCTACCCAGCGTCGTGTGCATAGCGATCGGGTTGGCGTTCGGATACTGTCTGAGCAGGGTCTCCGCGAAGTACGCCGAGGAGACGATCTCGGAGAAGCCCACAGGCGCTTGAACGATCGGCCTGTTCAAACCCAGGGGCGGTGCCCGGTGGCGCCGCCCCGTTAATCCCAGACCCGCTCGTAACCTCGTTCACGGATGCGGCGATGTTATGTTGCCTTCACGATACGATTATATACGACGGCCCCATCCTCTCAATCACGGAGATCAGGTGCCGGAGTTATCCGGTACACTGCCGTGGAGGGTTCTTCACCCTCAGGCCGCACGGGGTCGATGGACGGACGTGCGGGTTCGAAGCAGCTGGTTCTACCATATGTGTTATCCTTTCCAGCAACGCTTATATACCATGTCACTATACCAACCCCCGTTATTGCGCCTCACATAACGTGAGGAGCGATGCGAGGTATCAATATGGTAACCGTCTACGACGTTCCTGCCGAGCAGCTCATACTCAAGACGGCCCAGAAGCTCAAGGAGAATCCCAACATTGTTCCCCCTGAGTGGGCCGAGTTCGTGAAGACCGGCAGGCACACAGAGAGAGCCCCGTCCCAGGACGACTGGTGGTACACTAGGGCCGCCTCCATCATGAGGAAACTGTACGTGAAAGGACCCATGGGATCCTCCAGGCTCGCCGCCGAGTACGGCGGATACGCCGACAAGGGATCCATGCCCAACAGGGCCGTCAAGGGAAGCCGCAACATCGCCAGGAAGTGCATGATGCAGCTCGAGGCCGCCGGGTACCTTGTCTCCAAGGACAAGGAGGGCCGCGCTATCAGCCCCGCGGGACAGTCCCTTCTGGACAACACCGCCAAAGAGGTCTACGACGAGATGAGGGCCTGAGGGGGAATCGGCATGGAAGATCCCGAATTGCAGGCAATCAGGCAGAGGAGGATGGCCGAGCTCCAGCAGCAGGCCCAGAACCAGGCCGCTCAGGAGGAGCAGGCCAGGAGGATGGAGGCGCAGAAGCAGAACGCTCTCAGGCAGTTCCTCACCCCCGAAGCCAGACAGAGGCTCGCCAACATCAGGCTGGCAAATCCGCAGATGGCGGATTCTGTCGAGATGCAGCTGATTCAGCTTGCCCAGAGCGGCAGGCTCCAGGGAATCATCGACGACACCATGCTGAGGAACATTCTCGCACAGATCGCCCCGCAGCACAGGGAGATCACCATAGAGAGGAGATAATCATGTCAAGCACAAAGGCCCCCGCAATGAAACAGAGGCTGAACAAGAAGGTCAACCAGAACCGCCGTGTCCCCGCATGGGTCATGCTCAGGACCAACAGGCAGTTCCTCCGCCACCCCAAGAGAAGGTCGTGGCGCATGAGCAAACTTAAGGAGTGATTCAGATGGCAGACGAAGTCGAGAGGATCATGGTCATCCCCCTCAGGGCGACGAAGCAGGCACCCCGCACCCGCAGGGCAAAGCGCGCCGTCAAGGAGGTCAGGGAGATCGTCATGAGGCACATGAAGGTCGACGCTGAGCACGTCTGGATCGACGCCAGTGTCAACGAGAAGCTCTGGGAGAACGGAATCCGCAACCCGCCCTCCAAGATCACCGTGAAAGCGGTGAAGTTCGACGACGGCCTCGTAGAGGTCTCGCTGGCAGAGTGATACAATGATGAGGTTCTCACGCCATTCAGGTAACCCCAACATCGGTGTTTTCGCTGCGGTCAACGAGAGCCTCGCCTTTACATCCGCCGACGCCTCCCCGGAGTTCGTCAGGGCTCTCGAGGAGGCGCTCGGCGTCAAAACCATAAAGACGACGGTCGCCGGGGCGCATGTCATCGGTTCTCTGATGGCGATCAACTCGAACTGCGCGGTGGTCTCCGGTCTCGCCGACTCCAGGGAGGTCGAGGTCATCGAGGAGCACATCCCGTGCTTCCTTCTGGACGACTCCCTCAACGCAGCCGGGAACAACATCCTGGTCAACGACCACGGTGCCATAATAAGTCCAGACTACGGCCACGAGATGGCGAGGCCGCTGTCCGACGCCCTCGGCGTGGAGGTCGTCTTCTCCTCCATAGCCGGATGCAACACCGTCGGGTCCGTCTGCAAGGCCACCAACAAGGGCTGCGTATGCCACATGGACGCCAGCGACGAGGAGGTCGACCTGATAAAGGACGTCCTGAAGGTCCAGGAGGTCGTCAGGACATCCGTCAACCACGGTTCCCGCATGGTCGGTGCCGGACTGGTCGCCAACTCCAAGGGAGCCGTCGTCGGGGACGAGACGACACCCATCGAGATGGGCAAGATAGAGGACGGTCTGCTCCTCTACTGAGAGCCACAACCCTTTTCCTTTTTTTCCATCAATGGGAGTGCTCAGCGGTCGAAAACCCAGCACTGCTTCATGCCGTCTATGTCGTCCCTCGTCACATCGATCTCGTTGCCGATGTAGTCCACGGCCTCGTCCGGAATGAGGTCCAGGAAGTCGTCCAATGGGGTTATCGGGATAGAAAGGCCGCCGACCCTGTAGTGCATGGGGACGATCACGTTGGGATTCACGAGCTCCAGGAACCTCTTGACCTCGGGGAGCGGCATGGTGAACGTCTCCCCCACAGGGACGAAAAGCATGTCGACCTCCCTGATGCGCTCGATGGTGTCATCGTCCGGGATGCACCCCAGGTCGCCGCAGTGGCAGACGGAGATGCCGTCCATCTCGAAGAGGTACATGGTGTTGGGGCCGCGCTCAGCGCCACCGACCGCATCGTGCCAGGTGGGGAGGCCCTCGATGTTCATCCCCCTCACGGAGAACTGTCCGTTGCGGCCGAGGAAGTCCTCGTGCCTGCCCCTGACGACGCGGACGGCGTTGTGATCGTAGTGGTTGTGGGTCATGAGTACAATGTCGGCGCTGACGGCAGGCGGTTTTATGCCGATGGAGCGTCCGTCATGGGGATCCACGACGACCGTGTTGTCGGCGTCCCAGAACTCGAAACAGGAGTGACCGTGCCATCTGACCCTCATGGCCCCGACAACGGGGCTACAGCTAATTAGCTTTCGGTCACCTACCGTGAAGTCGCTTCCGCGACACCGTGCCAGAGTGGTCAACCATTATAAGGGAGTTTAAACCTTCGAGGACATATGAAGAAGACTCTGGTCCTGGTCGTCGACAGAGACGATGACTTCGGTGTCAAGGGCAAGGTCAACACGCCCGTCATCGGTGTCCAGAACTGTCTGGACGCGGCCACAGCCTTCGGCATAGCGGACCCAGAGGATTCCGACCTCAACGCCCTCTTCGCGGCGGTGAGCGTGTGCCTCGAGATACAGGAGGACGGCCATGAGGCCGACGTCGCCCTCATCTGCGGGGACGAGAAGGTCGGACACCGCTCCGACCTGGCACTCGTGGCCCAGCTGGAGGAGGTCCTCGATGAGATCCAACCCGACAGCGTCGTCCTCGTGGGAGACGGCGCGGAGGACGAGTACATCTACCCCATCATCTCGTCGCGTGCGCACGTCGACTCCGTCAGGAAGGTCTACGTCAAGCAGTCCCCGGGTATCGAGGGCTCGTTCTACATCATCACGAAGATGCTGTCCGATCCGGGCAAGAGGAAGAGGTTCCTGGTCCCACTGGGGTTCATCATCGTCCTGCTTTCGCTGTTCTTCATCATGCCGGCGCTGCTCGTCTACTCGTCGGACCACGACATCAACACCCTGGCGAGCATGTCCGGGAGCCTCGCGTTCTTCTTCATCGGCGTCGTTCTGATACTGTACGGATACAACGTCAGCGAGCTCTACCAGGAGTTCAGGAAGAACCTCATATCGTCCCTCGCGGGTGACACAACCCGTCTGCTATTCCTGTGCGTGTCCCTGAGCATCGTCCTGCTCATGGCGGTCTGGAACTACGTGGAGGTCAACGGACTCTACATCACGAGCGTGTTCCAGTGGATACTTTACTACTTCACGTCCCTGGTGTGGCCCATAGTCATCGCGATTATGGTGTACGTCGTGGGACAGATCATACAGGATTATCAGACCTCGAAGACCGTGAAGCTGAGCCTGGTGTTCGGCTGCATAGGGATCGTCAACCTCGGTCTGGTCCTCACGGGCGTCCTCGACCTCATCTCCCACTTCGTCTGGGACGACGGGTTCTTCCAGCTGGGTGTCATCGAGATCGTGGCGGGTGTCATCATATCCATACTCAGCACATATGTGAAGGGCCGCTACATACCGGCCGCCCCCAAGGAGGCCAGGCCGGATGAGGCATTCTGAGTGGGAGCCCATCTACCAGGAGATCCTGGAGGACATGGGCTACGACCGTGCAGACGACGAGGCCTGCGTCAGGATCCTCAAGGCAGTCACCCTGAACTCCGACCTCATCACCGACGACGAGGCCGCTGAGTACTTCTCGGGAACCGCGACGGTCTTCGGAGACGCCCCGTGTCTCGAATCCGATGTTTCCCGTCTGCCGCCAGAGGGGACTCTGGTGTCCTCCGGCTCCGCCGTCGCCAGGCTCCTGGCCATCGGAATCGTCCCTGACGTGGTCGTGACCGACCTTGACGGCGACATCGACTCCCAACTGGAGGCCAGCTCGAGGGGGGCCCTCACGTTCATACACGCCCACGGCGACAACCAGGACCTGGTGAGGATGCACGCGGGACGCTTCAGGGGCCCGGTGGTGCTGACCACCCAGTCGACTCCGGAGAACACGGTCCTCGATCTGGGAGGTTTCACCGACGGGGACAGGGCCGTCTGCATCGCCCAGGAGTTCGGTGCCCGGAGGGTGCTGCTGGAGGGCTTCGATTTCGAGCATCCCAATCCGAAGGACGGATCCGACCCCGCCGTCAAGCTCAGGAAGCTTGCATGGGCCAGGCGCATCATCGGGAGGCTCTCGGACAGGATCTCTCTAATCACTCCAAGCAACTGACGTGCGCCCATTTATACCAGAAGCAGTTATCGAGTTCCGAGGGACCCGATGGAGCCTGCATACGTCGTACTCATAGTTCTGGCTGTTATCTACGTCCCCATCTGGGTCTGGGTCTGGAGATGCCCGGAGAAGGCTGAGAGGTACCACCTCTGCAAGTACGGTCCCTGTATCATGATAAAGACCCAGCTGGGCATGAAAACCATGGACCGTCTGGCCAGATACCCCCGGTTCTGGCGTGCGTTCGGATTCTTCTCCAAGGTCGTGTCCGCGGTTCTGTTCCTGATGATGATGTACATGATGGTGGTGGCCCTGCTGGCCGTCCCGTCCAGGATCGCGTCGGAGTCCTCCATCGGCATCGAGTACGCCCTGGCGATTCCAGGGCTGAACCCCATGCTGCCTCTCGTCTATGGTGTCATAGCACTCGTGGTCGCCATGGTGGTGCACGAGCTAGGTCACGGAATCCAGGCCCGTGCCAACGGCGCCCGCGTGGAGTCATCCGGGCTCCTGTACGGAGTCGTCCCCCTGGGGGCGTTTGTCGAGCCCAACGAGGAGGACATGAAGGCCAAGCCCCGCAGGGCCCAGATGGACATGTACACCGCTGGGATCTCGGTGAACACGGTCACAGCGATCGTTTGCATGCTGCTCCTGGTCGGGTGCTGTTCCACGGCCACATCCGACTACGAGGACGATGCCGCCGTCTACTACATGGATGACGGATCCCCAGCATACCTCGCGGGCATACCGGCAACGGCGATCATCACAGGTCTGACTGCGGAGGACGGCACAGAGCTTGACATAGGAACCTCGGTGGATGGCACGAAAACGTCCCTGGATTCCGGAGTGGATCCCACCCAACGGTACTACGTCGAGTACGTCTACCATGATCGGACGTACGTCACCGAAGAACCGATCCAGATGGGGGTCTACATACGTTCGATTACGAACAACAGCCCAGCGATGGACGCCGGTCTGAGCAACGGCGAGTTCCTGTACTCCATCGACGGAGAGGTCATCAACTCGGTCTCGGAGTTCAGCGACATAATGTCCGGGAAGACTTCCGGTCAGACCATCGTCGTCGGCATCGTCCAGTCTGTGTCAGACGGCGAGATACCCTCCCCTGAGTACATCGAGATCGTCCTCGCCGACAACGGAGGCTCCGGCTTCCTGGGGATCTCGGTCTCCACCAGCGGTATGACCTTCATCACCCCTGGTCTGATGATGGAGCGCGCCATCAACCCGTTCTACGGGGCCGATTCCGCATACTCCTACTTCACATCGATCTTCAGTTACCTCGCAGGTGCGTTCAACGGCATGGACCCGGTGTCGGAGGACGTCCACTGGTGGTACGACGTGCCGCTCGGCAACGTCATGTGGTTCATCATCACGCTGCTGTACTGGCTGTTCTGGCTGAACCTGCTGCTGGGGATCTCCAACGCCCTCCCGGCGTACCCGTTCGACGGAGGATTCATATTTGCCGGAGGCGTCAGCTGGCTGTGCGAGAAGCTCGGCGTGCGCGACGAGGAGCGCCGCGACCGCCTGACCGACAGCATATCGAGCAGCGTGTCGACCGTCGTGCTGTTCATGTTCATGATATTGGTGCTGTCGTTCGTCATGTGAGAGAGGTGAGAGCGATGATGGACATCTATGAGATGAAGGACGGGAAGCCGTGCAAGACCGATTCCATCAAGGACGACGTCTGGATCAACCTGGTGAACCCCACCACGGAGGAGATAGACACGGTCCAACAGGCCCTCCAGATAGACAGGGAGGCGCTAACCGCTGCTCTGGACGACGAGGAGGGTTCGAGGACGGAGGTCTCACAGAAGTACACGCTCATCCTGATAGACGCCCCTACCAGGGAGTGGAGGAACAACCGCGAGGAGTTCACCACGTACCCCCTGTCGATCACCATCACGGACACCGCCGTGGTCACCGTCTCACTGCAGGAGCTCTTCGCCATCACCAATATCACCGCAGGCAAGAACAAGAACATCAACACGGTGAACGTGGCCAACAGGACGCGCTTTGTGCTGCAGATCCTCTTCCGCGTGGCGGTGAACTACCAGGCGGACCTGAAGTACATCGAGGTGAAGAGGATGGCGATCGAGGAGTCGATCAGAAAGGCCACCCGCAGGGACGACCTGTTCGAGCTTCACGAGCTGGAGTCCAACCTGGTCTACTTCAAGACCAGCCTGAGCGTGAACACGTCCATCATAGACAGGCTGGGCAAGCTGTCAAGGTTCGTCTCCAGCCAGGAGGACCGCGACCTGATGGACGATGTGGTCATCGAGACCAACCAGGCCCTGGAGATGACCACGACCTACAGTCAGATCATCAAGGGTACCAGGCAGCTGGTCGAGGCGGACCTCAACAACTCTCTGTCGAACATCATGAAGTTCCTGACGTCCATCACGCTGATCATCTCGATCCCCACTCTGGTCGTCAGCTTCTACGGCATGAACGTGTCCCTGCCCGGCATGGATTATCCTTATACGTACATCGTACTTCTGGGCGGGATGGCTGCCATATGCATAGTCACGATCTGGGGCCTTCAGAGACGTGGCATGTGGCGTTGACGGGTGATCCGATGTCGATAGAATCCATTGCAGAAGCCATTCGCAGTTATCCCGGCGTGACTAGGAAGCACGCCATCCACAAGATCGTGGACCTCCTGCCCACGGCGGCGTTCCCGCAGGTCGTAGCCGCGGAGGGGGAGGATGCGGCGGCCATAGACGTCGGCGACCAGTACGTGCTGTTCGCCGCTGACGGGATCATGGAGTCGCTCGTCAACACGAATCCGTACTACGCCGGATACTTCGCCGTCCTCGTGAACGTGAACGACATCGCCGCCATGGGCGGAAGGCCGCTGGGGATGGTCGACGTCATGTCCATCGTCCATGGCGAGGTGTGCAGGGAGATCATCCGCGGAATGAAGGACGGGATTCGCAAGTTCAACGTCCCCATCGTCGGCGGACACGTCCATCCCGACTGCCACTACAACGCCATCGACATCTCCATCGTCGGCAGGGTCGCGAAGGACGCCCTCCTAAGGAGCAGCACCGCCGAGCCCGGTGACGACATCGTCTTCGTCATCGACACGGACGGATTCTACCCCGATGACCTCCCGTACGCGTTCGTGACCACCATCGATAAGTCGGATGAGATCGTCCGCGACCAGATGGAGGCAGTGGCAGTCGTTGGGGAGAGGCATCTGGCCCACTCCTGCAAGGACATGAGCAACCCTGGCAGCATAGGCACCCTGGGCATGATGCTAGAGTCCTCCTCAGTCGGAGCCCTCGTGGACATCACCGCAATCCCCCGCCCGGAGGGTGCGGACGAGGTCAAATGGTATCTCACGTACCAGGGCTGCGGATTCTGCTTCGCATGTCCTCCCGAGAACTCTCAGGCCATCATCGACATATTCTCCGAGGTCGGATGCGAGGGCGCTGTCGTAGGGAAGGTCGACGACTCGAAGCAGCTGAAGATCACCGACGGTTCCGAGACAACGGTGCTGTTCGACTTCGAGAAGGATATCATCACCGGATGCAGGCCTAAGGAGAGGGACTGACTACCAAACGACTTAACATCTCTATTTTTTATCAAATGGAAAAGAAGAGCCTGGCCACAGGGGTTGACCTCACATCCCGACACAAGTTGACCATTTCGCTTCTCGACCCTGCGACCCCGTAAACGTCAGTAGTTCAGAGTAAGGCTGCTCCCGTCAGGACCTGACCCGGTTCCCCCGATTGATGTGTGAACTGCGACCCTCCGGTCGTATTCGTCACAAACTCCGACTCTACAGGACAAAGTTTCATCGTTGCTAGATGGGCTTGTGTGTTCAGCGGGGCCGTCCCCTGCTGTCGCCCCCGCGTATTGACGATTTCGGGTGTAGGGCACGCCAAGCGCCCCGGCCAAGCCAGACAGGACGGTGATTGTGAGCCTCGTTATAAAGCCTTTGTTCGAATCGTTCGGATTGGACAGAGATGCGACGTCACGCAGGATCGTAAAACCCCATCCCGCTGACAATCATTATATACAATCTCCATAATCCCGTTGATACCGTGCTACGTGTTAGCACGCAACTTGGTGAGCAAATGGATTTCTTCGGATTGACAGACCCGTGGATCATCGGAGGCTACGTTGGCAGTTTCCTCTGTGTCGCATTCTGCGTGATCTACGGATTCCTCAAGGGAAGAGGAAGCGAGGAGGACGAGGAAGATGGCCAGTGAAGGTGTGGATCTGGCGATCTTCGGGGCCATGACAGCGGTGTTCCTGGTAATCACGCTGGTCCTCGGATGGTACGGTTACAAGAACACACGCAACAACGAGGAGTTCCTCCTCGGACGCAACAAGACCGGGCCGGTCATCATCGCGCTGTCATACGGGGCCACCTTCCTTTCGGCTTCCGCTGTGATAGGTTTCGGTGGACAGGCCGCCGTCCACGGCATGTCCGTGATGTGGCTGTGCCTCCTCAACCTGTTCGTCGGTCTCATTGTCGCTTTCCTCATTTTCGGAGGACCGACACGCAGGAAGGGAAAGGCCCTCGGAGCCTCCACCTACGCGGACCTCCTCGGAAAGGTGTACAAATCCAAGGGGATCAGGGCATTCACCGCGATCCTCATCATCGTGATGATGCCGATCTACGCGGCAGCAGTTCTGAAGGGAGGAGTAAACTCCCTTGCGGTCATCACGGGACTTACCGAGTACTACGACTACATCCTCATCGCGCTGGCCATCATCGTCGCCGTCTATGTCGTATACGGCGGAATCATTGCTGTCATGTACAACGATGCGTTCCAGGCTGCGATCATGTTCATCGGGATGGTCGTCATCCTCGTCGCAACATACGGCTACTTCGGAGGAGTGACCCCTGCCAACGAGGGTCTGGACAACCTCTGGGACGTGACCCTAGGGGGAATCAACCCGGGTGACCTGGGAGTGCTGGACGGGTTCAACGGCTGGACCAACTTCTCCGATTTCGGTTCCGCCGAATGGCTGACCGTCGTCACGACCTTCCTGCTAGGTGTCGGAATCGGAGCACTCACCCAGCCCCAGCTGGCGGTCAGGTTCATGTCCGCCAAGAGCGACAAGGACCTCAACAAGTCGCTCATCGTCGGATCCGTTTTCATGCTCGCCATCGTCGGATCCGCCTACACCGTGGGCGCCCTCAGCAACGTCTACTTCTACGAGCACTACGGGCAGACCGCGTTCGAGTACATCACGGGAATGGGGCTCGGTACCGACTTCATCATCCCCCAGTACATACTGGAGCTGTTCAGCAACATCTCGTTCGGCGACATATTCGTGTCCCTGTTCCTGCTGTCCCTGGTGTGTGCGGCCATCTCGACCATCAGCGCTCTGCTCCACACGATCGGAGCTGCCGGAGGATACGACCTGTACACCCTGTGGAAGAACAAGAAGGGTCACATCACGGGAGACTCCCAGTCCGTCAACCTGAACCGCGCGTTCATCGTCGTCATCATGGTCCTCACGGTGCTCTACTGCTACATGATGCCGAACGACATCATCGCCAAGGCGACGTCGGTGTTCATGGGCATGACCGCCGCTGCTCTCCTGCCGGCGTACTTCCATGCGATGTACTCCAAGGATCCGTGCAAGAAGGCCGCGATAGCAAGCATGGTGGCCGGAACGGTCGTGTATCTGTTCTTCGCCCTGTTCATGAACACCAGCACATGTGTGTTCCTCCCCATATGCGAGCTGCTGACGGGCCAGAGCGTCCTGTTCCCCGACTCGGTCCTGGCCAGCACCGACGCGCTGGTCATAGCTCTGCCAGTGTCGATCGTGGTGCTCGCCGTGACTCTGGCGTACTTCAGGCTCAGGGAGAGGAAGGCCAACGGGGAGGTTGAAGTGGGATCCATCTGATTTCCTCAACCGAAAATAAACTTCTTAATTTTAGTTTTATAAAAGAATGTATATTCTACAAAACGTAGATTGAATCAGGTTTTTAACCTCTGGTAACGATGATTTTATCCCACGGATGAAAGAAACTGAGGGTTAACGAAATACCGTAGAAAAACATTTCTGAAAAAATATTAGACACTTAGGAAATAGAATTAGGTTTAACAGACTTTTATTTATACTACTTATCTGATTTTATTCTAAGGTTTGGAGTTTAATGTATACTATTATGCTTCGAGACCTAACAGGGGATGCAATATGGTTAAGAAGGAAGACAACGACGGCGTCACAGCCTTCGAAGAGAAACACATGATCTCGATGCTCATGTTCCTCGGTGCCAACGGGCCCAGCAGGAAGATCGATATCTACGAGGGCGTTTCGTCGAACCCCAGGATGCCCGACAAGCTCAACCATCTCGAGGAGATCGGACTGGTCACTCAGGAGATGGACATGGTGACACGCTCGACAATAGTCACGCTCACTCCCGCCGGAGAGCAGGTCGCGAGTCTCTTCGTCGCCATCGACAAGTGCATCAAGGGAATCCAGAGATGAGATGACCGCCTGGGGATAGGTTAAGTACGTGCTCGGCATGGAGCCCTCATGGAGAAGGCTCTGGAGCTGAGGAACGTATCGATTGTCAGGAATGGCAGCTATATCCTCAGGTCCGTCGATCTGGACATCAACAAAGGGGAGAACGTCGCGGTCATAGGGCCCAACGGCTCCGGAAAAACTACACTCATCAAGCTTCTCCGCGGAGACATTCGTCCGTACTACGACGAGGAGAACCCTTCCGTACTCAGGATTTTCGGTAGGGAGAGGTGGAACCTCTTCGAGCTCCGCAGTCGCATGGGCGTCGTGTCCATGGATCTCCAGAGCATGTTCCGCGACGACACCCGCGTGAACGAGGTCATCTGCTCCGGGTTCTTCAACAGCCTCGATGTGTTCAGGAACCATGTCGTGACCGACGACATGGTGAAGGCGATGTACGAGGCGGCGCTGATGATGGGCATCGACGACCTTCTCGACAGGACGATAGAGAATCTCTCCCTTGGGGAGATGAGGCGGGCCCTCATAGCCAGGGCATTGGTGACCAAGCCTGACCTCCTCGTCCTAGACGAGCCCATGACCGGCCTGGACATCGTCATGAAGTCAAAGTTCAGGGCGATGTTCGACATCCTGATATCCAGGGGCGTCAGCATAGTGATGATCACCCACGACCTCACGGACATCCCCGCAACGGTCCGCAGGGTCGTCATGGTGAAGGACGGCAGGGTGTTCGCCGACGGCGACAAGGAGGAGCTGCTCACCGATTCGAAGGTCTCGGAGCTTTATGGCGAAAGTATAAAGGTCGAGTCCCAGAATGGAATCTACCGTATGCGTCTAGCCGACGATGTGATTCAATGAAGTACATATGCCACGATTGCGGGTACGAGATCCCAGAAGACATGGACTTCTGTCCCCACTGCGGTTGCCTCAGGTCGAAGTCCACCCCCGTCGATGACAGCGGGATGCCCACTGGCGTCTGTCCACAGTGCGGAGCCAAGGCGACACCCGGAGACCTGTACTGCGGCTCTTGCGGTGCGCAGCTGCCGCAGGTCCAGTTCGTGCGCCCCGTCCTCAGGAAGCACGGAGCGCTGGCTCTGGCACTCGGGCTCATACCGGGCTTCTTCAACATATTCGGTCTGGGACATTTCGTCATGAAGAGCTGGGCCAGGGGATGCATGTTCCTGGCGCTCTCAGTGATACTGGTGTACATCAACGGATGGTCGCTGTTCTCGACGAACTTCCTCATGGCGATGCTGTCCGTGATGGTCTACTTCTACCAGGCCATGGATCTGATGAGGGCCGTGTACGCTCCGGAGGCCAAGTGATGGACTGGACGGAGAAGTACCGTCCTCAGACCCTAGACGGCGTCGTCGGGAATCCGACCGCGGTGAACAGCCTCAGGGCCTGGGCCCGCAGCTGGGAGAAGGGCATTCCAGAGGTCAGGGTCGCGGTTCTCAGGGGGCCTCCCGGCGTCGGAAAGACCACCTCTGTGGAGGCGCTGGCCCGCGAGATGGGGTGGAGCATCATCGAGATGAACGCCTCCGACCAGCGCACCGGCAAGGCGATAGAGGATGTCGCGCTCAGAGGATCCAGGTTCGAGACCTTCAGGGACGACGGCTCCTTCACCAGGTCCTCGGAGGGCGGGAGGAAGCTGATTGTCCTGGACGAGGCCGACAACTTCTACGGAAACAGCGACAAGGGTGCGATGCCGGTCGTTAACAGTCTCATCAAGGAGACCCGTCAGCCGGTCGTCCTGATCGTCAACGACTTCTACGAGCTCAGCAGGAAGAGCAGCGCGGTCAACGACAGCACCCTGCAGATAACATTCAAGAAGCCTCAGGCCGGGACAATCGCCAAGGCGCTCTACCGCATAGCGGAAGCGGAGGGCGTCGAGGTGGAGCCGGCCGCCATGGAGATCATCGCCGAGAACGCCAACGGGGACATGCGTGCGGCTGTCAGGAACCTGGAGTCTCTGGCCCTAGGACAGGATGTCGTCACCGAGGAGATGGCGGACGGTCTGTCCCCCAGAGACACCCGTTCGGACATCTACGACCTGATGAAGGCCGTGTTCCTCGGCGGCGACCCCGCCGAGGCGAGGAGGAGGGCGATGGAGGTCGACGAGGATCCTGGGATGGTCCTCATGTGGATCGACGAGAACATGCCCACGGAATGCACCGACACCGGAGACCTGATCCGCGGATACGAGAAGCTCTCGCGCGCTGACATATTCATGAGCAGGGTGTACCGCCGCCAGTACTACCGTTTCTGGTCCTACGCAAAGGACCTGATGACATTCGGGGTCTGCGCGTCCAAGAGGACGAGGTCCAGGCCGGGAACGAGGATCAACTTCCCGTCCTATCTCGGACGCATGTCCAGGAGCAAGAAGGTCCGCATGCTGAGGGGCTCCATATCCCTCAAGCTCGCCGAACATCTCCACACCACAACCCGCAGGGTGCAGAACGACGTGGTGCCGTATGTCAGGACAATGATATCCAACGACGCGGACCTCCGTCTCGCCCTGACGGACGAACTCGACCTGGACGCCGACGAACTCGGACTGCTCATGGCCAAGAAGACGGACTCCAAGGCGGTGACCTCTGTCATCAAGGAGGTCGAGGCCCTCAGGCTGAAGAGGATCGCCACCGCAGTGCCGAAGGAGCAGCCCACCGTGTCCATCGACATCCCCGTCCCGCGTCCGAGGGCACCTGCCAAGGATCCCTCGCCCGAGCCTGCCAAGGCCACTGTTCAGAAGGCCGAGCCGCCAAAACCGAAAACGACAAAAGCAAATGGCCAGAGGAGCCTATTCGACTTCTGATACCATGGACCAGGCATACCGCGACCAGCTCATCAAGCAGCAGTACAGGCTCTACAAGGACCATTCGGCAGTAAAGCTATGCCACTGGATGAAGGAGAGCATGATCCGCGGAAGATGCTGCTACAAGCAGGACTTCTACGGCATCCAGTCCCACAGATGCCTGCAGATGACTCCGGCGCTCAACGAGTGCAGTCACATGTGCACGTTCTGCTGGAGGGTCCAGGACAAGGATTTCGAGGTAGGCGAGTGGGCGGAGCCCAAGGAGATGCTGGACGCCCTCATAGAGGAGCAGAGGAAGCTGGTCTCGGGTTTCAAGGGGGACTCCAGGTGCGACCTCAGGATGTACGAGGAGGCCAGGAACCCCAACCAGGTGGCCATATCGCTGGCCGGGGAGCCCATCACCTATCCATACCTTTCGGAGTTCCTCAGGGAGTGCCACAGCCGCGGCATGACGACGTTCATGGTCACCAACGGCACGTACCCTGACCGCCTCGCCGAACTGGACACGCTGCCGATGCAGCTCTACGTCACCGTCGCCGCCCCCAACGAGGAGATCTACAGACAGGTCTGCAGGCCCAAGATCCCCGACGGATGGCAGCGTCTCATGAGGACACTGGAGATGCTGCCGTCGCTTGAGACCCGCACGGTCATAAGGCACACCCTGGTGAAGGACGTCAACTTCGGATGGGTGGACGACTACGCCGCGCTGGACAGGATCGCCGACCCGGATCTGGTGGAGCCCAAGGGATACGTGTTCGTGGGCAGCTCCAGGATGAGGCTCTCCATGTCATGCATGCCGTCATTCGCCGAGATCAGGGACTTCTCCCGCCAGCTCGGTGACAGGATCGGCATGGAGATCGTCAAGGAGCGCGAGGACAGCCGCGTGGTGCTCCTCGGACATCCGGGCGAGGAGCTAGACGTCCGCAAGATCTACGGTCTCGAACCAGAGAATTGAAAAATCAAAAATGGACGGGGGCGGACCCCCATCCGGTTTTCAGAACGCGAGCATCCCGGAGTACACGAGGTACGCCAGGATGATGATGTGAAGCACCAGGAAGACGTACACGAGCTTGAACTTCAGCTTCTGCGTCTTGTGCCTGGCGAACTTCATACCGGCAACCGCACCCCACGGGCCCAGAAGGGCCGCGATGAGGAGTGTGGACTCCTTCGTGCGCCATTGGTCTGTCTTCGCCTTGTGCTTGTCCCACACGTACATCGCGAAGGCGATGATGTTCAGGACCACGTAGACGATCAGGAACAGCAGCGCGTTCATGCTCACAGCTCTGCTATGAAGTCGTCGACGGCCTTCGGGAAGCCCGCCTCGTTCATCTCATCGGCCTTCTTGTTGAAGTACACGGCCTTCTGGATGCCCAGCTGTTCAGCGACAGCATCGCGCTGTGCATCACCCTTCTCGCCGTTGTACATGCACTCGATGAAGAGGAACAGCCTCTTCTGAACGAGGGAGTCCTTGTTCTTCTCGATGTACTCGACGAGCTGCTTGTAAGGCTTCCCGGCGTGGATGCCAGTTCCGAAGACGATGGTGTCGTACTCGGTGGTGTTGATCATCGTGATCTCCTTGAGATTGAAGATGTCTGCACCGATCTGTCTGGCGATGTATTCGGCCACCTTCTTGGTGTTCTTCGTCATTCCGGTCGCGTAGATGACTGCGGTTCTTCCCATCCTTGATACCCCTAATCAGAGCTTCTTGGCCAGCTCCTCGGCTGCAGCCATGACCTCCGCGCTATCCTTGGCGGGGCCGCTCTGAGCCTCGGAGAAGACGATGCTCCCCATGGTTTCGAACTTGAAATAGTTCGTCATAACCTTGTTCATCATCGCCTCGATGTCGGCGGCACCGGCACCGGATCCGGAAGTGACGACGATGGCGAGCTTCTTGGGCTCGATGGCGCAGGTGAAGTCTCCCCTGACGAAGCCGTACATCCTGTCCTCGAACATCCTGTACTGTGATGTCGCCTGCCCGAAGTAGTCGGGGGTGGCGAGGATGACGGAGTCGCAGTTGGCGACGGACTCGAGGACAGGGGTCATTCCGTCCTTCCTGACGCACTTGCCGGTCTTCTTGCATCCCATGCATGCCTGGCAGCCTTTGGCCTCGATCTGGTTGAGGTAGAACACCTCGACCTCGTTTCCGGCGGCCTTGGCGGTCTCGACCATCTTGTCGACGATGGCGACGCAGTTTCCAGTCTTCCTGGGAGAAGCTATGATTGCAGTGATTTTTGACATAGTATCCTAATGATACGAAATGGAGCATCTTATTTAAATGTGGTTACAATAGTTTATTAAATATCTAAATGATACTTCAAACTCATGAGCCCACAGAACGCACGTTACAACTGTTCCATCGATGCCGCCATGTCGGTGATCGAGGGCAGGTGGAAGGGTACCATCATCTGCATGTTGTACATGGACGGGACGTTGCGTTTCTCCGAGCTCCAGAAGAAGATCGGGGAGATAACTTCCAGGATCCTGTCTAAGCAGCTCAAGGAGCTGGAATCGGACGGGATGGTGACCCGTACCGTGGTACCGGACGGCAAGGTGAAGGTTGAGTATTCCCTTACCGACAAGGGTCGCTCCATCATCCCGGTGCTGACCTCTCTGGCGGAGTGGGGCGCCAAGCACCAGTGCATACAGGTGATCGTCCCGCAGCACGACGTGGTCTCACATTTCACAGACTTTGACTGCAACGCGCCTTCTGCGGGGCCCGTCGAACTCGCAAAGGAATATTCCCTGCCAGGTGCCGAGGACTAAGTCCCCGTCTGACACTATGACGGTCTGCGACGGCCCCACGCATGAGGTGCGCAGATGGGAGTGGGAGTTCCCCTCAGAGTGCCTGTAGTCCTCCCTTTCCGGGAACGCCCTCGACAGTCCGGCGATCAGGTCCGTCTTCACATCGGGGTCGGCGTTCTCGTTTATCGTGATGCCGGCGGTGGTGTGCATGGAGAAGACCACACAGATGCCATCGGAAACCCCGCTCCCCCTGACCGCTTTCCTGACCTCGGAGGTTATGTCGACAATGTCCTGGCTGCCGCGCGTCTGGACCTCGACCGTTGTGAATCCTGCCATGACCCAGTCATATCAAACTAATCATATAATCCGAACCCCATGTGGGATGGAGGAACATGGCCTACAGGATCGTCGACATCGATTCGGAGAGGACGGCGGAGCTCCGCGACCGCTGTTCCAAGATCAACTTCTACACTTCCAAGGCGGACATCAACGGGGTGTGCGTGCAGCTCTACACATCCAACCGCGACTATCTGTACATGTGGCAGGACAACTTCTACCACATGTCGGACTCGGTGCGCTCTCACGCCAGGATATTCTGTTTGGAGGATCCGGACACCGACCTTCATGCCGAGTACGACATCTCGTCTTTCACCATGTTCCTGTTCAACTTCGACTACTACGGGTGGATCAAGAGCATCGCACTGGGTATGGCGGGGAATATCCTCGAGGATGCCCACGGCATCTACTCGGTTCACGGGGCCGCCCTGGACATAGACGGTTCAGGTGTGACCCTCATCGCCCCCTCGAAGACGGGGAAGACCACACAGTCATGGGGGCTGCTCAGGATGGAGAACGCCCATCTGATCTCCGATGACTGGTACTTCGTGTCCTTCGGATGCGGCAGGCCGTACATCGAGGGGTCCGAGAAGAACTGTTACATAGATGCCGACATTGGCGACGTGTGGGAGGAGTACAAGCCACTGGTCCGTGAGGTCAGGTTCGACAACAAGAGCCGTGGCATCGGTAACGTCAGATGGGTCGCCGGCGAGGGCTCGGTCATCAGGAACACCTCCATGAGGTACGTCTTCCTGCTCAAGCGCGATGCTTCCGACGGAAGGGCGGTGTACCGCATGACAGCCGACGAGGCGTTGGAATACATGTCGAAAGAGGGCTTCTGCAATCCGCATCAGCTTGTCTGCGACCTGAGGAGGGTGGCCCTGAGGAAGTCGTTCTTCGCCAGATACCTCGCTGAATGCGAGGTCTACATGGTGAACACCACCTGCACCGCGGAGGAGACCCAGGAGAACATCCGGGGTGTGCTCGGAGGGAGGTGCGGGATTTGAGTATCAAGCTGCCCGATCTGGGCCGGGGGGATGACGAGGGCTCCCAAAGATCCGGCGGTGTTGCCAAGGAGAAGTTCGACGGCATGATGTCGTCCATCAAGGGGATGTCCGGCCCCAAGGCCCTCGACCCCGGGTACAAGAAGATCAGGGCCTCCGCGGTTGAGCGCTCCCATGAGATGAGTGTCGTCGGATGGTCAGTCATAGTGGTCGTGGTCAGCAGCCTGATAATGTTCCTGGTGGTCGTCGCGCTCGGCGAGGTGTGGTCCCTCGGGGACTATGTCAACAACATCTTCTGCAACAACATCGCGCTGATAATCATCGTTCTCTTCCTGGACACCATCGTCAGCAGCAACAAGGAGAGCCGCGTGAAGAGGAACGAGGCCCGCAAGATCCTCAGGTACAACCGTCTGATACAACCGGACATCGATCTGTATCTCGTGAGGAAGAACATGGTCGTCACGCCGAACGGCAAGACCGTCCGCAAGTTCCAGGTCGACTCCAACTTCAAGGTCAGCGACATGAGGGACATGTACTCCCCGTCCGAGCTCGTGGCCGACGTCGGGATCTCCAAGATCAAGAGATACGGACATTTCCAGGAGGTCCTCAGACACGATTTCTCCAAGCTTGTGGAGAACGTGGATTTCGTTTACTATCCGGAGATCGCCGAGGCCGTCATGAAGTACCTCAACGCCACATCTTACGGCGAAGCCGCTCTCGACGCGGTTATCGGATACGAGGACGCCCGTGCCGGGACCAAGTCCATGAGGGTGATGGTGACCTCAATGATCCGGGAGGAGCCCGAAAACGGCAGCTTCATGCAGGCCAACCCCACGATGAAGAACGTCTACCTGGTTCATCAGATGATCAACGACCAGGAGAAGGCGGTGTCTGAGTACCTCAGACTCATCAGGACCCTGGAGGATGCCGATCCCGTCGAGAGGAAGAAGCGTGCGAAGGAGATCGAGGACGAGGATTACGAGTGAACGAAGCGATGGGGGAGTGGCGAGTCGACCGACATCGAATCCTCTGTCACGAAGCAGTCGTACACCAGGATCCTGACTCCGAGTGCCTCGGCACGTTCCAGCTCGTGTCCGAACTCCTCATGGATGGCGTAGTCGGGGACGAACTCCCTCATGCCCTTCATCTGGACGATCAGGACCACGTACGCCTCGAAACCCTCGGACAGGCAGGATTCCAGTCCCCTTATGTGCTTCAGGCCCCTTTCGGTGGGGGCATCCGGGAACATGCAGACCCCGTCGATCTCCTTTGTGACCCCCTTGACCTCCAAGAATGCTCTCCTGTCGCCCGATTCCACATAGAAGTCGAAGCGGGAGTCGCCGTGGACATGCTCGGGAATGACCATGGGACCATCGCCGAAAAGTCCAGAATGTGGTATGAACTCCATGAACGCCCTGTTCGGCGCCTGTGAGTCTATGTTGATCAGGTTTCCGCCCTTGTAAGCCGCTATCAGGTCGTAGCGGGTCTTCCTGCCGGGGTTTCCGGAATCCTCGAGGATCACCGTTGCCCCCGGCACCAGTATCTCCCTGCATCTGCCGGTGTTCTTCACGTGGACGGTCTCGATCGAACCGTCTACTTCCACCTGGGCGACGAACCTGTTCGGTCTGGAGACGAACGTGCCCCTGACTGTCCTTCCGTATCTCACGAGGGGGCATCACATCATTCATATTTCGGTTGTCCTTTGCCGGCTCCATGAACGGTTTCAGGACGTACGAGAGGGACCCCGCCAACCCCCGTGGATTCAGGATAGCGTCGCTTGACGACATCCCTCCCGACGAGATATACGTCCTCGACACCGAGACGACAGGCCTATTCGGCGCGCCCAAGGACCTGGTCGTGGATGTGGGAATCTGCTGTGTGTCCCTGCGCCGCGGAACCGTGGAGGACGCCTACGCATCCATTCTGGGTTACGATGTTGACTCATGGGACGACTACTATCGCAACGCATGGATATTCGAGAACACGGATATGACGCTGGACATGGTGTCTGACGCCCCTCCAGCGATGAAGGTCATCGAGGATGTCCGCAAGGTCCTCCGTGGGAAGACCGTCACCGCGTATAACATCGCCTACGACATGGACAAATTCCTCTTCCAGGAGCCGTGGAACATGAAGGGAGAGTTCACCCTCTGCAACGACATCATGCTGGCGGCAACCCCCGTCTGCAAGGTTCCCAGCGAGTACTACGGCAGACAGTACAGGTTCCCGAAGCTCGACGTCGCGTATTCGAAGATAGTCGAGGGGGACCCCGCCGGGATCCACGGGACGCAGAACCACCGCGCTCTCTCGGACGCGCAGATGGCCTCGTACGTGATGATCCAGATGTACAGGGACGGCAACTACGAGCCGTGAGGCTCAGTCGTCCTCCTTCACATCGCCCTCGGTGTACGCGTCCTGAAGCTTCTTCATGTAGAGCGTCTCGAACCTGTCGACGGCGTGCTTGAATACGTTCTTCTTCAGGACGAACAGCTCCGCGAAGAACCAGACCGCCGTGATCCCGATGAGCAGGAGGAAGACCTCGTTGGGGAATATGACCAGCTCCACCAGGTTCACAGCTATGGCGGGGAAGTACGCGTACATGGCATAGATGACCAGGAATACGAAGACCACGAGGATGATGGGAATCAGGCTCTTGTTCGTCCTTCCGTCCGGTGACAGGAACCTGTACCTGGGGCTGACCAGGAGCATCTGGAGTATTCCCGCCGTCGTTATGAAGAACAGCATCGCTGACCTGGCGACGATCTCGCTGGTGTTCACCTCGATCCCCCAGGAGTAGAAGTCCAGGAGCCCCTCGATGTCGGTACCGTGGATGGATGCCATGTAGGCCCAGTCGATGTTGAGCATGCCCTGGTCCTGAAGCCACCAGAACCCTCCGTAGACAGCCAGGCCGAAGGCCGCGATCATGATGGCCGACGGCACGCAGAACCTGAGGACGTCCGGCAGGATCAGCTCCTTGTTGTTGTCCGGCTTGGCGAAAAGCGTCATGAAGAACGCCATGATCGTGACCGACACGAAAGCGTAGTACGTGTTCTGGATCGGAAGCATTGGCAGGTAGCCGACGAAGATGTAGATGGCGATGAACAGCAGTGCGAGGACCAGGTTCCTTGTGAGGTAGATCTTCAGGATGTCCCTCATCCCGGAGACGGTCCTTCTGCCTTCGACCAGCGCCTTGGGGAGGGCGGAGAAGTTGTCCTTGACGAGCACCATGTCCGCGACACCGCGGGCTGCGCCGGAGCCGCTCTCCAGCGCCACTCCCACCTGGGCGGTCTTAAGGGACTTGACATCGTTGACGCCGTCCCCGATCATGGCGACGTATCTGCCGTTCTTCTTCAGAGTCTCGATGACGGCCTGCTTGTTCTCAGGCCTCATCCTGCCGAAGATGTTGGTCTCCAGGACGGTCTTCTCGAAGGTATCCGGGTCCATGGCGTCCAGTTCCGGCCCGGAGATTATCCTCCTCTCGCCGGGGATGTCGGCGATGGTGAACAGGGAGTCCACCGTGACCGGGTCGTCGCCCGATATCACCTTCAGGTCCATGCCGTTGTCGAGGAACACCTGGATGGTGTCCCTGCAGTCCGGCCTCACCTCGTCGCGGATGGAGATCACCGAGACGGGAACCAGGTCGTGGATCACAGGGTTGCCGTCGTCATCGTGCAGCGGCCCTTCACCGCCCAGGCACAGGATGACTGTACGGAGTCCCTTCCTGGACTCGGAGACTATGATGTCCTGGATCTCCAGATCGGTCCTGCAGTGAGGGCCGAGGACGGTCCATGCCCCAACGTACATGGTGTAGGTCCTGTCGCCGTCCCTGGCGCGCACCGCGCTGAACTTCCTCTCGGAGGAGAACTGGATCTCCTCGACCAGCTCCGCATCTGCTTCCCCGTAGTGCTGGACTATGGCCTGCATCGTCCGGTTCTTGCTCCCCGTCAGGGTGGCGAACACCGAAGCGTAGCGCGAAGCCTCATCGGAAGGGACGAAATCCTCGCTGCGTTCGAACGCAAGCCTGTTCGTCGTGATGGTCCCAGTCTTGTCCATGCAAACAGTGTCGACATGGCTTATCGATTCGACCGAGTTGGCCCTCTGCAGGAGGACGCCCGAATCGGCCATCCTGGCGGCGGCTATCATGTAGGTCAGCGTTATCAGCAGGAAAAGGGCGATGGGGACGACGTCCAGACAGAGTACGAACACCTCCAGCGTCTGTCCGAGGTTCTCGTGTGTGAAGAGGATTGACTTGAATATGGTGAGAACGAACAGGATGGCAGCGATGACCATCAGGATCTTGGTCATGGTGCCCGTCTCCATCTGGAGCGGCGTCTCCTTCGACGTGAACTTCCTGGCGCTCTTCAGCATCTGGGAGGCGTATGCGTCGTTTCCGACGGCGGTGACGGTGTAGTACATCTCGCCGGTCACGCATACCGAACCGGAGTAGACCTTGTCACCCTCGTGCTTCCTGACGGTGCTGGACTCGCCAGTGAGAAGCGACTCGTCCATCTCGACGGAGGTGCATCTGTCGGCGATGCCGTCCACCAGGGCCTGCTCGCCCGCGCGGATGACGATGAGGTCGTCGACGACGATCTCCGCCTGGTCGATCTCCATCTCCCCGCCGTCGCGGACCACGGTGACCTTGGGTCTGACCAGAAGGGAGATCCTGTCGAGCTTGCGCTTGGCGCGCATCTCCTGGATTGTGGAAATGAGGATGTTGACGATGATGATCCCAGTCGCGGATATCGCGCTGATGACCTCGTCGCAGATGACCAGGAGTATCCCGAGGATGAACAGGATCACGTTGAAGGGCGTGAACGCGTTCTTCACGAAGATGTCGGTATACGTCCTGCTGGTGCGGACGTCGGCGTCGTTGGCCAGTCCGCGGGCCTTGCGGTCAGCGACCTCCTCGCTGGTCAGTCCCCTCATGGTCTAGGCTCTGGCATACGCCTATAATAACGTTGCGAAAGAGGCTTCGCCGTCACACTGTGTCTCCCCTGAGGACGTCCTCCTGTCTGGCCAGTTCCGCACGGACCCTCTCGACTAGGACGTCCCTGCCCAGGGGGGCGAACTCCTTCGTGCGGCCCATCGAGACGTAGTCGATGAAGCATACGACCCTCTTGTGATAGAACTCGGCAGCGGCCTGGGCGTACACGGAAAGCTGGAAGACGTACTCCGACTCGAACCTGTCCGACACGTCTGTCTTGTAGTCGTGTATCTCGACCCTGTCCGGGTACACCGCCATGAGGTCGATCCTCCCGCTGAGCGTGACTCCGCATTCCTCAATCGGGAGCGAGCAGTCGATCTCCGCGTAGGGCATGTCCGACTTCCGCGCTTCGGCGACTATGCTCCTGACCATCTCCAGCTCGGGGTAGTCCTCGGTCACCTGCCAGCCGTTGAACACGGCCTCGGCGGCGCGGTGGACGCGGTCACCGTACTCCTTGCCCTTGCCGCAGACCTCGTCGCCCTCGGACATCCCGCCCTGGCCGTCCTCGTCGGTGAAGTGCATCAGCGTGTGGACGCCCATCTTGGATCTGCGGGCGGGGTACCCGGAGACGTCCGGTTTCTCGGTGAGGGGTTCCTCATGAACTATGATGTCGGTCTCCGAGGATTCTATGGTCGTGTACGACCCTCCGGACAGTTCCTGCATGAACGTCGACGGGTCAGGTCCGCAGATCAGCGTCTCGTACTGCCTCGCCCTCGACATGGCGACGAACATGAGCCTGCGCTCCTCGCTGTAGTCGGCTGGACGGGTGGCCCGGACCAGCTTCGTCCTCCACGAACTGCAGATCTTGGTGTAGCCGTCGAACCTGCCCACCTCCTTGGAGCATCTTATGCCGAGGGTCGCGTCGAAGGAGAAGACGTCGCGGGAGTCCCTGTTCTCAAGGGGCATCGACTTCTTGTCCATGAACGGGATGATAACCGCCTCGAACTCCAGCCCCTTGGACTTGTGCATCGTCATTATCGTTACTGCGTCACGGTCGATCGAGTTCTCCACCGGGTAGAGTGTGTTCTCACGGATCCCGTCCTCGATTATGTTAACGAGGTCGGATATGCTGAGCAGCGAGCCGCGGTGTGCCGTCGACAGCGTGGTGATGATCGCCTGCGTGATGTCGTTGTCCAGCCCGTAGAACGAGTACAGGCTGGTGAGCAGCTCCGTGACCCTCCTCCTTTTCTTGTACAGTTCGGTGCGCTGTATCACGAGGTCCGAGGGGACGCGGCTGAAGTCCTCGACCGCGCGCCTGCACTCTGCGAGGGAGTATCCCAAGTCGGCCATGATCGGAACGTATCCCCAACGGTCCCTCTCGTTGTTCACGAACCTCAGCCAGGCTAGGGCGAGCTTGCCCTCCCTGGTCGACATGAGCTCCACCTCCCCCTGGAGGTAGGCGGGGATGCCCTGCTCCTGCATCTTGGTCAGAACGGTCCTGCAGTGCGACGTCTTGCGGCAGAGTACGGCGATGTCCGCGAGTCTCATCGGCCTGGTGGTCCCGTTCTCGGAGACCGTGTACTTCCCGGAGCCGATATAGTCCATGATGCATCTGACAATCTCGTCCGTCTCCGCATCCTTGCTGCCGCATTGGACGTAACGTATGTCGGTCATCCCCTCCGGGATGTCCGTGCGGCCCTGGGTGATGAGCGTGACCTTGCGGCTGACCTCCTCGGCATCCAGCGAGGGATCGTTCTTGCTTCCGTGGAGGAGCATGCACTCGAACGCCTTGTCGATGATCATGGACGACGACCTGTAGTTCACATCGAGGGGAAGCAGGGTCGTCTCCGGGATCGTGAAGCGGACCCTGGCGTTGTCGTCGTTCAGGAATCTGCGGATGGCGACGCACCTCTCCTCGAACGATATTATGTTCTCTATCGAGACGTATCTGAATCCGTATATGCCCTGCTTCCAGTCGCCGACCACGCACAGGTTCGGCTTGGACAGGATCATCAGGGCGATCATCAGTTGGTTGATGTTCGTGTCCTGGAACTCGTCGATCATCAGGTACCTGTAGGACGTCCTCTCCCTGACGCCCGCGTCGTTGTAGAGGAGGGCGAAGGCCAGCATGAAGCTGATGCCGAACGTCAGCCTGTCCTCCGATATGCATGTCCTCACGTATCCGTGGTACACGTCGTGGACAAGGCGGATCAGGTCCTCCCTGGAGGCGTCGACTGCCGCCTCCCGCAGTGCGGACTCGGGCAGCTCTCCGTCCACGGCCAAGGGGGCATTACAGGAGTTGTTGCAGTCGAAATCCTTCAGGGCGTCGGCCATCTTCGACTTGCCTCCCCTTGGTCCCCGTCTGTTCAGGTCGGCCATTGCATTGAATATCGCCTCGGGGTCTCCGTGAAGCTGGGCTTCCGCATCGATCCCGAACCATCCTTTCCTGAGGGGGAAGAGGCCGCGGGACATCAGCTTCTCGATCAGCGAGAACATGTCGCGCGGGTTCTGGCTCGCGATCGCCGCCCAGTCCCCGTAGTCCTCGCCCCTCTCGTTCAGGAACCTGTCCAGATAGGAGCGAAAGTGCTGTCTGTTCAGAGTGTCGTTGCTGGAGATGGTCGCTCCGCGGGACAGCCTCTCCTCGATTCCGAAGAGCTCCCCGGCGTCCTCGGGGGAGTCCATAATGACGGACAGGCAGAACGAGTCGAACGTCCTGGCCTGTACCAGCTTGGATTCCTCCTGCATGCCGCGTTCGGACAGCGCCTTCTTTATGCGCTCCTCCATCTCGTTGGCCGCGTTGCGTGTGAACGTCAGCAGCAGGACGTCCCTCGGTGAGACGTTCTCCCTCGAGATCAGGTTGACGTAGCGTTCGACGATGGTGTGCGTCTTCCCGGTCCCGGGCCCGGCATCGACGACCAGCATGCCGTCCAGGAAGTCGGCTATGGCCTGCTGCGAAGGGTTCAGCTCACTCATCGCTCTCACCCTCCTCCTCATCGATGGGTATGACATCGCTTGTGCACGCCTGGTAGTATTCGCACTCACGACAGTTTACCACCGGTTTTGCGGGAAGTTCGGTAAGTGACCGGGCGATAGCCTCGGAGTGCATCCTGTCCACGGCCGCGAGGAACCCGTCGAGGGTCTCGCGGGGGATGACAATGGAATCCGGCGTCGTTATCATGCCGCCCTTCAGTCTAGAGGCGATCTTGTTGATGGCTGTGCGTGTGTTCTTGTCGGCGTCCTTCCCCCCGATGCCCGCGATCTCGGACACCCTCCGGACCAGGGCTGCGTCGCTCGCCCAGTCCGCGGGGTCGCCCGTCGCCATGTCCGTAATCGCATCCAGGATCTCCCTGATATGCGGTTTGAACTCCTTTCTGAGATCGGATTCCAGGTCGGCCCTCAGTGACTCGTCAGAAAGCATCAGGTCCATCAGTGATTCGGGGGAGACGGTGACGCGTCTCATGTTCCTGCGGATGTCGTACCCATCCTCAAGAGATTCCACGTCGTTTTCCATGGCGTAGAACAAGTTGAATCCGTCTCTCGACCCATCCATCTCCGAGGCCAGGGCGAGGTAGATGAGGGGCTGGAACTCGGGATGTTTGGCGCCGGACCCGAAGGTCATCCCGTCGACTATGTCCTTGGCGGTCTTGGCCTTTCCGGTCTTGTAGTCGGTGATCACCCCGTCCCAGTAGAGATCGAAGTCCCCGTGCAGGGGATGGGCGGTGCTGGTGTGGTTCGTCTCGCAGACGGTGCTCGTCGCGGTGAGACCCAGTTCCTCGAGGAACCTGTTGGGATGGCTCCTGCCTAGGTTGCTGCTGTCCAGGGCCGGACGGACACCGAGCAGGTCGATGTACCTTGATACGTTGTGCATGGCAACCTTGACGGCATCGGAGTCCACCTCCTCCATGGACGGGGAGGACAGGCCTGAATAGCGGTCGGAAATCATGTCGGCGAGGGTGTCGAGTCCGATCTCCCGCACCCTGTCCGGATAGCAGGCGTAGAGTTCCGCGAAGGAGTGGATCAGGTTGCCGAACTCTGTCTGTTTCTCATCCTCAGACGGAAGCAGGTTTCTGAACAGGAACGACCGCGGGCAGGAGTAGTAGGCGTTGAATGTGGATTTGGAGAACGGTCTGTCGTAGGCCTCGACGCCGTCGATGATGGACTCGCCCCTCCTGCTCCTCTCTTCGTCCGTTCTGACAGCCCATCTGCCCCTCACGAGGGGTGCGATGTCGGAGAAGTCCCTGCAGGGTTTCCCCAGGACCTGATCGAAGGTCAGGCACGGCTTGGCCCGCTTTCCGTTCTTGGTGGAGTTCACCATGTACACCCTGCGGCTGCCCTGCTGAAGCATCGCCTGGAGGCGCATGGCGTTCCTCTCCGCCTCGTCCTCCGCGTCGACGTATCTCCTGCCGACCACCGGGACGTTCCAGTCCTGCTCCATGCCGAGGTAGATGACGACCGGCTTGTCTATGTAGACGGAGTTGGAGCAGTCGGCAATCAGGACCCCGGTCTTCTCGGATTCCGGGATCTCCTCGTTGTGCTTCAGCTCGGCCACGTTGTCAACCGCGTACCTCAGCTCGGCTAGTCTCCTGGGGGTGACGGTCTGGTCGGCGAGCCCCAGGCTGTTTATGACTATCCCAACCTGGATCCTGGCCCTCTTGTCGCAGAAGCGGTCCATGACCTCTGAGAAAGTGAGGCCTTCGTAAAACGCGGTCCTCATCACGTCCCTGAACACGACGGCGTGGTCCCTGAGCTCGTCGTCGGGAAGCTTGGAGAGGAGGAAACCCTCCCTCCCCGGCGTGAAGAAGCCGTTGAGCGCGGCGAACAGCTCCTTGACCTGTCCGACGCGGACGGTCTCGTACTCCATGCAGTATCCCAGGAAGCCGATGTAGTCGCGGATCTGCGCCAGATCCCTCACGCTGAGGCTGTTGACGAAGGGGATGCCCCTCCTGTACAGGGCCGCCCTGACGGCGTCCGCGATGGGCGAGGATGCCTTGAGAACAATAGCGTAGTCGCTGGCGCATCCTCTATCGATGAGATCCACCGCGTTCTCGGCCAGCTGACGGTCGTTGCCCACCTCGCGGATCTCGGGGATGTCGTAGGCCCCGTCATCGTGGAAGATCTCGATCAGGTCGCAGTCGAGGGGAACGAAGTGCTTGTCCAGGTCGTCGAAAAGATCGATTCCGATGACAGCAGTCCTCTTGTCCCTGAGGATCTCGGGGAGGTCGCCGGTGTTGTCGAAGCTTGACATCACCCTCTCCCGGGTCGGAAGCGACTCGTATGCGTCGTAGACCCTGCGGGAGCGCTTGGTCGTGATGTACTTGATGACATCGGAGGTGTACCTGCGGATGTCCCTGAAGTTCTGAATCTCGCTGTAGACGTACTTGAAATCCAGCTCGGTCCGGCGGGAGACCTCGGCCACCAGCTCAAGGTCGCCGATCTCCCTCTCGCGGAGGACGAAGTAGCTCAGGTCACCGGCGAGATGCCTGGGGGTGATGGCGAAGGTCCCCATGCGGACCGTGTCGACACGTGCGTTCAGAGCAGTCTCCAATGCAGCATCGTTGGTGATGACGAGGTCGTAGTCCCTTACCTCCTGGTAGAGCTCGTCGATGGATTTCAGCCGCCTCATGTGCGGGGACAAGGATTGAGCCTATTCAATCCTGACGACATACGGTCACAAAGATTCTCTGACCTTAAACCGTCTTTAACTTCCTCAGAGGATGGAAGGCAGTTATATCCTCCAAGTAGATTCGCTCCCGTGATCCCCTCGAAGACCCTAGTATCGGCAGCGGTGGCACTGTCCGCCGTCCTCGCCGTCATCGCGTTCCTGGGAAGGGACTGGATGTGGCTAGTCATCGACATCGTCTGCGTCACCCTGCTGGTGATCCCCCACGTCAGGGAGCTCGGCTACCGCTACAACCGGAACATCATCGCCATGAGCATGGTCGCCCCGGTCGTCGCGGTGGTTGTGTACGCAGCCAACAACGTATACTCGCTGGAATCGGAGGTCATCTGGCAGGTCAACCTGTACACGTACGTGACAGCCGGGATCCAGGCGTACCAGTGCTTCCTGCTGGGCTTCATGCTGTCTGTGGTGATGGACCGCAGCTACGGTCTCACCATGACCATCCCATGGATGATCGTGTTCGCGCTGACCTTCGCCATGTCGCTGTCGGCCCTGGACATGTTCTTCACGTTCGGTCTGATGTACGCCGAGGGTTTCCCGGTCTTCAACGAGGACTTCTTCGACAACGACCGCTACACCAATCCCCTGCTGATGTCCACCCCCGTTGCGTCGACGTTCGTCACCGCGGTCCTCGCGGTGCTGATGTCCATCAGGGGGCGCGGAAAGTCGAAGGACTTCTTCATCGAGGAGGTGTCTGCATGAGGGACACCGGCACCGTCCTGGCGGATATCCTCGCCGTAGCGATGGGCGTCGTTCTGCTGGCTCTCTGCGCCTCGGCCTACTCCGACGGCGTCCACGGACTGTTCGTCGAGCTGTTCTGCGCCGTCGTCTGCTTCGTCCCGGCCGTCTGCAGGCGTGTCGGGATCGTGTCGCTTCCCGGGACGATCACGTTCCTCATCGCCCTCGCCGTGTTCCTCCACGCGTTCGGTCTCTTAAGCGGCGCCTATGACGACGTGTCCTACTTCGACACCATAACCCACACCCTCTCGTCGGCGGTGGTGGGCCTGCTCGTGTTCTACGCGCTCATAACAATCCAGCATTTCGGCGGCGGACGCGTCAACTTCGAGGGTCGTGGCCTTGCTGTCTTCACCGCCCTGATAGCCCTGACATTCAGTGTGTACTGGGAGGTCATGGAGTACGCGACCGACATGTTCACCGGATCCGTCACCCAGTACAGCCCCTACGACACACTCACCGACCTGGTGTGCGATTCCGTGGGCACGTTCCTGGCCTCGCTGTGGTCCGGCGCCTACATGAGGGGGCGCACCGTGGCGGACGCCATAGGCGAGCTCCAGCTCGGCTCCAGGCTCAGGAGGGTGGCATCCCGCGAGGAGTGACGGAGTTAAGAACGAAAAGGGCGATGACCCCGCATGGACGAGGTCTATGTCGTGGAGGTCTCAACCACCGGTCCGAAGGGGGCGCCAGCGGACGCCGTGGCCCAGATCGCCGTGTGCCGCATGCTTCCGGACGGGAGCGATTTCGACACCGTGTACGATGCGACGGTGGCGATGGATCCGAAGGACCTCGGGAAGGAATCGCTGGACCATCTCTCTGGATGCTTCGGCATCAACCCCGAGGACCTGTACCTGGGAGAGGACCTAGACAGGGTTGTCAGGGACGTCCAGGAGATCATCTTCGGCAAGGAGTGCACCTCCTACAACGTGGGGAACGTGTTCGGCAAGCACCTGAACTACGAACCCTGGGACTGCACCCGCAATCTGACAGTGCTGCCCTCGATCTCCATGAGGCTCGACCCTGAGCTCAAGGGCCCTCCGGAGAGGGAACACGAGCTGATCAGGACGGCGTACGACGGGCTGTGTCCCGGCGACCCCGCCTGCGTGGGCGACGGGAAGGGGGCCCTGGACCTGGCGCGCATGGCGGTCTCGGTGCTCATGAGGCTCAGGGCCGAAGGGTGGTACCGATCTCGACTCAGAACGTCCTGACCGTGAAACCGTCCATGAAAGTTAGAAGCAGGCATCCCAGATAACCGAGGACGTAGATTATCCAGCAGGGGACTGCGAGGAACACCGTCACGACCCCGATGGTGAACCCCATGGCCGCTATGAAGAATAGCAGTCCTATCACGAGTGCGATGTAGCCGATCTTCCTACGGGGGTTCTTGTAGATCAGACCCAGTCCCAGCAGGCCGAAGAGTCCGGGTATCACGGAGAGCAGTATCGCGATGGTGCGGTTGCTGCTCCTGCCCGACCCCTTCGACTGGCTTCCGGACTCCCTGCGGACAGGTTCCGGCTCGGAGGGGATCTTCCTGTAGCACTTGGGGCAGGTGATGCTTGTGCTGGGCACGAGTTCGCCGCAGTACGGACAGCGCCTGTCAGCCATGAAATCACCCCTTCAGGACGAAAGCTGTGTTTGTGGCAGAGGCTATGAGCTTCCCCTCCTCGGAGTACACACGCACCTCATACACCTCGAGGGACCTCGACCTGTTCACGGGTTTCGCAACCGCCCTCAGTTTCCCCTGGGCCGGTCTGTAGTAGGAGATGGACGTGCTCTGGCCTGTGCAGGGATGGTTCAGGTTGCAGAGGATGGCGAATGTGTGGTCGACCAGGGCGAACACGGCGGCACCGTGGCCGCGACCCATGCTGTTCATCAGGTCGGGACGGAGCTCCATCTCGCAGACGACCTCGTCCTTGGAGACCGAGACGACCTCGATCCCCATCATGCGGGCGAAGGGGGCGTTGTACATGTCCACGACGCTGTCCAGGTACTGTACGACATCGTCGTCCATCCTGGATCTGAGCTCATCGGCGTTCATGTGTGGGAGTAGGCGGGAATCTTATTTTACCCTTTCAGAATACAGTTCCTGCATCATACAGAGGTTGTTCGGTGCCTGGATCCGATGTCTGGACACCGTTTCCGGAGCGGTACTTAATCGGCGACCTCCCCTGATTCCGCTTATATATGGAACAGCCAATCACCGTCACATGGCGGAGACGATTACGGTAACCCAGCTCAACTCCAGGGTCAAGACTGTTCTCGGGAACTCCCCTGCGGTGAGGGACCTCTGGGTCAACGGGGAGATCTCGAACCTGAAGAGGTATCCTTCCGGCCACTACTATTTCACCCTTAAGGACTCGGGCAGCGAGATACGTGCCGTCCTCTTCGCACATTCCCGCCAGAGGATGGACTTCGAACCGAAGGAGAACATGAAGGTGTCCGCCTTCGGTTCCGTGGACATTTACGTACAGAGGGGCGCGTACCAGTTCGTCGTCGAGAACATGAGGCCAGCCGGACTGGGGGACCTCTACCTGGCCTTCGAGGCACTGAAGAAGAAGCTCGAGGCAGAGGGGCTTTTCGAGGAGTCCAGGAAGCGTCCGCTTCCCAGGTATCCCCGCACCATCGGGGTCGTCACGTCCGAGAAGGGCGCGGTCATCCACGACATCATCACCACGTCCGAGAGCAGGTTCCCAGCGGACATACTTCTGGCCCCTGCCATGGTCCAGGGGGAGGGAGCTGCGCAGACCATCGTATCAGGTATCGAGCTGCTCAACCGCATCGGTGTGGACGTCATCATCGTCGGCAGGGGAGGCGGTTCGCTGGAGGACCTGTGGGCGTTCAACGAGGAGCCCGTCGCCCGTGCGATCGCCGCCTCTAGGGCCCCGATCGTCTCGGCGGTCGGTCACGAGACCGACTTCACCATCGCGGACTTCGTCGCGGACAGGCGCGCACCGACGCCAACCGGTGCCGCCGCCATCATACTGAGGGACCGTGTGGAGATACTCGGGCAGCTCAACGCCGACATGGCCCGCGCTTCGCGTGCGCTTTCGGCGACTCTGGACAGGATGAGCCATCGTTTCGAGGTGCTAGATGCCAGACTGTCTCCCGAGAAAGCCCTGGACGACCTGAGCATGAGGCTCATGTCACTCGAGGACCTGTCCAACCGCGCCGACAACGCGCTCACGGGGATGGTCGCGGACATGAGGAGGCGTTACGAGGTCGTGAACGCCAAGCTCTCCCCGTCGGCCGGTCTAGCCAGGATGGAGGCCATGGGTGAGAGGACTTCATCGCTGTTCTCTCGCGTGGAGTCATCCGTCAGCAGGAGGTTCGATTCATCCGTCGCCAGGCTGGACTCGCTATCGGCACGTCTGGAGACGCTCAATCCCCGCAACGTCCTGTCCAGGGGGTACGGTTTGGTCACAGACGGTACCGGCAGGGCAGTGACATCGGTGGACGACATACAGGTCGGGGGCACTGTCAGAATACACATGAGGGACGGGTCCGCGTCGGCCGAGATCAAGGAGAAGGAGAGGAAATGACAGAGTACGAGAACGTTGAGGAGATGACATTCGAGCAGAGCATCGACGCCCTTGAGGCGCTGGTGAAGAGGCTCGAGGACGGCGGTATAGACCTGGACGAGAGCCTGAGGATCTACGAGCAGGCAGTGGCCCTGAGAGACCACTGCAGGTCGATACTCGAGGACGGCGAACGTCGCATACGCAAGATAATGGAGACTGCCGACGGTTCTGTGAGGGAAGAGGAGTTCGAGATCAACTGACGATCTCCCAGAGGACGATTCCGTTCTCTGCGGCCCATGCGCTGGTGTCCCTGTACAGATCTGTCTTTACGAAGCACTGGTCCGAGAACGCCAGCCTCAGGGCCCCTCCCAGTTCGCCCTCGTTCAGTCCGCGGCTGTTGAACGAACCGAAGTTCCTCTTAAGCGCGATGAGCAGGATGTTGACCGTGTCGTGGCCTCTGGCCGCCTCCCACTGGTCATCCAGGTCCTGAGCCTCCCTGTCGAGCCTCTGGAGAAGGGCCTTCCTGCCCATGCGGCAGTTCTTCGAGTTGAATATCACCGTGTCGACCATCGAGCCGGCGTTCAGGGTCAGCGTCCGCGGGTTGATGAAGCGCTCGAACTCCAGGTCCTTGAAGCTGAGGTTCAGGCCCTCCATCTGGGATATGTACATCAGGAGGCCGAGCGGGTAGCTGGCCGATATCAGGGCGTCCCTGACCGGACCCACGGTCTCCGTGAACTTCTGCAGTAGCTCGTGGTCGCTGTACTCGTCCAACACGTCCTGGAGGGCGTTGCTCCTGATGACCATCATCTCCATGTCGCGGCAGTCCGTGAAGAACAGCGGCGGCTTCACCTTCCTGCCCCTCAGTCTGTCGAGGTCGGGGTCGACGATGCCGATGACCCTCGGATCCCTCCTGACGTTTGCCATGTCCTTGACGGCATGACGAACGTTGTCCTTGGAATGGGCCTCTATTATGCGGACCTCGTCCTTGTCGATGAACTTCTCGAAGAGCCTCTCGTCCGTGACCCCCTCGACAACTAGGAAGGTCCCTCTGAAGACCGACCTCTCCATGGAGATCTGGTTGCAGATGTCATCGGACGTTATGTACTCACGCATCGGAAGGCCTCAGTTCTCTGGCCGAATCCCACATGTCGTGAATGACCTGCGGCGAGTGGGTGGCCACGATCATCTGGATGTTCCTGACCCTGCAGATGTCGGAGAAGTATCTGCCGAGCTTCTGCTGCCAGCTCACATGGAGCGAGATCTCGGGCTCGTCCAGAATGACGATCGAGCCAGGCTCCGCGTGGAAGAGGAGCGCGTAGAACATTATGATTATCTGCTTCTCGCCGGAGGACAGCTTCACCAGCGGCAGCGACATGCCGTTGTTCATCGTGATGCCTATCTTCCCAGAATCCGAGACGGTGACCGTCTTGTCCAGGAAGATCTCGTTAACTATGTCCTTGAAGATGATGACCGATTCGGCGAGCACGTAGTTCCTCTTGACGTACTCTGAGATGGACGCGGTAAGCTCCTCGTATCCCCGACGGTCCTTGCTGATGTCGTACCTGGACGGGGGGAACTTCATCCTCGACGGTATGTCCGGTTCGAACCCTGCGTCCTTGATGAAGTCCAGCTTCGCCTTCAGGTCCTTGGACCAGAACTCCAGCTCGCCGTCGTTCAGGTCCGACCTGACCTGCTCCGGATGCGGCTCGAGCTCGGTGTGCTCCTTGGCGTACCTGAACTTCTCGTAGAGCTCGTGGGCATAGGCCTCCAGAGTGGGGACCATGTGGCCGTCCCTCTTCCTGATGGCCAGCCTCTCCGGCGGTATGTACACTGTCTTGCAGACCTCGGCCATGTCGTCGGGGGTCAGCGGGGTGTCGACCTCGTTCTTCTGCATCAGGACGTTCAGTCTGCCCTCGTATTTCTGTAGGACCATGATCGCGTCGTCTTCGAACCAGATCTCCATCCTCTCGAACGGCGTGTCGGACAGGTACCTCACATCCCCTTTCAGGGCAGCGTAGGTCATGCGCATAAGCGTGCTCTTCCCCATGCCGTTGGGCGAGTGCAGGAAGGTGAGGGGACAGCAGATGTCCAAACTGTAATCGTACTCATCGAAGAGCTTCGTGACTTTGAGGGACTTAATCATCATGGACGTCCAGTAATCTGAATCGGATTATATTGCGGTTTCGAGACAGCGACAACGACGTCCGCATTCGGAGGGAATCCACCCAACCCTTATATCGGTCGGACTGTTTGAACCACAGCATGGACACGCAGGCGGCTTTCGAGGACATCAAGAGGGAGATATCCCAGGGCAACCCGATGATCGGGGACAAGGTCCTGGCTCTGGCCAGGGCGGACGACGATCCCATGACCAAGGTGAAATGCCTCTCCCTGCTGAAGGTCGTCAACGACCCGGGAGCCTCGAAGGAGATACTGCGCCTGCTCATGGAGAGCCTCCCCAATGACCGCAAGGATCTCGTACAGATTTCCGGCGCCCTCCGCGGCCTCGAGTACCCCTCGAGCGCCCTCTCCATCCTGAAGGGCATGGAGCAGGACGACTCCATCGTCAGGATGTCTGCCCTCTGCCTCATCGACCTCGACGAGTACGAGGATGCTCTGGACACAGTGGGACGCATCAAGGAAATCACTCCGTTCGACCGCGTCATGCTCACGGAGATCCACAGCGCCCTTGGTCAGCACGCCAAGGCCATAGAGATCGCCACAGGTCTACTGTCGGAGTACCCCCAGAACTACCAGGTCCGCAGGGCCTACGTCTCCTCTCTAATACTCGGAGGAAGGGACAAGGAGGCGGGGAAGTACGCCAGGTCCTGTCTGAAGGACAAGACGGCGGACTCCAACGCCATCGCGGCGTACGTACTCAGGATAGCGGGCAACTACAAGGCCGCTGCCGGTTACGCCACCAGGGCGATCAACATCGACAATGGCCACATCGGAGCCATGGAGACCCTCGGCATCTGCCTGGCGGAGAAGGGCGAGTACGACAAGGCACGCATCGTCGCAGGGGCCATTAACGAGAAGTCGCCTGGTGACAAGGCCGCCCTCAACGTTCTCTCGTACTGCGAGGGCCATTGAATCGCTGTTCTACGGTTCGGACTGGTCTGGTGCTCCATATCACCGAGTTCGCCTTACGATTGTTGCTCCTCGTCGTATTCCATTAAGAGATACTGCCCCTCGTCCGAGTATCTGATACTTGTGACTCTGTCCATGGTCGCTGTTTCAAGTTCCTTTCTTATACGAATCTCAAGATAGGCGGACCATATCATGTAACCGCCGCCAAGAATTCCACAGATCAATGCAGGATACCAATGATTGGTCAAGACAGTGACAAATCCCGACAGGATTATCAGGATTCCCAGGCAGATAATGAGATACCTGCTCCTTTTTTTCTCGATTTTCAAAGCAATGCATTTCATTGATGACCACCTCACTCACTGTTATCGGCATAGTACGCACTATCCTCTGTCAAAATAATATCTTCGAATAGAATCAAGTGGGTCATGTGGGTCTCAAGGCTGTGTGCTCACAAATCCGTAGAGTGGTGAGGCGGGGGCCATCCTCATTGACCGATTTTCCGGCGCTTGGGGTTGTATCTGCCGCGGTGCCTCCGATTCGAGGTCAGGTCTTTCCAGAAACCGGGAGTGAACATGACAAGGGCGGTCACGATCTCCAGACGCCCGATCCACATCAGGACGATCAGTAGCATCTTCAGGGAGTCCTGGAGTCCGGCGAAGTTCCCGGTGGGTCCGAAGTTGCCGAACCCCATGCCGCCGTTGGAGATGCTCGATATGGCGAGTCCGATCGAGTCTATGATGTCGATGTCCTGCCCGTTGACGGTGGGCTGAGTGATCCCGATGATGAGGATCAGGATGGTACCCACGATTATCGTGATGACGAACATCAGGAAGACGATGAGGGTCGACTGGACCGTCTCGTTGCTGACGCTCGCCCCGTCCATCTTCACGTCGTACACGGCGTTCGGATGAACGACCTTCCCGAAGCTGTTCTTCAGGAACTCGTAGATGATCCTGAGCCTGCTGAACTTGATTCCTCCGCTGGTGGATCCGGAGCAACCTCCGATAAGGGCCACGATCATCAGCAGAAGGATGCACTGCTGGGGGTAGAGCGTGAAGTCGTTGACGTAGAGTCCGGTGGTGGTGCCGAGGGAGACCGTGGTGAAGAGTGCGTTCTTGAAAGTCTCGTAGTGGTCGGTGAGGCTCATCCCGGAGGTCCCGCTGTCGAGTATGACCAGCAGGTAGATGATCACGGATATGCCGAGGAACCAGGCGAGCATGGTCCTGAACTCGGAGTTCTTGCGGTACACGCCCCTCTCCTTCCTGTGGATCGCACGGTAGTGCAGGTAGAAGTTCGTGGCTCCGAGGAACATGAACAGTATCGTGATGAGCTGGATCGGGTCCGAATAGGACATCATGCTGTCGTTTGTGCACATCAGTCCGCCCGTCGAGATGGTGGTGCACATGAGGCAGAAGGCCTCGAGAGGGTCCATCCGGCACACGAGGAGAAGTATCAGGTTTATGAGGCTCAGGAGGGCGTAGGAGTAGATGAACGACTTGGCGGCGTTCCTCATCTTCATGGAGTAGTTCGAGGACCCGGAACCGGAGAGCTCGTTCACGAAGACGCTGCGTCCGATACCGAAAAGAGGCAGCATGTAGAGGAACACGATGATGATCATGATACCTCCCATCCACATGGTGAGCGCCCTCCAGATGAGGAGGCTCATGTCCTGTGACTCCACGTCGACCATGACCGACAGCCCGGTGGTCGTTATCCCGCTGACGGCCTCGAACAGGGAGTCCACGAAGTCCATCCCGTACAGCAGGAACGGCACGGTGGAGATGAGGAACATGAAGAGCCAGACTATCCCTATGAGCAGCAGACCGTTCACCGACCTGAACGTGCTGGACTCCCTGAACAGCAGCAGCTGAGCAGTTCCGAGTATCAGCAGGAACGGCACGGGCTCGAGGAATATGCGGGGCTGCTCGCCAAGGTAGAACGCGAGTGCGGCCGGGACCAGCAGGAGCAGTCCGAAGACTATCTCCAGGATGCCCAGCGTGCGTATGGTCGTGCTCTCCCACCTGGGGCGCACGTTTACCTTGGGGAGCCTGAGCTTCAGCGTCACACCTCCGGGATGGAGGATTTGCCGAAGACCCTTATGAGGTCCGTTCTCTTGGAGAACGATGTGAAGACGATGACTGCGTCGTCCTTCTGGAACCTGGTGTCGAGACGGGGGTAGACGATGCCGTCATCCCTCTTGACGGCGACGATCCTGACCCCTTCCGGGACCATCATGTCCCCGAGGTAGCGGTCGAGGAGCTTCGACTGCTGGTCGACCATGTGGACGAAGTAGAACTCGTCCTGGTCCCTGGCGGTCATGATCGCGGTCTCGTCCGAGATGGTGCTCTTGGTGATCTCGTTGGAGATGATCCTGTAGTAACCGATGATCGTCTCGATCCCAGTGTACTGGAAAATGTCCTCGTACTCCTTCGTGAAGTAGCGGGTGATGACCTTGCGGGAGTTGTGCCTCTGGGCGGTCATGGACATCAGCAGGTTGGTGTCGTCCGCGTGGGATGTGGTGATGAGTGCGTCGCTGCGGAATATGCTCTCGTTGTTCTGTACGTCCGGGTCGATGAAATCGGCGCAGGCGATGGCCACGCCGGTCAGCGACCTCGCCATGTCCCTGCACAGGGCCTCGTCCCTGTCGATGATCTTGACGTTCAGCTTGTCCGCGGCCAGGAGTCTGGCCAGATTGCGGCCGACGATGGAGCCGCCCAGGATGACGAAGTTCTTCGCCGGATACTCGACGCCCATGAGCTCGTTGAACCCCTTGAGCGCCTCGTCGGTGCCGAAGACGCATATCTTGTCGCCGGGGTGGATCTCCATGGTCTCGACTTCCGTGTGCATGACCTCGTCGCGGTATATGGCGAAGACTGTGCAGTCGTCCGGCATCTTCAGATGCATGACGACCTTGCCGACGATGTCGTGCTGGGGCTCGACGGTGAACATCGCGACGGACGTGCCCATGTTAGCCATGGACTCGTAGTCGATGGCGTTCTCGAGGACGCAGAGCTTGTACATCTTCTGGGCGGTGATCAGCTCAGGGGAGATGATCGTGTCAACGCCCTCCACGCCCTGGTCGGAGGTCTGGATCATGTAGTCGGGGTTGTTGACCGAAGAGACGGTGATGATCGAGGGTTTGAACCTCTTGGCCATGAGACATAGGAAAAGGTTCTCGGAATCGCTTCCGAGAGTCGCGATGATCATGTCGGCGTCGTGGTTCTCTATAGCGTACTGTATCGTCTTCGGGTTGGTGCCGTCGGCCTTGAGGGTGGAGACGTTGAGACGGCTCTTTAGCACGTTCAGGACGGTCTCGTCCCTCTCGATTACCAACACGTCGTGGACGTTGGAGATGGTCTCGGCGGAGACCCTGCCGACCTCGCCTGCTCCGACTATGATGACCTTCATGGTTCGGAGGTCTGATGACTTGGTGCCATAAATTGGTTCGCCATGAGCCAGAGCCGGCCGGGGCGTCCGGCGGGCGAGGATGTGTCAGCGTCCCGCACAATAGGTATCGGGACGACCCGCGTGGGGCCCAGGGCCGATCCTGTATGGCGCGGAGGATAGCCAGAGGGAGGATCCGAGGTCATACATACCACCGTCCGAGGACACCTGCGGGCCCGCTGCCGAGTGCTTTCCGAGACCGTCGCGGGGATACCGTCCTGAACCGTCTATATAGGTCTATCTATCTTCCTTACAAATCCTATAAATCCATCACTTTGAGATACGGTGACTCATGTGGAAAGAAGTCAGTGAAGACTTTTGGAAAGAGAACCGCGAATCCAAGGTCGGACAGGTCGAGGACACCGTAAGGGAGATCGTCGAGAACGTCCGTCAGAACGGGGACGCAGCCATCAGGGAGCTGGCCAAGAAGTTCGACCACGTCGACCTCGACAGCATCGCCGTCTCCAGGGATGAGATCGAGGCCGCCTACGAGCAGGTGTCCCCCGAGCTCGTCGAGGAGCTCGAGAACTCCGCGTACAACATCCAGCGCTTCCACGAGATGCAGATGCCCCCGGGACTCTGGCTCAGGGAGGTCGAGCCCGGGATCACCCTCGGCGTCAAGTCCACGCCCCTCGAGAGGGTGGGATGCTACATCCCCGGCGGACGCGCGTCGTACCCCAGCACCGTCCTGATGACGGTCATCCCCGCACGCGTCGCAGGTGTCGACGAGGTCGTCATGTGCACCCCCGCCCCAATCAACCCCCTCACCCTCGTCGCGGCAGACATCGCCGGCGTCGACGAGATTTACAAGACCGGAGGCGCACAGGCAATCGCCGCAATGGCCCTCGGAACCGAGAGCATCGAGCCCGTGCAGAAGATCGTCGGTCCCGGGAACGTCTTCGTCACAGGCGCCAAGATGATGCTCAGGAACAAGGTCGAGATCGACTTCCCGGCCGGACCCTCCGAGATCGGAGTGCTCGCCGACGAGACGGCCGTGCCCGAGTACCTCGCCGCAGACCTCATCGCCCAGGCCGAGCACGACCCGTCCTCCGCGAGCCTCCTGGTTACATGCGACCCCGATCTGCCCGACAGGACCTGGGCCATCATGGAGAAGATGATCGAGAAGGCCCCCAGGAAGGAGATCATCAACAAGGCCCTGGACAACTCCGGCTACATAATTGCCGAGGACATGGACCTCGCCGTCGAGATCATGAACGGCATCGCGCCGGAGCACCTCTCCATACAGGTCAAGGACCCGCTCGACACTCTCAGCAAGGTCAGGAACGGAGGATCAATCTTCGTCGGACCCTACACGCCCGTCGCAGCAGGGGACTACGCCTCCGGTACCAACCACGTCCTTCCCACCGCCGGCCACGCCGCCACATGCTCCGGACTGAACGTGGCTCACTTCATGAAGACCTCCACGGTCCAGTACCTCACCCAGGAGGGGCTGGCCAACCTCGCGAGCACCATCGAGACCCTGGCGACCGCCGAGGGACTCCACGCCCACTGCGAATCCGTCAAGGTCAGGATGCCCAAGGAGGAGTGAGGATGGCGGAGGAGGCCCAGACCCCCCAGGCACCAGACCTCTACGACGAGAGGTTCTACATCAACAGGGAGCTCTCATGGCTGGAGTTCAACAGGCGCTGCCTGGCCGAGGCCATGGACGACACCAACCCCCTGCTCGAGAGGGTGAAGTTCCTCGCCATCTGCTACGGCAACATGGACGAGTTCTTCATGATCCGCGTCCCCGGCATCATGTCCAAGACGCCGATCCCCGGTCCGGACTACCTCTACGTCAACTACAACGTGCTGATGGAGCAGGTGTCCACCACAGTCCAGGAGCTCGTGCAGCAGTACGGGATCTGCTGGAACGAGCTCAAGACATGCCTGGCAGGCGAGGGCATCCAGATCCTAAAGGTCCAGGACCTCACGCCGGACCAGCAGGCCTGGGTCTCCGGATTCTACAAGGAGAGGGTCCATCCCCTCCTCACACCGTTGGCGCTGGACGTCAGCCATCCCTTCCCGTTCATCTCCAACAATTCCCTAAACATCGCCGTGAGGATGTACGACAAGAAGCGCGAGCAGCTCTTCGCCAGGGTCAAGGTCCCCGTGGGGCCGCTCCCCAGGTTCGTGCAGGTCCCCTCGCCCTCCGGCATGGTGTTCGTCATGCTGGAGGACATCATCGAGACGCACATATCCGCCCTCTTCCCCGGACTCGATGTCGACGGGGCGTACATGTTCAGGGTCACCCGCAACGCCGACGTCAAGGTCACCATCGACGAGGCCTGCGACTTCATGACCGCAGTCGAGGAATCCCTGGAGGACAGGGACGTAGGGTTCCCCGTGAGGATGGTCGCCGAGGGCACCATGCCCACCGAGATGGTGAAGCTGTTCGCCAAGAACCTAAAGCTCTCCGGAGTCCAGGTCCACAGGACCGACGCCATCATGCTCGTCGACCTCTGGCAGCTGGTCGGCCTCGACTTCCCCAAGCTGAAGGACAAGCCGTTCGACCCCTACACCCCGCCGGAGCTGGCCGAGGGCATGGACATATTCGAGGCGATCAGGCAGAAGGACTGGATCCTCTACCATCCCTACGAGTCGTTCTCCACCATCGTGAGGTTCATGCAGGTGGCGGCCGACGACCCCCAGGTGCAGAGCATCAAGATCTGCCTGTACAGGATAGGCAAGGACCCGTCGATAATCAAGGCCCTCATGAGGGCGAGGGAGAACGGCAAGACCGTCTCGGTCCTGATGGAGCTTCGCGCCAAGTTCGACGAGAGCAACAACATCCGCTGGTCCAGGGAGCTGGAGAAGATCGGAGTGCACGTCGTCTACGGTCCCGTGGACCTCAAGGTCCACTCCAAGCTGCTCCAGGTAGTGCGCCTCGAGGGCAACCGCCTGGTCCGCTACACCCACATGAGCTCCGGAAACTACAACACATCCACCGCGAAGCAGTACGGGGACATCTCCTTCCTCACCTCCAACCCGGAGATCGGAGAGGACGTGGGCGAGCTGTTCAACGCCCTTACCGGCTACTTCGGACCCAGGATGTACAACCACCTCCTGGTTGCCCCCCTCACCCTCAAGAGCAGCCTGATCCAGAAGATAGAGAGGGAGATCGAGGTCCACAAGGTGTCCGGCAACGGGTACATCGCCATGAAGGCCAACGGACTCATCGACTCCGACATCATCGCCTCGCTCTACAAGGCGTCCAACGCCGGCGTGAGGGTCGATCTCAACATCAGGGGCCTCTGCTGCCTCAGACCGGGCATCCCCGGGGTCTCCGAGAACATCAGGGTCACCAGCATCGTCGACCGCTTCCTGGAGCACTCCAGGATATACTACTTCGAGAACGGCGGCAACCCCGAGATGTACATGGGTTCCTCCGACATGATGCCCAGGAACCTCCTCGCCAGGGTCGAGGTGCTGTTCCCCGTCCTCGACAGGGAGATGATGGTCAACATCAGGGACAGCATCCTCAGGATACACCTGCAGGACAACGTGAAGGCAAGGGAGCTGCTCCCCGACGGTACTTACAGGCTCGTCCAGCGCAAGACCGGGGAGAAGAAGCTGCGCTCCCAGAAGTGGTTCATAGACCACAGGGGAGTATGGCATGGCAGCGAGTGAGTCCGAGACCGTAGGATTCATCGACGTCGGGACGAACTCGATCCACCTCCTGGTGGTGAGGTTCTACAAGGACTCCGCGGGCACCCCCGTGTTCCAGGACAAGGAGACCGTCCGTCTCGGGCAGAGCCTCTACAGCACGGGCAGGATAGACGAGGAGACCATCAGGAAGAGCGCCCTGGTCGTCTCGAGGTTCACCCAGATCTCGAAGGACCTCGGCGCCGACAAGGTCGTCGCCTTCGCCACCTGCGCAGCCAGGGAGGCGGCCAACAGGGACGAGCTCATCCAGGCCCTTTCATCGAACGCCGAGGTGGAGGTCAAGGTCATCCCCGGTACCGAGGAGGCCAGACTGATTGCCCTCGGGGTCTTCGGCGACAAGGGCCCCGCGGAGCGCACCATCGAGATAGACATAGGCGGTGGGAGCACAGAGGTCATCATCCGCGAGGGGGGAGAGAACCTGTTCCTCGACAGCCTCAGCATGGGCGCCGTTAGGTACGCCTACGGGCTGAAGATCAACAACAAGGCCCCGGTGTCGGAGGACGACTACAACTTCATGATGCGCAACGTCGACATCTCCTCGTACCACGCGGTCAACAGGATCAAGGACATCGGCTTCACGAAGGCCATGGGCTCGTCAGGCACCCTGATTGCCCTGGCCGAGATGTGCGCCGCCCGCAGGGGCGACCACGACTCCAGCTACCTGACCCTGAGGGAGCTCCGCGAGCTCATGCCCGAGGTCCGCTCCAGGGACATGGTGGGCCGTTACACGATCCCCGGCCTAGGCAAGGGGAGGGCGGACATCATCGTCGCCGGAGGGGCCATAGCCGAGGAGCTGATGTCCCAGTTCGGCATCGAGAGGATGGACATCAGCCAGAAGGGCCTCAAGCAGGGGATGCAGCTGGACCACATGCTGACCCACGGATACACGATATTCGGCATCAGGGAGTCGTCCATCAGAGCCCTCGCCCACCGCTGCCAGTACGACGAGGCGCATGCGGAGACGGTAAGCAGGAACGCCGTGTCGCTCTTCGACCAGGCCAGGGGGCTCGGGCTCAACCTGATGAGCGACGGCTACCGCAACCTGCTCTACTGCGCCGCGCTCCTCCACGACATCGGCGAGATGATCAGCTACACCAACCACAACGTGCTCTCGCAGGTGATCATCGAGAACGCGGACCTCGTCGGTTTCAGCATCGACGAGATCAGGGCGATGGGACTGATGGTGAGGTTCCACCACAAGAAGTTCCCCGGTTCCAAGGATCCCCGGCTGTCATGTCTGTCTCGCGAGGACGCCCTGGCCGTAAGGCAGTGCGCCATGTTCCTCAAGATAGCGGATGTGGCGGACAGGCACAGGAACCACGCCGTATCGGACATCCGTCTGGTCAAGAGGGGGAACACCGTTCTGGTGGAGCTCGTCTCAGACGCCGACACCAGCATGGAGCTCTGGAGCCTGGAGAAGGTCCGTCCGGACTTCAGGAAGCTGTTCGGTCTGGATATGCTGCCAGTCCGCTCCGCCGACATCGCCACCGAGTCCGATGGTAGTACAAAAACACTATAATCTTTAATTTTTATCCTTTTTTTAATAATATTTTACTGTTCTAATGCTCTTTTATGTCCATTCTCATCCAGTTCACAGCGATTAGGTAACAAAGTATATAATTCCTAAAAGGTTCTCAGAAGTAAAGCGGAAGTCAGTCCCCTTGCTCGGAAGAAATTCCACCTGACTTCTGCTTCCCTCGCATCGTCTCCGCTTCTGACGATGCAGGAGCGATGGCATGTCAGACGGAAAGACGTTCTTCGAGAAGGCGGTCGAACTCAACGACGCTCCCGTGAAGAACGGTCTCTGCTCTATATGCAAGGGCGCCCACAGGCTCTGCGGGAAGGACCGCTGCCCGCTCATGATAAAGTTCTACTCCCAGCAGAGGACCATGCCGCTCATAGACATGAAGGACCTGGCGGGCTCAAGCCCCCCTTCCGTCTTCGTGGGGCGCTACGGCTATCCGAAGGTGGACATAGGCCCCCTCATCCCCCCGGAGTTCGGGGACACCACGGTCATGGACCGTCCCGAGCTGTGGATGGGGAAGTCGATAGACGAGATCGTGGACTTCAGGTTCAGGCTGGTCCGCGGCAAGTACCGCATAGACGCAACCGACTTCCGCAAGTCGGGTAGGATCGTGGACAACGTACAGGAGCTCGCGCTCACCGAGAAGCCGGTCGACGTCGAGGCGTCGTTCTCGCAGAAGCCGCGCGGCAGGATCGTCCTCGACGACGAGATCCAGCCCTTCGGCCCCTCCGCAAGGATGGAGAGGATGAAGATGGGCAACGGCAGGTTCGAGAGGAACCTGGAGAAGGGATTCTACGACACCGACATGAAGGCCGCTGACGCGGTCGTCCAGGCATACAGGAACGGGACGCTGATATCGGAGATCGAGAAGGCGTTCTCCGTCGGCACACTGGGCATCGGCAGGAACCGTCGCTTCGTCCCCACGAGATGGAGCATCACCGCGGTGGACGACATCATCGGCAAGGACATGCTGAAGACCACCAAGTTCTACGACACCATAGACGACTTCAGGATATACCAGTGGGAGCAGCTTGACAACAGGTGGCTGATCATGCTGATGCCGTGCACCTGGAGGTTCGAGCTCATCGAGGCATGGTATCCCAACACCACCTGGAACCCGATGGGAAAGACGGTCGACATCATCTCGGACTGCGAGTTCTTCGACGGCAGGACGGAGTACGCCCACATAGGCGGCTGCTACTACGCTTCGAGGATGGCCGTCAACGAACTACTCACCAAGGAGAGGCGCACCGCCGGGGCCGTCATAATGAGGGAGGCCCATCCCGGCTACGTCATGCCCGTGGGCGTCTGGAACGTCAGGGAGAACGTCCGCGCGGCCCTCAAGACTGTCCCGTACCATTACGAGAACCTCGACCAGGCCCTCGCACACGTCGACCGCGTCATGGACATAAAGAGGGACACGTGGATCAGGAACTCCGGGGTGATGAGGGACTGGATAGTGCAGAGGAGGATCGAGGACTATTACTGAAACCACGCTTATCGACTTCCTCGAGGGCAGGGGAGAATGGGACGGGGTGTACGAGATGGTGGAGTGCACGCGTGCCCTCTCCCCGTCAGGACTCCCCGGACTGGACTACGCCCTCAACCCGTACACCGGATGCGAGCACGGCTGCATCTACTGCTACGCGCCCGGGGTGACCCATACCGATCTCGGCTCGTGGCGTGTCGTACGCGTCAAACGCAACATCCCCGAGAGGCTGGCGCGTGAGCTCCCGTCCGTGGAAGGCGTGATAGGGCTGGGTACCGTGACCGATCCGTACCAGTACGCGGAGCGGAAGTTCAGGCTGACCCAGATGTGCCTGGAGGTGCTCCGCGCCCGTGGGCGCAGGGTACACATCCACACCAAATCGGACCTGATACTGAGGGACATCGACATACTTGGCGACATGGACTCCAGGGTAGGCGTCACCATCACGAACATAGACGACCGCGTATCCAAGATGACTGAGCCAGGCGCTCCGCTCCCGGGTGCCAGGCTATCCGCCCTTAAAGCTCTCGTAGATGCGGGCATCGACTGCTACGCCCTGATCGCCCCCGTGATGTCATCGCTGGAGGGACGCGAGAGGGAGCTGCTCGAGGCGATCCGCGACACCGGCGTCAGGAGCGTCTTCCACGATCCCCTCAACCTCCGCAACGTCGATCCGACCCGGTTGGAGAGGATGGGGATAGGGCAGTCCTCGGTCGCCCGCCGCAGGATAGGGGAGATCGGCAGGGAACTCGGCCTCGACGTCTCCGACTCCTTCGAGAACCGATTGCCAGACATCCCTCCGTCGATGTAAGCGACAGATGGTTATGTCAAAATACTTTTATAGAAGGTCTAAATTATCCGAACGTAGTAATCAGGAGATTATCCTTATGTACGGAAGCGGAAACCAGCCCGTTATCGTGCTCAAAGAGGGCACCGAGAGGAGCAAAGACAAAGAGGCACAGTTCAACAACATCGCAGCCGCCAAGGCGGTCGCCGATGCCGTCAGGTCCACCCTCGGACCCAAGGGAATGGACAAGATGCTCGTGAACACCATCGGGGACGTCGTCATCACCAACGACGGTGTCACAATCCTGAAGGAGATCGATGTCCAGCACCCCGCAGCCAAGATGGTCGTCGAGGTCGCCAAGACCCAGGACTCCGAGTGCGGAGACGGAACCACCACGAGCGTCGTCCTCGCCGGAGAGCTTCTCAAACAGTCCGAGGAGCTCATCAACGCCAACGTCCACCCCACCGTCATCACCAACGGATACAAGATGGCGTCCACCAAAGCCGTCGAGATCCTCAACGACATCGCCGTCGACGTCAAGTCCGACAAGGTCCTGAAGCAGGTCGCCGCCACCGCCCTCACCGGCAAATCCGTCGGAGAGGAGGAGGAGGCTCTGGCCGACATCGTCGTCAAGGCATGCAAGTCCGTCGAGGAGAACGGTGTCGTCGACACCAAGAACATCCGCATCCAGAAGAAGATCGGAGGAGTCATCGGAGACACCTACCTCGTTCAGGGAATCGTCGTCGACAAGGAGAAGGTCCACAGCAGGATGCCCACCCACGTCGAGAAGGCTAAAATCGCCCTGTTCTCCTGCCCCCTCGAGATCAAGAAGACCGAGTTCGACGCCCAGATCCAGATCACCGACCCCACCGCCATGTCCTCCTTCCTCGCCGAGGAGGAGAACGAGCTGAAGGCCATGGTCGAGAAGATCAAGTCCGTCGGAGCCAACGTCGTGTTCTCCCAGAAGGGAGTCGACGAGCTGGTCCAGCACTACCTCGCCAAGAACGGAATCCTCGGATACAGGAGGCTCAAGCAGTCCGACCTCGAGGCCATCGCCAAAGCCACCGGCGCCACCATCGTCGGAAACGTCCAGGAGCTCACCAAGAACGACCTCGGAACCGCCGGAGCCGTCGACGAGAAGCTCGTCGGAGAGGACGGAATGGCATTCATCACCGGATGCAAGAACCCCAAGGCGATCACCATCTTCGTCCGCGGCGGAACCGAGCACGTGCTCGAGGAAGTCGAGAGGGCCCTCAACGACGCCATCCGCGTCGTCGGAGTCGCCATGGAGGACGGAAAGGTCGTCGCCGGAGCCGGAGCCCCCGAGATCGAGCTCGAGCTCAGGCTCATGGACTACGCCGCATCCGTCGGAGGAAGGGAGCAGCTGGCCATCGAGAAGTTCGCCAAGGCCATGGAGATCATCCCCTGGACCCTCTCCGAGAACGCCGGTATCGACCCCATCGACAGCATCATCAAGCTGAAGAACGCCCACGAGAAGAAGGCCGCCAAGGCCAAGTACTTCGGAATCGACCTCGACTCCGGAGAGGCGGTCGACATGCTCGCCAAGAACGTCGTCGAGCCCCTCAGGGTGAAGGTCCAGGCCATCAACTCCGCCGAGGAGGTCGCCAACATGATCCTCAGGATCGACGACGTCATCGCCTCCCGCAGGGCACCCCCGGCGCCCGCAGGCGGACCCCAGGGCGGAATGCCCCCGATGTGAACCGATTAAACCTTCAAGGGGGCAAGTCCCCCTCCCATCAGGCGTCCCTCCGGGGACGCCACAACTTCTCCATCCTGCATCTGATGCATCGACCATCCATCGGTTGGCGCCATCGGAGGTGTCTTCACCAGATAGAATATCGCCGCTGGCGTCAGCCTTACCACCTCGGTGGACCTGCCCGACACCTACAACCCGATGTCCATAGAGGAGGTGGATGCCCTTTGCACCTCGTTCCCCATAGTGGAGGTCCTTGATGCGATGGGATACTCGTCCTCCGTCGTCTCCATACCCGACGTGGGATGGCTCCGCACCCTGGACTCCTTGTACACGGAGGAGAACTTCGAGGGCCTGAGGGCGATGCTCCTCCGCAACTCGCTCGACAGGGCCAGCACGTTCATGGGCGGAGAGTTCCTCGACGAGTTCCTCAGTTACAACGGCATGGACCTCCAATCCACCTGGTACACCTACATCTTCGCCGATGTCATGCTCGTGAACCTGCTCAACACCATGTACTGCGACCATGTCGCGGACCCCGAGGCCGCGGCCCTTGTGGAGTCACTGTTCCATGACCTCAAGGTCGCCATGGCCGTGAGGATTTCCGGTGCCGATTGGATGTCGGATAAGACGAAGGCCTACGCCCTGCAGAAGCTCGATGCAATGGGGATCGAGGTTGGTGGTCCCGACAGCGTGGACTACTCGTCCCTGACTCTCCCGTCCGCAAACGGTGGGAACGCGATCGAGGACTACGTCGCCATGAAGGCCTACTACACGAACGAGAGGGCGTCCCTGCTCGGCAAGACGCTGGAGTCCAACTACTGGCCTCTGCAGAGCTACACCGCCAACGCCTCCAACATCTGGTCCGTTAACAAGGTGTACGTCACCTGGGCGTTCCTGCAGGACGGGTACTACTACAACTCGGACGCGTCCGACGAGGTCACGATAGGCAGGCTCGCCACCGTAATAGGCCACGAGATCACCCACGGGTTCGATACCACCGGATGCATGTACGGCATCGACGGGAAGAAGACCAACTGGTGGACCGAGTCGGACTCCCAGGCATTCGCCGAGCTCTCCTCCAGAGTCTCCGACTACATCTCCAGCGTCACCCTGAGCCCCGACAGGACTATGGACCCGTCCATCGTCATCAACGAGGTCATAGCCGACATGGGAGGCATGGCGCTCGCCATAGATCTGGGGAGCAGCATCGAGGGATTCGAATTCGCCAAGATGTTCACCGAGTACTCGAATGTCTGGGCCACGGTCTACACCCAGAGCTTCGATTCCTCGTCCATGGTCATCGACCCCCATCCTCCTGACGGTGCCCGTGTCAACATGACCGTCCAGCAGTTCCAGAAGTTCATGGACACGTTCGGTGTCACCGAGGGCGACGGCATGTATCTGGCGCCCGAGGACAGAGTCCCCATCTGGTGACCGTAAACGACGGCGCCTTGGGGCGCCGTCCTCTTACCATCAATAGCATCGTCGTTTTCGGATACATCGGTGCCCACGATTGCCCCGAAAGGGATCAGAGCAGTGATCTCACTAGCCGAATCATATCCTTCTGGCGGGGTTCGGACTCCTATTGTCAGATGACATCATCAGCGGTAGCCCCATCATTCGAATGCGAACGAGCACGCTCGTTAGAAGGAAGTGTCGAAGTAGGGGTCAAGATAGAAGGAAAAAGGTTTTGGCCCGAAGGCCCAAAGGTTCAGTAGATGACAACCATTGTGGCGGTGTAGCCCTGCATGCTCCTTGGCAGCTCCCCGACCGAGTAGCCGGTGGCCGTGGTCTCGCAGTAGAAGTACCTGGCGGAATTGCTGGTGGCGAAGTAGGTACCGGTTGCACCGTCGACGGCCATGCCTGTTGCCATGTGTCCGGGGAACAGGAGGAGGGAGGTGTCGTAGCCCATCGCCTTGGCTATCGCGGCCAGTAGTATGGAGGTGTCCTCGCAGTCGCCGCCGTGGTCGTAGAGGGTCTCCAGTGGGAACTTCCAGTACTCCTCGGTGCCCATGTACATCTGATCGTCCTCGTATCCGAGGCACTGGCTGAATGCCAGGATGAAGTTGGCCCTCTCGAGTTCCGACATGTCGGAGGTCATGTCGGCGAAATCGGCAGCGATCTTCTGGATGTACTTGTCCCCGTATGTGACGAACGTCCTGTCGCGGGTGTGGTTGCCGTATACGTCCTGCTGTCTCTCCGAGACGCTGTAATAATCCCGGTAGTACTGTACGTCGCTGTAGAGGATCTGGAGCGTGTAGGTGTAGTCCTCCCCGTTCACCGTCCATTCGTACTCAAGCGTGGAATAGCCGTCAACGAAGACGGTGAAGTACCTGCAGACGCCATTGTCCGCATCCACAGATGTGATGGTGTACATCCCCGCATTGTCGAAGGAGTGGCTGGAGGGATCTCCCCAGAACTCCGCGACGATATCGCCGTCGGAGTCGGTTACCGTCCATTCGGTGGTGTCCGTGTATTCGACGTCGAAAGACGATCCAGATACTGTCTCGATGTCGGGATCGGAGCTGTTCAGTGCATATACGGTGACATCACCGTATTCCAGTTCCAGGGTGATGGTCCTGTTGGTGGACAGAAGGTTCCCGTCGGAGTCGAACCAGCCCGCGAACACCGTGTCTGAATCGACCTCGGCGGTGAGGGTCGCAGTGTCGCCGGGGCTGTATGTGCCTCCGCCGGAGACGTCGATGCCCAGGTCCGAATAGACTATCAGATCGATGTCGGAGTCGGTCTCCACGTTGTAAACATCTGTCAGGGTGTAGGTGTACGTGGTGGATGAGTAGATTCCGATGGATGTGTACTCGATCTTGTAGGTTATCCACCCGTCAGCGATCCACTGTGTCTCGGTGGAACCGTCGGAATGGGTTCCGAGTATGACCTCGCAGAGCTTCTCCCCGTTGATCGTGTCGATGGTCTCTGTACCCTGGGAGGACCACTGAATGTCGCTGTCCCCGCTCCAGTAGCGGTCGCTGGAGCTGGTCTGCCTGGACATCCCGAGGAAGGTGTACGTCATCTCTGTGTCGGTTCCGATGAGGTAGTCCCCATCCTCGTTCATGTAGAGGTACTCGTATGACACGCTTCCGTCCATGCTGTAGCTGGAGAGCAGACCGCTGGTGTACGATCCCTGGACATCGAAGGTGAGCCCCTTGCCGACAACGGTGTCGCTCCATCCGGCGTACAGCGTAATGTCCCCGGACATGTCCGATGGGATTGTGTCGCATTCCTGGGTCAGCCCTTCATCAAGGTACCATGCCACGAACACGCGCTCATCATCGTATGCGTCGTACAGCTGTATCTCGTCTCCGGAGGTGTAGCTGGTCGGATTAAGCGAGTTGTTGTCTCCGCCGTTCAGTTCGTAGGTGATGGTGTACTGGTCCTCGCCCATGTACAGGATCACCGCGGCAGCGGCGGCCACCAGCACCACGATTGCGGCTATTGCGGCTATGTGTTTGTTGTTCATTCTCTCTCTTCCTTGGATTGACGGTTTCTGGGGTTTCAACGGTTGTCGGGGACGGGACCGCCGCTCAGATTACCGTCCCTCTTCCGACGGAGGGAAGAGATTCCGGACCGTCGACCTCCGGGAGAGAATCTGCAGTAATGGGATCCGTTCCAACGATGAGACTGTCGATGTTGCCGGATTCATCCTGAACCGATTCATCTTCGACTATGACGGGCGAGGGTGCAGAGAGCTCCGAATCGGACTCGTCCTCCTTCGGCATCTGGACCTCGGCCGATCTGGCCTGGTTCAATTCGGAATCTGCCTTAAGCTTCGACATGAACGCCCTCTGGTCTGAGATGCTCCTCTGGATGTGGTCCGCCAGTTTACAGGACTCGTGGTCGGAGCCGAGATGGTCCAGGACCGCTGTGAGGAAATCCAGGTCTATGGAGGGGTCTGTCGATTGCGGGGAGGCTAAGACCACCACTGGGATCGGGGCAGGATGTGACGACCTGAGCTCATCCGCAGTGACGAACCTCCCCTCGCCGATGGCCATGGTTATGGCCAGGTAGACGTCTCCATTCTCATACGGAGCATCCGTCATCAGGATGAGGACGTTCACGGAGTCTTGTCTGTGAACCTCCGCTGCGATGGCCTCGAAACCGAGGATAAGATCCATCGGGTTCTCCTGGGAGAGTCCGTCGGGCGGAACGATGACGACGACACCCTCCTGAGCATCGGCGTGATCGAAGAACGGTGCGCAGATGGCGATCCCGGTCATTGCCAGAAGGACGGACAGGATGACGGCCTTGATCTCCAAATCGCGCATGGGCGAAACTGCGTTTTTGTGTTTAAACACTTCACATCGAATACTTCGGAGTTGATGTAAGATGGATGGGGAGCATGCATCTGCAGTCCCCCATCACTGAACGATGAATCAGAGCTTGGTGCCGCACTTGGAGCAGAACTTGCCGGTTGTGACGTTGCCGCAGTTCGGGCACTTCCTCTCCGCATCCTCCACCTCGATCCTCGCACCGCACTCGGGGCAGAACGGGTCGTCTCCGACCTCCTTGCCGCACTTGGGACAGGCCCTCGGAGCCTCGGCGGCCTCCTTTGCCTCCCTGCGCTCCTCCATCTTCTCATGGATCCTGTCCTCGAGCTCGTCGGTGTCTGTCACCTTGTCGACGGCCCTGTCTATTCCCTCGTCGATCTTCCTGTCGACAGTCTCCTTCACCTTCTCGCTGAGCTTGTCGCCGATCTTGTCGAATAGGCCCATTTCGGTAACACCGTCTGCGAATGGCGCCCTGCGATATTAATTTCTTCCAGCGGTTAGGCCCTGTCGTCAACCATTATATACAGCGCAGCGAGATGCCATGTCCGGGATGGATGCATGCGTGCAGCACTTTACGCGAGGGTCTCCACTGAGGACCAGGCGAACGAGGGGTTCTCCCTCGATGCGCAGGTCAAGAGGCTGGAGGCGTACTGCAGGGTCCGCGGCTGGGAGGTCGCGGGCGTGTACAGGGACGAGGGGTTCTCCGGAAGGAACACGGACCGTCCCGAGTACAAGCACATGATGGCGGACAGCGACAGCTGGGACACTATCCTGGTCCTGAAGATGGACCGTATCCACAGGAACAGCGTGAATTTCGCGCTGATGATGGACGACCTCCGCGCCAAGGGCAAGGAGTTCACGTCCATGCAGGACAAGTTCGACACCACCACCGCGATGGGCAGGTTCGTCATGGACATAATGCAGCGCATAGCGCAGCTCGAGAGCGAGCAGATCGGCGAGAGGGTGAAGGTCGGCATGGAGTACAAGGCCAGGAACGGTACCGGCAACCTCGGCTCGGGGCATCCCTACGGATACGTTTACCGCAACGGTAGGCTCGAGGTCGTCACCGACGAGGCCCACACCGTGCGCGCCATCTACAACATGTACAAGCGCGGCTCCACCATGGACGACATAGCATCCTTCCTCAACAAGGCCGAGATCCCCGCGAAGAAGGGCGGCAAGTGGAACAAGCAGTCCGTCGGCAACATCCTCCACAATCCCCTCTATGTCGGATACCAGGACTGGGACGGGATCCTCCGCAAGGGGGAGCAGCAGCCGATCGTCGCGCTCGATCTGTACGAATCTATAAACGGACCTCTGACTGTCACCAAGGCCTGATGCCGGACAACCCCAGAAGGGCCGCGCTGTACGTCAGGGTATCCACCGACGAGCAGGCGGCCGAGGGATACTCGCTTGACGCCCAGAAGTCCATCCTCGAGGACCACTGTCTAGCCGAGGGTCTCGACATCGCAGGCGTGTACGAGGACGACGGTTACTCCGGGAGGAACACCAACCGTCCGGCGTATCGCAGGATGATGGACGAGATAGATTCCTGGGACGTTCTGGTCGTACTCAAGATGGACCGTATCCACAGGAACAGCCGCAACTTCATGTCCATGATGGACGAGCTCGAGCGCAACAAGAAGGAGTTCGTCTCCTGCTACGAGGCCTTAGACACGTCCAACGCCCTTGGAAGGTTCGTCGTGGACATGATCCAGCGCATGGCTCAGCTGGAGAGCGAGCAGATCGGCGAGAGGACCAAGATGGGCATGCGCGAGAAGGCCGAGAACCTGGGTTCCGAGCCATCGGCGAAGGAGACCATGGGATTCACCCCTCCGTTCGGATACAGGATCTCGGACGGTTCCCTCGTGGCCGATCCTAACGAGCTCCCAATAGTCAGGGAGGTGTTCTCATCGTATCTGTCAGGAGAGACAATGGACTCCATCTGCTACTCCCTCAACCGCTCAGGAACGCTAACCAGGCGCGGGAACCCCTGGAACAAGTACAACCTCAGGAACATCCTGCACAACCCAGTCTACGCCGGGTACATGAGATGGGAGGAACTGCTGATCCCGCACAAGGCTGAACTCGCCGTGTCCCCGGAGGACTACAACCGCGTCCAGGAGCTGATGGCCTCAAAGGTCAGGGACCCTTCCAAGAGGAACGTCAGGCTGCTGCCCACTGTGGATGATTTCTGATGGTAGCGGATTACGATATTATTTAATGATTTCGTGATTTTGGATTTTTCTAAACCATGTATGGCTATACCCGGCGATGGATGTTTGAATAACCATCCAATACGTTGTCTAAACAGTGTTTGTGTAACTCACTATTTTATACGGAATAAGTCGAATAAGGTTCTGGAATGCGTGCGGCAGAGGCCGTTCGCATGCCTAAAAGGAGGAAAATAGTAATGTCTGACGAATGCAAAATACTCGATCCGACAGCCTTCGGATTGTTCTTCGTGGCATTGGTCTCTCTGCCTCTCGCCCTCGCCGGATTCTTCAACGGCCTCGGCATTGAGAATGAGATTATGGTCCATGCCCCCAAGCTTCTGATGGTAGGCGGATTCTTCATATTCCTTGCATCCCTGTTCGCTTACAGGGCAGGTGCTAACTTCGGATTCATCGTCTTCGGACTCGTCGCCCTCGGTGTATTCTACGCCGGATACGACGGTGGAGACCTCTGGATCAGCATCGTGCTCGGTATCATCTACCTGCTCTGTCTGGTATGGTCCGTCCGTGCCCACACCCTGAAGACCCTCACCATCATCCTGTTCACGACCGCCCTGGTGTTCTTCGCCAACGGATGCGTCGTCGAGTATGGTGAGGACTGGGCTTGGCTGTTCCTCGGTGTAGCCGCCATCCTGAACTTTGCGTTCAACATCTACCTGGCCTACGCCTTGGCGGACGAGAATGTTCCCTGCTACTGAAGCGCTTCCGCTTCGAAGCAACTCAAACCCTTTCCCTTCCTTTCTTCTGACAACATTTATTTGAAGGTAGCCGATGTCCAGTCATCATGAAGGCTGAGACGAGGAAGAAGGTACTCGCTTGGGGCATGGTCCTCATCATGGTCATCGTCGTAGTGACTGTCGCCGCTTCTGCTCTGATCGGATGATTCCACTGCCGTTGCGCTCTGAACGTGCACGGCGATTGGAAAAGATCTGACATTGGGTGTTTCCAGTTGTACTGAGGATGCTGTGAAGCAAATAACTCATTGAATCTCAGCTTGTTTTTCATCAGCAGGTGGTTCGACATGGGAGTCGTCCGGGAACTAGCAGACAGGGATCTGGAAGAGCTCTCCAGCATGATCCTTAGGATATGGGAGATGGACTCCTACGGTGATGAGATCGCTATGCCTGCCTCGAAGGGTTATCTGAGATCCTGCATGTCCAAGAGCGACTTCATCAGGGTGCTGGAGTGTGATGGAAGAGCAGTGGGGTGCGTCATGGCCCGTTCTGGAAATCTCCAGATGAATCCTCAACCGGACCCAGGCAACTACGGTGATGAATCCATGCTGAATATGGACGGCATCGAGACGTTGATCTCCGATATGATGATCCTCGACTCTGCTGACATCAGGCTGAAGGAGGATTCCGGTGAATCCTTCGATGGCGAACTGGTGCTGCTCATAATCTAGGAGGACTACCAGGGTAGGGGATACGGTTCGAAGCTCTTCAACATCGCAATGAATCATTTCAGGGAGATCGGTGCGAGGAGCATTCTCATCTATACGGACGACGACTGCGGCTACGGCTTGTACGACAGGCTTGGTGCCAGGTGTCTCACGTCCACCGACGTGCGTCTGGCCAACGAGGATCTGCACATGATGCTATATCATTATATTGTTAAATAACCACTATTAATAAATCATATCGATTAAGTAATTAGCTTAATTAATTAATAATAATGATTATTAAGTGCGAATTTGGATACACAATCAAGGAATGACGAACTCTGGCTGATGCACGGGGGAATCAAGGTGGCCAAATTGTCATTCGACAATACCGGTCAGATCAGTTCGGTCATCCAGATAGTCGAAGCAGATCATATCCCCCCTGGAATCTCACTATCCATGGATCTCATGCTGGACTCGTTCAGAAGATGGTGGTCAAAAAGATCCTTTCCTGCTTCAAGAGGTAGGCTCAAGGAAACCCTGATTCAATTAGGTGTCCCCATACCTGAATACCTGATGATGAGGTCATTCGGATTAAGTCTTTCTGATTGCTATTGGTTGTCCTAACCGGAGACGCAGGGAACTGGTCCTCTTTGAATTATTATCAAAATGACTCTCCAACGATACGGGAATCTGAAGAAGAGGTGGATGATAATTGACATTGAGAGGGTGCTCCTAAAAGGCGGTTCCCAGCCGTTCATGCAGGAGCCTTTCAACGAGGTCATTGCCAGCAGGATCATGGTTCTTCTGCACATAAGGCATGTCGGATAAGGGCTGACTTCACTGAACAGAGAACCTCTCTGTTTCTGCCACTGCTTCTATGACGTCGATATAGAGTTCATCCCCGCATAGAGCATTCTAACGGGTCATGGCAGAATCCAGGGACAGACACTCTATGAATTGACCAGTTCATCGTTCAAGGACATCGGGTGCATGGATGTGGAAGGGTGTCTGGACAGGATGATAGCTCTGGATTTCATCATAGTCGACGAGGACCGCCACTTCGGGAATTTCGGCATCCTCCGCGATCTGGTCACGTTGAAGGTCAAGGGTTTCGTCCCCATATTCGACTGTGGCGCATCGCTGGGTTTCAAAACCTCCACCGTATGAATCAACGAGGGGTACGATCTGACTTCCAAACCGTTCAAGATCACCCATTCCGAACAGATCAGACTGGTCCACAGTTTCGACTGGATGGGCCTCTCCAGATTGGACGGTATCGAGGAAACCGTCATCGAGGCGTTCGACCGCCCCTGTTCTGCGATCGAGAGGAACCGTGCAGAGACCATTGCCCAACACCTTCGCAGAAGGATAGAGAAGCTGAAGGGAGTATCCGTAGGATACGCGGGATTCTACGACAACCCCCACGGATCTTCATCTGTCCTGTGAATGAAAGCATTAGATCGTGTAGCTCCATTTTTCCTTGCGAGGCTTGGCTTCCGGTACATCTCCGTCGATGTATCCAAGGATGCAGTGGCCGATACCCTCGTAATCACCGGTTATGCCCAGATCCTTCAGAATCTCCTTCCCTTCAGGACGGTCGAACTCCTCCTTGGCTCTGTGAATCCAGCAGCTGCCGAGGCCAAGAGCGTGTGCAGCGAGCATGAGGTTTCCCATTACCAGGCTCCCGTCGTAGAGATAGGTGGATGATGAACGGTCCGCAAGGACGATAAGGACCAAGGGAGCTCCGTAGAATGGATCAGTTTCCGCACCCATGATGTCTGCATTGAGTTTCGATAGTTTATCGCGAGTTTTCCTGTCTTTCACCGCGATGATGATTGGGGATTGTCTTCCTCCGCCGGTAGCGGCGAATGTACCTGCCTCGATGACCTTATCAATCAAATCGTCTGGAACCATATCAGGTTTGTAGGAACGGATGCTCCTCCTGCTCTCAATCAGTTTCAAGGCCTCGTCTGAGTACATGAATTCTAGAATCGGACGAAGGCTTAAAACGCTTGTGCAGCTGCTAGATGTCATGTAGCTGAGGGCGATATTTTGCCTGGATGCCCTATCCATTCATACGACTACAACTAATAAAGCTGAATACATTATTACATTATAAAATATCAGTTTCTTACTAATATGAAAAATTCCAATGGAAACTAGAGGCATCACATAGAATCGTAAAATCGAATAGAAGGCAGGCAATACACCTTCGCATGAGGGTCGCAATCGTCACCGGTGCCACCGGAGGTATCGGTTCTGAGTTCTGCAGAGCACTTGATTCGAAGGGATTGGACAGGATAGTGGTCCTCGGACGCAACCTCGATGCATTGCGCTCTGTCGAGAGGGAACTCAGCACAAAGATGCTGCTCTTCCAAATCGATCTGACGGACAGGGCTTCACTGCACGGATTCGAATCGGAACTGCTGGGGAGTGACTACGAAATCGAATATCTGGTGAACTGTGCTGGGTTCGGTGCATTCGGCGATCTTCCCGAACAGGATGCAAGGGACACCGAGGGGATGATTGATGTCAATGTGGTCGCTCTCACGGAACTGACCCGTGCCTGCATACCGATGATGCGCAGAGGATCATGGATTATCCAGGTCTGTTCCGCCTCAGCCTATCTTCCTCTGCCTGGTCTCGGGGTTTACGCCGCCACGAAGGCATATGTCCGCAGTTTCACCGATTCCCTCAGAATCGAGCTGAAGGACAAAGGAATCAACGTTCTCGAGGTGTCTCCCGGATGGGTCGACACGGAATTCATTGATCGTGCAATGCAATCCCATTCCGTGCCGAAGAAGGTGTTCAGACACAGGGTGAATCCCCAGGACGTCGTGTCTCAGGCAATGGGGGACATCGAGAAGGGGAAGCGTAGATCCGTCTGCGGAACATACAACAAGTTACAGGTTTTCGTCTGCAGACACATGCCTCGTGTCGCGACTTCAGTTTGGATGCGTTCTCTGAGATGAGGTGCTTCTTTTCCAAGTTTTGTATTAATTCATAATTAATTTAGCTGATATCTTAACATAGTTGTATAATTGCAGACAATCGTTTTAACCTTTGTTTTAAACTAATTATTCAATTTAAGTAATTTATGTATTCAGCTTAATTAATTCGATACTGTATTAAATTCGTCTTTGCATGTTGTCTTGAAGATGGATTTCCTGATTTTATCGATTCTGCCCCAAATCTTCATATTTTCTACACGCATCGAATTTCCATGATCTGCACAGTGTAAAAATGACCAGAAATCCATGGAAATCACTTTATTTCTGGGGTAATTAAGTTGATATTCGGGAGACCGTCGTGGACAAAGAAGTGCCCAAAAACCTATGAATTTTTGAATTTGCATTCAGAATCTGTATTTTTCAATCGAATCATTGAAATTTCACTAATTACTACGATTTTATACATTTTTCTTCACTATTATGAATGTATGTAATATATTTCGTAAATTAAGTTATCAGCTAAATTATTTTATCGTTTAGGCAAAGATAAGGATACGATGTGATAAACTGCAAATAATATACCTAATAAAGAAATCAGATTAATTAATATTAATTTGTTAATGAATCAATCAAAATAACCTGGATTTGAAAAAAATCTGGAGTAAAAAACGAGTCGTCAAAATGATCGTCATTACTGTAAGAATTTCTTCACCATCTGAATTAAATTAGCATACATGAAATAAATTAAGCTAATAGGTTAATTAGCTAATTTAATAACGGATGTTGAGAACATCTCATCTTGGACTGAAGATCCGCTCGAAATCATCCCTGATCACTTTGTCGAAGAATTCCGGTCTCATCCAATTGATGAGCATGTCACGTCCTTCGTCTAGAATGAAATGAACATCTGTGAAACGGAAGAAACGGGCGAAATAGAGGTACTCTGGATGATCGGGGGTTCCTCCCACACCGAGGGCAAGGAAAGACGGCCTGTCCGAGTCGTCCTGAACCCATTTCCTCATACCGAATGTTCTGGGAAAGATCTCCACTATACCGTCGGATGGTGTGTCCTCGACATAATAGCAGAGGATGTTGAATGCCCACTCGTCTGAGTCTATAACCTCGATGTCGGGCTCGAACGGGTCGTCGGACAGGTTCCTGTCAAGGACCTCGTATCTCCCATCAGGGTCGTCGAAGATCTCCGCTATTCTGTCACAGAACTCCTCCTGCGGTTCTCCGATGTCGCTGGGCGGCTCCCTCATGAGTATGAGAATGGAATCGATGTATTTCATGAGATAGCCTGGGCAACAGTTATCTAAATCGACTCTTTGCACTCTGCATGGACACAGAGCTCGTGGTATTCGATATGGATGGGACGCTATCCAACACAGCGCCGGGTATAATCAAATCCTTCCTCCATGTCGCACACGAGCTGGGAGTGCCGGAGCCATCCCGTGAGGCACTATACGCTGTGAAGGGAGGATCCCTGATCGACGACATGGCGAAGCTCTATGGCATCGGCCGCGAGGAAGCGATCGGTGCGGCTGAGCTGTTCAAGGAGTTCTACGGCAGGGAGGGGTATCTGGAGGCCGTTCTGTTCCCGGGGATGCAGGAGACGCTGGATGCATTACGCGACATAGGGATCCCCATGGGGGTGGCTACCATGAAGCCCGACGAGTACGCCAAGCAACTGGCCTCCCATTGGGGGCTCGACGGTTATTTCGTGGACGTATGCGGGGCAGATGACCTTGGGCTTCTGTCCAAATCTGATCTGATCGACAGATGCATATACGCCGCGGAGGCGGAGCCGGAGAAGACGCTCATGGTCGGGGACACGCCCAACGACCTGAGGGGTGCTAGGGAGAGCGGCACGAGGTTCGTCGCCGTCACCTTCGGATACGGTTTCACCCCCGACATCTGCCGTCAGAACGGGATACCGTTCACGGAGGACGCCGGGGGCGTGTTGGATTTCATCTGAGATCACAGCATGTTCGCGTATCTTCTCAGCATGACATCCTGGATGTGCTCGATCACCTTGTTGTATCCGTACTCGATGAGCGACTGCTCCGGGGTCAGGGACCTGGAGTAGATGTTCTGACTGTGTGGCTCGGGGGCCTCGTCGATGATGGAGAGGATCCTCCTGAATCCGTCGAGGATGCTGTCGAGACTGCTGTAATCCATTCCGAGCAGAGCGTCGCAGATGCTGATGTCCACCTTGAGGAACGCGACGATGTTGTCGCAGGCGGTCTCGTCAACCTGTCCCGACATCGACTTGTCGATGAACTCGTCGATCTTCGCATCCTTCATCCTCTTGGCGGATTCGACGACCTCGCGCTGGGCGTCGGTCAGGATCCTGTCGACGGCAGGAGCCTCGGTCACTTCGGCGATGTGGTCTTCATGGGGACAGTCCTCGGCGGGGACATCCGCTTCTGATGGGGCAGACTCCACGGAGTCCGGTTCTGACGCGTCTGTCGTCGGAGCTACCTGCGGCTCCGAGACTGCCTCGGTGTCAGCTGCTTCCTGATCCGCCTCGTCGATGAACTCGTCGGAGACCATCGCTGAAGATTCGTCCATGAGCTCCTCCATCTCGCTGTGGAGCTCGGAGTTAGCAAGGACGGCGGCGTCCCTCTCCTCGGTCAGGGAGACGATGTCGGCATCCCTGGCGGAGACCTCGTTCTGGAGTTCCTCGACCTTCGTCCTGAGGATTCCGACCTGCTCGTTCGCCTCAGAGAGCTCCTCGGCCATTGTCTCCATCTGGGCTTCGGATGCCTCCATGTCCTTGATCACGGATTTCAGCCTCTCCACCTCGGCGGCGAGCTCGTCCTTCTCGGACAGGGCGGTCTTCAGGTCCTCCGACAGGGTGGCGTTCTCCGTCATCCTGAAGTCCAGGTCCTTTGAGAGATCCTCGTTCCTCTGCCTGACGATCCTCAACTCGTCCTTCACGGCGTCGAAGGCATCCTTGCTGACCCCGTCTCCGGAGGATTTCAGAGACTCGGCGGCCTCAGAAATGATCTGCCTGACGTAGTCCACGATATCCTCCGGAACCGAATCCTCGCTGTACGGGCTGGTCTTCATGGCGTTGAAGGCGTCTTCGTCCGCCTGCTCACCCAGGGAGAGACGGTCCCAGTACTCCGGAGCGTCGATGGAGTCGAGTGCGATCTCCGACTCGCCGTCGGTGTCCAGAAGGGTGTCGCAGGCGTCCACGTCGTCGCCGAGGCTGACTATGATGTCGATGTAAGTGTCGATGTTTGAGCTGTCGATCTTGGCCATGGAGGCGAAGATCATGATCTCATTGAGTTTCCTGTCCCTGACTCTCGAAACGAGGTCTGCATCCCACATGTGCCCCGTATCGGAGTACATATAATTAAAAAAAGGGTCAGACCGGATCAGGACAGCAGGGAATTGAGAATGCACCTGGCGCACAGAATGGCCATGTGACTTCCGCGGGGTTCCGCGACCTCGGCGGCAAGAGCCATGGCATCGGCACCCAGGTCCGGTCCGAACACACGCTCGAACTCCTCCGGGTCCAAGCGTCCGATGTCGTCCAACAGGTCGGATATCTCACCGCTGTCGACATCCTTGCCGGAGTTCACTCTCAGGAGCAGCGAGCACTCCCTGGCCAACGCGTCGGCGTACAGTCCGGAGTCGAAAAGGTCGCCCTCCGTTGCCTCGGACCTGCGACAGACATCATCCAGGGTCGTGCGCAAGGACTTTATCGACAGCACCTCGGTCTGCGAGAGCACCGGTTCAGCCGCTGCGAGGGCGTCGACGAACCCGAGTCCGCGGCGGATCAGGCCGATGTTGGAGATCATCATCGCCAGCAGCCAGATGTACTGCCCCTCGTCGTCGCTGTCATCAGCAGACATGGTTCCCATGTACGCCGTGTAGAGGGTCGGGGGCATCGCGGACATATCCTCCTCGAATGACTCCAGCTGTCTCTCTATGTCGGAGAAGTCGTTCATTCCGACTGCGATCATCAGCTGGCATCTGGAGATGTCCCTTGCAAGTTCGCCCGATATCATCATCCGCTGCGCGTCGGTGAGCCCGGGATTGTGGGAGACTGCGGCGGTCTCGATGCCCTTGCGGACCATGACCCTGTTGAGGACGGCGATGTCCTCACGGTCGAAGATCATACCATGCCGCTCCCCATCACCCTGCCGATAGCCGACTTGAGCTCCTTCAGACAGGAGTGGGTGATCTTCTCGTCAGCTCTGACGGAGGGGTCTATCTCCCTGAGGTACTGCGCGTAGGCTCTCGGGGACGGCTCACTGACTGCCGTCAGGTACAGCAGGTCATCATCCTCCTCGGACGTCATGGACTCGAACTCGTCGGAGTAGTATGCCGCACCCAGGCGGTAGTACCTGATCTCATAGTCAAGGAAGTCTGCGATCTCCTGGTAGACCTTTCCCTTTTCGGGATTCTCGAAGGCTTTGAGGATGAAATCCTGCTGTTCCCTCCTCTTGCGTTCCACGCCTTCGGTGAATTTCGCTGCCAACTCGTCTCTGGTGATTGTCTGTTTCATTGTATCTAAATTAATTTAGCAGATAGCTAAATCTCCATTATTTATCAATAGTTGTCATACGACAACAAATGACCTTGATTCTTGATATGCGGGTTGGGTAGAAATAAATGGCCCCCGAAGGGGCCTGGGTTTCAAAGTGAGGGGAGGGAGTCGATGCTGATCTCGACGATCGTCTCCACATCATAGGCCTGACCGTTCCAGTACTCGCCCTCCTGCCAGACGATGTAGTTGCTGCCGGACTGCTCGATCCAGATGCAGTCGCGGTCATCGTCGTACCTCTCCTGGTAGATCTGACAGCTGTGCCCGCTGACGGTCGCGGACTCGTTCAGAGAGGCCCATCCGCGCTCGATCTCCGAGGATGTCTTTACGAAATCGCTGAGATACTCGTTGGCGGACTCGTGCTCGATCTCGGTATGCCCCCTCTCGTTGGTCTCCCTGACGGTCAGATAGTTGCCGTTGATGGCGATGATCTCGCGGGTCTCGGTGTCCCTGCCGTTGTCGTCCTCGACGATGTAGTAGTCGCCGACGCTGAGGGTGATTCCGTACCTGTTGTCGCTGCTGGGCGCGTCCCCCGGGGTCGAAGGTGCGTCCCCTCCGGATCCTCCGGAATCGGCGCTCATGAGGGAAGTGCCAGTCAGATAGTAGGACTCGTAGTCGTCATGCCAGTCGTCCCAATCATCCCAGTCGTCATCGTAGGCGTCCTCCTCGATCTCGATCTTGTAGATGATGTCGGAACCCGAGTCGACCCATATGCGGACCTGGTCCTCCCAGTCGGCGTCGAAGATGTTGCTGTACCAGGAGTCCACGAGGTAGATGTCGCAGCTCTTGTCACCGAACACGGTGGAGATGGTCTCCGATCCGTCGCGCTGACCGTCGCCGTTGAAGACGACCAGGGACAGGAATCCCTGAACGGTCGTGATCTCACGGTCATCGTCGTCGTGCTCCCTGTAGACGACCCTGTCTCCGTCGATGTCCACGATTGTGATCCTCTCGTAGTCGCGACCGTCGTCGTCCCTCTTGGAGAACTCTATATAGTCTCCGATCTCGAGGTCCGTCCTGATGGATCCGGAAGTGGAGGGTGTGTCCAGGATGATGGCTCCGGTGGAGTCGCCCTGTCCGATCATGTTGGTGCTGTACAGGGTGGTGGTGTACGTCTCGGTGCTCGCTGCGGTGGAGACCTCGATTTGGGTCTTGTAGATGATGTTGGTGCCGATGCCTATCCAGTCGTAGGTCGTGACAGTGGTGCTGTTCCCTACGCTCTGCTGGTCCTTGTAGATCATGCAGTCGATGGTCCCCATGTTGGTGGAGATGGTCTCGTTCCTGTCGTAGGTCCCGATGAGGGATTCGCTGACGACGCTGACATCGTCCAGGAAGTCGTCCTGCGTCATCGAATCCACGCTGGTCTGGCCGTTGCTTTCGACCTGCACGGTGAGGTTCTCACCGTCCTTGCCCGTGACGGTGTACTTGGTCTGCTCTGTTGGGTCTGCTCCGAGTGTGGCTCCGGTGGACGAGTAGATCGATGATAGGGTGTATTCATCACCGACCTCTACAGTCGTACCGATGGTGCCACTGGTGCATCCGTGTCCCCGCCGCCGTTGCCGCCGCCATGGTTGAGGAGCGCGTAGGCCCCGACTGCGACGACCAGCACGGCGACGATAACTATCGCTGCGGCTGCTTTGGTTGATGTCATGGCGGAAAGAAATAACGCCGTTAGGTTTTAAAGACTGCCGTCATTCGTCGTACTTTGTAAGAGGCGTTGACGTCATTGGTCGATTTCCGAGGACCCGGGACCATCGTCGGGACCCCCTTCGGGGTACTCGATCCGCAGTGAAATGCCGTCCACGGAGACTCCCTGGCCTCTCCTGACCGTCAGCGACTGGTCGTCGTAGAACCCAATGGTGTCGCCGTCCCTGAGGGTCGTCCCGTTGAAGAGTATGTGGTACGCGACGTCATATAGGAATGCGGCGACGCGTGCCGGTGCGTCCTTCGCGCCGATCACCTCCATCTCGTCCCTGCCGTACGCGCGCATCCCAACGGTGTAGGCGTTTATCCCTTCAGATGTGCGGTACATCCCGAACCACACCATGTCCTCCAGGGGTATGTCGCCGGTCTTGAGGGCCTTGGCGGCCTCGATGTACGCGGCTGGCTCGAAGACCGTCCCGCAGTTGTACACCCCGAGGACGTTTGGCTGCCTGGCGCAGGATACCACGATCTTGGTGAAGAGGAGTCCGCAGTCCAATGGATCCCCTCCGTGGTTGACGAGGGCTACGACAAGATGGGCGGTGTGGGCCCTGGCCGCCTCTACGGCGCCGGGCCAGAGATAGTTGTTGGAGGCGTTCTCCTCCGCCTCCTCGCCCGGCACCCTGGCGTGCATCAGGCTGATAGCGACTATGTCCCCGCCCAGCATCCCTATGACGGAGTCGTCGCTGACCTCGGCGTCCTTCAGGCCTATCCCCCACTGGGACCTCAGGTCGGACAGTATGGCCTCGGGGTTCCAAGAATCGGATGAAAGCAGGATGATCGCGGCGTAGGGGCCGCCGTCGGAATGGGTGACGATGTCCAGGTCGCTGTCGAAGTCCACGGTGCGGACCTCCTCGGTACCATGGGAGGAATATGAGAGCTTGACATCCAGGAAAGGCCCGATGCTGACCCCGTACAGCTGTAGCGCGCCGGGATCGGAGTCCTCTGAAAGATGGCGCCTCGCCTCAGCATCCATGGATTCCAGGGACTCCAGTATCCTCGCGACGCTGTCGGGGTCCTTCTTCGACGCCAGTGCCTCGTTCATCGTTAGGGTCACCACGACGGCTCCTCCGCGGAAATCGCGGAGGAATGTGCAGTAAGGATGGTCCGCCGACCACCCCGTGATGCCTAGCCTGGCCTTCAGTCTGTCCAGGGCGGGCCTGTCGCAGACGATCCCGTCCACGGCGAGGTGCTTGAGAACGTACTCAGGATTGGTCCGGTCGCCGTTGGCCAGTTGGAAGTCGTCGTCGGGATCGATGTAGTGGAGCTCCATCTCCTCGAGGGTGCGTCCGTTGTCGATGTCTTCCCTGAGCGTGAGGAACTCATGGTCGTCCGGGACCAGGGCCAGACCCTTCGCCACGGCCTCGTATGCGCCGCGACGGTCCCCGAAATGGGCTCTCAGACGACCGAGCGTTAGCCAGTTCCACGGGTAGTCCGGGTCCTCCCTGACCCCTCTCTCGCAGTACTCCAGCGCCCTGCCGGGCTTCCCGCAGTACATCAGGGCGTTCGCGTACCTGTAGTACCACACCCCGCATCCCGATGCGATGTCCTCCACACGCGAGAGCCACTCGGACGCCGTGTAGTAGTGCTCGTAGTCGTCCAGGTTGTTGCAGGCGTAGGCCACCCACAGGGCTATCCCCAGGTCGTGATGCGCCTGCTTCTCGGTGAAACGGCCCTCCGACACGCCCCTGGATATGAAGTGCCCCAGGTATTCGAGCATCCCCGAGCAGTCGGTGGTGCTTCCGTCGCTGAAGGACTCGAGGGTTTCGATCTCCTCGGGACCCAGCACCGAATCCGCCATGCAATCGCGAACTTTTCCAGACATCGGTGTCGATAGTACGTCCTACGATGTTAACCTACCGCGGCCCCGATGAGGACGGCTCAGTGGCCGACGACGATCGGCTGGGTCCCCCTCTCCGCGAAGGACAGGACCTTCCAGAAGATGGAGAATGCGTACCTGGAGAGGCTGTCGGTGTCCAGCTCCCCCTCGCCGCTTGGGACCTCGTAGGACCAGCCCTCGATGGTGGGGCCGTCTGCGTTCCAGAACGCCTGGTTGATGGCGTCCAGGTCCTTCCTGAGGGTCGCCGTCGTGCTGACGTTGATCTTCTCGCCGGTGGGCCCGGGGCACTGGAACATGCCAATGCGACCGAAAGGTATCCACATCTGGGCGATGAGAGCCGACGGCATGCTGACGCTGCCCGTCATGGCCTTCTCGATGATCGGGTCCTCGTAGAACCTCCATCCGCTGGTCACGGTGACCGGGAGCTGATCGCCGGTTATGTGGCAGGCAACCCTGAGGAAGAGGGTCCCCAGTGCGTCGAGTCCGACCCTCCCGTAGTAGTACTGTCTGCCGTAGCCCTCCTCCCATCTGACCCCTCCGTCGGGGAGGCCCTGGTTGATCGAGTCGCGCCATCTACAAACGGCGGCAAGAAGCTCGTCCCTGTCGAAGGGCTCCTGCTGGTCGTATTCGTTCCAGTCTCCCGCGTAGCACATGGCCAGAGGTCCGGCGTAGAGGTCGTATCCCATGTGAATCAGTCCAGGCGTCTCGCGCCGTCGCCGAATCTCCCAGGTTGGTGATAACCCCTTGCCTCAGGACTGTCCCGGACCGCGCAGGTCCATGCGGTCCCCGGCACCCTGGACCCCTATCCTCATGGCGCTCATGAGGTGCTTCTCCGCATCCTTGACGCGGCCGACCTTCATGAGGGCCCCGGCGACGTCGTGATGCAGGCTGACGAGAACCTCGGGGTCCGGCATGCGGTTGAACTCCATCATGTGCTCCAGGATCGTTATGGCGGACTCCACGTCCTTGATGTACGGCTCCATCAGCCCCAGGTCCGCCTCGCCCTCGGCCCTCATGACGAACGCCATGATCAGCTCCTCGGGGTCCTCCAGCTGGCCGCGGTCCATCAACTCCATGGCGAGGTCGATGGACTGGGAGTACAGCTCGACCGCCTCCGATGTCTCCGAAAGATCGGTCATCGCCTCCGCGTGCAGGTCCAGGAGCTCCACGGTGCGGTTCCTCGACCACGGGTCGGGATGGCCCTGGACGATGGAGAGCCCCTTCTCAACGAACGGGAGGGCCATGTCAGAGGCCTCGGAGTCAATGAGGTTCTTGCAGGCGTCTATGCACAGGTTCACGATGCTGCGGCGGTCGAAGTGGCGGGAATGGGCGTCGAGCTCGCCCAGACGCCTGGACACCAGCTCGTACTCGCCCGTGCAGTCCGACTCCTGGTCGAACAGGATGCTGGCCATCGTGGCATGGATGCGGACGAACGTCCCCACATCGGCCTCGTACCCCTGTTTCTGTAGGTTCTCGAGGACCTCCGAAGCGGACTCGAGGTCTTCCATCGCCGATGTCCTGTACTCCATCATGTAGAGGACGCAGCCCCTGTTCACGTAGGCCTCCAGAAGCTCCTCCGACTCCGATCCGGTAGATTCGAGATCGTATACCTTCTGGTTGTACTCGTCGAGCGCGCTCTCGAGATGGATGTCGGAGGTGTCCATGCCACGTCCAACATCTTAGCGATATAAAACGTCCAGCATAGGCAGCCCCATCATGTTCGGATTCGAGATCCCGCGTCGGAACAGTCAGTCTCCCGGAAGAGGGATGGGTCAGAGCGAGGGTGACAGCACACTTGATCGCGTCATTCCGATCCGGGATCCCCCTGGTAGTCGCGTGCGATGTCGATGAACAGCACATAGATGCCGCAGACATGGCCGTCCCCATCGTACCCGTAATAGCAGGGGTAGCAGCCGTCACCCCATCCGGAGGCGAATATGGGGATGCCCAGGTCCGTTCCGGGCACCGTCCAGACCGCCCAGTCGCCGCCCTCCCTCTGATGCTCGGGGTTTTCCGAGTAGCTTCTTTCCAGCACGTCGCAGAACAGGTCGTTGTACGGGTCGATCCCCTCCTCGGTGGAGGCACGATCTTCCCAGTAGCGTCTGAACGCCTCGCGAGCGACCTCGTCGACGACGCAGCCCATGCCGGCATCGACGCCGAAACCGAAGAACTCGCCTTCCTGCAGTTCCTCCGAAAGGTCCTCCCTCCCTGTCATCGCCATGTCGTAGCGGACAGGGCGCCCCTTCGTGAGCTCGACCTTCACGCAGGCGTAGCGGTCCCCGTACCTCTCATGCGGGACGACGCAGATCCTGACAGCATACTCCCCGGGCGGCACAAGCTGGATGAACGGTTCCGCGTCCTCCAGGGAAACGAGGGGGTCGCAGGCAATGATGCGGCCGGAGGGGAAGCGGACTGTCCCCACGTCCATCACCGTCACCGGTATCCCCGATACGCTGGGCTGTGTGAAGTACGAGTCCAGGTCGATGCCGCAGGCGAGGGAGTCCTTGATGTCCTCGTACATGTTGAGCCATGTGCCCTCTGGCTCCTCCGGGCTGTCGCTCGATTCTACGGGGGACCAGCCTCCGTCCAGGTCGACTGTGAACGACCTCCCGTTGGGAAGGAGGTAGAGCAGGGACACCTTCGGCCCCTGTTCTACGATGACGGTGTCGAGGGTCCCCTCCCCTTTGAACGTGGGATCGATCCTGCGCATTAGTCTGGCATAGGAGATCCATGTGCCGTCGACCAGCCTCGACCTCAGAACCTCCATCCAGTCGCGTTCCATCTTCGAGATTGCGGCCATGTTCGTCCTGAAGAGTACCTGGAACCTGCAACCGCGGACCGTCATGAAGAATGAGCAGTACGGGCTGTCCTCGGTCCAGGTCCCCTCCTCGTGTTCGAACATGCTCCTGAAGCGTTCCGCACCCTCGGGGTCGGTGACGATGCACTCGATGGCTCTGCGCTTCTCCTCGGCGCCGGGGTCCTCTCCCGCCTGGAGTCTGGCGTCCGAGGCCGGGTCGATCCAATGGTACTCGAAGCGCTCCAGTCCGGCGCCGGCCGCTATCTCGCCTGCCAGCGTCTCGAACTCGTAGTCGCCCGGAACCAGCTCGAGGCCCTTCGCCACGGCGTCCATAGCACCTTCACGGTCCCCGAAGTGGGCGCGGAGCTTGGCGGTCTGGAGCCATATCCACGGATAGCCTGGCTCCTCCTTCGTACCCCTCTCCGCGTATTCCCTGGCCTCCTCCAGCCTTCCGCAGAACATCAGTGCGCAGGAGTAGCGGTAGAACCAGGTGCCGCATCCGGATGCGTTGCATTCCGAAGCCGGCATCCAGCGGGTCGCCTGCCAGTAATGTTCGTAGTCCCCGATGTTGATGCATGCGAACGAGTACCACAGGGCCACCTCCAGGTCTGCCTCCGCCTGCCGGCTGATGAACCTTCCGTCGTTGATGCCGTTGACCAGCGTAGAGAACAGGTCGCTGAGCATCGCCCCGTACCTTCCGTCAACCTCTCCGAGATAGGATTCTAGCCTCTGTATGTCATCGGGGGTCAGAATCGGGGATTCGGGAGAGCCGATCTCCGTCCTGTCGATGATGATCACGGATGACGGCCCGCGGCGGAATGTGTGGAAGCCAGCGCGGACCACGTCCGTCTCCGATAGGAACTCCTTCGCCGCGTTGATCACAGCCTCCAGATCCCATGCGATGAAATCCACGTACCCGTGGTGCAGCCCGGTGGCTCCGCCGATGAACTCGACGGCATCCCTGCCGGCGTTCTTTGTGATGTACCGCTCGATCAATGTGCGGAACCCCATGATCTCGGCAGCGCGGTCGTCCCCCTCGAAGGATTCGAGTGAGTACGCGAGGAACCCTGCCACGGCTCCGTCGCGGTGCAGCATGTCCATCTCATCGTTCTGAAGAGCGAGGTATCCGTTCACGAGAGGAGCGCACCTGGAGGTCCCTGAGTAGATGTCCAGCCTCCAGTCCGCATCGGGATCCTCGAAGGGTTCGGGCCTGTAAGTGATGCTGTTGGAAAGATACCCCTGGGCGTCCACCTCGAGGTTGAATCCCATGTCCACGAGTCTGGACGGGAGCTGTAGGAGAGGCAATGCCCCCTCGCCGGGCGGATCCGTCACTACGGTTACGCCGTCCAGGGCAGCCATCGCGGGTATCTCCCCCAGGACCCTCTCCATGATGCTGGAGACTGCCCACCACACCATGCCCTCTTCGCTTCCCATAAGGTCGGAGAGCCTGGGGCAGTGCAGGGTCAGTGAGACGTATTCACCCTTGGGTTCGATGTCCACCCAGATGTCGGAAGCCCCGATCTCGCCTGCATCGGTGTTGAGTTTGAAGTCCGGTTTGCGCATCTTTCCCGCCCTCAGGTCCCAGCTCTCGCGGACCTCCGCCGGAGCCCTCCTCAGGAGTTCGCAGATCTCGAACAGCCTTACGCGACCCGCCTCGGGGCTCAGGGACAGTTCGAACCGCTCACCGTTGAAGCCTATCTCGAACGCTATGCCGTCGATGGCTTCGGACATGATCCCGGAGACGGTGTCGACTATCCTCTCCGACACCGCGTTCCTGTCAGAATACTGCAGCAGCCTCTCGATCTCCGGCATCTCTTCGGAGAATCTCCTCCAAACGGTCTCGACGCGTTCGCGGAAGCAGTGGGAGAACCTGGGGAATGCGAGTGTACCCTCGCAATCCTCGAGGATCTCCCTGAAGTCCCCGTCATCAGGGTCTTTCTCTACCGCCCTCTTCAGATACGGGATCGCGTCGGGTTCCCGGTCCATCAGCCAGTAAGCGTAACCCATGCGGTAGTTCCAAAGTGCGTCGTCAGCGAGACTGTCGCGGACTGACTCCAGCAGCTCTACGGCCCTGCGACAAGGGGCGTGGTCGTCAGGCCCTCCGATGTTGTTGTAGGCCCTGGCTAGGACGCTGACAAGAACCGGGGTCCTCTCGGATTCGGGAAGCGACTCGATGGCCTCGATGATCCTCCGATTCTCCCCCTCCTGGTGCCAGATCTCACATTGGCCGATGAGTTCCGAGTCGGAGCCCGCATCGATTGCAGGTCCTCTGCTGACGTTCCACTCCTCGGCTGAAAATATGGTGTCGGGATCCAGGTCAATGCCGTAGAATGACATTATGTCACGGAACGTGTCCCTCACTGAGGCAGCGGCAACGGGGGACATCCTGTATCCCACCTCGTCCTGCAGCGACAATATGCTGTCGGCACGTGAGCGGAGCTGGCTCTCCAGTTCTTCACGGGTCCATTCCCCGCTTGGGATCCAATATGTCAGTCCGCGGATTATATGGCGGGCCCTGACCGCGAACCCGTCCGGAATGTCCGGGTCCTCGGCCATGGCGGAGCAGAGGACGTAATCCTTAGGGAACGGGCGGTCGTCGTTGAACAACGCATCCGGCCCAAGGAGTCCTGAGGATGCCTCCTCCGAAGGGACGGTCTGCATTCCGCCCCCGCATTCAGGCACATCCAGCCTGATGACGTTCCTGACGAGGAACGAGCTGGGGACGGAACCGTCCGGCCCCTTGTACACGGGAATGAAATGGGGGGAGCACGGCAGGTACCCGATAACCGGGCCGTAGCCGGCCAGCACACTGCCGCCCAGGTCCCCTCCCCTGAATGTCGGGGAGTCAGCCGAGACCGCCTCCACTCTGAACGGATCCTCCGCTATGGTGATGCCGAAGAAGTTCGGCTCCTCCAATGGACGAGGACCTGCCGACATCCCCTCGTAGTGGTCCGAGCCCATCCTGAAGTCGAAGCGATCGCCCCATTGGAACAGTGTGTTTGCGCCGCCTCCGCACAGATACTCCCATTCGTCGGAAGTTGGAAGGGAGAACTCGGCCACAGCATCCCCGTACGTCCCTTCGAAACTGATCGGTGACACCTGCACCAGCATCGGTGGCATCATGACGCGCCTCATCGGGGTGGTCAGGCGGCGAAGGATCTCCTCGGGTTCGTCACATCCCCTGGACTTAAGGTCCATGGAGATGTTGCTCCTGGTTGTCGGATCGATCTCCTTGTAGTCGCCACTCCATCCGAGGACGACTTCGGAACCCGGGACGAACACGTACCTATCGCCATCTTTGGAGTATTCGGCCGTGAATGTGTAGATTCCCCATCTCTCTAACCTGCGGAATCCTACAACCTCCATGCCGTTCTCCCTGCCGGCCTGCTCGAGCAGGGTTTTTCTCCTACCGATTGGGAGGATATCGAAGTAATTCCTGTAAAGAAGATGACATTCTTCCTGTTCCATGTGATCCATTCTGAATCCGGATTAGAGAATAAATACATTTACAATTGTAAAGTCTTTAAACACCTTGTTCTGAATCCAACATCAATTGTGGTTCCAATCCCTCAAATCGTAAGAATCCAATGAATAGTGGTTTATGAATTATGTAAACAATGTGAATGAAGTTGATTATTAATGAAATAAATTAAAGACTTAAAGTTAAAAATAGTATGTAAGATTTATATCATCCCGTGGCGATTCATTTCCCATGACGGACAATGACCCCCTGCAGATGCAGATACAGATGATAAGAGCACAGGCGGAGACCCAGAAGAATATGTTCCGCCAGATGTACGCGTCCGATCCCGGCATGGTGGAGCATCTCTGCTCCCAGCTCGATCAGACGACAGAGATGCAGATACAGATGATCACCCAGATGATGGGTGCCGCCGGTCCTGACGGGGTCGTAGACCCCGACGCGCAGGCGAGGATGGTCCTGGAACAGCTCGGATACGGCGAGGAGGAGATGGGACAGCTTCTGGGCGGCGAGCAGGAAGACACCATCACGGAAGAGGTGTTGGGCGACATCGTGCCAGCCGAGTTCGGATACGGGGACATAGTCACTGCGATATCGTCTCTGGCCAGCCTCAGCGAGGAACATCCCGCACCTGCCGACCCCGAGCGCATGAGAAGGTTCGAGGTTCTTCTGACAGGGATAATCTCCGTTCTAAACGATCACAAGCTCGACGGACTCGATGTGGAGCCGAGGGACCAGGACAGCAGGGACCTGGTCCTCTCCATCCTCAGCGACTACTGGGGTGTGGAGGACAGAGACGACCTGATCGGCGTCCTGCGTTACCTCATAGTCGAAGGCCACACCAAGGACTACATGAATGCCCTCGAGGTGATATCCGCATCCGGCACCGCCGAGGACCTCCACACGGAGGACATGGACGACGAGGACCGTGCGGTCTCCGACGCGAGGTTCGCATTCACAGAGGCCTATGCGGGGCAGTTCGGACCCGCCATGTTGCGCGGCTGGGATCTCGGTAGGGCTGCGAACGTCACCCGTTGGGGCTACTTCGTGGGATTCATCGACGAGGAGGAGGCATGGGGAATATTGGACCAGATCGCCGACGGATGCATGGAGTTCTTCGACTCCTGGACATCCTACGCCCAGTCGTACATGTTCGGCAGCATGTTCTGGAAGTGCCCCTTCGGACCCGAGGCGTGCTACGAGAACATTGCCGGACTCATGATCTCGGTTGAGCACCTGCTCACCGAGGGGCCGTGGAAGGACTTCGCCTGGGTGAGCGGAAGATCATGAGCCTGGACGACCTAGAATCGGCCTACGGACAAGGCGGATCGGAAGAGGAGGTCCTCAGAGTCGTTTCCGCTTTGGATCCCTCCGAGACGGGGCCCCACGGCGTCACAGCGGTCCACATCGCGGCGAAACAGGTGGACCCCGAGGCACTGGAACTCCTCCTCTCCAGAGGATTCCGCGCGGGGGCAACCGACGATTACGGGAGGACCCCGCTCCACATCCTGGCGGTACAGAGATGGGAAGGACGTGTTTCCAAGATGGCGGAATGCACCGACATCCTTCTCGAGGGACGCTGCCCGCCATCGAGGAGGGACGAGTCCGGCAGATGCTTCTATCACATAGCCGCGGACATGCACAACTGCCCGATGATTGCCGTTATCGGACAGAGGCGCGTCCGCTGCGACTCTTTGATAGAGAGCAGCGGGATGAACGCACTCCATCTTATGTGCGATGGGGCATCCAGATACGACTACGACTACCGGAACCATCCGGAGGTGTTCGCCGAGAAGGACAGGATGTGCCGCAGGATGGCCGAGTGGCTGGTCGGCTGCGGCATCGACCCTGAGGCCGAGACGAGGATAGGGAAGAAGGCGGTGGATTTCGCCATTGAGAACCGCATCAAGCTGACTTCCGCCTTCCTGAACGGTGATGAGTCTGCCATCTCGGGTGGAATGGACCTCAGTCAGGCTGCGATTATGAACGATGCCGAAGCCATCGACCAGATCATCTCCTCAGGAGCCGACCCGGACGGACTCTGCGACCGTGAGTGCGAGTACAGGGGCATGACGCCACTGATGATCTCCTGCCGCAGGATGGCATTGTCAGCTGCCGAGGCGCTCATCCGCGGAGGAGCATCGGCGGCATACGCATCGGGATCGGACGGCAGGACCGCGCTCTACCATCTGCTGGTGTCTCTGTCCTCCACGGTCGGAACCGGTGAGAACGACAGGGGCTCAGACAGCTTCCTCTCCCTGCTGAAGATCATTGTCGGTTCGCAGGGATCCCCGGACCTCCCTGTGGGCAGCTCCGAGGGTTCCGCTCTGTGTTTTGTCTCAGGCAACGACAGACTGGGATGGACTTCGGACGGAAAGTCGGTGAGGTGGATCGCGTTCGATGCGCTGATTTCCGAAGGCTCGGACACGGGTGCACGCGACCAGTCGGGTCGCACTCCGCTCATCAGGGCATGCGCGGTCCCCGGACCCGAATCCGAGAACATCGTTTGCACGCTGATGGAGCTCGGAGCCGATGCGGACGCCAGGGACGGCGAGGGGATGACTGCTGTCATGCATGCCGCCTCCATCGCCCGCGACGGGGGCCTGGACATCATAAGGACGATCTCCGACTTCGCAGAACCCGACCTCAGCGTCAGGGACTCCAAGGGAAGGGACGCCTTGGCCATCGCGACGGAATCGGACAGCCAGGGCGTCGTTAAATGGATCCTCGAAAGGCTCTGAGGAATCTGGGCGACCGACCTCAGCCCTTCGCTCCAGCCATGAGGAGCATCTCCACGATCTCGGTGAACCCGGCCTCCGAGGCGTAATGCATGGCAGTGCGACCGTCGTTGTCCGCGGCATCGGGGTCCGCGCCCTTCTCCAGAAGGAGCGAAACGAAGTCGTTGCGGCCGTTCCGGGCGGCCAGGATCAACGGCGTGGAGCCTGCGCCGTTCTTGCAGTCGGGATCGGCGCCTGCACCTATGAGTGCCCTTCCGATGTACAGGTTGCCCGCCGAAGCTGCGAGATGCAGCGGGCGGTCCCCTGTGTTGAGGCTGGCGGACGGATTCGCTCCTGCTTCGAGAAGCATCTCCACGATGTTGAGCGAGCCCCTGTGGACTGCGAGGAACAGCGGACTCTCACCGTCGTCGTTGAGGGCGTTCACATCGGCCCCGCCGTCGACGAGCACGCGGACCACCTCGCCCTGAGAGTTCCAGCAGGCCTGGTGAAGTGGCGTGTTGCCGACGGAGTCGCGCGCTTCGGACGATCCTCCCGTTTCGGCCAGAGCGGAAACGAGTCCCTTGAGTCCCTTGGATGTGGCTATGTCCATCACCGTGTGCCCGTCGTTGTCTGCGATGGAGGGATCCGCCCCGGCTTCTAGCAGCATCTTCGCGGCATCGACCTTCCCCTCCGAGGCCATGGCCATGAGCGGGGTCCTTCCGCCGCGGTCTGTGGCGTTTACGTCGGCGCCTGCGTCTATGAGCATGCGTATGACGTCCTTGTTCCCGCTCCTGGAGCTCATATGCAACGGCGTGACACTGTCGTTGGAGCAGGCGCAGGCGTCGGCGCCCTTCTCGAGCAGCATCGATACCAGGTCGCGGGCACCTTTCTGGCTAGCGTAGTGCAGGGCTGTGAGCCCCATCGGGTCCCTCTTGTTGACGTTGATCTCCCCCTTCGCCAGGAGCGTCTGCGCGACCCCCTTCTGTCCGTTCTTGCATGCGTTGAGAAACATCTCATCCATCTGTGACAACTCGTTCACCTCTGTTCGTTATGGGTACGATACCAAGCTGTACGAGGGGCGCGGCCACCCGGGCGCACTCCTCATCCTCGCCGCAGTCCGCCAGACAGAGGCAGTAGAGCCATCTGGCCTGCAGACCGGCGTAGGTCATGTCGGCCGCAGGAAGCCCGGGGTTCATGGGCCCCGGGGCGGCCATGGAAGATATCAGGGCGGTCCCGACGGGATCGAAGGTCCGTTGGGGAACGCCCTCGGTGAGACGGCGGAAAGCGACACGGGCGAGACCGAGGGCCTCGTCCCTGCGGCCGGCGGCCCGGAGACACAGGGCCTTGTTGTAGACAATGTCTACCGATGACGACGAGTCGGCCCGCGAGAGGATTATCCAGGCGCCTGCAAGATCCCCTGTTGCCGCCATCTGGTACGCAGCGGTGCCGTCTACGGGAGCGGACGATTTCGTGCCGTTGTCGATGAATCCCATGTCGGACACCTCACACCATGAGCTCTATGACGGACTCCATGCCCGCGGACGCCGCCATCTCTCCGGCCGTCTTCCCCGTGTCGTCGGGGATATCGAACCTCGCACCCTTCTTCACCAGGAGCCTGGCCGACTTCTCGTCCCTCCACGATATCGCATGGTGGAGGGCGGTCCTCCCGTGGGCGTCGGTGGCGTCCATGTCCGCACCGGCGGACACCAGGGCCTTCACGGCTGAGGAGTGCCCGTTGGACACAGCAGCCATGAGGGGAGTGGTCCCGTCGTTGGCGGCGATGTTGGGATCAGCGCCGAGCTCCAGCAGCGCTTCGGACAGGCCGCCGTTCTGATATCTGTACAGGGTCAGGGAGAGCAGGAGCGGCGTTCTGCCGCCGTCATCTGTGGCATCCAGCATCCCGATCCTCGACAGTATGGCCCTCTTCCTGCCCACGATGGCCTCCATGCCCGGGATCGAATCCCATCCCCTGCATATGCTCACCGGAGGTGGGGACACCGCGAAATGAGAGGCCACGCGTCCGGAGTTGTCGGTGATTCCGGGATCTGCCCCGTGATCGAGCAACAGCGATGCGGACTCGTCATCACCTATGAGGCTGGCGACACCGAGAGGCGTCTTTCCGTTGAAGTCCACGGCATGTCCGTAGCCGGAACGCACCTCGGTGCCGATGGCATCGACGTCTTCGACCAGGTCCAGAAGCGCTGTGACCAGCTCGTGGTGGCCGAACAGGACCGCCAGATGCAGAGGCGTCGCCCCGTACGCGTTCGGGACCATCCAATCAGACGGGTTCCCGGGGATTCCGGCGATGGCGGCCATCTCCGTCTCGCGTGACTTCGCGAAGCTGGACTTCTCGAAAGAAGCAAGGATGTGGAGAGCATTGGATCCGTTGCGATTGCATGATGTTGGGTCAGCACCGGCAGATACCAGTGCCCTGTAGACCTCGGGGTCGCTGAGCCCGCGTGAGGCGTACATCGTGGTCACCGTCTCCCCGTCCGGGAACCTCACCCCGAAGTCGAAACCGATTCCAGCCAGTTTCTCTACGAAGTCGCAGGCGACATCGGTGCGCAGGACCTTGGACAACAGTCCTGAAGCCGCCAGGGCCTCGTCGTCGTCATCCATGTCCATCTCCGAGATCATCTCCAGCGCGGAGGGCACCGCCTGCTCTGTCCTGTCCTGGAACAGGTCCATCTCGACCTGCCTAATCTTAGATTCATCCATCATGTTATCCCCGATATCAATGGCCGTCGCAAACACCTGAGTCTACTCTCAGACTGGAGACGTATTCGACGAGACGTTCGATCTGTATGTCCGACGAGCTGCGGGCGACCTCCCCGTACAGGAACGGCATGGAGGACTGATGCGAGCAGCATGTCCAGACAACGGACATGAGCATGTTGTAGAAAACGCGCGGGTCGAGTCTGCTGACGGGCACGCCGATGATATTCAGGATGTCGGCGAAGAGGACGATGCGATCGTTCTTGAACGCGTTGAACTCCTCCTCGCTCATGATGTCCCGCAGATACGTCTGGTCGTCGAAGGAGGCGATGAACCACCTCCCGTCCAGGACATCCGAGAGCGTCTCCCTCATCCCGTTGACTGCCCCGTAGTCCCACACGTTTTTGCGCAGGACATCCAGCATCTCCGAGGACTGACTGCTGAACACCTCGGCGATGAGGGAAGACTTCGAGGGGAAGAACGTGTAGAAGAACGTCTTGGAGATGCCCTCCGGGACGTAGACGTCCTCCAGACTGGCATTCCTGAGGCCCTTCTCGGCGAACACCCTGACCGAGCGACGGATCATGCTGTCGCGTATGGACTCGCGCTCCTCGCGGGTGTAAGCCTTCCTGGACATGAGAAGATAATCGGTTTTCGAATTAAAGACGTTTACTCATTATTGGTCTTTAACATGCTGATTGTTGGATAATGAAATGCTTTTCAAAGGGTTTGGGCGCCCGGTACACAGGGTGCCGGACGCCGGAACGGTCTGTCGATTCCCAGGACTCACTGTCCTTCGGGCGTCGTGTCGTCCTCCTTCCTCTTGCCGTCGCAGGGCGTCTGGAAGACGATGTCGAGCTTGTTGAACGGTATCTCGATGCCGTTCTGCTCGAAGAGCTCGAAGATCCTGGTCCTCAGCTCCCCGGCATAGGAACCGCTGCTGTCGAAGTCGTCGACGTAGGCCGCGAGTCTCAGCTCGATGGACGAGTCGAGGAAGTTGGTGAGCCTGGTGGACGGGGCGGAGCGGGAACCGTCCTTGATGACATGGGGGTGCTCCATGGCCGCCTGAACCATGAGCTCCTGGGCCTTCTTCAGGTCGGCGTCGTAAGCCACGGTGACGTAGACGTACGTCCTGGCCTCGCTGTCCTCGCCGGTCATGTTGACGATGGTCCCTCCGGAGACGACGTTGTTGGGGATGGTCACGACCTGGTCCTTGTCCCAGTTGTCGAACTCGGTGAACATGAGCTTGACCTTCCTCACGATGTAAACTGTCCCGTTGATCTGAACGAAGTCTCCCTTCTTGAACGGACGGGTGGAGAGCAGCACGATTCCGGAGAAGAACTGGTTGAGGATGTTCTGTGCGCCCAGGGTTATGCCCAGAGTGACGACACCCGCGCTGACAAGGATGCCGCTGAGGTCCACTCCGAATATCGCGAGGATGGATCCGACCGCGATGACGGCGATGACGATCTTCCCGATCATCTTGAACAGCGGGATCAGCGATGAGTCGATGCCCGACTCGGTGCCCTTCTCCACGCCCTTGATGACGTTGGTCACGATGAAGACGTAGACGATCCACGCGATCATTGCGCCTATGATGATGTACAGGATGCTGGAGAGCATCCCGAACGAGTCCCTGATCTCCGGGCTGACACCGAGTATAGTCAGGCACTGGTTGATGGAGAGGATGGCGATCAGCAGGACGATGAGGCTGGTCAGGTTCCTCTTGACCTTGCGCCTCTGGTCCTTCTCGCCCTTGTGTACGAATATCCTGGCGAACAGGGGGATGAAAATCAGGCATACGATGTAGGCGATGACCATCCACGCGATCAGAGTCACCACGGCAGTGAACCACTCCGATCCGAGGACGCCGTCGAGCGTGTTGGGGAAAAGTCCGAGGAACTTGTTGTTCCCGTCAGCGGAGTAGAACGACGAGGAGACTGCGATGTCTATGGTCACGGGGATCTCGAACCTCACCGTGCTGTCTGCCAGGTCCACGAACATGAGGGTGACGGTGCCGTCCTCGGTCTGGTTCATGTCGTACCTGTCGATGGAGACGGTGACATCGACCGTGGCGATGTGGCCCCTGTCGGACGAACCCGCGGGCATGAGCAGGTCCGAGCCCGTGACCGCGGAGACGTCGACGCTGCCGGAGCCGGACGAGCCGGACGCCGTCAGCATCAGATAGTCGTCGGATTTGTTATAGACGTATATTCTGAACGTCTCGCTGCCGCCGCTGCCGACCTCCACGTGCACCGTGGTGCCGGTGTTGTCGCCGGGCAGGGTCAGCTCGATGTCCTGGGATGTGGCCGCATCGGCACCGTCCGCCAGGGGGACGAGTGCCACTGCGGCGACCAAGGCCAGTACGATGATTGCCAAGGAACGTGAATTCATGCTTTCCGCACACTTTCTCCCTAAAATAGTGTTCCTAAAACCGCTCCGAGAAAACCGCGCGATTATGCTACAGCCTAATATCTCTGACCAGAGGCGCGGATATATGAATGGAGAGCGTCATGGCGGGCCCATGCACCAGGAAAGGATTCTCGCGATCCATGACATTTCCTGCGTCGGCAGGTGCTCCCTGACCGTCGCGCTTCCGATCATCTCGTCCGTGGGCATCGAATGCTCCGGACTCCCCACGGCCGTGCTCTCCACGCACACGGGCGGATTCACCGGCTTCACGTACCGCGACCTCACCGAGGATATGGTCCCCATCGACCAGCACTGGCAGTCCCTGGGCATAAAGTTCGACGCCTTCTACACCGGCTTCCTCGGGTCCTTCGAGCAGATCGACATCGTCAAGAGGCTATTCAGGGACCTCTCCCATGAGGGGACCAGGATCTACGTGGACCCGGTCATGGCCGACAAGGGGAAGCTCTACTCCGTCTTCGGCCCGGACTTCCCCGCCGGGATGCGCCAGCTCTGCGAGATGGCAGATGTCATCATGCCGAACATCACCGAGCTCAGTTTCATGCTCGGCATCGAGTACAGGGACGGACCGTACACGAGGGAGTACATTGCCTCGGTCCTGGAGCAGGCCAGGGTCTTCGGCGTCAAGCAGATCGTCCTGACAGGAATCAGCTACGAGCCCGGGAAGATAGGAGCGGTCTACATGGACTACACCACCGGAGACACGGGCGAGGTCATGCGCAACGAGATCCCCGGATACTACCACGGAACCGGCGACGTGTTCAGCTCCGCCTTCGTGGGGGCGTTCGAATCCGGCCTCACGCTCAGGGATGCCGTCACCGCCGCGGTCAACTTCACCGTGGGGAGCATAGTCAGGACGTACGACGCCAAGGTCGACATAAGGTACGGCGTCAACTTCGAGGCGGGCCTCAAGGACTACATAGCAGAGGTCGACGCCGGAAGGAGGGGACCGTCCATTGTCCCCGCCACTACCGACTCGGACATCCGCACTCTCGCCCAGGTCGCATCCGAGGTCTGGAGGGAGGCCTTCAAGGGCATCGTCCCAGACGACCAGATCGAGTACATGCTCGACAGGTTCCAGAGCTACGAGGCGATGAGAAGGCAGATCGACGAGGAGGGCTACACCTACCTCATGATAAAGGAGGGCTCCAAGGTTGTCGGCTACGCCGGATACGCCCCGAGGGGCGACAGGCTGTTCCTCTCCAAGATCTACATCCTGAGGGAGTACAGGCATCAGGGCAGGACCTCGGCCGTCTTCGACCATCTCAGAGAGGTCGCCAGGGCCCTGGGGCTCCGTGCCGTCTATCTGACGGTCAACAGGGGCAACGAGAACTCGGTCAAGGTCTACGAGCACGAGGGTTTCGAGATCATCGACTCCCAGGACAACCCCATCGGGGACGGCTTCGTCATGAACGACTTCATCATGGAGATGAAGGTCTGACGACTCGGCGACATGTTCATACCCACCACCCCCGAGGAGGTCCGCGGTCGCGGATGGGATTCCCTGGACATCGTGCTCGTTTCGGGCGACACCTACACGGACAACGCCTACAACGGCACAGCGGCCATCGGGCACTGGCTCGTGGACCACGGTTTCAGGGTGGGCATCATCGCCCAGCCCGACATCTCCTCCGGGGACGACATCTCGAGGCTCGGCCTGCCTGAGCTGTTCTGGTCCGTGTCCGCCGGCTGTGTGGACTCCATGGTCGCTAACTACACTCCGACCAGGAAGTTCCGCAAGGAGGACGACTTCACGCCAGGCGGGGTCAACGACAGAAGGCCGGACAGGGCCACCATCGCCTACACCAACCTGATCAAGAGGCACGCCAAGGGCAGGCCGGTCTTCCTGGCCGGACTTGAGGCCAGCCTCAGACGCATCGCCCACTACGATTTCTGGTCTGACAGCGTCAGGAGATCCGTGCTCTTCGACGCCAAGGCGGACGGCATCGTCTACGGGATGGCCGAACTGGCCACGGTCGAGCTGGCCGAGAGGATCCGCGACGGTGTGGACTGGAAGGATGTCAGGGGGATCTGCTACGCGTCCCCGAGGATCCCCGACGGGTTCCTGGAGCTCCCATCGTACGATGAATGCAGGGACGACCGCCGGGCGTTCATGGACGCTTTCGTCGGATTCAGGGAGAACAGCGACCCGGCGACAGCCAGAGGGCTGGTGCAGCGGCACGGTGACCGGTACCTCGTGCAGAACCCCCCGCAGAGGCCCCTTGCGACCGAAGAGCTCGATTCCCTGTACGAGTCCGATTTCGAGGATGCGGTTCACCCGTACTATCTCACGGGCGGCAAGGTCAGGGCCATGGACACTGTCCGCAACTCCATCACGACACACCGCGGATGCTACGGCGACTGCTCGTTCTGTTCCATCGCCCTGCACCAGGGCACCACCGTCGTCTCAAGGTCCAGGGAATCCATAGTCAGGGAAGCTCGCAGGATCGCCTCGAGACCCGGATTCAACGGGGTCATACAGGATGTCGGAGGGCCCACGGCCAACATGTACGGCATCGAGTGCGGGCGCAAGGCGGAAAGGGGGAGGTGTCCGGACAGGAGATGCCTGGGCTCCAGGCCGTGCCCCAGCCTGCCGCTGGACCACGCCCAGCAGACCTCCCTCCTGAGCGAGATCGCCGGGATCCCGGGAGTCAGGAGGGTTTTCGTCAACTCCGGCATCCGCTACGACATGATCGTCGCCGACAGAGAGCACGGACAGACCTACCTCGACGATATCGTCGCCCATCACGTCTCCGGCCAGATGAAGGTTGCTCCCGAGCACGTCTCGCCCAGGGTGCTGAAACTAATGGGGAAGCCGGAGCGCGAGGTCCTCGAGAGGTTCCGCTCGATGTTCTCCGAATCCGTGGCCAAATGCGGAAAGGACGAGTACCTGACGTACTACTTCATGGCGGCCCACCCCGGCTGCACGGACGACGACATGAGGGAGCTTTCCGAATACTGCCGCACCAGGCTGCACATACACCCCGAACAGGTGCAGGTGTTCACCCCGACCCCGTCCTCTTACTCCACCGCGATGTACTTCACTTCGATGGACTCGAAGGGCAGGGAAGTCCGCGTTGAGAGGTCGATACAGAGGAGGCAGAAGCAGAAGGACATGGTCGTCGGGAGGCGCAGGGATGCATGAGCTTCCGGAATGCGCGATATCGGCCTGCCGCCCCTACTTCAGGGAGGCCAGGGGCGACTTCGTCGTCCGCAAGGAGTTCGGATACAGCTGGAAGGTGTACGGCGCCGGCATCGAGATCCACATCGCTGACTACCTGTCGGATGCTCCGGACGACGTCCTCAGCGACTTCTGCGACATGGTGTGCCGTAGAGCCAAGGGGCAGAGATGCCCGGAGCCCCCTTCATACCTGGACCACATCCGCTCGGACAGGTACATCGTCGACAACAGACCCACGTACATACGCAGGAGCCGCAACCTCCTGCGCTCGGCTTGCGGAGAGGTGGCGTATCTGCACGACTCCGTCCAGAGGCTGCTGGACTCCGGTCTTCTGACGGAATCGGACATTAGCAACTCATACATGTCCTGGACCCGCAGGGACAACGTCCGGAGGGTCGGGTTCTGCAGCACCATGTTCAGGGTCGTCGGCATTTCGTCGAGACTGGACTCGGACGACGTCCCCGATTTCGTCCGTGACTACGTGGTCTACCACGAATGCCTCCATCTCAGACAGGGGTACCGCCCAAGCAGACGCGTCCACGACGCTCAGTTCAGGTCATGGGAGAGACTGTTCCCCCAGTGGAGGGAGGCCGAGTCCGTGCTCAGAAGGCTCGGAACGGCATGAGGTGTCGCCATGATGATCGAGTGCCTCCCGATGGGGTTCTCCGTCTGCAGGGTCCGCGACTACTCCGGTGTGGATTTAGAGAGACCGTTCACGTTCACAGGCAGGACCGACCGCGAGAGGTCCCTGGTCTGCCCCACCTCCGAAGTCCCCTCCGATGTCATGGATCGTGAGGACGGATGGAGAGCCCTCAGGGTGTCAGGGACCCTGGACTTCTCGCTGGTGGGCATTATATCACGGATTGCGGGCGTTCTGTCCGAACGCGGGATCCCTGTTTTCGTCATTTCAACCTACGACACAGACTACATCCTTGTCCGCGCCTCGGCACTGGACGAGGTCGTGGCCGCGCTCACATCCGTCGGTCATGAGATAACGCGCCTGTGAACGGACCGTATGTGTTATCACGGTCAGCACCCTACCATCGGGCATGGCAGAAGAACGCGGATTCGTCTTCCACGGACCGGACGGTCAGGTCGAGCTCAGCATCGAAGAGGTCATGGATCTGGCGAAGAGGGACGACCCCGACGGCCTGTACGCGCTGGCGATGGCCTATCTTTTCGGCTGGGATGTCGAACAGAACGAGGATGTGGGCTACGACCTCCTCGAGAAGTCGGTCGCAGCCGGGCAGACGGAGGCGATGGCCCTGATGGTCAGACTCTTCATGCAGGGGGACTACTGCGGGATCGACAGCGAGAGGGCCGCCCAGCTGTCGATCACGGCCGCCAAGGACGGTGTCCCGGATGCCCAGCTCTACGCTGGGCTGGCGTACATGGACGGGGTATCCGTCGAACAGGACTACTCAGAGGCCGCACGCTATTTCAGACTGGCCGCGAACCAGGGCAACCAGGAGGCCAGGACGTCACTCGCCTACCTCTACCAGGAGGGCCTCGGCGTCGAGAAGGACGAACGCAAGGCCTATGGGATGTACCGCACGGCGGCCAAGGCCGGGAATGTGAACGCGATGTTCCAGGCGGGCATCTGCTGCGAGTTCGGAAACGGAACCCCCGTGGACCTCCGCCAAGCCGAGGAATGGTACAGGATGGGCGCTGACCAGGGGGACGCGTTCGCCATGGAGCGTCTCGGCTACCTCCTCTCCGAGTCCGACCCGCCCCGTGCGACGGAGTCGTTCGAATGGTTCCTGAAGGCTGCCTCCGAAGGAGTCCCCACAGCGATGCAGATGGTCGGATACTGCTACATGAGGGGGATCGGCACCGAAAGGAGCGACGAGGAGGCCCGCAAGTGGCTGAACATGGCGCGCGACAACGGTGTCGAGGAGGCTTCCGAGATGCTGTCCATGCTGGGATCCGTGCTCGGCCGAGGCGAACAGGCTTAAAACGGTACGGGATTCCCACCCTGGATAACATGGCCAGTTCGGAAGCTCTCAGGAAGGCCGCCGAGGAAGGCGACGCGGAAGCACAGTACCAGCTCGGACTCATATACCTTTATGGAAACGAGGAGCCCAAGGACGCCCGGAAGGCGTTCGAGTGGATGTCCAGGGCGGCGGCCCAGAACGTCGTGCCCGCCAAGAGGGAGCTCGGGGTCATGCTGGCCTCAGGCGAGGGGACCGAGCCCGACATACCCCGTGCGGTACAGATGCTCAGCGACGCTGCGGACAACCTCGACCCCGGAGCACTGTACCATCTCGGTCTGATGTACGAGAAGGGGATCGGCGTGCCGATGGACCTCCAGAAAGCCGTCAGGATGCTCGCCTACGCTGCATCCATGGGTTATCCCGGAGCTGAGTTCGATGCCGACAGGATCGACAGGATCCTCACGGAGGAGAGGAACAGGAACCTCCGCGCCAGGCCCATACTGAAGCTCCAGGTCTCCGACGTCGACGTCGAGGCCGCCTGCTGCAAGAGGATGCTGGACGAGCTCCTCGCCCAGAACATCATCTTCACCGAGACTATGCAGGGACCCGCCCTCCTCGGAGAAGACAAGGATGGCATGGATGCCGTCCTCCACAGCTGCCCGTTCTGCGGGGCCAAGCTGGAGTTCATCCCCCACGACCACAAGTGGTGAAACCATTCATCTGGCCGCGAGGAAGGAGATCGCCTCTTCGTTCCCCAACTCGGCGGCCAGCTTTATCAACCCGATTCCGCGGCGCTCGTCCTTAGCTATGCCCTCGCCCTTGATGTAGAGCAGGCCTAGGCTGTAGATCGCCTGGTCGTTCCATTGGAACGACGCCTTCTCGAAAAGTTTCGCGGCCGTCTCGAGACTGCGCTCCACCCCGGTTCCGCTGTAGTACATAGTGCCCAGAAGGTAGAGGGCCTCGTCGTTGCCCTTACGCGCCGATGCTGCCAGCATCTTCTCCGCCAGTGGGACGTCGACGCGCACCCCGTTTCCCGTCATGTAGCGGACGCCCAGGTTGAACATCGAGTGCGCGTCACCGCGGACGGCGGCCTCCTGGTAGAAACGGAGAGCGACCTCGTCGTCCTGCTCCACTCCGTCGCCCGTCTCGTAGATCCTTCCAAGGTTGAAGAGGGCGTCCACGTTGCCCTGGTTGGCCGATGCACGGTAGAGACGGAACGCCTCCTGCTTGTCACGTCTGACACCGTATCCGTTGAAGTACAGGTTGCCAAGGTTGCACTGGGCACCGGCATGACCCTTGTCGGCCGCGAGGAGATGCCATTTCGCGGCCTCCATCTTGTTCACCTTGACGCCCTCACCCATGTCGCACATGTACCCGAGACCGTACTGGGCCTCAACATAGCCCTGGTTGGCGGACTTCCTGTACCACCTTATGGTAGCGATCTTGTCCACGGGCACGCCGATGCCATAGCAGCACATGTACCCGTAAGTGTACTGTGCTGCCGCATCGCCTGCCTCCGCGGATGTGCGCAGAAGGTCGGCGGCGCGGTCGTAATCCTGCGGGACGCCGTCCCCCTCGTAGTACTTCTTTCCCAGAATGTACTGAGCTTCAGCATCCCCGCGTTTGCAACGGGCTTCGAGTTCCAGTAGCGTGGGCTCCTCGCTCGGCATGATAAGAACCGTTTACATGTATCTGCTATGTACACTATAAAGCAGAATATCATGGATGGATGATATATCCTTAAAAAACCATCCCAAGAGAATGTCTGGATGCCGCGTAAAACACGAAAAACCAGTCCGCTTGTATTATAAGTGGAGTGCTCCGATACACTAGCGATAGAATGGAGGCCGAATACACCATCGACGAGGCGATCGGGATCATCTCCCGGGCCGTAGAGAGGAAGAGGAAGGAGATCGCCGACCTCGAGAAGAGGAAGAGGCGCTTCAAGAGAGAGGACAGGATCGCTGAGATCCAGGAGTTCATCGACTACCTGAAAGCGGACCTCACGGCTTACATCAGCGTCCTCGCCGACATGAAGGACGACGACAGCCTGCTGGAGGGACTCGACCTCGACAACACCGATGTGGTCGAATGCCCCGTCAAGTACGACCAGTACATCAACGGTCTGTCGGCGGATGACCTCGAGAACGAGCTCGAGGCTGACGAGGTCCGCGCCGAGTACTGTGACGAGATAGTCGAGATGATGTGCTACGACATCGGGGAGGCCGCTCTCAAATCCAAGAAGATGGTGAAGTTCCTCCTAGACGACCCGTATGCCCTGGAGGCGCTGGGAGAACTGATTTTCTACGACGACTACCTCTACGACACGTTCAGGGCCCTTGCCGAGTCCGAAAAGGACAAGGACAAGAAGAAGAAAAAGAAGAGGAAGGATTAAACATGCCCGGAAGCAAGTACGAACGCGAGCTCAGATTCATTCAGACGGAGACCAGAAGACTCGGCAACCAGCTATCGAAGCTGCGTGAGATGATGCCCGTGGACCCCATAGAGGCTGCTAGGAAGGCCGACGAGGTCCTTGGCATAGAGGCGGAGATCGGCAGACTGCTTCAGAGGAAGAAGGAAATCGAGGAGTCCTTCATCGCCGCCGGCATGGAGGTCCCCTCCATGGACAAGGACATGAACGAGAACGTCCACCAGGACAGCCGCCCGTTCGTGGGAGATGAGGACGAATCCTCACCCGCCCCGCAGATCAAGCCGGAGGGCACGGTGGAGGAGCTGACTGAGGAGATCGAGTCGGTGACCGACGAGCTCATGGGCATCGAGATCAAGATGCTCCGTGCGGACATGAACGGGGACGAGGACGAGAAACAGAAGCTGTCCATGATGGCATCCTCCCTCAGGTCCAGAAGGGACACCCTCGTTGAGAGGGTCAAGGAACTCAAAGCCGAGGCCGCCTCTCCGGCCCCTGTAGAGGCACAGCCCGCATCCGTGGACCTCTCCGAGTACGAGAGGAGGTTCGAGGCCGTCGAGTCGGAGACCCGTGTCCTGAGATCTCAGATCGCGGACGTCAGGTCCGACGTCATCGACATGAAGGAGAGCCTCCGCCAGATCATGAACGCCCTCGGGATAAACGACTGAACGCACTTTTCTGCGTCACGGGCCTCAATGTCCCGTGACGTCCCCCGTACCGCCCGATTCCTGGAGACGGTCCGGGGGAATCTCTCCCAGTATCCCGCCTATCAGCTCGTCCTTTCTGGAAGTCCAGAACCCGCGGTCACAGACAAGCACTAGCCTGCGTTTCGCCCGGGATACTGCAGTGTTCACCACCTTCATCCCTATCGGGGTCTGGGAGCTGGTGAACCTCAGCGGAACGTCCCTGGAGGCGATGCCGTTGTCGGCCACACTGAGAATGACTGTGTCCCATTCCCTCCCCTGGGAACCGTGAACAGTCATGACACTGTCACGGTATTTTCTTCCGACCTTGCGTTTCAGGAGCGCCAGCTGCACCGAGTAGGGAGTCAGTATCGCGATCTCAGACGCATCCGACGACTCCTCCCTGAGGAATTGTCTGATCGCCAGCGCCTCCGGGAGGTTCTCCCTGCCGTCCCTGTGGTCGCAGACCACGTCCAGGCATTCGATCGAGAGGTCGCCTCCGTCCGGAGAGCCGGACAGGCCGTTCCTGTACACGAAACGGTCAAGAACCCTGGCGAGGTTCGTTCCGAAACGATGGGACTGCGTCAGGTCACCTCTGGCCGTCTCGCAGAACTCGGGATCGGCTCCGGATACGAACGAGGAGACGAGGGAACCCGGCCCCTTGTACAGCAGCTGCTCGCAGTATATGGCCGACAGCGACCACAGGAACCCGTAGCGGAGTCTGCCACCGCGCAATGCGGCCGACCTGAGGACCTCGTCATCGAGTTGAGAGACCGGCGGAAGCTGCATATGGTCCCCCAGGAACGTGACGGGGACACCGTTCGTGAACAATGATGCCGCCTGCATCAGACCGCAGTATCCGGCCTCGTCCAGGAAGATGTGGTCCACGTACAGCTCGGGGCGACCGTCCTCCTTGGATCCGTGGGGACGGAGGCGCGAGATGAACTGATGCGGTGTGGATGCGATGATCCTCGCATCCTCGAGCCTGCGAGAGACCCCTCCCGTCCTCATCCCCTCGATCTCCCTCTCCGTCTCGAAGATGGCGGCGAGGAGGTCCGCATCCGACCAGGAGGAATACTCCTCTATCTCGACGGCCGGACGCTGTCTGTCGTATATCATGGAGCGTATCTCGGAGAGGACCTCGAGGGCGTCCCTGTCGTCGAAGTCCCCCATCCTGTCCCTCGTGTCGGGACGCATCGAGAGGAATCCCCTCAGCCCATCCACCGCCTCCCTGAGCTCGGGAACGTCCTCCAAAAGCACCTTTCCCGAGACAGCGGACGCCTCGCGTGCGATGCGTATGGCGTCGAGGATCTCGCCCTCCAGACAGTCGCAGGCCCTCTCGTACATGACCTCCTCCAGACACTCCGCCTTCCTGTGGCAGGCGTCCAGCCTCCTCTGTGCCTGGCGGTCCTCGCACATCTCGGGATGCTCGCTGTAGAACGCCCTGGTCGGGACGCCCAGCCGGAGGATAGACCCTGTGAGGCGGCTGTCGCCGTCGAAGGCCTTGATTATTCCTCTCAGGACCTGCTCAACGGAGTTGTTGGTGGGCGCGAACACCGCTACACGGCCTCCGGCTTCGACCACCGCCCTGATGCATGTGGCGAGGACGTACTGGGTCTTGCCAGTGCCTGGAGCCCCCCAGACGTAGGACATCCTGTTGGTCAGTATGCTGTTTACCGCGTCGCGCTGCTCATCGGTCGGCTCTCCGCTCTCCGGATAGACAGGCGCGGTGCAGACGACATCCAGTTCGGGAGGCGTGAGGAGACTGCCGTAGCGCCGGTAGAAATCGCCCACGACGGATATGAGGAACTTCATGTCTGTGAGTAGACAGACCCTGTGCGATCCATCCCTCATCAGAGCCAGGACCTCCGATCCCGGCCTCACGACAACCGTCCTGGACACCTCGTCGTAGCGGTCGAACCCAGCCTCGGACTCCTGGAGGATCCTGTCCCCCACCATGAGCATGAGGCCGTTCGCATCCGGCATCTGACCGTCTATGTGGAGGACGGCGAACCCGTCTCCGACATCGCACGAGGACACCTCGGTCATCGAGACCCCCAGGGGCGGGTCGGTCATGTACTGCATGTCGGAAATGTACTGGTAAACCTGGGAAGCCGACTCCACGAGGACCTCGGACACGGATTCTCCGTCCATGCTGAACACTGGACGGCCGGAGTATTAACCGAAGCGCTGTTGACTAGGCTCGCTACACCCTAGATCGTCAGGAGTAGAAGCTCGCGTAGTTCTTCTCTATCTCCGGGTCCTCGAAGGTCGGAACCCCTTCGGAGAACTCCTCCCAGTCTATGGGCTCCCTGGACAGCAGAACGAACGAGTTGTTCTTGGCGTCGAACTTTATCGCGTCGTTGGACACCTTGATCTCCACATCGAAGAGTATGTTGAGGTCCATGTCCCTGTACTCGCCGTCGGGGTCCTCTATCGAGCGGTCCCTGCGGACGCTGTTGAACTTGATCCTCTTGACGCCGAGCAGTCCTCTGACGTTCTTGGTGACCCTGTCGAGGAAGTAACCGTTCCCCAGATTCAGGGACCAGAAGTCTATGTTATCATCCTCAGCGGGATCGACATCCACCTTCTCCCATCCGGTGTAGTCGTCCTTGCGCGTACCGGCGTAGATCCTGTACTGAGTCTCCTTCGATATCATCTTAGACCGTCCTCCTCAATCCACGCGCGCCTATATTAGCCATGTGCCGGCGCCTCCTGCGAGGGGATACGGTTAACCTCCTCATACCCATTCGGAGGCATGCGCTTCGCGTTCATATTCATAAATGAAGACCTGGCCGGCGTGGAGAGGACGTCGGTCAGGAACGGGGACAGCGTCTTCGTGGGGGTCCGCAACATCGAAGAGGCCTGCGGGGAGGCTGCGACGCTCGAGAGTGACGGGATCGGCTGCATAGAGCTCTGCGGAGCCTTCGGAGAGGAGGGAGCCAGAAGGGTCATGGAAGCCACCGGCATGCGCATCCCGGTCGGCTTCGTGGTACATCTGCCCGAGATGGACGAGACCTACGCAAGGGCCTTCGGATCTTCATGAGCCAGGCATATATAATTAGTCGGAGATTGGAGCGACATGTTCGCTGACGCCTGCCAGAAGGTCGCCGAGTTCGTGAGGCCGGTCGTGGTATCCATACGCCAGTACGACGGCCAGGTGAAGACCCAGTGCGGGACGTTCATGGTCCTGAACCGCGACGGCTGGATCGTCACCGCCGGGCACATCTACGACTCGTTCATGAAGTACCAGACCGACCAGAACAAGCTCAAGGAGATCAGGGAGCTGAACGAGTCCAGGAGCACCCGTCCCGGAGCTCCCAGCATGGAGGTGAAACCGGACCCCACCTACATCACCAACCACTCGTTCTGGTGGGGATGGGACGGAGTCAGGCTGAACAACGTCTTCGTCAACAGGCAGGTCGACATAGCGGTCGGAAGGCTGGAGCCCTTCGACCCCTCGTGGGTCAGCGAGTACCCCGTGCTGAAAGACCCCGCGCATGTCAGGCAGGGCACGAGCCTGTGCAGGATGGGCTTCCCGTTCGCCGACGGACAGATCCAGAGCAACTTCGACGAGTCCGCCAACGCGTTCAGGATCCCCAAGTTCCCGTTCCGCGACCTCCTGTTCCCGAACGAGGGCATCCACACCCGCACCATAAACCGCGGGATGTCCAAGGACGGGCTCTTCGAGCTCCTCTACGTGGAGACGTCCACCCCCGGCCTGACCGGCCAGTCAGGAGGGCCAATCTTCGACAGGGAGGGGCACATATACGCGATGCAGACCGAGACCGCCTTCCTAAGGCTCGGCCTCCATCCCACAGCGGAGTACGACGGCACCACCGTGGTGGAGAACCAGTTCCTCAACGTGGGTCGCGGCGTTCACGTGAAGACGATCCGCGACGTGCTCGACTACAGGAAGATAAGGTACGACGCCGAGGGCGACGAGACCGGATTCAGGATAATAGATTAATGCCGTTCCGTGACCGGGGGTCTGACCCCCCCCCGGCGTTCAGACGGACTTGCCTATCAGGTAGGCCTGCCTCGGGAAGTCGGTGGCGTCGACCGCGCCCCTCTCCCAGACGCCCGTGGCCTTGATGACCCCCTTCTCTACGGCGCCCTCCATGCAGTCCCTTGTGAGGCCCCTGAAGCTGTCCACTGCGAGTTCCAGCATCGACTCGTCGGGATCGGCCGCGGCCACGATTATGTAGACCTGCTTGTTGTTGAGCTTGGTGTAGAACGGGACCATCCTGTCTATGAGGGCCTTGATCTGCGCGGATATCGTGTAGAAGTACACCGGTGAAGAGAACACCAGGACGTCGGCGTCCAGCATCTTCTCCCTTATCTCCTCCATGTCGTCCTTGTAGACGCACCTGCCGCTCTTCACACAGGAGTCGCAACCTGTGCAGAAGTGGATGTCCTTCTCGCAGACGCGGACCGTCTCCACGTCGTGGCCGGCGTCCTTTGCGCCTTCTGCGAACTTGGAGCACAGAGTCTCGGTGTTCCCGCCCTTCCTGGGCGATCCTGACAGAATGAGTACCTTAGCACACATCGGGATGGAATCCCCGTACTCGGATATCATCCTATCCCGCCGCGCCGACCTTCAGTCGGGATGACCGTCGCCGCTGGCCACGGGAACCGAACACACCGGGGTTATTCGGCCCGTTCGGCCACCCCCTATGAAGGCTTATCTATGGAACCCCGATTGCCGTGTCATGCAAGGACTGTTCTGCCCCGGATGCAAGAGCCTTCTGGCCCCTGGCTCGAACCGCTGCATGAGATGCGGGATGACCGCCGACGGACTGGTTACCAGCAACCAGTCCAGCCTGAGCAGCATCCAGGAGAGGAGGGCTCCCGAGCCCAGGCTGGTGCAGTCCGAGAACCGCGACGCCCCCTACATGCCGTACGAGCCCAGGGGGTGTCAGCTGGACATTATCTGCGACATCCGCTCTTTCCTCGACGAGGGCCGCCACGTCGTCATAGAGTCCGGCACCGGAACGGGCAAGACCATAGTCTCGCTCGCCGCCTCCCTGCAGCACGCAAAGGCCACCGGCAAGAAGATCGTCTACGTCGTCCGCACGATCACCCAGACCGACGCCGTGATGAAGGAGCTCCGCGCCATCTCGAGGATCAAGAGCGTGTCCGGGATAGCGCTAACGGGCAGGAACAAGTCTTGCCCCCTGTTCAGGGGGACGTCCGGTTTCGAGCAGATACCCTCGAACGTCCTCTCCATGATGTGCGAGGACCGCAGGAACAAGAGCATCAAGGGCCAAGCGGGCGGCTGCAGGTTCTACGACCGTCTGAAGACGGAGATCGACAACATCGAGAGGTACTGCAGGGAGAACATCCCGTCGTCCGACGACCTGGACAGGTTCTGCGAGAAGCTGGGGGTCTGCCCCTATGAGGCGAAGAAGCTCCTGCTGAAGAAGGTTGATGTCATCGCGGCCCCGTACATACAGATCCTCAACCCCGACATCAGGGAGAGCCTCATGGCCAACATGGACCTGAGCGGCGACCCCCGCGGGATGATGGTCATCGTCGACGAGGCCCACAACTTCCTCGACGCGGCCAGAGGCAGCGAGACGTTCGTCATCGACAAGCAGATGGTCGACAACGCCATCGACGAATGCCCGACCTACAGGGACCCCACCGTATGGGAGGAGGTCCGTCTGGACACCTTCCTGAACTTCTTCAAGGTGTGCATCCGTGCGGCTGCGACCGAGAAGCTCGGCTTCAACGAACACGACTACGTATTCACGGACGACTTCATCGAGGACAAGATGATGGCGAAGTTCGGGATGTCCCGCTCCGACCTGGAATCCGCCGTCGAGAGGGCCCTCGACCTCGGGGAGGCGAGGACGGAGAGGCTCATCGACAGTGGGGAGAACAGGACCTCGTACGTCGAGGACCTGGCAGTCAAGATGAAGGCATGGTTCTCCTCCGGCTCCGACCGGTTCGTCAGGTCGATCAAGACCGACAAGGACGGCGAGTACCTGGTCGCCACATGCATCGACCCCTCCGAGATCTCTCGCTTCCTCAACACTGTCCCCGGCACGCTCCACATGTCGGGCACCCTGAAGCCGCTCGACCAGTACGCCAGGGTACTCGGCCTCGGCAACAACCCGAAGTTCAGGACCTATCCTTCACCGTTCCCGGCAGAGAACAAGCTTGTGGTCTACGCCAGGAACGTCACCACCAAGTACGACGCGATGAGGGAGGACCCCGGGATGCAGAACCGCATCGAGAGGATGATAGTGGACATCTGCGACGCCGTCGAGAAGAACATCCTGGTGATGTTCACGTCGTACAACTACATGCGCAGCATGCGCCCATACCTGGAGAGGCACATCGACCGCCCCAAGTACTGGGAGGAGTCCGGGAACCAACGCAGGACGGCAGAGAGCCTCGCGAGGTTCAAGTCTGGCCACAACGGGGTTTTCTTCTCGGTCCTCGGGGGATCCGTCGCGGAGGGCATCGACTTCCCCGGAGACGAGCTGTCAGTCACCATCATCGTCGGCATCCCGTTCCCCCCTCCGTCCAAGGAGCTCAAGGCCATGAGCGACCGCTACGACCAGAGGTACGGACAAGGGAAGGGATGGCTGTACACCAGCCAGGTCCCCGCCGTCAGGAAGATCAACCAGGCCACGGGAAGGCTTATCAGGATGGAGGACGACAGAGGCGTCGCCGTCATACTGGACCACAGGGCCTCCAGGTTCGCCAAGGACATAGGCGCGGTCCCGACCGACGACCCCGTCGCGGATGTCATCAGGTTCTTCAGCTCGGCCTCGTCCCGCAGGTCGACATAACATAGGTGCTCCCATTCGATATACGGATGGCGACATATGTCTTGAGAATTTAAGATATAATGCATGTATGTCCGTTTACCGCTGTTGTACAGCAACGTGTATATATCGAATGCCGAATCTCCACCGCATGCCGTTGCTGAACATCCTTTCGGACATCAAAGTCTGGATAGCGGTCGCCATAATCCTGGCCCTGATCTTCGGTTTCGGGAGTCCCGATGCCTCCACGATCATGATGATAGCGCTGATAGCGCAGATGGCCGTGGCTCTGGACGGTATCCAGTTCAGCAGGCACGACTTCGGGGACTACAAGAAGCCCATCGTCCTCAACATACTGTGCTGTTTCATCATCTGCACCGGGTTCACCCTGGTCACGGGTCTCTTGTTCATCGACAACCAGGCCCTCTGGACCGGCTGGGTCATGCTCTCCGCCGTCCCCTGCGCCATCTCCGTCGTCCCGTCCGCTCTCTTCCTCAGGGCAGACCCCAAACTGGCGGTGCTGTCCCTGGCCGTCATCTACGTCGTCGCCATCGCGCTCACCCCGATCATCACGCATACACTGATCGGCAACTCGGTCAATCCGCTCGAGGTCCTCAGGTACATCCTGATGTTCATCCTCATACCGTTCATCCTGACGATACCGCTGAAAAGGCTCCATCTCAAACAGGCTCCCAAGACGGTCTTCATCAACCTGATGATGTTCATCCTGGTGTTCGTGGGCCTGGGTTCCAGACAGGAGTTCGTCTTCTCGGAGCCTATGGTCGTCCTGAGCCTGGTCGTCGCCTGCATCTTCCGTATCTTCCTAGTCTCGATCGTCCTGGTCTACGCGATGAAGAAGCTGAAGGTGAACAGGACCAACGGCCTGAATTATGTGACCTTCTCTTATTGGAAGAATTCAGGGATGAGTGCTTCCCTGACCATGGGCCTGTTCGCCGCTACCATGCCCGAGGCGGTGCTTCCGTGCGTCGTATCCCTCATCGTGGAAGCAGTGTGGTTCGCGATCCTGACGAAGGCCGTAGACAGACTGTGGCCCAATGAAAAGACGAACGATGAAATCCTCTCAGAAGAGATTGCATCCCAAACCATCTGACCGCGTAATCCTTGCGAACCCACGCAAAAGAGACAAGGTTTTGAAAATAACAAAATAATAGCGCGGGGGCTCCCCCGCCCGCTTACCAGACGGGTGCGTCCTCAAGGCCATCTGAGTGACGACTGCCACTGCACAGACCTCCTGGATGAGACGATATGGACACTGTAGACCACCAGCTACACGCCGAGTGGTTCAGACATCCTCTGGCGGAGAAGTGATTAGCACGGTACGGACCCCCGTGCGATGGGTAAGGAGTTTGGGAATCGGTTTACCTCTTGCGGTACTCGGCGATCAGGATCAGCACCATGATGGCAGCTGCGACAGCCGCCGCGGCGCACGCCACGGTCTTCTCGGCCTCGTCGTCATCGTCGACGGACGACACCATGTTGCCCGTTGTGTAGGTCTCGGAGAAGGTCCATGTTTCCCCTTCGGATTCGATGGTCATCGTCACGGTGTACTGGCCCCTCTGCGAGACGACGAGCGTGTTCCCCTGTGTGCCGTCGCCCCAGGCGAGGGAGACCGTCGCGCCCTCGAACTGGGTGCTGTATCCCGCAGCGAGTCTCATAGATGACCCATCGGAGGTCGCGGTGATGTTCAGATCAGGTTCTACGGGCGTCCAAACGGCCCTAACATCTGTGGAAGAGGAGACCGCTGTGTTGGGGTCCCAGGGTTCCCCGTCGGATGTCTCCCATCCGCTCAGCGTGAAGCCGTCCCTGGTGAAAGCGGGGTAGGCATCCTCCGGAATCGGCTCGTTTTGAACCACAAAGCGGGTTTCCTGTTCGTTCCATCCCTGGAATGTGACCCCGACGCCGTTGTAGACGGCAAGTCCGTCGTCCGAGCTTCTGAGCAGCTTTCCGTATCCCAGCGAGAACATCTCTGGTTCCGCGTCTCCCTCGATCAGGAGGGCCCCCTGTTCGAAATCGTCACCTAGTATCAGAATGATGGACGACTCGGGGTCCTTGAGGGCGAATCCCTGCTCCGCCTGAATGAACGGACCGGCTATCCTGGTCCCGCTATAGACCCGGTTGATCCCGTCTATGTCGCAGACCCCGGACAGCACGACCTCGGGGATGCTGGTGCTGGATTCGAATTCGACGATGACGGAGCAGGCATCGGATGTGCCGTTTTCCTTTATCGTCAAGCCTTCGAGATCGAGGGTGAGATGGCCTGAATCGATGGTATATGCGATTACTCCACCGCTTCTGTTATCTGTGGCTGTGTTGCCCTTTATCGTCACACCATCCAGATTGAGCGCGAGATGACCGTTGGCAGAATAAAACAAAACCTACGAGCGATCGACGGAGGAGAACCGGTGGGAAAACCCCCTCACGTGTACGCTTCCACCGGATTCGAACGTGCGAATCCGTACGGGAGAATGCGGGATCACATGGAAGCTGTGTGGTTCGCGATCCTAGCGAAATTCATCGACGGATGTGGCGTCCGGAGAAGGATGCTGACGAGGTGCCGATGGGGCAGATCGCTGCGTCGTGAACCTTGTTCGGATTGGTTGTATCTGGATGGATGGGTAAACCAATATTTAAATAGCAAAATATCCTTCATAGATTCAACCGCCGGAATCATAACCAGGGTCGGCAGTCTCGAAAGCTCATGTTCAGTTTCCTCCTTTACGGCGGAAGTCCGGCCCTGTTCCATTTCCATCTCGATTGTCATGGCCGAAATGATGCATGGTGTTGAATCTGGTCGAAGAATGGAAGTTGGAAATTATGACCAGAAAGACACTCATCGCGTACTTTTCCGCGACAGGCAACACTGTCGCGGGGGCCAAGTCGATGGCGACTGCCACGGAATCCGACATCTATGAGATCAGGCCTTTACTCCCCTACACCATCGAGGATCTTGACTGGACCGACAGGAACGGTCGCAGCTCGATAGAGTCCGATGACGTCTCCAGCCGCCCATCCATTGCAGATCCTTTGGAAGACATGTCGCAGTATGATGCTGTGATGCTAGGGTTCCCGATATGGTGGTACGTCGAACCCCGTATCGTCGACACCTTCCTGGACAGCCACAACATTGCCGGGAAGACCATCGTGCCGTTCGCCACCTCAGGCGGCAGCGGGATAGATAGGGCTGAAAGGAGTCTGAAGGCAGGGTACCTCCAAGTGAGATGGGGCAAGGGAAGACTTCTGAACCACGGTGATGCGGCGGCCTGGGCAAGGGACACGTTGGATATCGTGTATGAATACGAAACTCAGCGACCTGTCTGCACTTACGACATGTGATCGTAGAAAACGACAGTCGTCATGATCGCCTACGAACAAGCGGACCCTCCATCGCAGTTTTATATTGAATCCACTTACACCGGCTCAAGCGGAGTTAGCTAAGCTTGGCCCACGGCGCCGGTCTTGAAAACCGGTGGAGAATTCTCCACGGGAGTTCGAATCTCCCACTCCGCGCCTTATATCACTCAACCTTAACTACGTGACTTTCGCTTATTATACGAACTGCGAAATGTCCGCTAGAAAGACCTTGGAAAATATCCACAGTTACAATCGAAAGAGGTAAAACGGGGGATGGATGAACCACCCCCCCAAAACCCTTTTAGAATCGGTTCTCGGTTGAGCCGATCTTGAACTCGCCTATCGGGATGAGCCTGAACACCACCGTGTCCGCATAGACCAGTGGGTCGGAGTGCCTGAAGAAAACCACGCTGTCGCACTCGGCGATGATCTCCTGCCTCACGGATCCCTCATAGGGGTCGATGACCCTGGCGATGACGTCCCCGGCGTTGACCTGCGCCTCCACCTCGACCAGGGGCTCGAAAATGCCTGCCTCCCTGGTCTGGACGCTGACGAGATGGCTCTCCTCGATGACGTCCGGGATGTACCCCGCCTTCCCGTCGTAGGAGATGGCCCCGATCCTGTTGAGGAACCTCGTGACGCTGTCCACCACGCGCAGTGCGCTCGCCCTGTCAATCCTCGAGGTCTCCTGGGTGTAGAGGGAGAAGGCCTTGGTCTCCCATATCTGCCAGTTGTAGTTCAGAACTCCCGAGTCGAACGGGACGGGGTCGACGAGGACGACGTAGGGGAGCGCGAAGACCTTGGCGTCCTCGACGCTCTCGAACCCGGTCCTCATCATCCTGACGTGGGGTGTGAACTGGCCGGGGGCGTGGTAGCTGGCGAACTGCACCCCGTACCTGTAGCCGATGAGCTCCTTGAAGAGGCCGTCGGCGATCCTCTGGGTGGTCTCGCCCAGGTCGTAGCCCGGGAACATCCTGTTGATGTCGGAGTTGTCAGTCGGCCAGAACCTCTTGCCTATGTTCATCGAGTAGGGGTTCACGCACGGTATGACGGTGATAGAGTGCCCCTCGTTGATCAGGCCCCTGGCCTCCAGCGTCTTCAGCCTGTCGACCAACTGGGAGCAGCAGTACAGCTGCTGCACCTCGTTGCCCCTCATAGAACCCACGACGCACATGGTCTTCTCGCCGGATCCGAACCTGAACCCGGTGACGCGGAAGGAGTCCCTGTACATCGACTCCAGCTCATAAATCACGGTCCTCTCCATGCAATCACTCCCTCAGTATCCTCGCGATGAGCGATCCCTCGTCGACGACCGGGTACTCCCTGAGCGTGAAGACGAGTCCGTCGCAGGGCGATTCGACCTTCACGAGGACCTCGCCCGTCATGGGGCTGACGATGTCGCCGAGATGCTCCCCCTGGCGGACGCCCCTCCAGTGCTCGATGCGCGGGACGAAGATGCCGCCCTTGGCTGCGTTTATGTACTCCACCTTGCCGTCGACGGAGACTATCGGCTCCCTGACGTAGGGCACAGGGCCGTCCCACATGCCTAGATGGGCCATCAGGGAGATGATGCCCTTGCTGAGCTGGTTCCCGTACTCGATAGTGAGCCTCATCCCGACGCCCATCTCCGCGACCAGGGTCTTGGTGCCGACCATGTTCAGCGAGTAGGCGAGCGTGGACTCCAGGACGGTGGCAGCCGAGTGGACCCACACGAAGTCGACGTTCATGTACCTGGCCAGGGGCACGAGCTCCTCGGCCGTGAGCTCGTTGATCCTGATCTGGGGTATCTCCCTGAGGAAGATGTTGCTGGCGTGGATGTCGATGCACACGTCCGCCCCCGCGATGTCGTTGAAGATCTCCGAGGCGATGTACTCCGGCATGGAACCGTCCTTCCTGCCCGGGAAGGTCCTGTTCATGTCGAGGTCGAACCCGGGGATCCCCCTGGTTATGGAGTCTATGCCCAACGGGTTGAGCGCCGGATAGATATCCACGATGCCCTTCAGATGCTGCATGTTGGCCTTCAGGAACCTGGCCAGCTCGAAGCAGACCAGCTGCCCCTCCAGCTCGTCGCCGTGGGTGCCGGTGACTATGCATATCCTCTTCGCATCAGGCCCGACGCCCTCGGGCGCGATCCTGTTCTTCTGAACCCTGAGCTCCTCGTCCACGGGGAGTTTGATAGAGACGACGTTCTCGATCATGAGCTGACCTCCTGGTCGTTGACGGGGGAGACGTTGGCGTGCACCCTCTGGGAGACCGGATGCGCACCGAAGAACACCCCTCTGTTAATGCGGCAGTCATCGTAGTCCCTGCCGTGTGACACCTTGATGTGGCGCGGGCCGACGAATGTGTCCCCCGTCGGGTCCAGCCCGTACCAGGTCCCCTCGTGGAGGACCTCCACCCATGCATGGCTCTCGCCCTCGCCGACGGTGAACCCGACGACGTACCTGCACGGGATGCCCCTGCTCCTGAGCAGGGAGATGAGGATCTGGGCGTAGTCCTGGCAGACCCCCCTCCCGAGGGCCATCGCATCCTCAGCGGTGGTCTCCGGGCCGGTGACGCCCTTCTCGTAAACGAATTTGGAATGGAGCCTGTGCATCAGGCCGACGGCGCGGGACAGGTCGTCGCAGTCGCAGTCCGGTGCCGATGCGAGGAAGCCCAGCAGAGCGGGCCCTGGCTCCGTCCTCTGCGTCTGGTACTTGAAAACCATACCGTCGTCGTCCAGCGCGGGCGACTCCGGCACCGGACCCTCGGGCTCCGCGGAAGGGACCTCGACCGTCCCCTGGACGGACACGGAGAAGGAGGAGTGGCCGTCGTAGACGGTCCCCTCAATGGTCGCGTTGCCGAAACCGTCGGTCCCCGAGGTGTGCGGGGAGTCCGGCATGATCGACACCTGCGAGGCCAGAACCCTCTGCCTGAGCGTGTCCGATGGGACGCAGCGCAGCGTGTACGAGTGCCTGACAGCCTCGCCGTCGAAGCCCAGCGTGAGCTGGTACTGGAACCCAAGCAGGTACTTTCCGGTGTCCAGGATAGCATCCCTCCGGCTGGCGAATCATGAGGCAGTAGTTAACGTTGTCTCAGACATCCACCATAGACTCGATGAGACGGATGGCGTCGGCGTACGGGACATCCTCCTGGGCCAGCATGTTCCTCAGCCTGGGGATGGCGTCCTGGTCGTAGCTCAGACCGGTCCTGACGATCCTGTTCTGCAGCCTGTTGACCTCGAAGGATATCTTGTCCGCGGGCAGGCCGAACCTCAGGTACAGGTCGATCCTCTCGATCCTCCTGGCGGCCTTGACTATGCTCCTCTCGCTGTAGTCGACGACGCGGTCGTCGAGGCAGCCCCAAAACGCGAAGATGTCGTCGATGACGGTCTGGAGCCCTATCAGCGGCGCGACGCCCAGTGAGGCCTTCCTCATGTCGTAGATGGCCAGCTGGATGTAGGACAGCGTGTCGGATCCTATGTCGTCCCTGAGCACCACCGCGTTGTCGTAGGCGCGTATCAGGTTGCTGATGATCGAGTCGGGGTTGGAATCGTCGAACGGGTAGTTCCTGAGGAAGTCCTCCTTGTCGGCGTAGACGTTCGGGATGCTCACCCTGCGGCAGTACTCCGGATAGGAGATCTCCTGCTCGTCGATCATCCTGTCGTATCCCCTGAAGAACTCCATGCAGGTGGTGTAGACCCTCTCCACGTACCTTCCGAGCCAGAACAGCTCGTTAGCCTTCTCTGTGGTGATGTTGCTCATCTTGATCACCTCGAAAGGACCCATGTGTCCTTGAACCCGCCTCCCTGGGACGAGTTGACAATGAACGAGTCGGGGTTCCTGGAGAACCTGGTGAGCCCGCTCCTCCAGACCATGGTCTCGTCGGCGGTGAGGACGAACGCCCTCAGGTCCGCCTTCCTGAACACCCTCTGGTCGCCCTCCAGGATGTCCAAGTCCTTGAAGTCGATGACCTCCTGGGCTATGAACCTCCTGGGCTCCCTCTTGATCAGGTCTATCAGCGCCGCCTTGTGCTCGGCGTCAAGCTTGCTACCGAAGACCACTCCGTATCCTCCGGCCTCGGCGACGTCCTTGATCACGAGCCTGTCGAAGTTCTCCAGGACGTACTCCCTGTCCTCCTCGTAGAACGGGAGGTACGTGGGGGCGTTGTTCAGAATCGGCTCCTCGCCCAGGTAGTACTTGATCATCTTGGGCACGAAGTAGTAGATCCCCTTGTCGTCGGCGATGCCGTTGCCGGGCGCGTTGATCAGCGCCACGTTGCCGGCGCGGTAGGCCGACATGATGTGGGGCACCCCGATGACGGAGTCCTCCACGAAGACCATGGGGTCCAGGTAGTCGTCGGAGATCCTCCTGTAGACGGCTCCGACCCTCTGCTTGTCGCCGTGGTAGTCGGTGTAGTAGACCACGTTGTCCTCGACGGTCAGGTCCTGGCCGGTGACCAGCACCGCGCCGGTCTGCTCAGCCAGGTACGAGTGCTCGAAGTAGGCGGCGTTGTAGCGGCCGGGGGTGAGGATGACGTTGATGCCTCCGGTGTTGACGTTGTCCATGGTCCTCTTGAGGAGCTGGGCGTAGTCCCTGTTGTCCTCCACAGGGTAGTGCTTGAACGTCGCCGGGGAGGCCATCCTGGTGAACTTCCTGGCGATGAGCGGGTAGGAGGCGCCGGAGGGGACCCTGAGGTTGTCCTCCAGGACGTACCATGTGCCGTCCTTTGCCTGGACCAGGTCGATGCCGGATATGTGGCTGTAGATGCCCTTGGGCGGGACTATACCGTCGCACTCCTTAAGGAACCCGGAGGAGGTGAACACGAACTCCTCCGGCACGACACCGTCCTTGATGATGCGCTTCTCGCCGTAGATGTCCGCCAGGAAGCGGTTGAGGGCGTCGACCCTCTGCCTGAGCCCCTTCTCCAGGTAGTCGAACTCCTCCTTGGAGATGACCCTGGGGATGGGATCGAAGGGGAAGAGCTGCTCGTTGAACTTGCCGTCCTTGTAGATGCCGAACTTGACCCCGTACCTTGCCAGGAGACTGTTCACCGTCTCCGTCTGCTTGAATAGATCGTCCATGTTGAATCCTGCCGTGTGGGGCCTTCGGCCCGATGGGCGGGTATGGCTGTATAGCATTTAATAAGAATCTAATCCGACCGGGAAGTGTTTGATGGATGCATCTATCGATGCATGCCAGCACATTGGATGCGCCATCCACCTGTATACAATGCAATGTATTAACAAGAGTGAACTAGATTACTTCTCCGGCCGCAGTCTATCTCCTCACATCCGCCTCGCGTTCACGCCGCGGGGCCTCAGACACTACGCGGCCTCCTTCTCCGACAACCCCAACTGATAACTACATCCGAGGCATCGACGTCCCGGAACCGGAACCGGATGATGATTGACCGAGGCTGACCCGTGATGAGCCCTATGAGTTCTGACGGCGGTTCCACTCAGTCCGTGCTGGAGTAGTCTGACATCCCGGTGTAAAGCAGGAAGTCCGACAGCTTCATGCCGTCCTCCCACCTCATTATGTAGTTCCCGCTGCTGGACACGTCCAGCTTCGGCAGCCTCCTGTACAGGACCGAGTGCCTCCCCTTGTACTGGTGGTCCGTGGGGATGGTGAAGACCCTCCACGGATCGCCGCGGAACCCCTTCAGGCGGTAGGCGTAGATGGGCACCAGATGGCAGCGCTTGCACTCGCCGAGCATGGTGTCCGCCTGCTCCACCAGCCTCTGGCTCTTGCTGAAGTGCATGACGGGGTCCGACGAGCTCTTGACCTCGATGGGGAAGGAGAAGTCCCAGCGAAGCGCGACCAGGTCGACGCCCAGCGACCCGGCGGCGCGGATGACCAGGAAAGGCTCGAGAAGCATAGTGTTGTAGGCGGCGGTCTCCATGGCGTTGCACGTCTTGACCATCCTCTCCACGGCCCTCTTGTCGCCGGCCAGAAGAGCCTTCAGCTCGCGTTCATAGGTGTCGCCCGGTGCTGTCATCTTATCGGTCTTCGATTCCCGACACCGTATATAAACGGAATCGGGGGGGTGACCGAATACCCCCTGATCCGACCGAAAAACCCTGCCCATCACATCGGCCCCATCCGCCGTTTTTTAAAACCACAAGTCGATTAACACCCATGAATCCGAAATCCGTGGCAATAATAGTCGTTGTGGCGATTGCCGTTGCCGGCATAAGCTACGGCACATACCTAATGGATTCCGATGATAAGTTGGAAATGAGAGACTACCTGGTCGTTGGCGACTGGGTGGAGTACGACCATTTGGACTCGGGCTACGTCGATAGGTACACTGTGCAGAGCGTCCAGGCGGTGAACTACTACGAGATGAACGTTTCCGACGAGTACACCGTCTCCGTCTCATACGGGTTCCTCTTCACGATAGTAGACCCCAGTGATGAGAATGTCGAGTACCTGCGGTCCGAGACCGTGGACACGTTCCTGGGGAACATCGAGTGCGACGTCTACCTCACAACCGACTACTGGTCGGTTCTCGTATACTATGTGGAGCCGGACACCAACCTTGTCCTGATTGTCGATAGCACCGATTACGATGGGGACACCTACCGGACTGTCATGACCGGCACATCCGTGTTCGATCCCCTGGACCCGGAATTCGTGAAGATAGGGTTGGCTCCGCCTGAGGTCGGCAGCACGTACACCTACGAGCACCTGTATGATTACACCTCCGATGAGGGATTCATTTCCGGCAGTTGGACGACCACCATGACTGTGGATTCCGTCAATGAGGACGGAACTCTCAACTTGATCGACGGCGAGGAACCCGTCACCGTCGAACAGTTCGTGTCGGGACTCATGATGACCGAGGAGGACATCGTCGCTTCCACGCTCGTGGAATCGAAGGCTATCAGCACCCAGTGGGGTGTGATGATGTGCGACGTCTACGTGATGCCGTATCAGGACCCCGAGAGCGGCGACATCGGGGAGAGGACCTTCATCGTGGACCCCGACACGGGAATCGTCATCGATTCCTGGATCGAGATGCACGATGTCGAGTACAACGGAGATGTGTGGGAGGACTGCGAGTTGGAGGACAGACTCATCGACTGCGACCTGATCCTCGTTGCGGACTGACATCAAACACCGGACCAGTCCGGTGCTTCCCCCCCCCCCCGGTAGACCGGGGGCCCACCCTTCTGCATCAGAACGACGGTTGTTCTATCCCCTACGGATCCGCTATCGGTCCTGCTCGGTAACGGTCTACGAATGCGATGGCGGAGGTGTCGACGCCCATGGCCTTGAACACCACATCGACGATCCTGGTGCTGTGGACGATGTAGCTGGAGTGGTCGGCGCGACCCATTATAACCAGTTCCGCTCCGGGAACGGAGCCTGCGATGAACTCGGTGTCGCTCCTCTTCACGCAGTCCCTGCTGCCTGCGACCACCGTGACTGGGACATCTATCCTTGCCAGGTCCTCGGCGGATATGTCGGGCTCCGTGAGCATGAGACGGACCTTGGGGTCCTTCTTCCCCGGATCACCGATCCGGTCCAGGGCCATCTTGAGACCGCCGAGGGTCTCTGGTCTCGTGTTGGCGCCGCATGCGATGAGATGCGACAGGACGCCCGGGTTCTGTGAAGCGAACATCAGCCCGACGATCGCCCCGTCGCTGAACCCGCACACCGCGGGCCTCTCCAGCTTCAGCTTCCGGATGAACTCGGAGAGGTCGTCCACCATGTCCTGGTAGTGGTACTCCCTGACCGGGGAGCTCTCTCCGTGGCCGCGAGTATCCACGAGATAGACGGTGAAGACCTGCTCGAGGTAATCGACGGCACGGTCGAAGATCCTGTGGTCCTCCCCGTTGCCGTGGAGCATGATCAGGGCAGGGCCCTTCTTCCCGCGCACCTCGTAGTAGATGGAGACGCCGTTGGTCGTAACGCGCATGACCGCCCGATGCGGTGGTGGTATATAATTATGGTATACCTAAATTATCGATTGGATGAAAAAACGGAGGGGCTAACCCCTCCGGAAGAAGGTTCAAGGTTCCAGTCTGCTGGGGTCCCTGGGGAACAGGATGGCCTCGCGGATGTTGGGCAGGTCCAGCATCTTCACGAGGAACCTCTCGATGCCGATCCCCCATCCGCCGTGCGGAGGCATGCCGTACCTGAAGGCCTCTAGGTAGAACTCGAAGTCCTCGGGGTTCAGGCCCTTCTTCTCCATCCTCCTCACGAGCACGTCGTACCTGTGCTCCCTCTGTCCGCCGGAGGAGACCTCCTGGCCGCGGTAGTCCAGGTCGAAGCTGTAGGAGTAGGGTGTGCCGTCCTTCTCCATGATGTAGAAGGGCTTGGCCTCCTCGGGGTACTCGGCGATGAAGTACAGGTCGATCCCCTTCTGGCCCATGACGTCGCCGACGATCTTCTCCCCCTCGGTACCGAGGTCGTCGCCCTCGTTGAGCTTGAGCCCGGCGTCGTTGACCATCTTCAGGCACTCAGAGTACGTGAGGATGGGGTAGGGCCTGGCGGGGACGTTGATCTCCTTGCCGAGGATCTCGAGCTGCTTGGCCCCCCTCTCCTTCAGACCCCTGAGGACGTGGTCGACGATCCCCTCGATCATCGCCATGACGTCGTTCTGGTTCTGGATCCAGGACATCTCCCCGTCGAAGGAGATGAACTCCGTCACGTGGCGGTTGGTGTTGGACTGCTCGGCCCTGAAGGCGGGACCAATCTCGTACACCCTGTCGAGTCCGGTGGACATCAGGATCTGCTTGTACAGCTGGGGGGACTGGGCAAGGTAGGCGGGCCTGTCGAAGTACTGGACCCTGAACAGCTCGGCCCCTCCCTCGGCGCCGGCGGCCCCGATCTTGGGGGTGTACACGCGGGTGAACCCGTTCTCCCTGACGGCCTCCTCGATGAGGTCGACCATGATGGACTTGAGCTCGAAGATGGCCTTTATCTCGGGCTTGCGCACATCCATGAACCTGTGGTTGAGACGGGTGTCCATCTCGACGTTGACCTTGTCGATCACACCCATGGGGAGGGGCACGGCGGCCTCTCCGATGACCTCGGCGGAAGTGGGGATGAGCTCCAGGCCCAGGGCGGTCTGGTTGCTCTCCTTGACGTCGCCGGTGATGGAGACCACGGACTCCCTGGGGAGCTTGGTAAGCTTCTCGAAGAGCTCGGGGTCGATCTTCTTCTTGGGCATGGTGACCTGGAGGGTGCCGTGCCTGTCGCGGAGGGTCAGAAAGGAGATGCCTCCCAGGTTCCTGACGTCCTGGACCCACCCATGGACGGTGGCGGTGCCGTCGGAGACGGCGATGGTGCTTGAGTCCCTGATTGCTGTCATGCTTCCTCGGATGCGCGTGCCATATTTATGGGTAAGTGGGTCACACCGCGAAGATGCGCCATCGAATCCCGGTTTCCTCGTGGGCCTCGGTATGCTCCCATCGATGCAGAGTGCTGCATCATACCGCTCTCGACGTTAAATTGACCCCCGTCCGCCTGATCGTAAATGGCCTCCAATGCATCCAGCACATGGTCGAAATCTTCCTGATCAAGGGCGGATCTGATCCCCAGGGCATCGGTCATCCCCATGTATCCGTTCCGGTCGTAGAGGAGGATCGACATGTACTCGTCCAGTGCCGCATCGAGGTCCTCGAGACCGGTGATGAAGATGTCCAGGGCGTTGAAGGCTGACACTCCGTAGCTCATGAAATAGAACGGATTACCGAAGAGTTGACTGTAATAGTACCAGGGACTCCAACCCTCGGTCCCGTACTTGGACACGACCTCTGCGTACAGGGCTTCCAGATCCTCTTGTGTGTCGGGTCCCTCCGCGTACGCCCTGAGTTCGAACTCCGTGAAACACGAGGCCATAATCATGTTCGCGAGAAGATTGGACAGGACATCCGACCTGACAGCCTCCGTCTGACCGTCCAGCATCTGAGGGTCGAGGGCGAACAGCGCCTCCAGGCCCTGGGATTGCGACTCACTTATGTCGTAATCCCAATCCTTCGTGGGATTCATACAATAGTTGGCGGCGTGACCGAACTCGTGGACAAGTCCTCTGACGTCCAGGAATCCTCCGTACGGATAGGCGCAGATGTACGCGTACCTCGTATCGCTGTATAAATTTCCCCAGGTATACGTGTTGATAGGCTTCGTGGGCAGGTCATCGAAATCTATGAGATCGTTCTCGACCATGCAATCGTAGAGCCGACCGAACTCTTCCGAGATCGAGTGGAAGAACTGAGACACGTCATTGAACAGCTGTTGCGGACACCCGTAGTCGTATTCAGGCGGCTGATAGGTATCGAAGTACGAGTAGAATAGCGGAACCACCCTGTCGGCTACGGCGACCATGAACCCCGCGACGTCATCGGGACCGAAGTCACGGCAATTTTTCATCGTGAATCCGTATTCGGAGTAGTTCTCGTACCCCTGGAGTTCCGCGATGCGGTTGCGAACATCGATCAGTTCGAGGAATATCGCCGCCATGTTGTCAGGAGTGGATGGGGTGGTGTAGAACATGTCACAAAGTTCCAATTCGCGCTCCGACAGCTCGGCCAGCTCGGGAATGTCGGTGGCCGATGAGGACATGCTTTCAAACTTCATCTGTCCGAACACCGTGATCACGGCGGCTTCGACCTCGTCGGCATTCGGTCCGTCCAGCCCCCTCTGGACGACGTCATTCAGGGTCATGTCGAAAGAATTGATCACGGAGGAACATTCCATGAATTGGACGGAATAGGTCGACGGGTCACGGCTGTAATCCCACAACAAGATTCCATACCATACCTCGAGATCCCCGTATAGATCCCCTAAGGACTGGGTACACTCCATGATCTCGTCTCCGCAAGCATCATCAGACAGGATGGTGTCTATATAGGCCGCAAACAGCTCGTCCATCTCGGCCCGAGCCTCCTCGGCGTCGGGGTAGTCCCGCATATCGTCGGTGATCGGGTTGGGGAGGTAGTCGGGATCCGTGACGGTCGGAACGTGATCGTCGCCACCGAACATGACAAAGGATGCCAAGGCGCAGACGGCGATTGCCACCGCCGCCACAGCCATGATCTCCAGGTTCTTCCTCTACATGATGAGCGATTACGTCGCAGATGTTTAAGGAATACTGGTCAGCATCCGGGCCTCGTTACGCTCTGCCGAAAAGAGTGGATCAGTCGCATCCCTCGAACTGGGAGTCATACAGCATGCGGTAGAATCCGCCAGACCTCATCAGCTCCACATGCGTTCCAGACTCGACGATGCTCCCGTCGCGGATGACGAGTATGACATCGGCGTCCCTGACGGTGGAGAGCCTGTGAGCGATGACGAATGACGTCCTCCCGACCATCATGCGGTCCATGGCCTCCTGTATCCTCCTCTCGGTGCGGGTGTCGACCGAGCTGGTGGCCTCGTCCAGGATAATCATCGGGGCGTCCTTCACCATCGCCCTGGCAATCGCGAGCTGCTGCCTCTGCCCTGCAGAGAGCCCCGAGGCCTCCCCCACAACGGTGTCGAATCCTTCGGGGAGCGCGCGTATGTACTCCCCGATACCGACAGAGTCGCATGCCCTCTCCACGTCCTACCTGCTGGCCCCGCTTGTGAAGGCGACGTTCTCGTAGAACGTCCCGTCCGACAGCCAGGAGTCCTGAAGCACCATGGAGAACTGCTCCCTGACCTGCGCACGGGACAGGGATGTGGTCGGGACGCCGTCGATCAGTATCCCCCCAGAGTCCGGGTCGTAGAAGCGGACCAGGAGGTTGGCGATGGTGGTCTTCCCGGCCCCCGTCGGCCCGACGATGGCGACCTTGGACCCCGGCTCGACCGTGAGGCTGAATCCGTGGATGACCTCCCTGTCGGGGGTGTAGCCGAAGCGGACGTCACGGAACTCCACCCTGCCGCTGGCGCGTCCGATCGGCGGCCCTTCGGGGGACGGGGCCATCTCCTCCATCGACAGGATGCCGAAGACCCTCTCGGACGCAGAGGCGACGGACTGCATCCTGGCGACGATGTCCGCCATCTCGGCCACGGGCTGGTTGAACCTCTTGACGTAGACGATGAAGGCCACGATCACGCCGTATCCGATGCTGCCCTCCATGATCAGCACGGACCCCGCGACGCAGACCACGACGTAGGAGAGGTTGCTTATGAAGTTCATAAGTTGCGGCATCATGGCCGTGGCGACCCTCGCCCTGAATGAGGACGAGCGGAGCCTGTCGTTCACCTCTGCGAACCTCCTCTCGGCCCCCTCCGTGCCGTTGTATGTGCGGACGACGTCGTGGCCGTAGTATGTCTCCTCCACGATCCCGTTTATCAGGCCCAGGTCCCTCTGCTGGGCCACGAAGTACTTCTGGGAGCGGTGGGTGACCAGGTAGAGGATGGTGGCGCCCATGGCCGTCGGTACGACTGCGACCATCGCCAATCTCCAGTCGGTGTAGAGCATCATAGCCATGCCGCCGCAGATCATGCATACGGCGGAGACGGCCGTGCTGAGACTCTCGGCCGCTCCCGTGCGCACCGTGTCGGTGTCGTTGGTCATGCGGCTCATGAGGTCTCCGATGCTGTGTGACTCAAGATAGGAGAGCGGCAGCCTGTCGAACTTTGCCGAAAGGTCCCTGCGCATCCTGTCGCCGATCCTCTCGGATGCCACCCCTATGATCCTCGTCTCGCCCACGGACAGAAGGAAGCTGGCCGCGTACATCACCACGAGGACGACCCCCAGCCGCGATATGTAGTCCATGTCCACCGGCGTGGAACCGAGGATGCTTCCCGATATGCTGTCGGTGATGCTGGCGAGGAGCTGCGGTCCGACCAGGGAGAGCACGGTGGCGGCGAGGGCGCACAGCATTCCCGCGTAGAGCGAGCGCCTGTCCCTGCCCATGTAGACCAGCAGACCCGTCATGGCGGCCCTGAGGTCACGGGGCTTGTCCTGCCTGGCCCATCTGGGCCCGTTACCTCCGGGCATCGCACGCCTCCATCTGGGACTCTGCTATCTCGCGGTACAGGGGGCATGACTCCAGGAGCTCGTCGTGGGTCCCGATGCCCACCACGCGCCCGGAATCCAGGACCACGATCCTGTCGGCGTCCATTATCGTCCCCACCCTCTGGGCGACCACTATCCTGGTTGCCCCCGAGGTCTCCCTGCCCAGGGCGTCCCTGACGTCCCTGTCGGTCCTGTAGTCAAGTGCCGAGAACGTGTCGTCGAACAGGTATATCCTGGGGCCTCTGCATACGGCGCGGGCTATCGCCAGGCGCTGCCTCTGCCCGCCGGAGAGGCTCCATCCGTGCTGGGCGAGGTCCGTGTCGAGACCGTCCGGAAGCCCTGAGACGAATTCCCAGAGTTGTGAAACCCTCAGCGCCATCTCGACGTCCGCATCATCCCTGCTGTCCGAGACACCGCCGTAGTTAACGTTGTCCCTCACAGTTCCCGAGAACACCACGGCGGTCTGCGGCACGTAGCCGATGCGCGAGTTGAGATCCTCGAACGTGTACGAGCGGACGTCGGCGCCGTCGACGAGGACCGACCCCGATGTGACGTCGTATAGCCTGGGGATCAGCGACAGCAGCGTGCTCTTCCCGCTGGCGGTGGGGCCTATCACCGCGACGGTCTCCCCGGGTTCGGCGACGAAGGACACCCCTGAAAGAACCTCCCTGTCAGTGCCAGGGTACCTGAACGTTACATCCCGGAACTCCACGCGGCCCAGGGCCTCTGTGGCCACGGGCGCATCGGGATCGCGCACGGACGGGACGTGGTCTATGACCTCGCAGATGCGTCTGCTGGAGACCATGAACCTTGGCAGACCCCTGATGATCCCGGAGGCCATCATGACCGCGGAGATGATCTGGGTGGCGTAGGATGTGAAGACGATCATGTCCGAGAACAGGGACATCTGCTCCCCGGGTCCTGCGGCCGACTGGATGATCCCAGCCCCGACCCAGTATATCGCCAGCGTCAGGAAGTTCATCATCGAGGACGCCAGGGCGTGCATCGGCGCCATGACCCTCACGAGCGTGATGCTGTTGTCCAGCAGCCTCCCGCTGGCCTCGGTGAGCCTCGCCTGCTGGCGTGACTCGGCGTTGTACGCACGGATCCCCCTGGCCCCCTCGAGACCCTCGCGGGTCATCTTGTTCACCGAGTCGACATGCCTCTGCATGCTGCGCATGTAGGGCATCCCGCGGTAGAGCATCACGGAGAACGCGGCCAGCAGGACGATCATGGCGATGACGGTGACCGATGTCCACTGGAAGGAGCTGCTGCTGATCTTCCAGACGGCCATGATCCCTATCATCGGGGCCTTCACGACCATGTTGATGGCCCTGGGCAGGAACTGCTGGATCTGATAGACGTCGTTGGTGGACCTGGTGATCAGGCTGGACGCTGAGAATCCATCCACGTCCTGCCTGGAGAATGCGCCAACGCTAGAGAACAGCAGCCTGCGGAGGGTGTGGCAGAGGTCGGTGGAGACCCTGGCTGCGAGGACCGCGGTGCAGGCGGCGAGCAGAAGGCTCAGCAGGGCGCAAACTACCATCGCCGCCCCGTCGCGGGCGATCACGTCTGTTGCGGTTCCTGCCTGCAGGTGGTCGGTGATGACCCCCATGTACTCCGGGATGCGTAGGTCGAGGTACACCTGCCCGGCGATAAGGAAGACGCAGATGGCCAGCATCAGCCGGCCACGCCAGGAGAGGTGCCTCAGTATCATTCTGCATTACTAACGCCCCTGCTGCTCTTAACGATGACGAGAGTTGGAGGAATCGACGGCATCGGAGGGAAATGCCTTTAACCTGGAGTTTGATTCAAGTCGTATGCATGGAAAGATCCTCGTGGCGTACTTCTCCGCATCGGGGGAGACCAGACACCTTGCAAAGACCCTAAGCAAAGCGATAGACGCCGACCTGTACGAGATCGAGGCCGATCCCGCGTACAGCACAGCCGACCTGGACTGGACCAACAAGAGGAGTCGCAGCTCCCTCGAGCACGCGGACCCCGGCATCAGACCCAAGATCGCAAAACCCGTGGATGGCATGGACGCATACGACGCCGTGCTCGTAGGATACCCGATATGGTGGGGCGACGCTCCGAAGATCATCAGGACATTCCTGGAGTCGTACGACTTCTCCGGAAAGACCGTGGTCACCTTCGCTACCTCCGGCGGTTCCGTGTCGGGCAGTGACGGGTCGAAGCTGCACGGATGCTGCTCCGATGAGACCTCTTGGAAGAAGGGCAGGCTCTGGAGCCCAAACGCGAAGGCGGATGAGCTCAGAGAATGGGTCGAGAGCCTAGACCTCTAACCGGATTGTCTGATAAAGAACAGAATCGGAGACTCTCATACGAAATAATTGGCATAACGAATAATTCCCCGGCGGGAACATCCGCCGGGGTCAAGTTTTCACTGTTTCTTGCCCTGGTTGGCGACAGCGTTCATCTTTGCGGCCACGGCATCCTGGTCGCCGAGGTATCTCTTGGATACGACGTTGAGGTCCCTGTCGAACTCGTAGACGAGCGGCACGCCCGTGGGGATGTTGACACCGACGATCTCTTCCTCCGACATGCCGTCGAACTCCTTGACCAGCGCCCTCAGTGAGTTGCCGTGGGCGGCTATGAGCACCCTCTCGCCGGCAAGCATCCTGGGCTTGATCTCCTGCTCGAAGTAAGGGACGGCCCTGGCGACGGTCTCCTTCAGGGACTCGGTGAGCGGGAGACACTCCCTCGGGACGGTCCTGAACATCTCCTGGTTGGCGGGGTTGCGATCGTCCGAGGGCTCAAGCTCCGGTGGCGGAGTGGCGTAGGACCTCCTCCAGATCTTGACCTGCTCCTCTCCGAACTTCTGGGCGGTCTCGGACTTGTTGAGTCCCTGGAGAGCACCGTAGTGGCGCTCGTTGAGCTGCCAAGCCTTGACGACGGGCAGCCACTCCCTGTCCATCTCCTCCAGGGCGAGGTTGAGAGTGTGGATCGCCCTCTTGAGGAACGACGTGTAGCAGACGTCGAAGTCCAGTCCCTCATCGCTCATGAGCCTCCCCGCGGCCCTGGCCTCCTCCCTGCCCTTGTCGGACAGGTCGACGTCGGTCCACCCGGTGAAGAGGTTCTCTTTGTTCCAGACGCTCTCCCCGTGGCGGAGGAGAACCAGCCTCATGGTGTCTGTCATTTGAATCGACCCCGCATCCCCCGCATCGCAAATAACTTTTCAGGGCAGATCCCTGAACTGGACGGCCTTGCAGCGGTCTCCGATGACCGAAACCAGGTCGGATGAGGCTATCCAGACGGTGCACGTGTTGTCGTTCGGGTGTATCCCCATGACCGAGTCCCGGAAGTACGAGTCGATGGTGACGGTCACACGCCTCCCCGGGTCATTGAGGACACCGAACGGCGTGACCGAGCCCTTGCGAAGCCTGAGGAACTCCCACAGGTCGGACTCCGAGGCCATGCTCAGCGGCCTGGACCCGAGCACATCCCTGAGGGCCTTGAGGTCGACCTTCCTGTCCTCCCGAGACACCACCAGATGGTAGTCCCTCTTCTTGTCGTCGCGGAGGAACAGGTTCTTCGCTATGTGCTCCGGATCCGGCATGTCCAGTGCCAGCATCTCGTCGATCGTGAACACAGGGACGTGGTGCATCTCCTCGAACCCTATCCCCCTGTCCCTCAGAAGGGCCAGGACCGCTTCCATGTCGTACTCCGGAGAATCGTCCATGGGCTCTGATGGCACTGCCCGTATTTGATAGCTTTAAGTCGGACCCGCGGATTCGGTGGCATGCCTTTCAGGTACGCGGAGCTGGAGGATGCCATAGTCGACGGGGTCAGGAGAGCGGTCGAAGGGAGGAGGGTTGCCGTCGCCTTCTCCGGCGGATTGGACTCGGGGCTCGCCGCCTGCCTGTCGGATCGCTACGCAGAATCGGTGACGCTTTACACGTGCGGGTCCGACGGATCCTTCGACGTGCTCGCAGCCGAGGAGCTCTCGGAGACCATCGGGCTGCCGTGGGTCCACGTCAGGATCTCGGAGGACGACGTCGAGGACACAATCAGGAGGTTGATCTCGGCCACCGGCACCGACGACCCCTTCACCATCTCCTACGAGCTCCAGCTCTTCACCGTGTGCGAAAGAGCCCCCGAGCCGGTGGTCGTCTCGGGCCAGGGTGCCGACGAGTACTTCATGGGATGCGCCAAGTACGTAGGATGCACGGACGGGGACTACGATGCCTACGTCAAGGACGGCGTGAGGAGGCTCATGGATGTCTCCGTCCCCTGCGAGCTCGCCATAGCCAGGCACTTCGGCAAGACCCTGTACTACCCGTACCTGGACGATGACGTGGTCGGTTGCGTCCGCAGGATAGACCCAGCCGAGCTCAGGCCGGCCGACATGGACTCCCGCAAGAAGGTGCTGAAGGAGGTCGCCACGGACCTCGGATACCCCTTCCTGGCCCACAGGACTAAGAAGTCGTCCCAGTACGGGTCGGGGACGACGGACATCGTACGCGCCCTTGCGAAGCGCAGGGGGCTGATGTACAACCGCTACATCCAGAGCCTTTATGAAGAGGTGTTCCCGCCATCCGAGGGCGACTGAGTGCGCCGTCCGCTTCGGCTTCTCCGATTGACGGCACCACATTCTTTATTATGCCACCCCCCTTAAGGGGTCAGCATAAGCAATAGGTGTAATCATGCCTGCCGAGAAAGTCACAGTTTCAGTCATCAAGGCCGACGTCGGTTCCGTCGTCGGACACTCGAGGCCCCACCCCTCGATGCTTGAGGCCAGCAAGGAGATCTTGACCGACGCCCAGAAACAGGGCATCATCGAGGACTTCTACGTCACCCGCGTCGGCGACGACATCAACCTCTACATGACACACTACAAGGGCGAGGGCAACAAGGACGTCCACGGCGCTGCCTGGGAGTGCTTCCAGAAGGCCGCCAAGATCGCCAAGTCCATGAAGCTCTACGCCGCCGGACAGGACATCCTGACCGACGCGTTCTCCGGCAACGTCAAGGGAGCCGGACCCGGCTCCGCCGAGATGTCCTTCGAGGAGAGGGGATCCGAGCCCCTGCTGTTCTTCATGGCGGACAAGACCGAGCCCTCCGCGTACTCCCTGCCCCTGAGCAGGATCTTCCTCGACCCGTTCACCACCACCGGACTGGTCGTCGACGCCAGGGCCAAGAAGGGATTCGACGTCGAGATCCAGGACGTCATCGGACACAAGAGGGTCACCATGTCCTCCCCCGAGGAGACGCTCAGCATCCTGAGCCTCCTGGGTGACACATCCAGGTACGCGATCAAGAGGATCAACTCCAGGAGCGGAATCGGACCCGCATGCGTCGTGTCCACCGACAAGCTCAACCTCACAGCCGGAAAGTACATCGGAAAGGACGACCCCGTGTGCATCTGCCGCGCCCAGTCCGGACTCCCCTCCGTGGGCGAGTACCTCCAGCCCTTCATGAACACCACCTTCCTCGTCGCCGGATGGATGAGGGGATCCCACTACGGTGCGTTCTACCCCTGCTCCCCCGAGGACTCCGACCCCGTCTACTTCGACGGACCCCCAAGAATCTGCTGCCTCGGATTCCAGCTGAACGAGGGCAAGCTCCAGGGACTCGAGCCCATGGGCGCCAAGGGCGGAGAGCACATCCCCGTGGATTTCTTCGGCAACGACACATGGAACGAGGCCAGGAGGAACTCCATCAGGGCGAGCAAGTTCATCAGGAGCCAGGGCCCGTTCATGCCCTCCATCCTCGGACCCGAGGAGATGGAGTACACCTCCAGGCCCGAAGTCCTGAAGGAGCTCACAGAGAGGTTCGAGGACCTTGAGTGAATTCCGCCCCCCGAAGATCATCGTCAACTTCAAGGTCTACGCCGAGGTCGAAGGCACGAGGGCCCTCACCCTGGCGAAGATCTGCCAGAAGGTCTCCAAGGAGTCCGGGGTGGAGATAGCGGTGTGCCCGCCGGTCATCGGACTGGCGCTGGTCGCCCACACCCTGGACATCCCGGTGTACTCGCAGAACGTCGACCCGCTCAAGCCTGGATCCGGGACCGGGTTCGTGACCCCCTCCATGCTCCACTCCACGGACGTGAGGGGGACGCTGGTCAACCACTCCGAACACAGGCAGCCCGCGGAGCAGGTGAAGACCTGCATCGACATGTGCAAGTACCTGAGCCTGGACGTCTGCGCATGCGCCGAGTCCGTGGACAAGGCGAAGGAACTGGCCGCGTTCGCGCCGCAGATGATCGCCGTGGAACCCCCAGAGCTGATCGGAGGGGACGTGTCGGTCACGACCGCCAACCCCAGGATCGTCTCGGACACCGTCGACGCCGTCCACTCAGTGAACGGCGACGTCGCCGTGCTTTGCGGAGCCGGCGTCAAGACGGGCGAGGACGTCAGGACCGCCCTGGATCTCGGTGCCAGGGGCGTTCTGCTCGCATCCGGTGTCGTCAAGGCCAAGGATCCCGAGGCCGTGCTCAGAGACCTCATAAAGTACATCTGAGGAAACATCTTCACCCCCTCAGGGGGTGCCTCCGTTTTTCTGCTTCTTTGATGGACGCAAGTCTGAATGTCCGATGAAACGTATTTCGGAAAGGACTGAAAAGACAGACCGTGAATTTCCGTTTTCGAATTTATTGATTTTCGGGGAATGCAACCAAATCAACTCCGATTGCTTCGAGAATTGAGAAGGCTCAAGTCCATTCGGACGGAGAGCCATCGACATCCACATCACGATTGGCGCTCCGTCGTCATGATTTATTACCCCTCCAGACAGATTCTGAATTATGGTTTGCATCTGCTCGTGCGGCAAGGAGTACGGATTCGAACCATTGGGATACTGGTTCTGTCCGTCATGCTGGAGATTGAACTACACGGGAGCACCGATAGACGCCGCATCGACACCCGTGGTGGAGCCTGACTCCGCGGATGAGATGTATCGCTCGGACACGGATTTCGAGAGGGAGGCCAACGCCGGCGCGCACTCCAACCCCGGATCCTGGAAGTCCTGGTACGCCGTCGGAATTGCATACGCCCGCAGACTGAACCTCTTTCAGACGGGAATCTTCTGGACATGCGCCCTGTGCCTGATTGAGGACAACCGCGTTGCCGAGTCGTTCGTCTCCAGGACACAGAGGATGTTCGTCGAGATTATGATCGGCAACCGCATCCGCGGACGCAAATTCAATACGCCTCACCTCACATCCATGGAGTACCACTGCATGATGCGCTTCCCCGAGAGGAAGACCGGATACTGCCATGAGCTTGCGGATATGCTCTACAATGCCTCATCGGGCCTGAGGACCGATTTCCGCTTCAGCATGGTCAACCTGTGCTCAAGGATACGCATCTCTGGTCTGCCCGTGCATCCGGACCTCATCTACTGCAGGGAATGCCTGGGACGCATTGTGGAGGATGTCGACCGCTTCTGCTTCGAATCAGGGGAGAAGAGATCCCGTCTGAGGCGCGCTGTCCCAAAGCGTCATTTCGAGCTGTCGCTCTGGCTTACGATGCCTTACAGGGTCGCCCTCACCGACACTGAACGGGTGATCTCCGACACCAGCGAATCCGAGGTCAGGAGGCTTGGTTCCATCCAGCCCGCCGACGGGTCGGCCGGTTTCGTCAACCATCTTCTCAACGCGATACGCAAGGGCGGTGAACTGGCACTGATCAGGGTGGAGCGCAAGAGGGACGAGGAGAGGGTCATGGAGCTGGAGGACGGGGTCATGGATGAGATCAGGCTCTACCTCGACGAGTACATAGCGGGGAGCCAGGACACTGTCCCCGAGAACAGGGTCATGCTGGCCCCTCCGGAGCCGCCAGAGCTTCACTGGCTCAGAAGGTGACCCCTCCGATATATGGCCTTCTGGTCTTAGTCTGTTATTTGGAGTTAACTTTAAATCCAATGCTGATAACTGATGCTCAGCAACAGAAGGTGCCCTCATGGAAGGAATCGGAAAAGGAATAGGGAAACTGGGATTCGGGCTCATGCGTCTCCCCACCCTCGAGGGAGGAGCCATAGACATTGAGCAGACCAAGAAGATGGTCGACATGTTCATGGACGCAGGGTTCACATACTTCGACACCGCGTGGGCATACGCAGGGAGCGAGGACGCCATCCGCCAGGCGCTCGTCGAACGCTACCCCAGGGACAGCTACCAGCTGGCGACCAAGAACGCCGCCTGGATCAACTGCAGCACCCGCGAGGAGGCGATCGGGCAGTTCGAGACGTCCCTGAAGCAGACCGGTGCCGGATACTTCGACTTCTACCTCCTCCACAACCTGGGCGAGAGCCGCACCAGGTTTTTCGACGACTACGACATGTGGTCCTTCGTCCGCGACATGAAGGCCCAGGGGAAGATCAAACACATAGGATTCTCCGCCCACTGCCGCGCAGACGAGCTGGAGCAGATCCTGGATGCGCACCCGGAGGCTGAGTTCGTGCAGCTGCAGATCAACTACGCCGATTGGGAGAGCCCGTCGATCGAATCCAGGAAGTGCTACGAGGTCGCCAGGAGCCACAACGTCCCGGTCATAATCATGGAGCCTGTCAAAGGCGGGATGCTCGCAAGCCCTCCTGACAAGGTGAGGGAGATCTTCGAGAGAGCCGAACCAGGGTCCTCCCCTGCGTCCTGGGCCCTGAGATTCGCTGCCGACCTCGAAGGCGTGATAACCGTCCTCTCGGGGATGAGCAACGTCCAGCAGATGGAGGAGAACATCCGCATCATGAAGGGATTCGAGGGACTCTCCGACTCCCAGAGGAAGGTAATCGACGATGCCAGGAAGATGATCGAGACCTACCCGGTGATCCCCTGTACAAGCTGCGAGTACTGTTCCAAGGTCTGCCCCAAGAACATCGGGATCTCGGGGACGTTCTACGCCGAGAACCTGCTTGTCCTCTACGGCAACCTCCAGGCCGCCGTTGGCCAGGAGGGATGGCTCGTGGGAGGCCATGGGAAGGCGAGGGCCACGGAGTGCATCAAGTGCGGTAAGTGCGAGGACGCGTGCCCGCAGCACATCGCCATCAGGGAGATGCTGGAAAAGTCCATATCCGACCTCAAGCTCGCTTGAAAACCCCTTCACCAAACCTTTTAGTTTTACCTAAATTCTGGTATCTAACGGCGTTTAATATAGTTTCACGCCGTTAATAGGTTGAGGTCAACAACATGGACAGCGAAAACGACTGCCGGTTCAGAATGCCCCTGATCAACGACGACGCACCCGCCTTCAAGGCGGTCACCACTCAGGGGGAGATCAGCTTCCCCGAGGACTACAAGGGGAAATGGGTCATCCTGTTCTCCCATCCCGCCGACTTCACCCCCGTATGCACGACCGAGTTCATGACGTTCGCGTCGATGATCGACGAGTTCAAGGCCCTGAACACCGAGCTCATCGGACTCTCGGTGGACTCGCTGTACGCCCACATCGCCTGGCTCAGGAAGATCCAGGAGCTAGAGTGGAACGGCATCAGCAAGCCCGAGGTCACGTTCCCGCTCATCGAGGACATCAAGATGGACGTCGCCAGGAAGTACGGCATGATCCAGCCCGGAGCATCCACAACCCAGGCCGTGAGATCCGTCTTCTTCATCGACCCCAAGGGGAAGATAAGGGCGATCATCTACTACCCGCTCTCGCTCGGAAGGAACTTCGACGAGATCAAGAGGGTCATCCTCGCCCTGCAGAAGGCCGACTCCGACAACTGCGCCACTCCCGCCAACTGGAGGCCCGGAGACGACGTCATCGTTCCCACAGCCGGATCCTGCGGGACCGCGAAGGAGCGTGTGGAGTCCAAGGACCCCGACATGTACTGCCTCGATTGGTTCATGTGCTTCAGGAAACAGAAGAAGGACTGAGACTCGAACCAACGATCAAACGGGCCGGGCCTTCGGGCCCGCGCCCATCTTCCTGAAACCGCGGTCCGCCAACAGGTACGCCATGAGACCGCCCACCATAGAACCGAAGACGACGGCCCAGTAGATCCAGTAAAGCGACACCATCGCCCCGGCCGCGTACATGATTATGAAGACTATGTTCCTGACGAACGACATCGCCAGGGACCAGTTCGGAAGCGTCAGGGCCTGGAGCATGCTGGAGCCCAGGGGTATGAAGCAGTAGAACGGGATGCAGAGGGCATAGATCCTCAGAGCCTCGGCCATCTCGCCCCGCAGGTACTCGGTTCCGTCCGAGTACGTGAACGGATAGATGAACGGGTCGGGAATTATGAACAGCAGCGCCGTGAGGAGCAGCACCATCCAGGCCGAGAACCTGATCGAGTAGCGGTAGGCATCCCTCATCCTCTGCATGTCCCCGCGGCCGTACGCAGCAGAGGCGACGGGCACCAGAGCGGAGCCAACCGCGTAGGCTGGCAGCAGGGCGATATTCACCACCATGCTCGGAACCGAGTAGACCGCCAGGCCCTCGGACCCGGCGCACCATATCACGAGATAGTTCAGAACCAGGTTCATGGCGTACATCACCGTGTACTCAGCCATCTGAGGGACCCCGGCCCTCAGAACGGTCCTCATCTTCCCGGAATCCGGGCGGAGGTCGGAGCGATGCAGCTTGATGTAGCTGGACTCGCGATAGTAGTACAGCCCTATGAGCGTCGACACGGTGGTCGCTAGGACCGTGGCCACGGACGCGCCGGCGATGCCCATGTCCAGACCGTAGATGAGGATCGGGTCCAGGACTATGTTCGCCAAGGCGAGGACCACCATCATAACGGTCGACATCCTGGCGGCCCCCTCGCCCCTGATGAGTCCCGCCACCGCGCCGTTCAGGATGAAGACGGGGGTACCGACCATTATCCAGATCATGTAGTCATAGGAGATGCCGGTCACATCACCGGATCCCACAGCGACAAGAATGTCGCGGCAGAGAAGCACGAGGACGGGTGTGAGGACAAGCCCGAACACAAGGGAGAACAGGAGGGTCTGGGCGGTCCCCTTGGAGGCCTCCCTCCTGGAGCCGGCGCCAATGTACCTGGAGACCACGGCTGCGCCTCCGACGCCGAGCCCGGTGCCCAGGCCGGTTATGACCTCGTACAGGGGTGCGCAGATGGCGGTGGCGGCGAGGGCGTCGGTGCCCAGGCCCGAGCACCAAGCCCTGTCCGCCAGGGCGTTGACCTGAATGACCAGGAGCGCTATCAGAAGGGGGACAGTCATCGTCCTGATGGCCTTCCTGGGGTCGCCCAGCAGCATGGACACGTTCCCTTCCGCCGACATGCCAGCAGTATCGACGTCCTCCGAGTTATAGCCTCGGAGGGTTCATATAGTTGAATACTTGTTCATCTGTTCAAATGTGATGACCATGAAAGCGGTATTCAAGCTCGAAGGGTTGGACTGCGCCAACTGCGCAGCGAAGATTGAGAACGATGTGCAGAAGATCCCTGGCGTCCAGGAGGCCAGCGTGGCGTTCATGACGCAGAAGATGACCATAGTCGCCGAGGAAGACAGGATGGACACCATCGTCGAAGAGGCCACCCGCATCGCGAAGAAGGTCGAGGGCGACGTCAAGGTTGTAAGACTCAAGTGAAGGCGATAACTTGAACGTCTTCGCATGCAGGATGGCGGTCGGGGGTGCGCTTTTCGCCGTCGGACTCGCGCTGCATTACATATTGGACGCGGACGCAATCGTCCAGCTGGCCGTCCTCCTGCCCGCATACCTCATCGTCGGGTACGACGTCCTCCTCAAGGCCGCTCGCAACATCAGCCACGGTCAGGTGTTCGACGAGAACTTCCTCATGACCGTCGCCACTCTCGGTGCGTTCCTCATATCGGCCCTGCCTGGCGTCACCGAGGTCATGTTCCCCGAGGCCGTCGCCGTGATGCTGTTCTTCCAGATCGGGGAGTGGTTCGAGAGGCGCGCGGTGGGCAAGACCCGCAAGTCCATCTCCGATCTCATGAACATCCAGCCAGAGGTCGCTCATGTCCTCAGGGACGGTTCGATGGAGACCGTGGACCCCGAGGAGGTCTCCGTAGGGGACAGGATCGTCGTCCTGCCAGGTGAGAAGATCCCTCTGGACGGCAGGGTCGTCGATGGGACATCGACCCTGGACACACGCGCACTGACAGGCGAGTCCATGCCACGCGACGTGTTCCCGGGCGCCGATGTCGTTTCAGGGACAATCAACATCTCATCCAAACTGACCGTGGAGGTCCAGAAGGAGTACGAGGACTCCACAGCCGCCAAGGTGCTGGAGCTCGTGGAGGAGTCGGTGTCCAGGAAGGCCCCCACCGAGAAGTTCATCACCAGGTTCGCGAGGTACTACACGCCTGCTGTCGTCGGTGCGGCGCTGGTCATAGCCGTCGTCCCCGGCCTGGCGCTCGGCGACTGGGTGACATGGGTCTACAGGGCGCTCACGTTCCTTGTCGTCTCCTGTCCCTGCGCCCTCGTCATCTCAGTGCCCCTCAGCTACTTCTGCGGCATCGGCGCCGCGTCGAAGCTGGGCATCCTCGTCAAGGGCGGCAACTACCTCGAGGCGCTATCCAAGGCGGACACGGTCGTGTTCGACAAGACCGGAACCCTCACCGAGGGCAGGTTCGAGGTCTCCAGGGTCCACTCCCTGGAGATGGCGGACGAGGAGCTCCTGAGGACGGCCGCACAGGCCGAGTCCGTGTCCAACCACCCCATATCCAAGTCGATCCTCCGCACCCAGGTCGGTGGATTCAGCGTCTCGGAGGTCGAGACCGCCGAGGAGATCCCCGGCAAGGGCGTCAGGGCCGTCATCCACGGCAGGACGGTCCATGTCGGCAACCAAAGACTGATGAACGACGTCGGCGCGGAGTACTGCACCGAGGAGGTCGCCGGAACCAACGTCCACGTCGCGGTCGACGGCCGCTACATGGGCCACATCGTCGTCTCCGACGTCGTCAAGGCCGACGCGGAGGAGGCAATCTCGGCGCTGAAAGCGGCGGGGGTCAGGAGGACGGTCATGCTCTCCGGCGACTCGGCGAGGATCTGCACCGACGTGGGAACCAGGCTCGGGATAGACGACATCCGCTACGAGCTCCTGCCCGCAGACAAGACCGACGCGCTGGAGAGGACGATGGCGGACTGCCCCCGCGGATCCACCGTGGTCTACGTGGGTGACGGGATCAACGACGCCCCCTCCCTCGCGATGGCGGACGTCGGCATCGCCATGGGCGGACTGGGGTCGGATGCTGCGATAGAGGCGGCAGACATCGTGATCATGGACGACGCCCCGTCGAAGGTGCCCACCTGCATAGGGCTGTCGAAGAGGGTCAACCGCATCGTGGTCCAGAACATCGTCTTCGCACTGGGCGTGAAGTTCGTACTCCTGGCCCTGACCCTGTTCGGCTACACCAACATGTGGGTCGCCGTCTTCGGTGACGTCGGCGTGTCCATAATCGCCATCCTGAACGCCATGAGATGCATGAACGTCTCGAGGTACCAGCCGAAGGAGGAAGCCCCCGCAGGCGTCCCCTCGGAGGCCTGAGCGGTCATTCGAAACACCATCTGGAAACTCCTTACATGTCCGGGTGCGCGAGCCTCCGATATGCTTAACCGCGCACCCGACAATCTCGTCTCATGGATGCACTCAGAAGATCTCTAGTGATTCTCTTGGCGGTCACGGCCGTCATCTGCATTGTGCCCATGACATCCGACGCTTCGGACGCGTCAGGCGAGATGGACGGGCTCATGCTGTACGAGGTGAATCCCTATGACAACGAGGGGGTCTCAGTCTACAATTACGGTGACTCCCCCGTCGATCTCAGGGACTACCTCATATCTGACAACTCCGACCTTGGCAGCAGGGAGGGGTACATAAGTTTCACCGAATCGATCACTGTTGAACCCGACTCATTCGTCGTGATAGCGACGAGCAGTGGCGAACCCAACAGCTTCGTCAACAGAGACGGAGTGGAGGTGTATTACACAGGAACCCATGGTATTGTAAAATCCACTAATTTTGCCCTAAACAACGACGGTGACGATGTCTACCTTTTCAAGGACGACACGATCGTCGACGCCTTTTGCTACGGAAAAGTATTGATTGAGGATCCTGACCTGTGGGCTAGTGACGTGTCCTTCGACGACAAGAACGACACGATCTTCCAGAGGCACGGAACATACGACACCGACAGTGAGGAGGACTGGTTCTACTACGTCCACGGTCAGACGCAGGAGGGTTTCAACCCCGATCTGAAGTTCGATGCCACGGTCACACCGTTCCTGTTCCCGGACAGCGGAGGGATACCCGTTTACGATGCGGTCGAATCGGCCACTGAATCCCTCTACATCAATGTCTACATCCTGTCCAACAAGAACATCTGCGGCCTGATATACGAGAAGCTAACCGAGAATCCGGAACTGGACGTCGACATCCTCATCGAGGGAACGCCGGTGGACGGAGATGAGGCAGTAGCCGACTGCGCCCCTACCCTTCTGGCCCTCGTCGATGCAGGTGCCGATGTGAGGATGATCGGCATGGGCGACTCGGCCCGCTATATCCAGGACCACGCCAAGTACGCCATCATAGACATGAACACGGTTGTTGTGACATCCGAGAACTGGACCACTGCAAATCTGAACGGCTCAATCGACTACAACGTCTATTCGGGTAACGATGGCAACCGCGGATGGGGTGCTGTGATCGAAAGCCAAGAATACGCTGACTACATGTACGGGATCTTCCAGAACGACTTCAGCATGTCATACGGAGACGTCACCCTTCTCAAGGACGAGTTCCCTAACGCCAAGGTGTCCATACCCTGGTATGACGGCCACGGCGATGCAGACTTCGACAGTTACCAGGCCCAGATCACACCTATTCTGTCTAACGACAACTCCTTCGACTTCACGGAGTACTTCATCGATTATGCGAAGGAGAGGCTGTACGCAGAACAGCAGAGCCTGAATGGTACATATCAGGAGATGGGTCCCGAATCTCCGCTCGGGATGATGGCAAGCAAGGCAAACGAAGGAGTGGACTGCAGACTGATCTTCGGAACCGGAGTTGATAATTACAACACGGTCGAGAAGAACATCAACGGGAAGAGCCTGATAATGGCCGGAGTGCTGACCACACCTTACGTGCACAACAAGGGAATCGTCTCAGATGACGTGGCCATCGTGTCGTCAGTCAACTGGACTCCATCATCGTTCTTCAACAACAGGGAAGTCGCGGTTGCGATATACTCTCAGGACATAGCAGACTACTTCGCCCAGGCGTTCATGAACGACTTCAACCAATGCTATGACTATGACGGATTCAAGGTCGACATCTCCGAGATCAAGTCCTCATATGAATCAGGAGAGACTGCTACTTTCACGGTGACGGTATCACCCGAAGGGGAGTACGAGTACCTGTGGGACTTCGGTGACGGAAAGGATCCTGTACCAACGAAAATCCCCCGCATAGCATACGAAATGATAGCATCCGGTGACGGAGAATCCAGGGTTCTGACAGTCACCGTCACCAACGCTGATGGGGATCACATCACTGTAACGAAGACGTATTTCGTCGGTACCGAATCCACAGTGGATCCACCGGAGCCGGAGGAGCCCACCGTTCCAGACAATCCCGGAGAGACGGTGGATCAGGACGATGGACTCGGCGACATCGGCCAGCTCATCTCCGACAACCTCTACATCCTGATACCCCTGATCGTGATCATCCTCGGAGCCATCGCCGCCGTCGGCAGGTCGGGCAAGAAGAGGTCCTCCAAGAAGAGGAAGTGATCCCACGTTCTACGTCAGGAAAGCGACGGCGGATGATGCCGGCGGCATCTTCGCCGTCATAAACCTCAACCTCGACGAGTACTTCGCCCCCGAGAGCATCTGGTTCTTCCTGAACCAGTGGCCAGAGGGGCAGTTCGTCGCTGAATCGGTCACCGGCGGCATAGTCGGGGCGCTTTGCGGCGCCAGGCTGGACATGGGCCGTGCGACCGTCTCCCTGCTCGCCGTGGACTCCTCCGTCAGGGGACACGGCGCGGGGACATCCCTCCTGAGCGCTCTCAGGCGCGTCTGCGTGATGGAGGGCATCGGGACCATCCAGCTGGAGGTCAGGACCGGGAACGCGCAGGCGATAGAGTTCTACAAGCGCCACGGGTTCGTCATCACCGAGAGCCTGCCGCACTACTACAACGACGGCGGCGACGGCTACCGCATGGTCTCCGCCACCTACGGCGGCGGCATCAGTCCTTCTTGAGCAGGATGTAGACCACGATCGCCCCGACGAGGACGATGACCGCAGCGAGAGCGATGTTGAGAGCGTTCTCGGACAGCACGCTGCCGTCGGAATCGTCGATACCCTCCGGGGACGTGGTCGACAGGAAGTACTGCCCGGTCCCGTCCGCGAGGAAGGTGATCTCCCCGTACGACCTGTCGGTGATCTCCATCGCGACGACATCGCCCGTCTCCTCGTCCACATGGTAGACGTAGCATCCGGTGTCCGACCCCAGGGAGCAGGACACCGTCACCTCTATACTCATCGAGGAGAGGACAGCCTCGTCGATCCCGATGACGTCCAGGTTGTAGGCACCCAGCGAGCTGGCCCCGGACACCTCCCTGAGGCCGATGAGGAACATGTCCCCGCCCATGTACAGGGACTCCGGCGCTGTTATGGTGACCTCCCTGTCACCGTTCTCGAGAAGCACCGATATGCGGCTGATGTATACCGTGCTGTCCGTCCGCAGGATGACCGTGTCGTCGTCCGACGCCATGACATCGATCCTGCCGTCCGCAGGACTGACGTTGATGCAGTACGCGACGAAGCCGTCGCCGATGGGCTCGTTCCCGGCGATGGTGCCGCCCTCCCTCTTCTCGATTACGCCGCTGTTGTACACATCACCGTCGTTCTGGAGCAGTCCGACGAGGAATATGTGCCCGGTGGTCACGAGGCATCCGCCCTGGGACACGGTGAAGGTTGATCCCGAGCTGATGGTCATCTGCGCGTTCACGTAGAGATACTGGCCGACGTTGACGGTCAGGTCGGTGGCAGACGCCCAGACCCCCTCATCCCCGTAGACGGGCTGTCTTGAAGAGGAGCCCGAGACGTAGCAGTCGGTGCTCATGGCCTTCGTCCTCGGGGTGCCGCCGACCGTGTAGGTGGTGAACTGGTACACGTTGCCCTGGGACCTGTTGGAGGTCATGAAGCACGTGTCCGGGCTCAGGGGCATGTCGCCTGCGTCTATCTCCACGTTGGTTGATGCGGTGGACTGAGCGACGTCACCGTTCCAGAGCCTGGAGGGGATGTCCAGGATGCCCGCCCCTATGATGGCCTGGCGGACCTCGACGGAGTCGTCCACATGAACGTGGACGTCGCCCTGGACGTAGAAGGTGTTCAGGTCCGACAGGTAAGTGTTGCTCCCGTTCTCGGTGTCGGCGCCGATGCAGAAGTAGTCGACCGCGCCGCTGCGGAAGTCGTATGAAAGCGATCCGACGACGGACTTCTCGTTCGTCATGTACCCGACATGGCCTCCCCTCAGCTCCACGCTGACCGATGCGTACCTTCCGTTGGACCCCGTCGTGAGCATCCTGTCGATGACCATGCCCTCGCCGATCGTGATGTCGAGGGAGTCGGCGGAGACCATGTCCTCCGTCGGGATGAGGTCGCCTATGCTGCCAGAGACGAGATCCAGCTCCACTGTGCCCAGGGGGCCGAACATGAGCGTGTAGGAGTTCTCCAGCTGGGATTCCAGGGAGTAAGGCACTGTCAGGACCCTGAGGTCGGAGAGCGACCCGCCGTACATCTCGAAGGTCACGTCGACCGGGGACACCCCGTCGACGACGTCGGTCTGCACCAGGGTCAGGTTCCCCAGGGTGCCCCCGACCATGACGACGGTGAACCCTTCTGACAACTCGGACAGACGTGCCAGGCTGGGACTGGAGCCCTGCGAGACGGACTCCACCTCCCACTCGTAACTGACCCCGCCGTCGGAGCCCTGCACGGGGACCTTGGTGGCAATGTACACCGAGGAGCGCGTGCCCTCGTAGACAATGACGTCTGCGTAGCCGTACTCGTCGACCAGGTCCTGGTCCACCGAGGGAGCCTCGGAAACGGGCATGGATGCCACGGCGGCCATGACGGCGACGGTGACGGCGAAGAATGCCAGAAGCGTCCAGCCTCCCCGGTGCGTCATGGTGCCGTCATCGGGGTCAACGATTAAATGGTATGCGGAGGTCGCTCGGAGAAAACGCCGTGCGACCTCCAAGAATCGAGTTTAGTTGAACATCGTGTCGTCGAGATGCTCGGTCTGGAAGTAGTAGGAGGACCTCTCCTTCTGGGCGGATGTGACGTCCTTGGAGAGACCCTTGTTGTAGGAGCCGTACCTCTCGCGGATCTGCTCCTCCACGCTCCTGGACCTCCTGAGCGCCCTGCGGATGTGGTCGCCGGTGATCAGCGGGGACTCCTCCATGACGGCGATGTCCCCGGCGGCGCGGATGAGTCCGCCCAGCTCCCTGAGCCTGAGCGTCAGGGCGTTGTTCTGGTTGTCGGCCTTGGCCCTCGCCTTCCCCTCCTGGATTATGAGCTCCACGGCCTCGACCGTGGCGTGGGGGATGTGGCCGTCGAGGTTGACCTCCTGGGCCACGAACTGGGCGTACTTGGCGCGGTTGTGGGGGGTGTCGGGCATCGCGATGTCGACGAGCACCTCGTAGCCTCCTCCGATGATCCTGGACCTCAGCGGGGACAGGATGTTCTCCAGGTCCTGGATGTTGCACGCGGCGACCAGGATGAAGTCGCAGGGCACGTCGTCCACCTTGACGCTGGCGCCGGCGGACTGGGGGTTCCTCCCGACGATGGGGAAGACCTTGTCCTGCATGGCGGTGAGGATGTACCTCTGGAGGTCTCCGAGATGGGAGATCTCGTCTATGAACAGGACTCCCTCGTGGGCCTCGTGGATGGATCCGGCGACGATCCTCTCGTACGCGGGGGTACCGAGCTTCTCATGGCCGCCGTAGGGATCGTGCCTGACATCGCCCAGCAGCTCCGTCTCGGAGGCGCCGGTGGCTAGGACGAAGGGGTCCCTGCGGAGCTTGACCAGCACCTTCTCGTTGCTGGTCCTGGTGAGCTCGGACCTCTTGTCGATGGCCTTCTGGTCCAGCATGCGGATCATGTCGCCGGCCCTCTCGAAGATCACGACCTCCTCGACACCGTCGCGGGTGCGGGTGGTGTGGACCTTCTCCTTGCCTGCGGTCGCCTCGGGGAGCGCGACCTCCAGCATCCCTCCCAGGAGGTCCTGGAAAGGGTTGCTGCGCTTGACGCCGTCGAGCTTGCTCTGGTTGCAGTGGGGGCATGTGAGGTCGGTGGGCTGCGAGTACTTGCCGCATGACTTGCACCTGTATCCCAGATGCTCTGCGACGTTGGCGGGAGCCTCCTCGGGCTTCAGGAGCACGCCGACGGACTCGGCGCGGATGTTCTCCTCCCTCTCGACCTCCTCGGCATCGAGGACCTCGAGGAAGGGCCTCTCAGGGTTCTCGGGGTTCTTGATGACCCTGATCTCCTGCTTCGGCTGGGGGAGGTTCATGGAGAGCGCCCTGGCGATCATCGACTTGCCGGTCCCGGGGGGACCGACGAGCAGGAGATGCCTGCGCTGCCTGGCTGCGATCTTGGCGAGCTCGATGGCCTCCTCCTGCCCCAGGACGCGGTCCAGGGGGTCGGAGGGGATCAGGATCTCGTCGGTGGACGACATCGACGCGAAGTCGTCCCAGGTCTCAACGGGTCTCTTCTCCGTCATGTGAATCTCTTGGTTCAGTAGAGGTCTTCCTTGGTCCAGATCGTGATGTCGGCGGGCATCTTGGTGATGTTGCCCTTCCTCGTGCCGACGATGGTCGTGATGCCCTTGTCGGCGGAGACGTCGAGGATCCTCTGGGAGATGACGCCGTCGAACACGATGGCGACGACGTTCTCGGAGTCCTCCTTCAGGGAGTTGACGAGGCTCTTGACGGCGACCTCGCGGATCAGGTTGTTGCCCTCACCGAGGACCTTGGCGTTGTGCGTGGTGGACAGGTCGAGGAGCATGTCGCGGAACTCCTGCTGCTCGGGGGTGAGGACCTTGTCGCTGGACCTCTTCCCGCGGAGGGACCTGGTCTTGGTCTCCCTCTTGGGCTTCTCCTCCTTGGACTTCTTGGGCTTCTCCTCGGACTCCTCGGCAGGGGCCTCGATCTCCTCGGCGGGAGTCTCGACGGGCTCCTCGCGGACCATCAGGTGGGTCTCGCCCTTGACGGCGAGGGACCTCTCGGCAGCCGGCATCTCGATGACGTCGGCGGGCTCGGCCTGCTTCTCCTCGGGCTCCTCGGCGGGCGTCTCGACGGGCTTCTTCCTGTACTTGTCGATGGCCTCGCTGTTGAAGCGCTCCTTCTTGGGCTCCCTCTCGCGCCTCTCCTCGCGCTCCTTCCTGCGCTCCCTGTGCTCCTCGTCGCGCTCCTTCCTGCGCTCGCGGCGCTCGTGCTTCTCCTCGCGGTCCTCTTCCTCCTCGATCTCCTCGAGGCTCCTCTGCTCGGTGACCAGACCGTTCATCTCCATGTACTGGTCGCCGGGGACCTTGTTCCTGAGGCATTTGATGATCTGCTTGGCGGTGAGCTCCTCCACCTCGTGGGCGCGGGGCGCGCGGGCGACGAAGTCGACCTCGGCGACCTGGAAGAGCTCCCTGAGGATGAGCTCCCCTCCCCTGTCACCGTCGACGAATGCCGTGGCGACCCTCTCGCGGGAGAGCTCCTGGACGGTCTTGGGGATGTTCGTGCCCTCGACGGCGATGGCGTTCTTGATGCCGGCTTTGAGGAGGTTGAGGACATCGGACCTGCCCTCGACGATGATGATGGCCTCGGAGTCCTTGACGTTGGGTCCGGCGGGACACCTGTCCTTTCCGTAGGTGGTGATCTCCTCGACCTGGACGCTCTGCCTGACGCTGTCGGTGAGGTCGAAGCTGGATCCCTTGGACTGCCTGATGAGCTCGTTGAGAAGTTCCTTGGCACGCTCGACGACCTTCTCCCTCTTGGTCACGCGGACGTCCTCGATCCCCAGGACGTGGATGGAGGCCTTGCAGGGTCCGACACGGTCGACGGTCTCCAGCGCGGAGGCGAGGATGACGGTCTCCACCTGGTCCAGGCTGGAGGACATGTAGATGATACCCTCGGATTTCCCGCCTTTGGATGTGACCTCGACCTCGATCCTGCCGATCCTGCCGGATTTCTGCAGGTCCCTGAGATCGAGTTCGTCGCCGAGCAGACCCTCGGTCTGACCGAAGATGGCGCCGACCACATCGGGCTTCTCGACGATTCCGTCGGCGTTGATCTTCGCTTTAACCATGTACTTCGTTGTGTTTGGATCTATATTCATGAGCACCCTCCTGGGTGATGAGGAGGGAAAAGCACCTTTGCTCCTGCTGTTTCCTTTGTGTACGTCCGGGACCTCCGCGGTCCGAGTACGCATTGAGTTAACCAAACCGGATGCACGTCATTTGCCAGGTCGGAGCCCCGTTGCCCGCGTGTTCCGGTGTTCGCCGCATTCAAGGCGAGTGATGATTGTGATGATGTGACAGGAGGGATACAGTGCACTCCCTCGCGCAACCGTATGTATATGTTATTTATAAAGATGATTGAAAAATGGTTTGTTTAAGCGGTTTTGAATCGGTTAACGCCGTGACCCCGTCAGGCCTCCGTCATCCGCACGAGGCTCACACCCGGCATCGAGGAGCAGATGTCGACCGTCTCCCTGTCGCAGGTGAAGAGCAGGATCTGCATCTCCGAGGACATCTCCGACAGCGCCCTGCATGCGCCCGCCTTCCTCTCAGAGTCGAACGGGAGGAGCACGTCGTCCAGCACCACGGGGACCTCGCCACCGCCCATCTCCTTCGCCACGGCGAGCTTCACGGAGAGGAGGACCTGGGCCCTGAGCCCGGAACTCCAGGCGCCGATCGGCTTGACCTCGTCGCCTGAGCGCACTGACAGCTCCTTCAGGCGGGGGTCGGTGTCTATCCTGTACCTGCCGTCGGTCATCATGGACAGGTACCTGTCCGCGGTGGAGATCACTCCGGGCTGGACCTTCGAGTATATCTCGTCGCATGCTGCGTCGGCGATGGCGGATGCCAGCAGGCCGACGGCACCGTCATCGAGGACGCGGTGCATCTCGGACTCCAGCTGGGCCCTGCGGTCCATCATCCTCTCCAGCTCCCTGGTGTCGAGAATCGCCTTCATCCTCTCCTCCAGCGCTCCGATCTCCTGACGGGCCTCGCCGATCTCGCCGGTGACGGTGTCGCCCTCGTACGGGACGGGGCACTCGGGGACGTCGGGGTCCAGTCCGGCCTTGGTTATCGCGTCCCGGAGGACGGCGATCTCGCGGTCGATGGCGGCGGCGCGGGCGGTCTTCTCCTGACTGACCCTGAACCCCTCCTCGCCAGCGTACCTCTGCGTGAAGGACAGGAGCCTGTTGCCGGCGGCCCCCTGGTCCATCCTCGCCCTCATGATCTCGTTGTCGGTCTTGCCGAGGGCGACCGCCGCGTCCCTGGCCCTGAGGAGGAACGAGACGTCGTCCTCGACGCCGAACGAATCCACACCCAGATCGTCCATGATCGACATCACGTCGTCCTCGAACGACGACATGCGGCTCCTGACGCCCTCCGCCTCTGCTGATTTCCCGGGTTCCCTGACCGTCTGCATGGGCTGCTCCACAGTCGCGGGCCTCCTCATCCCCAGGGCGATGATGACCGCACCGACGACTGTCAGGGCCAGGGCCATCGGCTCGACCGCCAGCGCGGCAATGACTCCCAGGACGGCCAGCACTGCACCGACGGCGACTAGGCCGAGTCCCCCGGAGCCCCTGCCCTGCTTCGGCCGGGGCTGCGGTTCGACGACGATGCGCCTGTCGGCGTCCTGGAGTTCGCGCAGCCTCTTCGAGTCGTCCCTGTAGACCTGCAGCCTGCCGGGCAGACCCTCGATGGCCTTGGCGTGAGCGGAGACCCTGCGCCTGTCCGCGCCCATGAGGTCGGCCTCCTCGCGCCCCCTCCTCTCTGTAAGTGACTGGAGGGCGGACTGCGTCTGGACGGACTCCGACTTCAGCCTCTCGAACTCTGCGCGGTCCGCATCGGTGACGGGGACGAACCCTCCCAGGGCCTCCCTCTGTGACTTCAGGGACTCCAGCCTCTCGTAGTTCCCCCTGTTGGACTCGTACACGTCGTGGATCCTCTTCGCCTCCACGGACCTCTTCGACTCGGATTCCAGACCATTCAGCCTGGAGATCAGCTCCCTCCTCCGTGCGTCCAGCTCCCCGTACTGGTCGGCCACCGACCTGGCCTGGGCTATCTCGCGGTCCAGATCGGACATCTCGGACTCGAGGGATATGGCCCTGCTGCGGGAGTTTGACCTCCTGCCGAGGCTGGCCTCCCACCTCTCCGTCGCCGCGTCCCTGGCGGCGGGCATCGACTCCCCGCCGGGGACGGTCAGGAAACTGGTCCTGATACCTCCCTCGGTGAGGACCTTCTCGTCGTCCAGGTCCCTGGATGTCATGGCGAACACGCTCCTGAACAGCTGCGGGTCGTCGGTCCCCGTAGGGAGTGCGGGCCTCTCGCCCTCCACGGACTTCTGTACCAGTCTGACCGTCCTCGTCTCCCCGTCCTGCTCGTAGGTCAGCGTCCCGGAGTCCGTCTTCTCCCTCTCCGGGTACTGGTTCCTCTTGCTCGACGGGACGAGGACGGTGCGTATGAACTCCATGGTCGTGGTCTTCCCGCTCTCGTTGGGGCCGTGAAAGACGGTCATCCCGTCGGAGACCGCATAGCTCCTGTCGCGCAGGGAGCCGAAGGAGCGGATCCCGATGCCGCGTATCCTCATCTGGACCCCTCCAGCCTGGCGACCAGGAACCCTGTCGCCTCCTCGGCCAGCTCCGCCAGACTCTCGTCCGACAGGGACTCGAAGTAGTCGCGGTGCCTGGCGGCGATCGTGTTGGCCATTATCACCGAGAGGATGGCCTCGCGGCCTGACGCTGCGAGCCCCCTCCCTGCCGCTATGGCCTTGGCCGTCATGTCGGAACCGCCCGCACGAGCATCCATGTCTATGTCCGGGGTGGTCTCGGCCACCAGGTCGCAGACCGTGCAGCCCAGGACCTTCGACAGGTACTCCGCGTTCTCCGATGAGTGGAGCCTCAGCATCGCGTCGAGGTCTCCGGACCCTCTGAACGTCACGCGGACTATGTCTCCCTCGCGGACCGTGCCACGGAGCTCCGCTATGACCCCTTCCATGGTCTTCCCGGTGATGTCCACCTCGAGGTCGCGCCACACGATCCCCTGCGTCGGGACGAAGCGGAGCTCGGACACCCGGCCGTCGTCGACGGTGACCAGATAGCATCCCTTCTCGCCCGATTCCGAGATCTTCCTGCCCTGGATGTTGCCGGGATACACCACATAGGGGTCCTCCGAGAGCACCGCCCGCTTGTGGATGTGACCGATGGCCCAGTAGTCGACCCCCCTCCCGAGCATGTCGCTCAGCCTGCACGGGGAGTAGTCGTACTGCGCCCCCACAGTGTCCACGTCGCAGTGCATGCACGCGACCGTGAACCTGTCGGGGGAGCCCCTGACCATGGACGGGAGGTTCCTCTCCTCGTGCCAGTCGGCGAAGCTGGCTCCCACGATCTCCACTCCGTCGAGCCCCTCGAGCTCGATGTACTCCGGCTCGGTCCCGAACTCGTGGACGTTGTCGGGGTACGGTATGCTGGACTCCCACGAGGTGTGCGGATCGTGGTTGCCGCGGGCGATGAAGCAGGGGATGCCCAGGCGTCCCAGCTCCGATGCGAACCTGTGCCTCGTTGCAGGGGTAATCGTGGACTCGTCGAAGGCGTCCCCGGCTATCACCATGAAGTCCGCCTTCTCCGACCTGGCCAGGTCGACGATGCGGCCGAAGGACTCGAAGACGGACTCCGTCATCCTCTCGCCCATGGCCGGGTCGCGGACGGAAACCCCCTTGAACCTGCTCCCCAGGTGGAGGTCCGCGCAATGGACAAATCTGAAGTGTGCACCCATGGCCCTTCCAGCGCCGTGGCCATATTTTAATGGAATCGAGGGGTCTCCGAATAAGGTCCCGCCTCGGAAGGACAGCCAGACGTCCTCCGCTTCCTCCGAATAACCGCCCGGAACCGTGGGTCCCCGGGCATCATGTCCGTCCGGGTTCCTCGCCACCATTAAAATCTGGATAGACCATCCATCTCACCGGAGAGCCACATGGACTGCATCAAGAAGAAGGTGAACGAGGAGCTGAAGGCCGGATGGATCGGGCCGAACCTCAAATGCGACTACCATCCCAGCCACTTCTCGGGACAGGACTGCACGTTCTGCTACTGCCCGTTCTACCCATGCGAGGACACCGACCTGGGGGATTTCATCGTCGGAAGGCACGGTCAGAAGATCTGGAACTGCTCCGACTGCCTTTTCATCCACCGCACGCCCGTGGTCAAGTTCGTGCTCTCCGAGATCGAGCGTCTTGGCATCACCGAGGCGGGGGACCCGCGTTTCGCTGACATACTGGTTTCCGCGAAGGAGAGGTTCTTCCGTACCGGCAGGGCGCTGATGGTCGTGGGCGCGACCTCCGATGCCGGCAAGTCCGTCACCGTGGCGGCGCTTTGCAGGATCCTCCACAGGAGAGGGCTTCTGGTGGCCCCCTTCAAGAGCCAGAATATGAGCCTGAACTCCAAGGTCACCCGCTCTGGTTCCGAGATTGCGATGATCCAGACTCTCCAGGCGACCGCGGCGGGGCTCAAGAACCCGGACGCGCACATGAACCCGATCCTCCTGAAACCAAAGGGCGACACGGTGTCCCAGGTCATGGTCCTCGGCCAGCCGTACGGCGACTACAACGTGACCGACTACTACGGCGAGTTCGTGCCAGGGCCAGGAAGGGAGATCGTCCGTGAGAACATCGAGTTCCTGAAGAAGAGGTACGACGTGGTGCTGATGGAGGGTGCTGGATCCCCCGCGGAGATCAACATCTATGACAGGGACATAGTCAACATGGGCGCCGCGGTGATCGCGGACGCTGACGTCATCCTCGTCGTCAACGTGGAGTGGGGCGGGTCCTTCGCCTACGCCCTGGGCACCATAGAGCTCATCCCCGAAGAGGACAGGAAGCGCATCAAGGGCGTCATATTCAACAACCTGCGCGGAAAGCCGGACGGGTTCAAGACCGCCATCCCCGAGTTCGAGAGGATCTCCGGCGTCCCCGTGATAGGGGTCGTGCCGCATGCCGACGTCACCCTGCCCTCCGAGGACTCGGAGGCGCTGAGGGGCGTCCGCGGGAAGGGCGAGGGCAAGTGCGTGGTCGGCGTCGTCAGGTTCCCGAGGATCGCCAACTTCACAGACCTGGACCCGCTGTTCCTGGAGGACGTGTCCGTCAGGTTCGTCGAGAAGGCAGCCGACCTGGACGGCGTCGACGCCGTGGTCCTCCCGGGCACCAAGAACACGATCAACGACCTGAAGTGGATGGACGAGAGGGGGATATCCGACAGGATAAGGTCGCTCCGCGGCAGGGTCCCCATAGTCGGCATCTGCGGAGGGTATCAGATGATGGGTGCCGTCCTGGACGACTCCCAGGGCATCGAGGGCGGCGTCCCCGGCACCGTCATGGAGGGACTCGGGCTCTTCGGGAACAGGACCGAGTTCGGGGAGTACTCCAAGCGCATAGTCAATAACACCGCTGAGATGCTGGTCGGCGACGGAGGGGAGGTGACCGGGTACGAGCTCCACATGGGGACCACGGAGGTCACGGAGAGGCCCCTCTTCGAGATCACCAACAAGTTCACCAAGGACAGGCAGCTGGAGGGATCCGTCCGCGAGGACGAGATGCTTTTCGGCACCTACTTCCACGGCGTCTTCGACAGGATGCCGTTCAGGAGGTACTTCCTCTCCTTCGTCTCCCACGACGGGGAGAGGGTGGACACCTCGGACACCAGGGACTACGACGACATAGTCGAGGAGAACATCGACAGACTGGCGGACGTCTTCGAGGAGAACATCGACATGGACGCGCTCATGCGCATCCTGGGGGTGACGGAATGAAGGGGATACTCGTCCTCGGCACCTCCTCCGGAGCCGGGAAGACCACGTTCTGCGCCATGCTGTGCAGGCATTTCGCGAGAAAGGGCATGGATCCCGTCCCCTTCAAGGGCCTGAACCTCTCACTGAACTCGTACGCCACGAGGGACGGCGGGGAGATCGGCATCGGCCAGGCGTTCCAGGCCTGGTCTGCCGGCCTCGAGCCCGAGACGGACATGAACCCCGTGCTCCTGAAGCCCTCCGGCAACGGCGTGATCCAGATGGTCCTCAACGGCAGGCCGTCCATGGACATATCGGAGTCCCGCCCCATGGACCGCGGTGCCGCCATGTCCGAGGCCGTGGCCGCCATGGGGAGGCTCTCGGACAGGCACGGCGTCCTCGTCTGCGAGGGCTCCGGCTCCCCTGTGGAGCTGAACATGATGGACCGCGACATAGCCAACGTCGGCCTGATGCGCGAGACGGGGATCAACGCCGTGCTCGTGGGCGACATCGAGAGGGGCGGCGTGTTCGCCGCGATATACGGCACCTGGAGGCTCCTGCCGGACGACGTCAGGGGACAGGTCAGGGGGTTCGTCATCAACAGGTTCAGAGGAGACGCCTCGATCCTGGCGGACGGGATAGCCCGCATAGAGGGGATGACGGGCATGAGATGCCTGGGTGTGCTCCCCTACATGGACCTGAGGTTCCCCGAGGAGGACTCGCTCTCCGACTCGCAGGGGAGGCTGAGCGGCACCGACGCCCGCAGCGCCTTCATGGCCAACATCGACGAGTTCACAGACACGGCGGAATCGTCGGGCTTCGACTTCGAAGCCCTGGAGTCCATGATGGGGTCCTGATCATCCGCCTGAGGCGACCCTCATCGCACGGACCTCCGCGTCCTCGGGCGGGACGGTGTCCATGGGGACGGGCCTGCCCCCGATCAGGAAGATGAATGCGTCCGGATGCTCGCCCGCCGCCGAGACCGCCTCCTGTATGGTCGAGCCCGCGGGGAGGTCGACGACGCGTTCTGAGAATACCACCTTCGCCATGGATGCGCGATGGTCCGCATCCTATAAATCGCTCGGGTGCTCGGACGATGATGGAGCTGTCATCCAGCCATGCCGCTCCAGCTGGCATCGGCGAGGACCGCGAAGATTACTTAATTCAATACAACCTACGGCAGGCATTCAACTTTGACAGTCCTCATCGGCCCCCAGTGGCCACCTCACGGACCCTCGGTCCACAAACGACTTAAGGGGAGAGAAGAGAATGAACAGCGACTACAAGAGATACATCGAGAAGAAGGCCGAGATCTGCATGTCGGCCGACAGCTTCTCCGCCGACCTCTACGAGAAATACGACGTGAAGAAAGGACTGCGCGACTCCAAGGGCAACGGGGTCGTCGTCGGACTCACCACCGTCTCCGAGGTCAACGGCACGAACAAGGTCGACGGCGTCAAAGTGCCCTGCGAGGGCAGGCTCAAGTACCGCGGTTACGACATCCGCGACCTCGCCAAGGGATTCCTCAACAAGCGCTTCGGCTTCGAGGAGTGCACCTACCTGCTGCTGTTCGGGTCCCTCCCCGACGAGCGCCAGCTGGAGGAGTTCAAGTACTACCTGGCCGAGCAGAGGAGGCTTCCCATCACCTTCGTCAGGGACGTCGTCATGGTCGCCGCCGGGAAGGACATCATGAACTCCATCACGAGGTGCATCCTCGCGCTCTCGTCCTACGACAAGAAGGCGCTGAACAACAGCCTGGACAACGTCATCAGCCAGTGCATCTTCCTCATCAGCGTCTTCCCCATGCTCACGGTGTACAGCTACCACGCGTACAACCACTACATCAACGACGAGAGCATGTACATCCACAGGCCGGACCCCAGGCTCTCCACGGCGGAGAACATCCTCCGCATGCTGAGGCCCGACAAGTCCTACACCTACCTCGAGGCCACAGTCCTCGACCTCGCCCTGGTCCTCCACATGGAGCACGGAGGCGGGAACAACTCCACCTTCACCACCAGGGTCACCACCTCCGCCGGATCGGACACCTACGCGGTGATCGCGGCGGCCATGTCCTCCCTCAAGGGCCCTAAGCACGGGGGCGCCAACCTGAAGGTCATGGAGATGATCGAGGACATCAAGAAGCACGTCAAGCACCCCGAGAGCGAGAAGGACCTGAAGAAGTACCTCAACGAGATCCTTGACAAGAAGGCCTTCGACCACCAGGGACTGATCTACGGCATGGGGCACGCGGTCTACACCATATCCGACCCCAGGGCGGAGGTGTTCAAGTCGTTCGTGGAGAAGCTCGCCGCCGAGAAGGGCCGCCAGGACGACTACCAGCTCTACGCGGCCATCGAGAGGCTCGCCCCGGAGCTCATCCTCGCCAAGAGGCCCAACGCCACCAGCGTCTGCGCCAACGTGGACTTCTACAGCGGTTTCGTGTACGACATGCTGGACATCCCGAAGGAGCTCTACACCGCGCTGTTCGCCACCGCCAGGATCGTCGGCTGGAGCGCCCACCGCATCGAGGAGCTGGTCACGTCCAACAAGATCCTCCGTCCTGCCTACATCAGCATGTGCGAGCCTAAGGAGTACGTGCCGCTGGAGGAACGCGGGGACAAGAACGATAAACCTGAAACCCCTTCCCAGTGACATGTTCGGAAAAGTCTCCAAGGAGAAGGTCGTGGACAACGTCCGCTCCGCCGTGCAGGGGCTGAACCTCAAGTACGAAGAGCGCGACGACGGGAGCATCGTCCTGGGGGCCATGGGCGACGACAACCCCATAGGTATGGTGATCGTCACTGACGACGAGCACAAGACGCTGAACATCTACTGCTACCTGATGTTCGACATACCCGAGGATGCGAGGAACAAGCTCGTCCCCGAACTCAACACCCTGAACAACACCATCAACAACGGCGGGTTCTACATGGCCGACGGCGAGCCGAAGATCTACTTCAAGATCGTCCAGAGCTACTTCGACCGCGTCCCCTCCACGAACATGGTGGAGCATCTGCTCACGGTGGCGTTCAAGACCGTCGACATCAACGACGGCAAGCTCAAGGACCTCATCCCCGCGAACTCGGTGATCAAGGACCCTATGTTCTCATGAGCGCCCGATCATGCGCTCCACGGGCCTGCGGGCCCGCTCAACCACTTCCGCCGGCAGCTCGACGGCGTTCACCATGTTCTCCAGCACGTCCGCGACAGTCTCCAGCGTGGCCATCTTCATCGCGCCGCACACGGCGGACTCCGGGAAGTAGAACGACTTCCCGGGACAGTTGACCTCGAGCCTGTGGCGCATCCCGACCTCCGTGAGCACCACGAAATCCCTCCTGTGGGAGGACTTGCAGTGGTTCAGCATCTTCTCCGTTGATCCGATGACGTCAGCCATCTCCAGGACCTCGGTCCTGCACTCCGGATGGGCGAGGACCTCGGCGTCCGGATGGGCCGCTTTGAGCTCCGCCACCTGCTGCACGGATATGGACTGGTGGATCGGGCAGAAGCCGCTCCAGACGACGATCTCCTTGTTGGGGCAGCTCCTGGCGGCGTAGGTCCCCAGGTTCCTGTCCGGTACGAAGATGGCGCCCTCGGACTCCAGGGACGACACGATGCCCACCGCGTTGGAGGATGTGCAGCACACGTCCATCTCCGCCTTGCAGGCGGCCGTGGAGTTGACGTAGCCGACGACCTCCATCCCGGGATGGTCCCTCCTGGCGGCGACGATCTGCTCCGGACTGCACATCTGGGCCATGGCGCAGACGGCGGCCGGATCGGGCAGGAGGACGGTCTTCTCGGGGTTGAGGATCTTGGCCGTCTCGGCCATGAATGTCACTCCGCAGAACACTATCACGTCGGCGTCGGTCTCGGTGGCCTTCCTGGAGAGCCCCAGGGAGTCCCCGACGAAGTCTGCCATGTCCTGCACCTCAGGCAGGCAGTAGTTGTGAGCCAGAATAACGGCGTTCCTTTCCTTCTTGAGCCTGACGATCCTCTCGCCGACGGATTCCATGCCAGTGCATAGAACGGCCGTATTTAAGTGGACTAGGAAGTGGCACCGCTTCTTTTTTAGACTGCCCGCGGATGGCGGTCCCATGGAAGGAAGAGACGAGATGGCGGCCGGCAGGTTCGCCTGCACGGAACGCGAGAGGGCGCTGTTCGAGGCGGGAATCAAGATGGGCACCATCTACCACCAGTTCGTGGGCACCCCAGTGAACCTCCGCACCGTGGAGTCGCTCGAGGAGGGCATGAGCTCGGCCATATCCGTCCAGCCCTACGTGGAGTCGGCCACCGTCCGCGTCGACCGCTCCGTGTTCACCGAGGGCGGCGACATGTACTCCTACGTGTCCCTCACCGGCGACATGATCGACGCCGTGGTCACCATCCGCATAGGGGACTCCAGGGTCACGGCCGAGATGCGCTACGACAGGGAGCTGGGCTATCCCCTGATGTACGTATCCGACATCTGCTAAAATCGTCTGGCCGTTCCGAACGGCCCTTAACTGTTCGACGAATGCCGTATGAAATCGACATTTTCGGACACCAAACGACGAAAGAAAAAACGGGGAGACGGGGAATCCTGCCGACTGTTTATATATTCTCAGTTACATCTCCGTTAGGCCAGTCTTTCAACTGGCGGGCGTGTACATGATAGCTGATATCAAGATCGGAATCACCGGCCTTCCCGGATCCGGGAAGACCTATGCCCTGCTCAGGGTAATCGAGATGCTGAAGGAGGAGGAGCTTTCCATCGGAGGCATGATCGACGAGCCTGTGGGCGACGGGAGGCACAAGACTGGCTTCACCGTCAGGGACCTCGCAACCGGTGAGACCGCCGTCTTTGCCAGCACCGAGATCGAGAGCAAGGTGATGGTAGGGAAGATCGGCGTGGACCTCAGCAAGCTGGAGGAGGTCGGCGTCAAGGCGATACGCGATGCATGCCAGAACTGCGACATCATCATCATCGACGAGGTGGGCAAGATGGAGGTTGAGAGCCAGCTCTTCATAGACGCCGTCAAGGAGGCACTCGACGCCGACAAACCCATGATCATCACCCTCCACAAGAAATCCAGGAACCCGCTTCTCCAGGACATCAGGAGGAGGGACGACGTGAGGATACTCGAGGTAACGCCCACCAACAGGAACATCCTCCCGTACAAGATCGTCCGTCTGATGAACGGGGAGAGCGTGTGACCCCCGAGGGGACGGTCATCAGGGAGGGGAGCACCGACATTCTGGTCCCCCTCGAGCACTCCGTCCACGGCCCAGGCAAGAAGGTCGGGTCCGTGTTCTTCAACGAGCAGATGGCGTTCAACAGGGACGTCAGCGTGATGCTCCTCAGGTCGCTGGAACGCGAGTCCGTCAGCGTCGCCGACGCCATGTGCGCCACCGGGTCGAGGTCCGTGAGGATCGCCAACGAGGTCCCGGGGTCCGAGGTGACCGCCAACGACATCAGCCCCTCGGCCATGCCCTACATCCAGGCCAACATAGACCTCAACGGCCTCTCCAACTGCAGGGCCAACTGCTCCAACCTCCACATACTCTTCACCGAGGAGTCCTTCGACTACGTCGACCTGGACCCGTTCGGATCCCCCATGCCCTTCCTCCAGTCCGCCATCCGCGGCACCGGGAAGAGAGGGATCATGGCGATCACCGCCACCGACACCGCGCCGCTGGCCGGCGCCCACGCCCCCAAGTGCAGGCGCAGGTACCAGTGCGAGCCCATCCGCGGGTTCATGTGCCACGAGGGAGGCCTCAGGATCCTGATGTGCAACATCGCCAGGGAGCTGGCCAAGTTCGACCGCGGCATGAAGCCCCTGCTGTCGTTCTACGCGGACCACTACTTCAGGACCTACGTCCAGATAACGGAGGGGGCCAAGGCCGCCGACGACTCCCTCGCCCAGCTCGGCTACATGCAGTACAACATGGAGACCATGGAGCGCTCGACCTCGCAGTTCCCAGACAGGGAGCACAGGCTCGGCCCGTTCTGGCTCGGCCCGCTGCACGACGCGTACACCATATCCAGGATGTCCCCCGAGGGAATGGCCGACGAGCGCAGGTGCGCCAAGTACCTGAACCTCTGGAGGAACGAGCTGGACGACCAGGTCTTCGTCTACGACATGAGCGAGCTGTCGTCCCATGTGAAGATGTCTCCGCCGAGGATCGACGACTTCGTGGACTTCCTGAACGGACACGGGAGGGCATCCAAGTCGCACGTGTCCCCCACGTCGTTCAAGACGGACATCCCCCTTGACGAGCTCCTGGAGCTCTACAGGCAGTTCAGTCCGGATTCCCAGTGAACGCCGACGGTCACGTCATGATTGTTCGGATTCGGCTTACGATTCAGAATCGTAAGAAAAAATCTTACAATAATCTCAATGCCGGATGATATTCTCCGAATCGGCATCCGCAGACGGACTCGTCGAGATGACCGAATACGGCAGAGCCTCCGCCTGGAGCTCGTCACACTGGACGACATAGCCGCCTGGGCCTCCGGCCAGACCCCCCAGCAACCTTATAAGGAAGCATAATGTAGCGACGGACAAGGTGCCATAAATGCCCAGTCTAGCAATCATCGGAGCCCAGTGGGGGGACGAAGGCAAAGGAAAGATCACAGACTACCTCGACGAGGAGGCCGACCTCATAGTCCGCTTCCAGGGAGGGAACAACGCCGGCCACACCATCATCGTGGACGGCAAGACGTTCAAGCTCCACGGACTCCCCTCGGGCGTCGTGAGACCGGGCAAGCTCGCCGTCATCGGCAACGGCGTCGTGGTCAACCTCGAGGAGCTAGGGGAGGAGATCAGGCAGGTCCTGGACAACGGCGGGAGCGTCGACGGGCTCAGGATCTCCGACAGGGCCCACCTCATCATGAACTACCACAAGAAGCTGGACGGCGCCGAGGAGAAGTACCGCGGCAAGAACGTCGTCGGCACCACCAAGAAGGGGATCGGACCCGCGTACCAGGACAAGATCGCGAGGATCGGGTTCAGGGCCGGTGACCTGCTGGAGGACGACCTCCTTGACGACAAGATCTCGTTCATCCTCCCGTACAAGAAGGACATGCTCGACATGATGGACGCGGAGCCCTGCTCCTGCACCGTCGAGTCCCTGCACGAGAAGATGGCCGGCTGGAGGGACATGGTCGGGAAGTACATCTGCGACACCTCCGTCCTCATCAACGACTCCCTGGACCAGGGCAAGAACGTGATATTCGAGGGCGCCCAGGGCGCGATGCTCGACATCGACCACGGGACGTACCCCTACGTGACATCCTCCGCCACATGCGGAGGCGGCATATGCACCGGATCGGGCGTCGCACCCAACAGGATCGACGGCGTGCTCGGAGTCATCAAGGCGTACACCACCCGCGTCGGCGAGGGCCCGTTCGTCACGGAGCTCTCCGGCGAGGAGGAACTGGCGCTGCAGCACAAGGGCGGCGAGTTCGGAGTCACGACGGGAAGGGGCCGCAGGTGCGGATGGCTCGACCTGGTCGTGTGCGAGCACGCCTCCAGGATGTGCGGGTTCACATCCCTGGGCATCACGAAGATCGACGTCCTGAACGACACCCCCGACCTCCCAGTGTGCGTGGCGTACGAGATCGACGGGGAGGAGGTCAAGCACTTCCCCGCATCCATCGCCAAACTCAACAGGGCCAAGCCCGTCTACGAGCACTTCAAGGGCTGGAAGGGCTGGGACGACACAGACGCCGTCGTCAAGGGAGGATACGACAACCTCCCCGGCGAGATGCGCGAGTACATCGAGTTCATCGAGAAGTACCTCAAGGTCCCCGCGGACATCATCAGCGTCGGACCCGACAGGGACGAGACCATCGACCGCCGCGGCGACTGGTGGAACTGATCCAATCGAGGGGGAATCCCCCTCTTTTCCTTCACATCACACCGTTAAAGGTGCTTTATTTTCACCGTTGGATACAATCCCTATATATTGTTGGATGCATCGTTCGCGATACGAGGAATACCATGTCTGATTGCAAAACTACCGTCAAAGCCGGAGTGTGCGGAAAGACCACGACGATCTACGCCACGCCTTCGGAGGACATGATGACCGTCAACATCAGAATCGAGAGCGACTGCCCCATGGTCGCCAAGAACCCCGAGATGTCCATTGTCGCCTACGAGGAGGTCGGCGCGCCCTTCAACGAGTCCAAGGTCTACGCCTGGGCGACCGAGAACATCCGCCACACCGCCTGCCCGGTGCCCTGCGCCATCGTCAAGTCCCTGGAGGCCGCCGGCGACCTCGGACTAAAGAGGAACGTCACCATCGAGCTCGAGTGATCGCACTGCCGGGGCGGCCTTTGGCCGCCCTCGGCATCTAATATGTGCTGGATTCCCTCTGCACTATCCATCCGCGAATATCGGATTGTTCTTCCTCAAACATCTCCTCTTTTCATTCATTTCCATGTCTTATGTGTCTAATTCTTGACATTATTGTAAAATAATTTGAAATATCGTTGAATATAAACTCAATCGGAATTTGGAGGGCAATATTACCCTACTATTTTGTTTAAATATGCATTAACTGATTAGTTAATCATGAATTCGAAGAACATAGCAATAATCGTTGTTGTTGCGGCGATTATAGTTGCTGTGGCCGGATTCACATGGTACATTACGAACCAAGATGATGATGATGATGGTTACAGGCATATAGACGTCGGAGACAACTTCCTCTATCTAACAACTGTTCAGGATTCCACCAACGAAGAAGCCAGCAGCATGTACTACTACAGCGAGTACGTGTTCATGTCCGAAGGTGACGACCTCACCATGATAACGGCTATATCAGGCGAAGAATTCTACGAACCCAGCTACTACTACAGTTACATCATCTCCCTTGACGTGGCCCGCACAGATACCCTGGAATTCATGGGTGAGGATGTGGAGTGCAACGTATACGAATATACAGTCGGAGACGACATGTGGATCTATTGGCTCGATCTGCGTACCGGGGCCTTCATCAAGATTCTGAGCACATCGGCAGGATATACCTATTCTTTCGATCTCATCGAATCCAGCCTCTACGGTGGAACGATCGAAGTGAACGTCAACCAACAGGATTCTGAGGTCGAAGTCGGGGACATAATATCGTACCTTGTCAGAGAATACTCCAATGGCGATCTTGTTGGCACCGACATGTTAACCCGTGCAGTCACAGCCGTTACAGAGGATGAGATCACCTACAACATACTGGGAACCGATGAATCAATTACAGACCCCAAGTCCTACTTCCTCAACACCAACGGTTTCAGGGGGCTTGAACCCGTGGGATCTGCATATGTGAAGAACACAGAGTATGGAAACATCATGTGTGATGCCTATCTGGAAGAGAACGATGATGGTAGCTACACCTACACCTTCGTCGGCAAGGACGACGGTGTCGTCTACCTTCGCCAGGAGTACAACAGTACGAACCTCATGGAATACAGTCTGGCATACTCCAGCCTTGTCATAGGGTCAGGTGTCTTCGACCTGGTACCTGTGGATGAGCCCTTCGGATACACTGTCACCAGCGTGATGTACACGATCGAGAACGGGGTTCCTGTCGGAGCCTTCGAGAGCGACCAGGAAGTCTACATAGAATACCCCGACGGCAGCCTTGTCACTACGATATACACGAATATGGAATATGAGGGGGACTACATCGGAACGCCCGGATTCGTCACAGGACCCTCTCAGGGCGATCCTGCCGAGGGAAAGACGATAAACACCCCCTGGGGGGCACTCGAGTGCGAGGCGGTAACGTACATCAATGAGCTGAACTACCGCGTCACCGAATACGTCTACGACGGTTTCGTCATTGCGATCCTGATTGATCAAGGGACATCCAGCACCTACCAGGTCTACACCTATTACGGATACGAGTGGGGGCGCGATGACCCGTTCACCGAGAGTGAAATGAGAACCGAGATCAATGCCGGAGACTGGTGCACATACATAGACAGAACGTACGGGTACTATGAGAGTTACGTACAAGTTACTCATGTGTACGAGGATGGCACAATCACCGTACTTGAGAACGACGAAGAGAGTTCCTGGACGGTCGAAGGACTGCTAAAGGGTCCGGGATACGAGAACGGAGAATTCGCCTACAGAATCTCCGGAGACTTCCTCTATGGAACCAGATACTGCGATGTCTACATTAGCACCGCCGAAGACGGAACAATCTACTCCAGCTACATAGGGATGGAAGACGGCATCCTCTACGCCTTGGGCGTCGAGAGAAGCGATGTCAAGAGCATGTATGAGCTGTACTGGGCTAGTTATATCCTTTGATCACAGGCGGGCCGACGGCCCGCCTAAAACTACTTACATCTATACGGATCGGGCGATTACCGAAGACCCTTAGAATTATATCCAATAATTGTGGTTCAGTGCCGATTGCTTATGAAGACTAAGATCAAGGCATCCAGAAGGTCGATGGGAATGAACTACGCTATCCGTGAGGTCACGGTTCCCGCCGCCGCTGCCGCCAAAGCAGGTAAGAAGCTCCTTGATCTCAACATCGGGGACCCCAACAAGTGGGACTTCGAGACCCCCGAGTACTTCAAGGCGACGCTCAGGGCGGCCGTCGACGAGACCGACAACGGCTACGGGGACTCGCAGGGAAACCTGGACCTCCGCGAGGCCATCGTCCAGAGGGAGTACGAGAAGCACGGCGCACGCATCACGTCATCCGACGTCTACGTCACCGCGGGCGTGAGCGAGTGCATCAACATCATGATGGGAACTCTCATCGAGCCCGGTGACGAGATCCTTGTGCCCGGTCCCGGATACCCGTCGTACGCCCAGTACATCAACTTCTACGAGGGCAGGACCGTCTCCTACAGGCAGATCGAGGAGGAGGACTGGAGGCTGGACACAGACATGATCCGCAAGAGGATCACCAACAGGACCAAGGCCCTCATCATGATCAACCCCAACAACCCCACCGGGGCCATCTACGACGAGAAGACCGTGAGGGAGGTGGGCGACATCGCCGCGGAATACGACATCCCCCTGATATCCGACGAGATCTACGACAAGATCATCATGGAGGGTGATTACTTCTCCGCCTCCGAGCTTCCGGACGACATCCCGAGGGTCATATTCAACGGGTTCTCAAAGGTCAACCTGATGCCGGGCTGGAGGATGGGCTACTGCTACTTCATGGACAAGTACGGCCTCATGGACGAGGTCCGCGAGGGCATGATGAAGCAGTTCAGGGCGAGGATCTGCGCCAACGTCCCCTGCCAGGCAGCGGCCAAGGCCTCCCTCCAGGGTCCCCAGGACTACATCGTGGACCTGAACAACAAGCTGAAGGAGAGGGCGGGGTTCACCTACAAGAGGCTGAACGAGATCGACCGCATCAGCACCCGCAAGGCGAAGGGGGCGTTCTACATGTTCCCCAAGATCGACCTTCAGGGCACCAAGTGGAAGACCGACAAGGACTTCGTGCTCGACCTCATCGCCCAGGAGGGGGTTGTCGTCGTGCACGGTTCGGGATTCGACCCAGAGTTCGGAAGCGGACACTTCAGGACGATCACGCTGCCGCCCATGGAAGTGCTTGAAGAGGCCTACGACAAGATAGAGCGCTTCATCAAGCACAACACCGCTTGAGGATACATCCAACCGCCGTCCCCTGCGGGGGACGGCTATTCATCTCCCGGGTTCTGCATTTTCCTTCCGTTCTGCACTAAATAATGAAGAATCGGATTAATCCGCACACTCGATGAAACCTAGAGTATGCTCGAACCCCAACATGGCCGACCTCTTTAAACATTTGAAAATTTTAATATATAGTTGGTTCCAACAATACATCCAACTTCAATGATTTCATACATAATTCATAATAGTTAACATTTAATTATTAAGAACAGTATCACAATAACAAACAGCTGTAATCCGACAGTTTTCAGTTATATTACCTATATGAATCCATCTGTTTTTGTCATACGGGACGGATTTGTTCCTCAAAGTGATAACAATGACCGTCTGTTATTGAGTTTATTTTATGGTTATTACTATTAATATCTGAGCAATATCCCTAAATACCCTATATCCATTGTTGGATGCATAGTCCAGATGGGTGAACCGCATGGATTCTTCTGAGAGCAGAGAGAAGGTATGCGGCCGTTGCGGCCATATTTGGATCAGCCACACCGACAACCCGGTCAGGTGCCCCAACTGCGGGACCTACCATTGGCAGGGCAAGCCCACCACCAACACCTGCGTGGCGTGCGGACACACATGGTTCTCCCGCTCGGCGCAGGTCCCTCTGAGATGCCCCAACTGCAAGACCCGCGCTTGGATGGACTCCTCCACCAGGGGGCAGGGCGGGACCTCCGAGGTGGCCGAGAACGCCACCACGTACATGATCGAGGAGCGCTACGTTTCCGGCCAGGGCTGCGTCAGGATCTCCATCGAGACCGGCATCCCCATGTCCACCGTCATAAAGATCCTGAAGAACGGAATCTGCGACGGCAAGACGCCGAAGATGTGATGTGGAATAAGGTAAAATGAGGGCCGGAGCCCTCGTTGAGATCAGTAGTCCAGCCTCTGGAGCATCTTGACCACGGCGTCGACGACCTCGCGGCCCTTCTCGATCCTGTCCATGGCCTGGAGCTCGGTCATGCCGGGTCCGGTGATCCCGAATCCGACGGGCTTGTTGTACTCCAGCCCGAGGTCCATGATCTTCCTCGAGCTCTGGGCGACAACCACCTCGTCGTGCTTGGTCTCGCCGGTGATGACGGCGCCGAGGGTGATGACGGCGTCGATGTCGTCGGACTCCAGCATCTTCTTCACGGCCATGGGGATCTCGAAGACCCCGGGGACGAGGATCGTCTTGACGATCTTCACTCCGAGGAACTCCGCCTCCGCCTTGGCCCTCTCGATCATGAGCGAGGTCACCTCGAAGTTGAACTCGGCGGCGACCATTCCAATCTTGTACTCCTTCATTTCCTCACCTTCTCTGGAGGACCGGCCCCTTGTCCGCGAATCCCTGCCTGAGGCCCATACCGGCCCTCTTGGTCAGGCTCTCCGGACGGAAGAGCAGGTCGTAGACGTTCACCGCGTGCTCCCTGGCGCGGCTGTCGGCCAGGAACGCCAGCTCGGCGTCGTCCTTGGCCTCGTCCTCGTGGACGAAGACCTCGATAATGTGTTTGTTCGTCATCAGCTGCGCCATCATCAGGCCCGTCGAGGCCTCATGGGCGCACATCTTGTCCTTCTCCATGGGTCCGGGCATGCCGAGGGCCATGACTATGTCGCAGCCCTGCTCCTCTATGAGCTTCTTGCATGCCACGGGCAGGTCCTTGAAGCCCGGGACGGTGTACCTGACGATGGTGAACCCGGTCCCGGTTCTCTGGAGCTGGTCGATGGCCGAGCGCCCCATGTCGAACCTGGCGAAGGTCGTGTCTGCTATCCCTATCTTCTTCACGGGGCTCCCCCCATGCTGCGGATCCTCGATATGATCCTGCGTGTCGCGTTCAGGTCCTCGGCGCACTCCGTCGCCCTCACGACCCTGATGTCCCCGAGGCCCTCCTCTGCGAGACGGGCCTGCAGCTCCTGCGCGTCGAACTTCTGGTCGTAGCCGAGGACTATGACGTCCGGCCTCACGTAGCGCACGGTGTCGAAGATGTCCCCGTGCCCTCCGACGATCGCCCTGTCCACCGGCTTCAGCGCGCCCACTATCCTGGCCCTCATGGCCTCGGGGGTTATGGGCTCGTGCTTGCTCCTACGGACGGTGTCGTCGTTGGCGACGACCACCACGAGCTCGTCCCCGTATGAGCGTGCCTGCTCCAGATAGGAGATGTGGCCGGGGTGGATGATGTCGAAGACGCCGGAGGCCATGACCCTGGTCATTCAGAGGTCCTCCCCGCGCTCGGACCTGAAGGCCTCCCACCTGTCCAGGATCTCCGTCCCGGTGATGAAGCTCAGGCCCCTCTCCGCGGCGTACTCCTCGACCCTCTCGCGCGGCATCGCCCCGCCGTCGTCGCCCATCATCTCGCAGATGGTGGCCGAGGGCTTCACGCCTGCCATGTACATCATGGCGGTGCAGAGCTCGGTGTGGCCCCTCCTGTCCACCAGGATCCTGTCCGTGGTGTTGAGGAGGTGTACGTGCCCCGGCGCCCTGAACCTCTCGCCCATCTGCCTGCGGATCTCCTCCACGGGTGCGTCCTGGAAGATGGTCTCGGCGTACTGGGTGATGGTCAGCGCGCGGTCGTCGTCGGTGATGCCGGTGTACGTGTCGCGGTGGTTGATCGTGATGCCGAAGGAGGACTTCGTCCTGTCGTACGGGATGTCCGTGGGGGCCATGGCCTTCAGGAGTGGGTACCTCTCCACGTCGTCCCAGAAGACGTCCGACATGAATGGGAGTCCGATCTCCTCGGCGAGCCTCCCGGGCGTGGTCGTGCAGACGAGACCGCCCGCATCGTGCCTCATCGTCCTGAGCGTGGACGCGGTCACGAACTGGGATGCGACCGTCATGTCGGTCTCCCGCTCCCTGTCGTCGAAGTCGTAGACGAGGACGGGCCTGCCGGCCCTGATGTCATCAAGCGCCCTTTCGAATCCGCTCATGTTCTCGCCGGTGAATCGCCGTGCATAAGATAAGGCGGAGCGAACTACCAGGAAAAAAGTAGATGACGGCCGCGGTTGTAACATGACGCCGCCGTACCCCGGGTCACGTCGGGGACATGGCAGGCAGATTAGAAAGCTTTCGCCCCGATCGGACGCTGTCGGCAGAGGACGATGGGTCCCGTTTATATACCTGCAGACAGGACGGGCACCCATGGATGCCAAGACGGTAGCCGGGAAGAGTCTGTTCTTCATCCTCATATGCCTATTCGTGGCGGTCTTCGCCCAGGTGTTCGGTCAGGAGAACTCCCTGACGGGCGTGGTAGTGGTGGTGCTGGCCCTGATGATGCTGGGCCAGGACCTCTCCGTGCGCCCCATGCTGAACCTGGGCGGGCTGGTCGCCTTCACCCTGCTCATGGGGCTAGGAGCCTACGCCTCTGTGAGCTGCGGGAACGCCTTCGTGGGGGCCGCGATCAACTTCACGGTCGTCTTCGCCCTGAGCTACCTCACGACACAGGATCTCAGGTCGCCGATGCACTTCCCGTTCCTGCTGGGGTACGCGTTCATGCTCTCCGTCCCCGTCTCGGCGGAGGACCTGCCGGTGAGGGTGCTCGCCCTCGTTGTCGGCTCGGTGTTCATAGTCGCGCTCAACGTCCTGATAAACAGGAACAGGCACGCCAGGACCTGCCACGAGGGCATAGCTTCGCTCTGCTCCGAGGTCTCGTCCTGCTGCGAGACCGTCCTGAGCGGGGGATCCCCCTCCGCCGAGTCGGTCGACGCCCTCTGCCTCAGGCTCAGGAGCTCCATGTACGACAGGCTCAGGAGGAGCTTCTTCTCCACGCCCGGGGACCGCAAGGTCCTGGACCTGGCGTCCTCGCTGCACATGGCAGGGAGGGCGGTCTGCGAGAGGGAGCGCGACCCGGAGGTGCTGAGGTCCCTGATGTCCTTCATGGGGACCGTCGCCTCCCACGAGAGAGGGGAGTGCGACGTCTCCGCCGTCCGCGAGACGGCCGACCGCTTCCTCTCCGACCATCCCGGAGCCGACGGGGTTCTGACCGCCTCCGTGCTGTCCCTCAGGGACGGCCTGTCGTCGCTCGCCTCGGATCAGTCCCCGGACTCGGCGACGGACCTCCGCGGGAGGATGAGGGCCATGGCGTTCGAGAGCTTCCACACCGACTCCGCGAGGTTCACCTTCGCCGTGCGCATGTCCGTGGTGTTCACCCTGTTCGCCTTCGTGTGGCAGTACTGGGACCTGGAGAACGCCAAGTGGCTGCTGTTCACCACTGTCGCCCTGGTCCTGCCCTATGTAGACAACGCCTGGCGCAAGTCCGCCATGAGGCTCACCGGGACACTCGTGGGGGTGGCCGCCTTCGCGGTGGTACTGGCGCTCGTAGGCGGGGACGCCGGACTGCTGTCCGCGGCGCTGCTGGTCGCCAACTACGTCTACACCGTGCTGGACCCGAAGAGGTACGACGTGATGATGGTCTTCATCACGTTCTCCGCGCTGATAGCCGCGTCCATGGCCTCGCCCGCAGGGGACGCCGTGGCGGAGAGGATCCTGTTCATCCTGCTGGGAGTTGTCGCCGCGACCCTCGCCAACTACCTTGTGCTGCCCTACCGCATAAGGAACGAGGACGTCTCCATGGGCGGGAGGTACCTGGCGCTGTCCGACAGGATGATGTCCCTCGTGGCGGACTCGCTGAGCGGCCGCAGGGACCCCGACGGGGAGACCGTCACTTCCCTCACAGCAACCGGGCTCTCCGCGAAGCTCCACATGAACGTGGAGGCCGACCCGGACGCCGACGCCGGGCTGTTCCTCGCACACCAGGACAGCGTCCTGTCGCAGTGCTCCTACCTCTGCGGGGAGTCGGGCAGGCTGTCGGACGCCGGCCGCAGGAACGCCCTGTCGATGCTGGGAGAAGGAGACGCGCCGGACCCGTCGGAGCTGACCGACGGGGACAGGACGTACGCCTCCGTGCTGTCCGCCACGGCGGAGACACTGGAGTCCTCCAGGCTGCTGCTGGCCCGCATGGTGGAGGCCCGCTCCTCAGCGTGACTATATAGGATGCGGAACATCCAGGTGCGATAACAATGGCACAGGAAGACGCCAAATTCATCCGCGACAAGGTCATGGCTCACAACAAGTGGTTCGAGGAGTGCATTCCCATGATCGCCTCCGAGAACCTCATGAGCCCGCTGGCCAAGGAGATGCTCATCTCCGACTTCGCAGACAGGTACGCAGAGGGACTCCCCAAGAAGCGCTACTACCAGGGCAACATCTACGTCGACGAGGTCGAGCTCAAGACCATCGAACTCGCCAAGAAGGTCTTCGACGCCCAGTTCGCCGACGTCAGACCCATCTCCGGGACCGTCGCGAACATGGCCGTCCTGTTCGCCTTCGCCCAGCCCGGCGACACGATCACCACCTGCGCGCTCGCCCAGGGCGCCCACATCTCCACCTGCGAGTTCGGCGCGTTCGGACAGAGGGCCGTCAACTCCGTCAACTACCCGTTCAACGAGCACGACATGAACCTGGACGTGGACGGGACCATCAAGCTGCTGAAGGAGGTCAGGCCCAAGGTCGCCCAGTTCGGTCTGTCCGTCTTCCTGTTCCCCCCACCGCTCAAGGAGCTCCAGGACACCTTCAACGAGATCGGCTGCCTGGTCTGGGAGGACTGCGCCCACGTCCTCGGCCTCATCGCCGGCGGACAGTTCCACGACCCCCTCAGGGAGGGGGTCAACGTGGTGTCCTCGTCCACCCACAAGACCTTTCCCGGACCCAACCACGGCCTCCTCCTCGGACAGAACCTGACCGAGGAGCAGGAGAAGAAGCTGCAGAAGGCCGTCTTCCCCGGAGTCACCTCCAGCCACCACCTCCACGCCATGGCCGCCCTGGGCATCACCCTGGCCGAGATGGACGTCTTCGGAAAGGAGTACGCCGCCCAGGCCTGCAAGAACGCCAGGGCCCTCGGAGAGGCCCTCTACGAGCTGGGCGTCCCCGTCCTCTGCCCCGACCTCGGCTTCACCAGGTCCCACGCAATCGCCGTCGACGTCGGCCAGTTCGGCGGAGGCAAGGACTGCGCCCAGGCTCTCGAGGACGCGAACATCATCTGCAACAAGAACATGCTCCCCAGGGACACCAGCTCCGTCAGGCCCTCCGGACTCAGGCTCGGATCTCAGGAGATGACCAGGATCGGAATGAAGGAGAGCGACATGAAGGAGGTCGCCGAGCTCATAGCCAGAGTGGTCGTCAAGAAGGAGGATCCTGCCAAGGTTAAAGAGGACGTGAAGGCATTCAAGAAGCAGTTCACGACGATCCAGTACTGCTTCAACGCCGGCGAGCCCGCCTACGGATACCACAAGCTGGTCGAGTGAAAGAGAGGTGACAACAATGGGATTCATGGACAAGGTCAAGGACTCCGTCAAGAACGCTGACGAGAAGCTCGGGAACGCCATCGACAAGGAGAAGCTCGACAGCGAGATCCGCAAGCAGGAGAAGGCCATCGAGGACTTCACCAAGCAGATCGGCGACAAGGTCCTGGAGGCCCTGAGGGCCGGCAAGACCGCCGCCGAGGCCGACGTGGCCGGAATCTACGAGGACATCAAGAAGTGCGAGGAGAAGATCGCCGACCTGAAGTCCCAGAAGGAGTCCATCGGCAAGAAGGAGGAGTGATCCCCTTCCCTTCGACGGGGGGCATCCCCCGTCCCAAACCGGTTACACCCGAGGGTGGTTCTATCAGAAGATCGCACATCGCAGTCGGACTTGCCGTGACGCTGATCGCCACGGCGTTCTGCCTCCGCGCGCCTTTCACCTGCGTCGGGCCGCTCGCCGACGTCATCCAGAGCGACCTCGGGATCTCGTCCGTGGCCATGGGCACCATCACCACCATCCCCCTGCTCATGTTCGCGGCGTTCTCCGTGGTGATGGGAGACCTGGGCAGGAGACACCCGGCGGGGCATGTGATGGTCCTGGGGCTAGCCATGGTCCTCTCTGGGGTGCTGTGCCGCTCCCTCCTGGGGACCTACGGGCTGTTCCTGGGGACGGCGGTGGTCGGCATCGGCATAACGGCCGGGAACGTGCTCATACCCGCCTTCATCAAGGCGCACTACCCCGAGAGGATCGGGAGGCTGACCGGGATATATACCGCGATGATGTCCCTCATGTCCGCCGTGGCCGGGGCCGTGAGCGTTCCCATCGGCGACGCGGTCGGATGGAGGGGCTCGCTGCTCGTCTAGGCCGTCCTGGTCGCGGTGGTCCTCCTGATGTGGGTCCCCCACAGGGACGCCGGAATCGAGGAGGGGGTGCCGGAGGCCGGGAGCAGGAGGTCGCTGCTCTCCTCGCCCACCACCTGGTTCATTGCCCTGTACCTTGGCCTGCAGTCGCTGATATATTATGCCATGGTCGCCTGGATGGCCGTCATCCTGCAGTCGAAAGGGCTCGACCCGTCGGAGGCCGGGGTGGTCGTCTCCGTCTATATGGTGGTGGGCATCGCCGGCTCGATCCTGTTGCCTGTAATCACCGAAATCCGCAGGGACCTGCGCGCCGTCGGGGCGTCCCTCGGTGCGATGTACATAGTCGGGCTGGCACTGCTCCAGCTGTCGTCCGGGAGCCCTGCGTCCCTGGCAGCCCCCGTCCTCCTGTGCGGCCTCTGCGGAGGGGCCTGCATAACCTACCCCTCGATGCTGTTCGGGCTCAGGACGAAAACCTCCGGGGACTCGTCCAGCGTCTCCGGGATAGCCCAGTCCGTCGGCTACCTTGTGGCGGCCGTCGGGCCCGTCGCCGTCGGGGCTATGCACGACGTGGCCTCGGACTGGGGGCCCGGCATACTATTCCTCATCTGCGTCGCCGCATCGCTCGTCGTGCTCGGATACCTCATCGGGAGGGACGTCGTCATCGGCGCTCCGGAGGCATAAGCCAGCAGCCGTCGGGACGGTGCTTCGGAAGGGTTAGATTAGGTAGACCTTAACTATAAATAGGAATGCCTTAATGATGGAGCAATGACTACAGGAAATCGCGAGGACTATCTGATCAACATCCTCAGGCTGACAGAGGGGGAGGGCGTGGCGAAGACCACCGAGCTCGCCACCTACATGAACGTCTCCCCTGCGAGCGTCAGCGAGATGATCAAGGTCCTGGCGAAGGAAGGTCTTGTGAACTACGAGAAGTACAAGGGCGTCTCACTCACCGAGGAGGGACTCACATACGCCAGGCAGCTGCGCAAGAAGCACCACGTCCTGGAGAGGTTCCTCACGGACTATCTCAACATCGACCACAAGACCGCGCACGAGGAGGCCTGCAGGATGGAGCACGCGATCTCCGACGAGTCGGCGATCAAGATGTGCCACATGATGGGCACCCCCGTCGACTCGGACTGCCAGAGCTGCAAGAAGCCCTGCAAGGCCGTTTCCGAGGGCATAACGAGGATCACGCCGCTCAACAAGCTGGCCCAGAGCGAGTCCGGAAGGATCTCCCACATCACGTCGGATGACACGGAGGTCGTCAAGAGGCTCATCTCCATGGGCTTCGTCCCCGGTCGCGAGATCTCCATCGAGACCATCCTGTCCGACGGAGGCCCCCGCATCGTTAGGATGGGCAACGCCACCATGGCTCTGGACTACCATCTGGCATCACACATCTTCGTAGACACCGCCGCAGAGTCAGAATGAAACCGCAGGGGAAGCCCATTGGCTCATGGGAAAACATTCAAGGTAGCCCTGGTAGGACAGCCTAACGTGGGCAAGTCATCCCTTTTCACACGCCTGACCGGCGTGGGGGTCATATCGTCCAACTATCCCGGCACGACCGTGGAGTTCGACGAGGGAGTGGTAACGAGGAACGGCAAGACCGTCAGCGTCCACGACCTCCCCGGAACCTACAGCATGTCCGGGAACTCCGACGACGAGAAGGTCGTACTCAGGGACCTCTGGGAGGGCCGCAACGACACCGTCATCCTCGTCGCCGACGCCACCAACCTGGTCAGCAGCCTCGTCCTCTGCTTTGAGGCACTGGAGCTGGGACTCCCCACAATCATCGCGCTCACCAAGATCGACGAGGCCAGGAAGAGGAACAGGATCGACATCGACGCCCTCTCCGGAATCCTCGGCGTCCCGGTGATGCCCGTGTCCTCCAAGACCTCGGAAGGGGTCGACGCCCTCGCGGACGCCGTCTGCGAGGGAAAGGCCAGGGCCTCCGGGTTCAGGGTCGAGTACATGCCCGACATCGAGAAGGCCATCGTCGCACTGGAGGACGGCCTCCCCGACAACCTCAAGTTCAACAAGCGCGGGGTCGCCGTCAAGCTCCTGGAGGAGTCGGAGCCCTTCGACGAGATGATCGGCACGGACCTGAAGCACACCGTGGCCGTCATGAAGAAGCTCTACAGGGACGGAACCGGCCAGAGCCTGGCGGTCGGCATCGCCTCGTCCAGGTACGCCGAGGCCGAGAACATCGTTAGCGACGTGGTCTCCGAGAGCGACACCAAGCCGTCACTGGCCGACAGGATATCCGACGTGATGATCACCCCGGTCACCGGCATACCGATCCTGCTGGCGGTCTGCCTGGTGATCCTCACGACCATCGTCTACGTGGGGTCGTTCCTGGACGGGGTCGTCTCCTCCGTCTACGAGGCGGTGGTCGGCACCGCCATCATCGACCTGGGCGGCGACAGCGAGTTCTGGACCGCCGTCCTCACCGGCATAGACGGGAGCATCCAGGCGATCATGTCCCTGGTCATCCCGTACATCATGGTGTTCTACATCATACTGGGGATACTGGAGGACTCCGGGTACCTGACCAGGGCCGTCGTCCTCCTCGACAGGACCATGCACCACTTCGGCCTCCACGGGGGGTCGTTCATACCCATCATCGTCGGACTCGGATGCAACGTGCCCGCCATCATGGCGGTCCGCACCGTCCAGTCCCGCAGGGAGAAGGTCATCCTCTCCTCGATGATCGTCATGGCCGTGCCCTGCTCCGCCCAGATGGCCATCATCATGGGGGCCACTGGAAGCTACTCCGGCATCGTCTACGCGTTCGGGATCCTGGTGATGCTCGTGTGCCTCGCCGTGGTCACGGGGGTCCTGATGAACAGGTTCATGAAGTACGAGCCCAGCAACCTGGCGATGGAGCTCCCCGACCTCCAGGTCCCGAGCGCCAAGAACGTCCTGTTCAAGACCTGGTACAGGATCAAGGACTTCTTCTACATCGCCTTCCCTCTGCTGGTGGTGGGTTCCATCGTCGTGGAGGTGCTGCTCCAGTACGAGCTCCTCGACGTGATCGTCGACCCGCTCTCGCCCGTGATCGTCGGCATGCTCGGGCTGCCCGCCGTGTGCTCCATAGCGTTCATCGTGGGCATCCTGAGGAAGGAGATGGCCCTCGGGATGCTGCAGATTCTAGCAGGCGGGGTCGCGCTGGAGGCGTTCATGACCCCCGACCAGTTCGTCGTGTTCGGTGTCGTGATGGCCGTGTACATGCCGTGCGTCGCGACCCTCATCACCATGTGGAGGGAGATCGGCTGGAAGGAGACCGTCGGGGTCAGCGTCCTGTCCATTGTCGTGGCCATCCTCCTGGGAACGGCGACGAACCTCCTCCTGCAGGCGTTCTGAGCTGTCGCCGACAGGGGCGGAGATTCCGATGCGCAGGAGGACTCCTAGCCCATGACGTCGGACTTCCGATTCTTCTTAATCCTATTTGGTGACAGATTGACCAGTTCTGAAATCCTATTTGGTGACAGATTGACCAGTTCTGAAATCCTATTTGGTGACAAATCGAATGTGTCTGAAATTCTATTTGGTGACAAAACCATATATCCTGAAATCCTATTTGGTGACAGAATCATGAATTCCCCCAATAGTGATGACAGACCGCCCTACATGAGGAGGAAGATCTACGACGACCTTGTGCAATGGAAGATGGCCAGCGATGGCAGGACCGCCGTGCTTATAGACGGCGCCCGTCGTGTCGGCAAGAGTTTCGTCGTGGAGGAGTTCGCGAGAAATGAATATCGCTCTTTCCTATGGATAGACTTCAACGATGCGCCCCCGACGGTCATTGATGTGTTCGAGAACGACAGCCTGGACCTCGACCTTTTCTTCAACGAGCTGTCGGCCATCTACGGAGTCACGTTGTACAGACGTGAATCCCTCGTCATTTTCGACGAGGTGCAGCTCTACCCCAAGGCGAGACAGATGATAAAAAGACTGGTGAAGGACCGCAGATTCGATTACATCGAGACGGGTTCCCTCATCTCTATAAAAACCAATGTCTCCAACATCTTGATCCCTTCGGAGGAGAAGCACATCTACATGCATCCCATGGACTTCGAGGAATTCTTATGGGCGATGGGGAACACCGAGACGGTTCCACTGATCAAGAGATGCTTCGAAGAGCGCAAAACGGTAAGCGAGGCCGTCCACAGATCCACGATGAACCTTCTGAGACAGTACATGCTCGTGGGCGGGATGCCCCAGGCAGTCTCGACCTATGTGAACACCAAGGACTTCCGCCTGACCGATGATGTGAAGAGGGACATCCTCCAGCTGTATAGGAACGACATAGGCAAGTTCGCCGAACAGTACCAGACGAAGGTCCGGGAGGTCTTCGAGACCATACCTTCGCAGCTGTCCAAGAAAGAGAAGAAGTTCAACATCACATCGATCAACAAAAAAGCGAAATCACGGAGGTACTCCGATGCTTTCCTATGGCTGACCGACGGAATGATCGTCAACCCCTGCTTCAACTCCGTGGACCCCAACGTTGGCCTTGCCCTGAGCCTCGACGACAGCAAGGTCAAGTACTACATGGCCGACACGGGCCTGCTGATAACGATGGCGTTCGGTGACGGTCCGTACACCGACAATCCGCTGTACAAGGCCGTGCTGACCGGAAAGCTTGGGATCAACGAGGGCATGATCACCGAGAACCTGGTCGCGCAGATGCTGGTCGCCAGCGGACACAGGCTGTACTTCTACTCCAGATACGGTGACGACCCGGACGACAACATGGAGATCGACTTCCTCATCAGGAGGGGGATAAAGGTCTGCCCGGTGGAGGTCAAATCATCCAGGAGCAGGATGCATGTGTCTCTTGACCGGTTCATGAGAAAGTTCGCCCGCCAGACCGGTGACGGGTACGTGCTCCATCCGAAGAATATCGATAGTGACGGCAGGACGGTCTACCTGCCGTTGTACATGGCGATTTTCCTGTGACGGGGGATGGACCCCCGTCTTTGAGCGTTTCAGCGGTGCGCGAACACCATGGAGACCTTTCCGGGCTCCCTCTTCTCGATCCTGGCGAACCCGATCCTCTCCAGCTGGACCATCTCGCCGGGCTCGTCCATGAGTGCCCTCTCGGCCAGACCGGACCAGACCTCTCCGTCGGGCATCAGCAGGGTCGCCTCCTCGGAGTCCCTTCCGACCCACTGCACGGCGCGGACGCCCTGCTTGAGTATGGAGACGTCGTTCCCAGCGTACCTGGCGGGGAGGCCGTACTCGAGGTTGCACAGGTCCTTGAGCCTGATCCTCTCGGCCTCCTGGAACAGCTTGGAGTCCTCGCCTGCGAGGAACACGGTCCTGGGGTCCTCCAGCCTGTAGACCCTGTCGCCCCTCTCGGGGTGGTCGGGATGCTTGGGGGCGGAGCCCTCGATCACGTCGACGCCGTCGATGTCGTACCTGACCGGGTCGCGGACGAAGAAGTACCTGTTGCTCTCGGCGTCGATGATGTCCCTGTTCATGCCGTACAGGTTGTCCCAGGAGAACTGGATGTCCACGGCCTTCATGCCGGCCTCGACCCAGTACCTGCGGATCGCCTCGGGCCTGATGCCCCTGCGCTCCATGGCGCGGACGGTCCCGGTCCTGACGTCGTCCCATCCGGAGTACGTCCCGTTCTGGATCTCGCCCTTGATGATGGAGGTCTTCAGGACGGTGTCGGGGATGTTGACGAGCCCGTAGTGATAGTACTCGGGCTTCTTCCATCCGAAGTAGTCGAAGATGTACTCCTGGCGGAGGGTGTTGTTGAGGTGGTCCTTCCCGCGGATGACGTGCGTCATGCCCATCTCGTGGTCGTCGATGGCCACTGAGAGGTTCATCATCGGGTACGCGACGTACCTGTCGCCGGTCCTGGGGTGGGGATGGGAGACGAGCCTCAGGGCGACGAAGTCCCTCACGGCGGGGTTGGGGTGGTTGAGGTCGGTCTTGACGACCACGACGGCCTTGCCCTCCTCGTACTCCCCGGCCAGGAACCTGTCGTACCTGTCCAGCTGCTCCTCGACCGGGAGGTCGTGGCACGGGCAGGCCTGCCTGTGCTCCTTGAGCTCCCTCCAGTGGTCCGCGTCGCATGTGCACACGTAGGCCTTGCCCATCTCCAGGAGCTTCCTCGTGTAGTCGTAGTACATCTCGAACCTGTCCGACTGGATGTAGGTCCTGTTGCATTTGACGCCGAGCCAGTCCAGGTCCTCGGGGATCATGTCGTAGGCGTCGGGGTCGATCTTCTCGGGGTTCGTGTCCTCGAACCTGAGGACGAGGTCCCCTCCGTACCTCTTGACGTACTCGTCGTTGAGTACGGAGACCCTCGTGTGGCCGATGTGCAGCGGGCCGGAGGGGCCGGGCGCGATGCGCATGACGACCCGGCCGTCCACGTTCTTGAGCTCCGGGAGCTCGTAGTGGCGCTCCTTCTTCTCCTTGACCAGCATGGAGGAGTCCATCTCGCTCAGGGCCTTCGTCTGCGCCTCCAGCCCCATGGCGTTGACCTCCTCCACGATCTGGTTGATCAGAGGGGTGATCTCGGCGGCCTTGGACCTGAGTTCGGGGCATCCCCCGAGGATCTTCCCGACGACGGCCTTGGGGTTGGCCTTGCCTTTGAAGAAGACGGCGTTCTGAAGAGCGAATTTCCTGATCGTATCCTCGATCTGGTCGGACATGAGTGTTCATCGCGAACCCGTATTTTACACATTCGCGTGCGTGCAATAATGATGGGACCGGGAATCGACAGGACTATCCTGGTTCGAACATTGAAAGAATTATTCGATTATTCATTTTTGATTATTCAGAAATTTCAATTATTATTTTTTATCAATATGCAAAAAATGATTATATCAAATTCGACGTGAATTTCTACATTTTTTACAAAATTAAGTGAGAATCTGAATAATAATTATGATTATGATTATTCTGAATATTCATTTTCAATCATTCAACTTGAAACAATGAAGAAATGATTATAAAATAACAGAACAATCTATTGTTATGACCTCCCCTGAATCTACCGACTTCAAACACATTATAAAAGAAAATGTGGAACTGGAAGTAAAGAGCGCACAGGGGGGCTTCCCTAAAAGTTTCTGGGAGACGTATTCCGCATTCGCCAACACCAACGGAGGGACGATAGTTCTCGGGGTGGTGGAAGATGACGAGAAGGGGATGGTCATCGAAGGTGTTCCTGACGTACAGGGCACATTGAACGGACTCTGGAACGGACTGAACAACACAGAGAAGGTCAGCGCGAACCTGCTCACGGATTCGGACGTGGTTATCACCGATGTCGATGGGAAGGAACTCATCGTCATCAGGGTACCACGCGCAGACCGCAAAGACCGTCCCTTGTTCATCAACGGCAATACACGCAACTCCTTCAGAAGAAATGGGGAAGGGGATTACAGATGCACCCCCGACGAGATCAACTCGATGATCACGGACTCGATGTCCGGCCCCACGGACAGGGTGCCCGTCAACACATCCGGCATCAGCGATTTCGACCCCGGAACAGTCTCCGCGTTCAGGAACAGCATGCGCACCCTGAAAGGAGAGCACCCCTGGAACAACCTGGATGATGGGGAGTTCCTGAGAGTCGTGGGTGCAGCGGTGGATTCGGAAGGGACGCTCGTACCGACGCTCGCCGGACTCCTTATGTTCGGACGCTCGTACTGCATAATGTCCGAGTCGTACAACTACCATCTCGACTACCGCGAATACGTCTCGGATGACGAATGGAGCCTGAGGATCACCAGCGGGGACGGCGAATGGTCCGGGAACGTCTACGACTTCTACATCAGGGTCATGAACTCATTGAAGACCGTCACCGGAAGGAGGATGGCGATAGACGACGACATGAGGCGCGTGGAGGACACCCAACTTGACAAATGCATGAGAGAGATGCTGGTAAACGCACTTGTCAACGCTGACTATCGCGGAAGAGGAGGGATCCTCGTGGAATGGCGCCCCAGGTCGTTCTCTGTCCGCAACTGCGGCACGTTCCGCATACCTCTGGATACGGCGATGGCCGGAGGGGTCAGCGATCCGAGGAACCAGACGATGGCGACCATGTTCTCCCTCATAGGTGCTGTGGAACATGCCGGGAGCGGCATCCATCGCATACTGTCCTACTGCAAGAGCCTGGGGCTGCCCAGTCCAGCGTTCACCGAGGAGATGGAACCGGCCAGAGTCACCGTCCGCCTGTCGCTCGTGCCGTCCGACACGGACAAGGACATCCTGGATGGACAGGTCGTCTCCCTGCTTTCCGAGGACGGGACGCTCTCCATATCGGCCATAGCCGAACGGTTGAACGTACCCAGGTCCCGTGTGGTCACGGCGGTTGACAGGCTGAAGACGTCCGGGATGCTCACCAGAGTCGACGGCACCAGAGGGAGATGGGTCGTCAGCGGCAGGCTGCGACGACAGAAAATAGAAACACGGGCCACTGCATACGGGTGCTCATGTCAGTCAAGGAATCCATCTCCGGAGACGTCGTGACCGTCCAGGGCCCCACCGACCCCGACACCCGCGACGTCACGAGGAAGCTCATGGAGGACCAGTCGAAGACCGTCGTGTTCGAGGACCTCAACGGCGGGAGGGCAGTCGGCAACCTGTTCTCCACCAGGGAGAAGATCGCCGCCGCACTCAACGTCCCGAAGGACGGCATCGTGGAGCACCTCCTCCACGCAATCACCAGCCCCGAGCCCTGCGAGGTCGTGGACTCCCCCGAGTTCAGGGAGGTCCAGGCGGAGCTGGACCTCATGAAGCTGCCCATCCCGAAGTACTTCCCCGAGGACGGCGGCCGCTACATCACGTCCGGCGTGATCGTGACCGACTACAACAGCACCAAGAACGTGTCCTTCCACAGGATGATGATCATGGACCGCAACCACATCGCGGTCAGGCTCGTCCCCAGGCACCTCTTCACGATCTACAACATGGCCAAGAAGAACGGCGAGGAGCTCAGGATCGCCATCTGCGTCGGCGCCAGGGCGGAGGTCCTGCTCGCCGCCGCCACATCCATGGACTTCGGCGCCGACGAGCTGGAGGTCGCGTCCTCCATGTTCAGGAAGGGCCACGGCACCCCCCTGAGGGTGGGTCGCACCGACAACGGCCTCCTGGTCCCCGCGGACACCGACTACGTCCTGGAGGGGAGGATCACCCTGAACGAGACCAAAGAGGGGCCGTTCGTGGACATCACCGGAACCTACGACTTCGAGAGGCAGCAGCCCGTCATCGAGATCGACCGCATCTGGACCAGGAAGGACCCGATCTTCCACGCCCTCCTGCCCGGAGGCTGGGAGCACTACATGCTCATGGGACTCCCCAGGGAGCCCATGATCCTGAAGACCGTGAGGCAGGCCGTCCCCCGCGTTAAGAACGTGAGGCTCACAGAGGGAGGATGCTGCTGGCTGAACGGGGTCGTCTCCATCGCCAAGAACAAGGAGGGCGACGGGGTGAACGCGATCATGGCCGCGTTCACCGGGCACCCCTCCATGAAGCAGGTCATCATCGTGGACGACGACATCGACATCTTCGACGACAAGGAGGTCGAGTGGGCCGTCGCCACCAGGATGCAGGCCGACAGGATCCTGAAGATCCCCGGCGCCGCCGGCTCGTCGCTGGACCCCAGCTCCCACGGGAAGACCACGTGGAAGGTCGGCTTCGACGCCACCATCCCCCTGGGCGCCGACCTGTCGCTCTACAAGAAGGCCACGCTCGACTGAGCGTCGGCCGGCGGCGGGGGCGGCGTTTCCGTCTCCGCCGTTAAACCCCATACAACATTCTTGGACGTCTTCGGACGTCCCGCCTAAATGCGAAGAACCGGCCGTCATCCGAATCGACCTGGTGCCGACTGGAGCACCTTCTGAGAACCGTGTTCCGTCACTGCCGCGGCTCAATCCGTGGCCATCGGGGCCGGAACCGACACGTTCTGCATCAGCATCCTCCCCTTGCTGGTCAGCACGAGCACCCCGTCGCAGTACTCCATGTACCCGAGGGTCATGATCGTGTGGACCGACTTCGAGGCCCTGTAGTCGGACCTGACGTTGTCCTCCGTCCATCCCGTGTACTTCTGCACGTCCCTCTGGAGAGACGACACGTACCTGGGACGGTCCGAACGGGAAGCGTCGCGTCCGCGTCTGGACTCGAAGAGTCTTAGTTTCATAGGCATCCTATCCCTATGTGCCAGATGTATTGGTTCTATTTAATTAGATGTGCAGAGTCGTACATAGGCATAGGTAGAATTTCGACTATCGACGGATATCCGCGGCCCTATTGAGGAAGCTATACCTTCGTCCGCCCTTAGATTTAACCTCGCTATTGAACAGCACCTCGGTGAAATAGGCAGGCGCGGGATGACCATCCGCAGACCGTTCGAACGGTCGCAGCGGGTGATCAAATGAACAAAGCGATAATGGCCACGGCCCTGGCCGTGGTGATGCTGGCGATGACGCTGGCGCTGGTCTCCGACCCACAGGAGACGGACGCCGACGGCACCCCTCTGAAGGAGGGGGACACCGTAAGGATCGGCAGCATCGACTACCACGTCGTGCTGGCGCAGAAGCGGTACACCGACGCCACGCTCGACGGGCACAGATACATCTACGTCATCGGGAACGGGAGCGACACCCTGGTGGACGACGCATTCAACGGATGCACGACCATCAGGGACGTGTACTTCTCGGACACGGTGAAGCACATCGGCGACCGCGCGTTCAAGGGGACGACCAACCTGTCCTACGTGTACGCCATCGGCGCCGAGTCGATCGGCGAGGAGGCGTTCATGGGCTCCGGGCTGGAGTCGTGCCTCTTCAGGGAGAAGCTGACAACCATCGGCGACGACGCCTTCAGGGACTGCGCCGACTTCGAGAGGTTCCGCTTCCACTACACCTCGGTGACCAGTATCGGCAGCAGCGTGTTCGCCGGAAGCGGGCTCGAGTGCCTGGACCTGAGGAAGGTCACGAGCATCCACCCCGACGCCTTCACCGGCTCGGCGCTCACCATCCAGATTGTCGGCACGGAACAGGAGGCGACGGTCATCGGCGTCGACAGGCTCTACTTCGACGGCGCGGCCGACCTCTACGAGTCGGCGCACTGCCTGAACGGCACATTGACCTTCAACCTGGACCACGCGGAGTTCCTCAGGGTCACGGACGTGGACGGGAACCCCGTGAACCTGACGGTCACGGACAAACCCTACGACTGCAACTTCTCGTTCATGCCCGTGGAGGGCACGGACTACCACCTCAACCAGTCCAAAGCCGTGGTGAGGTACCCCGACGGACTGGGGCTGGATGAGACCGTGGTGGAGATGGAGCCGGGCACGACCTCCTTCGAGCTGACCGAGCCGACGCTCGGGGACCTGGAGTTCGACCACTGGGAGATCGAGGGCCTCGAGGGGGAGTACACGCAGATCGACTGGGACACGCTGGTCTCGACCGGCGGTGATGTGACTCTCGTCCCCGTATTCGGAAACGCAGTCCTGACCCTGGACCACTCCGGCATCTCGGCCTACGCGGACACGTCGGAGCTGGAGACGCAGGTCCTGTTTACCTTCGGAAGCTCCTACCCTGAACTGCCGGACCTGGTCGGGTACGGGTTCGCGGGATGGTCCGTGGGGGACAAAAGCTACGAAGCGGGCGACATGATCGAGACGTTCACCGCCCACACCGCGGTCAGCGTCTGGGAGCCGACGGCGTTCCGCACGCTGTCCTACCTCGGGCAGGACGGGGAGGTTGTCGCCTCCTCGCAGCACGCGTACAACGTCACCGCCCACGTCGACCCGGCCGTCGTGACCGACGGGGAGGCCCACCAGAGGTTCCTCGGATGGTCCCTCGACGGAGCGACCGTCCTCGGTGCCGACGACGGCATCCTCATGGACGGGGACAGGACCCTGACCCCGGTCTTCGGGGAGAGGGAGCTCCGCACCGTGACATTCCTCGTTGGGGAGGAAAAGTGGGCCGAGGAGACCTGCTACGACGGCAGGGAGCTCACGATCGACGTGGACGAGCCAACGTCAGACCTGATCTTCGACCACTGGTCGGGGCCGGAAGGGCTGGCACTGGCCACCGGCGGGAGGGTGACCGTGACGTCCGACCTCGTGCTGACAGCACAGTGGAGGGACAGGGCGGCCTACGAGATAACCTTCGTCGACCCAAACGGCGACACCGTCACCGACCACAAGATCGAGGGTATCCCCTACACCGTGACCCTGGAGTGCGAGGACACGGAGAACCTCGTGTTCGACCACTGGCTGAGGGAGGACGGGACCCCGGTCCGTGTCGGCGACACCATCCTCGAGGACGGGAAGCTGATGCTGACGGCCTCGTACCATGAGCGCATGAAGTTCCTCGTCACGTTCGTCGACGGCAAAACGACCGTCTTAACCGTCAACTGCAGAGAGGGAGGCACGATCGTCATCGACATCGACGACCCCGTGTGCGACGGCAAGATCTTCGCCGGGTGGATGGGACCAGACGGGAGGCACTACGAGCGCGGGGAAGAGCTGACGCCGGCGTCGGACATCAGCCTCACGGCCCAGTGGAGGGCCCCGGGAGAGTTCACGGTGAGGTACATGGACGGCGACGTCCAGCTGTACCAGTCCACGGGCACCGAGGGCGACAAGGTCACCATAGGGTTCGCGGACCCCGTCAGGGAGGGGATTATCTTCCTGGGATGGGCCGACGGATCCGGCGACACCTACGTACTCGGGGACAGCTTCGTGCTACGTTCGGACACAATCCTGACCGCCCAGTGGAGGGCCGCGGAGGAGTTCACCGTCACCTACGTGAACGGGGAGACTGTAGTTGCCGAGGCCGAGGGGCTGGAGGCCTCCGAGTTCGAAATCACGCAGCCCGACCCAGCTGACACCTACACGAGGGAGTTCGTCGGCTGGTCCGACGGGGAGGGCACCTACGTACTCGGGGACTCCTTCGTCCTGACCGGGGACGTGACCCTTGCCGCACAGTGGAGGGACTTCGAGTTCCACGATGTGACCTTCGTTTCCGACGGGAAGACGGTGGCGACGGAGACCGTGAGGGAGGATGGGACCCTCACGATAGACGTCGACCCCGGCACAAGGGAGGGCCACGAGTTCTCCGGATGGTCCCTCTCCGATGGTGGGGAGGTCGCCTACACCACTGGATCCGCCCTGTCGCCCACCGGCGACATGACGCTCCACGCCGTGTGGACCGCCGTCACCGCGGAGCCCGATCCCCCGGACACCGAGGACCCCTCGGACGGGGACGACACCCCTGCCGGATCAGATGACGAGGACAAGGACGACGACACGCCCTCCGGCGGTGACGACGGGCCGGACGACTCGCAGGAGCCTTCCGATCCCAGCGGCCCGTCAACCGATCCGGGCGGCGGAACCTGGAACCCCGGAAGGCCTGTGGACCCGACACCAGGAGGCGACGGCGGCTCGGAGGGCCCCGGGGTGCCTGGCGGAGACGATGGAACCGATGATCCGGAGAACCCGGACGACGGAAGCGGCGACGGCGACGTCACGCAACCTGAGGAGCCGGGGACTTCCGGCGAAGACACCGGGGACGGCTCCGGCGGAAGGGGCGTCAGCCTCGCCGCCGTGGGCATCGTGGCCGGCGTGCTCGCCGCCGTGGCGGCGGTGTTCGTCATGGTGCTGAGGAGGTCGTGATAATCCTAAATAGGCCCAGGGCCTGTACCTGACTGAGGAAATCATGGGAGCTATAAGACTTGGAAAGAACCACCTGAGATGGTGCTACGGGTGCAACCTGCCCATACTCGAGTCCAAGGAGTGCCCGGTGTGCGGAGAGCCCACCGAGGAGATCGAGCTGACGCCGCCAGGCGACGCACGTCCGGCCTTCCAGCACGACATCGACCTGATAAGGTCCATCCTGGACAGGGACTACGGGGAGGGCACCGGACAGGCCGTGCTCCCGGAGGGACACATCGTCATCCTCAGCAAGGCGCCGGCCCTGGACCGCATGGACGAGGTCATTGTCGACGGCGCCGTCGTCGCCTCCCTGCGCTACGACATGGGCTCCGGATGGAAGTTCGTGTCCAGGATGCAGGGGGCCTACCGCATAGGCAAGGCCTACTCCAAGGGGTACGTCGTCTGCGACCCCGGAGCGGTGCCGTTCGTCAGGGAGAGCAAGAACCTGATGGCCCCCGGCGTCGTCGACGCCGACCCCGACATCAAGCCCGGGGACGAGATCCTCATCGTCACCGCAGAACGCGAGGTAGTCGCCACCGGGATGGCTAGGATGACGGGCCCCGAGATGGTCGCCGCCGACAAGGGCGTCGCCGTGAAGACCAGGTGGTACAAGCCCGAGGAGTTCAGGGACCTGCAGACCCCCCACAGCTGGGACGACGTAGTCGAGGCCAACCACGACGTGATCGAGAAGAGGGTCACCGAGGCTGTCGGGTTCATCAGGAACACGATCGAGAAGAACCAGAAGCCCGCCATCGTGTCCTTCTCCGGCGGTAAGGACAGCCTCGCCTCGCTCCTCCTGACCATCGACGCCGGCCTCAGCCTCCCCGTCCTCTTCGTGGACACCGGACTGGAGTTCGACGAGACCGTGGAGCACGTCCGCGACGTGTGCAGGAGGCACAACCTCAAGCTGATCGAGGAGAAGGCGCCCACCGACGCCTTCTTCGGAAACCTGGTCTACTTCGGGCCGCCGGCCAAGGACTACAGGTGGTGCTGCAAGACCAACAAGCTCGGCCCCACCGTCGGCGCCATCACGAAGAACTTCCCCGACGGGGTGCTGTCGTTCATCGGCCAGAGGAAGTACGAGTCCGAGGCCAGGAACGCCAAGCCCAGGGTCTGGACCAACCCCTGGACCCCCGGGCAGATCGGGGCGTCCCCCATCCAGAACTGGTGCGCCATGCACGTGTGGCTGTACATCTTCTCCAGGAAGGAGCCCTTCAACGTGTGGTACACCCGCGGCCTGGACAGGATCGGATGCTTCCTCTGCCCCGCGTCGGACCTGGCGGAGTTCGAGGCCATCGCGGGCAAGAGCTCCCGCTGGGACCAGTGGGACGAGTACCTCACACAGTATATGCAGGAGCGCGGGCTGCCCGAGGAGTGGAAGGAATACGGGCTCTGGAGATGGAAGAACGCACCGAAATCCATCAGGGAGGAGGTGCACAGGATATCAGGAAAGGAGGTGTCGGAACTGACCAAACAGACGAAGGCCCCGGAGAGGGGACCTCTGACTATCAAGGTGCAGGAGGGCTACTCCCCCTGCACGATAGGGTACAGCATCGAGGCGGCGCTGTCCAGGCCCATCGACATAGCGAAGGTGAAGCCCTTCTGCCACGCCATAGGCTGGGTGGTGACCGAGGACCCCGAGGGGGAGTTCGTGTCCGCGGACTACACCACGATCTACCGCGAGGGCGCGATCATATGCAAGGCGAACGTGGAGAACGACGCCAGGAAGCACATGGACCACGCCTTCCAAGTCGTCGTCAGGGCGGAGCAGTGCGTCGGATGCGGGCTCTGCGCTGCGAGGTGCGACCCGGGCGCCCTGTACATGGAGGACGGCCACGTGAAGATCCACGAGGACGAGTGCATCTACTGCAGGGACTGCTTCGGACCCTGCCCGTCGGTCAACTTCGCAAGGGACAACGACGGGTTCGACCAGTGAAACCGGAGGGGCCCGAGGAGGGCCTCTCCAATTATCCCTAATCCCGCGACGACTGACGTCGCATGTTTGTTTTCGACCGGTACAGATTTCGTTATAGGTGTATTTTTTCCAGTGGAAGATTTCGTTATAGGTGTATGGATTGCTAATCCACAATGATGCTGGATATGCAATCCGCGTCCGTATCGAAATGAACTGCTTCTGACGATCTCAGATGCGAAGCCGTTGCTCGGCCCCATCACCGACCCCAATCTCTACGGACCCCTCCCTTGGAACCCACTTATACTCAGACGTCGATACTCCAGCGATAAAATGAGGATAGACCCGGACGACCTCGCGGTGGTCATGGAGAAGGACCCGGCCATCGTGGACGAGGAGGACGCCAGGAGGTTCCACACGGGACTGCAGGCGGTCAGCATGTACAGGGAGAGCCACGAGCTCTGGCTCCAGGGGAGGAAGATGGAGGCCAGGGAGATCAACTTCAAAGCGCACCAGCTCACCGGCTGCGACATCCACCCCGGCGCGACCATCGGCAAGAGGTTCTTCATAGACCACGCCACGGGAGTGGTGATCGGCGAGACCGCCATCATAGGGGACAACGTCTCCCTGTACCAGGGCGTCACCCTGGGGGGCGTCTCTACCAACAAGGGCAAGAGGCACCCCACGATCGGGAACCACGTCGTCGTCGGATGCAACGCGTCCGTGCTCGGGGACATCACGATCGGGAACAACGTGCGCATCGGTGCGGGATCGGTCGTCCTGAAGGATGTGCCCGACGACTGCACCGTGGTCGGCGTCCCCGGGAGGATCGTCAGGAGGGCCGGGCTGAAGACCAGCGAGTGCGACCTGATGCACAACCAGCTGCCCGACCCCGAAAAGGACAGGATGGCCTCCATGGAGGCGGAGATCTCCGTGCTGAGGGCCCAGGTGGCCGCGCTGGAGAAGCTCATAAAGGACAGGGACTCGGACGAGTTCTGACTCCGGTCCCACAAACGCGTCCCGACGGACGCTCATGACTTTTCACGGTTCCGGGGTCACTCCCCGGAGCCCACGTTCCTTCCGCGCATCCAGGCCAGGACCGCGGCGACGGCGAAGACTATCGCCAGAATCATGAAGACGATCCACGTCGGGAATGGGCTTACGTCGGGTGCGTCGCCGGGGTACGAGGAGTAGTAGGGCTCCCCGTCGATGGACACCATGATGTCCGACGTGATCCCGTTCAGGGTGTAGATCCCACCCTCCGGCTGGAGGATGTCGTCGCCGACGGCGACCTTCACGGTGGAGGGGTTGATGGAGACGCCCTGCTCGCCGACGACCTTGAACGAGACGGAGTCGCCGTCCCTGTCGAGGATCTCGTAGCTAATGCCGATCGTCGGGCTGAATGTGATCATGTATTCCCCGACGGTGACGGAGCCCGCGGAGACCGGGGCGTCACGGATGTCGGCATCGCCCTGGACGATGCCGTCCTCGACCTTCGCGTCGGAGGATGCTGAGATGACGGGCACCGCGGCTACGAGCAGGACGATCGACACGAACGCGACCAGCTTCGAGACCTCCATGCAGGCACCTCCTCTCATCCAAGGGCAGGACACGGGGGCGACGGCGGCACCGTCCGAACATTGGATGGATATAGGCCGACAAACACCCGCATTCTTACCTTCTAAAATCAATATCCATGTATGCTATATTTAATTTATTATCCGAAATAATCCATAGCATCTAAGGTATTAGGTAATCATACCGTCGTCCTTTCTTTTTCCACATGATCCTCTGGAATTGAGCCCGTTTCCGAATGGATTCACTCAGATACTTGGATAATAATTCATCAACCGTGAATTTCGAAGCGGAAACGGGGATTTCAAGATACGGAACAATCCGCATTCCAGATGCGTCACCAGCATGGATGCTCTGTACGGATGCTCGACATGCATCCGCTCTTCGACTTATACAGTAATCCGATTAGACTGAATCGGTAAGACCTGTTGGATGTACAATCCAGCCTATGCCACCGGAACATGAATACAGGAGAAAGATTGAAAGAGTGTTTGTGGAGGCCCGGCCCGAGCGGACCCGGGGCGAGCCTCCGAAATGTTTCAGGCAACGCCGCTGCCGGGGAACTCGGAGGTCCTGATGGCGGCGTCGATGTCGCGGAGCTTGGAGGCCACGTGGACGCCGAGGTCCGTGAGCCCGATGATGGAGCGGTTGGGGTTGTCCCCGCCGTAGTACACCAGGCCCATGTCCCTCAGGACGTCCAGCTTGTCGGGGAGGCGGTTGTTCCTCCCGACCGCGTTGTAGATCTCCATCCTGCGGGACTCGCCGTTCTCGTAGAGGTACAGCAGCATGGAGACCATGCGCGTCGACTCGAGAACGTCGGCGCCCGCGCCGGCTTCGCCCCTTGCTCCGGATGTCATCATACCCTGCTCCCGCGGGTCCTCATGATGTAGACGGCCAGCGCGATGCAGATGACGGCCAGGATGATCAGGAGTATGGCGTACAGCGTGTAGTCGGTGCCACCGTTGTCCGATGGGGCGTTGGGGTTGTCGGATGTGACGACCTCGCCGGTTATCTGGACGATCACGTCGCTGTTGATGCCGGACAGGGTGTAGACGCCGTTGATATACGACACGTCGCAGTAGTCCGCGGTGACCTCGACGGTGGACCAGACGACATCGTACCCGCTCTCCTCGAGGACCTCGAAGGTTATGACCCCGCCAGTGTTGCTTAGCAGGTTGTAGGTGAGGCCAGTGTCGCACTGGAAGGTCACGACATGGTTTTCCACATCGACGCGACCGGAGTCGCCGCCAGGGGTGCTCACGGAGGTCCATTTCGCATAGACGTCCATGTCGCCCGTAATAGGCTGCCTCGGATCGAATTCGCTGTTGGCCACGAAGCTACGGTCAGTAAACCATCCGCCGAAGACGAACCCGTCCCTGATAGGATCTGTGGGAGGCATGGCAAAGTACCCCGGTACCTCGACGACCGTCGTATGGTCTATTTCGACAGTATCGACAATATCGTTTCCGTTCCAGAACCTCACCTCGTAGACCTCGTCCCCTATATGCATAGCGTGGACGAGCATCGTCTGCTGGGCAGTCTGATCGGTGTTCACGGGATGCGATACCCTCTGGGTGATTACTGCGTAGGAAAGCCCTTCCAGAGAAACCGTGAAACTCTGGTCATCGTTCTCATGACCATTTGTCTCTACCAGGGTTCCATTCTCATCGTATCCTGATACGGACCAATCGATGTTTAGCGAGCCAGAAGTCGGATGTTTAAACGTTGGGTTGTCCCCATAGCAATACACCTCGCGGTCATAATCGACGTCAATAGCGTCAGACTCGGATGGGGTAACCATGACAAAAAGCATGGGAACCGTGAGAACAATCAGAGACAGAATGACTGCTTTGCGCATTTTAATCACCATTAATGGGGGCCCGAAGGCCCTGTTGATTTCTACTCATGCTCCTGACACTATTATCTCAGCGAAAACACTGTCAAGATTGCCGATAACGTACAGACCAACAGAATTAGTCTTCGTCTCGCTATCAACTACAGAGGTAACGTAGATTTGATAGAACCCTGTTCCATTGAGGTAGCTTGAAATATCGAACGATGTTGTCGACATAGCACTGTCATCGATCACTTTTATGTTCCCATCATTGCCTACAATCCTAACGGTGAGTACGTCATAGGGCAAATCCTTTCCAGGAGTGAGACCGACGTTGAGCCTAACTCCTTTGGAATTAGCCTCTACAACATAACTTACGTTCTCATCGATCGTCACAACATCGCTTCCATTGCCAGAAATGGAGAGAACAATGCTGTCAGTTGAACCCTCTTTGATTGTAACACTCAATGTAGCATTTACAACGACACTTGAATTATTTTTTAAAGTTCCTACTACCTTCACCGAAGATACGGAAGATGCCGACTCATGAGGTGTTCCGGCTATGGTCCCATCCCTGTTCATAGAGAGACCGCTGGGGAGACCAGTTGCATACCAATAGTAATCACCAACATTCAGGTTATTATCCTGAACTTCTGATTTTACAACGATTTTTTCTGAGTAGTTAACACCCTTAATAAATGTCATGCTATTGAGAGTGTACGTTTTAGCTTCTTCAACATTAACTGTGTATAGATAGTAAAGGCTATCCACATCGTATGAATGTGTATCATCGAGATTCACGGACACAACACATTTGATGATGATGTTCCCAGGACTAGAGGCTCCGCTGTTTGCAACAATGTTGAGGTTGTATTCACCGATATTATGGAAATCACTCCCGTTAGTGTAATTCCTCTCACTGAGGGTGAATTTTACTTCGCCTATAGTCACCGGTGTGGATGTGTATTTATTTGTTGAGGTGATGTTACGGTCACCCAATTTGTTGAACTTGTCGAATGGTATTGTGTCAAGTTTGCTCTGACCAGTGTAACCATCCGGGTTCTGTGCAATATACCAAGTCAGCTTATACCCATAGATGCTATACTGATACTCATCAGTATATAGCGTGACATTATGCGATATACCTTCTTTTATCGATAGGGTCTGCATTGAACTGTCATCAGGCACTACTTTAGCATCCGTCCCCGCCGTATCAGCGACCAGGACGAACCCTGCAGTGACCATGACAGCAACAGCGAACATAGCTGTGATTTTGCTGTTCAAATTCTCACTTCCGTTTGTTTCACAAAAGGTTTCGATCTTAGCTTCTCGAGCTTGTTGAGTGTCATTGCGATACCCCCGCGTCATCCAGATTCGGCAGCGAAACAATCATCAGGGAGCTTCCGCGTCCGAGATCCAGGACTATCGTTCCAGTCCCTTCGGGACAGTTGTCTATCAGCACGCGCCCGTCTGCATAGACTGTGATGAGAACGGTAGAACCGCCAACATCGACCCTGTACTGGATGTCTGATTCCAACCCTGTTTTCACATCGGTCTCGTGGACGCCGTTGATCCCGCCCTGGTGTGTGAATATGACGATGTCTAGATTGCCAGGGACTATGTCGCTCAGACCGGGTATCTCACGGAGGTAGAGCGTCTTGGTGTCGGAGTCGTTCCCTCCGAAATCATCGTAGCCGAGGGCATCCTGTGTTTCGATGACTCTGACGACATCGTCCCACATGCTGCTGTAGACACCCCATGCGTCCGAAGAATCAGAGTAGATAGAACTGATCCCCTTCCCGATTATTTCATCCCAGTACTCACTGAAAGTATAGATCGATGCTCCATCAGAATCATAGAACTCAATCACAAACGTCACCGGCTGGAGGACCACCTGGATAGACGTGTCGCCGTTCACCGAAGTGCTTCCTCTGCTCTCGACGAATCCATCAAAATCCGCAGCCCAGGTGTATGCGCCTGATGCGAGCACATATTCCACAGTGAGGATTCCGTTCTGGTATGTGGGCGTTCCAGGGTATGTGGTCGTGCTATCCTGCAGAGTGAACGTTCCATTGGGTGTGGGCGGATACGGATCCGAAAACAACACCGTGACTGTCAGAGTGAACTGACGGAGAATCGCATCCCCGAATACGACGGTTCCCGAGTTCGAGATCACCCTATAAGTGCGAGGATCGTCGTTCGTCAGAACGACCCCATGTGTGGTGAACGTAGGGCCGAAAATGTAGTTCTCTGAAGGATTCAGAGTGATCGAGTATCCTGTGAATACTTTATCGCCGTTTATGAGTACCCCGGAATCATTTGACATAGAACCGTCTGGATTATAGGCTGAATAATGGGCGGTGTAGTTCGCTCCGAGACTCACACTCCACTGGACGGAGACAAAGATCTCATATTCCCTGTCTGAATCAATAGTTCCGACGTATAGATAGTACGTCTCGCCAATGTACTTACGGATTTCTTCGCCAGACGAATAAATGCTAAAGAAGACGTCATTGTTATTGTAATTATCAATATCATTCACGATCAGATACATACCTGAGCTGACTGTAATCTGAATCGAAGATTGACGATTGGATGATGACTGCACTATCGGAATGTACCAGGCACCTCCATTTTCATGAGGTTGACCAAAGGAATATAGCGAGTTGTCACTGTAATTCCCTGACGGCATCGTGATTGTGATCGTGTACTGGTTGCTGAGGTACACATCCACGGTCAGGTCTCCCGCAGGACCGCTGAACGTCAGGCTGTTCTGGTTAGTGATGGTGATCGTCCAGCTTCCGCCGCCCTGGACGGTCCCTTTGGCGGATGCGATATGGTAATTCTCCGGAACCGCTATGCCAGAGATTGCTACAGTTTGCCTGTAGGTGAAAGTGTATGGAGCATCGTAGTGGATTGTCACAACATTGCCATCCTTGTGGAACAGCACACTAAGAGTGTAGTGTTTCAGTTCTAGTTTGAGATACACCGTCGTGTTGGAGAAGGTTGTCAGTTTTCCGTCTTCCACTTTTCCGGTGAAATTTCCGGTGGATGAATCGTATCCCGTGTACCATCCTTTGCCCTCGTATCCGATGGGGAGCGTGAACACGTCAACTGACAGAACGACGGCCTCCCCGGGAGCTCCGGGGAATATAACATCCAGCTCGAACGGATCCTGTCCATCGATGACTCCCATCACGGTTACGACGATGCTGTAGCCGGCGAATATGCTGAGGTCCGAAGTGAACTTGGAATCGAAGTTGATCTCGGCCATGCACAGCGCGTTCTGATACCAGCGGGGCTGATGAACGCTGTATTCAAAGCTCAGCTTATCTCCATCACTGTTTTCGTAGGCTGTGCTTGGCTTGTTTTTCGCAACCATCGCCAGAAGATCCGGGATAGGTACTATCGTGTACCCCACCTGGTTGACGATGGTGTCGAGGTAGCTCTCTGTTCCGGCCACCACGGCCCCGTTAGACTTGAAGAGCGTATCGTCGAAGCCCTGGATGAATCCTGCATCGCCTGATAGGGCCCCCAATGTGCCTGTGTTCACGGCAACGAAGGTCTCCGACAGAGTGAGCCCGTAGTCGATGTCTATGGAGAAAAGAGCCTCATAGTCCGCCCAGGGCTTGTTAGAATCCGCCAGAAGATAGGTGTCCTGGAAGGTGATCGTGACCTGGGTGACCTTGACTGGATTGAGGACTATCGTGTATGTGTGGGTGAAGTCGGATGTACCCTCCTCCCTCATCTGGACGAATATGGTCGCACCCGTCATTGACCCGTCGGAGTTCTCCTGCAGGGTGTAGTTCATCCTCAGGACCGGTGAGTAGACTCCCCCGATTCCCATGTAGTCGTTCAGACCCGCATCGGTCTCGAAGTAGGTTTCCCCATTTGTAGCCTTGTAGAGCCATCCGTCCTTGTTGAGGTTGGTTGCCACGGGAGTGATGGTGATGTCCCCTCCAATTGTCACGGATTTGATGTAGTACTCGCCCGTCCTGCTGTTGCTCAGCGCGGGTAGGTAGATGTCCGTGCTACCCGACACGGTTCCGGAGCCTCTCATGATGATGTCATGGGTTATCGTCAGATTCTTCAGATCCTGCGCCCTGAGGTAGACCGAGATCTCCACATCGTAGACGTTGACCGCTATCCCCCCGCTCAACTCGGCGAAGTGGAGGGTGATGGTGCCGACATATCCCGTCGTTGAGAAGCCCCCGTTGGTGGAGATAGTCGTCTGGAGCCTCAGACCGCTCTGGCTGGTCTCGGTGCGGTCTGATGACCCGAGTCTGAAACCTTTTCCGTCATTGAATGTGGTGTAGTTCCCATCTCCAGAAACTCCGACGTTAACCAGGAAGTCCCTCCCCGAACTGGTGTTATCAAGGGAATCCACGAGATTGAGCGATCCGACCGTGTCGGAGTTCACGTAGTAGCCTGCGAAGACGATTGAAGAGCCTGTGACCAGCTTCGGCATCTTGATGTCCGAGGCTCCGGGAACGGTTTTTCCGTTGCCCAGGTCCTGGAGGGTCACGGTGTCCTCGACCTTGTACGATCCAGAGATGTACCATACGCGGAAGACCATGTTAGAATCAGAGACAGTGTAGTTGTAATCGACCGTCTGCGTCCTGACATAACCTCCCCCCGTTTTGACGTAGAATGCCGTGTCGTCCTCGACGACGACGGGGACCCCAGCCTTGTTGGCCGTACCGATGGCGAACGCCCCGTAGTACGGGTTGTCGTCGGACTCGAGGACCGTGTGCCCCTCGATGATGGACACATCCAGGCCAGTGTCCCCCTGTCCGAGGATGGAGAACATCATACCGCCGTTCATGCGGATGCTGTTGTATTTATCATAGCTACTGGGCACTGTGCCTGTGCTGCCGTCGGCGTACTGGCTGCTGTAGCCGGAGATGGATGCGGCGGCATTGGCCACAACCCTGCTGGGTGTGCTGGTTTGATCGTCATACCTCAGAACGAGTTCCCCGACCCTGTTGAACGAGAACTTCTCGGAACCCGAAAGCGATGCGCCGTCCACGTTTCCATCAAGCTCCAGGGACGAGCCGATGAGCGTCACGAGATCGGCCTTCTGGACGGACAGCATGCTGATGTCCTGGGAGAACCTCTCGAAGACGATCTCGGAATGACCCGTGATGTCACAGTAATCTCCTGCGCCGAATACGTCGCCTGATATCCATACTCCTTGATACGGAGTATTTCCGTCCTGATACCTAGAGCCTATGTGGATGTAACTGGAACCGTCGAGCAACGTTGTGCCACTCTGATTGCCCGTGGGCTCCGCGATGCTGGATCCGCCGTATACTGAGTCTAGGTAGATATATCCGCTGACGTTGCTGAGACCAGCTGCCTCTGCGGCGGGGATTCCGATGAGAACGTACGTGTCCATGTAGGAGTGTCCCATGTACCCTCCGCCGTAGACGTTCCCAGAGCCCGACATGTCGACAGACACTATGCGGATCTCGGTGTGGGAGCTGTGGGAGAGATTGCCAGAACCCGAACGGTTGTCGTCTCCGAGACGGCTCCCCCCGTACACCGATCCGTCGATGGTGGCTCCATCGATGGTCAGGAACCTATTCAGTGTGTATGCGGATAGGCGCCCGTCTTCGCCCAGGCCTCCGGCGAAGACGTCTCCGTCAATCGACGCCCTGCCGATGTACATGGTGATATTTCCGTAAGGATTACTGGATTCGGTACCGATAGAACCGTACTCGCCACCTCCGAAGACAGACCCGGATATGGTTCCGGACTGAATCGTCATCGTCACGGAGCCAAGGACGTAGGCGATGTTCTGGACATCGTTATTGTTGATGGCTTCCCCGCGACCGAGTCCCTTGCCGCCTCCGTAGACAGAGCCTCCTATGACCGCAGTGCCACCGATGGTAAGATTGACGTCCCCTGTGACCTTGGCGGTGTCGTTGACTCCGTTGGTGTCCCCCCAGAGCTTCTGTGCTCCGAAGCCCCCGCCGTAGACTGAGCCTTTGATGAATCCGCCCAGGACCTGGACACTCACATTTCCGTCAACATAGGCCTTACCAGTGGTATTAGTGCTGTTTCCATTACTCATGGGGTCAGGACCACCCTGACCTCCACCGTAGACTGAACCGTCTATGGTTCCTCCAGTAACAATGACACTTGATGTAATATCAGACTGGATTCCCGTACCGATGGAACCCCTGAAGCCTCCACCATATACTGAACCTATAATGTGTCCGCCAGAAATCACCACATTTGTTTTTCCAGTACTGGGATTTATTGGATCTGCCCATAGGTCCCATCCTCCGCCATAAACATCCCTGACCTGCGCGGAATCCTTCACCTCAACAGTTGATTCTCCAACACGAGGATTAGCATCCCGGCTATTACCGTCCGTAAGGCTTCCGCACACCATATGCTCTACTATGGCTTTTCCAGAAACGACTACGTGTGAGTTCGTAGTATAACTCTGAGGGTCCCTACCTCCACCCTGGGCCGCAAATACCTCAGAAAGACCTGTTATGGTCACCTCGGTATTACCAGCATTGCCGTATCTGGAACCACCGATAATGGTACTGAAACCTTGTCTTAGTTCACCATTTTCATTATAGCCTAGGGCATTGATAGAACCGTTGACAATCAATACATTCGATGTGCCTGTTTCGCCACGAATACTGGCGCCCCACACTGCCTCCAAAACAGATGTGGTACCTGCCATCACGATGCTTGTTGTAGTGATTGTTCCACTATATCCGTCAGTTCCTCCTCCCACGATGTTGGAGTATGTCCCACTGAACACACGTACATCGGTGTAACTGTAATTATCCCAATACCAACCACTTGACGGACCTCCAACAATCTGCACATATGAACCGTTCCAATAAGTAGTGGATACATTGGTTCCAACGATTAGCTTGCTGTTGGGGCTAGCGTATAGTCCGTTGCTGTCTTGAGTTGTTGTCCCTCCGTTTCCCCATAACCGTGCATTATCGAGGATTACGGAGGATCCCATATACAACGAACCGTCAAGATATATGGTGCGAATTGAACCACCGTTGGTGGTATCGGACCTTATAGTTACGTTGGAAGATCTGTCGTCAAGGTTAACATCCTGGCTCAGCAAGATGATATTTGTGTACTTATTCCCAGACGTATAACTCTGGGACGAATTATAATCAATATTGGTAATGTAAGACCACTGGGCTGTCAAATGGATTTTACCATCCGATTGGACAACAAAATCTGATAAATCCTCTCCAGGATCAACAGTTTCGGTTCCTGTAATATTGCCTGCAGAATCGGAAACAAACCAACCTGAGAAAACTACTGTCCAGTTTTCGTGATATTGTTTAATCCCATACCAATTGGTGAGCGTACCATTCTGGATCTCGCCGTTGATGTAGCCCCTGTATCCACTGGCATCCGTCCAGAACTGTGGGTTGTATTCGGATATCGGAGTGCCGAAATACTTTATCTCTAGATTGCCAGGCGTGGTCGTATCGTTATAATTGCTGTTTATATATCCTGGATTTCCAGGATGATATACCACATTGTATGACTCACCGTCATACCCTTCGGCCTCCGGAGCAAAGACACCGATCATGGGAAGCACGCTGAGCGTCAGCAGGAGGACTGCGAACACCGCGAACGCCTTCGCTGGATACCTTCTGGAGGTCACAGACCCCCCCCCCCTGTTACAGCATCCCGAAACGTGCTCCCTGACGCCTATGCTCTCACCTCTTCCGAACCCGGCCCCCTGCCCCTCGAACCCTATGGCGTTTTTCAGCCGATACGGGAGGGCTAGGTAATCTCCGAGCCTTTGGAAATCCACCTCACCTGAATCCTATATATAAAGATATACCCTATGTAATCACAGCGTTAAGCCGCTTTAAGGAATATACAGTATGATTCATGAAGTGTATACACCGCCCGGCCACCCAGACGGCGGCCCTCGTCCGGACACACCCAAAACGCACGGACACGCAACCTACCACCTATTTCCCCTCCTCTACGATCCCTCAGGAACCTGACGAATCCGAATGCGTCATACGTCGATTCCACGAATCCCGTTTGTGCATCCGTCGTATTCTGAGGTGATAAGAACAACATCCTTGCACAATTTAATGGCTCGCCCATCATCTATTGGATGCATCATCCAATCTCACACATCGCACACGTCCCGTCCAGCCACATATTAATAAATGCAGGCGATTAACCGACGATTCCGATGTCACTCAGGATCCACAACACCCTCACGAACTCCCTGGAGGAGTTCAAGCCCATCGAGCCCGGAAAGGTCAGGATGTACGTCTGCGGAGTGACCGTCTACGACGACATCCACATGGGCCACGCCAGGAGCATGATCGTATTCGACATGGTCGCCAGGTACCTGAGGTACTCCGGCTACGAGGTCACCCACGTCACCAACTTCACCGACGTGGACGACAAGATCATCGCCCGCGCCGCGCAGGAGGGCGTGGAGCCCCTGGAGCTCTCCGCAAGGTACATCCAGAAGTACTTCGAGGACTCCGCCAGGCTGGGGATCAACCGCGCCGACATCTACCCCAAGGCGAGCGAGTGCATCGGCGACATCATATCCATGGTCCAGAGGATCATCGACAACGGCTACGCCTACGTCGCCGAGGACGGCAGCGTCTACTTCGACGTCGCTAAGATGGGCGGCGAGGGCAGGCTCACCAACCGCACCGCCGACCAGATGCAGTCCTCCGGCAGGATCGCCGCGGACCCCTACAAGAGGAACCCGCAGGACTTCGCCGTCTGGAAGGCCGCCAAGCCCGGGGAGGTCTCCTGGGACTCGCCCTGGGGCAGGGGCAGGCCGGGATGGCACATCGAGTGCTCGGCCATGATCTACCGCTACCTCGGCGAGCAGATCGACATCCACGGCGGCGGGAACGACCTTATCTTCCCGCACCACGAGAACGAGATCCTCCAGACCGAGGCGGTCACCGGGAAGCCGCTGGCCAACTACTGGATGCACAACGGGATGCTGCAGGTGAAGGGCCACGGCATGTCCAAGGAGGAGAAGATGTCCAAGTCCCTGGGCAACTTCTTCACCGTCAAGGACGTGCTGGCCAAGTACGACACCCGCACCGTCAGGTTCTACTTCCTCAACACCCACTACATGAGCCCCCTGGTCTACGGCGAGGACATGCTGATCGAGGCCGGTGCCGCCCTCGGCAGGCTCACCAACAACTACAGGGAGCTGCAGGCCTACGTCCGCGACGCCCCCGAGGGCGCCGCCGACGGCAACGCGATCGCCTCGTACAGGAACAGGTTCAGGGAGGCCATGGACAACGACTTCAACACCCGCGAGGCAATCGGCGTCATGTTCGAGATGGCCTCGGAGTCCAACAGGGCCATGTCCGAGGGGACGATGACGGCCTCCACCGCCAGGGAGTGGATGTCCCTCATCGCGGAGTTCGACACCGTGCTGGGCATCATGCCCCGGGACGGCGAGACCGGCGAGGACCTGGACGCCGTCATGTCCATCCTGGTGGACCTGCGCCAGGAGCTCAGGAAGCGCAAGATGTACGACCTCGCCGACATGATCCGCGACCGCGTCAAGGATGCCGGGTTCTCCCTGGAGGATTCGGCGGAGGGCGCCAAATGGAAGAGGCTCTGAGGCGCAAGGCCGTCCTGACCCTGGGCGGGGCCGTGAGGCTGCCCGAGGGCTTCGAGCCGCCCTGCAGGATCTCGCACTCCACCGCCGGGCCCGGCGCCGGGTTCGGATCGGCGGTGTTCGCCTTCGACGGGTACCGCGTGAAGAAGACCGTCTCCCGCGATTCGGGCGAGTTCGAGCTCGTCGTCGGCAAGAGGGGGAGGCTGTCCCTCACCAGGAGGGGCAGGCAGTTCATCCCCAGGGTGGAGATCGTCCCCGTTGTTAGGCACTGCCCGGAGCAGGCGTTCTTCAACCTGGACCCCAGGTGCATGTACAGGTGCGCCTTCTGCAACTCCCCGCTGCTGGACCCCTCGGAGGACAAGCACCTCTCCACCGAGAGGATCATGGAGATGCTGGAGGATTCGCTCTCCTCCTACGAGGTAAAGGCGGTGTCGCTCACCAGCGGCGTCGTCGGCGACGTGGGATCCACGGTGGACAGGTTCGTCGACGTGATCCGCGCCGTCCGCTCCAGATGCCCGGACATGCCAATCGGCGTGGAGCCGTACGTCTCGTCCAGGGAGCACATCGAGAGGCTAAAGGAGGCGGGCGCCGACGAGATCAAGCTGAACCTGGAGTCGCCCAGCAGGGAGATCTTCTCGAAGGCCTGCCCGGACCTGGACATGGACTCCATATGGTCCCTGCTGTCCGACGCCGTCGACGTCTTCGGCAGGGGGAGGGTGGTGTCCAACATCATCTACGGGATGGGGGAGACCGACGCCGACCTGGACGTCGCCATGGAGAGGATGTGCAGGATGGGCGTGCTTCCCGGGCTGAGGGCGCTCAGGGTCAACGACATCAACCGCGTGAGGCTCATGGAGGCGGGCATCAGGTGCGAGCAGATCACCCCCGAGAGGGCGATTAGGCTGGCCGAGATGCAGAAGGCGGCCATGAGGAGGCACGGGCTGACCACCGAGACCTCGGTGACGATGTGCTTCGAGTGCGGATGCTGCGACCTGGTGCCCTTCAGGGACTTCTGATGACCGATGGGCCATACGATTGCGCCAACGCATCTGTTATATATATGGATACAACAATCCCGTTCGAAGGACCTGGCCCCGAAGGGCCGAAGTGTTTCTCAGAATAACCGAATAATCTCAAGAATCAGACGGATTATTCCGAGGACCAGGGCCGCAGCTTGCAACCTAAGGCTCTGGTCCTTTCCCACCTCGGACCTGTTTTCTCATCTCCTTGAAACTACTCGTAACGGAACCCGCACGCAAGGTCCGGAAGTCCTCGCGCGTGGGCTTCCACCCCAGCATCCTGACGGCGTTCAACTACCATAACCTCCACATGGAGCAGTCCTACGAGCTCATAGTCGCCGTCACCCTCAAGAGACTCATCAACGGATACGATGTGAGGACCGAGGTCCAGAGCGGCAACGGTCGCACAGACATCGTCATGTTCTCGGGGGATGCCGACAATCCAGGCATCGTGATCGAGCTGAAGAGGGCCGGGAGGCCCGAGGACCTGGACCATGCCGTCGACGAGGCGATCTCCCAGATCCACGACCACAGGTACTACAACGGCATGAGGGGGAGGGTCGTCCTGTACGGCATCGCCTTCTGCGGAGTGGTAGCCCGGGTCGGGACGGAGACCGTCATGCCATGACAGATGTAAGTTTATGTTGACCCAACACATACTGGACGACATGAAGCAGGTGAGTACCGGCGGAATGTCCTTCCAGGACATCCGTGATCGCGACAAATACTATGTCGATAAATCACTCCTGATAAAGGACATGCTCGACAAGGGCGATGGTGATGTGTACCTGTACACCCGTCCACGCCGTTTCGGGAAGACCACCAACATCACCATGCTGGACGCCTACTTCAACATGCAGTATGAGGGAAACACGTGGTTCGACGGACTAGCCATCTCGGAGTTCCCAGAGTTCGACCGCTACCGCAACGCGTTCCCCGTGATCTACCTGGATCTGAAGGATGCAAATCCGAGGGACTACGGCCTCTTCATCGAGTCCCTGAACTCGATCATCATCAGGACCTTCAAAAGGTTCGACAAGGAGCTGAGCTCCGACGTCGTCATGAGGAGCGAATCCCTTCTCCTCGACAGGATATACAGCAAGAAGGCATCAGAGGACGACCTCCGTGAATCCATCCTGACGCTGTGCGAGATCCTGCATAGGTACCACGGCAGAAGATCTATCGTGCTCATCGACGAATACGACCGTGCTCTAACAGATTCCTTCGGCACGGAAACGCAGAAGATGATCATTGATTTCCTCAGCGGATTCTTCTCCACCACCCTCAAGAGCAACCGGAACCTCCAGATGGCGTATGTCACCGGAGTCATGCAGGTGGCCAAGGCGGGAATGTTCTCGGGATTGAACAACATCAGTATCAACAACATCGCATCGACCACCTCCGACGAGAGGTTCGGGTTCACAGAGGCAGAGGTCAGGGACATCCTGGGATACTACGGCCATCAGGACAGTTTCGACGACGTCAGAGCATGGTACGACGGGTACCGTTTCGGTGATGCCGAGGTTTACAACCCGTACAGCGTCATGCTGTACGTTCAGAACGGCTTCAGGGCCGAAGGATACTGGACGGGAACAAGCGAGAACGTGTCCCTCAGATGGATGATCCAGAGGGCCGATGAATCGAACATCGACAAGGTTATCACCATCCTGTCCGGAGGTTCCATCGAGACCGAACTCCGCTACGACATCACATACGAGGACATGATGTCCCTGTGGGACACGAACCTCTACTCGCTCATGGCGATGACGGGGTACCTCAAGGCTGAACCTACAGATTCTAAGACCTACCTCATCTCGATACCCAACAGAGAGGTCAAGGAGGACCTCGAGAGGATCCTGACCAACAACAAGCCGGTCATGGGCAGCAAGTTGTTCGTAGAGTTCTGCAGCTCCCTTTTGGACATGAGGACGGAACCGATGGAGACCGTCCTGAACAGACTGCTGACAAGCGGGAACTACCTAAACCTGAACAGGGAATACGCGTACGAGATACTGCTAATGACGATCCTGAAGGGGACCCTCGCGGAAAGTCACGATGTCAGGACCGAGAGGCAGGAAGGCAACGGTCGCACCGACATCGTCCTGACACCACTGAAGGGCGGCTCCCCACCCATCATCATCGAGCTGAAGACTGCTGACGCCATCGACAAGCTGGACACGGCCGTGGAGGACGCAATCCGCCAGATCCACGACCGCAGGTACTACAACGGCATGAAGGGGAGGGTCGTCCTGTACGGCATCGCCTTCTGCGGAGTGGTGTCAAAGGTCGGGGCCGAGATCCTGGACCTCTGAACGTCAGCCCTGTATCCTCGCCCTGAGCGTGTCCAGCAGCTCGCAGGACTTGCAGCTGCTGCCGACGGTGGGCTCACCGCACCTGGGGCACGGATGGAGCGTCGCCCCGGCGTACTCCCTGTGCAGCATAGGGCGGAGGGTGTCGAACGACGACAGGATCCCGAACTTCGCGCCGGGGGACCTGTCCTCCAGCCCGTCGACCATGTCGCGGTACTGGTTCCTCAGGGCCTCCTGCCAGTAGGGGCAGACGCCGTCCCAGAACTCCAGCCCGGACACCAGGGCGTACAGCAGCGTCTCCTTCTCCGGGATCGTCCTCAGGGGCATGAACCTGGGGATCAGCCCGGGCTGCACGGTCTCGTGCGGGCCCATCCTGGCCAGCCTCTCCACGTCGCCCCTGACGAAGTTCATCATCACGGACTGGGCCATGTCGTCGAGGTTGTGGCCGGTGGCCAGCCAGTCGGCGCCTATCCTCCTGGCCTCGTCGTTCATGAGCCTCCTGCGGAACACGCCGCAGTAGGTGCACGGGCTGGCGTCCCCGGAGACGGGGGCGGCCTCGTCCATGGTGACCCCCAGCTCGGTGAACGACCTCAGATGGAAGGCCACGCCGTTGGACTCGCAGAACCTCCTGACGATGTCCACGCTGGGAGGGCGGTATCCCTCTATGCCCTCGTCTATCGTTATGGCGTGGACCTCCACGCCGTTCCTCGGCCCGAACACCGAGGATATCATCTTCAGGGCGACCATGCTGTCCTTGCCGCCTGAGACGGCCACGGCGATCCTGTCGCCGTGCTTGACATCGATCTGCTTCCTGATCTCGCGCTTGACCCTGCGGTCCACGTAGCGCATGAAGTGCCTGTCGCACAGGTGGGAGCCGTTGTACCTGACGAACGTCACGGCCTCGCGGTCGCAGAGATCGCATCTCATCGTCGACCTCCCTGAGCCTCTCCTCCACGATCGCCTCCATCTTCTCGGCGAGCACCTTGGACGGGATGTCTGGCAGCGCCACGGTGGCCACCCTGCCGTTGCTGTCCGTGGAGACCCCGACCTTCACCACCCCGATCCTGTCCAGGTCCTGCAGGTACGTCCAGAACTGGGTGTGCTTCCTGGCCTGGACCCCGTACTCCTCGCAGACCACGGCGTACGTCCTCTCGGCGGACGACGACGGTATGGAGGGGTTCTGCTTCATGGCGCGGGCAACCGCGAGGAGCACCAGCATCCTGTTGATGTCCAGGGACCTCAGCCTCCCCTCGGACACCGAGCTGTATATCATCGCCTTGGCGGCCCTGACGTGCTCGATGGTCACCTCGCCCTCGGAGTCCTCCTCGGCGATGTTCGCCGCCCTGTCGAGCAGCTCTATGGCGACCCTGGCATCGCCGTACTCCGCAGCGTGCTCGGCGATGAGGTCCAGCGCGTCCTCGGTTATCCTGCCGGGATGCAGGGCCTCCTCCGCCCTGGCCCCGACTATCTCCCTGAGCTCCCCGCGGGAGTAGCGGTTGAACCTGACGGTGTTGCTCCTGCGGAACGTCGACATCGAGGCCTCGTCCAGGAGGCTGTCGATGGGCTCCTGCGAGATCAGGACCACGCACACCGGCGCGGAGCGGGCGGTGTCGGTCCTGGTGAGCTGGTAGACGATGTCCACGGAGCCCTTCTTGAGCAGTACGTCCACCTCGTCCAGGATCACCAGCATCGCGCGCTCCCCGGTGGCCAGGTGGGACGCCATTGCGCGCGCCATCTCGTCCGCGGAGAACCCCCTGTCCGGGAACCCCCTGTCGTAGTGCCTGAGGATCTGCAGCAGCGCCCCCGCCTCGGAGGTGTTGCGGCAGTTCACGTAGACGGTGTCGATGGGCCTCCCGGCCTTCGCCATGTAGTCCGCCAGGTCCATGGAGAACCTGGTGGCCGTCACGGTCTTCCCGGTCCCCACGCTGCCGGTCAGGAACGCGGTGCATGGGCGGCCGGACTCGGCGAGGGGCCTGAAGAGCGTCTCCAGCCTCGCCATCTGCTCCTCCCTGTGGACCAGGTTAGCGGGGACGTAGGCGTAGTCCAGCTTGGACCCGTCGCGAATAATGGTGGAGGCCCTCTCGAACATGTCAGTTCCTGCTGAAACGGGTGAATCCGGAGCACGGGAGCACGTCTATGCCGTGCCTCTCCCACACGTCGCAGATGAGGTTCACCCCGAGGGAGTCCGAGGACATGTGGCCGGAGATGACGATGTTCACGTTGTTCTTCCTGGCCTCCTCGATGTGGCTCTCGGGGAAGTGCATACCCACCACGGTGCCCACGCCGGCCTGAGCGAACTTCTCGTAGATCTCCTTCGGGCCGGAGGTGCCGCCGGTCATCTTGCAGACGATCCTCCCGCACCTGTTGCTCTTGCCCCCGACGATGATCTCCGGCGGGCTGTTGCACCTGGCGGCCTGCCTGAACTCGGGCTCGGTGTACAGGACGTCTATGAGGTCCCCCAGCCTCTTCGGCTCGGTCCTCTCGAACAGGTCGGTCAGGTACCTCTGCACCATGTTGTCCGCCGGCGAGTGGACGTTGAAGAGCGGGATCCCGAGGAGCCTGGCCGCGTCGGCGCCCTGGTTGTAGTTGGAGCCCATGACCCCGCGCAGGACGTCGTCCATGCGGGGCTTCATGAGGCCCTCGGTGACGTTGATGGGCACCCCCATCTCGTGGTACATGTCGGTCTGCATCCACATGACCTCCGGGAACTTGGTCCTCGCGATGCCGATGGGATGGTGGGCGACGAGTGCGGAGACGTTCCTGCCCTTCTCCCTCAGCCTGTCGGCGAGGAGGACCTCGGCGGGTCCGACGTCTATCCCCCACATGAGGCACTCGGCCTCCATGTCGCGGGCCTCGTCGGCCATCACGGAGAAGCGGGAGTCGGTGTAGGGGTTCCAGAGCCTCTCCTGGTCGAAGAGCTCCCTCCTGTCCTCGGGGAGCTTGTCGTACGCCTCCCTGGCGTCGTCAAGGACCTTCTGGACCTCGTCCTTCGGGCGGGGGTCCATCTCCATGCCGGTCCTGATGGCCAGCTCGTAGGCCTCGTAGATCTTCATGCTTGTGGATTATGCCGAATAGGTAGACAATGGTTCCGACTGCCGCATGCGGCGGATCCGCATCTCAGTCGGGATCCGGAAGGGGCGGTTCGGTGTGTTGGAGGATCGCTCGGTCTGTGGTCGGGGCGGGATGTCCCCTCGACGGTCCCGCCCCGCTCTCCCTTCCCCGACGGGCTGCGGGGGTCAATCCTCCGCGCGCCGCCTCGGGGCCTTCCTCTCGTTGACCGCCCAGGACAGCACCAGGGCGATGATGGACAGCACGACTCCGAACACCATCGCGAAGCGGAACCCTTCCAGGAACACCTCCCCGCTCAGGCCTGCCAGGTCCTGCCCGGAGGAGCCCGAGCCCAGGCCGAACAGGCCCGCGAACAGCGCGGTGCCCGCCGCGCAGCCGAAGTAGATGATGAACGAGTTCAGCGACGAGCTGGACGGGCGGTCCTCGTCGGGGACGTTCTCCAGCATCCTGCTGGAGATCGGGCCGCCTCCGATGCCCCACATCACACCCATGCAGATCAGTCCGAGCACCAGCATCCACACCGCATCCGGGTCGATGAGGGCGAAGACCACCATCGACGCTAGCATGATGACGCAGGACAATATGTCGAACGGCCTGTTGCCGTACTTGTCCGCCAGTCTGCCTATCCACACGCAGAACGCCAGTGTGGCCACCGCGGGGATGAGCAGGTAGTACCCGCTGTCGATGCTGTCCAGACCCATCTCCACCTGGAGGTAGTACGGGATCAGGTAGATGCATCCCATGTAGCACATGTTGATGATCACCATCGTGACGATTGCCGCCAGCAGCCTGGGGAGCCTGAACAGGCGGAGCTTCAGCACCGGGTCCGCGGCCCTGCGCTCGACCATGACGAACAGCGCCATGCCGACGACGAACACCAGCAGGCATGCGGCGGACACCCCGTCGAACCCATGGGAGGGGGCGGACTCCAGCACGTAGAGCCCGCACACCATGGACACGAACAGCAGGGCCGCGCCTCTCAGGTCGAACCCCCTGGCGGTGAACTCGCCGTCCCTCGGCACGGCCTTCAGGGCCAGGGCGATCGCCACGATACCGATGGGCACGTTGATGAAGAACACCAGGTGCCAGGACATCAGCTCCGACAGCACCCCGCCTATGGCCGGGCCCATGGCGCCTCCGACGGCGATCCCGAGCACGCCCATGGACATGGCGAAGGCCGCCATGGACTTGGGCAGGAACTTGACGCAGAGCATGAAGGCGGAGACCGCGAGCATGGCCGCGCCGACTCCCTGCACCGCCCTGAAGGCCAGCAGCAGCGGGAGCGTCGTGGAGAGCCCGCAGAGCAGGGAGCTCACGGTGAAGATCGCCATGCCCCCCACGAACACCCTCTTGATGGCCCCGCCGTCGGCGACCTTGCCGAAGATGAGGATCAGCCCCGCCATCATCAGGAAGTAGATCGTCACGACCCAGGATGTGGTGCTGGTATCGGTGGAGAAGCTCCCGCTGATCTCCGGCAGGACCACGTTGACGATGGTCCCGTCCATGCCGTCCAGGAACATTGCCACGGCCATGACGGCCAGGATCATCCACTGGCCCCTCCTGTCCGTGATCACCCTGGACTCGTCCATTGTGACGATGGAGGCTCCGCTCACTGCGCACTCCCCCTGATGGCACCCTCGATGTCGTCCGAGAGCATGTCCAGCATCGTGCAGAACCTGGCGACGTCCTCCGGGGGGAACCTCTCCGCGAAGCGGTCGAGTATGGGATAGAAGAGGTCGTCCATGCGCTTGGACAGCGCGGCACCGCGCTCCGAGAGCGTGACGGTCTTGACCCTCCCGTCCCCCTCGCTCCTGGTCCTCTGGACCAGCCCGCGCTCCTCCAGGGAGTTTATCCTCTTCGTCACGGCGGGCAGGGAGACGTTGATCATGTCGGCCAGCTTGGACACCGTGCAGTCCTCGGTGAGGTCGATCAGGTAGAGATACATCATCTCCTTGTATGTCAGGTCCATGGTCCCCTGCCTCTTGTCCACGCACTGCTCCTCACGGTCATGGCGCGGTAGATCCTGTCGAAGCTCGTCCTGATCGTCATGCCGCGGACCTCCTCTCGTTGACCGCCCAGGACAGGATCAGCGCCAGGGCTGCGATGGCGACTCCGAAGGCCATGGCGAATCCGAATCCCTCCATGAACACCGCGGGGTCGAGGTCGGCGATGGGCTGCCCGGCGGACGCGGAACCGAACCCGAACAGCCCCGCGAACAGCGCGGTGCCCAGGGCGCTGCCGAAGTAGATAAAGAACGAGAGCAGCGCGGACCCGGAGCCCCTCTGGTCGGATGGCACGTTGTCGATGAGTCTGCTGCCCACCGGACCGCCGGCGACGCCCCACATCGTGCCCAGCAGCGCCAGCCCGACTATGAGCACCCATGTGGGCATGGACGCGTCCATGAGCGAGAACAGGGCCATCGCCACGACCATCAGGAAGCATCCGGCGATGACGAAGGGCCTGTTGCCCCTCATGTCGGCCATCTTCCCGACCTTGAGGCAGAATATCAGTGTCATCACGGCGGCAACGAGCAGGAACAGCCCGCACATGATCGTGTCGAAGCCCAGCTCCACCCTCATGTAGTAGGGCAGGAGGTAAAGGCACCCCATGTAGCAGGCGTTCATTATCAGGAACGAGACGGACACCGCCACGAACCTCCCGCTGCGGAACACCTTCAGGTTCAGCACGGGGATGGATATCCTGCGCTCGTACAGCACGAACACCGAGAACAGGACCACGAACAGGACCAGCGAAACCACCGTCGCCGTCGTGACGCCGTGGGACGGGAACGACTCCAGGGCGTAGAGGCCCGTGACCAATGACAGGAACAGGAGCACGGAGCCCTTGTAGTCGAAGGCGCTCCTGTCGAATCCGGTGTCGGCGGGGATGGCCCTGTGGGCTATGACCGCCGCGACTATGCCGACGGGCACGTTGATAAAGAAGACCCAGTGCCAGGAGAGGGTCTCGGCCAGCACGCCCCCGAGCGCGGGGCCTATCGCCGCGCCGATGGACGAACCCAGGAGCCCCACGCCGAGGCCGAAGCTCGTCATGTGAAACGGGAGGAACTTCACGCTCAGCATCACGGAGGACGCCGCGAGCATCGACGCCCCCACGCCCTGGACCGCCCTCGCTGCCAGCAGCACGACTATGTCCTCCGACAGCCCGCACGCCAGCGACGCGAGGCTGAACACCAGGAAACCGGCGATTATGATCTTCTTGATGGCCCCGCTGTCGCAGAGCTTGCCGAATATCAGGACCAGTCCCGCGAGGACCAGGAAGTACACCGTGACTATCCAGGACGACAGGCTCGAGTCCATGCCGAAGGACTCGGAGATGTCGGGCAGGGCGACGTTGACTATCGTCCCGTCCAGACCGTCCAGGAACATGCCCAGCGCGATCGTCACCAGGAGCGGTATGTGCGCCCTGGCGTAGCTGTTGCTCTTTGCCATGGGCCGGGCGATACTTTCCGTATATTAATTAATTCGGGTTAAGTAAATTCCTGGTCGTAATGTATACCCCAAAACTATATACCCCATGATGCGATGCTCTTCACATGGGCTCGGAACCGGAACAGTGGGCCAAGGACTGGCTGGCCGAACAGAGGAGGCAGGGGAAGACGGGACTCACGGTCGAGAGGAGAGGAGGCATCCACATCGTGAGGTGGGCCACCACCTGGTGGGACTCCGCCAACAAGAAGAGGCACAAGGAGTCGCTGTACTGCGGCGTCCTGTCGGAGGACGGGACCATCGTCGAGAAGCGCATAGACCACGAGAGACGCACACGTTACTGCGCGTACGTGGTGGACACGATGGAGAGCCTCGGCGTATGGATCCAGGACGATCCCGCCATGTGGAGGTTCCTGAAAGCCCATCCGGGCATCGACCAGGAATTCAGACACGTCCACAGGATGGCACAGGATGAGCTGCCGGGATGCACGGAGAGGATAGTGCTCGTCACAGATTCGGGGGAGTGTTACGTGAGATACTCGATTCGCACCGGACCTGTGATGGATGCCGATGCCATATGGAAGATCGTGGAAATCAACAGAAAGGCGTGTGGAGGAAGTGATCTCGTTGTCAACTCAATCTGATGAGTATGATTGGCATGGATTTTACTCAATTTCCACAACAATCAGAGAACAAGAAGACGACGATGAGACCTCACACAGAACCGCCATTAACAGAATGTACTATTCCGTATTCAACCTCGTAAGAGCATATGCTCGCAGAAGATACGGATTTTGGAGCGAAACGAACGTCCATGCATCTCTGATCAAGCATTTCAAGATGAACAGCTATGACGAATACGATTCGTTTTGCGAAGACCTCCAGTTCCTGAGGGATTGCCGTGTCCGGTGCGATTATGATCCACTGCGCATTAACGATTCCAAAGGCATGATGGAAACATGCGACAGACTGGCAAAAAGGTTAATCGATTCAGTCGACGGCGCTAAATCATAACCCCAAACACTTTATCGTGCCTCGCCATCGGAGTGGACGATCGCCATGAACGAGATCTGGACGGAGAAGTACAGGCCTAAGACGCTTTCGGAGGTTGTTGGACAGAGGCACGTCACATCGAGACTCGAGTCGTACGTGCGCTCACGCAGCATGCCCCATCTCATGTTCACAGGTCCCGCCGGCACCGGCAAGACCACATGCTCCCTGGCCCTGGCGAGGGAACTCTTCGGAGACGAGTGGAGGGGCAACTTCATCGAGCTCAACGCCTCCGACGAGAGGGGGATCGAGGTGGTCCGTGGCAAGATCAAGGACTTCGCCAGGACCGCACCCATCGGCGACGCGGAGTTCAAGATCATCTTCCTGGACGAGGCGGACAACCTCACGTCTGACGCCCAGGGTGCCCTTAGGAGGACCATGGAGAAGTACTCCGGCATCTGCCGCTTCATCCTCTCCTGCAACTACTCCTCCAGGATCATCGACCCCATCCAGTCCAGATGCGCCGTCTTCAAGTTCAGGCCCATATCCCCCGAGGACATCGCCGGGTTCCTCGGAATGATCGTCGAGAAGGAGAACGTCACGATCGACGAGGATGCCATGGCCGGCCTCGTCCGCATCGCACGCGGCGACATGAGGCGCGCAGTGAACTCGCTGCAGGTCGCGGCATCCCTCGGGAAGCCCATCGACCTGGACCTCATCTACCAGACCGCCGGCCTCGCCAACCCTGAGGCCGTGAAGTCGATGCTCGAGACGGCCCTCGCCGGGAACTTCATCAAGGCCCGCGACTCGCTGGACGAGATCATGATCACATACGGGCTCTCCGGACAGGACGTGATCAGGCAGATCCATGCATCGATCTTCGACCTCGGCGTGTCCGACTACGACAAGGTGAAGCTCATCGACAAGTGCGGGGAGATAGAGTTCAGGATCGTGGAGGGCAGCAACGAGAGGATCCAGCTCGAGGCTCTGCTGGCGTACTTCATCATGATCGGCGGCAACGCCAGATGAATCTGTGACGCCAACGGACGCTTCGACGTCATCCTTTCCAATCGCTGGAAGGCATGTTTCAAGTCGTTTTCAGACCTCATTCCGTGTAATTTTACATATTATCAAAAAATGAGCATAAGTTGTGCATTATTTCGCATAATATGCCTTGATTTTTTTCTCGCTGAGTCCGTGTCTGGTGAGAAGAACATAGACATGTTCTACATATCGAGCCTCTGAAGCCAGGTACCAATATCCAGTTCAGAACCTGATAAGGACGTTCCTGTGGAAAGAATGCCTCCCAGTACATGACGAACGGTCACCTGGAACCGGACAGGATCGCCGGCGACAGCTTCTCCACCGCCTCGTCCAGCACCGGATCCGATGAGCAGAGCATCAGCAGGCGGTTCTCTCTCGTGAGCCTCCTGTCGAAGACCGCGCCCGCCCTGACCGCCAGGTACATCCCCGGCAGGTAGTCCCACTTCTTGTTCAGGAAGCGGACGTGGATGTCCGTGCGGCCGCAGGCAAGATAGGCGTAGTCCACGCACGAGGCGCCGAACATCTTGAAACGCCCGACGTCGTCGTAGCACCGACTCATGAGGTTGGCCTGCCCCACCCTGAACTCCACGGACCTCCTGCTGAAGTCCCCAGTAGACAGGATGCACTCCCTCAGCGGCCTCGGCGCTGCGGGACGGATCGGCCTCCCGTTAAGGTACGCCCCCTCCTCCGTGGCGACGAACATCTCGTCGAACACGGGTAGGTATATGCAGGCCATGGTCGGCACGCCGTCCTCCAGAAAGGCTGCCTGCATGCCGAAGAACGGTATCCCGCGGGTGTAGTTCATCGTGCCGTCTATAGGGTCCAGGACCCAGCATCTCTCGCCCTCCCCGGCGTCGGGATGGGTCTCCTCGGAGATGACGGAGTCCCCGGGGAACTCCTCGGCGATCCTGGACAGGACGAACTCCTCGGTCCTGACGTCGGAGTCGGTGACAACGTCGTACACGCCCAGAGCCGTGTCCTTCCTCTCGGCGGTACGGTCGCCTCCCAGGACGATGGGCGCCGCCTCCCTGAACACCCTCTGGATGAACTCGGCCTCGCGCATCGTATCAGTACCTGTTGTCGAAGATCCTGTTGGTCTTCTTCTCGCTCCTCGGCAGGTACCCCTCGTTGACGGCCATGGGCTTCACGGTGATGTTCATCTTGGACTTGATCTTCTGGACCAGCTCCTGCTCCATGGCCGGTCTCTGGTCCTCGGGACGGTCTGTCTCGAAGTAGACCGTCACCTCGTCCCTCCCCATGAGGTGGTCTATCATCACCTGGTACTCGCTGGTGGCGCCATCGATGGTTGAGAGCACCTCGTCGAACTGCGCGGGGAACATGTTGACCCCCTTGACCTTGATCATGTCGTCGGTGCGCCCGACGATGATGTCGATCCTGGGGAACCTGGATCCGCAGGGGCACTCCCCGGGGATGATCCTGGTCATGTCGTGGGTCCTGTACCTTATGAGCGGGGCCCCCTCCTTCCTGAGCGTGGTTATGACGAGCTCCCCCACGGTGCCGTCGGGGACGGTCTTCCCGGTCTTGGGGTCGATGATCTCGAAGTAGAGGTAGTCGTCCCACATGTGGATGCCGTTGCGGTAGTCGCAGCTTATCCCTATGCCGGGACCGTAGATCTCTGTCAGACCGTAGATGTCGTAGAACTCCACACCGAGGTCCGAGGCGATGGCGTTGCGCATCTTCTCCCCCCAGCGCTCGGAGCCGATGACGCCCTTCCTGAGCGCCAGCCTGTCCTTGATCCCGCGCCTCTTGATCTCCTCCGCCAGCAGGAGGGCGTAGGACGAGGTGGCGCACAGGACGGTGGTCTGCATGTCCTCCATCATGCGGAGCTGCTTCTCGGTGTTGCCTGGACCCATGGGGACGGCCATCGCCCCCAGCCTCTCGCAGCCCGCCTGGAACCCGATTCCGGCTGTCCAGAGCCCGTAGCCGGGAGTGATCTGGATGCGGTCCTTCTCGGTGATGCCCGCCATGCGGTAGCACCTCTCGAACATGACCGCCCAGTCCTCAACGTCCTTCTTGGTGTACGGGATGACGACAGGGGTCCCGGTGGTTCCGGACGACGAGTGGATCCTGACGATGTCCTTCTCCGGAACGGCCGCCAGACCCAGGGGGTACGCCTCCCTGAGGTCCCCCTTGTCGGTGAACGGGAGGGTCTCGAAGTCCTCCTGCGTGCGGATCGCCGTGAGGTCGATGTCCCTGAACTTCTCGGCGTAGAACGGGCTGCGGCTCTTGATCTCCGACAGCAGCTCCAACACGACCTCCCTCTGGTACTCGTTCATCCTCATCTCTTCATCCCCTCCAGGATCTGTTTGGCCTCCTCGCTGCCGCGGGCCGCGGCCTTGGTGAGCCACTTGCGGGCGTTGTTCTCGCTGCGGACCATCCCCTCGCCCGTGAGGGACATCTTCCCGAGCTCGCACATGGCGTCCTCGGAGCCCATGTCCGCCGCCTTGATCATGAACTTGGATGCCTTGGAGACGTCCTTCGGGACGCCGTCTCCCTCCATGTGCATCCTGCCGAGCCTGTACCCGGCCTTTGCGTATCCGTTGTCCAGGCACCTGGCGAAGGCCTCGGCGGCCCTGACGGGGTCCCTGTCGACGCCCCTGCCCTCCAGGAGCATGACGCCTACCCTGTACAGCCCCATGACGCTGCCCGCCTCGGCTGCCTTGGAGTACCAGTAGAACCCCTGCTGCCAGTCCTGCTCTATGCCCTCGACGTCGGTGTACATGAAGCCGAGGTTGAACATGGCGCGAACGTACCCGAGCTCGGCCGACTTCCTGTAGAGCTCCATGGCCTTCTCCAGGTCGGCCCTCACACCGGTGCCGTGGGCCTTGATGTAGCCCAGGTTGCACAGGGCCTCGGCGTTGCCCTGGTCCGCTGCCAGGCCGAACCATCTGGCGGCCTCCCTGCGGTCCTGCAGCACGCCCTCGCCCTTGAAGAAGAGGTATCCCATCGCCACCTGCGCGTCGGCGTCCCCGTTCTGGGCCGCCTTGAGAACTGTTTCGAAGGACATGTCAGCGCCTCGTATGCGTCCTGCGGACATAAACCTCAGGATGGTCCACGTACTTGCCGAGGTAGTAGAAGGCCGCCAGGAACCCGTTGAACGCTGCGTCCGAGTAGAGCTTGACGATCTGGGAGTCGTCCGCGGGGATCAGGCCGGTCTCGTAAGCCGACGCCAGGTAGAACTGCGCGTCAGCGGAGCCCGCGTTGGCAGCCCTGGCCAGCAGCCTGAGCGCCTGCGCGTCGTCCCTCCTCACGGCTATCCCCTGGTGATACATCATCGCGATGTTGAACATCGCCTCGGCGCTGCCCAGGTCCGCCGCCAGCTGGTAGTAGTCCAGGGCACCGTACTCGTCCCCGGAGTCGAACAGGGTGTCGGCCGCGGCCAGCGCGTTCTCGATCTCGTCGATCTCGAACTGCGAGTCTGTGCTCAGCAGCCTGGCCGTGCGGGCCTCCAGGGTCTCGGGCTTCTGGCCATCCAGGGTATCCAGGACGGACCTCCAGCATATGAGGCACTTCTCGTGGCCCATATCCACGCCGTACTTGTACCACCTGGCCGCCTCCACCAGGTCCTTCTGTATCATGTGTATCCCGAACTCGTATCCGAGACCGACGTGCAGGAACATCTCCGCGTCGCCGGAGATCGCCGCGGACGCGAACCAGGTCTCCGCGTCCGGGACGGACCTGTCCACGCCGTAGCCCTTGGCGTACATGTAGCCGACCCCGAACTTCGCCAGGGAGTCCCCCTGGGACGCGGCCTTGCTGAGCCATGCGAAGACGGCGTTGAGGTCCCTCGGGACCACCTCGCCCAGGGCGTACTCGCGGGCCAGGGCCAGCTGCGCCTCGGGCTTCCCGAGGCCGGCGGCCGCGTACAGGTGCCTCATGTAGTGGTCGTTGTCCTGCTCCACGCACTCGCCGCTGCCGTACATCTGCGCCAGCTCCCAGTGGGCCCTGGCACATCCGAGCTTCGCGGCCCTCTCGTACCACTCCAGGGACTGGTTTATGTCCTGGGCCATCTCCTTGCCCGTCTGGTAGAAGTACGCCAGCGCGAGACAGGCGTACGGGTCGCCATGGGCGGCGTCCTGTCTCAGGTTCGGACTCAACGCGATCTCTCCGTCTTGATCTTGTTCAGAAGTGCCAGCGCGTCCCTGTCCCCCTGCTTGGCGGCCTGGTTCAGGAACTTCTTCGCCCTCGGCACGTTCTTGTTCACGTACTTGCCCTCGTAGTAGAGCTTGCCCAGGTAGTACTCGGCTTCGTAGTATCCCTGGTCGGCGGCCTCGTTGAGGTTCCTGAGGCCCTCCACTATGTCCTGGGTGGTCCCGGTGCCTGTGATCTGAAGCATCCCCAGGAACGACTTCGCCGCGGGATGCCCCTGGTCGGCGGCCTGGTCGAACCACATCACCGCCTGGTCGAGGTCCTTCTCCACGCCCCTGCCCTCGTAGTAGAAGCATGCCAGGGCGTACTGCGAGTTGACCTCGCCCATCTCCGCGGCCTCAGTGAACCACCTGACGGCCTCGGTGCTGTTCTGCGGGAAGTAGTAGCCGGAGCCGTACATGCAGCCCAGGGCGTACTGGGCGTAGCCGTTGCACCTGTTCGCCGCCACGGTGAACCACTTGGCGGCCTTCTCGAAGTCCTTCGGGAGCACCTGTCCCTCGAAGCACATGTTGGCGTAGTCGACCATGGCCTGCTGGTACTCGCCCTCGCAGGCCTTCTCGAGCCACTTGGACGCCATGGACGGGTCGCGGGGGACCCCCTGGCCGTAGGCGTACATCATCCCGATCTGGTACTGGGCCTCTGCATGCCCGTTCTCCGCTGCGCGGCCGAACATCCTGGCGGCCTCCCTGTCGTCGGAGTACCTGGTCCTCGGCATGGAGTATATGCATCCGAGCGCGAACTCCGCGTCGGGGTCGTCGGCGTCCGCCGCCTTCTGGTACCACGACATGGCGCTCTTGAGGTCGGGCTCCGTGTCGCAGAGCCCCTCGTCGTACATCTTGCCCATGCGGTACATCGCCTGGGCGCATCCGTTGTCGGCGGCCGCCTTGAGCCACCTCACGGCCCTGTCGCGGTCCTTACGGATGCCCTTTCCCATGAGGTACATGAAGCCGACGGTGTTCTGGGCATCGACGTCGTCGTTCTCGGCGCAGACCGTGTACCACCTGATGGCCTCGGCGTGGTCCTTCTTGGCGGACTTGAGGCCGTTGTCGTAGATGTCGAAAAGCCTGGAGCAGGCGTCGGTGTCCCTCTGCTCGCCCCTCAGCCTGAGCGACAGAAGCTCGGACTCGGCGTCGCGGTCGTTCCTCTCGATCTCCTGACGGACGATCTCCGCCGGGCGGTACCCCGCGGACGCGGCGAGGGCGAACATGTCCATTGCGGTCTTCTCGTCCTTCGGGGTCCCGGCCTCGCCGGTGTAAAGGAAGAGCCCGTGCAGGTACTGCGCGTCGGGGACGGCCTCGGCCGCCCCGCTCTCCGCCTGGACAGCGGCCTCGCGGAGATCGTAATCAGGGGAAGCGCAGTCCATGTACCTGCGGGAAGGATTGTAGTACCCTTCCTCGGTGCTCTGTGATTCTATCATGGTTCCGCCCATAATGCTCTATTTTATATATGATTCGACGGACCCCGCGATTGGGTGGGGGACAGGCGGGGTTCACCCCACCATGTCCAGGAAGTAGCTGTGTATCCCCCTGTCGGGAGTGAGCTCGGGATGGAACGACATTGCCAGCTGGCCTCCGCGGCGGACGGCTACCGGCACTCCACCGCACTCGCACAGCACCTCCACTCCGTCGCCCACGCGGGTTATCATCGGGGCGCGGATGAACTCCAGCGGGACCTCGCCGACACAGGAGAACTCTCCGTGTGCGGAGAAGCTCCCCAGCTGCCTCCCGTAGGCGTTGCGCCTCACGGTCACCGGGAGGGTGCCGAGATGCGCTTCGCCGCCCTCGACCTCCTCGGCGAGGAGGATCAGGCCCGCGCAGGTGCCCATCACGGGGACGCCGGATGACACCATGTCCCTCAGGGCCCCGAACATCCCCAGGTCGCGGATGAGCTTGCCCATGACGGTGCTCTCACCTCCTGGGAGGACCAGGCCGTCCGCCCCTCCGTCGAGGTCCGACGCCTTCCTGATCTCGAAGCACTCGGCCCCGAGGCCGGAGAGCACGTCGATGTGCTCCCTGAAGGCACCCTGGACGGCCAGGACGCCGATGCGGCTCATTGCCCGCGCTCCGCCATCCTGATGTTCTCCAGCTTCTCGATCTCGTCCTTGTTGATTCCGACCATGGCCTCGCCCAGGTCCTCGGACACCTCCGCCAGGACCTTGGGGTCTCTGAAGTCGGTGACGGCCCTGACGATCGCGGCGGCCCTCTTCTCGGGGTTGCCGGACTTGAATATCCCCGATCCGACGAAGACCCCGTCGGCGCCGAGCTGCATCATGAGCGCCGCGTCCGCGGGGGTGGCGACTCCGCCCGCGGCGAAGTTCACGACGGGCAGCCTGCGGTTCTTGTGGACGTAGCGTGCGAGGTCCAGCGGCACCTGCAGCGATTTGGCGTACTCGTAGACCTCGTCGTCCCTGACGGCGGCGAGCTCCGCGATCTGCCTGTTCATCGCCCTCATGTGGGACACGGCCTGGACGACGTCCCCTGTCCCTGGCTCTCCCTTGGTGCGTATCATGGACGCGCCCTCGCCGATGCGCCTGAGAGCCTCACCGAGGTCCCTGGCGCCGCAGACGAAGGGCACCTTGAACTGGGTCTTGTCTATGTGGTACACGTCGTCGGCAGGGGAGAGGACCTCGCTCTCGTCGATGTAGTCGATGTCTATGGCCTCCAGTATCTGGGCCTCGACGAAGTGGCCGATCCTGCACTTCGCCATGACGGGGATGGACACGGCGGCCTGGATGCCCTTGATCATCTTGGGGTCCGACATCCTGGACACCCCTCCGGCGGCGCGGATGTCCGCCGGGATCCTCTCAAGGGCCATGACCGCACACGCGCCGGCCTTCTCGGCGATCCTCGCCTGCTCGGGCGTGGTGACGTCCATGATGACGCCGCCCTTCAGCATCTGTGCCAGCTCCTTGTTGAGCCCGTACCTCTCCTCGAATCCTTCCGACATAAGTCATGCATCCTTGGCAGGAATGCCTGCCGATTGTCCGCTCACAGGTTGCGATTATAAAAAAATTTTCAGAATTTGCTTGAAATAATGTACATTTGTATGCAATTTTATTGTGATTCCAAATGAATGTACAATTTTGTCATGAAGTGGGCCAGACGACCGTTTTCTGAGAACCCTTATAAAAGTCGTCTCCAATCCAGGCGTGCAGTGGTGGATCATGAACGCCGATTCAGAGAAGATGGAGCCCATGGAATGGGCGAAGTTCGTCCTCCGCAATCGGAACGAGAAGGGTTACGCCAGAGCATACAACATTTTCGTGACTCGCGCCCGCGAGGGAGACGCCGACGCGGAGTACAACCTCGGCATGATGTACGCCAGGGGACAGGGCGTGCCCAAGGACTACGACGCGGCCCTTTCCTGGTTCCAGAAGGCCCATGACGGTGGCAACAGGGGAGCCACCTACTTCCTCGGCAAGATGTACGCGACCGGGGTCGGCGTCCAGAAGGACTCCAGGGCCGCCGAGCGGATGTTCCTGAAATGCGCCGACGAGGACGTCCGCGCCCAGTACGAGATCGGCCTCCTTTACTTCAGGGACGAGGACATCCCCCGCGACCTCGAGAGGTCTGCCAAGTGGATGCTCAGGGCGGCCAACAACGGCCACGCCGAGGCGCAGTTCATGGTCGGACAGTTCTACAAGGCCGGGGCCGGCGTCCCCAAGGACATGGGGAAGGCCGTCGAATGGCTCACGTCCGCAGCCCTCAACAGGCACAAGGGCGCCCAGATCCTCCTGGGCAACATGTACAGGGTCGGCGACGGCGTCGAGGCCGACAGGGAGGAATCCGACCGCTGGTACGACATGGCCGACGGAAAGGTCAACCTCAAGAAACTCTGACGCTTCTCCTGGCCAGACATACTCTCCCAGTTCCAAACATGTGTGGGTTCTTCATTAGTCCCCAAAGGTGCTTGTATCCAGACCTCACCAATATCTGTTGAGCCCTGAAGTACCGGCTACCCGGTTTTTCTTTCACAGATTCATGTGCATATGCATATGCACATTCATACACACAATCATGTGCACAAGAACAGAACCTGTGAAGAAACCAGATGTGATGAAAGAAAAGGAAGGGCCCTGAGGCCCTGTTTTGATCGGTTCACTTGAGTCCGACGATCCTTCCGTCGTCCAGGAGGTCCATCCTCATGGCGGCGGGGACCTTCGGGAGTCCGGGCATCAGGGTCAGCGTGCCGCAGACCGGGACGACGAATCCCGCTCCCGAGGACAGCTGGACCTCCCTGACGTTCAGGACCCATCCCCTCGGGGCACCCTTCTGCTTGGAGTCGTCGGTGAGGGACGCCTGCGTCTTCGCGATGCACACGGGCAGGTTCCCGAATCCGTCGGCCTCGATCTGGGCGATGGTCTTCTCCGCGGCTGGAGTGTAGGTGACGGATCCGGCGCCGTAGATGTTGGTGGCAACCGCCTCGATCTTGTCCTTGATGGATGCCTCGTCGGGGTACAGGAACTTGAAGTCGGGCTTGTCGTTCTCCAGGGCCTCGAGGACCGTGTTGGCGAGGTCGATCGCACCCTCTCCGCCCTTGATGAAGGCGTCCGAGAACGCGCACCTGACGCCGATCTCCCGGCAGTGCTGCATGACCAGGTCCATCTCCTCCTGGGTGTCGTGCTCGAAGTGGTTGATGGAGACGACGATAGGCAGTCCGTAGGAGGACATGTTCTCGATGTGCTTGTCCAGGTTGCACAGTCCGGCCTTGAGGGTCTCGACGGTGAGGGTCTCGGGCTTGTCCAGGAACCCTCCTCCGTGGGTCATCAGGGCCCTGATGGAGGCGACGACGACCACGCAGTCGGGCCTCATGCCGGACTGCCTGCAGACGATGTCCATGAACTTCTCCCCTCCCAGGTCGGAGGCGAAACCGGCCTCGGTGATGACGTAGTCCCCGAGCTTGAGGGCGGCCTTCGTGGCGATGATGCTGTTGGTTCCGTGGGCGATGTTCGCGAACGGGAACCCGTGGACGAACACGGGCTCACCCTCCAGCGTCTGAACGAGGTTGGGGTTGATCGCGTCCTTGAGCAGGACCATCATGGCTCCGACGCACTTGAGGTCGGCGACCGTGACGGGCTTTCCCTCGTACGTGTACGCGACCACCATGCGCTCGAGCCTCCTCCTGAGGTCCGCCCTGTCCTCCGAGAGGGCGAGGATGGCCGAGATCTCCGAAGCGGACGTGATGAGGAACCCGGCCTCGTGGGGCACTCCGCCGAGGATCCTGTCCCTTCCGAGACCCGTGACGATGTTCCTGAGCTCGCGGGCGTTGATGTCCATCGCCTTCTTGAACACGACCTTGGTGGGGTCGATGTTGAGGGCGTTGTCCCTCACGAGCTCGTTGTCGATGATAGCCGACAGCAGGTTGTGCGCGGCGGTGACGGCGTGGATGTCGCCGGTGAAGTGCAGGTCGATGTCCCACATGGGGTACACCTGGGAGTAGCCGCCTCCCGTGGCCCCGCCCTTGATTCCGAAGGTGGGTCCGATGGAGGGCTCCCTGAGGGCTCCGACCACGTTCTTGCCGAGCTTCCCAAGTCCCTGGATGAGCCCGATGGTGGTGACGGTCTTCCCCTCCCCTGCGGGCGTGGGGGTGATCGCGGTCACGACCACGAGCTTCCCGTCCTTCTTGTCCTTGAGCTTCTCGAGGCTGGCCAGGGGCACCTTCGCCATGTACCTGCCGTACATCTGGATCTCGTCCTCGGAGAGCCCGACTTTCGCCGCGATCTCCCTGATGTCCTTGACCTTCGCTGACTCTGCGATCTCGATGTCGTTCATCATGACCTATGTTACCAGAACCTCCATAAAAAAGGGAACGGTGGAACCACGAAGTTGCTCACTCCGTTAATCCCCGGAGGCGTTAACATGGGTTAAACTACATGCCTGGATGAATGCCGACCCCCGCCCCCGTGCGATTCCGCACTCATGATTAAATACGATGACATCGGCGCCTCCGGGCCCGCGTCCACCACTATTTTAATGTTAAGATTATCTAAATAATTAGATGGCATATCTAAATATGTTTAGGCTTAGCTAAAGTTATATACCATTTAGGAAATCCTCAAAGTATGAATCCAGGTACCTACGCTTGTGCGGGGTTTGATAAGAGCGCATCCTGCAGCGGCAACAGCATGGCGAGTTCGCCAGGTATCCCTATCTCCATGGCCAGAGTGGGGGACAAGGGTACCGTCGTCAGCATTTCTGGAAGGGAAGAGACCAAGAGATTCCTGGCGGGACTCGGATTCACACCGGGCACGGAGGTCAAGGCCGTCTGCGAGGCCAGTGGCAGCGTGATCCTCGACGTCAAGGGGTCGAAGATCGCCATTGACCGCAAGATGGCCTCCAAGATCCTGTTCTGCCCCGAGAGCTGATAGAATGAAGACACTGAAAGATGCCGAAGTGGGCTCCACGGTCAAGGTCGTGAAGCTTCACGGAGAGGGGGCTCTCAAGAAGCATCTGATGGACATGGGCATCACCAAGGGATGCCAGATCTACGTTCGCAAGGTGGCGCCCCTGGGCGACCCCATCGAGATCACCATCAGGGGCTACGAGCTCAGTCTCAGGAAAGGTGATGCGGAGAACATCGAGGTCGAGTGACCGCCCTGTTTTCTGACTCGCGCTGCGCGATTTTCATTTCGACCAGCGTGAGCTATGCAAGGAGAGAAGAATGATGAGTTTGACAATAGCATTGGCCGGTAACCCCAACAGCGGGAAGACCACCATGTTCAACAAGCTGACTGGTGCGAACCAGCGCGTCGGGAACTGGCCGGGAGTCACCATCGACAGGAAGGTCGGAAAGATCCGCGGGACGGACTACGAGCTCGTGGACCTCCCCGGGATCTACTCGCTGTCGCCGTACTCCCCGGAAGAGATCGTATCAAGGAACTTCCTGATAAACGACAGACCGGACGCAGTCATCAACATCGTGGACGCGACGAACCTGGAGAGGAACCTCTTCCTCACCCTCCAGATCATAGACACGGGGATACCCACCGTCGTCGCGCTGAACATGATGGACCAGGTCCGCAAACTGGGTGACAAGATCGACGTGGAGAAGCTCTCCAAGGATCTGGGATGCAAGGTCGTCCCGGTCTCCGCCCTCAACGCCGAGGGTATAAAGGAGCTGGTCGCGGCGGTCGGGGAGGTCGCAGAGGCCAAGCAGACCCCCGAACCCATGTACTTCGACGGAGACGTCGAGGCGGTGGTCTCCCAGGCCAGGGAGGCTCTGAAAGGCAAGGTGCCCGACGAGGCGCTCAGGTTCTACGCCGTGAAGCTCGTCGAGAACGACAAGGCCGTCTGCGAGGAGTTCCCCGAGGCGGTGGACAGGATCTCGGGCGTCGTCAGGGAGCTCGAGGAGAAGAAGGACGACGACGCGGACTCCATCGTCGCGGACGGAAGGTACAACAGGATCACGGAGATCGCGTCAGCTGCAGTCAAGAAAGCGCCGAGGGACGAGCGCGGGACGTTCTCCGACAGGGTCGACAGGATCGTCACCCACAGGATCTGGGGAATCCCGATCTTCATAGGCGTCATCGCCGTCGTGTTCTTCGGCATCATCGGATTCGCCTGGGGCGACTTCGAGATCGTCGGTATCGGTACGTGGTGCACCGACTGGGTGAACGACGTGTTCATCGGCGAGTGGATCGACCCCGCCGTCAGGGAGTGGTGCGAGAGCGACGGAACCTTCAGCGCCGTCGACGCGCTGCTCTGCTCAGGTATCGTGGGCGGAGTCGGAGCCGTCATCGGTTTCCTCCCCCAGATGCTGCTGCTGTTCCTCGCGCTGTGCATCCTCGAGGACATCGGATACATGGCGAGGATCGCGTTCGTGATGGACCGCGTGTTCAGGCACTTCGGTCTGTCCGGAAAGACCCTCATCCCCCTGCTCGTCGGAACCGGCTGCGGTGTGCCCGGAGTCATGGCCTCCAGGACCATCGAGAGCGAGAGGGACAGGCGCATCACCGCCATGACAACGACCTTCATACCCTGCGGCGCCAAGCTGCCGGTCATCGCCATGATCACCAGCGCCGTGTTCCCCGGAAACGGACTCATCGCCGTCTTCTGCTACGTCATGGGAATCGTCATGGTCCTCATCTCCGGAATCATCCTGAAGAAGCTGAAGAGCCTCTCCGGAACCCCCGCTCCGTTCATCATGGAGCTGCCCCCCTACCACATCCCCAGCGCGACCAACATCGTCAAGGGGACCCTGGACAGGGGATGGGCGTTCTGCAAGAAGGCCGGAACCATCATCCTGATCTCCTGTATCATCCTGTGGTTCCTCGCAAGCTACGACACCAGCCTGCAGTACATCGGCGACAACGTCGGTGACGCGCAGTCCATCCTCGCCGCGTTCGGAGAGGCCGTCTGCGTCATATTCGCGCCCCTCGGATGGGGAGACAACTGGGAGCTCACCGTCGGAACCATCACCGGCCTCATCGCCAAGGAGAACGTCGTCGGAACCTTCGGCACCCTGTTCGGCATCGAGGCCGGGGACAACGGCGAGGGACTCGAGGTCGTCCTCTCCGGCATGCTGACCAAGTCCGCCGGACTCGGATTCCTGGCGTTCAACCTCATCTGCGCCCCCTGCTTCGCGGCAATCGGTGCCATGCACAGGGAGCTCGGCAAGTGGAAGGACACCGGAATGGCCGTCCTCTACCAGTGCCTGCTGGCCTACGCCGTCGCGCTGATCATCTACGGTTTCACCAGCTACATAGGCGGATGGAACTCCCTGGTCATCGACGGATCCCTGGTCGAACAGGCCGCGCCGATCGGAAGCACGATCGCGGCGGTGGTGGTGCTCGCCATCATCGTCTACCTGCTGTGGGCCAAGGACCCGTTCAGACAGCTGTCCGGCAAGGACCAGTACGACGCCGAGGAGTGATGAGCGCATGAGCAACGACCTCGTCGTGGGAATAGTGATCGTCCTGTTGGTGGTCGCATCGGTCTCTTACATGATCTACCAGAGGAGGAAGGGCATCAGCAGCTGCGGGTGCAAGGACTGCGCCCACTGCAAGTCCGGATGCCAGTCCAACGTGACCATCGACGAGGACGGACGCGACTGCTGCAAGAAGAACTGATTCCTTAGTCAAAACAGGGGCTCCGGCCCCGTCTTCCAACCCTCTTCTTATATCGCCTGGCCTCGGACGGCTGGATTGCATAACCCTGTTTTTCGTGAGAAATCATCCGTTTGTAACTTTGTTTTTCGTGAAAATCTCTGGTTTCATAACTATGTTTTTCGTGATTAATCCAGGAAACATAACCCTGTAAATCGTGAGAATTATATCTATTCCCGATGATATCCAGATATGACGATGAAGAGGAAGGTCTACGCAGAACTCCTTCAATGGAAAAAAGGGCAGGGGGAATCCGCGCTCCTGATCGAGGGTGCGCGCCGTGTCGGCAAGACCTTCATCGCCGAGGAGTTCGGCAGGAACGAATACAAGAGCTACATCGTAGTGGATTTCACGAACGACGATGTCATCAACGCCTTCGAGCAATACCACAGCGACTTCGACCTTCTGTTCAGCAGCCTGTCGGCCATCTACAGCACAAAACTGTATGAGAGGGAGTCCCTGATCATCTTCGACGAGATCCAGAACTACCTCCGTGCGAGACAACTCATCAAACATCTGGTGAAAGACCGCAGATACGATTACATCGAAACCGGATCCCTCGTCTCGATAAAGACCAAGTCTTCCGCCATCCTCATACCGTCCGAAGAGGACAGAGTGGAGATGTGTCCCATGGACTTCGAGGAGTTCCTGTGGGCCATGGGGGAGGACCAGGCTCTGGAGATGATAAGAGAATGCTTCGAAAGGAGATCTCCTGTCGGAGAGGCGGTCCACAAGAAGATGATGAGACTGTTCAAACAGTACATGCTCGTGGGAGGGATGCCACAGGCCGTAGCAGCATATATGGAGTCCAGGGACTTCGAACAGGTCGATCGCGTCAAGAGACGCATCCTGGGCCTGTACAGGGAGGATATCGGAAAGTGGCCCGGCGGGAACACCAACCATGTCCGCAACATATTCGACCGCATCCCGGAAGAACTGAACAGAAAGGACAAGGTGTTCACACTGTCCACCATCGACAAGAACGCGAGGATGAGGGAGTACGAAGATTCGTTCATGCGGCTTGTGGACGGCCGCATCGTTAACCTCTGCCTGAACTCCAACAATCCAGAGATAGGACTCTCCGTTTACAGCGACAGGCCCACATTGAAATGCTACATGGCGGACACTGGGCTCCTGGTGACCCATTCTTATTCGGACCGCAGATACCTAGAGAACGAACTCTACAAGGACGTCCTCCTCAACGGGATCGGAGTCAACGAGGGAATGGTGATGGAGAACGTCGTTGCACAGACCCTGGTCTCGCTCGGCGACAGACTGTTCTTCTACTCGAGAGGGCGCAACGACCCGGATGGACAGATGGAGATAGATTTCCTCATCAGAAGAGACGGAAGGATCTGTCCGGTCGAGGTGAAGTCCTCCAACCGCAGCCGCGACCACAAATCCCTGGACGACTTCCGCAGAAGATTCGGGAAGAGGATCGGACAGTCATACGTGATTCACTCGAAGGACCTCTCCGTCGAGAACGGGATCGTCTATCTGCCGGCGTACATGGCGATGTTCGTGTGATGGATTGGATGCCACCGTATGTTCTTCTCCATCATAGTGAACGCCGGTGCAGCCCCTCAGACACATCAGGATGAGGTCCCTCGTGCCCGTGCGGAAGCGAGTGCCTCGCCCTCCCTGAATGCAAGTCCGCCATATCCATGATCTCATCCATGAGACGCCCCTTGCTTCCCTCGTTCGGTAAACCCCATCCCGGAATCGGTGAAACTGCACATCCGACCGCATTGCATTTCACATCGGTCTCGATCGTTTCTGACGATACGCTTCTAGGAAATTTATTATAGCAATGGGGGATAACGCCGTTACATGAAATACAGATGCCCCCTTTGCGGATACATCTACGATGAGGAGGCGGAAGGCGTCAAGTTCGCCGACCTCCCCGATGACTGGTGCTGCCCCGTCTGCGGAGAGCCCAAGTCCGAGTTCCAGCCCCTCGAGGAGTGATTCAGCTCCCGTCTATGTGGATGAGCTGCGTGTTCTGCCTGCGACGGATGTCCTCGACGAACTCCTGGGCGATCCTGTTGCCGGCAGCCGCCGCCCTCCCGAAGAACTCGAAACCCCTTACCTGATCCTTCTCCACCCCTAGACCCTCGAAGTACATCCTGCCGACCATGAACAGCGCGTCGCCGTCCCCCGTGTCGGCGACCCTGCTGTAGAGCTCGAACGCCTTCTCCAGGTCCTTGCCGGTCCCCTCGCCCTCGTAGTACATCGTGGCCATGTTGAACGTGGCCGGCATGAACCCCGCGTCTGACGCGGAACGGTACCATGACAGAGCCGCCTTCGCGCCGCCCGGGACGACACCGTCCCTCGCCAGGGTGGCCATCTTGAACATCGCCTCAGGGACCCCGGCGACCGCCGACATCCTGAACATCCTGACCGCCTCGTCCATGTCCTTCTCGGCACCCACACCCTCGGAGCGCATGTACCCGACCTTGAACATCGACAGGGGGTCTCCCGCCTCGGCCGCCTTGCTGTACCAGTGGAAAGCCTTGACGGTGTCCTGAGGGGTGCCGTAGCCGTAGAGGTATATCCCCGCGATCTCCGGATAGGCCTGCGCCATCCCGGCGTTGGCCGCCCTCTCGAACCAGAACCTGCACTTCTCGGGGTCCTCCCCCGCCCCGGCGGCTCCGCTGTAGTAGGCGCCAAGACGGTACATCGACGGCGGATGACCGGCCTCCGCAGCCGCTGTGTAGAGTTCTAGTGCCCCTTCGGGGTCGCGCTCCGTGCCTACGCCGGACATCTTCATCTCCGCCAGTCCGAAGAAGGCGTTGGGGAAGCCCTGCTGGGCGGCCTCGACGAAGAGGTCGTAAGCCGCCTCCGGGTCGGTGGGGTACAATCTAACAGCCCTGTCGCAGAGCTCCGCGGGATCCGTCATGCAACCCGCATGAGCCAGCGGACGATATGAGCCTTGCCGTCGGATCGTCTTCGATTTTCGTAGTCCGGGACTGGACAGTTTTTCAATGAGAATGACAATCCCGTCTCCATGACGAAGGGACCTTTGGTCACAGCCGCGGCGATTCTCGCCACGATTCTCATCATCCTGTCCTTCGCAGTGGTTCTCGTCCCAGAGCACATCGCGGTCATCGGGGCCGTCGCCGGCGTGGTTGCCCTGATCGCCGTCATAGTGATGGTCATCATGTTCTTCCGCATGAAGGGGCAGAGCTGAGATGGACGAGGAACTCGTATGCCAGGCACATGAGGTGCACAAGGACGCTGTCGAGAGAGCCAGCGGATTCATGCCCGACCCCGAGACGGTCGAACAGCTTGCCGACTTCTTCAAGATCTTCGGGGACGGCACCAGGGTGAAAATAATGCTGGCACTAGACGCCGGGGAGATGTGCGTGTGCGACATCAGCGAGACCCTGGGTATGTCCATGTCGGCGGTCTCACATCAGCTCAGGATGCTTAGGGACGCCCACCTCGTGACCTCGCGCAGGGAGGGGAGGTCCATCTACTACTCACTTTGCGACGACCACGTGAAGACGGTCCTCGAGACGGCCCTGGAACATGTGGGCGAGGAGGGATGACGCCGGCGCCTACGACATTCGTATCCGACCTGACCCGTGAAATTAGTTTAGGTGCCAGTGTTATATCTGCTACGAATTTCGTAGGACAAAGTGTCACTGCGTCTTGATGTTTTTATATTAATATGCGTTTACGAAATTCGATGGGAAATGAAGGTTGGAATAGACCTCGGAACAACGTACTCTGCAGTTGCAAGATATGACAGAAACTCCAACAAACCGATTATGATTCCCAACGCCTTCGGAAAGGAGATCACCCCCTCTGTGATATGCTTCCTCGACGACGGCGACATTCTCGTGGGCGAGGACGCCAAGGACATGCAGTCCAACGGAACCGGAGTCAATGCCGCGGCTTTCAAGAGGAACATGGGAGACGGATCCATCGCGGTCAGCTTCAACGGAAAGGACTACACCTCCGAGGACCTGAGCGCCATGCTCCTCAAGCACCTCATCGCCGATGCCGAGAAGGCCACCGGCGAGAAGATCGACGAGGCAGTCATCACGGTCCCCGCCTACTTCAACGACTTCCAGAGGACCGCCACCATCCGCGCCGGCGAGTCCTGCGGCGTCAAGGTCCCGAAGATCATCAACGAGCCCACCGCGGCCGCGATCTCGTACGGGTACAAGCACTCCTCCGACAAGACCGTCATGGTCTACGACCTGGGAGGAGGAACCTTCGACGTCACCATAGTCAGGATCAGCAAGGGGAACATCGAGGTCGTCGGAACCGAGGGGAACCACATCCTCGGAGGGAAGGACTGGGACGCTGCCATCGTCAAATACGTCTGCGACCAGTTCATCGACGAGTTCGACGTGGACCCCAGGGACGACCTCCCCACAAAGAACGAGCTCATCGTCGCCGCGGAGGGATACAAGAAGACGCTGTCCATCGCCGAGAGCGTCACGATCCCCCTGAACTACGACGGCTACAGCGCAAAGTACACCCTGACCAGGGACGAGTTCGAGTCCATGACCGAGCATCTCCTCGTGGCCACCAAGGACGTCTGCGTCGACCTGATCCAGGACCTCGGAATGTCCTGGACCGACATCGACGAGATCCTGCTCGTGGGCGGATCCACCAGGATGCCGTCCGTCGCCAGGTTCCTCAAGGACCTCACCGGCAGGGAGGTCATCGCACACAGCGACACCGACCTCGCGGTCGCCAAGGGAGCCGCCATCACGGCGGAGCTCTACTGCAGCAACGCCACCGGCCTCAGGGCCATGCAGATCGCCGACGTCACCGCCCACAGCCTCGGGATCCTCTCCGTCAGCCAGGACGGGAAGAAGTTCGTCAACGAGATCATGATCAAGAGGAACTCCAAGGTCCCCTGCACCGTCCGCAGGCAGTTCACCATCAAGAAGGGCAACGTCACGGACAAGATCGAGGTCTTCACCCTCCAGGGCGAGTCCAGGGTGCCCCTCGACTGCAACGTCCTCGCCAAGGTCGTCATCTCCGGCTTCTACAACAGGGGCCAGGGAGTCATCGTCGACATCGAGTACAACTACGACGAGAACGGGGTCGTCAACATCACCGCCTTCCAGGACGGGGAGCCCCTCCAGGTGGAGGCGCAGCCCGTGCCCGAGGACATCAGGTGGATGGGCGGAAGCCCGAGGGACAGACCCAGCGACGAGGCCATCCTCAAGAACATCGCGATCTGCGTCGACCTGTCCAGGAGCATGGACGGCGAGCCCATCGAGGCCGCCAAGCAGTCCATCCGCGACTTCGTCAACACCCTGCAGGACAGGGACACCTACTTCGCCCTCATCGGTTTCGGCGACAAGATCAAGGTCGTCCAGGAGCTCAGCAACGACCCGCGCACGATCCTCGGTTCCATCGACGACCTCAAGGTCAAGATGGTCGGAAGGGGAACGGACGCCAGCCCGCTCGACGTCGCCCGCAGCATGCTCGCCAGGCCCGGAGTCGGCATCATCGTCGTGCTGACCGACGGAATCTGGGGCAAGAGGGACAAGGCTGTCGAGCAGGCCATGGGATGCAGGTCCGACAACATCACGATCATCGCGGTCGGTCTCGGCGAGGCCGACACATCGTTCCTCAGGCAGATCGCCACCGTCGACGACGGCGCCCTGTTCACAACCATCGACAGGCTCGGCGACACGTTCGGAACCATCGCGACCGCGATCACGTCCGGCAACATGGGACTCTCCGTCAGGGAGGGCGGACCCGGACGCACCAACCTCTCCGAGCACGAGTGATTGAGGACGTCACATGGCAGAGAAGAGACAGAACTACTGTCAGCTGCTGGGACTCAACCCTCTGAAGGAGTCCACCTACAGCACCGAGGCCATCCTCAAGAAGATCGACACCAAGAGGGGCAAATGGGCCAACGACAGCAGGAACAAGCAGAACGACACCGAGCAGCGCTTCAAGTCCGAGCGCCTGGTCGAGATGACCTCCGACATGGAGAGGGTCATGAAGGACCCCGTCCTGAAGAGGAAGGAGTTCAGCGACGCCCAGAGCATCCTCAAGGGCAAGGTCCAGAAGCTGAGGATGGACTGCATCATCCTCAGCGACGGCTCCTACATAGCCCTCCCCGGCGCGGCGGACAGCTACACCAAGAAGCTCCACTGGGAGGGCGTGACCAAGAGCGACGTCCTCAAGCTCGCCGGCATCAAGGAGGGAAATCCCCCCAAGCCCGCCAGCGACAAGGTGCTCAACGCCTACAAGGGACTCAGGGCGGTCGACGTCTACACGCCGATCGAGATGCTCAACACGCTCATCGGCCACCCCAACCTCGAGATCAACATCGACCCTCTCACCGAGGGCAGCTCGTACTCCCAGATCAGGTCCGCGTTCGATGTCTGCGACAAGAGGGTCAACAGCGTCCGCCCGGACGTTCTGCCCGAGCAGGACTCCTACATCCAGAGCATGAGGAGCGTGAAGCTCGTCCTGGAGCCGGACAAGGAGCTGGCGACACTCATAGCCTACGGGAAGTGCAACCGCGCCCTGGTCCCCGTCATGGAGACCATCGAGCAGGAGTACACCACGCAGCTCACCAGGAAGTACATCGACGAGCTGATGAACGCCCACCTGACCAAGGACATCGACTCCAAGATGGCCATCCAGATCCTGCAGTCCTTCTGCCACAAGAAGAAGATCGCGGCCAACTTCTCGGACGCCGAGTCGACCATGATCCGCTGCCCGGAGTGCGGCCTCATGGTCCAGGCGGGTCCGAACACCGTGTTCTGCCCCTCATGCGGCAAGAACTTCAAGACCGTCTGTCCCGCCTGCGGCACCGCGCAGCAGTCCAAGAACGTGATCTGCATAAAGTGCGGGTTCAACTTCAAGGAGGGGATGGAGAAGGCCAACAGGCTCGCCCTGGACTTCCGCATGAACATGCAGAAGGGGAAGATCGGCAAGGCCGAGAAGTCCCTCACGCAGCTCAAGGACGTCTACTCGGGGTTCAACGGCATCGCCGGCATGGACCTGGAGCTCCAGAAGGCCAAGACCAACCTGTCCACGATGAGGAAGCTCATCCTGGACTCGTACAACAAGGGCAAGTTCGCAGAGGCCAAGGCCGCCTGCGAGAGCATGGTGGACCAGTTCCCCGACGCCCTCGCCGACGACCTGGAGCTGAAGCAGAAGTACGGCGACTGCGTCACGCGCCACAAGGCTGCGGAGATGTACTGCCAGAAGGCGGCCGTCGCGGACAGCAAATCACAGAAGATGGCCCTGTACGTCGCGGCCGTGGAGATCTGCCCCGACCACCCCGTCGCCAAGGCCAAGCTGAGGGACGACCCCCCGCTGGGGCCCGCGGACGCCATAGGCAAGCTCGGGGACAGGTCGTTCACCATCAAGTTCGAGGCCCCGCCGGACGCGTCGGGGATCACCTACTGCATCTACAGGGAGAAGAACTCCCTGCCGAAGATCACCGAGGAGACCCGCCCGCTGGCGGAGATCCCCGGCACAGTGTACGTGGACAAGACCCTGGAGCCCGGGGTGGAGTACTACTACTCCATATACTCCAAGCGCTGGGGCATCCTCTCCAAGGAGGGCGCCCACATCGGCCCGGTAATGACCATCTCCGAGGTCGACGCCGTGACCCTCGAGCCCATCGACGGCGGACTGCGCATTATGTACGAGAAGCCGCGCGGCGCCACCAGAGTCCGCCTCTGGAGGACCGACGGCACCGGGAGCGGCATCGGCACCGAGATCGCCCTGAACGGCCAGACCGTCTACGACGACATGGGGCTCGTGGGCGGCAGGAAGTACCACTACCTGTTCGTCGCCGAGTACGAGGGCAGGAACAAGGTCGAGAGGTCGCAGGGCGTCGTGTTCAGCGGCACCACCGTAGACGCGCCAAAGCCCGTCAAGGACATGAAGATCAAGTGGAACAAGGCCGACGGCACCTACACAGCGAAGTGGGGGACCACCGAACCGGTCAAGCTGTTCTACACGCCGAAGAAGATCACCATCCCGGGCAACATGGTCAAGATGGACGACATCGTGTCCTGGATGAAGCCCATAGAGCCCATCATGGAGTACTCCGACGGTATGCGCTTCTCGCTCCCGGACGGCTCCGTGCAGTACATCTACCCCATCATCCCCCGCGGCAAGGTGGGTATCAAGGGGACGGAGATGCTGGTCGCCAACCTCAAGCCCTTCAGGGATGTCGAGAAGACAATCAGCAACAAGGACTGCATAATCACCATGGCCTGGCCCGACGACGCCGTGGAGGCGAAGCTGGTCATCTCCAACGGGGAGGCCCGCGGACTCGACGACATCGACGCAGAGATCAAGACAGTCAGGCGCGAGGAGTACATGGACGAGAAGCAGATCCGTATCCCCATGGGGCACTCCGCCAAGAAGTGCATCAACATCTTCGCGCTCTACAAGGTCAACGACGAGATGATCGCCTCCCGCGGCATAGTGGTGGACGTCTACTCCGCCGAATGCAGGAAGGTCAGGTACACCGTCAAGGCCGAGAGGGGCGGCATGAGGATGGAGTTCTCCACCGACCCCGACGTGACCGAGATACCGCCCATAATCGCGGTGCAGGTGGCCGTGGGGATCCCGCTCAAGAGGAGCGACGGGGAGGTCATATGGAGGTCCCACAACCCAGTGGCCATCGTCCAGGGTAAGGGCAGCCTCACCGTCCAGTGCAAGAACCTGGAGGACGTCTCCAGGATGAGGCTGTTCTTCGAGAACGACGCGGACTACAACCTGTTCAGGTTCATACACCCGCTCTACGGGAGGAGCTGACATGATGAGAAAGCAGAAGGAGACCGTGACGCCGTCGGGCAAGGAGTACATCTGCCCGTACTGCTTCGCCAGGATCGACATGGCCAACGTGCACTACCTGTGCTCCGGTCAGACCTGCGCGAAGACCTTCGCGTCCACGGTCGCGAGCACCAGGAACGCCGAGCTCATGAAGTACGTCTCCAGGGACGGCCAGAACGAGATCGACCCGGAGAAGAGCCTGTTCTACGGCAAGGACCCCAACAGCCCCAACGCCGTCATCGCGAAGCAGCACATCATACGCAACTCCTCGGGACTGTGCGACGTCTGCAGGAGGCCCGTGTACACCAGGGTCTGCCCGGTGTGCCACAACCTGATCCCGCCCGGAGCGGAGGACGAGGGCAACAAGATCTTCGTCATCCTCGGCCCGAAGGGGGTGGGCAAGAGCCACTACATCGCGGTCCTGATCAACCAGCTCAAGAACTTCGTGTCCAAGGAGTTCAACGGCGTCCTGAACGCCGCCACCGACAACACGACCCTGAAGTACAGGGACATGTACTACCGCAGGCTCTTCGAGGAGAAGCGCAAGCTCCCACCGACCAGGTCCTTCGACGTGTCGGACGAGGGGAGGGAGCCGTTGATCTACTATCTGAGGATGTTCGACGCCAAGGAGCCCAAGGTCTTCACCTTCGCCTTCTTCGACACCGCCGGGGAGGACCTCACCTCCACCGACAGGATGATGGCGCTGAGCCTCAACTCGTTCATCTCCAACGCCGCGGGGATAGTCTACCTCGTGGACCCGCTGCAGGTGCGCTACATCAACCAGAGGATCCACGTCGACAACAAGCCCCCGGTCGGCCCGGACGAATCCGACATACTGAACAACATATGCCAGATCATCCGCACCAACAAGAAGCTGAAGGCGAAGGAGAGGATCGACATACCGCTGGCCGTGTGTCTGACCAAGAGCGACGTGCTCTTCAAGGCGCCCGAGAACGAGGAGGAGGACAAGGTCCTCTTCGGACCCAGCTCCGCCCTGCACATCCCCCGCAAGCACGGCAAGTTCGACAAGGAGAACTTCGACCAGATCGACGCCGAGCTCGAGGAGTACCTGCGCAGATGCCTCGGGGACAACTTCATCCAGATAGTGAACGGGTTCAGGGAGCACTGCTACTTCGCCGTGTCCGCCCTCGGGTGCAACCCCACCGGCAGCAGCCTGCCGAGGGGAGTGTCACCGATGAGGGTGGAGGACCCATTCATCTGGCTCCTCAACAGGGAGGGACAGTGATGGACGAGAACAAGCTGAAGAACTTCCTCATCAACGGGTTCCAGCCCAAGGAGGAGCGCGAGGACCCCGACGAGGGGTCCGGAGAGGAGAGGATCGACGAGGTCACCGACGACACGGAGGACTACGAGGTCGAAGACAGAAGCCCGAGGGAGCTCCCCGAGGACGACTTCGACATAAGGACCTCCATGAAGGACCTGGAGACCGAGCTGATCAGGATCAGGTACCTCGTTGAGGACCTGAGGGACAGCGAGCCGGCCATGCCGGACATGTCCCAGTACATGACCACAAGGGAACAGTTCAAATCCGTGACGGCGGCCGTGTCCAAACGCGACGCCGAAGCGGGATACAAGGCCCTGGTGAACGCGATGGAGGCCGTCTCAGTGATGAGGGAGGACTTCTTCAAGCTCTGCCAGGGAATGAGGGAGCGCATAGACGAGATGAGTGCCGAGACGGTGCTCTCCAGCTTCGAGGCCTACAGCGTCGACATGGAGAACATCCTAACGGACGGGGGCGTGTTCATCGGCGCCTTCCCATACGACAGGCTCAACACGCTCCACCATCGCATCGTCGGCGTCGTGCCGACCGGCGAGGCGGACAAGGACGGCATGATCGCCGAGAGGCTCTCGGACGGGTACAAGATCGGGGACAAGGTCCTCCTCAAGGAGAAGGTCAAGGTCTTCAAGTACGACGCCAAGCTGGCTGCGCCCGAGGAAACGTCTTCAGAAACACCTTCCGAAACGGTTTCGGAACCCGCCGGAAACGAAGAGGCGGACAACAAGGCTGAAAACAGCAAGGAGGAAGAAGAATGACAGACTACTGCATCGGTATCGACCTCGGTACGACCTACTCGTGCCTTGCCTATATCGACGAGGATGGGGACCCGGTTGTTGAGAAAAACTTCGAACAGGAAGACACAACACCGTCCGTCATCCTCTTCAACGAGAACGGAGAGATCATCGTCGGATCCCCGGCGAAGGACATGGCCATGATGTATCCCCCCGAGAGGATCATCACCTCCATCAAGAGGCAGATGGGAACCGACTACGAGGTGGACATCGACGGGGAGAAGTACAACCCCATCATGCTCTCCGCGGTCATCCTCAGGAAGATGATCAACGACTTCAACGAGAACCACGGCTGCGATGTCAAGAAAGCCGTCATCACATGCCCCGCCTACTTCGGACAGAACGAGAGGGATGCCACCAAGACCGCCGGAACCATCGCCGGTCTCGACGACGTCACCGTCATCAACGAGCCCACCGCGGCCGCGATCTCCTTCGGATTCGGAAACGCCGCCGACGGGAAGAAGAGGGTCCTGGTCTACGACCTCGGAGGAGGAACCTTCGATGTCACCATCCTCGAGATCGACGGATCCTCGTTCACCGCCGTCGCCACCGACGGAGAGAGGCTCCTGGGAGGAAAGGACTGGGACGCCGTGATCTCGAAGATCATCAAGGAGAAGGTCGCCGAGGAGTCCGGAATCGACATCGAGACCCTCGACGAGGACGAGGACATCAAACAGACCCTCGTCAACGACTCCGAGACCATCAAGAAGAGGCTCTCCACAGCCGAGTCCACCAAGGGAACCCTGACCGTAGAGGGACAGAAGATCGTGTTCACCATCACCAGGGACGAGTTCGAGGCCGCATCCGCGGGTCTGATCCAGACGACCATCGAGATCATCGACCGCGTGCTCGCATCCAAGAGCTTCTCCATGGGAGACATCGACGAGGTCATCCTCGTCGGAGGTTCCTCCAGGATGCCCCAGGTCAAGAACGCCATCTCCGCGAAATACCCCGACGCCGACATCAAGGTGTTCGACCCCGACCAGTCCGTCGCCAAGGGAGCGGCCCTGTTCGCCAAGTCCAACTCCATGATCCCCGAGGGCACACCCGTGAACCCGGAGACCGGGGCCCCCGCCGAGCCCATCGAGGGAGTCCTCAGCGTCCACAACGTCCTGAGCAAGACCTTCGGAATCAAGGCCATGTACGAGGACGGAACCGAGATGATCTCCAACATCATCTTCAGGAACGAGGTCCTGCCCATCGAGTCCATCAAGACCTACTACCCGGTCGATGACGGACAGTCCACCATCAAGGTCGAGATCTACGAGGATGCTGCCATGAACGACGAGGAGGGCAAGAAGACCGCCGTCATCGACGGAGCCCCCGTCGGAGAGTTCATGATGGAGCTTCCGATGGATGTGACCAAGAACACCCCCATCACCGTGAAGTTCACGGCCACCGACGAGGGTATCCTGATCGCCTCCGTGGACTGCATGGACCAGCACACGGACTACCAGATCGAGAACGACCTGAAGATGTCCGCCGACGCCATCGCCAAGTCCCAGGGACTGATGGAGAAGGTCAGCAACGCCAACTGATTTCACAAGGGGCCTTCGGGCCCCACCCTTCCTTTTACTTTCATGTTCTCCTGGAGTCCCTCGGACTACACCCGCTTCGACCGTGAGCGCACTTTGCCCGCCATCGACCTCGTCTCCCGCATATCAGGACTGAGGCCGCGTTCGGTCATCGACATCGGCTGCGGGCCCGGCAACAGTACGGAGGTGCTCCGCAGGGCATTCCCTGATGCGGAGATACTGGGGATCGACAGCTCCCCGGAGATGGTGTCACAGGCCCGGGAGAGGCTCCCGGACGTCACGTTCGAGGTGATGGATGCCCGGGGGATCCCCGGGGGCTACGACCTGATCTTCTCTAACTCCTGCATACAATGGATCGACGACCATGACACTCTGATCCCATGGCTGATGGGACGTCTCGAATAACACGGGACGCTGGCGGTGCAGATCCCCATGAACGATACAGAACCCGTTTCGATCATATGCGAGGAGGTGGCCTCTCTGCCGGTGTGGCACTACTCCGAGGGGAAGCCACGCAGGCACGGAACACTCTCCCCGGATGACTACTACAGGATCCTTGCCGGATGCTCGGACTCTTTCGAGATGTGGACTACGACGTACTACCATGCCCTGAAGTCCCACGTGGAACTCGTGGAATGGAAAAGCGGTACCCACCTGAGACCGTACCTGGATGCCCTGGATGAGTCCGAAGGGAACAGGCTCAAGAACGAGATCCTTCAACGTCTGGAGGCGGCGTACAAGCCCGCATCGGACGGGAGGATTCTGATGAGGTATGAGAGATTCTTCTTCACCGCGTCAAGGTGATCCGACTCAGTCCCTGTCCCCATCGGTGACCAGGATCACGGTGCACTCGGCATTCTTGATAACGTAATCCGACACGCTGCCCAGGAACAGCCTGTCCAGAGACGACCTGTCAGACCTCCCGACCACGATGGTTTCGCAGTTGAAACGGTCGGCGACGTCGAGAACCATCTCGTCCGCTTTGCCGGTCTCGATGATCGAATGGACGATGGCGCCCTCTGCGGACGCCTTCTTCTGGGCTGCCTCCATGTACTCGCGGACGGTGGGGTCCGGATCCTCCGGATCCATCTTGTCCTTGGATACAACGGTCAGGATGTAGAGCGGCTCGTTGAAGTTGACAGCATACCTGATGGCATAGTCCAGAGCGCGTTTGCAGCTGGGTCTGCCATCATATGCCAGCAGTGTTGTCATAGCATATCTGGACGGGGCTGACTGGCTATAAACATTACTGAGCCAGATTCGAAGAAATGGAAGGGGTTTGCCGGATGGGAAATGACACCCATCCGGTTTGGAGTGTGTACGAACTCACAGGTCGTAGGACTTGGGGTTGTACAGAGGAACGGTGTCCTTGAACTCCTTGACACAGTAGTCGTAGAACTTGTCTGTGTCGTCAGGGAGAGCCTCGAGCTTCTTGATGATGTCCTGGAGGGTGTCGAGCTGCTTGTTGGTCAGTCCGAGCTCCTTGGACTCGTATCCCTTGAGGATGATCTTGGCACCGGTCAGTCCAGCGGCCTTGGCCCTGAGGTACAGGTCGTTGCCGTTCTCGGCGATGGCCTTTCCGACCTCGTAGGCGTGGTCGTAGGCGAGCACGTAGGCCTCGGGTCCTCTGAACCTGTCGGCGTACATGTACATGTCCCTGAGCTGCTTCTCGGTTCCGAGCTGGGTGGCGGTGTTCATCAGAGCGCACTCGTATCCGAGGGATCCGAACCAGCACTGGACGGAGGATCCTCCGAACTCGGGGTGGTACTCGACGGACTCGTTGGACCACAGGTCGCAGCACTGGGCGATCAGGTTACCCTGAAGGTCGCAGTGGGCGCACTGGCAGTTCTTACCCTCCTGGGCGGTGGGCTTTCCGGCGATGGCTTTGCAGATGACTCCCTCGTATCCGCAGTCCTTGTCGGGACCGACGGCACCGGCCTCCCAAGCAGCCAGGGTCCTGGCGGCGGAGATGCACCTGGTGACGGCGGAGAAGGTCTTCTGGACATCGTTGTCGAGGAATCCTCCGGCCATGAACATGGAAACGTTGGCTCCGGAGCAGTTGGTGTCTCCTCCAGCGACGCACTTGTTCTTCTTGGCGATCTCGGAGAACTCGCTCCAGATGTAGGTCATGTCGATGGATCCGAGGTATCCGACTCCGAACAGGAAGGCAACGATGTCTCCGTTGGTGACGGCGTAGTCAGCGAACTCTTTTCCTCCGACGGACTCACAGGAGAGGTTGTCGGCACCGTTCTCACAGGCGATCTCGGCGCACTGGAAGAGTGCCTCGGGGTAGGCGTGTTTGCCACCCATGCCGGGCCTGAGTCCCTCCTCGGCCTCACGCTGGTCGGGGATGGTCTGCCTCACGGCGCAGTTGACTCCGTACTCCTCGTGGTACTTCTCGCAGATGGCCTTCTGGCCCTCGACGACGGGGACGGACAGCTTGGCCTGGTTCATCTGGGAGACCCACTCGGTCTCGAGCTGGACGTTGGGGAATCCGGCGGTGACGGCCCTGTTGAGGATGTCCTTGGAGATGTAGTCGACGTACTCCTTTCTGAGCCTGTCGGCGTCCTTCTCGGTTCCGGGCCTGGGAGCGTAGTTGACCTCGGGGATGACCTCTCCGGCTCCGATCTTGAGTCCGAATCCGTAGGAAACGGGCTGTTTCGCTTTTCCGAAGACCATGTCATCAGCACAGTCGTATGCCATCTTTGTGTATCTTGTAACTGCCATTGTAATCACGCTCCAACGATGTCGTCCCACTCTTCCCTGATCTTCTTCCAGTCGTAGCCCTCGAGCATCTTCTGGGCGAGCAGAGGTGTCTGGGGGGCCTTCTCGGAGTAGATTCCGAGGTCGTAGGAGTTGGCGTAGTCCCTGTTGACGGCTCCACCGCATCCCATCATGGGGATGTTGAGGCCGGCGTCGATGAGTCCCTGGGCGACCCTGGGGAACGCGGTCATGGTGGTGGTCATCAGAGCGGTACCGGAGATGAACAGGGGCTTGACCTCGACGCATTTAGCGACGGCGTCGACGACAGGAACGTCCCTTCCCATGTCGATGACATCGTATCCGGCGGACCTCATCATGACAGCGGCGATGTTCTTTCCGATGTCGTGGGGGTCTCCCTCGGCAGCGTGCATGACGACGGTGGCTTTGGCCTCCCTTCCGCCGGGGATCTGCTTCTCGGCGATGGCGATTCCAATCTCCATGGTCTTGGCAGCCATCATGATCTCGGGCAGGTAGTAAACGTGCTCGGCGTACAGTTTGGCCACGATCTCCATTCCGGCGACAAGTCCGTTGTTGATCACATCGAGAGGGCTCCTCTCTTTGATGGCCTCGGCGACGACGGGTCCAACGGTCTTGAACCTCATGTACATGACTTCCTCGGCGACCTTGTGGAAAACAGGGTCCTGGGGGAGCAGCTTTGCAGCCATCTCCTGGGGAGTCATCTCGACCTGAAGGTCGATGTCGTAGCGCTTCAGTACTTTGCTAAAATCTGCACCTTCGCAACTAAGCATTCTATCTCCTCTGCAAAGGGCCTTTCGACCCCTTGCGATTCGACTAAAAGCTAATGTCGTATTTAGTGCATTTCATGGATGTTTCATACATCCATACATTTTTAGGATTTTGTATTTAAATAAACTGTAATTAATACATCCAACTCCATATTCGTAACCATCGTTATTTAAAGTTTGCTGTTAACGGTCTAAAGATTCATCCAATATCATCCAACCTTGATTCAAATACTGAAACGCGGATCGCCGCCGATTTCGGAGATTCTATAAAACGCAGATGCATGGTTTTGAGTGTGAGCCGGAATTGATGGAAAAACAATGATGGATAATGAATCCAACTCAAATCTGCCTTGATTCGACAGATGTTGCAGACGAATCCAAAGGAAAAGAATAAAATAAGATGGCGGGCGGAAGCCCGCCTAAGGGGTTTAGTTAAGATTCACTCAGCTCAGAGGCCGTAGTTCTTCTTGTTGTACAGAGGCACGAGCTCGGAGTACTTCTTGTCGCAGTACTCGAAGAACTTGTCCTCGCTGTCGGGGAGAGCCTCGAGGTCCTTGATGATGGCCTCGAGAACCTCCAGCTGCTTGTTGGTCAGCTGGATCTCCTTGCCCTCGTAGCCGCCCTTGATGATCTTGGCAGCGGTGAGTCCGGCAGCCTTGGCCCTGAGGTAGATGTTGTCACCGTTCTCAGCGATGGCCTGTCCGATCTTGTAGGCGTTGTCGTAGGCGAGGATGTATCCCTCGGGTCCACGGGCCCTGTCGGTGATCATGTAGAGGTCCCTGAGGGTCTTCTCCTGGCCGGTCTGGATGGCGGTGTTCATCAGAGCAACCTCGTATCCGAGGGATCCGAGCCAGCACTGGACGGAGGATCCTCCGAACTCGGGGTGGTACTCGACGGACTCGTTGGACCACAGGTCGCAGCACTGGGCGATCAGGTTACCCTGAAGGTCGCAGTGGGCGCACTGGCAGTTCTTACCCTCCTGGGCGGTGGGCTTTCCGGCGATGGCCTTCACGATGGGTCCCTCGTATCCGCAGTCCTTGTCGGGTCCGGCGGCGCCGCACTCCCAGGCAACGAGAGTCCTGGCAGCGGAGATAGCCCTGGTGACGGCGGAGAAGGTCCTCTGGACATCGTTGTCGAGGTATCCTCCAGCCATGAACATAGAGGTGTTGGCTCCGGAGCAGTTCGTGTCTCCTCCAGCGACGACCTTGTTCTTCTTGGCGATGTCGACGAACTGGGACCAGACGTACTCCATGTCGATGGATCCGAGGTATCCGACTCCGAACAGGAAGGCGGTGATGTCTCCGTTGGTGACGGCGTAGTCGGCGAGCTCTTTTCCGCCGAGGGTCTCACAGGACAGGACATCGGCTCCGTTCTCACAGGCGATCTCGGCGCACTGGAAGAGTGCCTCGGGGTAGGCGTGTTTGCCACCCATGCCGGGCCTGTATCCCTCCTCAGCCTCACGCTGGTCAGGGATGGTCTGCCTCACGGCGCAGTTGATTCCGTACTCCTCGTGGTACTTCTCGCAGATGGCCTTCTGTCCCTCGACGACGGGGGTAGCCATCTTGGGGTTACCCATCTGGGAAACCCACTCGGTCTCGAGCTGGAGGTCGGGAAGTCCGATGGTGACGGCCCTGTTGAAAGCGTCCTTGGAGATGTAGTCGACGTACTCTTTCCTCAGGGTCTCGGGGTCCTTCTCTTTTCCGGGCCTGGGTCCGTAGTTCAGCTCAGGGATGACCCTTCCGGCTCCGACCTTGATTCCGAATCCGTAGGAAACGGGCTGTTTAGCGGTTCCGAAGACCATCTCGTCTGCACTGCTGTATGCCATTTTTGTGTATCTTGTTGCTGCCATTGTAATCACGCTCCAACGATGTCGTCCCACTCGTCCCTTACTCTCTTCCAGTCGTATCCGGCAAGGATCTTGTCGGCGATCAGGGGGGTCTGGGGTGCCTTCTCGGAGTAGATTCCGAGGTCATAGGAGTTGGCGTAGTCCCTGTTGACGGCTCCACCGCATCCCATCATGGGGATGTTGAGGCCGGCGTCGATGAGTCCCTGGGCGACCCTGGGGAACGCGGTCATGGTGGTGGTCATCAGAGCGGTACCGGAGATGAACAGGGGCTTGACCTCGACGCATTTAGCGACGGCGTCGGTGACGGCGACGTCCTTACCCATGTCGATGACATCGTATCCGGCGGACCTCATCATGACAGCGGCGATGTTCTTTCCGATGTCGTGGGGGTCTCCCTCGGCAGCGTGCATGACGACGGTGGCTTTGGCCTCCCTTCCGCCGGGGATCTGCTTCTCGGCGATGGCGATTCCAATCTCCATGGTCTTGGCAGCCATCATGATCTCGGGCAGGTAGTAGATGTGCTCAGCGTACAGCTTAGCAACGCACTCCATTCCGACAACCAGTCCGTTGTTGATAATGTCCAGAGGCTTGTGGGTCTTCAGAGCCTCGGAGGTGGCCGGTCCGACGTCCTTGAACTTCATGTACAGGACGCACTCGGCGACATTCTTCAGGACGGGGTCCGCAGGCAGCATCTTCTTAGCGACGGCCTCGGGGGTTGTCTCGTTCTGAGCCTCAACGTCGTAGCGTTTGAGGATCTTGGAGAAGTCTACTCCTTTGTAGTCTATCATCTATTTTCCTCCTTTTCCAGGCCTCGGTTGCCCGAAACCTGTAGTGATGAGATGGAACGGGACCTTATTTAACCGATTTTGCGGATGGATGATTTGACCATAGTATTTAAATGAAGTAAAAATCTATAAATAATGTTGTTTCAACAAATAGTGTTAAGCTCATCATTTCTACAATCTGCTTTAAATACTGGATATATAAATAACCGGGGTTTGTTTATAAAGAAATTGATTGTTATCCTAATTAGGAAATTCATTTGATTCTTAACTATAACAGGTTAAAATTGAACCTGCTCACAGTTGGATGCACCAATCGTCGGGAGTATCCATATGTTGGATGAATCATACATCCATGAATATGGAGGTCTCCAAAATGCTGGCTCACTCAACATTATTAGGCATGTATGTATAATCTATATATACTATGAGTTGAGGGAATGAAATATCCGAGCATCTTTTTCCACTGTCAATCCTAACAATCTACGACTTCATTCTTGTTAGTTGGAACAATATTATAATAGGGGGAATTATAGGCACAACCATGTATGTTTACATCATGGGAGGATTCCTCGGAAGCGGGAAGACCACCCTTCTCATGAAACTAGCCTCCATGTACACCAAGCGCGGACTCAAGACCGCGCTTGTCGTAAACGAATCCGGTTCCGTCGGAGTCGACGGGGCCACACTGAAGGCGGAGGACTACGACGCGGTCGAGCTCCCCGACGGATGCATCTGCTGCTCCCTGTCCGGCACTCTGCAGTCCGCTCTCAAGAACATCAAGAAGGACATCGACCCCGACATAATCATCATCGAGCCCACCGGACTCGCCCTCCCCCACAAGGTCAAGGATCTCGTCCGCGTCTCCATGATCGACGACGACGGAACCTTCATCATCGGCGTCGCCGACGTCCAGAGGTTCGAGGACCTGATCAAGAAGAAGGAGCAGTTCTTCAAGATGCAGATGTCCAAGGCCGACTTCATCCTGATCAACAAGATGGACCTGGCCAAGCCCGGACAGATCGAGGAGGTCTCCGGCTGGCTGAAGTCGCAGTACCCCGACAAGCCCGTCATGGCGATCTCCGCCAAGACCGATGAGAACATCGACAAGCTGTACGAGATGATGAGATGAGCGGAGAGCACGAACACCACCATGACCACGATCACGACCATGAGCCGACCTCCATCGAGCAGGCCGGGGGATGCGCGGTCGGACTTAGCGGAACCATCACAGGCTTCAACGCCGACGCCGAGGCAAGGTTCGCCAAGGCGCTGATGCAGGTCGGACAGTGGGTCACAGCCGAATCCGGCTGCCTCCTGGGACACATCAAGGCCGCGATCGTCAAGGAGGACGGTAGCGGGATCACCCTGAACCTCACCGACGTGGAGAACGGCGTCGAGCACCACGGGACCTTGGACCCCCAGGAGAAGGTCAGCTTCACATTCATGTGCGCGGTCCTGGACGTCGACGAGCACGAGCTCAGGCACCAGATGTTCCACGCCATCGACGACACCGGCCTGGACTACGAGCTGGAGGAGCACGTCGAGTGCCACTGCCACGACCACGATCACCACCATGACCATGATCACGACCATGAGCACCACCATCACCAAGACGGCGAGGAGTGCCACTGCCACGACCATGACCATGATCACCATCACGATGAGGGCCACCACCACGAGCACGGCGAATGCCACTGCCCGGAGTGCGAAGCCAAAAAGGCAAAGGAAGCCGCCGAGCCGAAGGAGAAGAAATCCTTCCTCGACAGGCTAAGGAGGAGAAAGGAATGAGCTATGGAATATCTCTGGACATCGGAACCAGCGGTACCAGGGGGCATGCGATCGAGCTCGAGACCGGCAAGATCATCTCGACTTCCGTCACCGAGTGCCACCCGCTCCCGGGTGCCAACATCATGGACCATCTGACGTTCTGCATCAATGTCGGAACCGAAATGGCCCACAAGATTCTGATCGACACTGTGAACAAACTTATCGCCACCCTCGGCGTCGACCTCAACCAGGTCGAGAGGGTGAGCATTTGCGGAAACCCGATCCAGCTCTCGCTGTTCCAGGGCATACCCGTCGACGACCTCGCGTTCGCAGGAGAGAACGCGCACAAGGCACGCGGGATCAAGGAGCAGAAGAGGGACGCAGGATCGTTCTCCGCCGTCGACGTCGGACTCAACGTCAAGGACGGATGCGAGCTTCTGGTTCCCCCCGCGATCAGGCACGAGATCGGTGCGGATGCTCTTGCCATGATGTACAAGAGCGGGTTCCTCGACCAGAAGGAGAACTGCCTCGTCACCGACTACGGAACCAATGCCGAGATGGCGCTCAAGGTAGGAGACGACATCTTCACCGGATCCGCCGCCGCCGGACCCGCCATGGAGGGACAGTCGATCAAATGCGGAATGCTCGCGGGACCCGGAGCCATCTCCGACCTGGAGTACGACTTCCGCTGGATCACCAAGATCCTCGACGAGGACATCCTCCCCAAGGACGGGGACAAGATCGACTTCGGACTCGAGATGATCGAGGAGAACGGGCCCATGCACGGGAAGGCCAAGGGAATCACCGGGACCGGTGTCATCGCCGCGGTCGCCGTCGCCCTCGACGAGCACCTCTGGAGGAAGGGGAAGCTGACCACCTCCGACGGGAAGATGCACTTCCAGGACGGGGTCTACATCGACTCCCACGACATCTCCGAGGCCCTGAAGGCCATCGGTGCGATGCGCGCAGGACACTTCACCCTGCTCGAGCACGCCGGAATCAAGTTCGACGAGCTCGACATCATGTACATGGCCGGAGCCTCCGGAACATACGTCGACGCCGTAAAGGCCAGGGACGTAGGACTCCTGCCCCCGAGCTGCAACACGATCTACCAGTACGGCAACACCTCTCTGGCCATGGCCACCGACATCCTGAGGAACCCCGAGCTCCTCGACGAGCTGCAGAGCATCGCCAACGGAATCAGGGCCAACCACATCATGTTCGCCGGCGACAAGATCTTCGAGCAGATCTACACCCAGGAGCTCGCCCTGTGCGACGAGGGAATGCCCATGGAGATGTACAACAAGAACAACGCCATGGTCGGCATCCAGGAGCTGCCCAAGCCCAAGGGAACCCCCACCGTCCACCGCATGGTCCATCGTGACATCCCCGACCTCGGAGAGAGGGGACTGTACATCCTCCACGACATCGGAACCGAGCTCCGCGGATACATGGAGGGCTGCACTGGATGCAAGAAGTGCGAGAAGGAGTGCCCCGAGAACGCTCTCACGGTCACAGACGACAAGGAGATCGTCGTCAAGACCAAGAACTGCCTCGGAACCGCCTGCTACAGGTGCCAGTTCAGCTGCCCCAGCAAGGTCTACAAGTACGACCAGCTGAAGCTGACCTTCTGAAACCCATCAAGGGGCCTCCGGGCCCACCTTCCATTTCCCCTTATTATAATATAGAATATTCAGAGACGGTGCACCGTCGGCTCGGGCCTGGGAGCCATGCGCCTGTAGCGTATCCTCGGATGACCGATGACGAACGCGCATCCGAGCCTCTTCCCGGGATCGACGCAGCCTATGAACGACATCAGCTCCCGATGGTCCGCATCGTCCGCCATGCGTATCCACATGGAGTAGAACCCTCCGAGTCCCATGGCCTGTGCCATGATCTCCACCCTGGACATGGCGATGCATGCGTTGGCCGGATCCCCGGAGAACGCGAGGATCACCTGCCTCCCCTCCCACATGAAGGGGTCGGGACCCTCTCCCGTCCTGACGTGCTCCACATACTGCGCTATGCGGGGATATTCCCCACTCAGAGGTTCCAGTACGTCCGCCAGCATCCTGCGGAATCCGTCCAGCCTTTCATCGATGACCACGAACTCGACATCCATGACGTTCTGAGCCGTCGGCGACAGGCGCGCGGCCTCGAAAAGCAGTTCGAGCTCCCCGTCGGACACAGGCTCTCCCGTGAACAGCCTGCAGCTCCTTCTGCGGGACAGAAGACCCATGATCCCGTCCGGATCCGCGACTATTCCATGCACCGCCATCCTCTCCGGGACCGAACCCGGGAACCTGGACATGGTTATGGCACCTGAAGGGCAGACAGCGAAGCACTGGCCGCAGTCGAAGCACGCACCCGAGTCGGATTCAAGGGCCTTCCCGTCTTTGATGGAGATGCCGCCCCTGATGCACACGGAACGACAGAGTCCGCATCCGGTGCAGAGCTGTTCGTCAATGTTTATGTGGCGGCCCATGGGGGTGAATCCCCACGGGCCTGTAAAAGGAAAGCGGTTTGAATCAGTCCATGACGTTCTCTTTCTCGAGTTCTTCCAGGATCCTCTTCCTCAGGGCGGTGAACTCCACGGAGGCACGGTCCCTGGGACGCGGCCAGTCGATCTGGATGACCTCCTTGATCTTCGCAGGACGCTTGGTCAGCACCACGATCCTGTCTGATAGATAGACTGCCTCATCGACCGAGTGGGTGATGAAGATGATCGTCTGGTCGGTCTTCTCCAGTATCCTCAGGAGACCCGCCTGCATGATGTTACGGGTCTGAGCATCCAAGGCACCGAACGGTTCGTCCATCAGAATCACATCGGGATTCGTGACCATCGCCCTTGCGATGGCGACACGCTGTTTCATCCCACCGGAGAGCTCGTGCACCCTGTGATCCGCAAACTTCTCCAGTCCGACGATCTTGAGGTACTTGTCCGCCCTCTCGCGACGCTCCTCCTTGGACAGACCTGCGATCTCCAGGCCGAACTCGACGTTCTTCCTGACCGACCTCCATGGGAACAGAGCGAAGTCCTGGAACACCATTCCGCGGTCTGCGCCCGGTGCTGTGCACTCACGGTTCCCGATGAGGATCTGTCCGGATGTTGGCGGGATGAGCCCGGCCAGCATCCTCAGGATTGTTGTCTTGCCGCATCCAGACGGTCCGACGATGGTGATCAGTTCGCCCTTGCGGATGTCCAGCGAGAAATCCTCCAGGACCACCGTCTCCGACTCATCGGTGACATAGGTCTTGCTGAGGTTCCTTATGTGGATCTGGTCCTCGCCCTCTTTGACATCAGACTCGGGGACGAACGTATCCGTCTCGACAGCGTCCCCGGATATCACTCCTTCCTCTATCAGTTCAGACATTCGACATCCCCATCCTTCTCGTGATTACCTTGTGTATGTACTCAGCAAGCCCGGTCGTCAGAATTCCCAGGATCGCAATGACCACGATGGCGGCGAACGCGTTGGGCCACAGACCGTTGGTGGCCATAGTGGACAGATAGTATCCGATACCGCCCAGCTGAGGCGCGTACAACTCAGCAGCGACGATACACATCCATCCGACTCCCAGACCGACCTTGACACCGTTCATCAGGTATGGGACCGCGCTCGGGACCATTACCTTGTAGAACACCTGTGTTGAGGACGCACCCATCGTCCTCGCCGCATCCATGAGATTCGGATCTATCTTCTGCACTCCGAACACGACGTTGGTGAGCACCGGGAAGAATATACCGATGAACACCACCAGGATTGGTCCGATGGTGTAGTCGATGGCCAGGATGAAGATCGGAGCCCAAGCGATTGGTGCGATCGGCCTCATGACCTCGATGACCGGATTGGCGAACTCCCTGATTGTCTTGGAGTACCCGATGATCAGTCCGAGAGGTACTGCCACTACCAGAGCCAGCAGGAATCCCAAGAGGAACGTCCTGAGACTGGATGCTATGTACGCCCATACGGTGCGCCCTCCGGTGATGGAATCACCGTTGACCACCAGGTCCACCAGGGCATGCCAGGTCTCCAGCGGTGTAGGGATAGCTGTCGAGTTCAGCAGGATGGATACATCCCACCATGCGAACACGAAGCACACCAACGACGTAATCGTGATGACGGCGGTTCTGAACCAACGATGATACCTGTTGTTGTCATCATAGGTCCAGTTCAGTATAGTGGTCATGATGACACCTTCATGCCGGGATCAGTCCGCCGTTGACCACTGTGGTCGTCATGGGAGGCGCTCCGACGAATCCCACATCGGCCTCACCGTTCTGCAGGGATGTCGCGACACCGGCTCCATTGGAGGCACTGCTGATGTTGAGGTTTATTCCATAGGACTCGAAGATTCCGAGTTCGTCTCCGAGGTGAACGGCGATCTGATGGATGTCACCTGCGATGACAGCCACAGTCACGGTCCTCATGGAGTAACCCGAGGTGCTCTTCTCGTATGACAGTGCCTGTGACAGGTAACCATCGTTGACGTACCTCTGGGCGAACTCATAGGGGCTGCTGAATCCCTGATTGCTGAGCCTGTTGGTGAGATTGAGATTCTGGACGAGATCGGCGATAGAACTCTCCAGACTCGCCAGCGGACGCTCCTGCGTGTCCCCGAGATTCTCATCGTACCCGTACGTGTAGATGACGGAATCAAGCGAGGCTTCGATGACCGTGCGGTCGGTTATACCGGTCCTCTGGATGGCGAGGTCCACCAGGTAGGCGTAGTCCTCGGAGCTCTTGTCCTGAAGGGCGTTGTTCACCCAGTTGACTGACTCTATGTAGGCCGCAAGGAACCTCACGGTGACATCGGAGTTGTTGGTTATGAAGTTGTGAGAGGCTCCGATGACACAGCAGGTGTGTCCGGGATCGAAATCGGCGGTCGTCATGAGGGAGTTGCAGGGACGCACGGTGCTCTCCAGAAGAGCCTGGTACTGAGGCTGCCAGATGATTCCTCCGTCCAGCTGTGGCGAGTTCTCGAAAGCTGCCGCATTGGTTATACTGTCATTGAAGTAGACTGTATTGCAACCAGGGGATGTGTTAGCGCCATTGGTATACACAGTGAATGTGTACCCCATACTTTCCACAATCTGACGCAACTGCACATGCTGGATCGCTGTGGATCCGGGGGTTCCGAAGATCTTCCCCTCCCAGAACTCCTTGTGGTACTGTATGTTGCCGTCGGCATCCGGAAGAGGATTGCCTTCGGAATCCACGACGATGAAGTCGCTCGCCTCGTATTTGGCGTCGATGTAAATTCCCGATCCCTCGGTATTGACCCTTGCGATCAGGTTGATCTCCTTGTCCTCCGTGTCCTGATTGTAGAACAGGACCAGAATCGACGAGGAAAGGAGGAAGGCGACAACGATGGCCGCCGTTAGCACTACTTTCTTGTCCATTTAGGGACACCTTCCGTTGGGGCGACCTAACGAAGTATCCTTATTTAACCGTAGTATGATACCTTTCATACAATTGTACTAATTCAATAAGCGTTTTATCGCATCTTTCCTCCTCGGGAAAGAAATATAGAACCGTGCGAAGGCACGGCATAGAAGATGTTTGCAGAGTATTTGAACATCCCGTCTGTGAGACGGAATCGACATCCGTTCGTCACAAGGCGTCCATGAAACGCTCCTTTATGTCCACCGCAGCGAACGGGATGTTTCTCGAATCCGAGTTCTTCGGAACTATCATCGCCTGGACGAACCTCATCCCATGACGCTCGGATACAGCACATCTGACACCCTCGGAATCATAGACAGTCTCCACATCGAGTCCGAATGCGATGGCAACGGCACCGATGTCCACAGTATCGTAGGCCTGATTGATCTGGTTGCCCGTCGAGCCGAATGTGCCGTTGTCCACACACAGGATCGTGAGGTTGACCGGCTTTTCAGCAGCCAGGACTGGGAAAATCGACGATCCCAGCAGACTGCCGTCGCCGTCGACCACGAAGACGCGTCTGTCACTGGAAAGAGCCATCCCCAGTGCGATCGGCGTGGCCTAAGTGTAGCTGCCCAGCATGTAGAAGTTCAGAGGACGGTCGAGAGATGCGAAGAGCTCCTTGGATGGGACGCCTATGTTGGACACAAGGATGTCTTCCTCCCCGACGGCGTCTGCTAGAGCCGATATCGCTTCGAGACGCGTCATGGTCGGCTGGGCGACATGCTTGTCCAGACAGAACCTGACATCACGTCGTACCAAATCCATAAGGATTTTAATAAAATTTTCAACTTCAACAGTGTTAAAATAAGTTAAATTGTAGAATTGTTAGAGAATATTATTACTATAAGGATAATATTGTCATATTCAGATAATGATAAAAATGTCTAAAAATTACACGATGAGAACAAATCCCCCATCGTATCCATATCATTGGAGAAAGGGCGCCCACTGCATCCCATCCTTCTCCGCATCCCTGATGCGCTTGAGGTCGACCAGATACGACGTCGCCCTCCATGCGACCGCCCCTGTGCGGCCCTCCCCTCCCTCCAGAAACACCGCGGTGAGCTCGTACACGGGGAGACCCAGGGCGTGCTTCGGAGTGTGTACGCAGGAGCAACCCTGACCGACCGCGTGGCACAAGGCCGCGTCCGCGGGGGACCGCATGTCCCGGGCCATGGCGTGCACGTCCAGTATCGCCCTCTTCGCCTCGGGCATCTTGATCTCTCCCCTGCACCATCTGCTGCAGGTCTCGACGGCGACCGACGGCCTGGGATCCTCGGGATGCCTCCTGGCCAGCTCCTCAGCCGTGCGTTCCGCCCTCTCCAGTCCCCATAGCGCGACCGTGCGCCTGTCCGATGATTCTAGAAGCGAGCGCAGTGCGGAGAGGCAGGGGCTGTCTCTGGTGAACAGGATGGCGTTCCCCCTCTCGTGTCTGGAGACGGCGTCGGACAGGTCCATGGGTTCCCGACGGATTCCGGTTTATTAAGAGTTGATGAAGAAACGATGAAGGGGCCAGCAGGCCCCGTGGTTTGACTCTCAGATGTTCCTGAAAAGTGTGGCGTACTCCATGGCCTTGGCACCGAAGTACTCCTTGCAGTACTGGGCGGTGGCCTCCGGAGGGAACTCCCTGCAGGAGAACACGTCGATGAAGGCGCGGTCCGTGTCCTCGGCGAAATGGCCGGCTATGCAGGATGTCTCGATGAGCTGGATCAGGGAGTAGCCCTCCACTTTGGGCTCCGCCCCGAACCTGACGGCGATGGGCTCGCCGTACCTCTTCATGTGTATGTGGTCCGCGAGGTCGATCGCGAACTGCTTGATGTATTCGCCGTCGGAGATCTTCTGGTGGTCGCACTCTCCGAGGTCGATGGCTATATGCAAGCCCCACTGGCTCTCGTCGTTGTACTTCTTGATCGAGTCCTCGTCGCTGAGGAGTGGGCCTGAACAATGGCTCATGCTGTACATCGTAATCACCGCGGTTTCCCGCTGACGCATGCATCGGAGTACCCTATTTGAAACTGACCCTCGGCCTGTCTCCTGGGAGATAATCTCCGGCCCGCAGTGTCTCCCAGGCGTCATCATATGTAGTCTACGGTCACGGCCTGCGATCACACGGCCTCCATAGGGGTGGCTTCCCACGGCCCGTCCGGCGTCGGAGCCTTCGGAACTGTCCCGGCGAGGCCTTTATACCGAGAACCATCTTGACGTGGCATGGGCTCCAAGGTATACTTCACCGACATGAACTGCCGCATCGGCGACAGCCTCCTGGACAAGCTCGGGAGAGTGGTCCGCGCCGCAGGGATCTGCGACATCGACATGGAGAGGAAGTTCGTCGCCATCAAGCTGCACTTCGGCGAGTACGGCAACCTCTCGTTCCTGAGACCGAACTACGCCAAGGTAATCGCGGACATCGTGAGGGAGAACGGGGGTATGCCGTTCCTCACCGACTGCAACACCCTCTACATCGGGAGGAGGAAGCACGCGCTGGAGCACATGGACACGGCCAACCTCAACGGGTACGGACCCATGACGACTGGATGCCAGATCGTCATCGCCGACGGACTGAAGGGTACCGACGACGTGGAGGTCCCCATCGACGGCGAGTACGTCAGGAACGCCAAGATCGGCAGAGCCATCGTGGACTCCGACGTCATCATATCGCTCTCCCACTTCAAGTGCCACGAGCAGACCGGCTACGGGGGTGCGCTGAAGAACCTCGCCATGGGTTGCGGGTCCCGCAGGGGCAAGCTTGAGATGCACGCGGCAGGGAAGCCGAGCGTGGACCCCGACGTCTGCAGGTCCTGCGGGAAGTGCGTCAGATTCTGCGCGGTGTCCGCCATAACAATTGACAAGAAGGCCGTCATCGACCAGGAAAGATGCGTGGGCTGCGGGAGGTGCATCGCCACATGCCCCTTCGACGCCATCGATCCGCTCTACGACGAGGCCCCTGACGTGCTCAACTGCAAGATCGTGGAGTACGCCATGGCCGCGGTGAAGGACAAGCCGAGCTTCCACATCAGCATCATATGCGACGTGTCGCCGTTCTGCGACTGCCACGGCGAGAACGACATGCCCGTCGTCCCCAACGTCGGCATCCTCGCGTCCTTTGACCCCGTCGCCCTGGACAGGGCCTGCATAGACCTCGTGCAGAGGCAGCCGATGGTGCCGGGGTCCCTCCTTTACAGGAACTGCGACGGAAGGAAGCCCGCGGACATATTCAAGTGCGTTCAGCCGTCGACCCACTGGCAGAGCACCTTCGAACACGCCGAGCGCTTGGGCTTCGGCACGTCCGACTACGAGCTCGTGGAGATCGGGTGACCGTCATGATCGGCGGGATATTCGAGGTCATAATGCTGCTGTGCTTCGCCGCAGCGTGGCCGGCCAACATACTGAAGGCCTACAGGGCGAGGACCGCCGTGGGGACCAGCCTCCCGTTCATGCTCATCATAGAGGTGGGCTACGTATGCGGCATGCTGAACAAGGTGGTGAACGACGAGGTGTTCATCGACGGCGTGTTCAACTACGTGCTGGCGTTCTACATCCTCGACTTCTGCCTGGTACTCATCGGTGTGATCCTGTACTTCAGGAACAGGGCCATCGACAGGGCCGGAAGGGCCGATGCCGAATAATCCGATATTCGTAAAAGAATAAAATTTACCTCCGACATGGGTTCCGTTCATATAGTAGGACCATGTCGGAGCATTCCAGATGAGCGAGATAGCCTCTGATGCACTGTCAGCCCTCCGTCGCTACAGGTGGGCGATATTCGCCGTCCTGACGGTCGGGTACTTCTTCGTCTACTTTCACAGGATCTCCGTGAGCGTCGTCGGCCAGGACATCGTCGCCGACGTCGGGGGATCGATCGGATTCCTCAGCAGCGTGTACTACTGGACGTACACCGCCATGCAGATCCCGTCCGGCGTGATGGCCGACAGGTTCGGGGCGAGAGCCGCTTCCACCGTCTTCCTGCTGATAGCGTCGATAGGGTCGCTGGTGACCTGCGTGGGCACAGAGTTCTGGATGATCGTCCTCGGCAAGGTCATGATCGCGGCCGGCATGGCGGTCGTCTACGTCCCGCTGATGAAGCTCGTCTCCGTCTGGTTCCCCAAGTCCGACTTCGCCGTCCTCAGCGGGGTCGTCATCGCGGTGGGCAACGTGGGCGCGATAGCCGCCACAGGCCCCCTGGAGCTGATGGCCCAGGCGCTCGGCTGGAGGGAGGTCTTCCTGGTGCTGGGCGTGATCACGCTCGTTCTCGCCGTCCTCTGCGCCACGGTCATACGCAACCACCCCAAGGACAGGGGGCTCCCATCGGTGGAGGCCGTCGAGCTGTCGGAGCACGGCACGGCCGTGGTGGAGTCCTCCGCCGCGAGGATACCCGTCATGAAGGGTCTGCGCATCGTCCTGTCCGGAGGCAGGAAGTTCTGGACCTGCGCCCTGGCCTACTTCCTGGTCTACGGGTCCATCATGACGTTCCAGGGGACCTGGGCGGTGACCTACTTCAACAACGTGTACGACTTCGTTCTCTCCGCATCCTGGATGGTGACGGCCCTGGGAGTGGGGAAGATCCTCAGCACCCTCGCGATCGGCGGTATGACTAGCCGCGGGATCATCCGCTCCAAGAGGAAGGCGATGATCTACGGGACATCCGTGTTCACCGTGCTATGGGCGGTCATATTCGTCTTCGCCGGGGACATAGACAGCTACTGGTTCTGGTTCGCGGTCAGCTTCGCCTTCGGCTTCTTCGGAGGGTTCATGACCCTGTCGTTCACGCAGGTGAAGGAATGGTACCCCATAGCCATCTCGGGCACCGCCGTGTCTGGTACGAACATATTCCTGTTCCTGGGGGCCAGCGTCTGCACCACGATCTCGGGAGCCATCATCGGCACCGCGTACACCCTGGGCAACTTCACGGTCCTCTGGGGCCTGATGCTCCTGTTCTCCGCGGTCGCCGTGGTCCTGCTGGTACTGTCGGTCGAGAAGCGCCCCGAGGACCCGCCGGTCGGCGTGGAGCTCGTGAGGAAGGCATCGGACAGCTGATGTGCCAGCATTTACAGCGACTGTCCGGTCGTGCAATCCTATTATATCTTCGGAAGATATGGCAGGGCTAATGGAAACCTTAGAGCAGTTGATTTCCAAGGCCGATGCAGGGGACGTGCAGTCCTGCTTCGAGCTTGGGCAGAGGTTTGCGATCGGAGAAGGGACCGATGCGGACGAATCCGCCGCGTTCGAATGGTACCTCCGCGCCGCCAGGATGGGTCACCCCACGGCGGAGTTCGTGGTGGGCCACTGCTACGCCAACGGAGTCGCTGCGGCGGAGGATCCCTCAGAGGCACACATGTGGCTCTTCCGCTCCGCGATCAAAGGCGGATACGACGCATACGCGGCCCTGTCCGACTACTACGAAACGCACGATACGCCGGATGACGGCGATGTATACGAATATTTCAAGGCGAGGTCCTCCCCCGAGGACCCGGACGCCACGTACGTTCTCGCCAGGCTGACAGAGCTCGCCGTTGGCACCGACTTCAACCCCGCAGGGGCCTACGACCTGTACAAACAGGCCGCCGCCGCGGGACACATCGAGGCCCAGCACCGCGAGGCCCTCTGCGTGCTGAACGGCACCGGCACCGGCCGCGACCGCCCCAAGGGCGTCGAGATGCTCCAGGCCCTGGCCGACATCGGCTACTCCCCCGCCTGCGTGAGCCTCGCCGAGTGCTACGAGTACGGAATCGGCGTGGAGAGGAGCTACGACAAGGCGTTCTCGATCTACCAGGAGATCGCCGACCTGGGAGCCCCCGAGGGGATGTACAACCTCGGCAGGTGCTACATGGACGGCATCGGCGTGGAGAAGGACAACAACGCCTCCTACGCCTGGTACTGCGCCGCGGTCGGAAGGGCCAGCAGGGACGGCATCTACGGCATCGCCAGGTGCTACCTCGGCGGCGTTGGCGTCGACAAGAACAGGGACAGGGGACTGAAGCTCCTGGAGAGCGCGTCCTACATGGGCCAGACCAACGCCATGATCATGCTCGGCCAGCTCTACGCCAAGGGAAGGCAGGTGCCCAAGAACACCAAGGCCTCCGCGGCATGGTTCAAGAGGGCGGCGGACCTGGGCGACGGATACGCCCAGCTGGTCACCGGCGACAACTACGCCAACGGATCCGGCGTCAAGAAGGACGGCAAGACCGCCCTGAGGTACTACCTGATGTCCGCTGCCAACGGCAACTCCGTGGCCTGCTTCAACGTCGGTACCGCCTACGCGCTCGGACGCGGCGTCGCCAAGAGCGACTCCCAGGCGTTCGTCTGGCTGAGCAGGTCCGCCGAGGACAACTACATGAAGGCCCAGTTCTCCGTCGCCGAGGCGTACGCCAAGGGAAGGGGCACAAAGAAGGACTCCGCGAAGGCCTTCGACATGCACCTCAAACTGGCCGAGAACGGCTTCGGAAAGTCCCAGTACCACGTCGCATACGCCTACTTCGAGGGCGACGGCGTCGCCAAGGACGAGAAGCAGGCCTACGAGTGGTTCGTCAAGGGAGCGAAGAACGACAACGCGATCTGCCAGTACTACGCCGGATACTGCCTCGAGAACGGCATCGGCGTGGAGAAGAACGAGAAGCAGGCGATCGTGTGGTACAAGCGCGCCGCCGAGCTCGGACACGTCCTCTCCAGGCAGATTGTGGAGAGGCTCACCGGCGAGAAGGTCCAGTTCAAGCCCGAGGAGTCCCCGTTCGAGAGCTATCTCCGCGCAGCGGAGAACGGCGACGACGACGCGATGTTCATCGTCGGACGCTGCTACATGGACGGTGTGGGAGTCGAGGCTGACGCCGAGAAGGCCCACATGTGGCTCAACAAGGCCGTCTCCAAGGGCAACGCGGCAGCCAAGAGGATGCTGGCCCAGCAGAGAAGGAACCAGCAGACCTCCGAGTGAAACTCCAAACAGGGGTCCGGGCAACCGGGCCCCGAATCATTTCTTGAAACGGTCCGCGAAGCGGGCCGTATGCATTCCGAACAATATGGGACGAGACCCGGCCGACCAATGCCGGACGGCCGGATCGGAGAATGTAATCCGTTTCAGCACTTCAGATGACGAAGTATGCTACGATGGTGGCGACAGCCAGGATGGCCAGCGCGATCATGGGCATGGCGTTGACAATCTTGTCCTGGGTCGAGATCTTCTCTTCCATGGTTCCGAATCCAGTTCATCATATTTATGGAAAATCCATCGGGAAGGTAGTTATGCATCGAGGGACTGCACCCCCTTGATGGGAAAGATAGGAGTTCTCTTCGTATGCTACGGCAACATATGCCGCAGCCCGATGGCGGAGTTCGTGTTCAGGAAACTACTTGACGAGGAGGGTCTGGCGGACCGCTTCTACGTCGCATCCGCCGCCACCAGCGGCGACCACATAGGCGACCCTGTGGACAGCAGGGCCGCGGCGGAGCTGCGCATGCACGGCATCTCGTGCGAGGGGAAGCGCGGCAGAAGGCTGAAGCGTTCGGACTTCACAGACTACGACTACATAGTGGGCATGGACAACCGCAACATGGAGTACATCAGATGGACCGCGCCCGCGGAACCGACATGCGAGATATCGATGCTCATGGACCATGCGGACGGCGGCGAGGTCGCCGACCCTTACTACACAGGAGACTTCGGCAGGACGTACCGCGACGTCTCCAGGGGTTGCAGGGCCCTGCTCGACCACATCAGGGAAGAGCACCCGGAGCTGATGGGATGACCGACATCAGGGTCTTCATATCGATAGGGATCCCCGACAAGACGTCCCTGGACGGCCCGCTCTCCTACCTCGGGGGAATCAAAGGCGTGAGGACGTCCCCGGCCGAGCAGATCCACATCACCCTCAGATTCATCGGCGACATCGATGAATCGAAGGTCGACACCGTGGAGGACTGCGTGAGGAGGGCCGTCAGCGGCATCGGTCCTTTCAACATCAGGGTGTCCGGGGCAGGTGCGTTCCCGAAGCGCGAGAGACCGTCGGTGGTATGGATCGGCGCCTCACCGCAGAAGGAGATGGCCGCCATAGCCGACCGCATCGGCGACAACCTCCGCAGAGCTGGGATCGATTTCGACGGGAAACCGTTCAAGTCGCACATCACCGTGGGCAGATGCAGGGGGCCAGCGGACCTGTCCGGATTCTTCGAGAGGTTCTCCGGATCCGATTTCACAGAGTTCCAATGCGACGAGATCCTCGTCATGAGGAGCGTCCTCGGACCCAGCGGCGCCAAGCACACCGTCCTGAGAAGGATCCCCCTGAACTGAGGGGACGGCATCGACGTGGGGTGACCGGTCCGGGAATCTACTCCGGCACTCTCATCCGCTGGTTTCTCTTCAAAACCCGCATCCTTGATGCCTACGGGCCTTGTCCCGTGAATCAACGTGACCGCACGGTGCCTCCTTTTTATCCTCAGTCCGCGAGAACCGTCCGAGAGACATGAACATACGTCACTTGAGAACGGACAGGGCCGGAGGCATAGAGGGCCTCCCCCTGCAGCTGATGATCGTGATCCTCGTGGCGACCATGGGAACGGCCATCATCGTGGGCTGGATGGGAAACATCGAGACACCGCATTCGATCGGCGATGTCGGCGTGGAGGACATCGTGTACTGCAACAACGGCCAGATAACCGGCTTCTCTGTGGAGGTCAGGGACCAGGACGGCAACTACCTGGAGGGGGCTGTCGTCATCATCGAGAACAGCTACATAACCATGGACGACGGGGCGGGCGGAACGAAGAGTCCCGTGGTCGTCACCGGAACGGACGGAACGGCGTCGTTCGGCAACCTGACGGTCAACCCGCCCGGGAACGTCAGCCACTTCGACATGCATCTGTCCATAAGCAAGACGGACTACGGGGAGAAGGATCTGGAGATAACGGTGGTGCTCGGTTGATATCCGATCGCCGCGGGATCATCGGCATGCCCGTGAAGCTGGCGGTCTGCATCCTTGTACTTGGCCTCATGGTCCCCTTGGTTCTGGATGCTGTCGAGGATGCCGAGGACGAGATGTCCTCGTACGGGATCCTGCAGGAGGCCGAATCCCTGAGGGACGCCATACAGCGGGCGTACTTCCAGGACTGCACCGTCACCCATGAGATTGACCTGCCTTCGGGGCGGTCCATCTCCGTCGGAGGATCCGACGGAAAGGGATACGTGCTGAGGCTGCTAGTCGATGGGGAGCAGGTCGGAACCGTCAGCCTCGGAGCTGCGCAGACCCTCGGCGACGGCATCGTCATATCCGGACACACGACGGTCCGGCTCAACGCGACGGTCGATGCCGACGGGAACTACGGCGTGGAGGTCGTGACGTGATCGAGTTCACGCTATCCCGCGTCGTCCTGATGGCATGCGGGGTCGCGGTACTCGCAGTGGCGATGGCCGCCGTGGATGGGGCCGGCGACAGGATCGATTCCGACCTGGACCAGGAAACCGCCGACAGGATAGCTGCCGCCCTGGACGGGTTCAATGGATCCGTCGCGGATGAGTGCGTGCTGGATCCCCGCGACCTCCTCCCGTCCGGTGACCACCTGCTGTGTGTGGAGGACAACCTGGTGAAACTGGAACACGGCGGGAGAGTGTACACCGCCCACACCGCGTACCCCGGGGAGTTCACTCTGAGCTGGGGTTCAGGGGAGATCGTCCTGGTGAAGGGATCAGTCGCCGAACGTCTCGGCGATGTGCCTGACGGTGTCGGTGAACACGTCGATCTCCTCTACGGTGTTGTACAGGTAGGTCGAGGCGCGGGCGCTGCCGTCGATGCCCCTCGAGACGTAGAACGGATGGGCGCAGTGCATGCCGGAGCGGATCATGACCCCCGCCATGCTGTCCAGCATCATCGCTATGTCGTGGGCTCCGAGACCGTCGATGTTGAACGAGAAAACCCCGCCTCTGTACGCGGCCTCGGTCGGTCCGACGGGATGGACGTTCCTGACTTCCTCCAGGTTGGACAGGATCCTCCTCATGAGCTTAAGGTCCCAGAGCTGGATGTTCTCCATCCCAACCCCGGACAGGTACTCCAGCGCGGCCTTCGTGCCGACGATCCCCGCGTAGTCGTGGAGCCCGGCCTCGAACTTGTCCGGGATCGGTGCGAGGTTGACCGAATTGTAGGTCGCGAGACCGACGGTGCCGCCTCCGAGTGACAGCGGCCTCATCTCCTCCAGGATCTCCCTCTTCCCGTACATGACCCCCATCCCCGAGGGGCCGAGCATCTTGTGGATGGACATGCAGTAGATGTCCGCATCGATGTCGCTCAGGTTCACCGGCATGTGCGGAGCGGCCTGGGCGCCGTCGATGATCACCTTGGCCCCGAAGTCGTGGGCTATCTCTGTGACGGCCTTTACAGGGACGGAGCACCCTGTGACATTGCTGGCGTGCTGCACGGAGACGACCTTCACGCCGTGACTCATGCAGTTGTAGAATGACTCCATGTCGAACCTGCCGTCCTTGTCGGACCTGGCGAACCTCCTCTCTATGCCGATGTTCTCCTGGAGGTACAGCCAGGGCACGTGATTGGAGTTGTGCTCGGAGTCGGTAGTGACCACCACGTCCCCCCTCTTCAGTCCGAGACCGTAGGCCGCGGTGTTCAGACCCTCGGTGCAGTTCTTGGTGAAGACGTAGCAGTCAGGGTCGTCCGTGCCGAAGAACCCGGCCAGGGCCTCGCGGGTCTCGTCCATCGCCATGGAGACCTTCGTCGCCATGGAGTGAACGCTGCGGCCGCCGCAGGCGGGATAGTTCTCGTAGTAGTCCGTTATGGCCCGTATGACGCTGTCCGGCCTGAGGGACTGGCATGCGCTGTCGAGGTATATCCCCTGACCGGCGCGGATGGTGGGGAAGTCTTTGCGGATTGCGTCTACGTCCATGCCCCGTCTATCTGCTTCCCCTATTAATGATATGCGCGCGCCCATGCGCATGATTTTAAAGAGCGTCTGCATCCCAAGGCACATGGTGTCGCTTAAGACCGATATTGGCAGCATTTCACTGGAGAAGCCTGGGATCGTGGCCTCCGGGATCATGGACGAGACCGGGCCCTCGATGGTCCGCATGATTGAGAGCGGCGCGGGCGCCGTTGTCACGAAGTCCGTCGGCCTGGAACCCAACGCGGGACATGCCAACCCTTGCTTCACCGAGGTCACGGGCGGCTACGTCAACGCCATGGGACTGCCGAACCCCGGTATCGAGCTCTTCAGAGAGGAGATGGAGGTCGCCGTCCCCAAGGGCAGGATCGTGGGATCGATATACGGCGCAGGACCCGACGACTTCTCCAGGCTCGCCGGGAGGATGGAGGACTACGGCGCATGCGCGGTGGAGCTCAACCTCTCGTGCCCCCACGCGAAGGGATACGGTATGGAGGTCGGCACGGACCCCGCCATGGTGAAGGCCATCGTCTCGGCCGTCAAATCAGCGGTCTCCATCCCCGTCTGGGCCAAGCTGACCCCCAACACGCACATCCTCGGCGACATCGGGATGGCCGTGCAGGACGCGGGAGGCGACGCGGTCGTGGCGATCAACACGCTCAAGGCCATGGTCATCTGCCCTGAGATCGGCAAGCCCCTGCTGAGCAACAAGTTCGGGGGCCTGTCCGGAGCCGCCGTCAAACCCGTCGGAGTCAGGGCCGTCTACGACCTCAGGACCGTCCTCGACATCCCCATCATCGGGGTCGGGGGCATCGAGAACTGGCGCGACGCCGCAGAGTACATCATGGCCGGAGCGTGCGCGTTCCAGGTCGGTAGCGCAATCGGCACCGTCGGGACGGACGTCTTCGCGAGGATCAACGAGGGGCTCTCCGCCTTCATGGAGGAGTACGGCTACTCATCCATCGCCGACATGACGGGGGTGGCACATGACTGACGTCGTCACCATAAAAGAGGTCGTGCAGGAGTGCTACGACACCAAGACGTTCAGGTTCGACTGGGACGCCGACGCCAGGCCCGGCCAGTTCATCATGGTCTGGATACCCGGGACCGACGAGATCCCCATGTCTATCTCCGGGATCGACGGGATGGAGAAGAGCATCACCGTCAAGGCGATCGGGGAGGCGACCAGGAGGCTGCACGAGTTCAAGGCCGGCGACCGCCTGAGGATCAGAGGACCCTACGGGAACGGCTACGACCTCTCTAGGGGCGAGCTCCTGATCATCGGCGGAGGCGTGGGGACCGCTTCGATCATGCCCGCGGTCACCGCATCCGGAGCAGACACGATCATCGCCGCCAGGACCCACAACGATGTCATCCTCGACGGCGTCGCGGCGGAGCACGCCAGGAACCTGTGGATCGCCACCGACGACGGCAGCCGCGGGTTCCACGGGAACGCAGTCCAGCTCATGAGGGGGAAGGTGGCTGAGAGGCACTACGACTGCGTCATCGCCTGCGGCCCCGAGGTCATGCTCTGGTTCACGTACCAGGCCTGCAAGGAGCTGGGGATCGACTGCCAGCTGTCCCTTGAGAGGTACATGAAGTGCGGCGCCGGCGTCTGCGGGTGCTGCGTGATGGACGACTCCCGCGTGTGCAGGGACGGACCTGTTTTCGACATGGAGAAGCTCGCGAAGCTCACCGAGTTCGGCAAGTCCAACAGGGACGCCTGCGGGCGCACCGTCAAATTCAGGTGATCCCCCTGGCCCAGGCCGACCACATCACAGTCGTCCACGGGAGCCTCACGGTGGACGTGCCCCGCAGCATCTTCAGAGGTGCGGAGCTCGAGATCGACCCCGAGCGCGCGGAGCCTTTCAGGAGGATGATCCAGGACAGGTACCCCTGGATAACGGACAATTCCATGGACGTCCTGCTCAACAAGGCCCGCAAGGAGATGATCCGCGTCAGGGACGAGGAGACGAACGGCCGCAGCCACAGCGCGAACCTGGCCGCCAAGGGGAAGCTGGATGAGGCCATAGCGCACCTCCAGCTCCACCTGGAGTCCAATCCACGGGACGCCGATTCGTGGTACAAGCTGGGGGAGCTCCTCTGCAAGGCCGGTAGGGCCGACGAGGGCTACAGGGCCCTGAACCACGGAAGGGAGCTGGCGGTCAGTCAGCAGCAGAGAAAAGGGCGTTGATCGCGTCCACGACCTCGGGCACCGTGGCGCCCCACGGGACCCTGACCACGTCGCCGTCCAGCTCGTGACCCTGCTTCACCTTGCAGCATTTCACGATTGTCTTCACCCCCGGCTCCACGTAGTCGGCGGGACAGACGTTTATAAATGGGACGTCACGACCGTACAGCGACCTGAATATCCTCTGGGACAGATGGCAGCCTATCAGGGTGACGTCGCCGACCTCGGACGGGGCGTCGTCCAGGAACGAGTACGGCATGGGCGCCTCCAGATGAGACACCCTGCATGGGAACATGACCTCCTCCGTGCGCACGTCTGCCACCTTGTCCGCCATGTCTATTATGCGTACCTCCGGGACCACCGGCAGGTCGACGAATCCCGACGCCAGTGCCCTCTCGACGAGAACCCCGAGCTTCGCCGGGGAAGGCGGGACGTTGTCAACGACCATTAGCCTGAGCGGCTCCATGTCCTTGATGTAGTTGATGTGGGAGAACATCCCGCGCACCACCACCGCCTTGCCCAGATGGCGCGCCTGCAGCTCCGCCAGCGCGGGGACGTTCAGGACGTCCATGTCGGGGACCTCCACATAGACGGTTTCATCGGGCAGCGAGAGGATCTCGTACCCCGTCACCTTTCTGAACAGGCCTGTTCCCGGCTCCTTCTCCAGATGAAGTGCGGCGTATCCGTCGCCGTTCCTGAGGATGAGGTCGTCCGTGCGGACGTAAGCCGTCCAGTCCTCCATGAGCGAGGCTATGGAGTCCTCGTCCAGAGGGATGCCGACATCGCGCATGGAGACGTCCTTGCAGTGCATGGACCCTAATCGGGATGCCATATTTCAAAGTCTGGCACCTGGGCCGACCACGATAAAGAATATATAGGTTCAAACAATCGGGAGCCGTGCGTCGAGGTACCACAGTGGCTATGGGGCGGACTGCAGATCCGCAGACGGGGGTTCGATCCCCTCCCTCGACTCCATTCCTTTTCAATCCAAGTGTCCGTTGCGCCGTATCTTCTTGAACACCGGCGTTAGCGCCTTCACGACGTATCCCTGCGCGACCATCAAGAACACCGTCCCGAGTCCCACGCCGTGGAGGCCGCGGAGCAGGGCAAGAGAGAGCACGAAGGCCAGGATAACGGAGACCACATTGACGACGATGATACTCCTTCCCAGGGGGATCCCCGTGGCCCTGTGAACGGCCAGCATCAGACCGTCGTCGGGGAGCATCGATACGTTGGCATCCGCCTCCATCGCTATGGCGAGGCTGGTGAGCAGACATCCCGCCAGGACCAGTCCCCACTGCCCGGCCAGTGTCTCCGCACCCAGGGAAGCGAGCACGTAATCGAACAAATCCATGCACACGCTGTAGAGGACGGTGTACGGAAGCTGCGAGAAGACCCTGACCGTCATCCCCCTGTCCCTGTACACGGCGCACTGCACCAGAACGAACACGAGATAGACGATGAACGTCATCGTTCCAAGGGTCAGACCGGAGGCCTCGCTCATGACGTATATGAGGGACGACACCGGCGAGACGCCCTGAAGGGACCGCACGGTGATGATCACCCCGAACGCCATGATGAGCACGGAGGCGGTCATCTCGACGAGGTCGACAGGGGTCGGAACGGTCTTGATCCTCTCGACTTCCCGCCTGTCCATGGTACTAAATTTGCTTAGTACAAATTTATAAATTATCGATTGATTTTTGTATAATTGTCCAATTCCCTTAGTCGGAAAAAATCGGCATATGATTTGTTCTTTATGGAAACATTTATAAATGGTTTATAAATAGGCCCGATTGGTGAAAAGATGGCCAAAATGAACATTGAGAACGTGGTAGCTTCGACATACCTTGGTCAGGAACTGGACCTGAACAAGATTGAAGACGCTCTGGAGGGTGCCGAATACAACCCCCAGCAGTTCCCCGGTCTCGTCTACAGACTCAAGGAGCCCAAGACCGCCACTCTGATCTTCAGGAGCGGAAAGGTCGTCTGCACGGGTGCCAAGTGCCGCGAGGACGTCAAGGTCGCCATCAGCAAGGTCGCCAAGGACCTTGAGAAGGCCGACGTCCACATCACGATCGAGCCCAAGATAGAGGTTCAGAACATCGTCGCCTCCTCCGACCTGGAGCAGGAGATCAACCTCAACACAGTGGCCATCACACTGGGACTCGAGAAGGTTGAGTACGAGCCCGAGCAGTTCCCCGGACTGGTCTACAGACTGGACGACCCCAAGGTCGTGGTCCTCCTGTTCGGATCCGGCAAGATGGTCTGCACCGGCGCCAAGGTTCCCGAGGATGTGACCCGCGCGGTCGACAAGATCGCCGCCGAGCTCAGGTCCGCGAGCCTGATGGTCTGAAAACGGCGTCCCTCGAAGGGACGCCATTATCCAACCCTTTTACTTCCCCGTTCCCCTCGTCACAGTTCTTGCACCTTTAATGCATCTGGATTCTTTTCGACGCGTACTGACATCGTGTCACCCCCATGGGTTTGATTCCCACGTTCAGAGAACATCGGGTCCGGAGACCTGAGGACAACATCGAGGTCGTCCTGCGGTTCAACGAATTCTATAGGATGGATGAACCGGACCCCTACTCGACCATAGACATCTGGCATGATAATCGCATGTGGAGGTCATCACGACCGAGTCCTCCTCTTAGTTAGACACTAGACCAGGGATCTCACCGTGGACATCGGGAATCTCCTGTCAATGGAAAGGATGCTCGCCTTCGGGCTCTCTGGATTCCCTTCTCAGAAACAGATCATCTGCGATCGGCGGAGATATAACGTGCCGAACGCGTGGAACCTATCTTGACAATCTCTCCTGCATCGAGCAAACGTTTGAGCTCGGATGAAATCGTCGCTTCAGAGATACCCGGAAGCATGGAAATGAGGTCCCTCTTAGATACAGGCATGTTCATATTGAGTACCAGATCTCTCACGGCACCGGATTTGCCCTTATTCTGGAACGCATGAGCCAATCTCCGGTCATACTCGCGATAGGAGAGGAAAAGTACTCCCAGGAAGTAATCGATGAACGGCTCGTAGGATGATGTATTGTCAAACCAACCCTCCTCGGAACTCTCCAGAGCATCATAGTACCCCTTTAGATTGGACCTGATCTTGGATTCCAATGACACATATCTGCAGATGTCATAGCCCTCCTGATAGAGAAGCAGAGTCGTAAGAAGCCTTGACATACGTCCGTTCCCATCGATGAATGGATGAATACGAAGGAAATCAACGATGAAACATGGAATCAACAGAAGATTGTTGATATCTGTGTCGTTCCTGGCTTCCCAGTATGATGTAATCATGTCATCCATGGCCTTCTCCACATACTGATAAGGGACGGCCCTATGAACTTTCAAAATCTCCCCCTGTGGCGATCTGTCGATAGTGACGTTATCCCTAGTCTTGAAGACTGGATCCACGTCCGTGTACGACATCAATATGCCGTATAGTTTGAGAATCGTTTCTGTAGACAGTATGAGGTCTGCATGATTATGATGAATGCGTCTGAGACAATCGCCATAACCGAGAATCTCCGATTCGGAATGCCCTATCGGCTTTGTACCTCCGACTATCAAGGGCACCATACGCTCAGCCGTCGTACCTATCCCCTCGATTGCATTGGAGTCACGAGTGGAAAGGACAATCGCGATACGCTCTATGCTCTCGAGGATTGACTGTCTCTCCATCCCAAGAACCTTGCTTTTTTGGTTGAATCCCTCCAACTTTGATACGCGATTGAGAACCCCCATGGACACTGTGAAATCCTTGAGGAACCGATAGTCGAAGATGTGCATTATAACCAATCTTATAGTTTTATTTCATCATATTTTATTATTTCTCATAATCTACATAGAATTGTTCCACAAAATATGTAGACCACTCGAATAAAATTATAGTAAAAGGTTTCCAGATCGAGTATTGGTCACATCCTCTTGCATCCGCGGAGCAGCCACTCCCCTATGGATTTGATACCGTATCTGAGCGTGGCCTGGAGATGACGGCTGTTGCTGCAGACGATGGGCGCGGGATTGTGCATGATGTAGTCCAGGACCTCCTGCCAGGTGGCCAGATCGTCCGGGAGCTCCAGGTATCCCTCTCCGATGCGGTGGGGACTGTGGGCGTCGCTCCCGGCGGTCATCGGCTTGCCGATGCGCTTCGCCAGCTTCTCCGACCTCCTGTTACCGCGGGGTGTCGAACGTCCGTTCCTGGCCTCGACCCCGTCGAAGGGGTACTTCAGGGTGTTTTTCTCCCCGAGCCCCGACCACCATCTGTACGGATGGGCGGCGAAGGCGTATCCCCCCGCCTCGTGGATCTTGTCGATGGTCTCCTGGATGGAGAGGTCCCTGGGGATCAGCCTGTCGATCCCCAGGGCGACGATGTGGCCCTCGGCGGAGGAGACCTCCTCCGCCGGGATGATTATGATCCTGCCGTTGTCCTTCAGCCTGGGATAGGCCTCGAACTCGTTGTGGTCCGTGACGGCCACGCACCCTATCCCGTGACGCTCGGCGTAATCGAGCAGCTCCTCCAGCGTGGTCTTGCCGTCGTTGGAGTAGCACGTATGGACATGCAGGTCTGCTTTCATCTGACCCTCGCACCGTCGATGAAGTCGTCATCGTCGACGGTGATGTAGCAGCCCTTTCCGTCTCCCATGGGGACCCTGAGGTCGCCGTCGTAGACGAGGGCGCAGATGTCGGGGCAGTCCTCCGGCACGTTCCCTCCGAGGATGTGGCCGTCGGTCAGCTTCCCGACGCGGATGTCCACGGCCTCGCAGTGCTTGACCTCGATCCTCGAGGAGGAGCACTCCAGAGCGCAGTCGATCCTGGTCCCGTTGGGCACATCGGCCGAGGGCTTCAGGAGCTTGATCGCGGTTCCCCCGAGATCCTCGTCGTCGAGCGCCATCAGCATTCCGTCGGACTTGACGCCGCGGAACTTGGCCGGCTTGAGGTTGGAGATGACCAGGAGCCTCCTGTTCAGCATCTGGTCCCTGGAATAGACCGTCTTGAGGTTCGTGACGATCTGCCTGGGCTCCTCCTCCCCGAGGTCGATCTTCAGGATGTACAGCTTCTCCGCGTCGGGGTGGTCCTCGACGGAGATGACGGTACCGACCCTGATGTCCATCTTCCTGAACGCTGCGAAGGGTCCGGCGGGAGCGGCGGGCTCCTGCTTCTTCTCCTGCTTCTTCTCGGTCTTCTGCTCCTTAACTGTCTCCTGCTTCTCTTCTTCCATCTTGATCTCGACCTTCTTGTATACCGGGACGGGCTCCCTGAGCTCCTGTCCGACCGGGAGGGGCGCGAGGACCTCGTCCAGTCCCGCCTTCTCCAGGCTTCCCTCGTATCCGAGGAATCCCCAGATTCTCTCGGAGGACCTGGGCATGAACGGCCAGGCCATGACGGCCAGGGCCTTTGCGATCCTGAGTGTGTTGTTCATCACACCGCCACAGGCCTCCTTGTCCTCCTTGACGAGGGCCCACGGCTTCTGGGCGTCGAAGTACCTGTTCCCGAAGCGGGCCAGGTCCATGACGACCTTGATCCCCTTCTTGAAGTCGCAGTGGGAGAGGCACTCCCTGTACTCGGCCAGGGACCTCTCGATCTCAACTGTGACCTCGGCGTCGTCGTTCGCCGCGGGGACCGTTCCGAAGTTCTTCCTGGTGAAGCTGAGGCACCTGTGGTAGTAGTTGCCCAGAGCCGCCACCAGCTCGTTGTTGACCTTGGTCTCGAAGTCCTCCCAGGAGAACTCCGAGTCATGGGTGTCCGGCATGTTAACGGACAGATAGTACCTGACCAGGTCCGCGTCGTAGGTCTGCAGGACCGTGGGGACGTCGATCGCTCCCCCGCGGCTCTTGGAGAGCTTGCCCCCGCTGATCATGAGGTACTCGTTGGCGGGTATGTCGTAGGGCAGGTCCATGTCGCCCAGGCCCATGAGGATGGCCGGCCAGATGATCGAGTGGAACGGGATGTTGTCCTTCCCGATGAAGTAGTAGTGCTTGACCTCGGGGTCCTTCCAGAACTCCTTCCAGTAGTCCGGCTTCCCGATCATCCTGGAGTACTCCACGGACGCGCTGAGGTACCCGATGACGGCCTCGAACCACACGTAGATGACCTTGTCATCCCACCCGTCGACCGGTATGGGCACGCCCCAGGACATGTCCCTGGTGATGGCCCTGTCGTTCAGGCCCTCCTCGAGCCAGTTCTTGGTGAACGCCTTGACGTTCGCCCTCCAGTAGTCCTTGGAGGACACGAAGTCGATGAGCTGGTCCCTGAATGCGCTGAGCCTCAGGAAGAAGTGCTCGGTCGGCCTTATCTCCGGCCTGCTGCCGCAGAGGGTGCAGTACGGGTCGATCAGGTCCCCGGGCTCGAAAGTGGTTCCGCACTGGTCGCACTGGTCGCTGCGAGTCTTCTCCGCCCCGCACTTGGGGCAGACTCCCTCCACGTACCTGTCCGGGAGGAAGCGGGCGCATTTGGGACAGTAGTACTGGTCGGACTCCTTCGTGTAGATGTAGCCCTTCTTCTGGAGGTCCAGGAACACCTTCTGCACGACCTCGAAGTGGGTGGGGCAGTGGGTCTTGTTGTACAGACTGTACTCTATGCCGAGGTCCTCTATCGCCTTCTTGTTGATCTCGTGGTACTTGTTGGCGTAGTCCTCGGGGGTCATGCCGCACTTCTCAGCGGAGACGGTGATGGGCGTGCCGTGCTGGTCGGAGCCTCCGACCATGAGGACCTCGTTGCCTATTAGGCGGTTGTACCTGCTGAATATGTCCGGCGGAAGAAGTGAACCCGCCACATGTCCGAGATGGATGGGGCCGTTCGAGTACGGCCAGGCGATGTTTATGCAGACTTTCGACATTGTGACCATGCGCGCGTACGCGCATGCATAATTTATAGATGGCGTTCTGACGATGCACGGGTCACGGGGATGGGGCACCGCCCTCGCGGGCCTCCGTCCTCCTCAGAACCAGCCATGCATGGGCGCCCATCATTACCCCGCCCAGTATCTCCGACAGCGCCATCGCCCACCACAGCGAGGTGAGCGTTCCGAAGGTGACAGTCGCCGCGAGGAACGCAAGACTCATGATCACGTTCCTCGCCAGGGAGTTGACCATGGCCCCGGAGGCCTTGTCGATGGACTGCATCAGGGATGACCCGGTGTACACCAGGGACATCACAGGCAGGAACAGGGCGAAGAACAGGAACATCCGGGCGGTCTCGTCGTGGAGGTACGCCAGGTCATCCGAGACGGTGAACACTGACGCGAGCAGCCCCGATCCGAGTGCCAGAACGACGGAAAGTACGATGGTCCACACCACCGACCTCCCCACAGAGAACCTGAATGCGTCCCAGATCATGTCGAACCTCCTCATGCCGTACTCTGCCGCGCACACCGCCACCATCGCCCCTCCCATGGACTGCGCTATGATGAGGATGAAGTTAGCGACCCTCCACCCTGTGGAGTACAGCCCCACCATGTCGGTCCCGCCGCACTCGATCACCATGTAGTTCAGGAAGATGTTGAACAGGTACATGATCGACAGCTCCAGGGCCTCGGGGCCCCCCACCGAGAGGATCCCCCTGCATACCCTGGCGTCCGGACGGTAGTCCGACCTGCGGATTGTGATGTACATCTCCCTGCTGCGGAGGTACCAGAACGACGCCATGGCGCAGGAGACGACGAACGCGATCACGGTGGCCCATGCGGCACCGGCCACACCCATGTCCAGTCCGTAAATCAGGACAGGGTCCAGGACTATGTTCACCAGGGCGCCCACAACCTGGATTGCCATTGAGCGCTTGGCCGCCCCCTCGCCGCGGAGCATCCCGGACATGACCCCGCTGAGGATCACGAAGAACGAGGACAGGTAGATGGGGTAGGCGTATTCCAGACAGTCCCCCAGGGTGTCGCCTGCGCCCATCAGCACCATCGTCTGCTCCGCGGTCAGCAGAAGCACAGGCGTCAACACAAGGCTGACGACGGCTGTGATCACCACGCCCTGGGCCGCCGACCGGTTGGCATCGGCGTGGTTCTTCTGGCCGATGTTCCTGGCTATTGCGGCACCGACACCTATGCCTAGACCGTTACCTATTCCGATGAGGATCGTGTAGATCGGGTATACGATACCCAGAGCGCCCATGGCGGAGCCGCCGAGACCAGCGACCCACAGGCTGTCGACGATGTTGTTCAGCTGCTGGAAGAACAATGCGACGCCTATCGGTATCGCCAGGGCAATCACACCCTTCCTCTGGTTCCCCAGAAGCGTCCTCGTCCCCTCGGTCTCGTCGGCCATCACGGCGTCATGGCTGGCTGGATATAAATGGTGGCGTCGGCCAGTCATGCTGAAATGGAGAAGCTTTTTCAATCCCATTAGCAGAAGGGATGAACATAGACCCCCATGTAATCCGTGTCGACTGATATGATATGATTATATCAATAAACTGTATTGCATTATCATGGACACAATCATCAGGCCCAGCTCGGATCTGAGGAACAAGTACCCTGAGATTTCGGATTACTGCAACTCCACGGGAAACGCAGTCTACATCACACGCAATGGAAGGGATGATACTGTGGTCATGAGTGTCCGCACATTTGAAGACATGGAACGGAAGCTAATCCTCAGTAAAATCGAGGAAGGGCTCAGATCGTTCGAACGCGGAGAATACCAAAGTGCAGAAGAAGCATTCGCCGATATCAGAAAAGAGCTGTTCTCATGAGATACACCGTGGATGTCGGTCTCCAGGCGAAGACTGACGTCTATAACATCGCATCTTACATCTCAAAGACTCTCAAGAATCCCGATGCCGCACTCAGACACATGGATGCCTTCGAAAACGCCGCCACCAGTTTGGCCATGATGCCAGAGCGTATCAGACCATCGCTGAGGGTCGGTGGAAACGAAATAAGATTCCTACCTGTCATGAACTACTTCTTGGCATTCACCATCGACGGCAGCTCCGTCAAGGTGATCAGAGTACTTTACTCCAGAATGGACCTCTCCGATCCCGGACTTTGGGAGGGACTCCCCTGATCACACAAATCAGCACCGCGCCCGTCGTCAGATATTTATTATGAAAAAAGATGGACGCGACCATGCGGATAGCGGCAGTGCTGATAGACAGATGCCAGAACAAGAAATGCAACCAGGAGTGCGCCAAGTTCTGCCCCCTGAACAGGACCGGGGTGGAGTGCGTCACATTCGGCGAGAGGGGCAAGCCCATCATCTCGGAGACCCTCTGCCAGGGATGCGGCATCTGCGTCAACAAGTGCCAGTTCGAGGCCGTGAAGATCATCGGCCTGGCCGACGAGCTGAAGGAGGACATGATCCACCAGTACGGCGAGAACTCGTTCAGGCTCTACAGGCTCCCCGTCCCCAAGAAGGGCCTCGTCACAGGTATCCTCGGACCCAACGGAATCGGAAAGACGACCGCCATCAGGATGCTGTCCGGAACCGAGATCCCCAACCTGGGACGCTACGACAACCCTCCCACCAAGGAGGAGGTCCTCCAGCACTTCGCCGGGACCGAGCTCCACGACTACCTGGAGAGGGTCTACGCCGGAAAGGTGAAGGTCGCCGTCAAGCCGCAGTACGTCGACAAGATCCCCCTGGCCGCCAAGGGCGTCGTCAGGGACCTCCTGTCCAAGGTCCAGGACCGCATGACCGTGGACGAGGCCGCTGAGCTTTTCGACCTCACGGAGGTCATAGACAGGGACATCTCCAAGCTGTCCGGCGGAGAGCTGCAGAGGGTCGCCATGGCATCCACCATGATGAAGGAGGCCGACGTGTACTTCTTCGACGAGCCTACCTCCTATCTGGACATCTACCAGAGGGTCAAGATGGCCCGTCTCATCAAGGACCTGGCTGTCGACAAGCAGGTCATGGTCATCGAGCACGACCTCGCCATCCTGGACTTCCTCGCGGACAACGTCAACGTCGTCTACGGTTCCGAGGGCGCGTACGGAGTATTCACCCTTGCCAGGCAGGTGAGGACCGCCATCAACGTCTACCTCGACGGATACCTCCCCGAGGAGAACATAAGGTTCAGGGACAGGCCCATCGAGTTCGAGGCCTCGCCTCCCAGAGGGGACTGGCAGACGGCCAACCTCATCTCCTTCAAGCAGCTCAACAAGGACTTCGGCGAGTTCAAGCTCGACATCACGGGAGGTGCCGTGAGGATTGGCGAGTCCGTGGGAATCGTCGGACCCAACGCCACCGGTAAGACCACCTTCGTGAAGATCCTCGCCGGGATCATCGAACCCGACTCGGGCGAGATGGACAACAAGGTCAAGGTTTCCTACAAGCCGCAGTACATCACCGGCGACTTCGACGGGACCGTCCAGGACCTCCTCTACTCCAAGTACTACGACACCGTCAACTCTGGGTTCTTCAACGGCGAGGTCGTCGAGCCACTGGGCATCAAGTACCTCATGGACAAGCAGGTCTCCAAGCTGTCCGGCGGAGAGCTGCAGAGGGTCGCCATCACGATGTGCCTCGCCGCCGAGGCCGACATATACCTCTTCGACGAGCCGTCGGCGTACCTGGACTCCAACCAGAGGATGAACGCTGCCAAGACGATCAGGCGCATGATGGAGAAGACCGGACGCAGCGCGATGGTGGTCGACCACGACATCTACTTCCTGGACATGGTCTCCGACTCCATGATGGTGTTCGGAGGCGAGCCGGGACACCACGGAATAGGCGACGGCCCGTTCGACATGAGGGACGGGATGAACAAGTTCCTCTCCGCCGTGGACATCACCTTCCGCAGGGACGCGGACACCCACAGACCCAGGATCAACAAGCCTGACTCCAGGCTCGACCGCGAGCAGAAGTCCAAGGGCGAATACTACTACGCCTGACGAAGCCTGTTAGGATAATCTAAAATACGGCCTGACACGGTGAGTCGTCCCATGGGAAAAGCCGACACCCATCTGCACACCGAATACTCCGGCTTCAACAAACTAGGGGTGCTGAAGTTCCCCGAGTCCACGACGATGCCGGAGAGGCAGGTGGACAGGATGAGGCAGCTCGGCATGGATGTCATGGCCATCACCGACCATGACGAGATCGCTGGCGCATTCATCGCCCAGAAGTACGCCAAGGCCAACTTCAACGACATAGAGGTGATCGTCGGGGAGGAGGTCACCACCGCCGACGGCGAGGTGATCGGCCTCTTCCTGACCGAGAAGATTCCGGACATGCTGCCCGTGGAGGAGACCATCGACATAATCCGCTCCCAGGGCGGCCTGGCCATCGCCCCGCATCCGTTCAGCATGCACGCCCCGGGTCTGCAGGAGCGCATCCTGGACCTGGACATAGACGGCTTCGAGACCATCAACGGAGGCCATCCGGACACGTACTCGAACATGTTCGCCAGGCTCGTCATGGACAGATATCCCGGCAGATGGTCGGAGATGTCCGGGAGCGACGCGCACTCCGTGTACACATCCGGGTACAACTGGACCGAGTTCTCCGGCAACTCCGCCGATGACTTCAGGAGGGCGGTGCTGAACAAGTCCACCGTCGCCGTGGGGAAGCCGGCACCGGTCTTCGGACAGGTGCAGTGGAGCGTGGACGTGGTCCTGGGGGCCCAGAAGCTCATGTACAAATCGCTGCTGGGGAAGCTCAAGAATGTCCCACACGACCACCTCATCGAGAAGATCAACAGCATCACTGACCTGAAGAAGGCCACCGGGATCATGGCTGGCCTCATGTACGTCATGCCGCCGATGTCGTTCATCGCCACGGTTCTGAGCACTTCCTATCTGAAGAAGAGCGCGAGCGACATGACTCCCGGGATTCCCGACCGCCTCTCCGCGGTGGACATGATCATCAGGGCGGTCGACGGCCGCGGAGGCCCTGGCGCAGGGGATGATGACCTCCTCGAGATGACCGAGGCCCTCGAGGCGCTGCAGTCCCACAGGAGACCGATGCATGGAATGGGACGCCTATAAAATCGGAGTGACCGTCCCCAGGAGTCATCTCGAGACCGTCATGGATTCGCTGGACGGAGTCGTCGAGCCCCTGTACCCCGGTTACGATCATGTCTTCAGCTGGTGGCCCGCGAAGGGTTGCTGGAGGCCACTCGAAGGCTCGTCCCCCTACGACGGAGAAGTAGGCAAGATAACGGTGGCCGAGGAGTTCCGTCTGGAGTTCGCCGTGAAAGGGAGGGATCTGGCGGGAGCCGTCGAGGCTGTCCGCAGGGCGCATCCCTACGAGGAGCCCGCAATCGACGTGATCCCACTGATCCCGTGGAAGTCCGTCACTGCTTCGGACGGTAGATGAAGAGGTTGTCGAAGGTCTTCTGCATCCTGTGAATCTTGATGCTCTGGAGCCTGTACTCCTTCTCCTCCTCGTCGATGAGACCCATCTTGACGTACTGGGTTAGGATCTCGTCCGCCAGGTCGTAACCGGACTCCACACCGACCACGATGTCGATGAGCCTGTTGCGGCAGGCGATGTGCTTGGGAAGCTCTCCCCCGTTCTCCTGGAGGAAGCGAACCTTTATCAGAGGGAACAGGTCGAGGTTCCTGGCGCAGGCCTCCTTGGCCTCGTCGTACCTCTCCGCCCCGAACAGACCGTCGATGTAGCCCTCGGTGATGATGAACCTGCTGTAGTCGTCCATCTCGTGGTTGGCGGCGTACTCGCCAGCGACTATGGACAGGCCGTAGTTGTGATCCTCCGTCGCCCTCTGCATGAGCTGGACCAGGAACGCCTGGGGGGACGAGGTGTCTATGCCCTGGATGTACCTGCGCATCCTCACCTTGTTCGGATCGTTAAGGGTCTCGTACCAGTCCGAGAGTCCAGCGTCAACAATCTCTTTCGGAATCTCCGCCTGTGCCATGGACTAGAAATCCGGAAACCGATACATAAACCGACTGCCGGAAGAGGGTCGCCGAGATGGCCGTTAACGTCCCTCGTGGATGATGACCCTGTTGGTGGGGGAATGCGGCCTGTCGCAGCACAGCCTCGCGGGCGTCCACTCCAACGGAGTCTCGAAAGGCTCCGCCCTATCGATACAGTTCCTGGCGCAGTGACGGCAGTGGAACTCGCTGCACGGGACGCAGTTGATGGATGTCTCCACCGAATCCCCGTACTTGGCCATCACAGCCTCGTCGATCTCCTGCTTCTCCACGTACTCCTGTGCGACTGTCATGTTCCTGGGGAAGACGACCTTCATGTCGACGTAGATCTTCGGCCCGTACTTGATCAGACGGAGGTTGTACACGTCGATCCAGTCGTCGTGCCTGTACTCGTTGATCATGGAGGACACCTCGGCGATGAGATCATCGTCGGCGCGGTCCATGGTCTCATCCGCAGACCTCTTGATGACGCCGAACCCCGTGTAGAGGATGATGAAACCGAAGACCACGGCGATCGACGAGTCAAGCCAGCGTGCGTCGTATCCCATCCCCTCGGCTATGTACACGACGAACAGACCGATCAGGATACCGATCGAGGAGTATGTGTCCGAGCAGAGGTGCTTCCCGCTGGCCTCCAGCGCCGGGGAGCGGTTCTTCCTACCCTTGCGGATGGCGACCCTTCCCACGGCGTAGTTTGCTGCTGCGGCCAGCGCCACCAGCACGAGACCGATGTCCAGGTCGGATATCTCCCCGGGGTTGAAGAACGAGTTGACGGACTCGAGGATGATGATACCGCCCGCGACCATGATCATCGTCCCCTCGATCGCCGAGGAGATGATCTCGATCTTGCCGTGGCCGAAGGGGTGTGTCCTGTCGGCGGGCTGCGCTGAGAGGTACAGGGCGTAGATCCCTATGCATGCGGCGACAACGTTTACGATGGACTCCGTGGCGTCGGTGAAGATGGCTACGGATCCCGTCAGGAAGTACGCTATGTACTTGATGATCAGAAGGGTGAACCCTAGGACAACGATGATCTTCTGGAACTCGAAGTTCTCGTCAGCCGCGCTTGCCATGGTCTTCCGGAAAAGTTCCTTATTTAAAACAGTTGTCAATTAGATACTCTTAATAATCTTAAGCCGCGACTGAACCCTTCCCCCTGAACATGGACACCGCGGCGCCGACCGCGCACATCATGACGCAGACGCCGAAGGAGTACCTCATGACGGTGATGAAGCTGTCGTAGGTGTCCGGCGACAGGTTGTCGGCTGACCCCATTATGACGGAGATGAACAGCATCGCTATGCCCATGCTGACCATCATCCCGGTCTGCCTCATCACGGCCACCATCGCGGAGGCCTCCCCCGTCTCGTGGGGCTCCACAGAGCCCATGATGATGGACGTGTTGGGGGCCGAGAACAGGGAGAACCCGAACCCGACCACCACGAGCGTGACGACTATCAGCCACAGCGGGGTGCCGATGCCGTAGAACAGGATTGTGGCAATACCGACGGCCGATATTGCCAGCCCCGCCGTCGGCAGTATGCGCTTGTCGCGGAGCCTGTCGGACATGCGTCCGAAGTACGGGGTCCCCACCGCCTGGATGGCGGGCTGGATCAGCATGAGCATCCCCGCCTGCGTGGCGGTGAGGCCGCCGATGCTCTGCAGGTAGAGCGCCAGGAAGTACGATATGGAGTAGGACGCGGCGTAGTTCATGAACGTCGCCAGGCAGGAGCCTGTGAACACCCTGCCCTTGAACAGCCTGACGTTCAGCAGATGGTACGGGGTCCTCAGCTCCACCGCGACGAACACCGCCAGGAAGACGACGCCGACGACCAGCATGACGTACGCCCACGTCTCGGGCAGGTTGATCATTCCGCCCATGCTCAGGACGATGGCTATGCCGTACACGACGGCGCCCTTGCCGTCGAACCTGCCCCCTCTGTTGGGCGAGATCTCCGCCTTGAACCTGGTCATGCAGACGATTGACGCGACCGCGATCGGGACGATAAGCAGGAACAGGCTGTGCCATCCCAGGAGGTCGTTCAGCACACCCCCCAGCGCGGGACCGGCGGCCAGTCCGATGTAGACGCACATCGTCTGGAGCCCTATGGCGCCTCCCCTGTGCTCGTGCGGGTACACGTCGGTTATCATCGATATGCTGGTGGTCACGATGCAGGCGGAACCGAGCCCCATGATGACCCTGCAGCCGATGAGGAACCAGAACGACGGCGAGAAGGGAGCCATCAGACAGGCTACAGCGATTATCACCACGCCGAGGATGAAAGTCCTCTTCTTCCCATGGATGTCCCCGAACTTGGCCATCGGGACCATGAACACGACGGAGGACAGGAGGAAGGCGGTGTTGACATAGGCCAGCATGTGCGAGCCCGCTCCGAACTCCTCCCCTATGTTCACCAGAGAGAGGTTCATCATGGTGCTGAGCAGCGGCGTGATGAACCCCGCCAGACAGCACGCCAGCAGGACCAGTTTCCTATCCATTATCGTGTACGCCGTTCCCTCACCTCCGTTCGGACTTCCATCTTCGAATACCAGGTTGGATAAAACTGTTTCAGGCCCGCATGCTCATGCCGTGGCCTTGTCAGGCCACCTCCTGGACATGAAGGCGAACATGATGCAGGCGACGACGGCCACGACCGCCATTACACCGAACAGGTCCGGATAGGAGCTGCCCACAGCCGCGAACAGCGGTACGCTGATCAGGGATATGGAGAACTGTCCGAGGTTCAGGCAGGTGCTGTACCCTCCCATGATCTTACCCGATGTGGAGGCGGTGGTCTCCCCCGCAAGCGTGTTGGACACGGCGGGACACACCATTCCGAGGCCGGCTCCCGCGACGATCATCATGACGACCGCGGATGCCACCGACTCGGACACCTCCAGGGTCAGCAGGGCGATCGCCAGGAGCAGGAACCCCACGGCGATGATGGAGAACGGGCTGATCCTCTGGACGAACCTGCGGTACATCAGGCTGAAGCATGCGTTGGTGACGCCATGGACCCCCAGGAAGAGCCCCGTGACCGATGTGGACACCGCCAGCTCCGTCTGCAGGTATGTCGGCATCTTCGTCGGGAGCAGGAAGGCCATCGTCATGGCCACGAATATGGTGATGTAGCAGATCGTCAGGAGCCTCTTGTTGGCCTTCCTCTCCGGGGTGATCCTCCCCATGGACCCGTGGTCCTCTCTCTGCGGCTCCCTCATCGTGAGGAGCACCATGAGCAGGATCGGGACGCCGATGAGGTAGACGAGGAACGGCTCCCTCCAGGAGAACTCTGCGAGCACACCCCCGGTGTACTCCAGGATCAGGACCCCCACGCCCATCGCGGCAGACTGGTAGCTCAGAGCCCTTACCCTGTCCATCCCCGTGTAGTACTCCGCGATGAGTGCGGTTACGGCACTGGAGATTCCGGCGATTCCGATTCCCACGACGAACCTGAATGCGAGCAGGATGTACAGCTGGGTGTCGCTCCCGCCCTCCATGAGGTATCCAACGGCACCGGCCGCTGTGAACACCACGAGCGACGTGGCCAGGACCCTGACCTTCCCCAGCCTGTCGGCAAGGGCGCCCATGGCGAAGCCAACTACGGCCACGGCCAGAGAGGGTATGGTGATGATCATGGACACCAGGGTGTCCTGTCCGGGAAACACCTGTTCGATGAGCGGCAGGGCGGGCGCGACGGCGGCACCTCCCATCAGCATGAGCATCGAACAGAGCAATATGGTTAGAAGTGTCAGTTTAGTCGGTGTAAACTGCTTGACCTCTTGCATGAGTAGTTCAAAGTGGAGTTGTATACATAGTTTGGCATTCAAACTAAAATACGGGACCCGGCTGACGCCGGGTAAGACGGCCGCCGATGCGGCCGGTTGTTGGATTCAGGCCTGCGCTGCGACGGCAGCAGCCTTAGCCCTGCGGTAGTGTCCCACGCTCCACAGAGAGATGACCACACCGTACAGTATGGCGATGACTCCCATCAGGCAGTAGACCTCGTAGTACGAGTCGCTGAGCATGGCTAGCAGGGGCACGCTGAGCAGCGAGATCGCGAACTGCCCGAAGTTGAGACACGTTCCGTAGCCTCCCATGATAGACCCGGAGTTGGAACCTGTGACCTCCCCTGCGAGCGTGTTGACCAGCGACGGAACGATCATCCCCACGCCGATGCCTGTGATGATCAGCGTGAAGATCGCCAGAGGCACACTGGGGTACAGGATCAGGACAGCAAAGCCGATTCCCATGAAGAGGAACCCCATGCCGAGGATCCTGAACGGCGGGATACGGACCGTGATCCTCCTGTACAGGATGCTGAAGACGGCGTTCGCCACGCCGTGGAACCCGAGGAACAGACCGACGATGGATGATGACGCCCCGAGGTCTGCGAGGACGATCGGGATGCTTGTGGGCAGCAGGAACACGAGGTTCATGCAGAAGAAGATTGAGACGTAGCACAGAGCCACGATCCTGTAGTTGGCCTTCCTGAACTTCTCGTGGGACACTATCTCCGCAATCTCCGCCCTGTCCTCGTCGGACATCCTGGGCTCCCTCATGGACAGGATGGCCATGATGAGGATCGGGATGCCTATCAGGTAGACCAGGAACGGGGTCCTCCAGGATATCTCGGCCAGGGTTCCGCCTGTGAACTCGAGGATGAGCACACCGATTCCCATGGCTGCGGACTGGTAGCTGAGGACCTTGACCCTCTGGACGCCGCCGTAGTACTCTGCGATGAGTGCGGTGACGGTGCTCGTGATTCCGGCGATTCCGATTCCCAGTATGAATCTGGCGACAAGAATGCTCTCGAGACTGGGCAGGAAGTAACTGACGACCCCCGCGATGACGAAGACCGCGAGTGCGATGAAGAGGACCTTGACCTTCCCGAACCTGTCCGCGGCCAGGCCAACGGCGTATCCGACGATGGCGACTGCGAGCGAGGGGAGGGTGATGATCAGCGATACTAGGAAGTCGTCCCCCGGGAAAGCCTGCTTGATATCGTTCAGGGCCGGGGCAACAACCGCTCCGCCCATGAGGATCAGCATAGAGCTCAGGAGGATGGTGACCAGTGTCAGCTTGGTCGGTTTGAAAACACCTTTTTCTCTCTGCATGGGAGCCCCCTCCGTGGTCTCGTATTTAATCTTGATAGTTGGTTGACCAACTATCAACCCCCTTTAAGTCTAACATTCGTTCAATGGTTCTTTAAATACAGATTTTATGTATCGATATATCTATGATTTTCACATCCAACAGTACAAATGTCTATCGGTCGATGATATGACATGTCCGCTTGGCTTCGATGAGTTGGTACGACAACATCGGACCGTCTGCATCACCTCCGATGCATCATGTCATACGGGACGGAACCGACCCTTCGCAGAATCTGATGTGAGCTACGAATCGGAGAAACGGAACAGGTTTGGATCGGAGGGGAGCGGCCCCGTCCGATCGTTGAAGTTTCAGACGAGATAGTCCTTCAGGACCTCTGCGAGATCCTTCCCCTCAGTGGACAGCCAGGCGTCGAAGTCCTTGCCACTGGCTGCTACGGTCCTGCCGAGGAAGACCGCCATCTCTGGACATCTGTCGACCGGGACCGCGCCTACGAGATCGCCGAAGCGCTCCCTGCCCTGCAGCCCGCAGCCGTTCACTGTGAGATTGTACACCGGGACAGGCTTGCCGTCCACGCTCTTGGACGCGCCCTGCAGCCCGAGCATGCCGACCTGATGGTTCCCGCAGGACGACGCGCATCCAGATATCCTGAACCTTGGCAGGGCGTTGTCCGGTATGCCCGCAGCGCGCACGGCGTCGATCATGGCGTACAGGGTGCCGTTGGAATCCCTGAGACCCTGCTGGCAGATTGTCGACCCGATGCATGAAACGGATGTCTCGAACAGCGTCCTTGCGCCACCCTCCGTTGCATCCCTCACCCTGAGGGCCTCGTCACCGCCTAGGTTGATGATGTACAGGGTGCTGTCGGGGGCGACCCTAACCTCCGCGTCCCAGACGTCCGCGATGGCGTCCCTTATCCTCTCCAGCGCCTCCAGTGGCACATCCCCTCCGACCGGATGGTACGCCACATAGTACAGACCGGGCTGCTTCTGCCTGAAGATCCTGTCCCCGGAGACCTCCACGGGCTCCTTCTCCGGGAACGTCTCGGGTTCCGGATGGATGTCGAGCCCTCCTTTCTCCAGCAGCGGGACAAGAGCCTCGCCGTACGCCTCCAGGAACCCTGAGTCGCCGAGGTCGTCGCGCATGTATCTGGTGCGGGCACGGGAGCGGTTCTCGTAGTTCCCGTGCTTCATGAACGTGTCAACCATGGCGCGGACGTAGTAGATGGTCTTGGAAGGGTCTATCCCCTCGGCAACCCTGATTCCGAGCTTGGGGTTGTTACCGAGCCCCCCGGCCGCCCAGACGTCGAAGGTACCGTCGTCGTTTGCGATGAACCCCAGATCCCTGAAGGTGGCATGGGTCTCGTTCCTCTCCGAGCTGGAGAACGTGACCTTGAGCTTCCTCGGCATCCTGATGTCCGTCATGATGTCCAGCAGGTACGTCTCGGTCGCTTTGGCGTACGGATACACATCGAACTTCTCTCCCGGCTCCACACCCGAGAGTGATGTGGCGGAGACGTTCCTCGGATTGTCCCCTCCGCCTCCCTGCGTGTTTATCCCATGGTCCAGCGCCCTGTCCATTATCTCGCATATCTGGTCGCCGCGGAGGTTGTGGAGCTGGACCGTCTCGCAGGTGGTGGTGTGGATCCTCGTGATCCCGTACCTCCTGCACTCGTCGATGATGAACGAGAGTTTGTCCTTGGACATGTGGCCACCGCACATGCGGAGCCTTATCATCCCGAGCTCACCGCCCTTCTGGGCGTAGCTTCCGAACTTGCCCGAGATCCCCTTGTACTCCTTGGCCGACAGGTCCTTCCTGACGAAGAACCTCTCCTCGGCCTCCCTGAACTCCGGGATCCTGGCCCTGAAGAAATCGACATCTCTGCTCATACCTGATGATAGCGTCACAGTGATTATTACGTCTGACGGTGATACATGCACAAGGTGGAAATGATGTCCGATTGTCCGGATGAGATCAAGAAGAGGCTCGGCCTGGTGCAGGTGTACACCGGCAACGGGAAGGGGAAGACCACGGCGGCGATGGGCATGGCGTTCAGGGCCGTCGGACGCGGGCTCAACGTGATAATGCTGCAGTTCCTCAAGCCCCCGAAGGGATACGGCGAGCACATGGCCGCGGAGATGCTCCCCGGATTCACCATCGAACCGATGGGCTCGGACCACATGTGCGGCCGCGAGGTCACCAGGGAGCAGGACATTGAGGACACGCGCAGGGGTCTGGCCAGGGCGGAGGAGGTGCTGACATCGGGCGAGTACGACATGGTCATCCTCGACGAGGCCATCAACTCCATCAGGCTGGGCCTGATGACCCCGCAGTCCCTCATCGATCTTCTGGAGAGGAGGGCGCCCAACACCGAGGTCGTCCTCACGGGCAGAGGTGTGCCCCAGGAGATAATAGACTATGCCGACCTGGTCACCGAGATGACCCTGATCAAGCACCCGTTCGACAGGGGAGTGGGCGCCAGGAAGGGCATAGAGTACTGATGCCGCGGAGGGGACGGAGCCCCTCCGCAAGACCTTTTTATCATCGTCCATCCAATCAGGGTGGCATGACAATCTACGACAGCATCACTGAGACGATTGGGGAGACGCCCCTTGTGCGCCTTAACAGGATCAACCCTCCGGGCACCCACGTCTATGTGAAGATCGAGAGGGGGAACCCCGCGGGATCCATCAAGGACCGCGCAGCCCTGTCCATGATCAACGACGCTGTCGCCCGCGGCGTCCTCGAGGAGGGCGGCACCATCATCGAACCCACATCCGGGAACACCGGCATCGCCATCGCGATGATTGCGGCCGCCAGGGGATACAAGGCGGTGATAGTCATGCCCGACACGATGTCCAAAGAACGCATCTCGCTGATGAAGGCGTACGGGGCGGAAGTTGTCCTCTCGCCAGGCGCCAAGGGCATGCAGGGCGCCGTGGAACTCGCCGAGAGCATCAGGTCCGAGAGGGGCGGTTTCATCGCAGGACAGTTCGACAACCCCGCCAACGTCGCCGCCCACAGAGTCGGGACCGGGAAGGAGATCCTCAGGGACCTCCCGGACGTCGACTTCATCTACGCTGGCATCGGAACCGGGGGCACCGCATCCGGCATCGGCCTCGCCTGCAAGGACAGCGGCTCCAAGGCGAAGGTCGTCGGGGTCGAGCCTGCCGAGAGCCCGCTCATAACAGAGGGCCACGCAGGACCCCACAACATCCAGGGGATCGGCTCGAACTTCGTCCCGGGCAACTACCTGCCCGAGGCCGTGGACTCCGTCGAGACCGTCGCCACCGAGGATGCGATAAGAACCGCCGTGGAACTCGCCAGGAAGGAGGGGATATTCGCAGGGATATCCTCCGGCGCCAACGTTTTCGCCGCCATCAGAAGGGCAAGGGAAGACCCCTCCGCCAAGATTGTGGCCATCCTGCCCGACGGCGGCGAGAAGTACATGAGCCTCGGCATCTACGAGTGATCCGATGCCTGTCAAGATCCCCGACGACCTGCCGGCCGCTTCGATCCTGGAGTCCGAGAACGTCTTCGTCATGAGAGAGGGGAGGGCCAACACCCAGGACATCCGTCCGCTGGAGATCCTCATCCTGAACTTGATGCCCACGAAGGTGGAGACCGAGACACAGATCCTGAGGTGCCTCAGTAACAGCCCTCTGCAGACCAACATCACGCTGCTGCAGATGGCGACCCACGAGTCCAAGAACACCTCCGCCGAATACCTGGCCAGGTTCTACAGGACGTTCGATCAGGTCCGCGACCGCAAGTTCGACGGGATGATCATCACCGGCGCTCCGCTGGAGACCATCGATTACGAGGACGTCGACTACTGGGACGAGCTCTGCTCCATCATGGACTGGACGCTCACCAACGTGTGCTCGACGCTCTACATCTGCTGGGGCGCCATGGCGGGGCTGTATCACCACTACGGCATCCAGAAGAGGCAGATGGCGTCCAAGGTCTCGGGGATATACGAGCACCGCGTGCTCATCCCTAACGAGCCCATAGTCAGAGGATTCGACGACCGCTTCTTCATGCCACAGTCCAGGCACACCGAGGTCAGGGCCGAGGACATCATGGCCAACCCCCACCTGCACATAGTCTGCGCATCGGAGGAGTCCGGGGTCGCGGTGGTGCAGTCGGAGAGGAACCAGACGTTCATCACGGGTCATCTGGAGTACGACGCGGCCACCCTGGCGTACGAGTACGAGAGGGACCTGAACGCCGGGAAGGACCCGCACGTCCCCGAGCATTACTTCGAGGACGACGACCCGAGACGGGACCCGATAGTCAGATGGAGGGCCCACGCGACCCTGTTCTACACCAACTGGCTGAACTACTGCGTATATCAGCTCACGCCGTTCGACATCGACGAGATCGGAAGGGAATCGTGAGAACAATACGGGGATGATGTGCCGGACCTGCCGTCACTGGCTGACGACCCGGGGATTGACGAGCTTCCCCACGATGGCGTCCCTGACGAACGGGTTGAGTCCGGACACGTCCCCTCCCCCGTCCAGGACGGCCTGCACCTCGCGGGAGATGTGCGTGAACACCTCCCTGAATATCCTGCAGGAGTCGTTGCCGTTGTCCTCCAGGCAGCCCTCGTGGTAGGCGTCCATGCTGCACCCTCCGTTGCAGTACCTGAATATGGGGCAAGATGCGCATTTCTCGCGCCTCCTAATGGAGCCGAGGAGTATCCTCCTGAACCCCTCCGACTGGAACAGCTCCTGTATGGTGGAGACCTCGTTGATGTTGCCCATGCAGAACTCCTCGGGACAGGCCTTGGCGCATGGGTATACGGAGCCGTCGGGGTTGACGCAGAGCCACTTCGTGAGACACGACGTGTGCGCGCAGTCGGACGGCGTCGGGTCCCCGAGATAGTTGAGGATGTAAAGGTAGTGGGGAATCAGAGGGACGTTCGATCCGGCATCGTGGAACCAAGCGTCGAAGGCCTCGATGCTTCCCCTTATGAACTCGTCCGCATCGGGAACGGTTCCGTTGTCCCTGGCGCATCCGGCGGGTATCACGGGGGAGAGCGACAGGTTCGTGCCCTTGACCTTGAAGTGTTCGTAGAGCTCCCTCTGCTTCAGCGCCGTCTCCGCGGATATGGTCGCCGACACGGAGTACTTGTTCTCCTTCGCGGAAAGCAGGTCCAGGGCCTTCGACGGGTCTCCTTCCCTCAGGACCTGGTTGTACGGGCCCTCGTAGGATACGCCGACGTTGATCTGCTTCTCCCTGCAATAGGCCATGAAGCGCCTGTTGACCAGGGTCCCGTTCGTCTGAACGGTGTTGCCGCAGCGACCGTTCCTCTTGCCGAAATACTTCTCCTGGAGCTCGATGGCGTCCTTGTAGAACGACATAGGCAGGGTCAGGGGCTCGCCCCCGTGCCAGATGAACCATGCGGCCTCGTACTCCTGCGAGACCATCCTGAAAAGACGATCGAGAGTGTCAAGGGACATCTCGCCCCTGACCCTCTCGTCTGGTGTGTGGTAGCAGTGCCTGCATCCCGTGTTGCAGTACAGCGTCGGCTTCACGACTACCGACAGATAGGGTTTCATGCCGTTGCTTCGGAATCAGAAGGGCCAGTAGGTCCAGACGCCGTTGAAGCCGTTGGTGGCGTAGCAGCAGCAGATGACACAGACGACGACCCCTCCGACGAGGCAGCCGTACCATCCGGGGGAGCTGCAGCATCCCTTGTCGTCGCAGCAGCAGTAGTCGCACTTGGTGGATCCGTCGTGGTCACCCTTGTCGACGCGCTCGTCGTGGGTTGTCTCAGGGAGTCCCTCCATCGCGAACGCGATAAATGCGGAAGGGGACTGGCTCTCGTAAAGTGCGGTCAATTTGTCTACGGATTCTGACTCGTACGACATGGGATACTCACCTACCGACGCTGAATTCGGTACAGTCAAGGCGTACTTAGTGCGCGTATTTAACGATTAGGTTCTGGAAGGGCCGTGCCAGACGTCTGGAAGATGCTGTCAGAGGCATCGAAAAGCATCATCTGGCTATCATCCGCGGCAATGGCGATTATGTTACATGAATCCATGAGAATAAATGAGATTTGGATCGACCGCGTCGGTCTTCCGGTGATAGGATGTGAGATATCACATGCATCGGCTGACGAGAGCCTTAAATCCCCACCCGCTTTCCGCGTCTCCATGCTCGGCTACACCGTGCCGGCCTACGGGAGACTGTCGCCAGCGGACCTGAGCAGATATCGCAGATACTACTGCGAGACCTGCCATCAGCTCCACGATGGCTTCGGACTCACCGGCACGCTGACTGTCAACTACGATATGACGTTCAACACGATTCTGCTCTGCGGCGTCACAGGCCAGGCCCTCGACGTCGGCCCCACAGAGCGGACGATCTGCGTCCTGGACAGCTGCAAGACCTCCGCCGATCTCATGCGCGACATGGCCGCATACACGCTGATCCTTACCAAATGGGAGCTGCTGGACGATGAGACCGACGACCCCTCGCTGAAGAGCAGGTTCATATCCCTGACTCTCAACCGGGCCATCGAGAAGGCCGTGAGGATGCACCCCGACTACGATGACATGGTCGGCAAGGGGTTCGAGGAACTGAGAAAACTCGAACTAGGGGGCTGCAGAGATGCCCGCCTCATGGGCCGCACGTTCGGCAGCGGACTGATAGGCGCCCTCGAGGACATTGCCGGAGACCATTACACCAGCGACCTGGGAGAGGTCTTCACCGAACTGAGCACCGCGGTCTACATCATGGATGCGATAGACGACCTGGACGAGGACTACATGGAGGGCACTTACAACCCCCTCCTGCCCGAGTCCGGATACGTCAACGCCAGGACCCTCATAGACAAGGATGTCTTCAGATTCACTGGCCTCGTCAACGAGACCATCGGCTCGATGCAGGGAAGCTACTCCAGGATAAGGCCGTCCATGAAAGGCAACGAGTCCCTTTGCGACAACATCGTGTACTTCGGGATACCGGAATCGGCCAGAAGGGTCATCTCTGGAAACTCGCAGGCCAAGGCCAGCATCAAGAACATGTTCTCCAACAGGAACGCCAGGATGTCGGAGTGATGCGGAAACGGCCCAGGGAACAGGCCCGAATTGTTTGTAACCGTCAGGCCACGCCGGATGGGTCGTAATCCGAACACACGTCGAGTGGGAACGTCTCATCCCCCGTCCTGGAGCATCTCCCACCGTTGTAGGAGAGACAGTTCTCGCAGCAACCGGGACGATATCTGCCGCATGTGCCGTCAGATGTGGTCGACCTGGACTCGGGCAGACACACCCACATCCCGTCCGAATGTCTGCAGAATCTGCATGTGCGACATTTGCGGTAACTCTCATCCATGATGCACCGAAAGCTTCGATGTATGAAATAATATAGGGTTATATGTTGCACTAACGCTATCGAATGTCGAAACGATTCTTTAAATACTTCCTTATCGTTCCAACATACATACCCGAACCGAGCCTGTTGGGAGCAGGCCCGGGGCCTTGCGGCCAGGGTTTGTCCGTCCATCACTGGACGGAGATCTCGATCTCAATCCCGAAGATTGTGACCGAGATGCGGACGTTAAACGTCCTCCGGAGGAATAATGCTCATTTACTCTTCTCCCGCCGGTCGGGTCTCGTCGCCCGGCCGGCCATCCCACCTCTCCGCGATGCTTCTTAAAGGAGGCACCGTGCGGTCACGTTGATTCTCGGAACCCTTCCGTTTCTCGTCTTTCGCCAACTATTTACATGAATTACCGATTCGGACGCATCATGACGGTCACGATAGCCTACATGGGCATACCCGGGTCCAACTCCGAACAGGCGGCGACGGAATTCGCCGCCAAGATGGGCTGGGATGAGTACGAGCTCCTCCCCAGGGTCGACTCCAGAGGCGTCGTGGACGCGATGGACCTCGAGGGCGCCGAGTACGGTGTCGTCGCCGTGGCCAACATAAACGCCGGACCGGTCGAGGAGACCAGGAAGGCCCTCGAGGGCAGGGATGACATCGAGTTCGTTCTCAGCTTCTGGGTGCCTATCCATCATTGCGTCTTCATCAGAGAAGGATATGAAGGCCCGATCAGGCACGTCGCATCCCACATCCAGGCACTCCTACAGACCAAGGGCAACCTCGAGAGGCTATTCCCCGGTGCCGACAGGATCGAGGTGGAGGACACCGCTGTCGCAGCGGAGTACCTTTCAGAGGGCAAGCTGAGCGAGGACACGGCGGTGGTGTGCAGACGCAACGCCGGCCAGATGTTCAATCTCCGCATGATTCACGAGAACATCGAGGACAGGTCTGACAACATGACCGAGTTCCATCTTCTCCGCAAGGGGTCGGCATGATCTCCGAGATGATAGAGGAGGATGCCCGCAGGCTGGACGACATCGTCGCCGATCTGAACAAGGAGGCCATCAGGCACAGGAACGCCCGCGACGACTACAACAGGCAGGCGCAGGTCCTCGCCGACAAGAGGGACAAACTCCAGGCCCAGGCCAGGAAGCTCTCCTCCCAGGCATCCGTCTACAAGCAGCAGAGGGACGAGTGCAACATATCCGTCAGGGAGAACAAGCAGAAGCGCGACGAGTGGAATGACCGCGCGGCCAGGATGAGAGCGGCGGGCGGACTCGGGGACATCGGAGAGGCGAAGTCCCAGGCCCAGAGCTACCATCAGAAGGTCGTCAAGTACTCCCAGGACGGACAGGCGCTCCACGAGAAGATGCACACCCTCATGGACCAGGCCGAGAAGCTGAGGCAGGAGGCCCAGGTATGCCACGAGCAGTGCCAGACCTGCAGAAGGGCTGCCAACTCGGAACACGAGAAGTACATCGCGGCCGTAAGGAAGATAGAGAGGGTCAGGGACAACCTTCCGGAGTGACCTCTCCATAGATGCGCATCAGTCCACGAAGAGCATCACGTCGCTGCGGTACAGCCTCATGAACCTGTATGTCCGCATCCTGCCGGTCTTCGGATCGGGCATCTCGCGCTCGCACGCCGGCTTGTAGTTGCACTTCTCCATGACCCTGCCCGAAGCCTCGTTCTCCGTGTCGTACCTGGCCTGGATGAAGAGATAGTCCGTGAAGTCCATGATGTATCTGGAAACGGCGGTCAGCGCCTCGGTCATGTAGCCGTTGTCCCAGTACCTCTGGGCGAGACAGTACCCGAGCTCGCAGTACCTCTGATCCGGATGGTCGCGCACGGCCGTGATGCTGCCTATCGGCTCCCCTGTGGACCTCAGGACGATACACCAGTCCATGCTCCCGCTCTCGTACTGGCGCACCTACGACCCTATGATCCTCCTGGTCTGCATCACGTCCCTGTGGGGCTCCCAGGTGGCGAACCTGGTCACCTCCGGGTCGGACATCCAGTTCCTGAAGCACGCCTCCGCGTCCGACTCCTCGAACCTCCTGAGCTCCAGACGGTCCGTCCTCATGTTCAGGGTCCTCAGCGTCACAGTATCTCCACCTGCAGCGACCCCATTACCTCCAGGGCCTTCTCCCCCAGCGACCTGTCGTAGCTGGCGACGCAGTCCCTGCGGACGAACACCCTGGCCTCCGGATTCGCAGTCCTCGCCAGAACGGCGTTGGCGATTACGCATATGTTGGTGGCCACACCGCAGAGCTCGATCTCGTCGTAGTCCTTCAGGACGTCCATCAGCTCGGCGCATCCGAACGTCGGCTTGTCTATGATGCGGCACCTGGGATCGCGGGACAGCTCGCCCGGCCTTCCGCAGATCTCCCATCCGGGTGTTCCCCTGACGCAGTGTGTGACCGGGAGCAGCCTCCCCTCGCGGGTGTCCAGGTAATCGGGATCGTGCGTGTCCCTGGTGAAGAACACCTGGTCCCCGGAATCCAGATAAGAAGAGATTAGGGAGCCTATGGCATCCCCGATTAAGACGGCATCCTGGCTTCCCAGGGTGCCGGTGACGAAATCGGATTGGTAGTCTATGACGACCAGGGCGCGCATGCCCCGGCCTAGGAATTCACACCTTTATGTTGTTGGCGGTGGTGCTATTCCTCTTGACTGTTTCGAACACTAGGCTGTACGGTATTCCCTCTGATATGGAGATGTCCACGCAGGAGCGCCCCTTGCGGTACTCCCCGAGGATCAGCCCCTCAAGGACTGCGTCTACCTCCGACTCGCGGGATGGGGCCCTCTGGAAGTCGGCCTCCCTCTCGCTTGCCCAGTCCTTTGACGAGCATAGCGGACACTTCCTGGGAACCTTGGTTCCCTTGGCATTCCAGCTGTAGCCACAACGCTTGCAGGTGTAACTGCGCGGTGGAGTGTTCCACTGGTGTGTCCCGCATGATGGGCACCTCTTCGGTGACCCGTTGTGGGAGTTCCACGTGTGGCCGCAGCGAAGGCATGTGACTCTGAGGTGGGAGTCATTCCACTTTATCGAGCGACACTTCGGACACCGCTTTGGCAGTTCGTCCTTACGCGGGATCCACTCGTACGAGCATCTCGCGCACCTCAACAAACTGCTTATCGGCAATGTTGGGGACATACAATGGTGTCTGGTGTTATAAATATATAAATGTATGCGTAATATTTATATTGTTGGATGTATAATCCAACTCACCAGCCAACTTTAAATGCAATCCAAGTCGCAAAATAGACATTTGCGAACTTCGGATGTCTGAGAATAGCCATAAAACCCCTTCCCACGGAGTATCCTCCCCTGAAAGGACGCATTGCGGTAGAGATGTCCTCGTCGTTCCAGTCGGAGAACTGCCTGTGGGCCTTCATGAAATGCGGATTCGTGTAAATCGACCTGGAATACCATCTCCCGTACGTTTCCGGCCTTCCCGACATCACCGCCTCGGCCGCCTTCCTGCCCGAGAGCATCGCGGCTCCTATCCCTCCGTAGCAGAGCGCGTTCGCGAGACCGGATGCATCGCCGACGATCATCGCGTTGTCGCTGACGGCCTCCGGAACCCCTCCGAACGGGATGTGACGGGCCCCCGACGATATCGTCCCCTCAGGCTCGGCTTCGCCCTTGGGCGAACCCACGGACACCGTGCCGGGCTTCGATGGGAACCTCCATCTGTAGAAGCCGCTGAGGGCCTGCCCCACGGTGAACGCCAGGGTGGTACCGCCGTCGCCCTTCACGATGTTGTTCACAACGGGAAGCATCTCCGGAACCGTGCCGAACAGGTCCCTCCTGACCACGGAGTGCGCCCCGTCGGCACCTATGAGATATCTGCAACGGAACTCGCCGACGTTCGTCCGGACGACGAAACCGTCCCCGTCCCTCTCCACTCCGGTGGCGGTCGCACGGAGGAACTCCGCCCGGCACCTGCCGCGGATCTCCGCGAGCATCTCCGGACGATCCACGACGGCCCCCTCGACGGGCACCTTGACAGTGATGCCGCCGGGGAACGAGATCTCGATCCTGTCGACCCTGGTCACCACCGCCGCGGGCTCGATGCCTGCCTTCCTGAACATCCTGTCGCTGACGGCCTCCCCGCAGACAGAGTGGTACTTCGGGAACATAGATTCGGAGAACCTCTCCAGGACCACCACTCTGCCGGGATACCCGTTGAGGTGGAACGCAGCGGATGCGCCGGCCGGCCCCGAACCTATGATGAGAACATCGACGTCCATGCGATCACGCCAGCAGTATCATGTGCCTGGAAATGGCCATGCGGATCTTCATCATCGTAGTCCTCCGGTCGTACTCCTCGCAGGAGTACTCGGTGCTCCTGTCCAGATCGGCCAGGAACTGGTCCACGGCCTGCCTGGTCACCTCCTCGGAGTAGATCATGACATTGGTCTCGAAATTGAGTGTGAACGAGCGTATGTCGAAGTTCGCCGACCCGACCGAGCAGCACCAGTCGTCCATGGCGATGAGCTTCTCGTGGACAAATCCGTCGTTGTACCTCCACACCCTCACCCCCGCCTTCATCAGAGCGTTGGCGTACGACATGTTGTTCCAGAACAGGAACATGTGGTCCTTCTTGTCGGGGATCAGTATCCTCACGTCCACGCCGGACCTGGCTGCGTTGGCCAACGCGAGGATCATGGACTCGTCGGGCGCAAGGTACGGGGTGGTGATGTACAGGCGCCTCTTCGCGTTGGCGATCATCGCCAGGTACTGCATCTGCACAGGGTTGTTGGGCATCGTGTCCGGTCCTCCGGAGACGAGCTGCATCCTCACGTTGCCCTTGTGGGGGATGGTGACCTCCCCCAGGTAGTGGCCCAGAGGCTTCAGGGGATCCCTCTTGGCACAGTACTGCCAGTCCGCGGAGAACCTCACGGCCATGGGCAGAATCCCGGATCCGACGACCTTCACGGACGCGTCCCTCCAGTGGCCAAGGGGGCCCTCCCCCTGGTACTCGTTGCCTATGTTGAACCCGCCGCAGTACGCCATCTTCCCGTCGATTATCGCAATCTTGCGGTGGTTCCTGTTGTTCTTCTTGGGACTCAGCAGGAGGTTGAGCGACGAGTGGAAGGTGGCGTAGTGTCCGCCGGCGTTCCTGAACCTGAATATCCCCTCCTTCGGCCCCTTGCCGATGCCGAACGCATCGGTTAGCAGACGGACCTCGACACCCTCTCTCACCTTCTGGATCAGGATGTCCATGAGCTCGTTGCCGATCTCGTCGTTGCGGATGATATAGTACTCCATGAGGATCGACTTCTCCGCGGACCTGAGGTCGTTTAGAAGGCTGGACAGCTTCTCGTGCCCCTCCGTGAACAGCGTTATTTCGTTGTCGTCCGAGTACGACCAGGCCCCTGAGCGGTCCATGCATTTGGCCATGCGGTACATCTCAGCCTTCTCCGGATCGCCGCCCAGGTCCTCCTCCAGCAGGTTGCTCTGGTACTCGGCGGCAGTCATCAGCTGAGTGTCCGTCACGTTCTTCGGCATGAACCTCATGCGGTTGTAGATCGTCGCACCCAGGTACATGTACAGTATGAACCCGACCGGCGGTGCAAGTACGAGCATCACGAGCCATGTCACGAAGACCCGGGGGTCGTACCTCTCCAGGAACATGAGGGCGAGGAGCGCGGCTATGTCGAAGATGACGATGACGGAGACGATCTCGGACAGCGTCACGGTGTAGGACAGCGCCTGCTCCACCTCCGGCGGGAACATGGGCTCGGGCATGCCGTGGTGTACCTCTGGAATGTATTTATTTGGTTCCACAGGAGCGACCGGACAGCACGGCGGATCCGAACCACGCCCTGACCCCGTTATATACGCCGGATGTGATTTCCCTCCATGTTCTGCAGGAACTGCGGCCACGAGCTCGAAGAGCATCAGTCGTTCTGCCCGTCGTGCGGCTTCCCGGTGGACCCGTCCGCGGTGCCGCCAGCCCGCAACACCGGCCCAGGCATGAGCCGCAGGACCGTCACCGCCGTGATCGTCTTCTCCGTGCTGGCACTGGCGGTCCTGTTCGCAGCGTCAAGCCTCATCGGCGACGATGAGGACGACAGCGTGGTAAGGGTCGTTGTCAGCGGGGATGTGGTCGTGTCGGGCGACATCGCCGACGGCTCGTTCATCGCTGTCGGGGACCTCGGCGACTCCGTGAAGTTCGTGCTCGTGGACGTCTCCAACGAGGAGACCCACTTCCTGTGGTCCCTGACCGACCGCTACGGCGACGAGTACCGCCGGATCACCCAGGAACCGTATCTTGAGATACCCAAGGACGACCTCACCCCGGGCATGTACGCGATGTCCGTGGGGAGCTCGGACAACCTGAACGGTCCGTACAGCTCGCGCAGCGGAAGCCTGATTCTCTACGGCACCCTGACGGACACGTTCGAGTGGACGTACATGGCGCAGGACCTCTCCGTCGCCGTCTCCTACGACTACGCCGACTACGAGGCCTGCAGACTGAACGACGACTACTACCTGAAGACCTACGGGGACTTCGGGCAGAGAGTGTCCATCCTCACGGCGGCCGACCCGACCATCGCATCGCTCGAGGAGCAGCTCAGGTCCGCCTACCTCGGAGCCTTCGGCCAGGATGCGCCCGTGGACGGTCAGGAGTACGCAGACTTCATACTGGGGTTCGTGCAGGTGTGCTTCGAGTACCTCAACGACTCCGACCTTTACGGCCGCGCGGAATACTGGGCGTTCCCGATGGAGACGCTGTACAACGGAGGCGGCGACTGCGAGGACACCTCGTTCCTGTGCGCCGCCCTCTTCGATGCCGCCGGATACGACGCGGGGGTGTTCATGGTGCCCGGCCACGCGTTGGCCGCGATCGCTCTGGACGACTACGAGGAGAACACCCTGTGGGAACTGGCGACGCACTACCACACGTACAGCTACGAGCTCGACGGCACCGTCTACTACGGATGCGAGACCACCGTCGACGTCCCGTTCCCCGCAGGAATGGTCTCCCGCGACTACACCATAACCTCCGACGGCGAATTCCTGTACCAGGGCGGAGGCGCGAATCCTTCGGACGGACTGTACCTGGTGGCATGAACCGGAGAGACCGTTGTGCCTTCCCCTGAGACGTCCCCCGTCAATCGGAGCACAAGTCCAAAGAACGGGATCATAGACGTCGACGGGGGCTCCGGCACCAGTCAGCTGGCACTTGATCACTGTTGCGAGCCGTATAAGAATCCGACTCGACGGCAACATCATCTTGCATCCTACCAGCGTTCGTTTGGTTCGCCTTCACAAAACGCCTTAATGCGAAACATTTGATGCGAACCCCCCGCATCACGTATTTCCATCAGAGTGCCAATCATTTTGAAGAATAATGGAGCCGCCTGAGGGATTTGAACCCCCGGCCTGCTGATTACAAGTCAGCCGCTATACCCCTAAGCCAAGGCGGCACCAAGCAGTCGTATCAGCAACTCGTTTATATCCGTTTCCCTCGGACCGACGGCGTTATGGCCCTTAACCGACATTGTTATATTATACAACGCAATCGCGAGCCCCATCATACATTGACATTCAAATGGTGATTTCAAATGGCAGACGCTAAAAGGATTGTCCGCATCGACTACAAAGCCTACTTCGCAGACGCAGACAGGCTCTACGACACGACGAACGCCGACGCAGCCAAGGAGGCCGGCATCTTCAACGAGAAGGTCACCTACGCCCCCATGGCCTACATCATCGGATCTGGTTCCCTCTACGCCGACCTGGACGCCGCCATCGCTGGCGCCGAGATCGGAAAGGAGACCGAGGTCACCATCCCCTGCGAGAAGGCCGCCGGTGCCAGGAACCCCAGGCTCATCGAGCTCCACCCCATCAAGGAGTTCTACAAGAACGAGATCAACCCCTACCCCGGCATGTCCGTCAGCCTCGGCAACCGCAACGGTGTCGTCATGTCCGTCGGAGCCGGCCGTGTCAAGGTCGACTTCAACAACCCCCTGGCCGGACACGACCTGAAATACGAGGTCACCGTCGTCGAGGAGGTCACCGACCCCGTCGAGAAGGCCAAGTGCATCATGGAGATGGACTTCGGAACCTCCGAGGGATTCGGATTCGGCATCATGGAGGACAAGGTCGTCATCACCGAGGCCGAGATCTGCAAGTTCCACGAGGGCTGGGCCGTCGCCAAGTACAGGCTCGTCTCGGACTACCGCAACACCTTCGGAGTCGACCGTGTCGAGTTCGTCCAGGTCTGGGAGTCCAAGAAGGCCGACGCCCCCGCAGAGTCCTCCGAGTGATCGGAACCCTGCAATCCTGAAACCCTTTCCTAAAAACACCCTTTTCTGTTCTGGTTTACAATGAAAGGGGAGGGTCGTGCCCTCCCGTCCATCCTATCCGCATACCGGCTGTCAATCGAAAAACGCCAGTATCGAGTTCAGCTCCCTGTTCACGTTGTTCCCCGCGGGCTGGGGCCTGTACGCCGGGCGCCTCGACCTGGGGGATTCCGGGAAACGCTGCTTGGTTCTCGGAATTATCAGTGTCTGCTGGTAGTGCGTCATCTCTCTTCTCTCCCGCAGCCACCTCGGCTGCAGATAAGAGATGGATCGGACTGTATAATTACATCTCGTTGTTATCTTTGTTATGTTAGATATTTTTGTTATGTGGTCCATGATTTGAACGTCTGGATCGGGCATGCATTGAAAGACATGGATTGAGAACGGCATAAACCGTGAGACGTAGACGAAACGTCATGCGGAGAAGACGAATCATTCCAGATAGAATGTGTTGATTATGTTGACGCCGTCTTCTGTGAGGAGGTACCTGTTGCGGAGCTCGTCCTTCCTGATCCAGCCGTTCCTGGACCACTTGGTGATAAAATCCCTCTGGTAGTACACGGCCTCGGTCTGACGCTGGTTGGACTTCCTGTCGGGATCGTCGGACTCCGTGTCACGGTACCACAGGCCCGCATCCTTCAGGGCCTGGACCATCCTTCCGCTGGTGACGGACATCTTGGCCTGGTTCCTCTCGTGGAGTATGCGCAGGCCCCTCACGAGATGCTCCTCGGGGATGTTGATCGTGTATATCGGCATGGTGCGCGGGGGATACGTGGACTTCGTTAGACCGACGGGCATCCCGTCCACGAAGTAGACATCCTTTATCCTCTCGGTAGGAACCGTGTACTCCTGTGTGCCGACGGAGAACGGGATCGTCCCGGGGACCATCATGGATGCCACCGTGGCGGCGGATGAGTACTCCGGGGATCCTGCCGAGATGTTCACGTAGATCTCGCAGCCTTCCTCGCTGTCGTTCTCCGACTGTATGATGGAGAGGACGGTGCGCAGCATCACGGAGAAGTCGCTGACGCGCTCGTTGTGGATTACGACCTCCACCTCGCGGGGAGATTCCTCCCTGAGCAACTCGCAGACCCTCTGGCAGAAGCTGTCGTAGATCATGCCGTTCTCCGAGGTCGGGTCCTTCACGTAGTGAATGATGTGGGCCTTGTTGATCTCGTAGTACAGAGCAGGCTCCACGACCTTCGATGTCTCGAAGGTCACGCAAGCCACCATGATCCTCTTCTTGCGGCCAGACGGCAAAGTGCATCCCGAGGTGATGATTGATTGCAGCGTATTTAATAACTATTATTTTACAATCTACGTAATCAACATATGAAACAAATCTCACAAAGATAACAGCGATTAGTTTATTAATATCAATGGAATTCTATGTATTGCATTTCCTCCCCCAAGGACATGCATCACCTGCTTATGGCCGGGACCCAAACACATCCATCCCATCCGGGTCCCGGCTGCTTTTGTTATTCATAACGTTCGACATCGTCTGAGAACAGGAGCTTGCATGAATCGTATCAGACATCTTGACCAGACACAATACGATCCAGACATGCACCCATGGACCAACCTCGGGCATTTCTCGACATCAGGAAGTTATTCCGGGTTCCTGGTTCCGATCGAGATGATAGAAACGCTTATATCCAACGTTGATGTCGGGGGATTCAGCGGACAGGTGGCCTAGTCTGGATATGGCAGCAGCCTCCTAAGCTGCAGGCCGGGGGTTCGAATCCCCTCCTGTTCGCCATTTCTTCTACCCATGCCTTTTCTGCATGCGCCCTTTCGAGCTTCATCCTGCCGTAGCCCCTCGTTGTGCTGGTGGTCGCTGACCCATGGGGACGCTCTCGACGTGCTCTACCTCTTAGCTTGGTCTCCGCCCTCCCGTCGGAGCGGTGCTTGAAAATAGAAGGAACGTCCCCGAATGGGATGCAATCAGGATGTTTGGGGCGTCCCTCCAACACCGGATCCCCCTCTCTTTCGCGGACTCGTTCGAATGTGTCCACCACTTGCGACGTTTTGTATCTGAAGACGATGGCGGCCGGAGTGTGGGCCCGAGACCTCCTCCATGATGGCTTTGCTTCGCCACAATCCATCTCCGACGTGGAGGAGCACGTCTTCTAATCGACCACAGACCGTCACCGCACGGCTCTGGATTCGGATTGAATCGACACTCCGGCGCAAACCCGACCATCGATGATCCATCCTATGATTAGAACTGCCCGTCCCACGGTACGGTCGCCGCCGACTCTCGAGAAGTGTCGCTGATAGATAGAATATATACACTATGTACTATATTGTACAGCCCAGGTCGTCCTTTTACATTGTGTCGGATTCTTATTATATTCTGATGGGTGAGATAGCCAGACATCCAAAAATTTGGTTGATATAATGGAAAGGAAACAGATGATCGCGGTGATAGCCGTCATCGCGATCCTATGCGTCGCCGGGGCTTCCTACGCAGTGTTGTCCGGCGGCGATGACAATGGCGACGGGAGACCGACGCTCGTCGTGGAGACAAGCCCGGACTTCGCCCCGTTCGACTACCAGATTGGCTCCGAGTACGTGGGCATAGACATGGACATAGTCCGTGCGGTCTGCGACGACATGGGATACAACGTTCAGTTCAGGACCAACACGTTCGACTCGATCCTGATCTCGGTCCCGCAGGGCAAGTGCGACATGGGCGCATCCGGTTTCACGATCAACCCCGAAAGGGCCGAATCCGTGGACTTCTCGGACCCCTACGCCGAGGTGCACCAGGTCCTCGTCGTGCCCATCGACACGGACATCAAGACTCTCGATGACCTGGACGGAAAGAAGATCACCGTCCAGACCGGCACCACCGGCGCCGACTACGCCGCCGAGCGCTACGAGACGAGCAACATCATCTTCCAGAAGACCTACTCGGATGTCGTCAACGACCTCCTCTTCGGCAAGGCCGACTGCGAGGTCGTGGACAGCACCGTCGCGCTCTCCCAGGTGGACGCCCACCCGAACGAACTGAAGGTGCTGGACATCCTCACGGACTCGCCCGTCGAACAGTACGGGTTCATCTTCGCGAAGGGCAACACGGAACTCCGCGACATGTTCAACGAGTCCCTGCAGCACATCAAGGACAACGGACTCCACCAGCAGATCCTCGACTACTACGAGGAGAACGGATACTCCGTCGAGACACCCTCCTTCTTCTCCTACAAGGGCACCCTCATTGTCGAGACCAGCCCCGACTTCCCGCCGTTCGAGTACCTGTACGGCAGCGAGTACACCGGTATCGACATGGACATCATGAGGGCCATCGGGTACGACATCAACTACAGGATCGACTTCAGGCAGAACACCTTCGACTCCATCATCGTGTCCGTCCAGCAGGGCAAGTGCGACCTCGGTGCGTCGGGATTCACCATCGACGACGACAGGAAGCAGCGCGTCGACTTCTCGACCCCCTACGCCGAGATCCACCAGGTGCTTGTCGTCAAGGAAGGCTCCAACATCCAGAGCCTTGACGACCTGAAAGGGGCGAAGGTCTCTGTCCAGACCGGCACAAGCGGCGCAGGTTACGCCGAGGAGCTCAACGACAGGGGCATGGGCCTCGACATAAGAACGCAGAAGGACTACACGATAGCGCTTCTGGATGTGATCCAGGGCAAGACGGACTGCGAGATCGTAGACAGCACCGTGGCGCAGGCACAGGTCGCCAAGACCTCCGGCCTGAAGATCCTGGACATCCTGGATGCGGAACCCGAGTACTACGGGTTCATCTTCCAGAAGGGCAACACGGAGATCTACAACCTCGTCAACGACTCCCTGGACAAGCTCATCGCAAACGGCACCGTGGACAAGATCCTTCAGTACTACGCCGACGCCGAGTACAAGGAGGTCCCCTCCTACTACAGCAACCAGCAGGCCGAGGACGACGATGAGTCCGAGGAGACCGGCTGGTGGGCGGACCTCAAGGACAGGTTCCACACGGACTTCCTGAAGAACGACCGTTACCTGTATATCTTCGAGGGTCTGAAGAACACCATCATCATCACCGTCGTGGCCCTCATCATCGGTCTGATCCTCGGTTCCGTGGTGGCGATGGTGCGCAGCACCCACGACATGACGGGCAAACTGCGGATACTGAACGCGATATGCCACGTGTACATCACCGTGATACGCGGAACGCCTGTGATGGTCCAGCTGCTGCTGATCTACTACGTGGTGTTCGCATCGTCGGACAACGGTGTGCTGATAGCATCGGTGGCGTTCGGACTGAACTCAGGCGCGTATGTGGCTGAGGTCGTCCGTTCAGGAATAACAGCGGTCCCGAAGGGACAGATGGAGGCATGCAGAAGCCTCGGTATGAGCAACAGGATGGCCATGACCAACGTCATCCTGCCGCAGGCCATCAGGAACATCCTACCCGCCATCGGTAACGAGGGAATCTCCCTGCTGAAGGAGACCTCCGTGGCCGGTTACATCGGAATCATGGATCTGACCAGGGGAGCGGACATCATCAGGGGACAGACGTACGACGCGCTCCTGCCCATCATAGTGGCCGCAGCGATCTACCTGTCGATAGTCCTCGTGCTGACGTATCTTATCAGAAGACTAGAGAGGAGGCTAAACCGTGCCTACTGACAGCGAAGTACTGATTGAGATCAGGAACCTCGGGAAGTCCTTCGGGGACCACGAGGTCCTGAAGGACATTAGCCTGGACGTCCACAAGGGGGAGGTCATCTCCATCATCGGACCGTCCGGATGCGGGAAGTCCACCTTCCTGAGATCCATAAACCTGCTGGAGAGGCCGACCGCGGGCAGCATCGTCTTCGAGGGAATAGAGATCCTCGACCCGAAGACGGACATAGACCTGCTCCGCCGCAGGATCGGCATGGTGTTCCAGAACTTCAACCTCTTCCCCAACAAGAAGGTGAAGGAGAACATCATGCTGGCCCCGGTCAAGCTGGGCATCATGACAGAGGAGGAAGCCTCTGCCAAGGCCGACGAGCTCCTGGCCAGGATCGGCCTCCAGGACAAGGCGGACCAGTACCCGTCGAGGCTCTCCGGAGGACAGCAGCAGCGTGTGGCGATCGCCAGGGCGCTTGAAATGAACCCCGACGTGATGCTCTTCGACGAGCCCACGTCCGCTCTGGACCCGGAGATGGTCGGCGAGGTCCTGAAGATCATCAAGGACCTGGCCGACTCCGGGATGACCATGCTCGTGGTCACCCACGAGATGGGATTCGCCAGGGAGATCTCCGACAGGGTCCTCTTCTTCAACGAAGGGGTCATCGCGGAGGAGAACACCCCCGACGAGTTCTTCGGCAACCCGCAGAACGAGCGCCTCAAGGACTTCCTGTCCAAGATACTCTGAAAACTCCTTAGGGGTGGGCGACCACCCCTCTTTCCTCATGAGATTGACACGTCGTTTTGAGATGTCTTCCAGAATCGGCAGAGAGATTGTAAAAATGGCTACCTCCGTAAACTGGAACCGCCTGATGTGCCGAACCCAGATGGAAAAACATCGGAAAAACAACTACTTCGAGGATGATATTGAATCGTTGTGTGTATCTGGGGAGGTATCCTCCTCTGCACACACGTTATTTCTTACATGATGCCCAACCCCCGGCATAATGCCGGAGGCAGAGCACGTGAATGTGGTTTGACGGGACTCACTCGCCCCTGATGGTCTCCTCGGCCGACTGGATGCACTTGGTCAGCACAGAGTACGCGTTGATCATGTCGGACTCCCCGACGATGAAGATGGTGTCCGTGTGGCAGCTGACGGTCTCCTCGATGTTGATGCCGGCGTCGGACAGGTTGGTGATCAGGTATGCGATGACTCCGCTCGTGTCCACGATCTTCTCCGGGGACTTGACGGCGATCTCCACCAGGTTCTCCCTGACCTTGATGAGGTTGAACCTGCCGACGGTGTCGATGATCCTCTCCTTCAGGAGCGTGTCTGCGATGATGGTCACCGCGGACGCGGACTGTACGCACTGCATGATGCTGTTCTCGTTCCAGAGGTCCTTGAACAGGTTGTCCATCTTGTGGAGGACGGACCAGTCGTTCTTGGCCGTCACGATGCATGTCTTGGTTCTCATCTCGAGCCTGCTGTCCTTCAGGATCCTTAGGATGCTGAGCTCGTGGTCGGTGGTGACCGAGAGCTTCGAGGCGTAGCGGCGGCAGGCGATCATGACGGCCTCCTCGTTGTCCACGCCGATGTCCTTCATGATCATCCTGGCGAGTGACGAGTAGTTGATGAGCCCCTTGGCGACGCAGTCCTTGATGCTGGGGTGGCGTCTATGTACATCCTGGTCTTCTCGGCGAGACTCTCCTTGATGACGCTTTTGGACATGTTCGAAGACATCCCCGTACAGGTATATAATGTTTTAAAATAGACAGAAAATGTGTAAAAGGTTTGGAAATGGGACAGCCGTGTCAACCGTCCCGAAGGGTCCGGAGAGGATGGGCGGCAGGCCTCAGATCTGGTTCGCCTCCATCCCCTTGGAGATCCTGCTCTGCTCGGCGACGAAGCCGTCGGAGGAGCGATCGACCACCTGGGCCTGGGTGCCGGATTGCTCCGCCGCCTGGTGGACGACCACCTGCTGGTACGGGATGTTGATGCCGTTCTCGTCGAACAGCAGCTTGAGCTCCCTGTTCATGGCCCTCTGCACTACGAAGTAGTCGTTCTCGTCGCAGTCGCTCATGAACATCAGGTCCACACTGGACGGCCCCAGGGCGGTGACCCCCTTGTAGAACGGACCGTTGACGATCTCGGGGATCGCGGCCTTGATGCGCTCGAGGTTGTCCTCGATGACTCCCTCGACCCTCGTGAGCGACTCGCTGTACTCGATCGAGATGATGGTCGTGACCACGGAGTAGTTCTGGGTCTGGTTCACCACGGAGACGATCTCGCTGTTGTTGATGATCTTCACGTTCCCGCCGGCATCGACGAGTCTTGTGGAGCGGATACCGATCTCCTCGATCTCCCCTCTCCAGCCCTCGATGACCACGATGTCCCCCACGCCGTACTCCCCCTCGAAGACGGTGAACAGACCCGCCACCACGTCCGCGATGAGGCTCTGCGCGCCGAGACCCACGACCAGGGTGACTATGCCCGCGCTGGCCACGAGTGTCGCCGTGTCCACGCCCAGGACCGACAGCACCGATAGCACCGCCAGGATCGCCACGACGTACTTGATGAAGCTGTTGATCATCTTGGCGGCGGTCATGTTCCTCTTGCTGCCGCTCATGGTCTTGGTGACGATGAACTGCACCACCTTGGTGAACACGTACATCAGGAACAGCAGCCTGATGCAGTCTATGACGTCGGGCATCGCCTGGTAGACCGAGTCTATACTGTCCACGCCGGTCGGGGCGGCGTTGAACACCGAGCCCTCCCCGTATATCCTGTCCGCGAGGAACCAGGACACAAGGGTGACCACCAGCATCAGCACCAGCACCACCGCCTTTACGACCGGGAACCCCCTCGACTCGTTCTCCTGCATTTCCTATCCTCTCCGTAATGCGTTGTTCAGATCGTGTACTCCGACTCGTGGAGGACCACGAGCTCTGTCCCTCCGTCCTCCAGGTCCTGGATGCATGTTATCCTGAGGACCGCGGTGTCCCCGAGGAGGCCGGCCCCGGTGACCGGCAGGGAGTACTCCCCGGCCTCCGGGTCAATCGTTGCGGTGGAGACGTTACCGTACCAGTCGGTGAGCGTCGCCGTGAATCCGTGCTGCACCCCTCCGTCGATGATCTCTGCGGAGAAGTGGAACATCCCGTCGATGAGGCAGGTGCACTCCCCGCCCTCGAAGTGGAAGAAGGTCTCGACCTCGCGCTGCGTCTCGACTGTGACGGAGGACAGCACGTGCGACCCGTCCCTCAGGGTCAGCGTGTAGGTCATCCCCGGTTTGAGCCCCGTCTGGGAGCCGGAGTCCCCGTCGCCGCCCACCGTCGACGAGCGGTCGGTGAACCTGTTGGTGAGGTCCACCGTGATGGTCTCGTCGCCCTGCAGGCCCTCCAGACTGACTGTGTACCATATGGTGTCCTCCGAAGCCACCACCTCCGAGAAGCCGCCTGTGACCCCTCCCTCGTAGCCCGGGTCCTCCTGGTCCCCGTAGTCGGGGTCGAGGACCGGCCCGAACACAGGGTCCAGGACGGGACCGAATATCGGCTCGAAGATCGATATCGGCGAGACCGTGAGCACCACGACGGCCGACACGGCCATCATGGTCGTGAGCACCCTCTTCTGGGCGCTCTTGTAAGATGTCTTCTTGCGTTTTGAAACGGAATCCTTCAGGGTGTCCCTGCCGAACTCCTCGAACTTCTGGATCTCGGTGGACTGCTGGATCTCCTCGGCGGTCTCGTTCTCCTCCGAACTCGACTCGCTCTCCGCCGCCACCGCGTTCACGCGGTCGACGGGGTTGATCCCGTCCTTGATCCTCATGCCGCCTCCCCCGACACCAGCATCTCGGCGGGACGCTTGACCTCGGTCATGGGGAACAGCACCGCGCCGTCCTCGTTGCCGGTGACCATCGTGACGAAGTAGCCCTTGGACGGGTCGACCGACCAGGAGAGCTCGCCTCCCCCGTGCACCCATCCGTCGGAGACCACCGCGCCGGTGTGGTCGTGGAGCCTGTACATGACACCCTCCAGGGAGTCTATCGTTATCACGTCGGCGTCGTCCCCCGAGTCCTGCGGGACCGGGGGCACCAGAACCTCCATCGTGCGGACCTCCCCGCCGTCGGACCCTGTGAACGTCAGGGTGACGGTTCCGGTTTGGATCGGTCCGAACGTCACGGACATGCCGGACGAGTGGTACACCGCCGCGTCCGCGGTGCATGACAACCCCTGTCCGATGCCGGTGACCACGAGGAAGGCGCCGCCGTGCTTCATGACACCTGTGACCTCGGCGCTGACGCCCGCCTTCACGAGGACCGGCCCCGTGGAGAGGGTCATCCCGTCCGAGGTGGATGTGGCTTCGGCGTAGTAGTCCAGGGTGGGGTCCAGGTCGGCCCATCCCTTGTCCTCTCCGTCTCCCGGGACCCATCCGCCGACCGGCGTGCCGTCCTCCAGCAGAAGCCTGTACTCCACCATCTCCTCGGACGACAGGATGACGCTGTCGACGCTCACCGAGACCACCTCTATGACCGGGTCCTTCGGTGCGACGATGGTTGCCTCCAGGATCTCCGATGTCGTCCCGGCGTAGCGTCCCATGACCTTGTACTCCGCACCCGGAGGCAGGAGGTCGAACCTTATGGTCAGGCCGGACGCCCCGGACTGCCATCCGAGGAGGAGGTTCCCCTCCGAGTCGCGCACGCTGTACTCCTTGTAGCTCTCGGGGCCGACGCTTATGCGCACCTGCCTGTCCTCGATGACCGCCGTGACGACGGTGCGTTCCGGAGGGGGCGACGGCGCGGGCTCCTCCTCGCCAACGGCGAAGACCGAGAACTGGCTGGACCTGACGGTGACGTAATAGCTTCCGCCGATGTACTCGACCGTGAAGCAGTCGTCAGTACTGTTCCAGAACGACGAGGAAGGGACGTAGCCCATCTCGGTGACGGAATCGCCATGCTGGCGAAAGAGTATGACGCGGTCGGGGTCGATGCCGTCAGGGAGTTCGAGGCTGAACACCATGTGAATTTGTGCATTACCAGATTCTTCCCCGACTTCCCCGAAACCGACGTCCACATATTTTACCAGATTCTGCCTGGGCCCCAGGTGAGGACTGAATTCAGCAATGGTTTCTTGATAGGAGGTCTTGTCTGTTGTTTTGATGGACAATGTACCTTGTGGTTGGGGTTTTACATTACGAACATATATCGGATAATCAGCGTCAAGAGTAACGTTTAGACCTTCACCTACTATGTCTTGATCTTCGGTCAAAGACACAGAAAACATATTCTCTCTGAAATTTCCTTCGGAATCTTCTGTGGAAAATCTGACCATGCAGAATCCGAGGTTCCCGCTGTACCCCAGACGACCTTCACTATCAGTAAATCCAGCAAACAGTATCTTACCATCCTTCAAGATAGACACATACGTTTCAGCCCTTGGCTCCTCGTTTTCATCGGTTAATATAATTGTAGAGACGCCTTCCCCGCCTGGTTTTGGCGAGTTGGAAATATAATAGAAATCAACTTTACTTTCTTCTATCTCTTCTGTCTGTGTTCCCGATGCATAACCGTTTGGAGGAGTCAAGTTTACTTTCAAATAATCCGGAGCCGTGTTACGTAGTAAACATAATCCAAGACAATTCTCAGAAGGCTTCAGAGTGACTGCTCCACAAGAATAAATCATATCAATGAGCCAAGCAGCCTGGCAAGTGCCATCTACTGTCATGGAAATTGATCCGTAAACCTTAGAATAATAACAATCTACCATCGGAGATAACATGTCAGATGCCACAAATTCTATGATACAACCCGAGTCGTTGTTGGACCCTACTGTAGACCGATATACACTCAAATGTGAATCAACTATGGTTATCTGACCGCTGCCGTCTTGAGAATTGTTATTTTTAACTATGCTCCCATCACTTTGATCGCTTGAGTATGTGATGGATACCCCACTTGAACCATCGGAGTAAATGGCAGAACCATCTCCGGCGGAGGTGTTACAGTGAATGCTGGTACCACTGACAATGAGACCGCCGCTGCTGTACACCGCTCCGCCCTTGGTCGAATGACATCCGGTGATCTCGCTGCTGATGAGTTCAACCACTGCGCCTTTCTCACAGCGCACGGCCCCTCCTAACGAGGAGGTATTGTTGTTATAGCACAGTTTCGACTGGCTGATCTTCACATTGCCCTCGGCTATTATGATGAGTGGGTCGGTGGCTGTAATCCCCTGATTACTGCCTCCGTGTATCGTCATACCCTCGATGGTCAACGAAGGTGAGCTGCCACTCGTTCCTCCTTTCAATGAGATATGAAACAACGGGCCTTGATAGCCTTCCGCTCTTGTTATCGTTGGCTCATCATTTTCAGTTGTTCCTGTCTCTTCTTTAGGTTCGATCGGTTGATCATTTCCGTCGATGGTTATCAGACGAAGTGTGATGGCCCGATTGTCTTGTATCGTGATTGCCCCGTCGCCTTCCTGCAACTGATGCTTCGCCACGTACACTGTGCCTTTGCCCACGATGCTGTCGATGGCTGCCTGGATCGTCTTGTAGCCGATCGGTTCATCACCATTGAATACGACCGCCTGCGCCTCCGACCAAACCATCGTGGTCTGATCCTCGGCGGCTCCGGCGCCGTCCTCACCGTCGTACCCCGGCATGGAGACCAGCAGCAGCGAGGCTGACAGAACGACCGCCAGTACGGCAAGAACGAGCATTGATTTCGATGAGGGGGCGGGCATGGTGAATCGATATGGTTTTCACGGTTCGTATTTATTTAAAGATGGCCTGATTGGCGATCGCGATTCACTGGATGCGTTATCTATACGCGAGAATCCATATAGCGCCATCGGAACCCATCGTTGGATGTGCTGTCATCCGACTGATAGGCTTTAAGAACCTATTCCCATTCGGGATTCGTTCTCATACAGATAGACAATCTTCGATGACCGTCAGCACGATGCGACGATTCATGGAAACAAAAGACGGACTGGCCTGATTGCGACTGGACCGAATTTTCTGAAATACAGGGCCATTCCGAAAAAAGATCTGCGGGGGAAGCTGACGCCTCCCCCTGATGGGCGTTTGGAGAAGGAGCCCTCACTGCGCCAGGGCCTCGGCCAGGAGCTTCGTGAAGACGTCCTTCTGGGCATCGTCGATGATGAGCGGCGGGATCAGGCGGATCGTGCCGCCGTGGGCGACGTTGATGAGCACGCCGTTGTCGCGGCAGTACCTCTGCACCATGGACGCCGTCTCGGCCGTGTCCATCTGGACGCCGATTATGAGCCCGCACCCGCGGACCTCCCTGATCCTCGGGGAGTCGATGGCCTTCAGGTCGGCCATCCACCTCGCGCCGATCTCCTTGGCGTGGGCGACGACGCCGTCCCTCTTCATGACGTCCAGGACCGCGCATCCGGCGCTGCACACCAGCGGGTTCCCGCCGAAGGTCGTGCCGTGGGTCCCCGGGGTCATGATGGCGGAGATGCCGTCGGTTGTCGTGACCGCCCCGATGGGCGTCCCGCCCCCGAGGGCCTTCGCCATTGTGATGATGTCCGGCACGACGCCGTGGTTCTGAATGCCGTACCACTCCCCGGTGCGCCCGATCCCGGTCTGCACCTCGTCGGCGATCATCACGGTGCCGTTGTCGTCGCACAGGTCGCGGACCCCCTTGAAGAACTCTGCGGAGGCCGTGTGGACCCCGCTCTCCCCCTGGATGGGCTCGACTATCAGGGCGGCCACGTCCTTCGTCATCATCTCCTTGACGCTCTCCAGGTCCCCGAATCTGAAGTACCCGTAGGAGTGGGCGATGAGGGGCTCGAACGACTTCTGTATGCTCTCCTGGCCTGTGGCACCCATCGCCGCCGACGTCCTCCCGTGGAACCCGTCCAGCGCCGCGAGCACCTTGGAGCGCCCCGTGTAGCGCACCGCCGTCTTCAGCGCGCCCTCGTTGGCCTCGGCCCCGCTGTTGCAGAACAGCGTCCTGTCCAGCTCCCCGGGGGTGATGGACGCGATCCTCTCGGCCAGCTCGGCCTGCTGCTCCACGTAGTACAGGTTGGAGACGTGGGTCATCCTGGCGGCCTGCTCCTGGATAGCCCTGGTCACGTCCGGATGGGCGTAGCCGAGGGAGTTGACCGCGATGCCGGCCACCAGGTCCAGGTACTCCCTCCCGTCGCTGCCGTAGAGGTAGCAGCCGCTGCCGTGCGTGAACGAGAGCGGTATGCGGCCGTAGTTCTGGAACAGGTAGCGGTCGCTCTTCTCCTTGACTTCGTTGAAATCCATTGTGTCACCTCGTGATGACCGTCCCGTGGGGGACGCCCTTCTTGATGTCCGTGATTATGCTCCTGGGATCCTTCCCGTTGACCATCCTGACGGTGGAGACCCCTGCGAGCAGGGCCTTCCTGCAGGCCTCCACCTTGGGGATCATGCCTCCGGAGATCGTGCCGTCCGCTATGAGACGGTCGACCTCCTCCAGGGTCAGGGAGTCCACCTTGGAGCCTGAGTTGTTGATGTCCAGCATGATGCCGGGGACGTCAGTGATGGTGATCATCTCCCTGCATCCCACACCGGCCGCTACGCCGGCGACCATGGTGTCGGCGTTCACGTTGAGCATCCTGCCCTCGGCATCCTTGCCGATGGGGTAGATGACGGGGGTGATCCCCTGCTCAAGCAGGTCGAACAGGCACTGCGGATCGGTGCCTGACACCTCGCCCACAAGACCGAGGTCGACCTCGACCTCGTTGCCGTCCTCGACGACCTTCATCGGGGGCTTCCTCGTGCAGACGGTGCAGAAGTACCCCGGGATGCCCAGGGCCTGGACGCCCGACTCCTGGAGGCATCCGACTATCTCGGCGTTGAGCCTCCTGAGAACCGTCTCCGCCACATCCAGGGAGTCGGCGTCGGTCACCCTGACCCCGCAGACCTTGCGGGGCGTCATGCCGCGCCTCTCCATCTCCTCGGATATCTCTGGGCCCCCGCCGTGGACCAGGATGATCCTGTCACCGTCACGGATGAGCTCCGCGATCTCCCTGGACAGGCGCATCATGTCGTCCCTGCCACGGATCGCGTTGCCACCGAACTTGAGAACGTATAGATCGTCCATGTCCACCGCCTCATGTGGCGTACTCCGCGTTGATGCGGACGTAGTCGTATGTGAGATCGCAGCCCCAGCCGGTGGCGCTCTCCTCCCCGACGCCGAGGTCGACCATGATTGTGACCTCCTTGTTGTCCATCGCCATGCGGACCACCTCGACAGCGCGCTCGTCCTGGAAGATGGGTGCCCCGGAGTCGAGGATCGGGACCTCCATGTCCCCGCCCTTGATTGTCAGGCGCACCTCGTTGAGGTCGAACTTGCACCCGCTGTTGCCCACTGCCATCATGAGACGCCCGTAGTTGGGGTCGGCCCCGAAGATGGCTGTCTTGACCAGCGGGGAGTTGATGATCGTCTTGACGACCTTCCTGGCGTCGTCCTTGGACTCGGCGCCGGTGACCTGCACCTCTATCAGCTTGGTGGCGCCCTCGCCGTCCATGGCGATCGTGCGTGCGATCTTCGTCATGACCAGACGGAGCGCGGCCTCGAACTCTGGGTCGTGGTCGGCGGGCTTGGATTTGGACATCCCGTTGGCCATGAGGATGCATGTGTCGTTGGTGGATTGGTCGCCGTCGACCGACACCATGTTCATGGAGTCGTCGAGGATGGACTGCCAGGTGTCGGCGAAGTCGTCGCCGAGGGTGGCGTCTGTGGTGATCATCGTGAGGGTGGTCCCGTGGAGCACCTTGACGTGGGGCTCGATCATCCCGCTCCCCTTGGAGATGGCTGCTATGTACACCAGCGTCCCGTCACTGAGACGGGTGCGGACGGCGCACTCCTTCTTGATCGTGTCCGTGGTCATGATCGCCTCGCAAATCAGCTTGTCCGCCTCGCGCCCAACGTCGAGCTCGCGGGATGCACGGGAGATTCCGTAGCGGATCTTGTGCATGTCCAGGAAACGGCCGATCAGACCGGTGGACATGACTCCCACCTCCTTCGGGTCCAGGTTCAGCTCCGCGGCGACCGCCTGCTTCATCGCATAGGCGTCCTCAATCCCGCGGCGCCCGGTGAGCGCGTTGGCGTTTCCGCTGTTCACCACTACCGCGGACAGGGTCGGGGAGTTCTCCTCCATCATCACCTGCACGGGGGCGGCCTTGACGTTGTTGCTCGTGAATGCGCAGTACGCCCTCGCGGGCACCTCGGAGTACAGCATCCCCAGGTCCAGGGAACGGTACTTGACTCCGCTGTGCACCCCCGCGGCCTTGAAGCCCTGGGGCGTCGTGATTCCACCATCTATTATCTCTACCATGTTCAGACCCCCAGTCCGGGCATGTCCAGCCCGGCGGATTCTTTGAGATTGAGCATGAGGTTCATACACTGGACCGCCTGTCCTGCGGCCCCTTTGACCAGGTTGTCCACGACGCCGAACGCGACGACCTTGTCGCCTATCAGACGCGACGACACCTGCGCGTGGTTGGAGCCAACGACCGCGCGGATGGACGGCTCCTTCACGTAATGTACGAAGCGCTCCCCGCTGTACTGGGAGCGGTAGACCCCGTCGATCTCCTCCTGTGTGACCCCCCTCTTCAAATCGAAGTAGCAGGAGGACAGGATGCCGCGGACTATCGGGATCAGCTGCGGCACGAACGTGACCTTCATGTGCGAGCCCGCGAAACGATCGACCGCCATCTCCACCTCCGGAGTGTGGCGGTGCGTGCCGACGCTGTAGGGGATTATCGACTCGCCGCATGTCGAGTGATGGGTGCGCGGACTCGGGACCATGCCCGCCCCGGACGTCCCGGACTTGGCGTCCACGATGACGTCCTCCTCCACCAAGCCCGATTTCAGCAGGGGGGCGCAGGCGAGGATGATTGACGTGGCGTAGCATCCAGGGTTGGCGACCAGGTCCGCGCCGCGGATCTCGTCGCGGAAGAACTCGGGCAGGCCGTAGACCGCCCTCTGCAGGTTGTCGACATCGGTGTGGGTATGTCCGTACCACTTCTCGTAGACGGCGACGTCGTGCATCCTGTAGTCACCGGATAGATCGATGGCCTTGATCCCCTGGTCGAGGAGTGCGGGCACCTCGTTCATGGCCACACCATGGGGTGTCGCGACGAAGACGAGGTCGAGGTCCTTCGTGTCGGAGATCCTCTCGGTGAAGTCTATGTCGACGTATCCGCTGAGGAACGGGTGGACCTCCGCCACCCTGACACCGGCGTTCTGACGGGAAGTCATGGCTGCGATCTCGACGTCCGGATGCGTGCACAGGATGCGCGCCAGCTCGCTGCCGGTGTATCCCGTGCCCCCTATGATGCCTATTCTGGTCATTTCCATCACACAGTGTAGTGCGGACACCACTGATGAAGTGTTCAAAAAGGTATTGTTCCATTTCAGACACATGAAATATCAGTAGTTTCCGCACGGACGGTTTTGGCGTCCCGCAGACCCGACTGTGACCATGGAAACAGCATGTTTTCACGGTGAAACAGGTGTCGGAATCGGAATTCTGCACCGGTGGAAAACATGTCTGTTTTCAGACACAGGACCATCCGGCTTGTTTTCGCACGCACGCGCGTCCAACCAAGCATATATCCCAGAAGGCAATCACAGACTCCGATCACAATGGCAGCCTGCAAATCCAAAGCCAAGAGTGCAGAGAAGAAAGCCGAGAGAGACAAGGTCGTCCTCGCCTATTCCGGCGGACTGGACACCTCCGTCGCCATCCACTGGCTCCAGGAGAAGTACAACGTCGACGTCATCGCAATCGCGATCAACGTCGGACAGCCCCCCAGCAAGGACGACATCGTCGCCCGCGCCCTCAGGAACGGCGCCATCAAGGCGGACTACATCGACGTGACCGACGAGTTCGTCACCGACTACGTCTGGCCCTCCCTGAAGGCCAACGCCCTGTACCAGAACGTCTACCCCCTGAGCACGGCCATCGCCAGACCCCTGATCGCCAAGAAGCTGGTCGAGGTCGCCAAGGCCGAGGGCGCCAAGTTCATCGCCCACGGATGCACCGCCAAAGGAAACGACCAGGTCAGGTTCGACGTCGGAATCGTCTCCCAGGACCCCAACATGAAGATCATCGCCCCCATGCGCGAGTGGATCACCACCAGAGAGGAGGAGATCGAGTACGCCAAGCAGAACGGCATCGAGATCATCGTGAAGAAGGAGAGCCCCTACTCCAGGGACGAGAACCTCTGGGGCAGCTCCTGCGAGTGCGGAATCCTCGAGGACCCCTGGGCCGAGCCCCCGGCAGATGTCTGGGAGAACACCGTGGACCCCGAGAAGGCACCCGACGAGCCCGAGTACATCGAGATCAAGTTCGAGCAGGGAATCCCCGTCGCCCTCAACGGAAGGAAGATGGGCGGTGTCAAGCTCATCGAGAAGCTGGACAAGATCGCCGGAGCCCACGGCGTCGGAAGGATCGACCACGTCGAGGACCGCCTCATGGGAATCAAGAGCCGCGAGACCTACGAGTGCCCCGCAGCCGTCACCCTGATCAAGGCCCACCAGGCCCTGGAGGCCATGACCCTGCCCAGGGACACCATCGAGTTCAAGCGCGGAATCGAGCAGAAGTTCTGCCAGCTGGTCTACGACGGACTCTGGTTCGGAGGACTCATGGAGCCCATCCAGGCATTCGTCGACAAGACACAGGAGTTCGTCACCGGAACCGTCCGCGTGAAGCTCTACAAGGGAAGCGCCACCGTCGTCGGCAGGAAGTCCCCGTACTCCATGTACGACGAGGGACTCAGCACCTACGCCGAGGGAGACGTCTTCGACCACAACTCCGCGACCGGGTTCATTTACGTCTGGGGACTCCCCGGAAGGACCGCCGCGAAGAGCCACGCCGTCAAGAAGAAGTGATCGTCTTGCAGCAGGCCCTGTGGTCCGGAAGGTTCTCGGCCGGGATGGACGACTCCACCCTGGCCTTCACCTCCTCCCTCGACGTGGACTCCCACCTGGCGTTCTACGACGTCATGGGGTCACTCGCCCATGTGAGGATGCTGAAGAAGTGCGGAGTCATACCTGCCGAGGACGCGGACAAGATAATATCCGGACTCAAGGACATCCTCGTCAAAGTGAAGGACGGCATCTTCGAGTTCGACTACTCCCTGGAGGACGTCCACACCTGCATCGAGTTCAGCCTCACCCAGGCGATCGGCCCCGCCGGAGGCAAGCTGCACACCGGCAGGAGCAGGAACGACCAGGTCGCGACGGACTTCAGGATGTACCTGAGGGACGACGCCCTCAAGGCCGCCGAGGCGGTCAACGGGCTCATGATGGCCCTGGTCAAGGTGGCCGAGGACAACGGCGATGCCGTGATGCCCGGATTCACCCACATGCAGCACGCCCAGCCGGTGACCCTGGCCCAGCACATGCTGGCCCACGCCTTCAAGTTCTCCCGCGACGCCGACAGGTTCCTCGACGCGTTCAGGAGGATGGACAAGTGCCCCCTGGGTGCTGCCGCGCTCGCCGGGACCACGTATCCCATAGACAGGCGCATGACCGCAGAGGCGCTGGCGTTCAGGGAGCCCACGGAGAACTCCATGGACTCGGTCAGCGACAGGGACTTCGTCACAGAGCTGGCGTACTGCGCCGCCCAGACCGCCGTCCACCTGTCCAGCCTCTGCGAGGAGCTGGTGCTCTGGTCGTCCCAGGAGTTCGGCTTCATCGAGATGGACGACAGGTACACCACCGGATCGTCCATCATGCCCCAGAAGAAGAACCCCGACATCGCGGAGCTCGTCCGCGGGAAGACGGGTGCTGTCGTCGGGGCGCTGATGACCATGATCACCATGACCAAGGGTCTCCCCCTGACGTACAACCGCGACCTGCAGGAGGACAAGCGCCCGGTCATGGATTCGATGGCGACGGTCATCGCCAGCGCCCAGATGATGTCCAAGGTCGTCTCCACCACCTCGTTCCACAGGGACAGAATGCTCGAGGTCACCAGCAGGGGGCAGATCAACGCCACCGACCTGGCCGACTACCTCGTCACCAAGGGCGTCCCGTTCCGCGAGGCGCATGGGATCGTCGGTGCCGCCGTCAGGCACAGCATCGACACCGGCAGGAACCTGGAGGACATGACCCTCGAGGAGCTCAGACAGTTCTCCGACAGGATCGAGCAGGACGTCTATGACATCCTCCCGGTGGTCAGGTGCGTCGAGCGCAGGAACTCCTACGGAGGAACCTCCCCGCAGTCCACCGACGTCCAGATCTCCAAGGCCATAGAGCAGATCATGCTCAGGGACGAGGTCATCAGACAGGAGAACCAGCTCATAGAGAACTGCTGGAAGGCCCTTCTGGACTGACACGATAAACCGGAGCGGGGATCCACTCCCCCTCCATTTTTCCATCTAGATTTTTGAGACGCCCTGCCGATCATGCCCGGATGCAGAGCTGACGCTCCGACAGATGATTCTGATACGGAGCCCGACTCGCGTCGATTTCCAGGTGACGATCAGTCGAATTCGACGTTGTCGTTCTGCTTCACCGTGAAGCTTATGCCGGCGGCGGTCAGCATGTTGCTGATGTTGTCGGCGATGTGCGACAGGTCGGTGCTCTTGGTGTAGGTCTTGATGTAGAACTCCTTCCTGTCCATGGGGAACACGAGACGGACCTTACCCTTACGGTTGTAGCCCTCCGGCTTCCTGTTGCGCTCGAGGTCCATCATGTTGAGCTCTATCAGCATCTGGAGAATCTCCTCCTCTTCAGGCGTCTGTCCGATCTCCTCGAGGAACATCTTCAGGATGTCCGGGAACACCGGAGCCAGGTCCTTGTAGTCGGATTTGCCTTTGAGAATGAAGTGAGTGCTGTAGACCTTCATCGGTTCCGCTGATGGCAGGTTCTTTATTTAATCCTTAGTGGGCTCTGAACGCCTTTAATAGTTACAGAGCATGCACCACAGCATGAGAACCGCACTCACAGTGGCGGGCTCTGACTCCATCGGAGGCGCGGGCATCCAGGCCGATGTCAAGGCCATGTCCGTCGTCGGGGTCCACGCCGCTTCAGTAATCACAGCCGTCACGGCGCAGAACACCTGCGGGGTAGACGGCATCCTCCCCATACCGGAGGAGTTCATCAAGGCGCAGCTGGAGGCTGTGCTCAAGGACTGCGACATCAAGGCAGTCAAGACTGGTATGCTCTACAGCGCGGAGATCGTCGGAACCGTGGCGGACATCCTGGAGGACCATGAGATGCCGCTCATCGTCGACCCCGTCATGGTGTCCGGCACGGGATCGTCCCTGTCGGATGACGGATACGCATCGGCGCTGAAGAAGAAGCTCCTGCCGATGTGCGAGCTCGTCACACCGAACAAACACGAGGCCGAGGTCCTGGCGAAGATGAAGATCAAGACGAGGGACGACCTTATGCTCGCCTGCGAGCTCATAGGCAAGCAGGGATCGTCTGTCCTGATGAAGGGCGGACACTTCAACACGCCCACCGTCGTGGACTACCTCTACCTGTCCTCCGAGTTCACGAAGATGGAGTACCCCCGTCTGAGGAAGGCGGGCCACGGAAGCGGATGCGTCCTGTCCTCGTTCATCACAGCGAATATGGCCAAGGGACTGGACATCGTCAACGCCGTCCTGAAGTCCAGGGAACTCATCCAGGAGTCCATATCGTCTCAGTACGCCATAGGGAAAGGGGACGTTGTGGTCAACACCATGGTCAAGCTCAAGGGCGATACGGACAAGTTCCAGATCCTCGACGCCCTGGACGCGGCGGCCGCTAAGATCGTGGACACCGTGCCTGACGAACTGGTCCCCAAGGGCGGCATGAACATCGCCATGGCCCTGAAGGACGCGGCGGGACCCGAGGAGATCGCCGCCATAGACAAGAGGATGGTCGTCCACAACGGGATACTGAGGAAGAACGGACCCGCCAAGTTCGGCACCGCCGAGGGGCTGTCCTACATCCTCCTGACCGTCATGAAGCACAGTCCGGAGACCCGCTGCATCATGAGCATCGCCTACGGCGACGACATCATGGACGTCATGGAGGAGGTCGGGATGACCTCGGTCACCGCCGAGATGGGCAAGGACAAGTTCTCCGAGGCCACGGAGAAGGCCCTCAGAAAGTGCAAGGGCATCCCCGACGCCATCGTCGACAAGGGTCCCAAGAAGGACAGGGTGATCAGGATCCTGGCCAAGGACACCGAGGACATGCTGGCGAAGCTAGAGGAGATCCTCTGATCACTCCTGGAGGATCTGGACGGTGTACCCGTCCGGGTCCTTCACGAAATAGAACTCGACTCCCGGGGCCGGGGTCACAGGCCCCACGAAATTCTCATCGACATCCCTGGCGAGCCTCCCAGCGTCGCCGCTGGTGAACCCTATTGATATCTCGGGGTAGTCCACACCCCCTTTCCCGTCTGCCACCAGCTCCAGCTTCGTAGGGCCGTCGCCCAGGAACGCGATCTCGTGTCCGGGCGGCCCGAACCTCCGGGACACGTCCATCCCGATCCTGCCGTAGAAGGCGATGCTCCTGTCGAGATCGGTCACGTGAATCGTGGTGTGCACGAATGCCATGAGGCTGGAATTGATCTGACGGACTTCAACCCTCGCCCTGGATTGGAATCGTTTAAGACCCGTTCGGGCATGTTCTTACGAGGAAATGACATGCCCGCACCGCGCACGATATCATTCAACCCCTTCTCAGGAAAGTCCAGGGTCGTGGTCCCGGAGAGGAAGGCCACAAGGGACGATTGGAAGACGTGCGACATGCCGGAGATGCACGTCGTCACGGAGTTCCTCATGGACCTCACACCGGAACAGATGGACACCCTGAGCTGGGGGCACGTCCCATTGGAGATGGAGGACAAGTGGTTCTCCTACATGGAGGATGGCCGTCTCCACATCCACAGGAGCTGGACGGGATTCTGCATCTACATCATTGAGTTCTGCAGGGACGGACGTCACAGGGTGACGATCAACCGCGACCCGGACGAGTACACGAACACCGACCTGGACAAGGACATGGAGATGCTCGCGGCACTGATAGGAATGTTCTCGGCCTCGGAGAACGACCCATATGCCGTGTGGATCGGAGACACCGCCCGGACACTCGGCGACAGATCTCGCGAGTAAGCCGGAGATCGTTCAGAATTATGAATCCCCGGGATCTCTCCCGGGGAGGTAAAATGGTGGGGTTTATCACTCGATGGAGACAATCTCGATCTCGAAGTAGAGAGTCGCGTTGCTAACCTCATCGCAGGTCTTGTAGGTGAACTCACCGTTGCTGACGTTGGTGACGTACCAGGTCTCGGTTCCGAACTCGAGCTGGATCATCTGGATGTCGCCGTTGTTGCCCACGGAGGTGGTCTCGCTGAACGCGATGTCGAAGACGATGTTGCCTCCGTTGTCGGTGCTCGTGACGGTGAACGTGGTGGTTCCGAAGCTGTGTCCGTCGTCCGCTGTCTCCTCGTCGCCGTCGGAAACCTCCCCGTTGGGGGTGTAGGTGTAGGTCTGTCCTGCTTCGGGCATGTTGGTGATGTAGACCTTGTTGTCGGCGGAGTACGCTGTGGCGGGCCATCCGTAGACTGTGCTGTCGATGTAGGTCATTCCTCCGTCGGTCAGGTTGTAGTCGTACAGGTCCTCGAACTGGGCGACGGTCATCTCCTGAACGATGGGGACGGTGAGTCCCTGGGTGGACTGGGTGTAGAAGTCGGAACCGGCGGGGTATCCGTTCTGGATCGTGACCTGGATCTTGTCGCCGACCTTGTGGCCAACGACGGCGTTTCCGAACTCCGTCAGCACTTTGTTTCCTCCGACCTCGAAGGACAGGGTGCTGTAGCTGGACTTGTTGAAGCTGTTGGATTTGATGATGGCGTCGTTCTCGCCGATGCTTCTGTAGCTGGTGTCGAACACGACCGCGTTCTCCTCGCCGTAGTAGGCGTAGAATGTACCGGTGTAGTTCACGGTGACCTGGTCACCGTATGCGGCCTTCGTTGTGTCTTCAGTCAGGTAGTGCTCGTCGATGTAGACTCCGACCACCGATACGGCGGCCAGGATGAATACTACGAAGCAGACCGTGAAAATAGGGTCTCTCTTCTTTTTCTCATCGCCAGTCATTTTACCGCCCGAGCGATTAAAGACGTATTATAAAAGCATTAGGACTTCATGCTTTACTTAATAATAAAATAGGGGACCCGGTCCGGGCAAACCTTCAAATGGTCAGCGGCCATGGACTGTGTATACCTGTGAATACTGTGTATATCGTACATATACAGTTATATACACCAACAACGTACAGGATGTCAGAGGAAGATGGAGATCATCATCAGCAACTCCAGCGGGAAACCGATCTACGAGCAGATCACCGACCAGGTGAAGAGCCAGATAATGAGCGGACAGCTGAAGGCGGGAGACCCCCTTCCCAGCATGCGCGCACTGGCACAGAGCCTGAGGATCAGCCTCATCACCACCAAGAGGGCCTACAACGACCTCGAGGCGGAAGGTTTCATCGAGACGGTCGCCGGCAAGGGAAGCTTCGTCGCTGCCCAGGACCCGGGTCTCCTCCGCGAGGCCAACCTGAGGCTGGCCGAGGAGCACGTCCGCAGGGCTGTGGAGGTCGCCAAGCGTGGCGGCATCACCAGCGAGGAGCTGACAGAGATGGTCCAAATCCTGTACGAGAGTGATTGAATTGGACAACGCAGTCGAGATAAAGGGGCTCAACAAGTCCTTCGGTTCATTTGAACTGAGAGACGTGAGCTTCGACATACCCAGAGGGTATGTGGTGGGACTCATAGGGGAGAACGGCGCAGGCAAGACCACATTGATCAAATGCCTCACCGGAGCCAACCTGCCTGATTCCGGTAACATCAGAATCAACGGAGAGGATCGCGCAGCCAGGCCAGGTGAGATAGGGGTCGTGTTCGACGAGTGCCATTTCTTCCAGCAGATGAGCGGCAGACAGATCGGCAGAACCATGTCGGGACTGTTCCCCAAGTGGAACCAGGAGTCCTATGAGAGGATGATGTCCTCATTCGGGATAGACCTGGACAAGAAGCTCAAGGATTACTCCCGCGGTATGAGGATGAAGGTCCAGGTCGCCGTAGCTCTCTCCCACAGCCCAGACATAGTGCTGATGGACGAGGCCACCGCAGGCATGGATCCAGCGGCGAGAGACGAGTTTCTGGACATCGTGATGGAGTATATGCAGGACGAATCCCACTCCGTACTGATGTCCTCCCACATCACCACCGACCTTGAGAGGATCGCGGACTACATCGTGTTCATCCACAAGGGAAGGGTCGTGTTCAATGATTCCAAGGATTCGATCCTCGAGAACTACGGCATCGTCAGGGGAAGCGCATCCAAGGTGCTTTCCATCGGGGAAGAGAACATCGTCAGCACCAGGAAGGACGACTACGGGATGTCCGCCCTGGTCTCCGACAGGAACGGGATAAAGGAGGCCTATCCGGAACTTGTGGTCGACCCCGCGTCCCTAGACGACATCATGGTCATGGTCATCAGAGGTGAGAGCTCATGAACGCCCTCGTATTGAAGGACGTCTCCCTGCTGAAGTCGGCAATACTCTACATCGCCGTGTTCGGAATCATATTCTGCGCGGTGTTCAACGAGGGTGCCACGATGTGCGTCATCTGCGCGATGCTCTTCGCCTCGCTGATCTCCAGCACGTTCTCATGGGATGACCAGTGCCAGTGGAACGTGTTCGCAGTGTCCGCCGGAATCCCCAGGAAGGCGATAGTTACGTCCAAGTTCATCAGCAGCATGATCTTCGTACTCATTGGAACGGTCATCGGGTTCATTGTCACATCAGCAATCTGGATCGCCACGGGCCAGACCGACATCACCCTGGTGGCGCAGACCTCCGTCCTGGGCTTCATCCTCGCCATGACCGTCTGCGGCATCTCCATAGCGACGAACTACATCACCGGGAACAGCGCCAAGGCCCAGTACGTGTCCATCATCATCCTGGTCGTCAGTGTGGCCCTCCTGGTCGCCGCGTCCAACATCTTCACTGAGATCCTGGGCGGCGACATGACTGCCGTCATCGGACTGCTCGTCCTGGTGATGGCGGTGATCCTTGCCGCCTCGTACACGGTGTCCTGCAGAAGGTTCCAGAGGTGGGATCTGTGATGTACGGTCCGGCATCGATACAGGATGTGAGAACCCTGCTGAGGTTCTCCGTATCGATGCTGGCACCGACAGCGATACTCTGCCTGATGTGGGGGGTCCGTCCTGGACGACCCCACACCAGCGATTGTATTGTCCATGGTCCTTGCCATCCTTGTGGGGAGTTTCCTCCCCATGGGGGCTATCGCCAGCGAAGACATCTGCGGTTGGAGGACGTTCCTGGTTTCAGCGGGTGTGTCTAGAACAGGGATTGTGACCCTGCGCTTCGCCACCACCTCCGTCCTGCCCTCCATCCTACTCGGAGTGTTGTGCTACCTTGCGCTTGTCGCCGCGGGTCACCCGGACTCCGCCGTTCCCGCATCGGTGTGCTCGACTACATGCTGTCTGATGATGTCCTCATCATCTGTAACCAGCAAATTCGAAGGAAAGAATGGCCTGAGCGTCCCCTGGATTATCGTAAGCACAGCATCCATGATCATCGCCGTGATTATGATGATGGCTTCCACAGGGTCGGGATTGGAGTCGGCCGCTGTCCTTGGGAGTGGCACAGGAATACTGGTCCTGATTGCGAACCTCGTCATCTCGATGCGCTCGTTCTCCAGAACGGATCTCTGACGATCATCCGGCCCCGAGCCTGACGTCCATGGCCATGCGGGCGCACTCGTCCTCGGACCCCTAGCCGATAAAACCTCCGCCCTGATTGTTGAAAAAATGCCTCAGCGAACACCTTGACTGTCATCCATGGTGCCGATAATCCGGGCGATCCTCAGTTTGATCGTATCCTCAGACGCCCTCGCGTACACGACTCCGACGACATACACCCTATGCCTGGTCTGATCCACATGGTAGATGAGATCGAAGTTCTTGACCGGCATCCATCTGAAGGTCACTTCGTCGGTGCCGAGATCATGCACCACAGGATTCCTCTCAGGCATTGATGCCAAGGAGTTCATAGCTTCCACGGCCTGGTTTAGGAACGTGTCTGCAGCCATCGGGCTCCCGAGATCATCACGTATGTATCTGACAATCATGCTGAGATCGGCGATGGCTCCACGATGTAGTCTGACATCGTATTCGGTCAAACGCCCAGCTCCGCTCTGATCTTGTCCGCGGCTTCCTGCGGAGTGCAACCTTCGCCCCTAGACATTGAGATGATGTCTTCGTAGTATCTCTTCTCCATGACCTCCCTTTCGAACCTCAATATGAGCTTATTCTGATACGATTCGAAGGCCTCCATGCTGAAGAAAACCCCATCTGCGTAGCCATTCTTCGTGATGTATACGGGCTCCCCAGTACTGGTGCTCAGGTCGTGAATCCTCGAATAATTGTTCCTGAGATCTGAGCTAGGGACGATATTGATGGTAGAATTCGGTCCGTTGTTCGAGTTTTTTGAGTTGTTGATAGCCATGATTATTGATGCAATCGTCATTATATCATCTTTTTCACCTTTTAAATCATTTATTCTATCTTTATTACGATATTATCATGTGATTAAATTATCGATAGCGCTAATGTGAAATGATAATATAATACGGTTGCGGAATTAACAACGGTCGCTAAACAATAAACTGAGACAGATCGGAGGTCACCTGACCCTGAACCTGACGTTCATCTCCTGGGCCATGCGGGCGCACTCGTCCTCGGACTCCTGGCTGATCGAGCCTCCGACGACGGATACCGTCACTCCGGAGATGCGCTCCCTGCACTCCCTGATGAACTCCAGCACAGCGGGATAGGCTGCCTCACCGAAGGAGGGCCTGCTCACCTCCTGGTACTCATCTGAGTTCGGCGCGTTGAGGCTGATGGACACCGAGTCTATGACCCCCTCCATCTCCGGAACGATGTCCCTGCCGTTGATGAGGCTCCCGAGGCCGTTGGTGTCTAGACGGACGGGCTTCCCGAACTCCGCCTTGATCCTCCTGGCGCACTCCAGGACGTCCTCGAACCTCTCCGTCGGCTCCCCGTATCCGCAGAAGACGACCTCCCTGGATTTGGAGAGGTCCACCTTCCTGAGCTCCTCCATTACCTCGTCGACCGTGGGCTCGTGGTCGAGCCACAGGGAATCGGCGTCGCCCAGCCGGGGCGTGGAGTCCCTGACACAGAAGACGCATCTGCATGGGCACCTGTTTGTCATGTTGATGTAGTAGGTGCTCCCGTAGCGGTAGAGGATGCTCATGCACCGAGCATGCACGATCATTCATTAAAGATGTCGTCGGTCACATCACGATGCTGCCGTCCTTCCGGATGTACCCCTTGACGACCTTCGTGAAGAGCCTCACGAACAGGCCCAGGGTTATGCCGGCGAAGATCGTCCCCCATCCGACCCCGACGAAGTCGTGGAACGCCACGTAGGAGACGATGAATGCAGATGCTACGAAGCAGATGTCGAAGATGATCATCACCTTGTCCAGACGCACCTTGGTCACCTGGCTTATCGCCAGCACCAGCCCGTCGTCCGCCAGCATCGAGATGTTCGCGTCGATCTCCAGGACGCATCCGAAGCCGATGATCGCAGTCCCGACGATTACCAGGACCCACTGCTCCACCGGACCGGAGACCACCCATCCCCCCAGCATCCAGACGATCAGGTCGACGAAAACGCTGAACAGCATGGTGAACGGGAGCTGGCTCAGGGTCAGGAGAATCCTGCTGCGGTCCCTGATGAGGGCCCACTCGATGAGGATCAGGATGAAGTAGACAATGAACACGGTGGTCCCCAGGGACATCCCGACCACGCCGCTGAGGACGTTCGGCAGCGAGACGATGGGCGAAGCCCCCATCTGTGCCTTGACTGTCAGCACCACTCCGAACGACATCACCAGGACTGAAACTATCATCTCGACGAGGTCCTTCCTGAAGGTCGGTCTGGCCGTTATGGGGATGCTCCGGTCCGGCTTTGCCATGTGATCGACACCCCATCTCCCACCGGATATATGATGGAAGCTTGACAGGGATGAGCACGGTCGTTCCGAACCGTCCTCAACTACTTTTTTATCGTATCCCCGTCTAGCACGGCACATGTTCGATCTGTACGTCGTCACGGACAGCCAGCTGTCCAGGGGCCGCAGCGACGCCGAGGTTGCCAGGATGGCATACGAGGGCGGGGCTGACGTGGTCCAGCTCAGAATGAAGAACGCCGATGGAGGGGCTATGCTGGAGCAGGCCAACCTGATCCGCCAGTACGCCGACGAGATGTGCAGACTATTCATAGTGAATGACAGGGTCGACATCGCCATGGCATCCGGCGCGGACGGCGTCCACCTGGGACAGTCTGACATCCCCCTGGAGACGGCCAGGAGGCTGATGGGGGACGACGCCATCATCGGGATCTCAGTCGACAACGTGGAGCAGGCCGTGGCCGCAGAGGAGGGCGGGGCCGACTACGTCGGTGTCGGGGCCGTGTTCCGGACGAGCACCAAGCCGGACGCCATGCAGGGCGTCGGCCTCGGAGCCGTATTCGAGGTCAGGCAGGCGGTGGACATACCCGTGGTGGCCATCGGAGGCATCAACCGCGGGAACATACAGGACGTCATCAGGGCGGGGGCGGACTCCGCCGCCGTGGTCTCCGCCGTCGTCGCACAGAACGACGTCGCCGCCGCGGCCCATGAGCTCAGGGACCTGATACTCAAGGTCAGACCGCACATACCACCGGAGTTCCTCTGACATGATCGTCACAGTCAACGGCATCGGGACTGAGGTCCCCGAGGGCACCACCGCCGAGGGCCTCCTGGACCTGTTAGGCCACAGGACCGACAGGGTCGCGATGGAGATCGACGGCACGATCTGCCCCCGGGGAGAGCGCGGAACGACCGTGCTCGCACCCGGACAGAGCATCGAGATCGTCAGCTTCGTGGGCGGCGGATGACATGAGACAGTCACCGCTCCCGCGGGAAGCATCAGAGCGTCTGGCACAGGCGAAGGTCGGGGTGGCCGGATGCGGCGGGATGGGCTCCCACGTGGCTACCGCCCTGGCCCGCACCGGCGTCGGCCGCATGGTAATAGCCGACTTCGACACCGTGGACCCTACCAATCTGTTCCGCCAGTACTACGTCCCGTCCGACGTCGGGAGGAGGAAGACCGAGGCGCTGTCGGAGAATCTCCTGAGGATCGAACCGGACCTCGACCTGGAGGTGTTCGACGGGGAGGTCACGGAAGAGAACGCCTGCGACGTCTTCTCCGGATGCGATGTCGTCTGCGAGTGCTTCGACCGCCCGGATATGAAGGCCATGCTCGTGGAGTCCATCCTGTCTGGCACATCAGGAGCCGTCGTGGTCTCGTGCTCCGGGATGGCGGGATTCGGTAGCTCCAACCTGATCGCCACCGAGAGGCGCATGTCGCGCCTGTACGTGTGCGGGGACGGGTTCTCGGAATCCGACGAGGGGCCGGGCCTGACCGCGGCGAGGGTCATGGTGTGCGCGGGCCACGTCGCCAACATGGCCGTCCGCATTGTCCTCGGAGACGACAAACCGTAAATTTTCAGCGCCCATCCCCCGACCGATCAACATGTCGGACGATCTCATCATCGGGGGACACAGGTTCAAATCAAGGTTCATTCTGGGCTCGGGGAAGTTCTCGCTGGACATCACCCGCGCCGTCATCGAGAACGGAGGGGTGGAGATGGCCACCCTTGCTGTCCGCAGGGCCAGCTCACCCGGCGAGGGGAACATCCTCGACAGCATGCCCGATGGCATCACCCTGCTCCCCAACACGTCCGGGGCCAGGAACGCCGAGGAGGCCGTCCGCATAGCCAGGCTCGCCAGGGAGCTCGGGTGCGGGGACTTCGTGAAGATAGAGATCATCCGCGACACCAAGTACCTCCTGCCGGACAACTGCGAGACGATAAGGGCGGTGAGGATGCTGGCCGATGAGGGCTTCATCCCCATGCCGTACATGATGCCGGACCTGACGGCGGCCAGGGCCATGGCCGACGCTGGCGCGGCCGCGATCATGCCCCTCGGCGCCCCCATAGGGTCCAACAGGGGCCTCCTCACCAGGGACTTCGTCAAGATGATCGTCGAGGAGGTCGACCTCCCCGTGATAGTCGACGCCGGGATCGGGAGGCCCTCCCAGGCCTGCGAGGCCATGGAGATCGGGTGCGCAGCGGTCATGGCGAACACCGCCGTCGCCACAGCCAAGGACATCCCCGGGATGGCGAGGGCCTTCAGGATGGCGATAGAGGCCGGTAGGCTGGCTTACCTCTCCGGACCCGGCAGGGTCCTGGAGGGCAGGGCCGAGGCCTCCAGCCCGTTGACCGGGTTCCTCAGGGAGTGAGACCCGTGGCATCGAGGAAGCACACGGACGCCATGGACTACTTGGACAACATGGAGATGCTCGACTCGGGGATAATGGACACCGTGCTCGGGGAGACCTCCGCCTACGACCCGGGGTCGTTCTCAGAGAGGGACGTCATGGACGCCCTGGAGGGCGAGTGCGGGATCGACGGCTTCGCCGCGCTCCTGTCCCCTGCGGCCGAGCCCCACCTAGAGGAGATGGCGGAGAGGGCCAGGGACGAGACCCGCAGGCACTTCGGGAACTCCGTTTGCCTATTCACCCCGCTCTACGTGTCCAACTACTGCTCGAACGAGTGCGTGTACTGCGGGTTCAACTGCAGGAACCGCATCAACAGGGCCGCGCTTGACCTGGAGGGTGTCGCGAAGGAGCTCGATGCCATCGCAGCCACCGGTCTGAAGGAGGTCCTCATCCTGACCGGCGAATCCAGGGCGAGATCGGACGTGGGCTACATCGGCGAGTGCGTGAGACTCGCCTCCGAGAGGTTCTCGACCGTCGGCATCGAGGTGTACCCCATGAACTCCGACGAGTACGCGCACATCCACGACTGCGGCGCCGACTACGTGACCGTCTTCCAGGAGACCTACGACCCCATCAGGTACGAGCAGCTCCACCTCGCCGGACCCAAGAGGATCTTCTCGTACAGGTTCGACGCCCAGGAGAGGGCGCTCAGGGGCGGGATGAGGGGCGTGGCGTTCGGCACCCTCCTGGGGCTCCGTGACGACTTCAGGAAGGATGCGTTCGCCTGCGGACTGCACGCGATGGAGATCCAGAGGCACTACCCCCACGCGGAGACCTCCATGTCCCTGCCCAGGCTCAGGCCCGCGGGCGGGGTCGACAACCACGTGGCCGTCACGGAGGCGCAGCTGCTGCAGGTCTCGCTGGCGTACCGCATTTTCCTGCCGTTCGCGGGACAGACCATATCCACCCGCGAGCGCCCAGTGTTCCGCGACGGGATCGTCGGACTGAGCGCAACAAAGATATCCGCAGGAGTCAGTGTTGGTATCGGCGAGCACAGCGGAGAGGCTCACGGAGACGGCCAGTTCGTCATCTCGGACCCGAGGGACCTGGCCGAGATAACCGAGGCGCTTCGCCGCAAGGGGCTCCAGCCAGTGATGACGGACTACGTGAGAACATGATAGTGATAACAGCTAGGAATCTCTGCGCGAGGCCGTTCCTGGAGCAGGTAGGACTGCTCGCGGCGGCCCATCCGGAGATGATAATACTCAGGGAGAAGGACCTCAGCGACGACGAGCTGCTCTCCCTGGCGGCCCAGTGCCTGGAGATCTGCGAGAGGCACAACGTCCCGCTTGCCATCAACTCCAACATGGAGGTCGCAAGGGAGCTGAACATCTGCAGGATCCACCTTCCCATGCAGCTGATGAAGGAGACCGAGGACTTTGGCGACTTCTCCCTCGTCGGCGCCTCGGTCCACTCCGTGGAGCAGGCGAAGGAGGCGGAGGACCTCGGGGCGGACTACGTGCTCGCGGGGCACGTCTACCACACCGCCTGCAAGGACTCCGACCCGCGCGGCGTGCCGTTCCTGGAGGCCATCTGCGACGCGGTCGACATCCCGGTTTACGGCGTCGGCGGCATCACCCCGGACAACTACCCGGAGGTCATGAGGTGCGGTGCCGCGGGTGCGGCGGTGATGTCCTCGGCGATGACCGAGCAGGAACCGTCGGAGCTCGTCCAGAGGCTGTCCCGCAGGATAGAGTGATGCCGGAGGTTACACATCCTCCGAGCATCCCTCGTTAATTATAATATCAGACAAGCCGATTTGGACGGTATGGGCAATCAAGATGAGTATCTGCGCAACTTCACGGTGCTGCTCACCGAGAAGGGCGTGGTCCCCCTCACTGATCCATTGCAGATCTCCGTTTACAACGAGCTTTGCAGCGGAAGCAAGAGGCCCAGCGACATCGCGGCCTCCCTGGGAATACCCTCGTCTTCCCTGCATTTCGTTCTCGACAAGATGACCGAGTCGGGCGTCATCATCAGATTCAAGCCGGACGCCGACAAGAAATCGGTCTATTACTCCAACCTCGCGCTGAAGATCGCGGGCTCGAAGCAGCCCGACGAGGGCGCCGAGGAGCAGTGCCGGGAGACGTTCACGGACCCGTCCCGCTACTACAGCGGGATGTCGTCGGTCGCGAACATGCTGGACTGCTACGCCGCCGAGATAGGGCTCAGCCTGGACCAGCTCCGCGCGAAGTACGCCCGCGAGCTCGCGGACTCCCTGAAGATCGACATAGGCGCCGGCAGCCTGGAGGACTCCATCCTGAAGATCAAGGAGTCATTCGCCAGGATCACCGGGTTCAAGTTCAGCATCTTCGCGCTGAACCCCCTCACCCTCGTGTTCGAGGGCGACAGGGTGATGTCGTCCAAGATGGACATGCTCACCGAGTTCGTCTGCCGCGCGGTGGAGAACGCGACGGGCAAGACCTACGCCGTCAGCTCCACCGAGGAGTTCTCGTCGGGCGAGACGTCCAGGTTCAAGGTCGTGTACGACAGGGTCGACAAGAGGCCCGAACCCTACATCAACATGTCACTGCACCAGTCGGCGGAGGTCGACAGGTTCCTCATGGTCGACCTCGACGGATCCGTGGGACTCATCACCAGCCCCGTCCAGATCGACATCGTCGATGCGGTCTACGAGAGGCCGCTGTGCATCACGGACATCGTCAACAAGGTGGAGGCGCCCAGGTCCACCGTGACCTCCAACATCCTGAGGATGGTCGAGGACGGCGTCATCACCGTGTTCTACTCCGAGTCCGGCACGGCCTACTACGGCATGTCGTGCTCCATCCTCATGAAGAAGTCCCGCCCGATAAACAGGGACTCCTCCGAGATCCACGACATAATGTCCGGGGTCAGGTCCAAGGAGAACGCGTTCATGGAGGGGTACCTCCTGTACCTGCTCTCGTCCCTCAAGGGACTGGGCTTCGACACCGACTACATGATGGTCGTCCTTGGGGCCAAGTACATGAGGGTAGCGGGCAACGACGGCCCGCGCAACTTCGACGTGTTCTTCGGCAAGATGTCCGACATCGCCAAGGCGATCGGCCTCTCGCTCAACGTCGTGTCCATCTACCCGCTGACCATCGGAATCACCAGCGACGACCCCGAGTCGGAGATGTCCCCGGCCATGACCTTCGTCAAGGGCATGGCCCACCAGGGACTGGAGATGGCCAGCAACGGAATCTTCGTCAGGGTGTCCGAGGACACTCCCGCGGACAGGAAGGTCTCGTTCAAGGAGATCTACCCCGCGCTCAGCATGACCCCCATGGAAGGGGTCGCAGTCGAGGGACTGCCCGACGCATCGACATCCAAGTCCAAGAAGAAGAGGACGTCCTCCGTCAAGACCGCGCTGCTCAACCGCAGCGTGAAGGAGGGCAACAGGCCCACCAGGACAGTCAGATACATCACGGGATTCGTGATGGTCGCATTCTTCGCCGCGATCCTGGTCTTCGGATTCTCCGGAGGGGACAACCAGGACACCTACGCCGACCAGCTGACCGTCAACCTCGCGGAGGGATGCGACGGCGTGCTCTTCTACGACGAGACCGGCGACGAGATCCAGATGCCTCTGGTCGTGGACCGTCAGCAGACCGTCGAGTTCACGATGACGTTCACCGGGGAACCGTTCGACATAGGCGTAGTCGACAACGGCATGGCCTATCCGCTGGACATGTACCTCTCCGAGGAGGACGGCACCTTCACCATGACGATCGACGAGAACATCACCTTCCAGCCGATCACCCTGCTGGACCTGCCCGACGACGAGAACCTCAGCTACTCCCTGTACACCTTCGGATCCTCCGTCTCCGACTCCTACGCGTACTCCTTCAACGGCTACATCCCCGCGGACCAGTACGCAGAGGTTGTCGGCGGGCTCTGGGTCACGGCCGGGACCGTCGTGTCCGTGACCGCGTCCGACGGCATGTACATCGACACGGGATCGCAGGAGTTCCTCTTCGACAGGATCGTCTGCGGCGTCGACGAGGTCACCGACCTCAGCTCCGCGGACCTGCCGCGCGACTACGTGAACGTCCACCTGGAGGGAGGCTTCGAGGCGGACGGCTGGTTCGCCACAGGTGTCCTGAGAGTCACGGAGGACAGCACCGTGTCCCTCAGGTTCGTCAGCACCAACGGACCCGTCAGCATCAGCATGGTCACACTCGGCGGACAGGAGACGAGCCTCGTGCTCCAGCCCATGGACCGTTCGGTCACGTTCGACATCGGAGACGAGGACGTGGTCATCAGCTACAGGCACGTCGGGATCTACTGACGGATACCATGAAATGTCCGAACTGCGGCGAGGACGTCACCGACGACGTCCCGTTCTGCCCACACTGCGGACACAACCTGGAGGGCAGGAGGCACAAGCGCAAGCTCAGGTTCATCCTCATGGATGTACAGGACGACATGCGCTTCAGGCACCTCGCCTCGGCGGCGGTCATCACCGTCGTCATCGTGGCTGTGATCTCCGTCCTCCTGGCCCTCGGCACCCCCGCGGACGATCAGGGCTCCGTCGACACCCCCGGCTACGGGGAGCCCTCCGACGGCGCCATAATCGTATCGGACACCTCGTTCATCGAGCTCAGCAGGGCCTTCGATGACGGCGACATGTCCGCCCGCCTGGACTCGTCGGGTCAGCTGTCGATATGGCTCTCCGACGGCGCCTCCGAAGGGTTCTCCACGTTCACATGGATCCTTCGCGACGAATACTCCAACACCTCGCAGGCGATCACGAAGGACACCGCGGACCTCACCTGGGTCAGCCCGGACCTCGGCAGGTACACCGTGACGGTACACTGCATCGCGGATGACGGCTCGGAGGCCGTGTACGTGGGTGTGATGGACTACCTGGGCAACAGCCATGTACAGTACAGCTTCGTCCACGACGGCGAATCGTACTCCGTCTACGTCGACGTCTCCCTGGACGAGTTCCTGGGGTGCATCAACGCCGACGGGGTCCCCGACGACAGGAGGCACAGCCCGACCGCGGAGAGCGGAGCCTCGTTCATCAACACCGACGGATCGGTGGAGCTCCTCTCCGAGAGGCTCAGGAACGCCTACCTCTCCCGCAACCCCGGCGCATCGACATCCGGCCAGGAGTACGCGGACTACATCCTTGACTTCGTCCAGAGCTGCTTCACCGTCGGCTCCGACACGTACTACCACTCCACATCCACATACTGGGCCTTCCCCGCCGAGACCCTCTACACCTCGGTCGGGGACTCCGGCGACCTTGCCGTCCTCGCGGCATCGATCCTCATCGCATCCGGATACGACGCCGGGATCGCGGTTGTGAACGGCCACGGGTTCGTCGCAGTGTCCCTTGACAGCTACACCGGACCCTCGTCCGTCCCGGAAGACTACCATCAGCTGAGGGTAAGCCAGAACGGGACATCCTACTGCATCACGGAGGTGGATGAGGGTAACGTCCCCCTCGGCTGCGTCGACGGGTCGTACGGGTACTCGGGAGGACGCTTCACGTACTACGGGCAGGCAGCTGGCGAGGGAAGCGGGATCGCACTCCCCTAAACGTTAACTACAACCTGGAGGTTGGTGCCGGCATGGGCTTCGGATTCAAGAGCGTCAGAGCGGACGAGGAGTACAAGATCGTCGTCCTCGTCAGGATGGACCTCGACATGGGGAAGGGGAAGATGGCCGCCCAGGTCGGACACGCATCCGTCGAGCTCGCGCTCAGGGCGCAGAAGATGGACAGGAAGTCGTTCGACGCATGGATGTCCGGAGGGCAGAAGAAGGTCGTCCTCAAGGTCGCCAACAGGGACGAGATGATCAGGTACATGAACGAGGCCCGCAGCAACGGCCTCTACACGTGCATCATCACCGACGCCGGGAGGACGCAGGTCGAGCCTGGCAGCCAGACGTGCGTCGGCATCGGGCGGCCCCCTGCAGCGACATAGACCAGGTCACCGGCAGCCTCAAGATGCTCTGATCGGCAGACCCTTCTCAGCTCGCCAGTCACGGAATCGATCACGAATCCCCATATGCGGACGTCATCCGGTATCAGGGGATGGTCCTCCAGGATCCTGACGGACGACCTCACGGACTCCTCCACGGAGTCGAAGCCACAGAGCCACTCGTCGAAGTCCACGTCGAAGTACCTGCACGTCTCGATGGCCCTGTCGGAAATCCCGCGGGACCTCATCGCCTCTATCATGTCCGGACCGTTGATGTGCTGGGCCCCGCAGTCCGTGTGGCCCACGACCATGACGTCCTCGACGCCCAGCTCGTAGATCCCGACCAGCAGACTCCTGACCTCCGCTGAGAACGGCCCAGTGACCTTCCCGCCTGCGTTCTTTATGATCTTGGCGTCCCCGTTCCTGAGCCCCAGGGCGGCCAGGAGCAGCTCGGTGAGCCGGGTGTCCATGCAGGTCACTATGGCGAGCTTCTTGTCGGGGTACTTGGTGGTGACGTACCGCTCATATCCCCTGTCCTCCACGAAGCGCCTGTTGAACTCCAGGATGTCGTCGATCATACCCTCTCGCACCTCGCCCTGTCGTCGAGGGTCTCCCCGTCGAGATTGAACATCGCGTCCAAGAGGGCGGGCCTGAACGTCCCGGGTCCCCCGCATCTCGTGACGGCGACCTCCGCCGCGATGTTGAATGCTGTGACGGCCGACGCCACCGCGTCTATGCTCCTGCCGCAGGCACCTATGTAGCATCCGACCACTGAGGACACCATGCACCCGGTCCCGGACACGTTGCCCAGCATGTCCGTCCCGTTCTCCAGCCTGTACGTGACGCTTCCGTCGGAGACGTAGTCCGTCTCGCCGGTGGCGACCACGATGGACCCAGTGTCGCGCGCCAGGGTCTCCACGGCGGAGACGACGTCCGAGGAGCCGTGGGAGTCCACGCCCTTCACGTCGCCCCCGAGCCCGGAAAGCACCCCGATCTCCCCGGCGTTCCCCTTGATGACCGTCGGATGCATGCCCATGAGCCTCTCGGCGACCTCTGTGCGGTACGTGGTGGCGCCCGCCCCGACCGGGTCGAGGAGCATGGGGATCCCCTTCCCCGATGCGGTCCCGAATGCTACCTCCATGGACGCGACCGTCCTTGCGTTCAGGGTCCCTATGTTGACGACAGTGGCAGAGGAGATGGTGACCATGTCCGCGACGTCCTCCCCGTCTGTCATGACCGGCGACCCACCCGCGCAGATGCAGACGTTGGCGCAGTCGTTCACCGTGACGTAGTTGGTTATGTGATGGACCAGGGGACGTGCCGCACGGACACGCCCCATGAAAACCGATGGCCTGATACCCATGCACCGGTGAAGTCATCACGGATTCTTATCGGTGTCCGTCCCGGAGCCCACGACCACCGGGCACCAGTAGTAGACATCGTCCTCCGTGTGGCCCTTCGAGGTCAGCCCGATCTCGGACACGGTCGTCGTCTCGCAGAACACGTAGACTATCCCGTCCCTGGTCAGGGAGTGGCCGTCGACATCCACAGACACGGCGGACATCGCATGGTCCTGGAAGAGCACGAAAGCGACGTCGTATCCTGCCATGAGCATCAGCGTGTCGTAGAGGATGGTCGAGTCCTCGCAGTCTCCTCCACCGTCCCAGAGCGTCTCCAGGGGGTACTTCCAGTACTCCCTCTCCCCGACGGAGTCCTCGTCCGTCATGTACGGTATCGTCTGCACGAAGGACAGGACGAACCTGGCGAACTCCGTGCGGTCCATGCCGGAGCCGTAGGCGGAGAGCACCCTCATCAGTTCGAGAAGGGTCCCGTCGTCGGCGGTGTGGTAGTTCGACACGTAGGCTGGATCTGTCAGCGACAGGCGGATGTTGCCGTAGGGGTCGGAGTACGTGTACCCGAAGACGTCGCTGTACAGAATGTCCAGCCGTATGGTGTACGTGACGCCTCCGAATGTCCATGTGTGCTCGAACACCCTGGCATCCTCGATGAAGAACTCCAGGTACCTGGTGACGTCTCCCGTGGCGTCGGTGACGACGTAGTATCCCGGCTCCAGCGACCCGTATCCCGTCACGACGTTCCCATCCCAGTCGGTGATGACGGATCCCTCGGCGAATCCCAGGTCCCCGAGTCCCACCTCGGCCTGGTCCAGGACGGTGTAGCCGTCGGAGGACCTGGCCTCGTAGCTGCATGTGGGATCGACCCTGTCCACGACGAGGGTCCTCTCGGTCGTGACCAGTTCGCCGCCGGAGTACCACCCGGTGAACCCTTCGCCGACCGCGGTCAGCTCCAGCCTGTCCCCTATCGACACCGTCCCGGCGCCGCGGACCTGCAGCGGATACTCGGCGGAGACGTCCGGGATGAATGACGTCTCGGGCTCGAAGGTGTACACCTCCGCCAGCTGGTGGACAATGTGCGTCGTGCCGTCGTCGACCTCGGCGCGGACCTGCAGCGTGAGGTGGTACAGCCAGTAGCAGGTGCCGTCCTCGGACTCCCAGACGGTGCAGGTGTATCCTCCGGCCTCCCCGATGCCGACGTACGTCAGGTTCTCGCCGGCACCGTCGCTCCAGCGTCCCCTGACGCTGTCGTCCGTAGTCGATCCGGTCGGCCATGTGTATGTTAGGTCGGACGTCGTCTGGATGTAGTATGCCCCGTCCCTCTCGGCCAGGACCTCCTCCCGGACCGTGCCCTCCACGGTGTGACGGATGTCCCCATTGTAGTACTCGCCGGAGACATCCCAGACGTATCCCGTCCCTGTCGGGACCTCCTCGTCCCAGCAGGCGTAGACCGTGACGTCCTCCAGGACATCCCTCCCCAGGACGACGACGGGGGTCGTGAACTCCGGATCCTCGAACCATCCTGCGAAGACCATGCCATCCCTCTCGGGTATTGGAAGCACCGCCCCGACCCCGCCTATGAACGTGCGGACGCTCCCCTCCGGCAGCGTCCCCCCGTCGAGGACGTACTCTATGCTGTGCTCGACGGCCTCGATCCAGGAGGCGTACAGGACGATGTCCCCGGACAGCCCCTCCACGGTCTCCATCGTGTCCGAAGAGCCCTGAGAGGTGCTCCAGCCCATGAACACGTACCCGTCCCTCTCCGGAACAGGCAGCGGGAACGAGTCACCCTCGTGATACGAGAAGGGCGCCCCGTCGGGCAACGTCCCGCCGTCGGTCTCATATGTTATGGACCACCCGTCGTCCTGCGTGAGAAGATACGTCGCACCGGCTGCGACCAGGAGTACCGCTGCTATGACGACGATCGCGGCGTGGAAGGGCCTCATGGCACGGCGTATCCGATGATGTTTGATAAACAAGATGTGCGGATGCTTGCGTCAAGTATATTTAACGTCGTTACATTCCCCTTTACCATGGCTATGATCGACATCGAGTACAGGCACACCTCCCAGGACCCGGACGACCCGACCATCCGCAGGAGGACCAACGCCGTGATGGCCTCGTACATCAAGGACCTGATCTTCGAGATGCAGATGGCCGACATCTCGTGCAAGTTCACCGACACCCTCGTCGATGAGGGGAAGAGCGAGGTGTACATCAACGGCAGGACCATCCCCGAGATCATCGAGGGACTCGAGATCAAGATGCTCGATGCAGAGGAGTCCTGCGACCTCGGCAAGCCCGGCATGGTCAAGTTCGGAAGGCCCACCCTCGACTGGAAGAGGGAGTACGTCGAGGACGTCCCCGACACCATCATGAAGAACGCCATCGCCAAGGTGTACGCCGACTGCAACAAGAACAAGATCGACCTGATCGAGTGATGCAAACGGGGCGGCGGCCCCATCCCTTCTTTTTATATCACCCCTACGTATCCCACCTCCAATGTTCGAGATCATCAGAAGGGACGGACTCGCGAGGATAGGAAAATTCACCACCAAATCCGGCAGGACCATGGAGACGCCTGCGCTCCTGCCTGTCGTCAACCCCAAGATCCGCACCGTGGAGCCCAGGGAGCTCTACGACAGGTTCGGGTTCCGCGCCCTCATCACGAACTCGTACATAATACGCAACACCCCCAAGCTCAAGGAGGAGGCCCAGGAGAAGGGCCTGCACGAGCTCCTCGACTTCCCTGGCGTCATCATGACCGACTCCGGCACCTTCCAGAGCCACATGTACGGCGAGGTGGAGGTCACCAACGAGGAGATAGTCGAGTTCCAGAAGTCCATCGGAACGGACATCGGGACCGTCCTGGACATATTCACCGAGCCCGACTGGTCCCACGAGAAGACGAAGAGGTCCCTCGAGACCACCCTCGAGCGCACCGAGCAGGCCTGCGGGATGAAGGGTGACATGATGATCAACGGCGTCGTGCAGGGCTCCGTCTACACCGACCTCAGGGAGTACAGCGCCTCGGCGATGGCCCCCATGGACGTGGACGTCCACCCCATCGGCGGAGTCGTCCCCCTCATGGAGCAGTACCGCTACGCCGAGCTCGTGGACGTCGTCATGGCGTCCAAGAAAGGACTCAACCCCAGCCGCCCCGTCCACCTCTTCGGATGCGGGCACCCGATGCTGCTGGCACTCGCCACCCTGATGGGATGCGACCTCTTCGACTCGGCATCCTACGCCCTCTACGCCCGCGACGACCGTCTCATGGACGTCACCGGCACCCACCGCCTCCAGGACATGCAGTCCCTCGACTGCAACTGCCCCGCTTGCCGCGGGATCACGATCGAGGAGCTCAGGAGGATGGACAAGAGCAAGCGCAGCAAGCTCATCGCCGAGCACAACCTCTATCAGATAACGGAGGAGCTGGCGACGGTCAGGAGGTACCTCAGGGAGGGCAGGCTCTGGGAGCTCGCCGAGATCAGGTGCAGGTCCCACCCCGCTCTGCTGGACGGCCTCAGGAGGCTCAGGGAGTACCAGGGCCAGATGGAGCTCTACGACCCCATCAGCAGGGAGGGGGCCGTCTTCTACACGGGCCCCGAGAGCAGGAACAGGCCTGTCTACAAGAGGTACCTCGACAGGATCGGCACCAGGTACGTCCCGCCCACACGCAGGGCCGCGCTCTTCGAGGACACGCAGGGCAAGCCCTACAGCCGCCCCTACGCGGAGCAGTTCGCCAAGGCCAGATGCGCCGGCTACACGCCGATCGTGGTCTCCCCCTGGGGCCCGGTCCCGGCGGAGCTCGACGAGATGTACCCCCTTGCACAGTCGCTCTTCCCGTCGATCCCCGACGCGGAGACGGAGACCGAGTCCGAGAGACTGACGTTCCTGTTCCTCCAGAAGGTCGGATTCGAGACCGTCGTCGAGGGGGACAAGGTCCCGGAAGACGGCACGGAGGAGTTCGACGCCGACAAGATCAGGGCGAAGGCCGTCGCCAGGTACCAGTTCGGCATCGAGGCCGCGGACGCCCTGTTCAGGGAGCCCGTGGAGCTCGTCACCAGCAGGAAGACCGGGAAGATCAGGAACGTGATCTCGGACGGGGAGCACGTTCTGTCCATGCGCGCAGGCGACGGGATGTACACCCTTAGGATGGAGGGCGCCAAGAGGATCGTCTCGGCAGTCCCCGCTCCCCACATGAGGGTGGCCGTCTCGGACGACGCGGTCCCGTTCGTCTCCGAGGGGAAGAACGTGTTCTGCCAGTTCGTCCTGTCCTGCGATCCGGAGATCAGGCCCATGGAGGAGGTCATCGTCACAGACAAGGACGACAAGCCCATCGCGACCGGCCGTGCTTTCCTCGTGGAGTCCGAGATGAGGCAGATGAGGAAGGGTATGGCCGTGAAGGTCAGGTCCGGATCGGACGACGAGTGATTGAGGGGGGAGCTCAGCTCCTCCCGCTGAACTCGCTTATGTTGGTCCCGCCGTCTATCCTTACTGCCTTACAGATGTGATGCTCGCGTTCCGAGAAGAAGCCGCCCTTGCGCGGAGCGTAGTCCCATTCGAACTCCGAACGGTGGATGAACGCGGATGTCTTGCAGTCGCCCGGCTTGTAACCGTGGGCCAGCGCCCACGACGTTATGACCTTCTGGGGGTCGGGGCGAAAAAGCACGATGTCTTCAGGTTCGCCGCCGTCCATAGTGACTCTGTACACGACCTTAGGCATGAAAACTGGAAAAATAGGTACCCTATTTAAAGATTTCAACATCTAAGGACGAATTCCGCAGGATGTTGGTTTGATTGCGTCGGAGTAGGATGCATGTCCATCGGTCCCGTCCGGAGCCTCTCGGACGTACATCCGTCTATCCCCGTCGTCCAGGACTGAACGACGGTCCACCTGGAAGGACGGAATCCGCGAATATTCTTGATGGAGGAGCATTCCGAAAGGAATACGGCATCGTCGCAGGAGGGCGGGATCCCGCACTGGTGTTATCCCATCGGGTAACATCAGTCAGGCCTTGGCGCCCATAAGCCCGGATGCTCGACGTCTGGCTCCGCCCGCGGTCGTTTTGGCTGGCACATCCCGGTCGAAGCCAACGTTTATCTATCCCGGCAGGTTAGCGACAAACAAATGCCATTCGCAAACATCAACGGAATCGAGATGCATTACCACGAGGAGGGGGAGGGGAACCCCGTCGTACTCATCAACGGATTCTCCGGAGACACCTCCTTCTTCAAACAGATGATACCCGAGCTGTCCTCGAAGTACAGGGTGATTACCTTCGACAACAGGGGAGCCGGACTGACGAGGTACCCCGGGAACGGGATCAGGAAGCAGGATTTCGTGGATGATGTCCTGGCGCTGATGGACCACCTCCATGTGTTCAAGGCGCACATGCTAGGATGGTCGATGGGCGCCCACATCGCGCAGGAGTTCGCTCTCCAGCACCCGGAGAGGCTCAAATCGCTGACACTGGTGTCCGCCTACCCGTACAGACCTGCTAGGTCCAGCTACTTCATGAACGGGATCGTGGACTGCGCCCTGAAGGGTGCGGACCCCGAGTACATAAGCATGATGACAAACGCGTTCTGCTTCACGGAGAACTTCTTCGCTGATCACGAGGCGAAGGGGAGGCCCGTGAGGTCCCTGAAGAACCTGGACCCCCACGGCCTGAAGGACCAGATGGGCGCTCTTGACGAGTTCGACACCCGCGAGACCGTGTGCAACATCAGCGTCCCCACGCTGTCCATCCACGGACTCAGCGACATCATGGTGGAGCCCAAGCTCGGCGACTACATCTCGGACAGGATACCCGGGTGCAAGGTCATGAGGATCCCTGACGTCGGCCACATCATAAGGACCGACCTCTACTCGAGGGAGTTCATGGAGCACATCAGGGCCAACGACTGCTGAGGAACGTCACATTTAGGATTCACACGACAAAGAGAGGAGGAAAGACAATGACAGACATGAACAAACTCGGCAAGAGGGTCATGAAATACAGGGAGGGGCTCGGCCTCACCCAGGAGCAGCTGGCGACCAACACCGGACTCGACGTCGGATACCTGAAGGACGTCGAGGAGGGCCGCATCTACCCCCCTATCGGAACCATCATCAAACTGTCCCGCGCCCTCGGACAGAGGGTGGGCACGTTCATGGACGACCAGTTCCAGCCCGACCCCATAGTCGTGAAGAGGAAGGACAGGATCGAGGAGACCTCCTCCAGGGCCGCCGACGGCCAGTACCACTACTTCCCCCTTGGGAAGGGGAAGACCGACAGGCACATGGAGCCCATGTTCATCAGGATCGAGCCCGACGTCGTCCACAAGACCTCGTCCCACGAGGGAGAGGAGTTCATCATCGTCGTCTCCGGCAAGATCCTGGTCAAGTACGGCAAGGAGGAGACGATCATCGGGGAGGGCGACACCGTCTACTACAACTCCGTCGTCCCCCACTACATCGGCGCCATCGACGGGCCCGCCGAGATCTACGCGGTCCTCTACACCCCGTTCTGAGGCGATCCCATGGTGTGCATACCCAGGAAGAACATCACCAGCGACGAGAGGCTCGGCGACCTGCTGGACAAATGCATCAGGAACCACCCCGACAACGACGCCATCGTCTACGTGGACAGGGACATCCGCCTGTCCTGGAGGGAGTGGGGGATCGAGGTCGACCGCGTCGCCAAGGGCATGATGGCAATGGGGGTCCAGAAGGGCGAGAAGGTCGCTGTGTGGGCCACCAACGTCCCAGACTGGATCACGATCATGTTCGCGACCGCGAAGATCGGCGCGATCATGCTCACGATCAACACCAACTACAGGAGCGCCGAGCTCGACTACGTCCTCAGGCAGTCCGACATGGAGAACCTGTTCCTCATCGACGGCGTCAGGGACGTGGACTACGTCCAGACGGTGTACGACCTGGTCCCGGAGCTGAAGACGCAGCCCAGGGACAGCTTCCACAGCGAGAAGTACCCCCACCTCAGGAGGGTTGTGCACCTCGGTCCCGAGAAGCACCGCGGGATGTACTCGATGAACGAGGTCAAGTCGCTGGCGTGCCAGACCTCCGACGAGGAGTACCAGGAGAGGAAGGACTCCGTGGACGTACACGACGTCACCATGATGCAGTACACCTCCGGAACGACCGGGTTCCCCAAGGGCGTCATGCTCACCCACTTCAACATAGCCAACGACGGGTACTGGCTGGGAGCCAACATGAACTACGGCCCCACGGACCGCCTTTGCCTCAACGTCCCGCTGTTCCACTGCTTCGGATGCGTCCTCGGTGTGATGGCATGCATCAACCACGGCGTCACGATGTGCTTCGTGGAGGTGTTCGACCCCATCAAGGTCATGACGACCATAGAGACCGAGAGGTGCACGGCCGTCTACGGTGTCCCCACGATGTTCATCAGCATCCTGAACAACAAGCTGTTCGACAAGTTCGACTTCTCCTCCCTGAGGACCGGCATCATGGCGGGGTCGCCCTGCCCGATCAAGACCATGGAGGAGGTCGTCGACAAGATGAACATGAAGGAGATCACCATCGTCTACGGCCTCACGGAGGCATCCCCCGGTATGACCCAGACCACCTACGACGAGCCCTCCATCGAGAAGAAGTGCTCGTCCGTCGGTAAGAGGCTTCAGGGAGTGGACACGGTCATCCTCGACCCGGAGACCAACGAGCCCTGCCCGGACGGCGTCATCGGAGAGTTCTGCTGCAAGGGCTACAACGTCATGAAGGGCTACTACAAGATGCCCGAGGAGACGGCCAAGATCATCGACTCCAACGGGTACCTGCACTCCGGGGACCTGGGCTACAGGGACTCCGAGGGGTACTTCTACGTCACAGGCAGGATCAAGGACATGATCATCCGCGGAGGGGAGAACGTCTACCCCAAGGAGGTCGAGGACTACATCTACAACTGCCCCGGCGTCAGGGACGTCCAGGTCGTTGGGGTCAAGAGCAAGAAGTACGGCGAGCAGGTGGGCGCCTTCGTGATCAAGGAGCCGGGATCCGACCTCATCGAGCAGGACATCATCGACTACTGCAAGAAGGGCATCGCCTGGTACAAGACCCCGAAGTACATCCACTTCATCGACGAGTTCCCGATGAACGCGGCGGGGAAGATCCTGAAGTACGAACTCAGGCAGATGGCCGAGCAGCTCTGGCCCGACGCATGAAAACGGTGCCCTTTCGGGCACCTCTTTCTTTTTTTTGTTTTTGGAAGGGGCTCAGGCCCTGTCCTCCGGCTCCGGAATCAGGTCCTTGATGTCCCTGTTGCGGATCACGACCCTGCGGACCTTCCCGCTGATCGACTTGGGTATTGCGTCCACGAACTCGATCACACGGGGGTACTTGTAAGGGGCCGTCCTGGACTTGGTGAACTGCTGAAGCTCCTTCTTGAGCTCGTCGGTGGGCTTGTACGCCTCCCTGAGGATGATCGTGGCCTTGACAAGCTGCCCCCTGATCGGGTCCGGCACTCCGGTGACTGCGACCTCCAGGACCGCGGGGTGCTCCACGAGCACGCTCTCGATCTCGAAGGGGCTGATCCTGTATCCGGAGGACTTGATGATGTCGTCGTTCCTCCCCAGGTACCAGAAGTAGCCGTCCTCGTCCTTCCATGCAACGTCGCCGGTGTGGTGCCATCCGTCCCTCAGGGTCTCGTTGGTCTTGACCTCGTCCCTGTAGTACTCAACGAAGATCCCGGGGACCCTCGGGGATATGGAAACGCAGATCTCCCCCTCCTCTCCGGGGCGGACGGGGTTCCCCTCCTTGTCGAGAAGCTCCACACGGAACTGGGGTGACGGCTTCCCCATGGATCCGGGCTTGGGGGTCATCCCCTTGAGGGTACCGACGATGACGGAGGACTCGGTCTGTCCGAAGGCCTCCATGAGCTTGAGACCGGTCGCCTTGTACCATGTGTTGAACGTGTCGGGGCTGAGGGGCTCGCCGGCGATGCAGCAGTTCTTCAGCGAAGACAGGTCGTGGCCCTCGATCCCCGCGTTCAGGTACAGCCTGAACATCGTGGGAGGGCAGCAGAACGTGGTGATCCTGTGCTTCTCGATCATGTTCATGATGTGGTGGGGCTCGAACCTGTCGTACTCGTAGACGAACACCGCGGATTCCATGATCCACTGTCCGTAGAACTTACCCCAGGCGTTCTTCGCCCACCCGGTGTCGGCCACCGTCCAGTGGAGCCCGTCGGCCTCCACCTGCTGCCAGTGCTTCGCCAGGAGGATGTGTCCCAGCGGGTAGCTGTAGTCGTGGACGGCCATCTTGGGGTTGCCGGACGTCCCGGATGTGAAGTACATGAGGAACCTGTCCGTGCGCTTAGTGGGCACCCTCCCCCAGGCCTCGGAGCACTCCTCCATCTCCCTGTCGAAGTCGAGCCATCCGTCCCTGTGGCCGTTGACGGTGAACCTGCATGCGAGCTTGTCGATGTTGCCGGCGCCCTCGAAGGACTCGATGATGTCGTCATCGTCGGTGACGATGGCGGCCTTCAGGCCGGCGGCGTCGATCCTGTACTCGATGTCGTGGGACTTGAGCATGAACGTGGCGGGAACCGCGATGGCGCCCATCTTGTGGAGCGCCACGCAAATGAACCAGAACTGGTAGCTGTGCTTGAGGACCAGCATGACGAAGTCGCCCTTGCCTATGCCCTTGGAGGCAAGGTAGTTGCACGTCTTGTCGCTGAGCCTCTTGATGTCGGCGAAGGTGAACCTCCTGCACTCGCCGTTCTCGTGCTCCCAGACCATCGCGACCCTCTCGGGGTCGTTTACCGCGATGTCGTCCACGATGTCGTAACCGAAGTTGAAGTCGTCGGGGCAGTCGATGTCAAGATGCTTGAGGAGACCGTTCTCGTCGTAGGTCTCCTTCACGTACCTCAGGTTGATGTTCCTCATGGCCACTCACGCGTATACTCAGGAACAGAAAAAACCGATTATTTAATGTAATCGTAGAAGATTTCGGATTCCGTAGTTTTATATAAATATTGACTGCGGAATCCGAATTTGGGTTTAAATACCATGTTTCGGAATCGATGGGATTCGTATCACGCCGAGTTGTACTTCTCGATGTCCTTGTTGCGGATCTCGACCCTGCGGACCTTTCCGCTGATGGTCTTCGGCATGGTCTCCACGAACTCCACAACACGGGGGTACTTGTACGGCGCCGTCTCCTTCTTTGTGAAGTTCTGGATCTCCTTCTTCAGCTCGTCGGTCGGCTCGAAGCCGGACCTGAGGATGATGGTGGCCTTGACGAGCTGTCCCCTGATCGGGTCCGGCACGCCTGTGACGGCGCACTCAAGCACAGCAGGGTGCAGCATGAGGGCGCTCTCGATCTCGAAGGGACTGATCCTGTAACCGGAGGACTTGATGATGTCGTCGTTCCTGCCGACGAACCAGTAGTATCCGTCCTCGTCCTTCCAGGCGACGTCGCCGGTGTGGTGCCATCCTCCCCTGAGGGTGACGGCGGTCTTCTCCTCGTCCCTGTAGTAGCCGATCATGATGCCGAAGGCGTCGGCCTTGACCACGATCTCCCCGTTGACTCCGGGAGGACAGGGATTGCCGTCCTCGTCGACGATGTCGACCTCGAACTGCGGGGAGGGCTTCCCCATGGAGCCGGGCTTGGGCTCCATGCCCCTGAGCGTGCCGACGACCATGGTCGTCTCGGTCTGTCCGTACCCCTCCATCAGCTTGAGGCCGGTGGCGTCGTACCAGGTCTGGTACGTGTCGGGGTTGAGAGCCTCTCCGGCGATGCAGCAGTTCTTGAGGGACGAGAGGTCGTGACCCTCGAGACCCGCGTTGAGGTAGAGCCTGAACATGGTGGGAGGGCAGCAGAACGTGGTGATCCTGTGCTTCTCGATCATGTCCATGATCTCATGGGGCTCGAACTTGTCGTACTCGTATACGAACACCGCGGATTCCATGATCCACTGGCCGTAGAGGGCGCCCCACACGGACTTGCCCCAGCCGGTGTCGCTGACGGTGTAGTGGATCCCCTCGGGGTCCACCTGGTGCCAGTGCTTCGCGGTCATCAGGTGACCGAGCGCGTAGCGATGGCTGTGGAGGACCATCTTCGGGTTGTCGGAGGTCCCGGATGTGAAGTACATGAGCATGGGGTCGGTGACCCTGGTGTCGATCCTCTCGAGCACGTCGGATGCCTTCTCGACCTCCGCGTTGAAGTCGACCCAGCCCTCCCTCTTCTCACCGACGAGGGCCCTGAGCTGCAGCGAGGGGATGTTATCCGCCGCCTCCACCGAGCCGCTGATGTTGGACTGATCAGTGCAGATGACGGCCTTGACACTGGCGGCGTTGATCCTGTACTCTATGTCGTGCTTGGTCAGCATGTGGGTAGCCGGGGCGGCGATGGCGCCGATCTTGTGGAGGGCAACCATGCAGAACCAGAACTGGTACCTCTGCTTCAGGATCAGCATGACGACGTCGCCCTTGCCGATGCCCTGTGAGAGGAGGTAGTTGGCGACCTTGTTGCTCATCCTGCTGATGTCGGAGAACGTGAACGTGTGCTGCTCTCCGGACTGGCTGTCCCAGACCAGTGCCACCCTGTCGGGCTCCGCCGCGGCGATGTCGTCCACGATGTCGTACCCGAAGTTGAAGTTGTCAGGGCACTTGAGCTTGTACGTCTTCAGAAGACCGTTCTCGTCGTAGGTCTCGTCGACGTATCTCAGATTGATGTTCCTCATCTTCAACCCTTCAGTACTACGGCGATGAACCTGCACCCCTCTTTGGAGGTGGCGTACATGCCGTGGGGCTTGCCCGAGTCGTAGTACACGGAATCCCCGGGACCGAGGTCCATGACGTGGCCGTTGTGGGAGAACCTCAGTGTGCCCTCGAGGACGTAGTCGAACTCCTGACCCTCGTGCGTAGACACACGGATGGGCGCGTTCTGATCCTCCTCGATGTAGGGCGCTGTGACCAGGAACGTCTCCGCGAGCTTGTCCTTGAAGTTATACGCAAGATGCTCGTACTCGAACCCGATGCGCCTCTTGATCGGGAGCCCCTTGCCCTTCCTGACCAGGGTGCATCCTGACAGGTGGGGGTTCTCCCCGGTCAGCAGCTCCACGATGTCGATGCCGAACTTCTCGGCGCACTTGTGAAGGAAGGTGAACGAGAAGTCGAGCCTCCCGCTCTCGTACTCGACGTACTCCTCGGGCGTCTTTCCGACGATGTCCGCCATCTCCTCGACTGTAATATCACACATTTCGCGCATCGCCTTGATGCGCTCAGCTACCTCTGCGATGTTAGGCTCCATTGACTCTCGTGGAATCGGTAGTTAGCCATCGAATAAAAACAAATGCTTTCCGTGGGGACCTGGACACTGAATCGGGACGAAGAATGGACACGGAACGACGGATTTATTAGACGAATGTCTGTGGACCCGTGCCGTCATGGGATGTAGTGGACGCCCCGTGGCGATGGATGCTGTGCGATGTCCGGGCCGGACCCAGCACGCGCACGCACCCGTCTATAATCTATATACCGCGTCCGCGATGCAGGTGCGATGTTTCCGCTGGAGAGAAGGGTGACCGTCGTGTGCGGCCACTACGGCACTGGGAAGACCAACCTTTCCATCAACCTGGCACTCGACTGCGCCCGGCACGGGGAGGATGTTACCCTCGTCGACCTCGACGTGGTCAACCCCTACTTCAGATCGGCGGACTACGCCGACGTCCTCACGGAGAACGGCGTCAGGGTCGTCGGACCCAACTTCGCCAACACCAACCTCGACACACCGTCCCTCCCCGCCGCCGTCAGCAACGTCATCGCCGAGGGGTCCAGGGTCATAGTGGATGTTGGAGGGGACGACGCCGGCGCCACCGCGCTCGGGGTCTACTCCAGGGCACTGGCCGGGGCGGAGCCGGACGTCATCTACGTCATCAACAGGTATAGGTCCCAGACAACCCATGCCGACGAGGCCGTCCAGATCCTGAGGGAGATCGAGACGACGTCCCGTCTGAGGGCCACCTGCGTGGCAAACAACTCGCATCTGAAAGGGGACACCACGGAGGCCACCGTCCTGGGATCGATGGCCTTCGCAGAGGAGGTCTCCGTCAAGACCGGACTCCCCCTAAGGTTCACGACCGCCCCCCGCGGCCTGGATTTCACCCAACTAAATAAAATCCCTGACATATACCCGGTCGACGTCCTCGTGAGGGCGCCGTGGGAGTGATGTGGTACAAATGCCGAAAGTAACAGTTGACAACAACATCTGCAAGGGATGCGAGATGTGCGTGATCGCATGTCCGAAGCACATCATCGCACTCGACAAGAGCATTACGAACAACAAGGGGTACCATCCCGCCCATGTCACCGACCAGAGCGCGTGCACGGGCTGCGGGTCCTGCGCGACCATGTGCCCCGATGTGGCAATCATTATCGAGATGTGAACATGAACGAGAAAGTACTCATGAAGGGAAACGAGGCCATCGCCGAGGCGGCAATCGCCGCCGGATGCAGGCACTTCTTCGGATACCCCATCACCCCGCAGACCGAGGTGGCGGCATACATGTCCAAGAGGATGCCGAAGATCGGCGGTGTCTATCTGCAGGCCGAGTCCGAAGTCGCGTCCATCAACATGGTCCTCGGTGCCGGAGCCGCCGGCGTCAGGGTCATGACGTCCACATCCTCCCCCGGCATCAGCCTGATGGCCGAGGGGATCTCCTATCTGGCGGGATCGGACGTTCCGTGCCTGATCGTCAACGTCCAGCGCGGAGGGCCCGGACTCGGAGGAATCCAGCCCTCCCAGGCGGACTACTTCCAGGCGACCAAATCCACCGCCCACGGCGACTTCCACATCCTCGTGTTCGCACCCTCGACGGTCCAGGAGACCGTCGACATGATCGCCACCGCATTCGACCTCGGAGACAAGTACAGGATGCCTGCCATGGTCCTGTCCGACGGAATGCTCGGACAGATGATGGAGCCCGTCGTCCTCCCCGAGCCCAAGGAGCCCGACATGGACTCCAAGACATGGGCGGTCAGCGGGCACGGCGGCAAGAGGGAGCACAACGTCGTCAACTCCCTGTACATCAACCCCCAGGAGCTCGAGGACCTCGTCAAGGACAGGTTCGAGAGGTACGAGACGATCAAGGAGAACCACCAGATGGCCGAGGAGTACCTCGTCGACGATGCGGACATCATCATCGTCGCCTACGGATCGTCCTCCAGGGTCTCCAGGTCCGCGATCGACTCCGCGAGGGCGCAGGGCATCAAGGTCGGAATGATCAGGCCGATCACGCTCTGGCCGTTCCCGGAGAAGTTCATCGAGAAGCACGTCGGCCACGCGAAGGCCTTCCTGTCCGTGGAGATGTCCATGGGACAGATGGTCGACGACGTGAAGCTCGTGGTCAACGGAAGGGCCCCCGTGGAGTTCTTCGGACGTACCGGAGGTATGATCCCGACCCCCAACGAGGTCCTCGAACAGATCGTCAGGATCAACGGAGGTGTTCAGTGATGACAGTAAAGGGAGAGAGGCCGCACGCGCTCACGAACGCGCCGTTCCACTACTGCCCCGGATGCACGCACGGAATCGTGCACAGGCTCGTGGCCGAGGTCATCGACGAGCTCGGCATCGAGGGGAAGACCGTCGGAGTGGCATCCGTGGGATGCTCGGTCTTCACGTACAACTACTTCAACTGCGACATGGTCCAGGCGCCCCACGGCCGCGCACCCGCCGTGGCCACCGGCGTCAAGAGGGCCAGGCCCGAGAACGTGGTGTTCACGTACCAGGGTGACGGGGACCTCGCCGCCATCGGAATGGGTGAGACCGTCCACGCCGCCGCCAGGGGCGAGAACATCGTCGCGATCTTCATCAACAACGCCATATACGGCATGACCGGAGGCCAGATGGCCCCCACGACCCTGCCCGGGCAGGTCACCCAGACCACCCCCTACGGAAGGGACGTCAAGACCGCCGGGAACCCCATAAGGGTCTGCGAGCTCCTGTCCTCACTGGACGGCGTGGCGCTCGCCGAGCGCGTGACCGTGGACAGCGTCAAGAACGTGAGGGCCGCCAAGAAGGCCATCAAGAAGGCGTTCGAGTACCAGATGGCCGGCAAGGGATACTGCATCGTGGAGGTCGTCTCCACCTGCCCCACTAACTGGGGGATGTCGCCCGCCGACGCCATCCAGTGGCTGAGGGACAACATGCTGCCGTACTACCCGCTCGGAGTCTACAAGGATGTCGGGGAGGGAGAGCAGTGAGCGACCTCAACGTTCTGTTCGCCGGATTCGGAGGGCAGGGGATCCTGTTCTCCGGCAAGGTCATGGCCTACGCAGCGCTGATGGAGGGCAAGGAGCTCTCCTGGCTCCCGTCCTACGGACCGGAGATGCGCGGAGGGACGGCGTCCTGCAGCGTCTGCATCTCCGACAAGGCGATCGGGTCGCCCCTGGTGGTCAACCCCGACGTTCTCGTCGTGATGAACCTCCCCTCACTGGAGAAGTTCGAGAACGACGTGGTCCCCGGAGGGCTGATCCTCATCGACAGCTCCATCGTCCACAAGAAGGTCGCCAGGACCGACGTCAGGGTCGTCTACGTCGACGCGTCCAGGATCGCCGAGGAGAACGGGCTCAAGGGAGCGGCCAACATGGTCATGCTCGGAAGGCTGTTCAAGGAGACCGGCTTCTGCTCCGCGGAGAACCTCGACCTGGGCCTCCAGAAGAGCATCCCGGCCAGGAAGGCCAACCTGCTCGAGAGCAACAGGAAGGCCATCGCCCTCGGAACCGAGAGCTGAAAACTTTCGGGGATGGCCGAGTCTGCGAACCCGGCCGACCCCCATTTCATTTTGTTTTTCGACCGATACGGGTTCAGTCCCTCTCAGTGGCGAGCCCCACGGACTCCTCCGCCACCTTGAGACAGGCGAGGAGATCGTCGGCGGTGTTCCTCATTGTCCCGGCAGACTCCGCCTCCATCCTGAAGACTATGGTGGAATCGCGCTGCTCCGAAGCGACGTATCCCTTGTTGTCGGGCCCCAGCGCGTCCATGACGGCGCGCGCCGACGCCGCGTCCGGATAGGTGACCTCGAGCTCGAGGGACATCATGGCTCAGCGCCTCCCGTTCCTGATCAGGTCGGCGATGTGCCTGCCCGCCTCGGACGTGGACATCTTACCTCCCAGGTCGGGCGTAGTGGCGCCCGTGTCCAGGCACGTCCTGACGGCGTCGTGGATCATCCTGCCCTCATCTGGGAATCCCTGCTCCTCCAGGAGCATCTGGGCGGCGAGGACCGCGGCGATGGGGTTGGCGATCCCCCTCCCGGCGATGTCGGGCGCGGACCCGTGGATGGGCTCGAACATGCTGACGCCCTCGGGGTTGATGTTTCCGCTGCCGCCCATCCCCAGACCGCCCTGGAGCTGTGCGCCGAGGTCGGTCAGGATGTCTCCGAACAGGTTCGGTACGGCGACGGTGCCGAAGGTCTCCGGCCTGACGATCATGGCCATGGCCATGGCATCGACGAACATGAAATCGAGGTCGAGGCCGTACTCCTCCGTCTTCTGCTCGAAGATCTGCCTCTGCATGCCGTAGTTCTTGGTGATGACGTTCGCCTTGTCGACGAGGGTCACCTTGGAGTCGCCCCTCTTGAGGGCGTACCTGCAGCAGTAGTCCGCGAACCTCGTGACCGCCGTCCTGGACAGGAGTCCGATCTCGAAGGCGAAGTCGTCGTTGTTGGTGGATCTCGCATCAAGGTCTATGTCCAGGCTGTAGAGTTCCCTGTCCACGTGCACGTGGGCGCTGGAGCCGCCGCTGCTGGGTCCGAAGAACCCGTTGGCCCCCATGTAGAAGTCCTCGGTGTTCTCCCTCAGGAAATGGATGTCGAAGGGGACCTCCCTCTTCAGCGGGACCAGCGGGAACCACGAGGTGACCGGACGGAGGTTGATGTACTGGTCGAAAACCGCCCTCATCTTCAGCAGGATCCCCTGCTCCAGCACGCCGGGCTTGACCCTCGGGTCGCCGATGGCGCCGAAGTAGATGGCGTCCTTGCGCTTCAGGGCGGCCACGTCCTCGTCTGTGAGCAGCTCACCTGTTGCAAGATACCTGTCCGACCCGATGTCGAAGAACTCCGGGTCGTACTGGAACGACGAGATCTCGGACACCGCGTCCAGGACCTCCATCCCTGCAGCGATGACCTCCTTGCCGATGCCGTCACCGGGGATTATGGCGAGGTGCTTCATCAGAACCTGCCCTCCCTGATGAGGTTCATCAGACCGCCAGCCTTGACCAGCTCGGAGATGAACGGCGGATACTCCGGGAAGGAGTACTCCTTGCCCTCGGCGATGACCTTGCCGTTGTCGGGGTCGACCTCGATGGTCTCCCCCTCCCTGGCATCGACCTTGCACTCCACCAGGAGGAGGCCGATGTTCATGGAGTTCCTGTAGAAGATGCGTGCGAACGACTCCGCGATGATGCACGAGAACCCGGCCTCTATCAGGGACAGGGGCGCGTGCTCCCTGGACGACCCGCAGCCGAAGTTCCTCCCTGCCACCAGGATGTCCCCCTTCTGGACCTGCTGCGCGAACCCGGGCCTGACCTTCTCGAATATGTAGTCGTTGAGGTGGTCGAGGTTGGCTGCCACCAGCCTCTCCGCCGGTATTATCTGGTCGGTGTCGACGTTGTCGCCGAACACCCAAACCTTTCCCTTGAACTTGTCCATTCAGTTCCCCTCCAGCTGGTCGGGTGTGACGATCCTGCCCGCGATGGCCGATGCGGCCACCACGGCGGGCCCGGCGAGGTAGACCTCCGAGGCCTTGTCGCCCATCCTGCCTATGAAGTTCCTGTTAGTGGATGACACGGCCCTCTCCCCTGCGGCGAGGATCCCCATGTACCCCCCGAGGCAAGCCCCGCAAGTGGGTCCGGAGATGAAGGCGCCTGCGTCGAGGAATATCTGCATCAGGCCCTCCTCGACCATCTGCCTGTAGACCTTCTGGGATGCCGGGACCACCAGGAACCTGACTCCCGGTGCGACCTTCCTTCCCTTGACTATCTCGGCGCCAATCCTCATGTCCTCTATCCTGCCGTTCGTGCAGCTGCCAAGGTACGCCTGGTCGATCCTGACGTCGGCCTCCCTGACCGGGCGGCCGTTGCTGGGGAGATGGGGATAGGAGACGAAGGGCTCCAGCTCGTCCAGGTCGTACTCCAGGACACGGCAGTACTCCGCGTCCGGGTCGGCCTCCACGGGGGTGTACTCCCCGCGGACGGTGTCCTTGATGTACTCGCGGGTGAGGTCGTCGCACGGGAAGATCCCCGCCTTGCCGCCGGCCTCGATGGCCATGTTGGAGACGGCGAGCCTGTCGGCGACGGGGATGTTCTGGACGTCGCCGTGGAACTCGAAGGCCTTGTAGTTGGCCCCGTCGACGCCGATGTCGGTGATGATCCTGAGGATCAGGTCCTTCCCGCCGACGTACTTCCTGAACTTTCCCCTGACGACGACCTTGATCGTCTCGGGCACCTTGAACCACAGCTTGCCGGTGGCGAACGCCGCGGCGGCCTCTGTCGACCCGATGCCCGTGGAGAAGGCGTTGATGCCGCCGTAGGTGCACGTGTGGGAGTCGGCTCCGACGATGAGCCTCCCGGGCGCCGCGAATCCCTCCTCCACCATCAGCTGGTGGCAGACCCCGCTCTTCCCGATTTCGAAGTAGTTGGGCAGCTCGTGCTTCTGGGCGAACTCCCTCATCTCCTTCGCCTGCTCGGCCGAGGCCACGTCCTTGGCCGGGACGTAGTGGTCCGGGATCAGGACCATGCGGTCCTTGTACATCCTGTCGGTCCCGAGCTTGTCGTACTCCCTGAAGGCGATGGGTCCAGTGACGTCGTTGACCATGACGTAGTCTACGTTGGCCATGACGATCTGCCCGGCGCGGGCGTCGGTCCCGGACTTCTCCGAGAGGATCTTCTCTGCTATCGTTTTGCCCATTTCACTCTCTCCTCTGTCTAGCGAAATCCCTGTTTATGGCTGCCATCATGGCGTCCACGGACGTCTGCACGACATCCAGACCCACTGCCTTGCCGACGGACAGGTTGCCGTCGTCCTGAACGTTCTTGACCATCACCGTGGCCTCGCAGATGGAGTCGCTGCCGCCGGTGACCGCCGCCAGCTTGTACTCCTCCAGCGTGATGTTGTCGTTGACCGCCTCACGGATCGCGTTGAGCGCGGCGTCGACGGGACCCACACCGATCTCGGACTTGACCCTCTTGTCCCCGTTGATGAGTATGGTCACGGTGGCTGTGGAGGTCACGCTCTTTCCTGTGATGACCGCGATTCCCTCGAGGACCGCGGTCTGGATCTTGGTCTCCTTCTTCCACAGCACGTTGTCCGCTATGGCGACCAGCTCGGCGTCGTCTATCTCCTTGCCGCCGACGGCGATCTCCTTGATCGCGGCCATCAGCTCGGGCATGTGCTCCTCGGGGAACCTGACGTTGAGCGCCTCCAGCCTTCCGCGGACGGAGTGCTCGCCGGAGTGCTTGCCGATGACGATGTGCCTCTCCACGCCGACCATCTCCGGCTTGAAGGGCTCGTAGGTGAGGCTGTTGGCCATGACCCCGTGGACGTGGATGCCGGACTCGTGGGCGAAGGCGTTCCTCCCCACGACCGCCTTGTTGTAGGCGATCGGGAAGCCGGTGATCCTCTCGACCATCTTGGACGTGGGCCCGAGCTTGGTGAGGTCCACGGTCTCCGCTCCGTAGTTGGCGAACAGGTTGACCGCCACCTCCTCGAGCGCGGCGTTGCCGGTCCTCTCCCCGATGCCGTTGACGGTGACCTGGCATATCTCCGCGCCGGCCTCCACGCCCGCCAGGGTGTTGGCCACGGCCAGTCCCATGTCGTTGTGGCAGTGCATGGAGATGGGCACCTTCAGCACCTTGTGCATCTCCGAGACGATGTGCGCCATGCCCTGAGGGATTATGACCCCGACGGTGTCGGGCAGGTTGATCGCCTCCGCGCCGGCGTCCTGGACGGCGACGCATATCCTCTTCATGAAGTCCAGGTCGGTCCTCGTGGCGTCCTCGCAGGAGAACATCACCCTCAGGCCGTGGTCCCTGGCGTACTCGATGGTGGACACGGCCTTCTCGACCACCTGGTCCGGAGTCATCTTGAGCTTGTACTTCATGTGGAGGTCGCTCGTCGCGATGAAGGTGTGGATGTAGTCGACACCAGTCTCCAACACAGCGTCCACATCGCCCTTGACGGACCTGGAGAGGCTGCACACCGTGCATCTCGTGCCGGCGTCCACGATCTTCTTCAGGGTCTCCCTCTCGGTCTCGGAGGATACGGCGAATCCCGCCTCCATGATGTCCACCCCGAGGTCGTCCAGAGCCATCGCGATGCGGACCTTGTCGTCAGAGCTCAGGGCGATGCCAGGGGCCTGCTCCCCGTCCCTTAGCGTGGTGTCAAAGATCTGGATCCTGTCCTTGTGGGGTAGGGGCTGGAGCGCAAGCTGGTTGTAGGGGCTCACTGCCAACATATCTCTCAGCCTAGCGTTCTCACTGGTTTGGGTAGCTTCCATATAAACACCTCAAACCGTCCTAGCTCTCACTGGATTTACTCAAGAAGAAGGAGTAGTCCGATGAAAGCGTTGCAGATCATTTCATGACCTCTGACGGTGATGCTCTTAATTCGCTGATTGTATAAAAATCCTATCGAAAAACGTGAAAACGGTCGGAAAACCGTCTGAACATCGGACATCTGTTAATAATATCAAGCCGATTACAGCCCCATGGCATGGTTCTTTGGTAAGAAAGAGGAGAAGCCCGTGGAGAACAAGATGCCCGAGCAGTCCGAGAGGCAGTACAACCTCTTCTGGATGATCCGCATGAGTCCCTTCGCGGACTACACGGACGAGCAGATCCAGGAGGCCATCGAGAGGAAGATCAGAGAGGTCAACAGGACGCTCAAGACTCAGCCCGTCGAGATGGTCAGGGCCAAGAGCGAGAGGAAGGTCGCCAAGCTGGAGTCCCTGTCCGGGAACAGGGAGGCGATCGAGGAGGAGAGGGACCAGGCCATCCTGCACTTCAACAGGAACATGATAGAGGACAACAACGGGGAGGTCCCCACCGACGCCGCGAAGATCGACGGCACCATCGCCAGGGAGGGCTGGGCCGACGGCACCGGCCTCGTGAAGGTCGACGGCATGCCCCACTGCCCCACATGCGGCTACATCAACAGGAAGACCAAGCACTGCGTCAACTGCAACGCCAAACTCAAGTTCTGAACCGCTCCGGAGGCGCCGTCGCGACGGCGGCCTCCGGCAGCATTTATCTGTCGACGGTTGACGGACAGACGTCTGATGTCGATTGCCCTCTTCCAGAAGAGACGATAATGGTTTGTCCCGGGGTCTCCCCCGGGTAAGTGATTTTCAACAGGCGAAGAACCCGTACTTCTTCAGCACGTGCCTCTTGATGGCGTGGGCTCCGAAGAAGTAGACGCACGCGATGAACGGCATCCACAGCAGGGCCCACAGGGGCACGCCGATGAGGTCCGTGCAGCCGGAGATGGCCTCCCACAGGGGGCCGCTGAACGGAAGCAGGGTTCCGACGCACAGCGCCACGATGGTGGTGATGACCAGGGGCTTGGCGGACCAGGCCTGGAAGAACGGCAGCTTGTTGGTCCTGACGATGTGTATCGCCCAGACCTGCATCCAGTACTGCTCGATGACCCACAGGGACTGGAACAGCACCACGTAGGGCAGGAGCTCCTCGAAGTCTCCGATGGGCGCTCCGCTGAGGACCAGCTGAGACGCGTTGGTGACGCCGGACAGGTCGTATCCGAGACCGGACATCTCCGCGAGCACATCGGGAGACACCGTGACGGCGACCGTGGGGAGCACTGCGAATATGAAGAACGCCCATGACATCAGATCAGTGACCACACACATAGGTCCGTACCGGTACATGACGGTGGTGAGGTTCTTGGCGTCCCATTTCCGTGGTTCCTTGACGAACTCGTCGTCGACCTTGTCCCAGATGATGAAGATGCAGGCGAAGTCGTTGATCAGGTTGAAGATCAGGATCATGATTCCGCCCATCGGCTCGAAGTTGAAGAACAGGGATCCGAGGATCAGCGAGAACATGTATCCGAAGTTGATCGACCCGATCATCTTCACGTACTTGATGGAGTTGACGTAGACCTTCCTCCCCTCGATGGCTCCTGTCTTGAGGACCCCCAGGTCCTTCTCCAGGAGGATCATGCTGGCGGTCTCCTTGGCGATGTCGGTTCCGGTGTCGACCGAGATGCTCACATCGGCGTTCTTCATGGCGACGACGTCGTTTATTCCGTCTCCCATGACTCCGACGGTATGGCCGTTGGCCTTCAGGGCCAGTGCGACCCTGGACTTGTTGTCTGGACTCAGGCGGGCGAATATGCTGGTGTTCTCGACGACCTCCTTGAGCTCGTCGTCGGACATGCCGTCGATCTGCGGCCCCACCAGGATGTTCTCGGTGGGGATCCCGATCTGGTCGCACACATGCCTGGACACGTACTCGTTGTCCCCGGTGAGGACCTTGACGGTGATGCCGTACTCTCTCATGTCCTCGATGGCCTTCTTTGCCGTGGGCTTCACGGGATCCGTGAACACCAGGAATCCGGCGATGATCAGGTCGCACTCGTCCGCCTCGGTGAACTCGGTCTTGCCCGAGGGGAGGTACTTGTGGGTGATTCCCAGGACGCGCATGCCCTTGGTGCTGTACCACTCGACGAGTCCCATCATGTCGTTGACCGTCTTCGAGTCGAGGGGCTGGATGTTCCTGTCCTGATCGAGGTATCCGGTGGAGATGGAGAGGATCTCGGGCATGGCACCCTTGGAGATCATGATGTTGACGTCCTCGTCCTGCTTGACGACGACAGTGGCCCTCCTCCTGACGAAGTCGAACGGCACGTCCCCGACGTACTCGTACTGCTCCACCTCGTCCAGCAGCCCGTCCTCCTCGGCGTACTCGTCGAGGGCCCAGTCGATCTGGTTCGTGGCGGATTTCAGGTTGTGGGCGTTGAGGCACGACAGGAGCTCCACGGAGTGGCTCGGGTTCCCGTAGATGTCGTTGCACGACTCCACGGAGATGCGGTTCTGTGTGAGCGTCCCGGTCTTATCGGAGCACAGGACGTCCATGGCGCCGAAGTTCTGGATGGCGGTCACGTCCTTGACGATGACCTTCTTCTTCGACATGTCGATGGATCCCTTGGCGAGGTTTGCGGAGACGATGGTGGCAAGCATCTCCGGCATCAGGCCGATGGCCAGGGTCAGTGCGAAGACGACCGCGCTGAGAACACCGTCGACGGTGAACTCACCGTAGGACATGTAGTCCTTGATCAGCATGATCAGGAACACTGGCGGGACCATGCAGTACATGATCCTCAAGAGGACGTTGACGATGGACTTGGTGCCCTTGTCGTATGTGGTGGAGGGCTTCTTGCGGGTGAGCTTCTCGGCCATGGAGCCGAAGATCGTGTCGTCGCCGACGGCGACAACGATCGCCTCGGCGGAACCGCCGACCACGTTGGTTCCCATGAAGGCCATGTTGTTGCAGCCCAGGATCTCGGTGCCGTGCACCGGATCGGCGTATTTGGTGACCCCGCCCGACTCACCGGTCAGGGCGGACTGGTCGACCTTGAGATGGTTGGACTTGATTATCCTCACGTCAGCCGGGACCATGTCGCCGGTGTCGAGGATGATGATGTCACCCACCACGAGCTCCTTGGAGTCGATCTCGATCTCGACCCCCTCGCGGCGGACGGTGATGATGGTCGTCACCATACTGACCAATTGCGCAGCAGCTTTCGAGCTGCGGGTCTCCTGGATGAAGGTGACGATACCGCTGACGAGGATCAGCGTCGTAAGAATCACGAAGTAGATTATGTCCGGCTCGAGGACCATCCACAGGATGTCGATGATCGCGAGCGTTATGATGAATATGTTTCCGAATGCCCTTGCGAGCCTCTTGAGTACCACGTACTTGTTGTGGTTGGTGACCTCGTTCTTCCCGTACTGGATACGGGACGTGGTCACCTCCTCGTTGTAGTGTCCCTCAGTCCTGCTGTTAAACTCTTTGATGACGCTATCGACATCCGAGGACGCCGCATAACGCATTCTTTCTTCCGGTGTCGTCGAACCATTTACCACAGTGAGTGGACGGACTTTTGGTATTTAAAAAGCCCCCCATGCTGGCTGGGGGGCAGGAGTTTGGGGGAAGCCGTTTCCGGCGCCTCTAGCGCCCTAAGGTCTTCAATCCTTCTTCTCGGGTGCCTTCTCGGGCTCCTCGGGGGACTCGACATTCTCCGCCGGGATCTCTCCTGGGACGCCCTCCTCGTGCTCCGTGGGCGCCACCGTCTCCTGGACCTGCTCGGCGATCTCTTCTGTCCTCACGGCCTCGGCGGTCACGGACCTCTCGGACTGCTGGATGGCCTCCTCGACCTCCTGCTTCTCATGGGCGACGGCACCGGCGGCCTTGGCCTCGGCCTCCTTCCTGGCGGCCTCCTTCTTCGCCCTGTCGGCCTCCTTGAGCTGCCTCTTCTGCTCCTTCTCGACGTCCTTGCGGTGCCTGATCTGCTCCCTGAGCTCCTTCCTGGCGGCGGAACGCTCCTCGCGGGGGAGCTTCTTGATCTCCTCCTTGCGCCTCTCCTCCGCGCGTCTGGCCTTCCACTTGTCGTCGGAGATCTTGGCCCTAGCCCTCTCCTCGGCCTCCTTCTTCTCGTTCGCGATCTTGGCGTGCCTCGCCTTGGCTTTGGCATCATCGCCAGTTGACTCTACGATCTTGGCCATGGTGTGAACCTCTGAATGACGGTCGTTATCCCTTCCTATCATAAATACTGTGGACGGGACTGCTCGGTGAAACGGTTTGATGTTAAGGGGTTTGGGGTGGGCGGATGCCTCACTGGTTGGACTTCCAGAGTCCGTGCTTGTTGCAGTACTCCCAGGCCTGGACCTCAGCGGCGTCGGTCTTGAAGAACGCCTCGGGGGCGTCTCCGGGCTTGAGGTACTTCCTCATCTGGACGCCGTCGGCGCAGATCTCGATGTACACGATGTAGTGGTCGTCGGCCATGGGGTGGGCGGTCTCCTTGCCGACCTTCACGAGGAAGCCTCCGTCCTGCTTCTCGATGTAGGGGACGTGCTTCTCCTTCACGAAGTCCTCGGTCTTGGCCTCCATCAGCTGCATGGGCTCTCCGCAGCAGGAGGGGATGCATCCTCCCTTGTAGAGCAGCTCGACGGCGGTTCCGCATTTGGCGCAGACGTATTTCTGTGACATGAGTAAACCTCTGAGCAGGGTTGGGTCTTGACAGCATAAATAATTTTCTTAACGGCGTTTACAAATTAAGTGCCTCTAACGAAGGTTTCCCAGAGAACGCATTATATACGTTCCCCCATCCCAGATTCATGGAGATACCCGCAATCTTCGCCTCCTGCCCCGGACAGGGGATGACCGCGTCCGAATCGTGGTTCCGCGGCGTCCGTCCCGTCGTCTGCGGCAGGACCGCCCCGTTCGATGAGGCGGCCTCCGAGGTTCCCAGGTACGACGACAGGACGCCCGTGGTCGTGGTGGACTCGGACAGCCTCTCGGCCCGCAGGTTCACGGAGGGCGTCGTCAAGAGGATGAAGGTGCGCGGCTGCGACATCTGGCTGATGACCTGGATCGAGGACGCGGACGACCTCTTCGACGCCTTCAACACGAACGCGGACATTGTCCTGGGACCGTACCACGCCACCGGGTCTGACGAGGACCTCTCGGACATCCTGTCCGTCTCGGACAGCTTCGTACCCGCGGTTTTCGTCGCGGGTGGGAGGGCCGTGTTGAGAAGGGCGGAACGTGACTCGGTGCCGGGTGCCCTGTCCCGCCTCGCGGACCTCGGGTTCTACCGCACCTGCGTCGTAGACACGGACGACTCTCTGAATGGCTCCTGGGAGACGCTCAGGGACGACTTCCCCTCGGCGATCCCGTTCACTCGCTCCCCTGAGAGCACGGAGGCCATAGCTGGGCCGCGGATAGGCTGTCTCTGGACGCCAAGATCCCCTCGATGAAGCCCCTCACGGCATCGGCGGCGCCCTCGTCACCCCTCGCATCGGTATCCGGGAACTCCATGTGGCCCATCCACTTCATCTTGGTAGTTATGGAGAAGGCCCTCAGTATCGACACCGTGGGCGCGAAGTTGGGCTCCGGGCTGCCCGCGCAGAGCATCGCACAGCATGCCAGGGGATGCGGCAGGACCTTGTCATGCCAGTAGGCCTGGAAGCGGTCGAGGACCGTCTTGAGCAGGGAAGAAGGGCCGCTGAAGTGCAGCGGTGTCGCGAGGACAACGAGGTCGGACTCCCCGAAGAGCCTGTAGAGGATGCCCATGTCGTCGTCTATCGAGCACCTGCCCTCAGCGCACGCGTCGCATCCTGTGCAGTGGTGGATGTCCATGTCCGACGGGTACGCCACATACACGTCGCAGTTGTTGGCCCTGAAGACCTCGGCGGCCGCCTGACACATGGTCTCGGTTACCCCGCCGCGACCGGCGCTACCGCAGATTATGAGGACCCTGTTCATGGCTCTGGAATCGTGTACTCTGTTGAATAATTAACTCCTGGCTGTGAACCAGCCCAGATCTGCCCTATTCAACATTTCTGTTACCGAGGATTCCGATATTCTGTAACTCTTTCCGATCCTTGTCGTCCAAACTGAATAGACAGTGAGACCGGAGTCAAGTCATAACGGTCCGAAATGATGATCTCTCCACATGTAAAAACTCGATTAAGGCGCCATTTCGTTGTCAATCCAGTGATGGAGGCATATATCGGAGAATTGAAACTAGACTGTTTTGACATAGTTATTTAAACAATCAGCATCAATGGTGAAGTGCTGCGAAGCGAACCGCGGGAGCTGCCTCAGTACCGGTTCCGGGAAGTAGAGACGGCCGCTTGGAAACGAACGAATAAATGTCACGGGGCACGTCGCAGCATTCAGCTTTCCCTGACACGCTTTCTGATGATTCCATAGTTGTCCTTCCCATCCACTCCCTCGATGAGATCTCCGATTCGGTCGGATTCCTTCCACGGAAAAGACGCATACCGCTACCAGACATCGACTTCCTTCCATTATCTTAATGAACCTTCCTGAATAGTCCCCTGCTGCATGCGAGCACGTTCGGAAGAACTCAGAAGAATGGGGTATACAGCGCCAACTTGTTAAAACTGACGTCAATTGTTATGAAACAAAGTAAGAATCGCGCCACCATTTATAATGTCCTCCGACAATAGCGTCCGAAAGGAGAACGGGAGATGGAGGACTTCACGAAGGTCAAGCTGATCGAGGTGCCCAGGAACATTGTCGCCGGGCACGACGCCCTCGGCAGCATCAGGGAGATGTGCGAGAACGTCCACTTCGGCAAGACCGGCACGATTATCACCGGCACCAAGACGATGGACGCCGCAGCCAGGGACGTCCTGAGCTACATGGACGGATACGACATAGACGTCGTCCAGGTCGGGGAGGCCAGCATCGAGAACGCACGCATCGCCGAAGATCGCATCAGGGAGTTCGGCTCGGGATTCATCCTCGCCGTGGGCGGCGGGAGCAAGATAGACCTGGCCAAGATCGCCTCCAACGAGCTCAACATCCCGTTCATCAGCATACCCACGTCGGCGGCGCACGACGGGATCGCCTCCAACAGGGCGTCCCTCAAGTCATCCACCGGATCCCGCTCCATCGGCTCCGCGTCCCCCATCGGGGTCATCGCGGACACCGGAATCATAGCCAAGGCACCCTACCGCCTGCTTGCGTCCGGATGCGCAGACGTCATCTCCAACCTGACGGCCCTCGAGGACTGGGACTTCGCCAGGAGGCTCAAGAACGTGGACTTCAGCAGGACCGCCTACACGATATCCAGGTACGCGGCGGAGTCCATAATCGACAACTGCGGTCTCATCAGACCCGACCTGGAGGACAGCGTCTGGATCGCCATCAAGCCCATCATCATGTCCGGGGTCTCGATGTGCATAGCGGGAAGCTCCAGGCCCACCAGCGGCGCGGAGCACATGTTCTCCCACATGCTGGACCTGACATGCCCCGGCAAGGCGCTCCATGGGGAGCAGTGCGGGGTCGGATCCATCATGACCATGTATCTGCACGGCGGGGACTGGGAGGGCATCAGGGACGCGCTGAAGAGCATCGGCGCACCGACCACCGCCAAGGACCTCGGGATCAGCCCCGAGGACGTCATCCACGCCATGTCCCACGCCCACGAGATCAGGTCGGACAGGTTCACGATCCTGGGGGACAAGGGGATCAGCGAGGAGGTCGCCGAGACGGTCGCACGCGCCACGGGCGTGATTTGAGTTCATATTAGAGGTGATGGAATGGCATTGATCACTCTGCTCAGCGAGCCGCAGGCCAAGGTCGGCGGCGAATTCTACTTCATGGGACCGCTCACCGACTGCAAGGACTGCAGGCTCAAGGGCGTTTGCTTCAACCTCGAGCCCGGTGCGAGGTACAGGGTCGTCGAGGTCAGGAACCAGAGGCATGCCTGCGAGGAGTGCGAGGGGGAGGTCGTCGCCGTCGAGGTGGAGAAGGTCTCCACGCCCGGGGCCGTGCCCAAGAAGGGCGCCATGGAGGGTGTCACCATAACGTACTCCGAGCCCAAGTGCCAGGAGGTCTCCTGTCCCAACTACTTCAGATGCCATGCGGTCGGCAAGAGGGAGGGGCAGAAGTACACCGTCACAAGCCTCGGCAAGGACCTGGACTGCCCGATCGGAGAGAAGCTGGTGGCGGCGGACCTTCTCTGATCACGGACCCAATGAGGTTATCGGGACCACGAAGACCCCGTCGGGACGCTGGTACGCCCAGTTCGACAGCCCGCTTATGACGCATAGCACGCATGGGGAGCCGCCCCTGGACTTGAACACGTCCCTCATCTTCAGGAGATGCTCGGCGGCGCCGTCTATCTGACCCGCGCCGAGCTTAATCTCGAACGCGCCCCAGCTCCCGTCCTCGGCCTCCACGACGGCGTCGACCTCTCTTCCCGAGTCATCGCGATAGTGGTACAGCGTCCCGCCTGCGGATTCGGCGTATATCTGCAGATCATGTTCGCAGAGGGCCTCGAACATGAATCCGAACGTGTTCAGGTCCCCCATCAGCTTCTCACGGTTCAGACCGAGTGCGGCAACGGCGAGAGACACATCGGTCAGATGCCTCTTGGGCTTCTTGCCTACACGAACGCTTGACCTGAAGTTCGGTTTGAAACTCGGCGTGTCCTCCAGGAGATGGATGCGGTCCAGGCAATCCGAGTAATCGTAGAATGTGTCGTTGGAGATCTTCTCGTCGTCATAGGACTTCATATCGTCCTTCACAGTTTCATTGCTGACGACAGTGCTTTCGTTTCTGGACAGGGATCTGAGCAGCATCCTCATCTTCTCCCTGTCCCTCTGTCTCCCATCGAGCCTGCAGGCATCCTCGATCGCGGACTCTATGTACTCTTTCGGAACGAGTCCGTAGTCCTCGGGATCCACCGTCAACGTAGTCGGCCATCCTCCGCGGACGACAAGGTCCACCAGTTGCTCCAGTTCGACATCCCTCTTCTCGGACGTAACGAGATTCCCCTGCATGAGTTCACGCAGCGACACACTGCCGTCCGAATCGCCGGTCTCGAACAGCGTCATGGTACGCATCTTGAGCCTAGCGATGCGCCCAGTGCCGCTGTGAATGTATGTCTCACGCTTAGGAACTGACGAACCCGTCAGAATGTATCTACCATGACCGGGATGACTATCCAGATTGGAACGGACGGAGTCCCATATTTGTGGGACTACCTGCCACTCATCTATCAGATGAGGAGGATCCCCGGTCAGAGCCCTGCGGACATCCGCGAGCACATAGTCGCGGTTCGTCAACGGACCTCTGTTTTCCGCGATTTTGATCTCACTCTCCGCATGGTTCTCCGCGGTCCATGTCTTCCCGCACCACTTCGGACCCTCCACGCTCACGGCTCCGAACACGCGAAGCTTCCGCACCAGCATATCGTCGACAATCCTGGGTCTGTAACCATCGGGGGTGAGTGGCATGACATGTGAATACATCGGACTGTACTTAATGGAAACTATTCTTTCCACTTACTGGAGGAAATTCTTTCCACATACTGGAAAGAATTCTTTCCAGTTGCACAAACATAATTTAAATAAAACCATCGAAAGACAGGAAATCCATGCCGAGGCGTGCCGAAGTCCAGATAAAGATGGTTTCTGGATATAATGCAGGGCCGGGTGGCCCTGGCGGTTTACGGCTCAGAGGTCGTTGCCCGAGTCCCAGGCCTGTCCGACCTTCCTGCCGAGGGCGTAGTACCCCCTCTGGAACGGGTCGTACATTATCGGATCGACCTTCACAGGGTCGACCTCCCCGTCAGCGTCCAGGACGCCTTCGTCAGCGACCACGTTGACTATCTCCCCTACCACACGGAACCCTTCGATCCCGTGCTGGATCTCTGCGACCTTGCACTCCAGGGTCACCGGGAACTCCTTCACGATGGGCGCATCGACCCTCCCGCTCTTCACGGCGGTGAGCCCCGTGCGCTCGAACTTGTCCTTGACGTCGTTTCCGGAGACTATGCCGAAGTAGTCGGCCTCCTTGACGTGCTTCACGTCCGGTATGGCGAGCGTGAACGCCATGCGCTTCTTGATGTTGTCCGAGGTCCTGTGCCCCTCGTCCAGGTTGAGGGCTACGAGGTTGTCCCCGCAGACGCCGCCCCAAGCCATGTTCATGACATCGACGGTTCCGTCGTCGTTGTAGGTCGCAATCATCCCGACGGGCATCGGGAACATGCACGGTTTGACTCCGAGATCCTTCATTTCGTACATCTCCTGGGTTATACCGGACCCCGATATCGATATTCATCTATTTACAGGAGAGCAAAGGACATCGACAGCCAGCACCCGGCCGAAGATGCCGAATCCACACGCCATCACCACAGAACATAAGGGTGATGGACTGAAAAGGGAGGGAGGGGCGGAAGGCCCCTCCCGTGGAGTTTGATCAGAACTTCTCGCCGGTGATGCGCTCGTACATGTCTACGTAGAGCTTGCTCACGCGGTCGATGATGTCCTGGGGGAGAGCGGGTATGTCGGGCTCGGGCTTGCCGGCGTCCCTGGCGGCGTAGAGCTCGTCGTGGTATCCGGTCTCGCGGTAGTACTGGCGGACGAACTCCTTGGAGAGCTCGACGATGTTGCCCTTGGCGTACTCCTCGGCGTCCCACCAGCGGTCCTCGTCCAGAGTTCCGAAGGTGTCGACGACCATGAGCTTCCTCTCCTTGTCGTATCCGAACTCCTTCTTTCCGTCGCAGTGGATGAGCCCGCGCTTGCCGGCCTCCTCCGCGATGATCTGGTCGATCCTGAGAACAGTGTCCACGATCTCCTGGTACTCGGCGTCGGAGAGCCCGGCCATCTCCTTGGCCTCGGCCTCGGTCAGGTTCTCGTCGTGCTCCTCCAGCTTGGTGGTGCACTCGACGAAGGGTCTGGGGAGCTTCTCCCCTCTCTTGACCTCGTGTCCCGCGGGGAATCCCAGGTCCTCGGGCTTCACCTTGCCGGACTTGAGCCTGTCCAGCAGGGATCCGGCGGCGTAGTACCTGCAGATGACCTCCAGGGGGATCAGGTAGTTGGTGGTGGTGCCGTCGATCTTGCTGTAGTCGCGGATGACCTGCACCCTCTTGACCCTCATCCTGTCCTTGGAGGGCTCGCTGATGTAGTGGTTGTTGATTCCTGCCTCGTTGAGCTTTCCGAACCAGTACTTGGCCGTCCTGCACAGGGTCTCCCCCTTGTGGGGGATCTTGGAGGGTATGATCTTGTCGAAAACTGAGATGTTGTCGGTGTACGCGAACTCGAGGGTGTCGTCGTCCACCTCGTATACCTCTTTGACCTTCCCGGTCATCAGGTGCTTCATGACAGACCGTTATCGCTGATGGATATATACTGTTCTCCCTGGCACCGGGGATGGGATGATACCCAGACCTCATCCTCGGAATCGTCTCACATGTCGCCGGATTCGGATGAGATCCTCTGCCTGTCGATGCGCATGGACTCCAGATCTATTGTCGTCAGGACCCCTTCGCAGGGGGACGCCTGTCCGGAGATGAGCCTGATCGCCTCCAGGGCCTCCATGCCCGCCACGGTCATGACGGCGGCACCCACGGAGGGGACCGGGCCCTCCGGGTCCCTAGCGGTTCCGAGGACGTCCCTCAGTCCGGGGGTCCTCCCCGGCACAGAGACGTACAGCTGACCGTGGAGACCGGACACACCCGCGTGGACGAGGGGGATCCCCATCCTCTGCGAGTGGTCGTCCAGAGCCATCCTGGCCTCGAACGAGTCCAGGCAGTCCACTATGACGTCGCATCCGGCGAACATGTCCCCGTTCTCCAGAGTCACGGGCTCGCTGACCGCCTCCACGTCGGCGGCGGGGTTCAGTGCGAGGATCCACTCGGCGGAGATCACCGATTTCGGACGGGGGTCTCCCGCAGTGTAGATGAACTGGCGGTTGAGGTTGGTGACGTCGGGGGTGTCGTGGTCGCAGAGGATGTACCTGCAGACGCCGGCCTCGGCCAGCGCCGTGATGACGTTCACGCCCAGACCCCCGCACCCGGCGATGCCGACCTTGGCCTCCATTATCCTCTGCTGTCCCTCCTCCCCGAATATCGGGATCTGCCTCTCGAACCTGCTCAGAGTATCCCCTCGATGAAATCCTTCAGAAGGCCGCAGGCCTCCATGACCGTGCTGTCGCGCACCTGCTGGCGACCGCCCTCGAAGTTGTTCTTGGTCACGACCACGCGGGAGCCGTCCGACACGGCGATGTACACAAGGCCGACTGGCTTCGTGGGGGTCTCTCCCCCGGGCCCGGCGATGCCCGTGACGGCGACGGAGTAGTCCGCGCCGAACAGCGCGGCGGCGCCCAGGGCCATCTCACTCGCGGTCTCCTCGCTCACGGCCCCGTGGTCTGCGAGCGTCTGCTCCCTCACACCGAGGAGCTTCATCTTGGCCTCGTTGCTGTAGGTCACCGCGCTCCCCAGGAAGTACTCCGAGGAGCCTGCCATGTCGGTCATCGCGGCACCGATGAGGCCTCCGGTGCAGGACTCGGCGCAGCACATGGTCTTGTGCCTCAGACCGAGCTCGAAGGCCAGCAGCTCAGCGTCATAGGGGTGCACCGACAGACACCCCCGTGATGTCCTTGATCCTCCCTACACCGTCGATGGCGTCTATGACGTCCGCCACCGCCTCCGGGACCAGCGGCCTCCACTCCTCGCCGGCGGCGATCCTCCTGCGGACCTCCGTACCGGAGTAGACGGCCCTGTTGTACATCGGCGACCTCCTCACCTCGTATCCGGCCTCCTCGAAGAGGCGGCGGGTCATGGGGTTGTTGGTGTACACCCTCTTGAAGGGGGGCACCATGGAGACGACGTGGGCGACCCACACGGAGTACCTGTTGAGGTCCTCCACAGGAACGATGCTGAACTCGGTGATGCCCTCAGCCTTCAGCGACTCCGAGATCATCATGTAGCGCTCCCCGGCGGTGAACGGGTTCTCCGGATCATGGGAGCTCTGGGCGCTTCCGATGCCCACGATGAGATGCTCCGACTCTTCCGCGCATTTACGGAGGACCTCCATGTGTCCGTTGTGCAGGGGCTGGAACCTCCCGATGACGAGGGAGTATCCGGAGTAGTCGTTCCGGGTCATATGTCTGAACCGATGATTTACCAAGTATATAAACGGGGATAACCGGCGGCCACATCTGGCAGATGTAGTCCATGGATGCAAGATCCAGTCCCGGAAATGAATGACGATCAAGAGGAATGAAAAAAGAGAGACGGGGATGGCCCCGTCTTGAGAGGTTTACTGAGGCGCGGGAACCGCCGAGGGGTTCTCGACGTGCTCCGGCTCCACCACCGCGGTTACCTCGGGGACGGGCTCCTCGACAGGGGGCTGCGGGGGCATCTCCGGAGGCTGCTCCTGGATGTGGTAGTGGTACTCCTTCGGGGGCTCCAGCCTCTTCGCGGAGGACACGCCGTCCTTGTTGAGGGGCAGGAGCTTGTCCAGGTACTGCTGCTTCATCGGGCAGTCCACGAAGGCGTACTCGAACACGTCGCGGAGCGTCTCCACGGTGTAGATCTCCATGGTCTTGTAGTACCTGTTCTCGATCATGACGTCCTTGGCGTTGTCAGCCGGGATGAGGGCCATCTTTATGCCGGACGCGGCGGCGGCCTCCAGCTTGGCGGTGACACCGCCGACGGGCAGGACCTTTCCCCTGACGCTCAGGGAACCAGTCATAGCCAGGTCCTGGCGGATCGGGATGTTCTCCAGCGCGGAGATGATGACCGTGGCCATGGTGATGGACGCGGAGTCTCCCTCCACACCGTCGTAGGTGCCGATGTACTGCAGGTGGATGTCGCTGTCGGACAGGTTGGTCATCGTGTACTTCTTGATGACGGCGGAGATGTTCTCGACCGCCTCCTTGGCGATGGTCCCCAGCTGTCCTGTGGCGACGATGTGCCCTGCCCTCTTGACCTGGGACGGGGACACCTCGGCGACGATCGGGAGCACGATTCCAGAGTACTCGGCCATGTTGGAGCTGGCGTTGAGGGCGGCGAGTCCGTTGACCATTCCGACGGCCTCCCCGGAGGTCCTGAACATCTTGTAGGCCTCGTTGGCCTCGATGTACCTGTCGGCGACCTGCTGCTCCAGGCTCTTCGCGGTGCCCCTTGCCATGGACACGTCGTCCGCGGTGACGAGCTTGGCGCCCCTCTGGACGGCCATGTCGCCTGCGACCCTGACGAGTCCTCCGAGCTCCCTCATCCTGAGGGTGAGCTCGCCCTTCCTTCCAGAACGGCGCTGTGCCTCGCGCAGGATCTCGGCGACGGCGTACTTGTCGAAGTGGGGGATCTTGCCGTCCTTCCTGACCTCCTGGGCCACGAACCTGGTGATGTTGTCGCGGTTCTCCTCGGTGTCGGGCATGGAGCTGCGCATGTACACCTCGTATCCGTATCCCCTGATCCTGGACCTGAGGGCGGGGTGCATCCCCTGGATGGCGTCCATGTTACCGGCGCAGACGAGGATGAAGTCGCACGGGACCGGCTCGGACTTGACGAGGGCTCCGGAGGAGCGCTCGGACTGGCCGGTGATGGACACTCTTCTTCTCCTGCATCGCGGTGAGCAGGGCCTGCTGGGACTCCATCTTCAGCATGTTGATCTCGTCGATGTACAGGACACCCTTGTTGGCCTTGTGGATGTCCCCGGCCTCGAGCCTGTCGTGGGACGGGGTCTCGAGTCCTCCGGACTGGAACGGGTCGTGCCTGACGTCCCCGAGCAGCGCTCCGGCGTGGGTTCCTGTTGCGTCGACGAAGGGCGGCATGTCCCCGGGATCATGGCCCACCAGGACCTTTGGCACTATGGCCGTCTCGGTCCTCTGCTGACTAGGCATCCTGAAGAACATCAAGATGATCAGTGCGCCGAGAAGCGCGATCCAGATGATGGTGAAGTTGTTCAGCATGATGGCGGCGAGAAGGCCGATGACGATGATCGCCATGATGGCGTAGATGTACATCGTGTTCTTCTGGTTCTTCTGCTGAGCCGCGACCGCCTTCTGCTCGGCGACCACCGCCTTCCCTTTGCCCGCGGGGAAGACCCTCACCCTGGGCTCGTTGAAGTCCTCCGGGTTGTGGTAGGCGACGATGTCCTGCAGGTCCTCCTTGGGAAGGTACTCCACCATCGAGTTGGCGAGCATGGACTTTCCCGTTCCGGGCTCACCGATGAGCATAACGTGCCTCTTCTGTGAGGCGGCCTTGCGCATGACCTCGACCGCATCCTCCTGCCCGATGACCCTGTCGGCCATCAGGTCCGGAATGTGGATCTGCTCCGTCGAGGTGAAGGTCTGCTTGTCGGCCCACTCCTCCACGGAGAGGTCGCATCTCTTCACATCAGCTCTTTTTGTCATTGTTCCCCCTGATTGAAATTCCTAGTTTGTGCTTGTATATAACAGTTCATTGTTTTGATTCGTGGATTGTACTCACACATTTCCGGTCCTGAGAGCGTATACCAGCACCGCCACTATGATCGCGATCAGGATGACTGCGAAGACCTGCGTTCCGTACTTCTCCATGAAGGTCCTGTCGTCAGGCCAGTCGAAGCCGGTGGCGGAGATCTGGATCGGGCTCAGGGAGTTCTCCGAGACGAGATCCAGGTCGACGACGTGGATTGCCGAGAAACCTCTTCCCGACAGGTTCACCGCGGTGGACGCACCTGCCATGAGGGGCGACCTGTCGTCCCCGTCGTACATCGAGACGTCGACGGCGTACCATGTGCCCGCCTCGTCGTCGTTCCTCACGACGTTCCAGCATTCGGTCGAGTTGTCCTCCGGGTTGTCGGAGGTGACTATCGTGCCCCTCACGGTGTAGGCCTCCACCCCGTTGTACTGACAGAGGTACGTGAACGCGGCGGCGAGACCCTCTGTGGATGAGCTTCCGGTCACGAGGGCGTCGTACGCGTTGCCGACATCGGTGACCGCGGGCTCCTCCCCCTCGGGAGCGTCCTCGGCGACGGGGTTGTCCACGATGCTCACGGAGTGCAGCCTGTCCGCGATGGCCTTCACCTTCTCGCTGACGCTGCCCGTGACCTCGATCCTGGCCTCCCTGAGCTCCGTGATGCGGTTGTAGAGCTCGTTCGCGTCGACCGTGCTGGGGTCGTCGGCCATGTCGTCGGGGACGGAGAGGGAGAACATCACGGAGACGGGCATGAAGTAGGAGCCCGACTCGTTGTTGGGTGTGGACATCTCCACGCTGTTGCATGTGACCGTCACATCGACGGCGGTTATGGGAAGGTTCCAGAGCCATACCGACTCGGCCTTGGTGTAGTACAGGGCGGCGAGCGCGGAGTTCACGATGTCCGTCGCGTACGCCGTCGCCTCCTCCTCGGTGGAGAAGAGCTCGGGGTCCGTCAGAGACACTGCGATCTGCAGGGTGTTCTGAGGCGCCGTGCCGTTGAGCTCCGAGTCGAACCTGTCGCTGACGTCCTGGTACACCTTCTGCCCGTTGGCATCCAGCTGGGACTGGTAGCCAGTGTCCGTGACGGCGTCCGTCTGGACGGTCGGGACGACCATGATGGCAATGAAACAGAATACGGCCAACGCCGCGACTAGCTTGGTGTTCATCCGTTCGGCATTACACGCCCTCTCTTTTAAAGATAACTCTATATTGTACGAAGACCGCGTATGCCTGAGGGTCATCCGGGGACCACGCAGTTTATCAACACTGGCACTGTTGGCGTGGTTCATGAGGATCGACGAGCTGGACGTCCCCGACAGGGTCGCGGACGCCCTCCAGAGGGCAGGCTTCAGGGAGCTCCATCCGCCACAGGCGGAGGCGATACCCATAACGCTCGAGGGGAGGAACCTCGTGGCGGCCATCCCGACAGCAAGCGGCAAGTCCCTGATAGGGTACGTCGCCGCCCTGAAGACGCTCGTCGAGCACCAGGGCCACGTCCTCTACATCGTTCCGCTGAAGGCCCTCGCCTCGGAGAAGAGGGACGACTTCCTGCAGTTCGCAGACCTCGGCATCAACGTCCACATGAGCACCGGCGACCTGGACTCCGAGGACAGGGGCATCGACAAGGCAGACATCATCATCGCCACCTCCGAGAAGGCGGACTCCATGATCCGCCACGGGAGCAGATGGATGGACGAGGTCAAACTCGTCATAGCGGACGAAATCCACATGATACACGACCCCGGCAGGGGACCCACGCTCGAGGTGGCGCTGACGAAGATGATGCGCCGCAGGAGCGACCTTCAGGTCATCGCCCTGTCCGCCACGATATCGAACGCGGACGACCTGGCGGACTGGCTCCACGCCTCCCTGGTCAGGAGCGACTGGAGGCCCGTGCCGCTGATGGAGGGCGCCTACCTGCCCGGCAGGATAGTCTTCGGGGACCGCACCGAGAAGGCCGTCCCCCCGAGGGAGGACGCCGTGTCCTCCCTGGTCCTCCAGGCGATAGAGGAGGGCGGCCAGTGCCTCGTGTTCGTCAACTCGAGGAGGTCCACGGAGGCCGAGGCGGTCAGGCTCGCCGGGCATCTGGGACCCAAGGTCGGCAGGGATCTGCCGAGGTCCGAGGAGGCCCTCCTGGAGGGAGACTCGGAGTCCACGGCCACGGGCCGCAAGCTCGCATCCTGCGTCAGGTCCGGCACCGCGTTCCACAACGCCGGACTGACATACAGGCAGAGGAAGTACGTCGAGGACTCGTTCAGGGCCGGGACGATCAAGTGCATAGTGGCGACGCCCACGCTGGCCGCCGGGATCAACCTGCCCGCCAGGAGGGTGGTCGTCAGGGACACATACCGCTACGAGAACGGCGCGAACGTGCCCATCTCCGTCATGGAGGTGAAGCAGATGTGCGGCCGCGCAGGCAGGCCCGGGTACGACCCCTACGGGGAGGCGGTCCTCGTGGCGAAGAACGACCGCGACTTCGAGCACCTCATGACCGACTACGTCGACCACGACACGGAGCGCCTCACATCGAAGCTGTTCCAGGAGAAGGTCCTGAGGAGCCACATCCTGGGGATAATCGCCACCGGTGACGCCGAGTCCGACGAGGAGATCGTCGACTTCATGAAGGACACGTTCTTCGGCGCCACCTCCAGCCTGTTCGGCATCGAGAGCATCGTCGGCGACGTCGTGGACTTCCTGGCGGGCGAGAAGATGGTCCGCAGGCAGGGGGACTCGGTCGTAATCCTCCCGTTCGGCAAGAGGGTCTCCGACCTCTACATAGACCCAGTCACGGCGTCGATACTGAGGGACGCCGTCCTGAAGATAGACGACTCCACCGAGACGATGCCCATCCTCATCGCCGCGGCCATGACTCCCGACGTCGTCGGGATGTATCCGAAGAAGTGCGACGAGCAGCGCCTCGACGCTGAGGCGGAGATGTGGGAGGACAAGCTCCTCGTGGACCCGGACGACATAGAGGACTACGACTACGAGTACTTCAGGAGCGACCTGAAGACCGCCGTCCTGATCTCGGACTGGATGGACGAGGTGCCGGAGGAGGCGATGACGGACCGCATGGGCATCGGGCCCGGCGACATCCGCGCCAAGGTCGACAGGATGGACTGGATCATCTACGCCATGGGCGAGATCGCCTACATATTCAACCCGGACGCCATCAGGAAGATCAGACCGCTGGCCACCAGGATAAGGTACGGCGTGAAGGAGGAGCTGTCGGAGCTCGTGTCCCTGAGGGGCGTCGGAAGGAGCAGGGCAAGGGTCCTGTTCAACGCGGGCTACACCTCGAAGGACTCCATCGCCGCGACCGACGAGTCGGTGCTCGCCGCGATGCCCAAGATCGGACCGGCCCTCGCCAGCAGCATGAAGGACCAGGTCGGGTCCACGGCAACTGTGGACGACTCCGCGTACGGCATGTCGCCCTCCGAGGAGGAGGACGCGATGATGGACGAGATGGCCGCGGCCTACGGGTACGTGCCGGACAACGGTCCTGCAGAACAGAAGGATGATGGGACCGAACCCGCGGAGCCGAAACCCCGCAGGCGGTCCGATAAGAAGGAGGAGACCGGCCCTCGTCAGGCCAGCCTCTTCGATTTCTGAGTTTCGTCGATCACTCGGAGAGGATCCTCTCCACATCCTCGACCGAGTTCCCGCACTTTATCGGGGGAGCGCAGTTGTTGATGATGGTGTCGGGGTCCTTCAGGCCGTTTCCGGTGCAGATGCACACGACCCTCTCGTCCCTGTCGACGATGCCCTCCTGGCGGAGCTTCCTGAGTCCGGCGACGGATGCCGCGGAGGCGGGCTCCACGCAGACACCCTCCCTCCTTCCGAGGAGCTGCTGCGCGCTGATGATCTCCTCGTCGGTGACGGTGGTGGAGAATCCTCCGGTGGAGTAGATGGCCTTCAGGGCCTTCCTGCCGCTGACGGGGTTCCCGATCCTGATGGCTGTGGCCACGGTCTCGGGGTTCTCCTCGGGGATGAAGTCGTCGGAGTGCTGCCTGAACGCGCGGGCGACGGGCGAGGCGCCCTCGGCCTGGATTCCGGTGAGCATGGGGACCTTGTCGATCCATCCGACCTCCTGGAGCTCGGTGACCGCCTTGTACACGGCCCAGATGTTGGCGGCGTTTCCGACGGGCAGGATGATCCTGTCGGGAACGTTGTACCTGAGCTGGTCCATGATCTCGAACAGGACGGACTTCTGACCCTCGGGTCTGTAGGGGTTGATGGAGTTCAGGAGGTACAGCTTCCTCTCGTCAGCCATCTTCCTGGCGAGCGCGAGGGCGTCGTCGAAGTTCCCGTCGATGGACAGGACCTTGGCACCGAAGAACAGCGCCTGCGCGAGCTTGCCCATGGCGACCTTGCCGGAGGGCAGGAACACGGCGCACTTCATGCCGGCCTTGGCCGCGTAGGCGGCGAGGGCGGCGGACGTGTTGCCGGTGGACGCGCATCCGACCACCTTGGCGCCGAGCTCCTTGGCGTGGGAGACGCCGATGGTCATCCCCCTGTCCTTGAAGGACCCGGTGGGGTTCAGACCCTCGAACTTGACGAATGTGTTCTCGACGCCGATCTCGGCTCCCAGCGCCCTCGTGGGGTACAGGGGGGTGCCTCCCTCCTGGATGGAGACCTTGTGGGCGGGGTCCACGGGCATGAAGGGCGCGTACCTCCAGACCCCGATGGGCTCCTTGTGGAGGTCCTCGGGCTTCATCTCCTTGACCTGTTCCAGATCCATCTTGACGGTCAGGAGACCGCCGCATCTGGGGCATGTGTTCACGAACGGGTCGTCGACCTCCGCTCCGCAGTCCCAGCAAACAACCTTGTGTGCTGCCATTTCAAATCCTCCTGCAACCGGAGCCGGGCTCCGTGATCCAGGTGTCGCATTTCATATCGTTTTCAGCGTAAAGCGCCCTGATGCTCTCGGCTATGGCCTCCCCCTGATGGGAGCTCTTGTCGTAGAACGAGATGATGCAGGGGCCGGAACCGCCCAGGAAGGACGCGATGGCGCCGTGGGACTTGGCCACTGACTCGGCCTTCTTCAGGTAGGGCACCAGCGATGTCCTGGCGGGCTCGAACACAGCGTCCTGGACGGACCTGCCGATGAGTCCCAGGTCCCCGGTCTGCATGCCGTACACCATGCATGCGGCGTTTCCGAGGTGGAACACCATGTCCTTGACGGCGACCTCGTGGGGCAGGACCATCCTGGACTCCCTGGTGGGGACCATGACGTCGGGCATTGCCACGACGATGCCGAGGTCCTCGGGTGGCTGGATGGAGACGACCTCGAAGGGCTCGTAGGAGCGGATGACGGTGAAGCCTCCGAGCACGCACGGGGCGACGTTGTCCGCGTGGAACCCTCCGGACGTGACGTCCTCGGCGTGGGCGGCGCAGAGCACGACCTCGGTGAGGCTCAGCTTCTCTCCGCACAGGATGTGGGCGAGGAATGCGCCTCCGGCGGCGGACGCCCCGGAGGACCCGATGCCGCTGCACGGACGGATGCCCTTCTTGATCCTGATCTCGATTCCGAATTCGGCCTCGCATCTCCTGAGGACCTCCTTCGCGGCGATACTGACGGAGTTCTGGTCGGGGTCTGTGGGGATCCCCTCGGACCCGGGTCCGGAGACCTCCGAGATCACGATCCCGGATTCGATCTTCCTTCCCTCGATGATGTCGTAGGGCTCCTTAAGCGCCAGTCCGAACACGTCGAATCCGGCGCCGATGTTGGATGTGGTCGCGGGCGCAGCTATCCTAATCCATTCGTCGGCCATGGTGGTCACTAGTTCCTTGCAGGGCGGAACCCCTACTGTCGATTTATTATTAGTGGTGTTGATGACGGACGTTAAGGATGTGAGAAGGTTGTTATACGGCGCCGTCCGTGACATGGGCATGCGCTTCGACGTCATCGGGATCAGGGGCCCCGCCACATTCGAGACAATCGTGTCACACTTCACATCGCTCGGAGGGGACGTCGTCCTCCTCGACCCCGACATGATCGCGGGGAGGTCCCACGCGCTCGCCGCCGCCAACCACGCCGAGAGGGCGTTCGCCGAGGGGACGAACAGGTCCAAGACGCTGCCCACAGAGATCATCCTATACTGCGCCTGGGAGAGGCAGATCGGCAAGGCCATGGCGAAGATGAAGCCCAAGGAGGGCAGGGACGAGTACGTGGCGATCCTGATGGACGTGGACGACCCCCGCCTCGGGGACATCGGCATGGTCAGGGACGATTCCCTCGTCGACGCGACGCCGTGGAAGGCGGAGAAGCTGGGACTCAGGAGCTGCTTCCTGTCCCCAGAGGACCAGGCCGTCGAGAACGTCGCGATGGTCGAGCTCCAGAAGGTCTGACCCCGTCCCTGTCGCCGCCGACGGAGAACGCCGTCGGCCCGGCCAGGACCCTCCCGTCGGAGGCCGTCCTCACTGTGTAATAGAATGTGTTCTCCGGGATCAGGTCGTCGATGGTCACGAAGCTCCTCCCGGGCTGCGGACGGTAGCGTCCGATGACAGTCATCATCCCGTCGATCTCCATGGAGACGTCCACCTCGACGTCCGAGGGGTCCTCCACATCCGGGAAGAGCACCATCGCCCTGTCGCCGCCGATCCTGCATGTGACGGGGACCGGATCCTCGCGCTGGGAAGGCTCGGGCCCCTCCTCCCTGCCAGACTCCCTTATGAAATAGAGTATCGCGTCGTCCTCGGACCTCCTGGCGGATGTCAGGTAGTCGAAGAAGCGAAGGACCTTCGTCGGGACCCTGTCCCTTCCCCCGGAGTCGTAGAGGTCCATGTACTTGTAAAGTGTCGGGCGGGACACCTGGAGCTTCTCCGAAACGTAGGAAATGGAGCACACCGACTTGACGGTGGCCTGTATGGACGTCCTCCCGGGGTTATCCATACTCTGCCGATACCTTTCGCCTGATAAATAGGTTTACACAATCTGTTTTGTTTACACTTTTTGTAAAGATATAAATACGTCAGGCCTCATATCAGTCGTCAGAGAGACCGAACGATGGTCTATAAAAATGAAATGGTGATTAGATTGAAGGTCTTACATACTTCGGATTTGCACCTTGGTAAGCGCGTCCATGGCTATTCCATGACGGAGGACCAGAGACACATCCTCGACGGCATCGTCGGAATCGTCCGCGAGAGGAAGCCGGACGCCATGCTCATAGCAGGAGACGTCTACGACAGGGCCGTACCGACAGAGGAGGCAGTGAGGATGTTCGGCGACTTCCTGGAGAAGGTCACCGCCGAGGGCTGCGAGGTCTACGTGATCTCCGGAAACCACGACTCCGGCGCCAGGCTGGAGTTCTGCGGACCCATCCTCGGCAGGAGCGGCGTGCACATCGCCGGCGAGTTCTCCGGGAGGGCCGAGAGGATCGACACCGAGGACGAGTACGGGAAGCTGTCGATCTACATGCTGCCCTACTTCAAGGTCTCGGAGGTCCGCACGCTGATGGACGCCGACGTCCAGGGGTACGGCGGGGCCATGGACCTGGTGATGAGGGAGTCCGGCGTGGACCCGGCGGGGAGGAACATCCTAGTGGCCCACCAGTTCTTCGCAGGATCCGGACTCCCGCAGACGTCGGAGTCCGAGGAGCAGAGGCCGGAGGTCGGGGGCATCGAATGCATCCCCGTCGACAGCCTCGCCGCGTTCGACTACGTGGCGCTGGGCCACCTCCACATCCCCCAGCGCGTGGGCAGGGACACGGTCAGGTACTCCGGATCCCCGCTGAAGTACTCCGGGTCCGAGGCGCTGACCCCGAAGAGCGTGGTCCTGGCAGACATCCGCGACAAGGGAGACGTGTCGGTGGAGCTAGTCCCGCTCGTCCCGCTGAGGGACCTCAGGGTGCTCAGGGGCAGCCTCAACGACATCGTCCATGCCGGCCTCGACGAGGTCACAGGACGCGACGACTACATCATAGCCGAGCTCAACGAGGCCCCTGGACAGGGGGTCTCCGAGCTCTACAAGGTCTATCCGCACACCATGAACGTGACTGTGGCATCCAGGGATCGCCCCTCGGGGACCCCCGGGGCCGTTGAGATGGACAGGGCGGTCACCGTCCACCCCGCGGATCTGTTCGCGGAGTTCTACAGGGACATGACAGGCGAGGAGCTCAACGACTACCAGCGCGAGATACTCAAGGACTGCATCTACGTGGGAGGTGGCGAGGAATGAGGCCGGTCCTTCTCGAGATGGAGGCCTTCGGGCCGTACTCCCAGCCGACGACCGTCGACTTCGAGAGGATGGGCTCCGGACTGTTCCTGATCACCGGGAACACCGGGTCCGGGAAGACGATGATCTTCGACGCCATGACATACGCCCTGTTCGGAAAGACCAGCGGTTCCAGGAGGCTGCCGGACAGCCTCCGCAGCGACCTGACCGATGCGAAGCCGTGGGTCAGGCTGACGTTCGACCACCTCGGGACCAGATACACCGTGAGGAGGGAGCCGCCTTACTGGAGGGAGACACGCACCGGCAACCGCACGAAGGTCTCCCCCACTGCCGAGCTGATCGTGGACGGCAAGATGGTCAGCACATCCGTCAGGGAGGTCGACTCCAGGATCGGGGACATCCTAGGCATGGACGCCGAGCAGTGGAACCAGATCGTCATGCTGGCCCAGGGCGAGTTCATGAAGCTGCTGGACACGGACAGCAAGAACAGGACGGAGATCCTGAGGAACCTGTTCGGGACCGACCACTTCAGGAGGCTCCAGGAGACGCTGGCGAGGATGTGCTCCGAGAAGGGTGACACCTACAGGCACCGCAAGGCCGAAGCCGACGAGAGGCTGTCCCAGATAGTGACGGACCTGGTCGACGACCTGACATCCCTCCCGAGGGGGGAGCAGGAGAAGGTCATCGAGGCCACCATATCCGCGGACAGGGCGGCCGTCGACGCCGTCAGGTCCAGGAGCGAGGAGGCGGAGGGACGCTACAGGACGGCCGTGGAGCGCAGGGCCGAGGCCGCCGGGATCAAGTCGAAGTTCGACGAACTGGACACGGTGAACGCCAGGAAGGTGTCCCTCAGGCAGCGCGAGGGCGAGATATCCGCGCTCAGGATCAGAAGGGACATGATCGGACGCTCGCAGCCCGTCGTGGAGGCGGAGGCGGACCTCAAGGCCGCCAGGAGCGCCCTGAGGAAGGCGGAGGACGAGGGCGAGGCGGCCTCGAAGGAGCTCGAGAGGCTTGAGAAGGTCAGGGAGAACATCATGAAGGACACCGAGAGGGCTGCCGAGATGACCGCGAGGGCCTCGCTGCTGTCGGCGGCGAACGCCCGCATCGAGGAGTCCCTGCCGAGGTACGCCAGGGCCAGGGAGCTGACGGAAGCATTGTCCAAGATGAATGCGGAGCTCGAGACCGTGTCCTCGGCAGAAGCCAGATCCAGGGTGGAGACCGACGGGATCAGGGCCGAGCTGCAGGATATCTCGGACAGGCTGGCAGGCGCCGCCGAGGCGAGATCGGGGATATCCGTCGCGAGGATGGAGAGTGAGAGGCTGGCGGAGGCGCTGGACAGGTCGAAGGCCGCCAGGAGCGCCGGCGTCGCCTGCATCGACGCGGAGAACTCCGTCAGGACCCTCGAGAGCTCGTTCACCGTCCACGACAACCAGGCGAAGGCAGCGGCCGACCAGGTGTCGCTGGCCGAGTCGCTGTTCTTCAGGTCGCAGGCGGGGATGCTGGCATCCTCTCTGGCCGAAGGGCAGCCGTGCCCGGTGTGCGGCTCCGTCCACCACCCCTCCCCAGCAACGGTCCCTGAGGGAGTGCCGACCGAGGAGGAGCTCACGAAGCTCAGGAGGAAGAGGGACAGGGAGTACTCCGCCAGGGAGAAGGTCGTCGCCGACCTGGCCCAGCGCCGCACCGAGTATGAGACGTCGCTGGAGAGGCTCAGGGAGGCCTCCGGCACCTCCGGGACCGCGGCGGAGGCCATGGACGCCCTCGACGCCATGATATCCGACTCCGAGTCGAGGCTGGCAGAGAGCCGCAGGAGGCTGAACGAGATGGAGATCCTCCTCAGGAGCATGGCCGAGATGGAGTCCAGGAGGGAGATGCTGGAGAAGTCCCTCGCGGACGGCGAGGCGGGGCTGGCCGAGATGGAGTCCAGGAGGGGCGCCCTGGAGAGGTCCCGCGCCGCGACCGAGGCCCAGCTGGCGGAGGTCGCCGCCGGACTGGAGCTCTCCTCCGAGGAGGAGGCCAGGGAGACCCTGCACAGGAACAGGGTGGACATCCAGTCTGCTGAGGCGCTCTCCAACATCGTCGCGAACCGCAAGGCGCAGTCAGAAGGGCAGTTCGCCGTTCAGAACGACCGTCTGAGGAAGTCCGAGGAGGAGGTCAGGGGACTCGTCCCGAAGGTCGACGAGGCCGGGGCCAGACTGTCTGCGCTGCTGGACGCCATGGGCATGGACCTGGACGGGTTCCACGATCTGATGTCCACGGACCTCGACGAGCTCAACGCATCGATATCCGCGTTCGAGAGCGAGGAGTCCTACTGCCGCAGCAGGTCCGCGGAGCTGACCGCAGAGCTGGAGGGGCTGGAGCGTCCCGACATGGGCGCGGTGGAGGCCGCCGTCGCTGAGGCCACGGAGGCCAAGGAGGCCGTCGCCGAGGAGCTGGCACATGCGATGGAGGTGCTGAAGGGCAACTCCGACGCATGGGCGTTCCTCAGGACCAGATGGGACGAGATCGACGCCAAGGGCAGGGAGCTGGACGCCCTCCAGCGCATGTCCGACGTCGCCAACGGGAGACTCACCGGCGCCAGGAAGGTGCAGTTCGAGCAGTACATCCAGGCCGTCTACTTCGACAGGGTGCTCCAGTGCGCCAACCGCAGGCTCTCGGACATGTCTGGAGGCAGGTTCGAGCTCCGCAGGAGGGCCGAGGACGACAACAACAGGTCCCAGACCGCGCTGGACATCGACGTGCTGGACAACTTCACCGGCAAGGTGAGGTCGGTCAAGTCCCTGTCGGGCGGGGAGTCATTCAAGGCCGCGCTGTCCCTGGCCCTGGGACTGTCCGACTCCATACAGATGATGGCCGGCGGAAGCAGGGTCGACGCCCTGTTCATCGACGAGGGGTTCGGATCCCTGGACTCGGACTCGCTGGAGCAGGCGCTGGACGTCCTGGACAGCCTGACGGCGGGAGACGTGATGGTCGGCGTGATATCCCACGTGGACCTCCTCAGGGAGAGGATCGACAGGAGGATCACCGTGACCCGCGAGAAGGGCGGGAGCAGGGTTGAGGCCTCGGTGGACTGATTATCCGATTTGAAATGGCCGTCCGCGCCCCCGTCTCTAACACTGGAAGGGGCGCAGACGGTCGGAAACCTTTTGTCCCCCTCATGTCGGAAGTATCTCCGGAGCGGGTTTCCTGCTGATGAGTGTGTCCAAGTCGACGAGTATGATACCGTTCTCCTCAGCGAACAGAACCAGGTTGTCCTTGAATCCACTGGCTGAGAACAGCATCAGACGCACGGTACGGTCTCTGGAAAGAGCATCGGCCTTCAATTTTAATGAGTTGTAGACCTCGAAACCGGATGCGTCGCCCCTGAACTTGCACTCGCCCAGAACAGTGACGGTCATCTTCCTGGACCTCACCACCGCGACCAAATCTATGTCCGTACCAGTCCCGACACCGGCCTTGCCCCACCATCTACCAATCTCCTTGCAGACATAATGGCTGCGCATGAAATCCGCACAGATCCCCTCGAACCTTTTCCCCAAGAACGACCTGATGACGTCGCTGAGCTCCTCGTAGACCATGTCCGGATCCGCCATTCTGATGCTCGTACCGTACTTCCTGAGGACCTCGAACTCGAACGCAATCATGTTGTCCGTTATCTCGTATGTCGGTCCTTTAGGGGCATCCAGCATCGGATGGACCTTTCCCACGACGCCTATCGCCATCAGTTTCCTGAGACATTTCAGGCACGAGGAGGGGTCGATGTCGGACCTGTTGGCTATGTCCGTCAGTATCGTCGCTCCTCCTCCGATGGCGTCCATGACCGCATTGTACCTCGCAGCCGGGTTCAGCTCACGGCCTATGATCGCCGAGGCCTCGTCCTGGATCAGCGGGTGGGGGCCGAAGAACAGCGACTTTATGCATTCGGGATAGTCGCTACCGGTCGCCATCTCATGATACATCGGGATTCCGCCCAGGGTCATGTAGAGCATCAATGCGTCTTCATCGGCAAGACCGGGGTTGAAGTCCCTGCATTCGTCAAACGACATCTCCTTAACCTCGAGACGGGACGGGAACCTGCCGTAAAGCGGACGGGTGCTCTTCGACGTCTCGTCTCTCATCACGGTTATCGACGATCCGCATATCACGAACATCGATTTGCTTTGGACGATGCAGGTATCGATGAAGTTCTGCAGAAGGGAGGAGGCCGACTTGCAGTTCTGGGTCAGGTAGGGGAACTCGTCGAACACCACCACGGTCTTCTCGGCGAAACATATGTCCCTAAGCACGTTGAGGGCCTCTTTGAAACTCCTCACGCCTGACATGCCGCCGGTCAACGGAGCCATGGCGGCATCGAGGAGCTCGACGTTCGTCGATTCGGAACTGTCCACGAACTCCACATAGACGCTTCTTCTCTGCGAGCAGAACTTCTCAAGGATGAATGACTTGCCTATCCTGCGACGACCGAGGACCGCACAGGTTCTCATGCCCTCCGAGTCGTAAATCCTTTGCAGAAGTCCGAGCTCATCACTCCGACCTCTGAAACGTTCCATGGCTGCGTATCTGCCGCCGTTCATATTACTGTATGACAATTGATTGTATTAAATTTTGTGTTTTCATAAATAAAATTTATTTTTGTCAAAATTTTCCAAAAATTTATTTTTTAGATTTTTTTGAAACAAATATCTGGATACCATACATGCCAGATGTCGTGGCGGGAGGGAACCTGGCCCTCAATCCGCGGAACTAAGATAAATGGACACCGGCAACGTTTTGATCCGCTCGACGACGCCACGGCACATCCGAAGAAGAAAACAGAAATTGGTTTCCCGGGGGACGGCCCCCGGGTGTTGAGTTTGATCACTCCGCGGGGACGAACTTGAACCCGTAGCGGATGACGCCCGCGTCGCCGTCGGTGGACAGCTTGCGCATGACGGCCCTGACCCTCATGCCGATGGCGACCTTCTCCAGGTCGACGTCGACCAGCTGGCCGGTGATCATGACGCCGTCGTCGGTCTTCACCATGACGACCGCGTAGGGCTTGATCATGTCGCACATAGCAGGCGCGTCGTAGACGATGGAGAAGGAGTAGACCTCCCCGGTCCTGCTGATGTCGTAGTCCTCGATCTTCCCGATCCCCGCGCGGCGGCACTTCGGGCAGAAGTCGCGCCTGGGGAAGTAGATCGTCCCGCAGTTGGCGCACTTGGTTCCCTTCAGGTTGTACCTTCCGGGGACCTCCCTCCACTCCCTTGCAACAGATGACATCACATCGCCTCCAGGATGCTGACGGTGACCGCGGAACCGGTTCCTCCGGTGTTCTGGGCCAGTCCGTACTTGGCGTTCTCGACCTGCCTCTTGTCGGCGGATCCCCTGAGCTGCTCCACGAGCTCCACGATCTGCGCCACGCCGGTGGCTCCGATCGGGTGTCCGCGGGCCTTGAGTCCTCCGGAGGTGTTGATCGCGACCTTGCCGGAGTCGAAGTGGCACTCCTCGTTGAGGACGGCCTTGCCCGCCTCGCCCCTCTTGTAGAAGCCGAGGTCCTGCAGGGCCATGATGCCTGTGACGGTGTAGGTGTCGTGCACCTCCGCGACGCTGATGTCCTGGGCGGTGATGTGGGCCTGCTCGTACGCCCTCTTGGCCGCCTCGACGGTGGCCTGATAGGTGGTGATGTCGGGCCTCTGGAACAGTGCCAGGGTGTCGCTCGCCTGCGTGACGGCGGAGACCTTCACGTAGGAGTCGGTGTACTTCTTGGCGTCCTCCAGGGGGCACAGCACCAGGCTGGCGGCTCCGTCGGAGATGGGCGCGCAGTCGAACATGCCGAGGGGCGATGCGACCGGCCCGGACCTCAGGACGGTGTCGAGGGTGATGGCCTTCCTGAACTGGGCGTTGGGGTTCAGCGCGCCGTGGAAGTGGCTGTTGACGGAGAAGGATGCGATCTCCTCCCTGGTGGCGATGCCGTCGTGGATCATGCGGTTGGCGATCATGGCGTGGAGACCCGCGAAGGTCACTCCCATGCCGGCCTCCCACTCGGCGTCTGCCGTGGCGTCGAGGACGCTGTTGATGGACACGTCGTCCATGTCGGTCATCTTCTCGGCCCCTCCGACCAGGACCACGTCGTGCATCCCGGACGCGACGGCCATGACGGCCTGCCTGAACGCGACGCCTCCGGAGGCCCCTCCGGCCTCGACCCTGGTTGCGGGGATGTGGTTGGTCGCCATCCCGGAGTAGTCCGCGATGAGCGCGTCGATGTGCTTCTGCTTGATGAACTGCCCTGCGGACATGTTCCCGATGAACACGCCGTCGATCTCGCTTCCCGAGAGGTTGGCGTCGCCCATGGCCTTGACGCCGGCCTCGATGCCGATCGCCCTGAACGATTTGTTCCAGAGCTCGCCGAACTTGGTGACTCCGGCCCCTATGATTGCTACGTCCCTCATGTTATCACTCCGGCATGACGATCTTGCCCTTGAACTTGGCATAGATCCCGTAGTCGACGTAGATCGGGTCGGCCATGACCTTCTCCAGCGTCGGTGCGTTGTCCCTCTTGTAGTTGGCCATCTCGTCCGTGACGGTGATGTCGAAGGCGTCGCTTCCGGCCCCCGACCCGTAGGACGTGACGAAGATCCTGTCGCCGGGCTCGGCGTGGTCCAGGATGTTGGCCAGTCCCAGCGGCACGGCGCCGCTGTACGTGTTGCCGATGTTGGGCGTGAGCAGGCCGTACTGGATCTGCTCGTCGGTGAACCCGAGCTGCTTGGCGACCCTGGTGGGGAACTTGCCGTTGGGCTGGTGGAACACCGCGTACTTGTAGTCCTCGGGGGTGGTGCCCATGGCCTCGAGCATCATCTTGGCCGCGGACGTGATGTGCCTGAAGTAGGCGGGCTCGCCTGTGAACCTTCCTCCGTGCTTGGGGTAGGGCTGGCCCTCCCTCCTCCAGAAGTCGGGGGTGTCGGTGGTGAAGCTGAGCGTCTTGTTGATCCTGGCGATGACCTTCTCGCTTCCGATCAGGTAGGCCGCGCCTCCGGCGGAGGCGGAGTACTCCAGGGCGTCCCCGGGGGCTCCCTGGGATGTGTCGGCGCCGATCGCGACGCCGTACTTCACCATGCCCGCGCCGACCAGACCCATGCAGGCCTGGATGCCGGCGGTTCCCGCCTTGCACGCGAACTCCATGTCGGCCGCGGTCATGGCGGGGTGGCCTCGATGGCCTCCGCGACGATGGTCGCGGTCGGTTTGACTGCGTAGGGATGGGACTCGGATCCGACGTAGATGGCGCCGATGTCCTTGGGGTCCACCTCGGGGACCCTGTCCATCATGTACCTCGCCGCCTCAGTGGCGATGGTGACGACGTCCTCGTCCGGTGAGGGCACGGACTTCTGATAGATCATCAGCCCCTTGCCCATAGATTTCCCATCCACTCCCCAGATCCTCCCGATCTCCTCGGGTTTGATCCTGTACCTGGGGACATATCCTCCGTAACTTACGATTCCTACATCCATCAAATCCCCTCCTTGAGGGTCTGCATCCTTGCGACGACGCCCTCCACGTCCAGGTCGGTGGTGACCAGCGGGATCCCCTCCAGCCTCGCCAGCTTGACTGCCAGCGGGTCGGTCTTCTCCGGCTGTACGTACACCACCATCCCGGGCGTGAGCGGGTGCGCGCGGACGGCTACCATGGGGGAGCGCCCGTAGTGGACGTTCGTGAAGATGAGCGCCCTCTCGGTGTTCCACCCGTAGATCTTGAGATAATCGTCCGAACCCAGGGAGAGGATGGCCTTCAGGGAGTCCACGATCGTGTATCCGAATATGGACTTGGAGAGCACCCTGTCCGGGTTCAGGTTCTTCCCGGAGATGGCGTTGATGAAGGCACCGACGTCCACCCCTCCGGGGAACTCGTCCATTGATATGATGCAATCCAGCTTGTAGTTAGGATTGTACCTGGATATCACGGGCGAGCCGTTCTGCATGTCGAGCTCTATGAAGGCGTCGACCATCTTCTTGATGACGTTGACCCCGGGCGACTTGCGCCTGCCGGACTCGTAGTCGCTCACGACGGAGTGGGAGACGCCCATGGCGTCGGCCAGCTGGTGCTGGGAGAGCCCGAACTCCTCCCTCCATTTCCTGATGGTCTTGCCGGGATCCGGGGAGATGGTGATCTCCCCTGCGATCTTCTGCTTGAACTCGTCAACCATTGGTCGGGACAACCTGCCCGGGCTATATAAGAGTGTCGAATGCCCATACCGACAATCGACGGAATGTGCGGGGGAGCGACCCCCGCGTCTCAATCGTCCAGGGCCTCCTTCATGGCGTCCCTGACAGTCCTGAGCACCTTGAGCCTGCCGTACTTCTTGTCCTCCGACTCCACGACGACCCACGGCGCGAACGACGTGTTGGTGGACTCTATCATCCTGTCCACGTACTCCTCGTACACCGGCCACTTCTCGCGGTTGCGCCAGTCCTCGTCGGTGATCTTCCAGGACTTCACGGGGTTGGCCCTCCTGGCCTCGAACCTGGCCAGCTGCTCCTCCGGGCTGATCTCCATCCAGAACTTGATGATGATCCCGCCGAGCTCCGAGATCATCTTCTCGAACCCGCGGATCTGGCTGGCCGAGCGTCCGTACTCGTCCTCGTTGCAGAAGCCCTCGATGGGCTCCACCATCATCCTGCCGTACCAGGAACGGTCGAAGATGGTGATGTGCCCGGCCTTCGGCATGTTGATCGCGAACCTCCAGAGGTACGTGTGTACCTTCTCGTCACCCACCGGCGCCGCGACGGGCACCACGTAGTACCCCCTCGGGTTCAGAGACCTGACCAGGCGCTTGATGCTCCCTCCCTTGCCGGCGGCGTCCCAGCCCTCGAACACCAGGACCATGGACCTGCCCGACTCCGCCAGCTTGAGCTGGAGCCTGGCGATGTCGGCGGACAGCTCCTCCAGCTCGGACTTGTAGCTCTTGGCCGTCTTCGTCAGGTCGGCCTCCTTCCTGGGGTTGGGGTACCTGGACTCCACCGTCTTCGGCGGGAGATGGACCTCGTGCTCCAGACGGTGGACGACCCTCTCCATGAAGGTGTGGACCACCATGGCCATGCACATGTCCAGGTCCTGCACGTCGACGATGTCCCACGGGGCGAACGGCGTGTTGGTGGAGGCGATCATGGGCATCACGATCTTGTCCCTCCACTTCTTCGGGTCGATGTGGTCGTCGGTCAGGAACGAGCTGCTCTTTAGCCTCTTCTTCCCGAGCCTCTGGGCGACCTCGTCCATGGTCTCGTCGGAGATGTTGAGGAAGATCTTGACGATGATGACCCCGTTGTTGGAGAAGTAGCGCTCCAGGGACATGGCCAGGTTCTGCAACTCGTCCGCGTCCCTGCCCTCGTTGACCTCGGCGACGATGCGGGAGTACCATGAACGGTCGTAGATGGAAATCTTCCCCTTCGCCGGCTCCCTGGTAATGTACCTGAGCATGTCCCTGGGGGACGACATCTCCTCGGGTACGAAGTGGGTGTATGTGATCCCGCGCGGCTCCAGCAGGTTCATGAACTCGTTGATCACACGGCCCATGACCCTCCCGCTGCGTCCCTCGAAGATCACGAGCACCTGCTGGTTCTCGTTGACGATGCGCCGCTGGAGGACGGTGAGCTCCGCGGCGAGGTCGTCTGAAATCGTGGCTGCCATGCCATACGCAACCACCGCAAAGGTAAAATCAATATCGTCCGCTGGCAGAGGCGTGCTCGGGAAGATAGCAGACATAGTCGCGGAATCCGGCAGGAGGGTGGCCGCCGCCCACGGGTTCTCCGTGGAGGACAAGGGCGGCAGGGAGAACATCGTCACGTCGGCCGACCTGGAGAACGAGAGATTCCTCAAGTCGAGGCTCACCGGGCTGATCCCCGGTTCGTCGTTCGTCGGCGAGGAGGGGGACGAGGCCCCGATACTGGAGGAGGGCTACACCTGGATCGTTGACCCCATCGACGGGACCATGAACTTCTCCAGGGGCATCCCCGAGGTCGGGGTGTCCGTCGCCCTGTTCAAGGACGGCTCGCCCCACATAGGGGTGGTCTGCAACCCGTTCAGCGGCAGGATGTGGACCTCCGAGATCGGCAGGGGCACATGGAGGGACGGCGTGCCCGTGCACGTTTCCGACAGGCCGCTGGAGGACTGCATCCTCAGCACCGCCTGGTGCTGCTACCGCAAGGAGCTGGCGCCGAGGGTCTTCGAGGCCACGGAGAGGCTGTACCCCAGGATCAACGACCTGAGGAGGATCGGCACGGCGGCGGTGGAGCTGTCCATGCTCGCCGAGGGCGCGGTGGACATGTACTTCGAGATCAGGCTGTCCCCGTGGGACCATGCGGCCGCGCTCACCTGCGTGAAGGCGGCCGGCGGGGTCTTCCACGGCATAGAGGACGACGTGTGGTTCGACCGTCCGTCCCCGGTTCTGGCGGCCAACTCGCAGGGGAACCTGGACGAGCTGCTGGACGTGGTCTCGGACGTGTTCGGCGGAAGGACACCGTACCGATCGGGCTCGGAGACGTGAGCGTCTTTTCGTTCGTTTTCGTTCGTAATCGACCGCGAACGAATCCGTAGCTGGTTCACGGCACTGAAATCCGGCAGGTCCGGGGGAATCGGTTATGTCCGACCTCCGCGATACACCATCCATGTCTCAGGAAAGACCCTCTTGCGGTAACAACAAGTTCGGACAAATGTGCTCGGGAATGGGCGGCTACGCCCCCGACACGCTGAAGGCGATCAACGAGCTCGACCCCTCGTTCATCGACACCCTCCACACGATGGACAGGGTGATGGTCGAGGACGGCGCCCTCGACAGGAAGACCAAGAGGCTCATGGCGCTGTCCTGCGTCGCGGTCAGGATGTGCGAGGACTGCGTCTACGCCCAGGCCAGGGTGGCCAAGAACTACGGCGCCACCAAGGAGGAGATCCTCGAGGCCATCAAGGTCGCGGTGCTCATCGGCGGCGTCCCCTGCTGGTCCGTCGCCAAGAGGGGCATCACGAAGCTGTTCGCCGAGTGGGACGAGTGAGCCTCACGGCCCCTAGCCCCCGCCCAGCAGGCGGGGGGCGGGGACCCTTTCCATCAGCTCGTCGACGCCTATCAGCACGACGCCCCTCGCCGGGGCCACGGCCAGGAGCTGCCTCTCGAAACCGCCCGAGGAGAACAGGACCAGGTTCGCCCTGTCGTCCAGCGCTGTGGCGCGGCGCTCGAGCCTGTCGAGGTCGGTTTTCTTCATCATCCTGTTGCGGAACCTGCATTCCGCATACACGCTCAACCTCCTGCCCGACTCCCTGACCTTCGCGACGATGTCTATGTCGACCCCGACCCTGTCACCGTCCTCGTCCACCTCGACCCCCCACCACGACCCCATCTCATCGCAGGCGTAGTGGCGGGTCATGTACCCCGCGCAGAACTTTTCGAACAGATGTCCGAGGTACGTGTTGATCCCGCTCTCCACCAGTTCGTACCTCTTCCCGACGTCCACGGGCATCGAGAACTCGTCCAGATCGTCGAACACCGTGTACCACAGCCCCACCAGACCGTCCTCTATCCTGTACCTCGGCCTCTCGGGGGCTCCCGCCATCGGATGGTACCTTCCGATTATGCCTACACCCTCCATCCTCGCGATGTGCTTCGAACATGTGCTGGTGTTGATTCCGGTGTGCTGCGTTATCTCCTTCAGACTGGTGCGGCCCGCTGCGATGGCACGGATTATGGATTCGCATGCGTCCACGTCCGCGAGCTCCGACCCGATGCGAGCGCGGGCGATGTTGCTCAGAGGCAGACCTGGCGAGAGGAACCTCCTCTGTATGACCTCCCTGAAGGACGGACCGGAGAAATCGATGTGGTTGAGGGGCATCCCTCCGAAGACCATGTACATCCTCATCTGGTCCAGATCGTCCATCTCCGGATGGAACAGACACGTGTCGACGAAAGACATCTCCCTCACCTCCATGCTCCATCTGAGCCTGTTGTAGAGGGGATTGGCGTCGTCCTTCACGATGTCCAGCATGGACGACATCTGGGATCCGCACAGGATTATCTTCGATCCTGTCTCCGCCAGGGGACCGTCTATGAACCCCTGCAGCATGCTGTCGGCATGCTTCAGCGACTTGGACATGTAGGGATACTCGTCTATGATGACCAGGGTGGGGGCCTCCGAGCATATCACTCCTATCGTGTCCAGGAGTCCGGACAGCGTCTTCGGACCGTCCTGGACCGTGAAGGACTCGCGCACATACGACATGGCGCGCTCGACTATCGTCTCCTCCGATCCCTTGACGGCCTGTATGTAGACGGACCGGTGTCCCGATGCGACGTGACGGAGGAGGGTCGTCTTGCCGACCTGGCGCACGCCATACACGGCACATCCGCGCACGGTGGGATCCGAGACGAACGCCTCTAGCTCCTGGACCTCCCTGTCTCTGCCGATGAGTCTGACCATTGATTTTTCTTAACCGTGAATTTCATATTTCAATTTTCTTAATCGTGAATTTCATTTCATAATTTTCGCAATCGTAAATTTTGTTTCACAAATTTCCGAATCGTGAATTTTTGTCGGAAGATTTTAACTGAACGGCCCAGTATTTAAACACGGTTGGATGGACTGTCCAACCCAATTTAAATATATGCTACAGAAGCATCCAACAAATGACTGATGGAACGGAGGGGCGGCCGGACCCCGGCAGAACCCACCGCGACATGGTCCGAGCCTCCGACTCTTAGGGGAAGGGAGGAAACAAAGGAGAGTGAAGCAGATGACAGTGAAGAAGATCCTGGTCCCCACAGACGGAAGCACGTTCACCAAGAACGCGGTCGAATCCGCGATCGAGGTCTCGAAGCTCACGGGCGCGAGCGTCACCGCGGTGTACGTGGTGGATGCGACGTCCATGTCCACCGCCAGGGGGGACATGTTCGAGTCCGTGACCGAGATACTGAACGAGGAGGGACGTGAGGCAGTCGCCGCGGTGAAGGCCCAGTGCGATGCCGCGGGGATCCCGTGCGAGACCATGGTCGTCGGAGGGCGCCCCGCCGACACCATCGTGGAGATGTCCAAGGACTACGACCTCATCGTGATGTCCACGCTGGGGAAGACCGGCGTGAAGAAGTACCTCATCGGCAGCGTGGCCGAGAAGGTCATCAGGATGGCCGAGTGCAAGGTCCTGACCATCAGGGCCCAGTGAGCACCCGCGGGGCCGAGGCCCCGCCCAAACCTTTCACCCTTCTCACACATCCTTTATATGGCCGCGTCGTTGGCCTTGACGATAACCATGAACAGCGAATGCAGCTCAGAGCCCGTCAGGGTGGGCCTCGTCGGGGCCTGCGGAAGGATGGGGCAGATGCTCGTCAAGCGCATCCTCGCCACCGAGGGTATGACCGTGTCCGCGGCCTTCGACCTCGTGAACATCGGCAGGGACATCGGAGAGGTCGTCGGCGCCGGCGCCCTCGGCGTCCCCGTGTCCGACTCCAAGGACCTGGCACAGGTCCTGAAGGACTCCAGGACCGACGTGCTCCTGGACTTCACCATCGCCAAGGCCACCGCGGTCAACGCCCCCATCGCCGCCGAGGCGGGGGTCAACCTCATCATCGGCACCACCGGCCTCAGCGACGAGGTCAAGCAGAGCATCACCGACGCCGTCGTCAGGAACAACGTGGCGGCAGTGATCTCCACCAACTACTCCATCGGGGTCGCGGTGTTCAACAAGCTGATCAGGCAGGCCGCGCTCCTCCTCGGGAACGACTACGACGTGGAGATCGTCGAGGCCCACCACAACCAGAAGCAGGACGCCCCCAGCGGGACCGCCATGACCGCCGCCGAGATTATCAGCGAGGCCATGGGCGGCAAGGACTTCGTCTACGGGAGGCAGGGCGTCTGCCCCCGCGGCAAGGAGATCGGCATCCACGCCATCAGGGGAGGGGACATCGTCGGCGACCACACCGTCATGTTCATCGGGAACTCCGAGAGGATCGAGATCCGCCACCAGGCCCATTCCAGGGAGATCTTCGTCGGCGGCGCCGTCATGGCGGCCGGCTGGGTCGTGAAGCAGGCCAAGGGCAAGGTCTACTCCATGGCCGACGTCATGGAGTGAGCACCGCAAATCATTTCAGGGGGCGAGTACCCCCTGCACCTTCTGTGAAATTGTGGCAACAGTGTAGCCACAAATGTGCCAGACGTTCGGATGCGGACAGCAACCACCGGTTCTCGCTGTTGACTTGTAGCCAAATCTACAAGCAAATTCTCAGCCAAATCTACAACATTTTTCATAGCCAAATCTACAAGCAAATTCTCAGCCAAATCTAACCATTACAAAATAGCCAGTCATAAATACAAGCTACACCATCTCATAACGCATGGACCAACCCCCGGATTCGGAGTATCTGCCGCGCCTGATTGATGATGTCATCAAAGACGATATGCGCCTGTTCGGCGGAGTGGTCATTACCGGCCCGAAATGGTGTGGAAAAACCACGACTGCAGAGCAAATCGCTGAAACCAAGGTGTATCTGCAAGACAAGGTCCAATTTGACAGGTTCAGCAAGATAGCCATGCTGGACCCATCGAGGGTCTTGGAGGGAAACACCCCTGTTCTGATAGACGAATGGCAGAAGATTCCAGAGCTCTGGGGAGCTGCCAGATATCAGATCGACAAACGCAAGGCGAAGGGACAGTTCATATTCACTGGATCGAAGATAATCGTGGAATCTGAATTGGAACATTCTGGGGCAGGCCGCATAAAAAGGCTCAAGATGCGCACCATGAGCCTGTGGGAATCGGGAGAATCCACAGGAGAGGTCAGTCTGAGAGATCTGTTTGACGGACAGGATTCGATTTGCAGCCTTCCCGAGTACGACTACTATGGGATGGCAAGAAGGCTCGTACGCGGCGGATGGCCGGACACCGTCGGTCTGAACGACGCGGATTGCTACAAGAAAGTCGAAGGCTACTGCACGGCAATCAAAGACTATGACTTTGACAGCGACTCCGAGAAGGAATCGACAGCCAGGAGGGATCGCAGCGGTAAGACCCTCCATACGCTTCTCAGATCCCTGTCGAGGGGATCTGCATCGTCTATGTCCGCGGACAGCATCCGCGAGGACATGGCAAAGGGAGGGAACATGGAGGTCAGCACGAACACGGTCCACAAATATCTCAGGCTGCTCCATAACATCTGCCTCACCGACGACCTCCCGGCATGGACCCCCAGACTGCGCTCCAAGACCGCCATACGCACGTCCGACACCCGCCACATCACGGATCCAGCGATAGCCGCATACTTCCTCGATGCGGGGCCGGAAGACCTCGTCCACGACCCGGAGACCTTCGGGCTCCTGTTCGAATCCATGGTCGTGAGGGACCTCAGGGTGTACGCGCAGACGATGGACGGACACGTGTGCCACTACCGCGACAAGAACGGACTGGAGGTGGACGCCATCGTCCATCTGCCCCGGGGAAGATGGGGTGCTGTGGAGGTGAAGCTCAGCGACAAGTGGGCGGACGAAGGTGCGAGGAACCTGCTGAAGCTCAGGGACAAGGTCGATTCCGACGAGGTGGGCGAACCGGCGTTCATGGCCGTGGTCACAGCCGACGGGGCGGCGTACACCAGGGAGGACGGGATCCACGTAATCCCCCTGTCCTGTCTGAGGAACTGACACGTCACCGATCAGACCAGGGCGCCGTCCCGATCCAGGTCCCTGAAGTACGGTATCCAGCGGGACATGAACCACACAGCCAGGAACGCGAGCGCGGTCCCGACCAGGGCGCCGGCGATGACGTCCGTGGGCCAGTGGACGCACAGGTACATGCGGGAGACCCCCACGAGGGCGGCATAGATCATCGCCAACGCGCCCCACCTCCTGCTGTGTATGAGGACGGCCGCGGCACCAGCGAAGGCGGACGCCGTGTGCCCGGACGGGAACGACCATGTGTCCGGTGCGGCTATGAGAAGGTCGAAGTCCGCCGCGTCGAACGGCCTGTCCCTGCAGACCAGGGGCTTCAGGATCACGTCCACCACGACGTACGCCAGGGCCACCGCAACGATGACCGACACCCCGCACCTGCGCCACCTGCGGGAGCATGTCATGAGGAAGCCCAGAACGAACCATATCAGACCGGACGTGGCGCTGTAGCTGATGCCCACCATGACGGGGTCCAGGACGGACCCGTGGAGGGAATCGAACCACTCCAGGACCGAGAGCTCCCACATGAGGGGGCCCAGAGGGCATGTCGGTTATAACATGAGCGGAGGGATGTTCGGGGGTTGTGCATTATCTCAGAAATCATGGCTCATCCGCTTCGACGACGCCGTCGTGTGCGTGCACGCATCCCCCTTCGTATACCTGCACATGAGAGGCCGTCATGGAGGACACCATGGGCTTCGCAGAAGAACCGTCAATTTCGACCTAGAAACGGAAAACAGGATTATCCGTTTAAATATAATATCAAATTATGATGAATTTTGTATCAATCCAAAAGATAATTTTAACATCCAGGCCCATCACAGCATCATGTTCAAGACCGTCCGTCTCAGGAACTTCCGCGTGTTCAGGGACCTGGAGATGGACCTCACCGATCCGGGCACATCCCCGGCCTGGAGATTCCTCACCGAATGGTGATGCGGATTACAGATATCATGAGAACCGCTGACAACATCAGAGGATTACAAACATAACAGACAGAAGTAATTATACACAGCCTGTAATGTCTGTCTGTTCTCCCATCATGTGGCGATGGGAGCGCGTTTCCAACAGGAAAAACTGATGGCCCTAAAAAAGGAAATGATGAAATGGTCAGGATATTGGATTGGAACGTGTGCTCCATGAATGGAGCGGAAAACAAGATAGACTACCTGAAGGGGAACCTCGACGAGGGGAGCTTCATAGCCATCCTGCAGGAGGTGAAGCCGACACTGGCATCCCTCCTCCGGGACGAGTTCGGCGGACAAGGAATATTCCTGTATTCTCTGGATTTCCGCCCCCCGGGGAAGTACGACAGTGGGGCCCGCGAGCTTGGTGTGGCCATAATCGCAAGCGATGACATAGAGGTCAGAGGATCAGGTGTGCTTCCCAGATCCCTGATGCCGGACAGGACCCTTTGGGCAGATCTACATGTGGAGGGGCAGGACATGCGCGTGTTCGGTCTTCACTCCATCACGGGTTGCGACCATGTGATGGCCAAGAGCTACCAGTTCCTGTCTTATGCCGAAGCGGTGGATGAAATGAGGCCGGACATCGTAGGTATCGATGCGAACGAGCCCAAAGTCGATGGCTACTCCGCAGAGGAGATGACATTCTTCAAGCAGAGAAGTAGAGACAACGGCGCTCCCACGTTCTTCAGAACGATGGAGGAATGCGGACTCAGGGACTCGCTCATAAGAAATGTGGACACCAGCAGACCCATCGAGGGCAGATGCATCACTTGCTCTCATGTAATCCGGAGCAGCAAAGACAAGGTAAGGTACGACTTCGTCTACCTGAACGGATCCAGGTTCATAGACTACAGCTGCAGATACGACTATGATGGGGCTGTGAAGGCCGGGAGCGACCACGCTGCAATCACAGTGGACATGAAACTGTGTTAAATCTTAAAGACCGAGTTTATCGGTTGAAACCGATAGTGCCCTTGGAAACAACAATCGGAACACAGACACTAACATATCACTCTGAACTCCCGACCTGATTTACTTTTACTGGTCAGGCTGGGAGTTCAGAATCAACCGTTCCGACAAGCTGTTCATAGGACAAATTGGGGAGAGCGAGGACTTCGACCGCTATCTCAGGAAGGAAGGACTCGCCTGAATCCCGGAGAACCCGTCTCAGGATGGTCATTGTGAGCAAGCGACAGGGCAGTGGTTCCGGATCAGACGTTGTGTTTCACTTCACGACAAACTTCGATCACAGTCCGGACGTCAACTGCTACATGGCATCCGAATGGATTCTGTCACCGTCATGGAATCGGCAGGCATCGGATGTGGGGTTCCTTCAAAACAGGTTCCGATCGGTCATCGACCTCTTCCTCAGGTGCTCCCTCATGCCGGGATCGGTGCAGTAGACGTAGCAGCCCTTCATCCCCCTGGACATCAGCACCTTGTACGTGTTCTTGATGATCCTGTCCGCCACCCTGCCAGCCTCGTCCTCGTCGGGGTACCGCTTCCTCAGGCCCTTCAGCGACTGGTCGGTCTTCGCCCTCCTGGATGCGTCCGTGACCACCTTCCCGTCCTCGTATCTCAGGTCGTCGCCGATTATCACCCCGACATAATCGAACTCCAGCCCCTGGCAGGTATGTATGCAGCCGATCTCGTTGATCGACCCCTCGTCTATGGCCCAGGTCTCGGTGCTTCCGAGGTTCCAGCTCATGCCAAACCCGTGCTCCGGGATGGTCACGTCGTGCACATCCGAATCGTCCTTCCCCTTGGAGATCCAGTTCCAGCAGTATCCGGCGACCAGCCTGGACCTGTTGTTCGCGGCGTTCCTCTCCTCTATGTCGGCCCTCATCTCGTTCGGATCGTCGTAGACCCTGAAGTCGTACGCGAACCCGGGATCCTCGAGATCCAGGTTGGCGGTCTCGCGGATCTGCAGAACGCTGTCGAGCCATGAGAGGTATCCGTCCGATCCCGAGCATCTGAACTGGGAGTCGAGCTCCATCTCCGTCACCGTGGAACCGAGCAGCCTCGCGTACCTCCTGATCTCGTCCACCGTTCCGATGTCCCTGAGGGTCACCCTCTGGTCCTCGTCGATGAAGAAGACGGACAGCTTCGACGCCCGGATGATCTCCATCACCTGGTTCTCACCGAGGTTCTGGTAGAGACCGCTCCTCTCGTTGAGCCTGTGGGCCTCGTCCGCCAGGAGAACGTCGAACACATCCGCCTCCGCGTTGACGAAGCTCCCGGAACCAACGAACAGCTTGTCGACACGGCTGCGTCCCCTCTTCTGTCCCTTGAGCCGCACGCTGTAGACGTTCCTGGGCGCGGCGTTCTTGGACACGTACAGGGAGGACATCCCGAGCGAGGTTATGTCGGACAGTAGGTTGACGGCGAGAACGGTCTTCCCCGTCCCTGGGCCGCCGCGGATGACGATCGTCCTCTTCCCTCCTCCGCGGGCGATAGCCCTGACCTGGTGGAGGACCTCCTCGTAGACCACCTTCTGCGTGTCCAGGAGCGTGAACTCCCTGTTGCCGCGCATCATGGATGAGAGAACATCCTGTAGGGACTTGGAAGGCTTGAGCCTCCCCCGGTCCAATATGAATATCGTCTCGCCACCGTCCCCCTTCCTGATGAACCTCTCGAGAAAGCCCTTCAGGTCGGACCCCTGGTGCTTTGTGAACATCGGAGCTCTCGACGTGTACTCCGCGTATGCGTCTGATGCCAGCGGGTCGGGCGTGGGCGGATTGTAGTTGTGGAGACACGCGCAGGGGGCGAGCACAACGCCCCTGTCGCGGACATCGGCGTTGAAGTCCTCGATCGCCTCCGCGTACGACCATGCCTGGTACGACGGATGCGCGACCTCGTGGATGCCGCCTCCGACGAGTGTGCGGACCACCCCGTCCTTGCCCGGAACCGCCTCCGCAGAGGCCCACTGCTTCAGCTCCACGATGACGGCGGAGTTCCCTCCCGACTCGTTCAGCCCTGTGACGATGAGGTCGACGCGCTTCGATGTGTACGGGATGCCGTATTCGATGGCGATGCCCGAATCCGCGGGAATCGATGAGGCCCCGATTATGTTGCCCATGTACGTCAGGGAATTGCGCCAGGCGCGGAGCTCGCCATCCGAGGTGCCCTTGCCGAAACGCTCCGTCATCAGCGACTCCAGCTTCTCGTCCAGGACTCCGTTGACTATGTCATCGATAAAACCTGATTTGGTGTCGCTGTAGATGATCATTGTGAGTGTGGATGTGTTTCAAATGCAAACAATTTCCTATTATGGAATACCGACTATTATGATGTTAATAGCTTCAAATTAAAAAATATTGACAAACGAGATCCCCGCCAATTGCGGGACCCTTTCGGGTGATTCCGGTTATGCCTTATTTGAACTCGTGTTGTCGAACTTGTATTGTATGCAATAATAGATAAAATTAATTATTTGTACTTAGGTCCTTGATTCTAATTATTTATAACTTCACTATATAAATAAGTCAGCAAATTACTCTATTATGAATAGACTAAATATCGCGGATTACGAGTACTATCTCGGACTCGACATCGGAACGAGCTCCCTGGGTTGGGCAGCCACAGACCCGGAGTACAACATTCTCGAATGCGGAGGAAAAGCGATGTGGGGTGTACATCTCTTCGAAGAAGGGAAAACAGCCGCCGAAAGAAGAATGCACAGATGTGCAAGACGCAGACTAGAACGTCGCAAACAAAGAGTGGCACTCCTTCGCGAACTGTTTGATGAAGAGGTCTGCAAGATAGACCCCTCTTTCTTCCAGAGACTGGACGAGAGCGGACTGCATGTTGAAGATAAAACTATCAAACAAAGCAACAGCTTGTTTAACGACAAGAACTTCACAGACAAAGAATTCCACTCGAAATTCCCAACCGTCTATCATCTTCGCAAATTCCTGATGGAAACAGATGAGAAGCCAGACATCAGGCTTGTTTACCTTGCTCTACATCACATCATCAAATTCAGGGGCCATTTCATCTTCAGTAGCATCAGTTCAGACGGCATTCCTGACTTCAAGGAAATCATCGACTTACTGATTCAGGATGTGATGAAGTACGGCATGGATCTGAATGTCTCCGATTATGAGATTCTGAATGGAATCCTCACTGATCGCAACATACGTGTGACAGACCGCAAAAGACTCGTGAAGGAGGCTCTTGGCTGTTCCACTAAACCAGAGAGCAAACTCGGAGAGCTTCTGGCAGGAGCCAAGGTAAAACCTTCAGACATCTTTGAGGACGATTCCATAGAATCTGACGGCATATCATTCTCCGATAATTCCATCGAAGACAAGATGGCAGAACTCGAAGACATCTTAGACGAAGACCAGTGGAACACTCTGAGAATCGTCAAGCAGGTGTACAACTGGTCAGTACTATCATCTCTTCTGAAAGGACATCGCTCCATATCGTATGCAAAAATTGCATCGTATGAGCAGCACCGCTCGGATCTGGCTCTGCTGAAAAAGGCGGTTCGTAAGTATGCCAGCGACATGTACAAGGATGTCTTCAAAAGTGGCACTATCATGGGTAACTACTGCAGTTACTCTGGCAAATGTGGAAAGATCAAACCCGAGAAAAGCTGCAATCAGGAGGAATTCTGTAAATTCTGCCTGTCCGTCTTATCAAAAACCGAAGCCAAAAACGATCCAGAATACAACGATATGATGACGCGCCTCTCCGACGGGACGTTCATGCCTAAACAGACCTCAAAGACTAACAGTGTGTTCCCGTACACAATCCATAAAGATGAGATGATCAAGATCCTTGAAAACGCATCCCGCTTCTACCCATTCCTAAAAACTGTGAACGAGGATGGGCTGACAACGGCTGACAAGGTAATCATGATTCAGGGCTTCAGAATTCCATATTATGTAGGGCCTCTGAATACATCAGCACCCATGGGTGCTGTAAACAGATCATGGGCTGTCCGCAAATCCAACACCCCGGTGAGACCCTGGAACTTCGATGACGTGGTAGACAGAGAAGCAAGTGCAGAAGCGTTCATGGAGAATCTCACAAGCATGTGCACATACATGATTGGAGAGAAGGTCCTTCCCAAAAATTCCATCGTGTATTCGTACTTCACATTATACAATGAACTGAACAACATACGTGTCAATGGTGACCGTGTACCTGTCGACATCAAAAAACGCATGGTCTCTGACCTGTTCGAAAATCCCGATAGAAAAGGTCGCGTGACCAAGAACGCCGTATCAAAATATCTTGTTAGTATCGGAGTATTGGACGGCAGAGAGGATGCAGAGATCACAGGAATGGATAATGACATCAAAACATCCCTCAGACCTTTGACGATTATGAAAGAAATAATCGGACAGAAGGCAAATGATAGAGACTTTTGCGAGGAGATTATCCGCATCGTAACGGTTTTCGAAGAAGCCCAAGATATCAGAAGGAAACTGAAGACGGATTTCGGCGATCGTCTAACCGACGAAGAGATAGGAAGGCTTGCCAAACTCGGATTCGAAGGCTGGGGGAGGCTGTCCAAAAGGTTCCTGACAGGACTCCATGAATTCAGTCCTGAACTCGGCAGAGATGCCTGTATCCTGGACATCATGGAGAACACCCAGTACAACCTGATGGAAGTACTATCCAGATATGGATTCGAGAAACAGATTGAGAAAATTAATCAGGAGATGACGACAGATGCAGACATCGATTACGGATCTGTGGACAGGTTGTATGTCTCTCCTGCTGTTAAACGTGGCATATGGAGAACCGTATGTGTGGCAAAGGATGTCATGAAATTCATCGGACATCCTCCGAAGAAGGTTTTCGTGGAGACGACACGTCAGAACATAGACCCTTCCAAGAAGAAACGCACCGAATCCAGGAGAAACACGTTGATCCAGTTGTACAAGGCCTGTCGGGAGGATTCCCAATGGTTAACAGATCTGGAAAGCAGAAGTGATGCAGACCTCAAAAGTCGCAATATGTATCTCTACTACACTCAGCTGGGCAGATGCATGTATTGTGGTCGCAAAATCGACATAGAGGAACTTGGAAACACAGACTCCGTTGACAGAGACCACATCTACCCTCAGTCACTAATCAAGGATGACAGCATCCACAACAATCTGGTCCTTTCATGCAAGAAATGCAACTCAGAGAAGAGCAACAGATTCCCCATAGCTCCCGAAGTACAGATGAGCATGAAGCCCATGTGGGATATCCTGCGTGATAAGAAGTACATCACTTCGGAGAAATATTCACGCCTAGTCAGAAAAGATGATTTCAGCCAGGACGAACTCAGCAGATTCATCAGCCGTCAGCTGGTGGAGACTAGCCAATCTGTCAAAGGGGCCGTAGAGATTCTTGGAAGGCTCTTCGGAGGAGACACAGAGATTGTGTATGTCAAAGCAGGTCTCGTGTCAGAATTCCGCCAAAACAGCGGATCGGACGTCATGATCAAATGCAGATCCATAAACGACTATCATCACGCTAAGGACGCATACTTGAATATTGTTGTTGGTAACGTGTATGACACCAAATTCACCAAGGACTATCGGAATTTTATCGACTCTGGCGAACATTACAATCTTTCCAAGATGTACGATAGCGAAGTCTCCAGGAGCGGAAACACCGCATGGATACCCGGGGAAAATGGAAGCATGAGGATTGTTCTAAAGAATATGAGACGCAACAACATACTGTTCACCAAACAACCGTTTGTAAAGAAGGGCGCATTTTTCGATGACAACCTTGTGAGAGCTAAAGGAAACGCCATCGAAAGGAAGAGAGGGATGGATACCGAAAAGTATGGTGGGTACAATAAACCAACGGGAGCCTGCTATTCCCTTGTGGAATACAAAGACAAGAAAAGAACCATCCGGTCCTTAGAAGTCGTGCCGGTTTACATGCTGGGTGCAATCGACAAACCGGATTCCATACGCAGATATCACAGCGAGACAATGGGAAAGGACGTAGAAGTAATCATTCCCGTAATCAGGTTAAACACCCTCTTCGAATGGAACGGATTCAGGATGCATATAGGTGGAAGAACTGGCGACAGCATCCTGTTCTACAACGCCGTCAACCTCCTGATGGATGATACAAGAATGAAGTATTGTAAAATCCTCTTCAAATTCGATTCGGATCGTAAGGACAGGGTTATCAGACCAGCAGAATACTACGGAATAACCCAGGACATGAACATGGATCTCTATGATTATCTGGCGCAGAGGGCCAGTTCAAAACCATATGAGCAGTTCATGACCGCATTCTGTGAGAACCTCCATTCTGGTAGGATCGAATTCGAAGAGCTCGATTGCTTGGAGCAGGCATCTTTGTTGAACTCGATACTCCTTGCCTTCCACTGCAACAACTCAAACGCCAATCTCAAAGCAATCAAAGGATCTACGGTCGCGGGAAGGATTCAGGTAAACAAGAAACTTCCCGACAGGAAATCTGCAGAAGTGTTCATCATCAACCAGTCGCCTTCCGGCCTTTGGGAGAATAAAGTGAGAATAAACTGACATGACCTGGAGAACCGTGGTCATATCCAGTAATTCCAAGCTCGACCTGAAACTTGGATATCTGGTCATCAGGGGCACCGATGTCCGGAAGATACATCTGTCCGAGATATCGGTGCTCATGATCGAAAGCACTGCAGTCTCCCTCACGTCGATGTTGCTGTGTGAACTGTGCAGAAGAAATATCAAGGTGATCTTCTGCGATGAGATGCATAATCCCATGTCAGAAATGACGCCGTTGTACGGCTGCCATGACTCTCCGGGGAAACTGAGAGCACAGATCTAGTGGGACGATGAAACCAAGGGAAGAATCTGGTCACAGATTGTATCGGAGAAAATCAACTGCCAGGCCGACCTTCTGGAGAGATTTGATTATGACAGGGCTGAACTTCTTCGCAGATACGCAGAATCGGTGGAGTTCAATGATTGTACGAACCGCGAAGGTCATGCAGCCAAGGTGTATTTCAACACGTTGTTCGGTGATGATTTCTCCAGAAGGAACAGTTGCGAGATTAACTCCCTGCTGAACTACGGATATGCAATCCTACTGTCTGCAGTCAACCGTGAAATCGTGTCTCTAGGATATTCAACAGAGTTGGGGGTGTTCCATGACAACGCCTCCAACCACTACAATCTGGGGAGTGATTTAATGGAGCCCCTTCGCCCACTTGTGGACAGAATGGTACTAGACATGTCTGATAAGGGATTGTCTCCAGAATCAAAACGGATGCTCGCATCCATCCTGAATCGCACCGTGGAAATGAATGGAAAAACGCAGTATCTCGGAAACGCCTTGCGCATTTATGTGAAAAGTGTTGTTGATTCCCTGGATTCTAGAGATGTTTTCGGGCTTAGGTTCTGCCACTATGAGAGTAAGAGCGATGAGATTGATAGTGTACTTCGATCTCCCTGTGAAAACAGCTGAAGACAGACGTCAGTATACACGTTTCCGGAAATACCTGCAGATGCAGGGATTCATCATGATTCAGGAATCTGTGTATTCTAAAATAGCCATAAATGCGACTGCTGCCGAGACCGTCAGGAAGAATCTCCGTAACAACCGTCCGAAAACAGGCAACGTGATTCTGCTTTCCGTTTCTGAAAGACAATACCAGGAAATGGAGTTCCTGGTCGGCGAATCCCAAAAAGAGATCTTAGATACCTTAGACCGGTTCGTGGTACTTTGAAACTTAGCCATTATTTGCTATCTGAATGCATGGATTTTGACATCTCGCCTGTTTGGCAACTGATTGTCGAAAACCCTGATTTCCTAGGAAAATTAATGTCAGAAATGATTGATCAAATTCGGGGATTCGATGGACGGTTTGTACTGTCATCCAACGGAGTGATCCATGAGTTTCACAAATCAGTATTGCTTTCCATGGGGCCCTTCGATGCAAACCCAAATAGAAAGGAGATACTGAGTGGATTCACACAGACACTGACTACCAATGCACTTTCAGAAAACTATTATGTTCGCACCTCAGAGCTTCTGGGCGACCTGAGAAGCCACATGTGCAATATTGCTGCAGAGATTGAAACGGAATTCGAATTGACAGAGCCCACCGCATCCGAGATAGTCAAGGCCTTGCAGTTCAGGTTCTCAGAGAGTCACAACCTCGATGAAAGGGTCTACGATTTCATACGTTTGGTTGGGAAATACACAAAATACAGGCTGGTGGTAATGGTCAATATCTCAGAATACATGTCCGAAGAAAGATACAGAGAACTCTTGAGAAACATCATATACCTTCAAACTCCCGTATTAATGGTGAACAGCAGATTCACTGACCACACTCATCCAGCAGTAATAATCGACTCAGATCAATGCGAGATAGTGCTTTTTCCACGTGACAACATATTTGAGGTTTGAGAGTGTTGTCAAATACGAGAGTTCTCGATCGACCGTCAAGGTCGGGAGGTTCTGAGATGTGTTTGAGAGTGTTGTCAAATACGAGAGTTCTCGATCTCCTTATGACTGATGATACCGAGGAATTCCGTTTGAGAGTGTTGTCAAATACGAGAGTTCTCGATCAAGAGGGATGAAGAGGGCGACGAGATAGTGGTTTGAGAGTGTTGTCAAATACGAGAGTTCTCGATCAATCTTCATCGGAACAAGGTTAGGTAGGTTGTTTGAGAGTGTTGTCAAATACGAGAGTTCTCGATCTGCCCACGGATCTGGGAGACGTGGCGCATGGTTTGAGAGTGTTGTCAAATACGAGAGTTCTCGATCGATGAGGTAAGATGGCATACGATGACATGCGTTTGAGAGTGTTGTCAAATACGAGAGTTCTCGATCGCGGTTGTTATCCAAAAAGCCGTTCATAAGGTTTGAGAGTGTTGTCAAATACGAGAGTTCTCGATCGGCGGTTAGATCTTGTCCAGTTTGTGTTCTGTTTGAGAGTGTTGTCAAATACGAGAGTTCTCGATCTCTGGAATGCGTCCTGGCTGTCGATTCCGAGTTTGAGAGTGTTGTCAAATACGAGAGTTCTCGATCCGGTGAAGATGATCCGATGCCTCTCGGCCTGTTTGAGAGTGTTGTCAAATACGAGAGTTCTCGATCGAGAGGGGACGGGGACGTACACGCCGGACCGTTTGAGAGTGTTGTCAAATACGAGAGTTCTCGATCCATTGTAGACCGTGGTAAACATCGAACCATGTTTGAGAGTGTTGTCAAATACGAGAGTTCTCGATCGAGAAAATCCGGATTATCCAAAACGGCCTGGTTTGAGAGTGTTGTCAAATACGAGAGTTCTCGATCTACGCTTGGTGGTGTGAAGATTGGAAGTGGGTTTGAGAGTGTTGTCAAATACGAGAGTTCTCGATCACGATCTCGAGAGCATCCTTACGATAACCTGTTTGAGAGTGTTGTCAAATACGAGAGTTCTCGATCCATCGAAGGAACCGCCGTTAAGATGGTCACGTTTGAGAGTGTTGTCAAATACGAGAGTTCTCGATCCCTGTATCATTGCTTCAAAACGACCATTTTGTTTGAGAGTGTTGTCAAATACGAGAGTTCTCGATCACGATAACTGGTTTTAATCGCGTGCGCGCGGTTTGAGAGTGTTGTCAAATACGAGAGTTCTCGATCGATCAGGTTCTACGAAACCGAACGCCTTCGGTTTGAGAGTGTTGTCAAATACGAGAGTTCTCGATCTTCGAAGACGGCCGTGAGGACCGGTGGCCGGTTTGAGAGTGTTGTCAAATACGAGAGTTCTCGATCGGGGATGTGTGAAATCATCTCCCTCTCTATGTTTGAGAGTGTTGTCAAATACGAGAGTTCTCGATCGGATGATGAACTCCGATGCCTTCCTGTCACGTTTGAGAGTGTTGTCAAATACGAGAGTTCTCGATCATGACTTGACCACAGAGCAGAACAAGCTTGGTTTGAGAGTGTTGTCAAATACGAGAGTTCTCGATCTACCGTCGTTCAGGTCGAAGGCTGTCTTCAGTTTGAGAGTGTTGTCAAATACGAGAGTTCTCGATCATGAAGCCACGAACATCCCCTCTTTGGTTTGTTTGAGAGTGTTGTCAAATACGAGAGTTCTCGATCCTTCTTTATCTCGTGGAAGTAGATGTATGTGTTTGAGAGTGTTGTCAAATACGAGAGTTCTCGATCTTTCTGGGATGGTCCGAGTCGGAGAATGATGTTTGAGAGTGTTGTCAAATACGAGAGTTCTCGATCCGGCGATTGCCGTCTTTGTTCTGCTTCTTTGTTTGAGAGTGTTGTCAAATACGAGAGTTCTCGATCTCGAAACGCATCCTTTCACCATCATGTCTTGTTTGAGAGTGTTGTCAAATACGAGAGTTCTCGATCAGGGAAAGGACTCCTTCCCATTGATCATCCGTTTGAGAGTGTTGTCAAATACGAGAGTTCTCGATCCGAGAACGGCATGTTAGGGGTGTGCATCAGGTTTGAGAGTGTTGTCAAATACGAGAGTTCTCGATCTATGGAGATCAGAACAACCGGCAGAGGTTCGGTTTGAGAGTGTTGTCAAATACGAGAGTTCTCGATCGAGTGACGCCGAACTGATCGCCGAGATCGTGTTTGAGAGTGTTGTCAAATACGAGAGTTCTCGATCGTCGCAGGACTGGGGGAACGTGCAGGACATCGTTTGAGAGTGTTGTCAAATACGAGAGTTCTCGATCTTCATTCAGCTTCAGGTTCCAGACGAACGCGTTTGAGAGTGTTGTCAAATACGAGAGTTCTCGATCCATTCAGGCTCTCATACATGCCCGTCATTTGTTTGAGAGTGTTGTCAAATACGAGAGTTCTCGATCTGGAGACTGTCAGACAGCGGTGGCGAACGGGTTTGAGAGTGTTGTCAAATACGAGAGTTCTCGATCTCCTACAAGGGCGTTACGTGGAACGGTGAGGTTTGAGAGTGTTGTCAAATACGAGAGTTCTCGATCATGACATCCCAATCCACTGGAATCTAATGCGTTTGAGAGTGTTGTCAAATACGAGAGTTCTCGATCATAGTCGAACCACCATGCACACTGAACCTTGTTTGAGAGTGTTGTCAAATACGAGAGTTCTCGATCACGCGATCAGGATCAACGACTACTCGGCGTGTTTGAGAGTGTTGTCAAATACGAGAGTTCTCGATCATCAACATCATCCCGCTGCTCATCGTGGTGGTTTGAGAGTGTTGTCAAATACGAGAGTTCTCGATCTGGACTGGAGAGGCTTGGCTATGTCGTCATGTTTGAGAGTGTTGTCAAATACGAGAGTTCTCGATCTCACTATCGAGAAATCCTACACCGGCACGAGTTTGAGAGTGTTGTAAATACGAGAGTTCTCGATCTGGGAAATGCGGGTAAAACCGCATGGGGTAGTTTGAGAGTGTTGTCAAATACGAGAGTTCTCGATCGAGGTCCTCGGGCCCGTCAGCCATCAGTCCGTTTGAGAGTGTTGTCAAATACGAGAGTTCTCGATCCACGCGAAGAGGCGATCAAGAGATGGGATGGTTTGAGAGTGTTGTCAAATACGAGAGTTCTCGATCTTGTGCATTTTCGGGAATAATTTGCCGAAAGTTTGAGAGTGTTGTCAAATACGAGAGTTCTCGATTACATCCGGTATCCGCGTCTTCTGAGGAGCTGTTTGAGAGTGTTGTCAGATACGAGAGTTCTCAATCCTATTGTTCGTCTGTGCCGGAAATCCTGAGACATGCATCGAGGGCATCGAAGACAGGGTTCGGAACGAAGGGCACGATGTGCCTGAGGACAAGGTACGCTCCAGACACGAGCGCGTCCTCGCCCTGCTTCCGGAATACATCAGATTGGCCGACGATGCTGCGGTCTTCGACAACAGCGACAGACCGCGCCTGGTGCTGAGCAAAAGGGACGGCGTCCTCGAACTTTCGGCGGAGACGCCAGACTGGCTGATCCCCATGGCGCAGACTCTCGACCTTGTCTGACCCTCTCGGTTAAAAACGCCGATGCGTTGACGTCTCCCATGGAAGCCCCAACAGACGCAGAGATCATCGAACGCCTCCGCATGGCCGACCAGGAGGCCATGGAGATGGGCAGGAGGGTCGGCCCCGGCAACTGGGCCAACATCTCCGCCATGGCCCTCGCGTTCTACGCCCTGAAGACGGAGGACCCCGAGACCGTGGTCTCCGAGAACCTGGAGCGCGTCGGGCTCATCGTCAGACACTACGGCCCCACGAGGTCCGGATGGGGCGATTCTCCTGCATCCGACGACGCGTCCGCCATGCAGACGGACAGCGATGTGAGGATCCACCTGCTGATGCAGGCCCAGGACTACCTCGAGAGCCTCGTCGACGGCTACTTCCAGTCCTTCGGCCCGGGAAGGGAGACGGAGGCCGTCGCCGGGATCGGGAACCACATCAACGTCGGGACAGCCGCTGCGTGCATGCGCTTCACCGACCCGCAGGACGCCCTCCGCAGATGCGGTGAGACGGCGGAATGGGCCGTCGCCTTCGTCAGGGAGCAGTGCGAGTTCGTGGACAGGGGCGAGTGCATGCAGCCCTGAACCGCCGGACCGAACAGCTCCGCATCACCGTCAGGCCATCGTCGGTATCCGATGTTCCCGACCGCATAGACAGCTTATCCACTGATTCGATCTAACAGATCCGATCGTATCGAACTCTCGAGAAATATTGGTATATTGACAACCAAGGCAGGAAGTCCAGCACATGCAGGGCTTCCCTGATGTGCTGGACCAGGAACCTGAATCACATCTCGGAGGTGAAAAATGCCTGATGAGAAGAGGGATCAGGGTGCCTAAGTTACAACCATCGCCCTGGCCCCAGGTATTGTTCGACTGTTCGTCGAGACACTGAGCCGTCACCTGCGACAGCAGATGACGAACAAACCCTCGGACCTCCTCGAAAGCCAGACAGATTCTATTGCGTATACAGCTTCGATTATATAAATAACAATCGAATTGGAATGACACGCCCACAGATGGCCTGTGAAACCTGTACAGACAACCCGCCAACTCCGGAATGGCCCAAGAGCGGAGTTTGACGACTTCTCCTACACGGGATTATGAGGATTACGCTCAAGCATGACTTGGAAGAATGTTAGAAACCAGATGCAGACGAGTACATTATCCATAACATAACTGCACCTCACAATCATGATATATCGGAACAATGCAATGATAGACGTGGGGTGTTCGATGTGACTGATTCATTCCTTCAAAGCGAAGAGTTCAGGGAGAGCTTGAAGAAGATCAGCCCTGATTCGAAATTCTGGTACAGATCGAGACTCGATCCTCTGACGGAGGAGGAATACAGAGCACTCTGCAGAAGGGACAGGGGAGAATGGCAGGGTGAAAGGGCAAAAGAAGCCTGATTTCTGTGTCATTGTCGGACCCAATGGATCAGGAAAATCGACGATCATCGAGAACCCGAGGATAGCCGACCGTTATCCGATCATCATCAACCCCGCCAGTGACCCGAATCCTCAGTCCCGACGGGACGCCTCGTCCGCGGAATGTGTGTCGGTACCGTCATCCGACTGCGGGACCGTCCCGCGCGCGCACTTCTTATAACATGCGCGTCTAACCAGGGGACAGGAGAACACGCTCATGACAGAAGTCGGACCGTGCACGAAGACCCTCTCCACCGCAGAGGGCGACATCACGATATACAGCCTCCGCGAGCTGGAGGCGAAAGGAATCATCAAGGACCTCTCCAAGATCCCCTACTCCGTCAAGATCCTCATCGAGGGCATGCTCAGGCAGCGCGACGGAGCCACCATCACCGACGACGACGTCGTCACCGCCGCATCCTGGAACCCCGTCGAGAACACGGACCAGGACATCCCGTGGATCCCCGCCAGGGTCCTTCTGCAGGACCTGACCGGCGGAGCCGTCATCACGGACCTGGCCAGCATGAGGGCCGCCGTGGCCGCCATGGGCAAGGACCCCGAGCTCATCAACCCCCTGATGCCCGTGGACCTCGTCATCGACCACTCCGTCAACACGGACTACGCCGGAAGGGACGACGCCCAGGAGCTCAACGAGGAGCTGGACTTCCAGAGGAACAAGGAGCGCTACGCCCTGTTCAAGTGGGCCCAGAAGAGCCTGAAGAACTTCCGCGCCGTGCCCCCGGGCAACGGGATCTGCCACCAGGTCAACCTGGAGTACCTGTCCCCCCTCGTGCACGTCAAGGATGTGGACGGCGTTAAGATCGCATATCCGGACTCCTGCTTCGGAACGGACTCCCACACCACCCAGATCGACGGACTCGGCGTCCTCGGATGGGGCGTCGGAGGTATCGAGGCCGAGGCCGCCATGGTCGGCCAGCCCAGCTACATGAAGCTGCCCGACGTCGTCGGGTTCAAGCTGACCGGGAAGCTCAGGGAGGGCGTAAACGCCACCGACCTCGTGCTGACCGTGGTCAACATGCTCAGGAAGAAGGGCGTCGTCGGCAAGTTCGTGGAGTACTACGGCGAGGGGTACAGGAACCTGGACCTGGCCGACCGCGCCACGCTGGCCAACATGGGCCCCGAGTACGGCGCCACCACCGGGTTCTGCCCCGTGGACGGGAAGACGATCGAGTACCTCCGCCTGACCGGCAGGTCCGAGGAGCACATCGACACCGTGGAGAAGTACTGCAAGGAGCAGGGCCTCTGGTACACCGAGGACCCGGAGTACACCGACACCCTGGAGCTCGACCTGTCCACCGTGGTCCCCTGCCTCGCCGGGCACAAGAGGCCGCAGGACCTCATCCCCATGACCTCCATGAAGGAGTCCTTCGCGGACACCCTGAAGGCCCTTGGCGTGGAGGAGCAGAGGCCCGCCGTCGCCGGGCAGCTCGGGGACGGCTCCCTGGTCATCGCGTCCATCACCTCGTGCACCAACACCGCCAACCCCTCGGTCATGATCGCCGCCGGCCTGGTTGCCAAGAAGGCCGCCGACCTCGGCCTGAGGCCGAAGGACTACGTCAAGACCTCCCTGGCCCCCGGGTCCAGGGTCGTCACCCAGTACTTGCAGAACTCCGGCCTCCTCGTGTACCTGGAGAAGCTCGGGTTCCAGGTCTGCGGATACGGCTGCATGACATGCATCGGGAACTCCGGACCCCTGTCCGACGAGGTCTCCAACTCCATAAAGTCCAACGACCTGGTGGTCGCCGCCATCGCTTCCTCCAACAGGAACTTCGAGGGCAGGATCCACCCGCTCGTCAAGGCCAACTACCTGGCCTCCCCGCCCCTGGTCGTCGCGTACGCAATCGCCGGGCGCGTGGACATCGACCTGGACAGGGAGCCGCTGGCGGTCACCGAGGACGGGAGGGAGGTGTTCCTGAGGGACATCTGGCCCTCCGACGCCGAGGTCTCCAAGCTCGTCGACGAGTACGTCACCCGCGCCACCTTCCAGTCCAAGTACAGGGACATCTTCAAGGGATCCGCCAGGTGGGACGCCGTCCCCTGCGAGGACTCCCCGCTGTTCGCCTGGGACGAGGACTCCACCTACATCCGCAACCCGCCGTTCTTCGACGACATCTTCGAGGAGCCCGAGATCAGGAGCATCAACCGCGCCAGGTGCCTCGCCAAGCTGGGCGACTCCATCACCACCGACCACATCTCCCCCGCCGGGGCGTTCTCCAAGGACACCGACGCCGGCAGGTACCTGATGTCCAAGGGCGTGGAGCCGAAGGACTTCAACTCCTACGGGTCCCGCAGGGCCAACCACGAGGTCATGGTCAGGGGGACGTTCGCCAACGTCAGGCTCAGGAACCTCCTGGTCCCCGGCAGCGAGGGCAGCTGCTCCATCTACCACCCGGACGGCACCGTCGACACCATCTTCGAGACCTCCAGGAGGTACGAGGAGGATATGACCCCCCTGATCGTCCTCGCCGGCAAGGAGTATGGAACAGGGTCCAGCAGGGACTGGGCCGCCAAGGGCCCGCTCCTCCTCGGGGTGAAGGCGGTCATCGCCGAGTCCTTCGAGAGGATCCACAGGTCCAACCTCGTGGGCATGGGCATCGTCCCGCTGCAGTTCCTGCCCGGGCAGACCGCAGAGACCCTCGGGCTGAACGGCACCGAGACCTTCGACATCGACCTCGAGGACCTGGAGCCCAAGTGCACCGTCAGGGTGACCGCCTACAGGGACGGCCAGAAGCTGGAGTTCGACACCCTCTGCAGGGTCGACGTGCCGGCCGAGGTCGACTACATCGCCAACGGCGGGATCCTGCAGTACGTCCTGCGCAGGATGGCCCAGTGAACGCTTCCGGGAGGGGCTCCGCCCCTCCCATCAACCTCTTTCCTTTCCGGGATTCAGTTTTCCCCTTCAGACCATTATCTCTGTTGATCGTGGCAAAAGGTGATGATATGACATCTCCCGCGGGCGAGAGACCGCCCAAAGGTTCTACACGGACTATCGGGACAGAAACATCCTGGACAGGTTCTTCCAGATGAGAGATGACCCGAAGATTGGTACGAGTGTGTGACAGAATGGCAATTCCGTCGGAGAACGGAACCAATCCGGGTGGGTCCGACGGAAATCATGACTCGAACGAACGCTGAACAAGGGACTCAGAAGAACAAGCTGGCTGAAGCGATGAGTGGGCCCGCCTGACTTCACTATGACCCTGGCCAGCAGGACCTCCTTCGAAGGAACGGAGGCCCTGTTTTCCTGGCATTGGTTCAGTACCGAACCCGTCTGGGGAAGGTGGGTTCCGAGGTGACATCCCGATATTCGATCTCAAACGAACCAAAGACTGCCGGATCGTGGTAGCTCCGCGTCATACTGGGGGACTGACGCCTGCCTAGTCAGGATGACTTGCTTTCAGCATTGACTTCCAGATACAGGAGCACATCCTTTCCGCACCGCAGGACCTCTGTGGTGGGTAGGGCGAGCATCTTCGGATCAGACTCTCGCATAATCTGGTTGTTTTGAATCCTTGTCCTTTTCCACTACATCGTCTGTTGGGTTCTGAATCAATCCTCTGATCTATTTTCCAAGTCGATGAACAGGATGTACACTCCGCAGACATCCCCGTTGGAATCATAACCGAAGTAGCAGGGATAGACGCCGTCGCCCCATCCCGATGCGAATATCGGGATGTTAAGACCGGTTCCGGGAACGGTCCAGTTCACCCAGTCCCCTCCATCCCTCTGGTAGCGTGGGTTCTCGTTGTAGCTCTCTTCGAGAAGGTCGCAGAAAAGGTCGTTGTACGGATCTATGTCCTCGTCCTCTTCCAGACGCTCCGCCCAATACTTCTTGAACGCGTTCTGGGACTCGACATCAATGATGCACCCCATGCCGGCGTCGACGATGAATCCGAAGTAGTCTCCGTCTTCGAGCTCCTCGTCCAGATTCTCGTCGCCGATCATGGCCAGTTCGTAGCGCACCGGTCTGGAATCCGAAACCGTCACCTTCACACAGGCGTAACGGTCGCCGTACTCCTCGCTGGGCACCACGCAGATCGTCACCGGATAGGTCCCAGGAGGCACTGTCTGGATGTATGGCAGCCTGTCCTCCAGTTCTATCAGCGGGTCACATGCCAGTATCTGCCCTGTGGGGAAATTGACTGTACCGATGTCCATGGTGTCCACGGCTGTGTTTCCCACCTCTTCGTTTGTAAAGTATGCCTCCAGGTCAGTCCAGCATGTTAGCTTATCCCTGTACTTCTCGTATTGCCTCTTCCACTCTTCCGTCTGCATAACTCCCACTCCTGTCTGTGTTGATTCATCTCTAACTTTGTATCGGCAGTTCTTATCTATCCTCTTCGTCATTCCCCTCATATGGATGGAGCATGCCGTCTTCTTCGCGCATGAACGCCGTCCCGTACGGCAGGTCAAGTATCCTCCTGATGTCCGGTGACAGGTCGCAGATGTATCCCAGGCTGCGGAACACCATGCGCTCCCGGCTGTCATCATCGTCATCTGCGAAGAAGCACCATCCAGACTCCCAGCCCTCGTCCTCCCTTTCCGGTCTGCGGCGCAGGCAGTATCCTATCGGCTCCCCGGAGATGATCCTCTCGCTGACGGCACAGTCCCTGGCGCCGCCCCACCCGTCTGGATCCGGGAAGCCGTCGTCCTCGACGAGCCACGGGGAATCCTGGAAAGACTCCATGAGCTGGGCGAACCGTTCGTCTATGGTATCCATCATGCGGAGGCGGTACTCATCGGACCACGGGACCAGGAGGTACGCGTTGAACATCTCCTCCTCGTCCCGCCATTCCCTGCCCTCGAACACAGTGTCTACATAGTCCTTGACGTCTCTGAGGAACTCGTAGGGGTTGGATTTGTCCCCCCAGTTGTACCACTGTGTGAAGAACGAGCCGATACGGTTCAGATGCAGCGTGGTCAGCCTACCGTCCATGTCAGGGTCGTCTTGTATGAACCCGCGGAGGTCCGTCATCTCCCCTGACCTCACTGATTCCACGACTTCACGGTGCCTCGAGACGAACGACCCGTTCATCATTCCATGCCTGATGCACCATTCCAGATAGATCGACATGTGGCCGTACGCCGCCAGTTTCTCCGTGTCGAGGCCAAGGCGGTCTATGATGCGCTGATGCCTGCGGGCGTCGTCCATGACGGCATCATCGTGATCGATCCTGTCGAAGTCCGTCACGGCGTTGAGCCTCAGCGGATCTATCACCTCCAGCAGATCGTCGTTCATGACGTCCAGGAGGGTCTCCGCATCATTCTCGATCTTGTGCTGGATCTCCTCCTGGTACAAGGGGATCACCTGGAAGAACTCGATTTCGTCCCCGTCCGGCAGCGCGCATCTGTACGAGTCCTCCCCGAACACGCCGGGGCTCAGCAGGATGCATCCGCACAGCTCGGTGCTTTCGTCGTACCTCTCTCCCTCGTCCATCCCCACGGTGTGGCCCCATCCGAGCCAGCATCCCGTGCTGACCGGCAGCCTGGCCACATCCTTGAGCATCCTGATCGGCCAGTACCACCTGTTGTCCTGCAGGGACTCCTCATCCAGCCTCCAGTCACGGGGGAGGTTGATCAGCACCTCCGCCCTTCTGCGGACATCCTCGATTCCTTCGGGGACATCCATCTCGTGGGCGCCCATGCCCATGGTGACCAGGGTGTAGTAGTCGTGGTCCCTCCTGGGAGGGATGATGCAGATGTCGACGTGGATGTCCGGGGACACGAGCTCGTGGAACACGTTGGGGAAGTCCCCGAAATGTTCGGCGATGTGATCCTCGACGGCATCCCACTGCGCCTCGTCGTACATCTCAGGGTTCTGGTCCACGTTCTCGTCGATGTATCTCCTGATGGTGACCTCCTGCTTGCGGGCATCCTCGCTGTTCGGGTCCAACTCCTTCCATATCATTGCGTATTCCAGTGCATCGGCCTCCCTCCCGTCGGTCATCCAGAGAGCATAGCACATGCGCGCGTTCCAGGTCGGATCCTCTTTTCCCTGGTCCCCTACCGATTCGAGGATGCTCACGGCCTTCCCGAGGAGCTCCTGATCCGGCTCGTCGCGGCCGGAGTCCTTGTCTCCGAGGACCGCCAGGTCGCTGTACGCCCATCCCAGCAGCAGGGTCATGCGATAGCTCCTCTCCTCTTCCGGAACGGATTCGATCGTCCGTATGCATCCGGAGTACTCGCCGAGGCTCTTTAGCAACTCCGCCTTCTCCAGGACCCTGGTGCTGTTGCCGACCCCTTTCATCTCAATCCCACCACATGTACCACACCGTGGATTGGCGGAGCTCGTCCGCCAGCTCCCCTACGGTCTCGTGGTTCTGGTCGCTGTCCGGGCAGAAGCCGTACTGGTCGATGGCGGTGTCTATCGCGGATCCGTCGTCGATGGGTTCAGGCAGGATGTACTCCAGCTCGTCGTGCGTGATCGCTGCCGGGACGGCTCCGAAGCGCTCGTACCAGTACTTCGAGACCGCCATGAGCGTCTGGGTGTCGGGGCACTCGTTCCAGCCTCCGAAGGGCAGCCAGGCGAACACCTTCCAAGGCTCGTCCACGGGGATCTTCGCAAGTATCGTCGGATGAGTCATGTTCGTCTCGTAGTTCCAGTAGCTGGAGAGGCGGTCACGTCCCTCACCTCCCTCCATGTTTCCGACGATTTCATCATCCCAATCGAGCTCGTCATCCTCCGCCTCGGCTCTGCGCTGTCCGACCATGGAATCCAGGACGCATCTGCCGTCCGTTGTAGGGGCGGCAAGGATGTTCCGGCGGTACTGCGCCACCTTCTCTGGGTCGAATGTGTAGTCGGCCTCCCCGTCGCTGTCCGGGTCGGAGTTCAAAACCAGGCACTCCCAAAGGATGTCGTCGACGCTCACGAGAACCGGTACGTACCCCTCCCTGACGCCCAGACGCCTGGCGTAGCCGTATGCTGACATGAGCGGGTCATCGTCCCTCATGGACGGGAAGTACTCGCATTCGCATCCGAGGTAATCCATCATTGCCCTGGCCAGTTCGGAGGGTTCCCTGGTGTCCGGGTCGATCTCCTGGTTCTCCCAGTTCCCGAAGCGCTTTCCGATGACCTCCGACATGTCCTCGTAGTACCTGTCGTCGAACGGGATGAAAAGGTACGCCTCCGATTGGAACTCGTCCGAATGGTAGCGCTCCGGCCCGAAGAATCTCAGCGCGTAGTCGTCTATGTCCGAGGGGTAGTGCGGCGAGTCCATCTCACTGCAGTAGTTGTAGTAGTAGCGGGCGAACTGCCAGCCCTCTTCGTTGAAGATGCTGGCATCGAGCCTTCCGTTGAGGACGTCCCTGATGAACGGGCGCAGGTCCTTTACCGAGAGGCTGTCGCAGTGATCCTCAGCGAAGTCCTCATTAATCAAGTCGTGTTCGACGCACCAGCGCAGATAGATGGCCATATGGTTGTAGGCGTTGATGGGGTCCACGGGCAGGGACTTCTCCTCGATGCTTTCCAGGTGGAACGACGCGTCGTCCATGAATACCTCCTGGGATTCATAGGATACCTTGAGTGTCATCCCCGGGAGGGCCACGCCCTCGCTGAGAGCGATTGTGTGTCTGTCGTTCTCGGAGAACCCTATGGTCTCTCCGTCCTTCAGACGGACGTCGCACTCGAGCTGGTATGATACGAGGTTCGCCAGGAAGTCCCTGACGTCGTTCGGTTCCCCATCAGCGTCGAGGACCTCCATCTCCTCCCTTCCGAATGTCCTCATCCCGTAGGTGTATCCGGATATGCCCTTCTCCGTCCTGTACAGTCCGAACCATATCCAGTTGAAGATCGGGAGCTCGTCCTCCCTCATCATCCCGGCCATGCCTTCGTAGAACTCCGGCTGGAACACCACTCCGCTGGTGTAGATGCCAGAGGCGTTCTCCTGACGGCAGCATGCCGCGAGGAGCTTCACGAACAGCTTCCCCCTCTCGATTAGATCGTCGTCATCCCTCTCACCGACGAACACCAGGAGGTGCGCCCTGTGCTCTCTGGCGACATCCACGGCCTCGGGCCACATGTAGTTGTTCTCGGCATTGGCTTCAGCCTCGCCGTCCGGGATGGGTCCCTTCATGAGGCTGATGGCCGCCACTCTCCCGTCGACCTCGAAGACAAGCACGTCGTCGTTGGAGTCGTCGTCATCCTCCTCGGCGACGATGTCCCACAACTCATCCAGGTCGCGTATCAGCTGCCGCTTGCTCCAGGAGACCCTGGACAGGAGGACGAATCCCGCGAAGACACCGGCCTCATCATCATCGACATCGGATTCCGAACCGTCGGACCGTCTCTCTATCGCCTCGAGGCATTCCTTGATCACCCCCGGCGCGTTCTCGTCCTCGGGGTCCAGCTCCGCCCACCTCTCAGCATAAGGTATGGCCTTCTCCTCCTGTCCGCTGAGGTACTGGTGACCGTATGCCATGCGCATGTTCCACTCGGCCTTGTCCTCGCCCTCGCCACGGATGGATTCGAGGATCTCCAAGGAGTGTTCCAGGGCCCTGTCCGCCTTGTAACCGGGAGTGCCCTCGTCGTGGTCCCCGATGACGGCGTAGTTCTGCAACGCACGGGCCAGCGCATAGCTGGCGCGGTAGTCCATCTGTTCCTCCGGGATGGTCTCCAGTACGGCGATGCAGCGGGAGTACTCGTCCTCATCGTTCCACTTCGAGATCTGATCGTAGAACGGCTCTGGGTCCTCTGGATCGTAGGGGATGTAATCGATGCCATCCAGATCGAGGTCCACATCCCCGTCCCTATTGTTGGCTATCAGGCAGGTGGGGACGTCCATCGAGAACACGCGGAAGTACGCCTTCGAGACATCCGATCCTGTGAGGAACTCCTGCGCCGCATCGACGACGGACTGAAGGTCCCATGCGATGAGATCCAGGTATCCGTAGCGGAGACCTGTCGCTCCGCCGATGAAGGAGACTGCATCCGCTCCCGCCTTGTCCTCGATGGCCTCCTGGAGGCTGTCGCGGAAGTCGAAGATCCTCTCGCTCCTGTCCTCGCCGTTGAACGAGTCCAGTGGATATGCGAGGTATCCCGCTACGGCGCCGTCGGCGTGCAGCAGGTCGACGCATCCCCTTTCACCGGAGTAGTAGTCGTTGATTATCGGAGGGCAGCAGTCCGATCCGGACAGGATGTCGAAGCGCCACGGACCGTCTGATTCCGTGTCCGGTTCCGACTTGTAGACGGTGTATCTCTGCAGAAATGAATCGGCATCGTTCGTCAGGATGATGCCCATGTCCTCCAGGGCTCTCGGCAGGTCTCTGAGCTTCACCGGACTGCCTTCCAGGGGTTGGTCCACAACCTCGAAGCTGTCGATGTGTCTCATGTTAGCAATCTCCCCTATGGTGTGGTCCAGAATCGTGAACAGCATCCACCAGACCCTGTTCTCGTCCTCCAGCGCATCCTGGACCTTGCCGCAGTGAACAGATACGGAGATGCGGTCCTCCTCCCCCTTCTCCACCCAGACGTCGACGTCCTCCCCGGAGACATCCAGGTCGAAGGCGCGCAGATGGAATCCCGGACTGGAATGGCGCCCGATGGTAACCTTCCATCTTTCGCGGACGGATTCGGGGGCATGGTCTCTGAAGTAGACGTACTCGAACAGCCTGACCTTGTCGCCCTGGGTGGACAGCACCAGGTCGTACATCCCTTCGTCGATGCCGACCTCGAACGTCGGGTCCTCCAGGGCGATCTCCAGGATTTCCTGGACGGTCTTCACGAGTTCCTCCGAGTATTCCTCCCTCTTATCGGAGTCCATCATCCTGCGGATCTCCGCTTCCTCATCCGCAAACACCTCCCAGGCCTCGGCGACCCTGTCCCTGAAGCTCTTGTTGAATCTGGGCAGGGCCATCATCTCCCTGCATCCGTCGATGAACTCCTGGATGTCCTCCTTGGAATTGTACTTCGGATCGTCTCCGGGATGGAGTTCCAGTGCCTTCTCGAAGTAGGGGAGCGCCTCCCCCTCCCTCTCCAGGTAGAAGAGCGAATACCCTGTCCTGAAGTTCCAGCTGTAATCGTCTGCCATCTCGTCCGAATGGGATCTCAGCAGATCCAGGGCCTTCCTGTACTTTCTCCTTCCCTCAATGTCGCCGGGTTCTCCGAGGTTGTTGTACGCTCTAGCCAGTTCCATGTCGATTTCGGTCGTACGTTCATCCTCGGGCACTCTCTCCAGTGCCTCCACTATCCTGGAGTATTCCCCCGCCTCGTGCCACGTCTCGCATTGTTCGAGCAACCCCTTCTCATCCATCATGCAGATCCCACTCCTTCTCTTTTCTCTACTTAATTACTTTTTTATGATTCAGTCTTTATATTACTCTGTTCTCCAATACAAGCGCCACTAGTGACTTGATCTGCAGGGACGAGGTATTGTCGGCAGTTTCGGCGAAAGTGAGCAACATCCTCCTCCCTTCTGTCATCCTGGTCGTCAGAACAGACATCGTCATGTTGCACACCACCCTTGGATCCAGTTTGGATGCCGGGACCCCTACGGTGTACAGCATGTCGGAGAACAGCACAACAAGGTCGTTCTGAAATCCGATCAGCTCCTGCTCCGACAGGTGTTCCCTTATGTACGCCTGGTCGTCTTCCCCCGGAATGTAGAATCCACCGGAGATGACCTCGGAGAATGTCTCCCTTATGCCATTCTCAGCCCCGTATTCCCAGACATTCCTGCGGAACAGGTCTCCAATCCCTCCCATGCCTTCCTTCATTATGGCTATGGCCAAAACCGCCTTGGACGGGAAGAACGAGTAGAAGAAGGTCTTCGAGATCCCCACAGGCGTGTAGATCTCGTCTATATTCGTATCGCGGATTCCCTTCTCCTTGAAGAGTGCGGCGGCTACGTCCATGAGTCTTGAGCGTATGAGATCGCGCTCTTCCTCGGAGTAAGCCTTCCTCGACATGATTGATGAATCGCTTCACGTAATTAAAAACATTACTTTTTTTTGTCTTTAAATCATCCAGATATTCAGAATCCATCGTTGACATTTGGATTAAGACAGGTTGATTCAAGGTCTGATCACTTCGAGGATGTATCGGAATCATTCCTGAATCTATCCATGAACCCGTCCGCATTCGGATCCATATACACAGTGCCGTCGTCGTTCATGCCGGGTCTGATCTCGTCCAGTATCTCGCAGATCGCGTCCAGGTGCTCAGCGATCCTCCTCCCGAGTCGGAGAGGGAGTGGATGGTCTCCATTCTGTAGCCCTCCTCCACCTCCAGCAGGTTGTACGCCGGCAACGTCACATGATGGGCGACAAGTCCACCATATCCGTGCAGTACGTCATGGGCGAGGGGACGTGGGGCCGCAGGCGCTCCGTCCCCGTCATGGACGGCGTGAAGGACTTCCTTGAGAGATACCTGACGTTCAGGGCGGAGAGGCTCAGGACCCTCGGTATCGAATCGGAAGCAATGTTCCCGCCGCTCAGGAGCGGCAGGGAGTTCATGCGCCAGCAGTCCTTCGGCCGCCTAAAGGAGAGGGAGGAGAAGATGCTGGACGTCAGGTTCGAGTTCAGGGACGGGCACCGTGCTAACGGGCAGAGGATGTTCGACGTCGGCCATCCCATCAAGCTCGTGTCCAAGTCCATGGGGCATGCGACCATCGAGACCATCCAGAAGTTCTACGCGGACTACCCGGAGCGCAACGTTCTGGACAAGATATTCCAGATGAAGAACGACCAGAAAGTCATCACAAAGACGTAATCACAATACATATCCGACGCCCCGTCGTCCGGGAGCGTCGGTTAAACCAGTTAATAAGGTTAATCCACATGTCACTCCCGTGACTCCCCGGAGGCATCCTGTTGGATGCAACCGTCGATTTTTCATCCATAGGGGGTGGAACGTCGCATACGGGACGCGATGTCCGTCCAGAAACAACATATATGCAACCGAGGCTCTCGGAAAGGGGTCGAAAATCCTTCAAGATGAGTGGGCCCGCCCGGATTTGAACCGGAGTCAATGGCTCCCGAAGCCACAAGGATACCAAGCTACCCCACGGGCCCACAGAGAACCCCAACGGATTCCTAAATAAATACTTTGACAGACTGGATCGCACGATCCGGCATCGCCACGATGTCTGTGCAGATGTCAATCGAATGGATGATGAACTGGATGCTGAGATGTGCGAGAAGGCGATCGGACGCTTCAACACGAACCCCGTTGTCCGCACACATGACGAGGTCGTGAAGGGTCACGATCTCCGATGACCTGCGACCCGCCTGTATCCATCCAGGTATGCGGTATTTAAGCATGCACGTAGGGCGGTACCGGGATGGGACGGAGCGGGGGATGGAATAACTGTAACATCCGCTAAATACCACAGACACATAGTCCTGCTTCGTTATGGACGACGAGAAGTTCCTGTGCATGATGCGCGCCCTGTCGGACCCCAACCGCCTGACCATACTCAGGATACTCAAGGGGAGGAGGCTGTGTTCGTGCCAGATCCTCAAGGACATGGACATATCGCAGCCGACCCTGTCCCACCACATGTCCGTGCTCCTTGACGCCGGTCTCGTGAGGACCATCCCCACCGGGAGATGGTACGACTACGAGATCGACGAGGAGGCACTGGGCTTCCTGAACGCCGCCCTCGGCGACATCCTCCGAACGGAAGACCGCTTCTGACGACCGATCCTAACGTATTTCCCGTCCTCGCCCCACTGTGGCAACGGATACCGTTCGAAAACGTCCGATTCCGATTGGTAACCCTAAAATACCGTCGGGCAAATAGCGGTTCATGGATTTCGCACTGATGTTCTGCCCGTACTGCGGCGGTGACATCGAGACCGGCGACGGATCGAGGTACCTCTGCAAGGAGTGCGGCAAGAACATCTACACGGACCGCGAGAGCATCCGCCAGTTCATCCGCCCCGGAGAGCTGGAGGACACGTTCAGAGAGGCGCTCGACGCCCTGGAGGACGACAACCCCAAGAAGGCTCTGGCTCTCGCCGACGACATTCTCAAGGCCTCGGAGGAGACCGACTTCGACGCGTTCTTCCTCAGGGGGGCCATTTACGCCTACGAGGGCGAGGACGGGAAGGCGTTCAACGACTGGAAGAGGGGCCTGGAGCTCCTGTCCGTCTACACCAACATCGACGCCTACGTCTGTCTCATGACGCGCTGCGTGTCCGAGATGATCTTCAAGAAGGAGGAGGAGTTCGTCGAGTTCCACCCCGTGAAGTACCTCGACAAGCTGTGCGACGAGATATACGCCAACACGAACGAGTCCTGCAAGGCGTTCATGTACTACAGCGTGTACATGGAGTACAGGAAGATCCTCGGCAGGAACGAGGCGAGCGGGAACGAGGGATTCAACGAGATCGTCCCGGAGCTCTTCCGCAGGGTCGTGGAGTACGGACACAACTTCTGGTCCCTGCCCCATGTCATCAACGAGTACCTCGCGGCCATCGGATACGACCCGGAGACCTACGAGGACGACGACCAGGAGGACGCCCACGTCTACGACCTGATCGCCCAGAGGATGAGATTCTACACCGAGGGCATGGATCCGGCGGACGTCCGCAGGGCGAACGCACACTGGAACGACGAGATGCTGAGGGAGAACGAGTACCTGCTGGAGGCCATGCTCCCGCGCATCGAGGGGATGTTCGGGAAGCTCCTCTCCAGGAAGACCGACGAGGCCCCCGTGGACATCGACATCGCCGTAGACTCGTACGTCAGGAGATGCCTTCTGCTCGATCCGGAAGAGGCCGAGGCCTCAGAGGAACCCCAGGTGCTCGAGTAAGATCTTCAGGCCGATGATGATGAGGATCACTCCTCCGACCAGTTCGGCCTTCTGACCGAACCTGTCACCGAACACGCTTCCGATCTTCACACCGACAGCGGAGATCAGGAACGTGACGATGCCTATCAGCAGAGCGGACGACACTATGTCGTCGCCCGTCATCGCCAGGGATATCCCCACTGCGAGGGCGTCTATGCTCGTGGCCACGGCGAGGACCAGCATTGTCCTGAATCCGATGCTGTCGTCGACCCCCTCCTCCTCTCCGGACAGGGCCTCGCGTATCATGTTCAGACCTATCGCGGCCAGCAGGATGAAAGCGATCCAGTGGTCATAGTCCGAGATGTAGTCGTAGAACGAACTCCCCAGATAGTAGCCGATCAGCGGCATCAGGGCCTGGAAGAAACCGAACCAGAGCCCCACCACGATTATCGCCTTGGGGCCGGGCCTCTTCATGGCCAGGCCCTTGCATATGGACACCGCGAAGGCGTCCATAGCCAGTCCGACCGCTATGAGCACGAGGCTCAGGAAATCCATGCCTCGGCATCCTGGTCATCCTATATAATCATCGACGCGGCTGGTCCCGCGCCCCTTCAGGTCCACTATCCTGTCCCTGGGCATCACGGCACCCCACAGCAGCTCGGTGTCGTCCGAGTACAGGCGCCTCCGGGACGGGTCGGAACCCCCGCGGCCGGCGTAGCAGTACACGCACCCGTGGCCGCATGTGTCGTACTCCCCGATGTCGATGCTCTTCACGCATCTGCACCCGTCGCGCACCGGCACCGACTGGGTCTCGTAGGGGATGTCGAGCGAGCGCATCATCTCCCTGTCCACGCACCCCCTGGGCTCAATGCCGAACCTCGTGAAATCCCTGGCACCGCAGCAGCAGGACAGCGTGATGCCGTACTCCTCCGCCGTCCGGGAGGCCATATCGGCGAAGGCGTCCATCTCCGCGACGGAGACCCTGCGGAGCACCCCCTCCTCCTCGAGCCTGAGGAGCTTGCCGTATATGTCGACGAAGCTGAACACGCAGCGGTCCGTCCATCTGGAGGCCTCGCGGCACATCATGTCGAACTTCCTGCGGTGGTACTCCATCGAGATCCTGGAGTTGAGGATCACCGGGTCGTACCTCCAGACCATCCTGTCCCTTCCGATCCTGCCCGCTATCTCCTCGCAGGCGTCGCTTATGTCCGCCTTGAACGGCACACCCGGCTCGATGTCCTTCCCGTATGGGGTGATGGTGACCTGGAAGACCGTCATGTGGCCCATCGAGGACACCTCCCTCATGTGGGGGACCATGGGCCTCGGATCCTTGGTCATGAAGATTATGCAGTCCACGTTGCGCCTGGTGAGATCCACGCGGTGCACGGTCGTCCGCGAGACCGGATTGCGCACCAGCGCATAGCCAGCCCTCAGCCTGTTCATCATCCACCCGGAATGGAACGCCGGGATGTCGGTGCGGCGGCTGGCGCAGATGATCATCGGCACTCCAACGTGGAACGGGTAGAGATACCTGGTGGTGGACGGGTCCGATGGATGCATCTTACCAGCCAAAATAATACATAGACAATGCCATTCCCGCTCTCATGCGTGGCCCGTGTATCCTCTCCTGCATAACCCTCATCGGAACCGTGAGCATCACGGAGGACGGCGATGGGAACGTGACAGGCGTGTACCTGCCCAACAGCAACCTCCCGTGCATGGACGAGGCAGAGACAGACGTCCTTCTGGAGGCCGCGGACCAGCTGAACCAGTACTTCTCCGGAAAGAGAAGGGATTTCGACCTCCCCCTGTCCTACGACGGGTCCGAGTTCAGGGTGTCCGTCCTGGACGCCCTGAGGGACATACCGTACGGTGAGACCCGCACCTACGCCCAGGTCGCAGAGGCGGTCGGATCCCCGAGGGCGTACCGTGCGGTGGGCACCGCATGCGCGGAGAACCCCCTCCCCATCGTCATCCCCTGCCACAGGGTGGTCCCGACCGCAGGCGGGGTCGGAAGCTACGCCGGAGGCTCCAGCATGAAGAGGAGGCTCCTGGAGTTCGAGAGGGAGAACGCTTGACAGTCGACTTCCGCGGCATGCTCCGCGAAGCTGCGGAACCGGATCTTGCGGAGTTCAGCTCCAAGCTGACCCCCGGGAAGCAGGGCATAATGGGCGTCCGCGTCCCCGTGATAAGGAACATAGCCAGACAGGTCGTGAAGGACGGCTGGGAGCAGATCCTGGACGGGGAGCCCGAGAGCTTCGAGGAGGAGATGCTGAGGGGCGTCGTCATCGCCACCGCACCGGTCGCCGCCGAGGAGAGGATCCGCCTCACGGAGGACTTCCTTGGGTATGTGGACAACTGGGCCACGTGCGACATCTTCTGCAACTCCTGGAAGTTCAGGAAGGGCGAGTCGGACCTCGTCTGGGACTACTTCTCGTCGCTGATCGACTCCGGACAGGAGTACAGGATGAGGGTCTCGATAATAGCCAGGATGTCCCTTTTCAAGGACGAGGAGCACTGCCGCATCCTGCTGGAGGACATCGCGACCCACGACAACCCGGGATACTACTACAGGATGGGGGCCGCATGGGCGGTCTCTATGGTGTACGTCGACCATCCCGGGATCGCGGAGGACCTGATCCGCTCCGGGAGGATGGAGGCCTGGACACACAACAAGTCGATCCAGAAGATCAGGGAGTCCAGGCGTGTGCCGAAGGAGAAGAAGGAAGAGCTGGGCGCACTCAGGCGCACAGCTCCCTGACGAGCCTCTCGATCTCGTCGGCGTTGGCGTCCCCGACCCTGGCGCCCTTCCTCTCCAGGAAGGTCCAACCGCGCTTCTCGCACTCCTCCCTGAACTCGGGGCTCGTGACGGCGATGACCTTCCCGTGCTCGATCTCGTCGGCGTCGAGGAACATGGAGAACATGTCCTTGGGCACGCACATGATGACCTTGTCGAAGGGCCTGGTCATGAACGAGGTCTGCGACACGAAGTTCTTGTCCAGGTCCGCCTGGAGGTACTCCTCCCTGTTGGACATGACGTTCGGGTACTCCATGATCTGGTAGTTCCCGGGCACGAAACCGTACTTCGTGGTGATGACGCCGAACGAGACGTCGCAGAGCTTCTGACCCCTGTCGTCGACCGCCGTGTCCAGGCGCTTGACCAGGTTCTTCACCTCGGTGACCCTCCCGCCGAACAGCTCGAAGGCCGTGGCGATGCGGTTCTTCACGAGGAACACGGTGGAGTCGTTGGTGACTATCAGGATCCTCTTCATCAGCTTGGTCTCTGCGTAGATCTTCGTCATGTCAGTACCTCTTCGGTCCGAGCCTGTAGGCGATGCTGCAGTTGCCCTCTGCGGACACCATGCACGGGCCCATGGGGTTCATCGGCTTGCACACCTTGCCGAACATGGGGCACTGCTCGGACTTGATCAGTCCCCTCAGGACGTCCCCGCACTTGCATCCCTTGGCCTCCACCTCCACCTCGGGAGTCAGTCTGAGGATGTCCTCGTGGACCTTGGTCGCGTCGTGGTCCTGGAACTCGGGCTTCAGGGCCAGGGCGCTCTTGGGGATGACGGGGAAGCCCCTCCAGGAGCGGTCGACGGGCTCGAAGGTGTCCCACATCAGCTTCAGGGCGGTTGGGTTGCCCTCCGGCCTGACCAGCCTTGTGTACTCGTTCTCCACCTCGTGCCTGCCCTCCTTGATCTGCTTGCAGAGCATGTAGCAGGACATCAGGACGTCCAGGGGCTCGAAGCCGGCGACGACCTGCGGGACCTTGTGGACCTCCGACACGGGTTCGAACATCTTGGTCCCTGTGATCACGGCCACATGGCCGGGCATGATGAACCCGTCGATCCTGTTCTCGCCCAGGTCGAACAGGGTCTGGATGATGGGCGGGCAGATCCTGTGGCAGCTGTAGACGCTGAAGTTCTCGGGACAGTCGTCCTTGTGAAGAGGCACCGCGGTGGACGGGGCGGTTGTCTCGAACCCCACCCCCACGAACACCAGGGGCTTGTCCGGCTGTTCGCGGGCCATCTGGACGGCGTCGTCTATGGAGTAGACGATCCTGACGTCGGCCCCGTCGGCCTTGGCGTCGAACAGGGACCCGGCGGTGGTCGGGACCCTCATCATGTCCCCGAAAGCGGTGACTGTGACCCCGTTCCTGGCGAGGGTGATCGCCTCGGCGACCTCCCTACTGGTGGTGACGCACACCGGGCACCCGGGACCCTGGGCGATGTGCACGCCCACGTCCTCGAGCATCTCCTCCAGTCCGAAGCGCACGATGGTGTCCTGGTGGGTCCCGCAGATGTGCATGAACCTCACATCCAGGTCCATCTCTCCGATGCGTTCGAGAATCTTCTTCGCAGTCTGCTCGTCCCTATACTTGAACATCAATCAGCCTCCTCGATATCCATGCATTTCACCATGCAGGACTGCCCGCTCGTGACCGTGACCTTGCCGCCGCACTCGGGGCACGCGAGGATCGGTATGGAATGGGTGTCGAAATCAGGGTCGGAGAGCACCTTCGCTGGCCCCTTGTATCCGCAGTCCCAGCATTCGAGCTCTATGGGCTCGTGCTCCACGATGAACTCGGAGCCCTCCAGGATGGTGCCCTGGGTGACGATGTCGTACGCGAAACTCATCTGCTCCTCGCCCAGGTTGGTGAGGTCGCCGATCACCACGGTCACGCTGTTGACCTTGATGACGTTGTACTTCTGGAGCTCCGCGATGACCGCATCCACGAGGCTCGTCACTACCGACACTTCATGCATCGCGCACGTATCCGCTGATTGGTTTAAGCCAATTGCTTTAACGGCGGTTATCCGAATAAAATCTGCAGAACTGTGTCACGCGGCACCGCTCGCAGTGGGGATGGTTGGGCAGGCACGTGACCTGTCCGTGGCGGACGAAGTACCTGTTGATGTCGGACCACCTCTCGCGCGGGGTGATCTCCATCAGCGCGAACTCCGTCTCCTCGGGGGTCCTGGTGTCGACGAGACCCATCAGGTTGGAAATCCTGTGGACGTGCGTGTCCACGCACACGGACGGGATGCACATGGCGTAGGACCTGACGCAGGCCGCCGTCTTCCTGCCGACCATCGGCAGCTTGACAAGCTCCTCCGTCTCCTCCGGCACCTTCCCGCCGTAGACGTCCCTGAGCATCCTGCAGCAGTCCACGATCGCCTTGCCCTTCTGCTTCGGGAATCCGGCGGGACGCACGAGCTCGGCAATCTCCTCCGGGTCTGCGTCGGCGATCTCGTCGACGGAGTCGTACCTGTGGAACAGCGCATCGGACGCCTTCCTCGTGTTGTCGTCCCTGGTCCTCTGCGACAGGATGGTGGCTATGAGCACGTGGAACGGGTCGCACGGCCATTCCGGGTTGAGGCCCTCGGAGTTCCTCCCGGGGTACACGCCCTGGTCGTAGTCCTCCGACATTATGTTCAGGATCTCGCATATCTGCTCTGAAGCCATCTCAACGCATCCTCCGCTGTACGGAACGACCCGGTGACCAGCACGTTCATGTCGTCCCTCTCCTCGAGCGCCGCATCCAGTGCGTCGTCCACCGTGGGGAACACACCGTCGACCTCGTGGTAACCGGACATTATGTCCGCGACCCTTTCCGGGGACGCCGCCCTGGGCGACCTTGGGGCTGCGACGTAGACCTTCTCGGCGATCGGGGCCAGCTCCATCGAGACCCCCTCGATGTCCTTGTCGCTGAGCATGGCCAGGACCAGGACCACCTTGCCGTAGATCTCCGAGACGTCCGAATGGAGGCATCTGGCCCCGTTCATGGTGTGGGTCACGTCCAGTATGATCGGCTCCGCCAGGAGCTTCTGCATCCTGCACGGCCACGACACCGTCTCCAGACCCTCGGACAGATGCTCGGATATCCTGTCCTCGTACTCCGGCAGGGCCATGACCGCCTCTATGGCCAGGGAGGCGTTCCTCGCCTGGTGCCTTCCCGGCAGGGCCACGGTGTAGCTCTCGCCCTTGTACACCATGTCCACGCAGTCGGGCCAGCTCGCCATGACCTCGACGTCCTCCTGCATGACGCGCCTCAGAGGGCATCCGACCTCGGCGGCATGACCCTCCAGCGTGCGGTAAACCTCGTCGGGGTTCATCGTGACGCAGGGCACTCCGGGCTTCATGATCCCGGCCTTCTCCAGGGCGATCTTCTGTATGCTGTCGCCCAGGAACTCGGTGTGCTCCATGCCTATGTTGTTGATCACGGACACCTCGGGTACGATGACGTTGGTGCTGTCTAGCCTGCCGCCCATGCCGACCTCGACGACGACGATGTCCGCGGACACCAGAGAGAAGTACTTCAGGGCAAGGACGGTGAGGACCTCGAAGTTGGTGCACTCCCTGCCCTCCGCCGCCATGGCCTCCGCGTGGGGCCTGACCATCCCTATGAGCTGGTCCAGGTCCGCGTCGGGGATCTCCTCCCCGTCGATGCGGATGCACTCGTTCACCCTCATGATGAAGGGGGACGTGAATGCACCGACGCGGAAACCCGACGCCTTCAGCACCGACTCCACCATCGCGCAGACGGACCCCTTGCCGTCGGTCCCCGCCACATGGATGTACCTCATGCCCTCGCGGGGATCGCCGATGCGTCTCAGAAGCTCCTCAGTGTTGTCCAGGCCCGGCTTGACCCCCCTTCTGGTGAGTCCGTCGAACCATTCCATGTTCCCGTCTGGGTCCAAAATGATCTCCGTCCGGGCCCATATGCGACACTCTTTAAAATGTATCGGCGATTGGACAGGCATGAACGGCGTCTTCGTGTCCAACGCCTACCTCCGCGACCCAAAGTTCGCCGAGCCGGCGCAGATGCTCAGCGCGGCGGCGAAGGAGATGGGGATCGGCCTGAGGTGCATCACCAACGCGGACCTCCCGTGCGCCATCGGCGCCTCCTCGGAGTTCGAGGACATCCTGGGCGAGTACGGCGACTTCGTGATCTTCTGGGACAAGGACGTCCGCCTCGCCCGCAACCTGCAGGTCTGCGGCTACCAGGTGTTCAACGCCCCGCGCTGCATCGAGGTGTGCGACGACAAGGCGATGACGCACATAGTCCTCGCCGACCACATGATACCGTCGATCGAGACCCTGGTCTGTCCGATGTGTTTCGGGGAGTACCCCGACCTGGACTTCCTCGACGAGGCTGTGTACAGACTCGGTTTCCCGATGGTGGTGAAGGACTGCTATGGCTCGCTCGGCATGCAGGTCCGCCTGGTGAGGGACGTCGAATCCCTCAGGGACATCTTCAAGGGGCCGTACATCCCGAGGATTCTCCAGAGGTACATCGAATGCTCGTCCACCGACATCCGCCTGGAGGTCGTGGGCGGCGAGGTCGTGGCATCGGTCCTCAGACACGGACCTCCGGGTGACTTCAGGTCCAACTGCAGCATCGGCGGGAGGATGATCCCCTACAGGCCCACCAGACAGGAGAGCGACCTGGCGGTGGCCGCCGCGGACGCCGTCGGCGCGGACTTCTGCGGGGTCGACATCATACGCACCGGCGAGGGGCCCAAGGTGTGCGAGGTGAACTCCAACGCCCACATCAGGAACCTGTACGAGTGCACCGGCAGGGACGTCTCATACGACATCCTGGGCCACATAGAGAAGATGATCTGGTGATCCGTTGAGGTGCTGGATACTGTACGAGAGGGACGACCTGTCCAAGAACGGGTTCTTCGCCGGAAGGCTCCGCGCCTGCGGCGAGTCCCTCGGGATGGAGACGTCGGTTGTCACCACGGACGCCATGCCGGACATGACGCCCGACGTCGTGGTCTCCCGCCAGAGGGACTGGGGAGTCTCCCGTTCGCTGGAGTCGGAGGGGGCCCTCGTCTTCAACGGCTCCGAGGTGTGCAGGGTCTGCAACGACAAGCTTGAGACCTACAGGATGGCCGACTCGCTGGGAGTACCCCATCTGGAGTGCTCCCTCCCCGGCGAGGGCCTCCCGCCGGGACCCCCGTGGGTGGTGAAGTCCCGCTCGGGACACGGAGGGGGACAGGTCAGAATGGCCCACGATTCGGAGGAGCTCGCGACGGCCTGCGCAGGGATGGACGACGCCCTCGTCCAGGAGGTCGCCGGAGTGCTCGGGAGGGACATGCGCGCATACGTCCTCGACGGGAGGATACTGGCATGCGTGATGCGCTCGTCGGACACGGACTTCCGTGCGAACTTCAGCCTCGGAGGACGGGCGGAGCTGTGCGATCCCCCGGAGGAATGCGTCGGGATCATAGAGGAGGTTGTGGAAAGGCTCGCCCCGACGTTCGTCGGGGTGGATTTCACGTTCGGGGACGGTCGCGTCTACCTGAACGAGGTGGAGGACGTGGTGGGGACCAGGATGCTGTACTCGCTTACGGACCTGGACCCCGCCCGTCTCCTGATGGAGTGCGTTCACTCGAAGAGTTCCTTGTAAATCGAATCCACGAGCTCCGGGTAGGTCATGCCCTTGTCCTTGGCGACCTCCCTGACAAGGTCCATCGTCCCGGACCCGTACTGGGCCGCCTTCTTCCTCTTCTCAGCTATGAACGGGTACCCGAGGTTCCTGGCGACCTGCCTGAGGACCAGCTTCCTGGAGTCGGCGTCCATGGGCTTGAGGTCCTTGAGGTCCATGGCGTTTACCTGCATGGTCACGATGGGGTCCATGTAGGGGTACAGGATCTTCTTGCCGAAGTGGTCGGCGACGATGGTCTCGTGGGGGATCGTCTGGGATATGAGCTTGCCCAGGTCGGTCTTCCTCGTCCTGACGAGCTCGTCGTCGGGCAGGCCCACGTACTTGTTGTAGCCGTAGAACAGCTCGTCGGAGCCCTGCCCGCCCAGGATGTACTTCTCATGGACGGTCTTGCAGACGAAGAACAGCGGGAGCTCGAACGAGAGCGTGAGGGGACTGGACGTCCTGGTGATCGAGATCATCTCCCTGAGCCTCTGCTCGATGTTGTCCTTTGTGATCGGGATGTGTAGCCACGGGAGTCCGAGCCTCTCGGACATGTCCTGTGCCATGACGACGTCGTATGACTGGTCCTTTCCGGAGGTGTAGAGCGTGACTGACCTGGCGTAGTCCTTCGCGACAGCTGCGACGAGTCCGGAGTCGAGACCGCCGGAGAACGCCACGGCGACGTCCTGGTCCTCCACCCCGTTCCTGATAGCGGATACGATTGCGCGCTCGAGATTCTCGATATCGGCCGACATAGAGCCGGTATCGATGCTTGATTTTAAAATGTTAATCTGGCCAGACAGAGCGTCGCAGACGACATGGAACACATCGCATCCCGGTGTCGCCATTCAGGTCCGGACGCGTGCATCGATGCCGTCGTGCGCGCTCAACGCGCACGTCGCGTGTGTAAAGTGTTAATACCGCCTCGGAGGTTACATCGGCATGGACGGAGTGACACGCATAGGAGTATCCCTGGAACCGGAGCTCCTGAAGGCATTCGACGAATCGATTTCCAAGAAGGGCTATGTAAGCAGATCCGAGGCGATACGCGACCTCGTGCGCGACTCCCTGGCCGAGAACGAGTGGAAGAACGAGGACGAATGGATGGTCGGCACCGTGGTCATGGTCTACGACCACACCATGAGCTCCGTCGGGGACAAGCTTACGGACATGCAGCACGACCACCAGTCACTGGTCAACACGTCCGTCCACATCCATCTGGACCACGACAAATGCATGGAGATCCTGATCTGCGAGGGCAGACTCGGGGACCTCAAGAAGTTCGCCAACGAGATCACGTCCGTCAAGGGCGTCCTCAGGGGAAGGCTGACTATGGCCGCCCCCTCGTCAGGGAACCTCCACCACATCGGTCACAGGAACTGAACCGCATCAAGACCGTTCACACCGATCACCACGGAGGCCAGCCCCTCGCACTCGACGCCGAACATCCCATTCAGCATGCGGGCGGTGGTCAGCGACGGATAGAAGATCCTCGAGACCAGAGGCTCCGGGACATCGAAGCGGCTGGAGAGCATGACCATCCGGACGTCGTGTTCGCCCACACGCCTCGGATACAACACGAACCCGTCAGCCATCCAGATGATGTCGTCGCGAGCGGCGAAATCCTGCCTCATGCACGGCGGCACGTCATGACCGATCACGACGCCCCTATCGTCCACCATCTCCATCGTCACCTCGTCCGGCCTGGGGAACGATGCGTCGCAGAACATCACGAAGTTCCGTTCCATCCCGGCACAGTCCGTCATGCCCCTGTTCTCCAGCCTCATCCCCCCAGAGACCCGTGTGATGGACTCCTCTGCCTCGACCAGACGTCCCACGGTCCGCCGATCCAGCGGCTCCACGCGCAGGACGCCTTCCTTCTACAGAATATACTCCATGACATCGGACTCGTTCATAGGACATACGACATCATGACGCTCCGCGGCAAGCTCCATGCGGGCATGTATGTATTGGATGTATATTCCAATATCGTCTTAGACCCTAGGCGTCGCATAACACCGAGATTATGCCTGTTGCTAAAATCGAGAAGGATGGTTCCTGCTTTGAATATGGCAATATAGATTGCACTAACGCTATCGAATGTCGAAACGATTCTTTAAATACTTCCTCGACGTTCCAACATACATACCCGAACCGAGCCTGCTCCATACAGGCCCGGGGCCTTGCGGCCAGGGTTTGTCCGTCCATCACTGGACGGAGATCTCGATCTCAATCCCGAGGATTGTGACCGAGATCCGGACGTTAAACGTCCTCCGGAGGAAAGTAAGATTCATTTACTCTTCTCCTGCCGGTCGGGATCTCGTTGCCCGGCCGGCCATCCCACTTCTCCGCTATGCTTCTTAAAGGAGGCACCGTGCGGTCACGTTGATTCCCAGAATACCCAAGATAAACCATCCTGCCTCCGAAAATGTGGATGAAAGGTACCGATACACGAGATGATTGTAGGTCTGCTTTCCCATTCGGAAATTGAATCTGTATTATAGCTATTGATTGTCAAAACAATATTATAAATAAAACCTCGTCGATGTCATATACGCACCCGAACCGAACATGGGGAGACTTGAACAGGGGCGTTGTTGCCAGGGTACACCCACCCACAAGTGGACGAGACTCTCCGTTTCGAACGAAATCGAGATGCGGACGTTAAACGTCCTCTGGGAAAGTAACTGACATTTACTCTTCTCCTGCCGGTCGGTTTCTCGGTCCCGACCGGCGACCTCCGCCTCAAAACGACAAGGGGCGGACCGCTGTCCCCTATCAATTATAATTAAATAAGTCCGAGGACGTCCAGACGTTCGATGAGAAAGCTGATTATCACCGAGAAGGCCAACGCCGCTAGGAGGATCTCCACCATTCTGTCGGACGGAAAGTCCCATTCCTCCACATCAGGCGGTGTGACGGTGATATCATTCGAGTCCGGAGGTGACGACTACGACGTCGTGAGCCTCAGGGGACACATCATCGAACTGGACTACCCGAAGGAGTACAACGACTGGAGCAGCACATCCCCCGTGGATCTGGTGTACGCCCCCCAGGTCAAGACCGTGAGGGTGAAGTCCATCCTCAACATGATCAAGGACCTCGCGACGAAGGCTGACGAGATCATCATCGCCACCGACTACGACAGGGAGGGAGAGCTCATCGGAATGGAGACCGTCCGCGAGGCGGGCGCCGACATGGGCATCGTCCGCAGGGCCAAGTTCAGCGCCCTGACCAAGGGCGAGGTCGAGAACGCGTTCAGCAACCTGACCGACCCCGACAAGAAGCTTGCCGACGCCGCTGAGGCCAGGCAGATCATCGACCTCGCATGGGGCGCCGTCCTCACGAGGCTGATCTCGCTCTCCTCGGGTCAGGTCGGGAAGAACTTCATGTCCGTGGGGAGGGTCCAGAGCCCCACTCTCAAGCTGCTGGTGGACAGGCACGAGGAGATCGAGAGCTTCGTGCCCAAACCGTACTGGGAGCTTGTGGGGAAGTTCGGCATACTCGCATTCAAAGGGTCCCACGCCTCCAACCCGTTCTGGGACAAGGACGAGGCCGAGGCGATACTGGCGGTCGTGGCTGATTACAAGGAGGGCACCGTGAAATCCTTCGAGGTCACTCCCAAGGAGGAGTACAGGCCGGCACCCTTCGACACGACCCAGATGCAGGTGGAGGCCAACAAGATCGGCATCCCGCCGACCACCGCCATGAAGCTGGCGGAGGACCTGTACACAGGAGGTTACATCTCATATCCGCGTACCGAGAACACCGAGTACCCCAAGACGCTCAACCTCAGGTCGGTGCTCGAGAAGCTCAAGGACGGAGAATTCAAGTCCGAGGCGGAGGAGATCCTGGCACAGGAGAAGATCATCCCCTCCAAGGGCAAGAGGAGGACCACGGACCACCCTCCGATCTACCCCACTGCCGGCGCCTCGGCGGACAAGATGAAGGGGGACAAGTGGAAGCTCTACGAGCTCATAGTCAGGAGGTTCTTGGCGACCGTCGCCCCCAACGCCGAATCCGAGGTCACCCACTGCGTCATCGATGTCGGAGGGGAGGACTTCAACGCCGAGGGCTACGTCCTGAAGAAGAAGGGCTGGAAGAAGTACTACGGCAAGTACATCAAGTCCAACGACAGCAAACTACCCGCACTGAAGGTCGGCGACACCGTCGACATAAGGTCCATGGGCATCGTCGAGTCCGAGACCAAGCCCCCCTACAGGTATAACCAGGGTTCGCTCATCCAGGAGATGGACAGGCTGCAGCTGGGGACCAAGTCCACCAGGCACGACATCATCGGCAAGCTGTACTCCAGGAACTACGTCCAGGGCAACTACATGATCCCCACTCCCAGCGGCATAGCGCTGACGAAGGCTCTGGAGAACCACGGAGGGGGCATCACCGAGCCCGACATGACGGCGAAGCTCGAATCCGACATGCTGAAGATAATGGACGGCGAGCGCACGCTGGACTCGGTCGTAACCGAGTCCCAGGACATGCTCCACGACGTCGCCCAGAAGATCTCTGACGATTCCGAGGAGATAGGGTCGGAGATCAAGGCCGCCCTCCGTTCACAGCAGCACATAGGCATATGCCCGTCCTGCGGGAACAACATGACCATCAAGAGGTCCAAGAACGGCAACTTCATCGGATGCGACGGGTACCCGGACTGCAAGCGCGCGTACCCAGTGCCCAGAGGGGCGCTCATACAGACGGTGGAGACCACTTGCCCCGTGTGCGGCCTCCCGCAGCTAAGGATCATCAGGAAGGGGAACCCTCCGTCCCTGCAGTGCATCGACCCCAAGTGTCCCAGCAACACCGAGAAGAACGACCTCGGCCCCTGCCCCACCTGCGAGAAGGGCAGGCTCAGGATAATGTACTCCAAGGCCGGGAAGAGGTTCGCAGGATGCTCCGAATGGCCCGCATGCACGCAGACGTACCCGCTCAGACCCAGAGGGAGCATATCGTACGCCGGAAGGCAGTGCACCATCTGCAAGGCGCCTATGATCAACCTCGGGAACACCGAGGAGTGCATCAACCCGGACTGCCCCGGAAGGAAGAAGTCCTCGAGATCCAAGAAGACCGAGAAGACCGATGCCGAGAAGGCGGCGGCACCTTCCGAATGAGCCAGACACGGCGGTCTTTAAAACTGGTTTTTATGGTAACACGAAAAATTGATTCGTGTTACCCTTTAACTTTCTTAGAACAGATATAAAAGAGAGTGAATCAGAGGAGCTCGCAGTCGGCTTCCTCGATTCCGTTGAAGTGATCGTTCAGGGCGTCGATCTCGCGCGATATCCTTGCGTTTCTGCAAGACATGCACTCGAGTTCCTTCCCCAGGCTGAGCCTGAGCTTCATCTCGGCACGGTCCAGGATGACGATGCGTCCGCACTCACAGTAGACACTCATGGCCGCGTTACCGCAGATTCTGTCCAGCGTACGCAGATTCTTGTTGCTTGATGCGTAGCTACCGCTGTAGCAATCGTATTCCTCGATCAATTCTCTCCCCCGAGATCACACGTCTTTCCGAAGTCTCCAATCCCATCCATAGACTCCGTAGAGGTGCACTAAGCCCTATGCCCCATTCCCAATATAAGCCTTGTCACCGAGGTCCGGAAGGGGGAAAAAATAACCATGCCTAACAGCGTTGAATTCCAGATTCCAAGGATTTTCCGATACGTTAACTTTAAATAATATTATTTTCGAGTGTTCACAGGGATTGAAAGTCGGAAAAACATGAGATTCTGCACGAAACCGTGGAAAATTAAGGAAATGGGCCCGAAGGCCCGTTAATTGGAATCAGAGCCTGAACTTGGACACGCCAGGGAATCTCGCCTTGGAACCGAGGTCCTCTTCGATCCTCAGCAGGCGGTTGTACTTGGCCGTCCTCTCGCCGCGTGCGGGGGCCCCGGTCTTGATCTCCCCGGATCCCCAGCCGACGGACAGGTCTGCGATGGTCGTGTCCTCGGACTCCCCGGACCTGTGGGACACCACAACGTTGTAGCCGTTGTCGAAGCTCATCTGCGCGGCCTCTCCAGCCTCGGTGATGGTTCCGATCTGGTTGACCTTCAGGAGCAGGGCGTTCGCGGCACCCTCGTCGATTCCGCGCCTGAGACGCTTGCTGTTGGTGACGAAGAGGTCGTCTCCGACGATCTGCACGTGACCGCCGACCTTCTTGGTCAGTTCGGCGGTTGCCGCGAAGTCGTCCTCGAAGAACGGGTCCTCGATGCTGATGAGGGGGTGCGCCTTCGTGAGCTCGACATAGTGGTCGGCGAGCTCGCCGGCGGTCAGCTTCATGTCGTCGACGTCGTAGACGCCGTCGCTGTAGAACTCGGACGATGCGGCGTCGATCGCGAGGTACACATCCTTGCCGGGGACGTACCCGGCATCGGAGATGGCGGACACGATGGTGGAGAGCGCCTCGTCCACGGTGTCCAGCGGAGGTGCGAATCCGCCCTCGTCACCGATGTTGATGGCGCCGACACCGTACTTGGACTTCAGGATGGACTTGAGGTGCATATAGACCTCGGAGGACATCCTGAGGCAGTCTGAGAACGTCTTGGCTCCGGCGGGGATGATCATGCACTCCTGTATCCTCAGGTTCCCTCCCGCGTGCTTTCCGCCGTTGATGATGTTCAGCATGGGCACGGGCAGCGTGACGTGGTCGTTTCCTATGTGCTCGTAGACGGGGACACCCTCTGCGAGGGCTCCGGCCCTTGCCACGGCCAGGGAGACGGCCACAGTGGCGTTACCGCCGAGCCTGGTCTTGTTGTCGGTTCCGTCGAGCTCGATCATGGCGTAGTCGATCCCCTTCTGGTCCGTGGGGTCCATACCGGTGATCTTCTTGGCGATCTCCGTGCGGACGTTCTCCACGGCTTTGAGGACGCCCTTCCCGCCGTACCTGTCCCCGCCGTCCCTCAGCTCGTGGGCCTCCCATGTGCCGGTGGACGCTCCGGACGGCGCGATGGCCGTAATCCTGTGACCTTTGACCGTGATCTCGGCCTCGACGGTGGGGTTCCCCCTGGAGTCGAGCACCTCCCTTGCCCAAACCTTCTCGATCTGCATCAGATACTCTCCTTGTCGTAGATTTGCATGTTGTGCAGCAGAATGCCGCGGTCCTTGTCGGTGAGCGGCGTCCCGTCGACCGAGACCGCGAACGTGCAGGTCTTGGTCATCCCCGCCATGAGCTGCTGAAGCATGAGCAGGGACGGGTTCATCCCGTTGGCCTCTATGATGTCCCCGAACGTGTCGAAGACCACCACCGGCCTCTCCTTTTCCTCGATGAACTGTGAGATGCGAACCATCATGGACCCGAGCGCCTGGATCTCCATGGTCCCCGCCCTTCCGCTGGAGGTCAGGGGCAGGACGTCCATGTCCTCGTAGCTGAACCTCTCCTTGATGGCCTTCGCCCTGTCCGAGGTGATGACCATCATGCTGTACTTTGAGGGATCGAACAGAGACACGAACTCGTACACCAGTTCGGGCTCGGGCTCGAACATCACGTAGGAGAGTCCGAACACCACGCCGCTCTCCGACAGGTCCTGGACCGGCTCCGGAGCGGCCTTCTTCTTCCTGGAGAAGAAGCCTCCGGACTCCTTCTGCCTGGTCTTGCGCTTGGACTTCTTCTTCTCCTCGGCCTGCACGGCCTCGGCCTCGGCGAGCTTCAGGTCCTCGATCGCGTCGATGATGTCGGAGGACTTGAACGGCTTGTCCACCCAGCCCTTGATGTTCGGGTTGTCCGTGGGAGCGAGCTCTCCGGACGATTTTATGAGGATGACCTTCAGGTCGAAGTTCGGCATCTCCTCCTTCGTGCGGGATATGACGTGCATCCCGTCCTCGTCCCCGACCCATGAGTCGAGCATGACGACGTCCGGCTCGAAGGTCTTTATCTTCTCGACGGCCTCGTCCACTGTGCTCGCCAGACGCACGTTGTGGCTCCTCTCTGCTAGGATGTCCCTGATGATCTCCTGGACTGCCACGTTGTCGTCGACGATCAGAATCTTCATCCGCTCAGCTCCGCTGGGTCATCATTCTGGAACGTTATAACCTATCGGTCACGGGATTGCTGACAATGGACCGGTGCTCCGGCCATAGCCGGAGCTGGTCCGAATGAGAACCGGCCGATGGCCGGCCGTAAAAATCAATGTGGAGCAGTGGGAATCACTGCTTCCTGCTCTCTTTGGCCTTGGGCCTAAGGTCGCGGGACCCGCACTTCCTGCACTTGTCAGCCTTCTTGGGGTTGGTGGCGTAGCAGGTCATGCAAACGGTCTTGTCAAGGAGCCTTGCCTCGGCCTCTTTGAAGCGTGCCATTTTTATTCCTCTGGGAACAGCGAATAAAGAGGTAATATAAAAGCATTCATCCCCTCTGATTTTAAATAGAGAAAGAAGAGGACGGTCCGTCCGATACCTGTCACCACATGGACCCGAACAGCCTTGACAGGGCCTCCCTGTCGCAGTCGAGGCTGTAGTCCACGAAGCCCTTCAGGTCTTCCGGATTGCTTATGAGTGCCTCGTACTCGTCCCTTGTGCGGAGGAACTCCGCCTCCGGGGAGATGTACTGGAACGTCTTGAACGACCTGCCCAGGAGCTCCGAGTACCACATCCTGGCCAGGATCCCGTTTCCCTCGTCGAAGGGACGGATGCGCAGAATCCCGTTGTGGGAGATCGCTGCCAGCATGGACATCGGGAGGTTCGACATGAAGCATCTGTCGAAGAGGCTCTTCAGCTCGTCGGCGGCGCCCTCCCGCATCCCGGGTCCTTCGGGATACATGACGCCGTGGACCTGCTCGAGGGACTCCGGGGACCACAGGTCCACCTCGTCCGCCATTGCGTAGGCCGCTCTGACCAGGTTCCTGTCGAAGGGGTCCATCGCCGTGGTGGCATCCACGCTCTGATTCCTGACGTCCTCGCGTATCGTGATTGAGCAGAGACCCTCCAACGCGCCCGTGCAGAGATGCAGCATCCTGTATCCCTCGTCGTACTTCGCCTGGGTTCCCTCGTCGGGTTGGAAAAACTCATCCGACTGGTTCACGATGTCGGAATCGCCCTGTTCGTATATACGGATGAAGATGGACGGGACATCCAACGTCACGGGAAGAGCGAGCGCTGGGTGCGGAAGTCCTCGAGCATGCCTGCCTTCGACCCGGGCATCTCGTGGGTCACGAACTCCGGCTTCAGGATGTCCGTGAGCCTCAGACAGCGGGGATCGTCGAACGGCATGTGCTGGTCTATGCTGGAGATGTGGCCGTACGCCTGCGTGATGAACGCCATGATGTCGTCACCCGGCCTCCTCTCCTCGAAGGAGCTGCGGTACGGATACGAGGCGCTCCAGTGGAGATGGACGGTGACCACCCTGTCGATCAGGTCATCCGGGTAACGGGAGAAGATCCCCTCCAGGGCGTCGATCCCGTCCTGCTCCGTGACGATGCCCGGCAGGCAGTTCATCATGTGACCCGTGTCCAGGCAGATGCCCCAGTTCCCGAACTCGATCCTCGACTCCAGGCGCCTGAAGTCGCGTCCGTCGGTCAGCTTCAGGCCGGGCCACCAGAGGTTCTCGAACAGGATCCGGAACGGGGGCTCACCGCCGGGGAACCCGGCGACGACGCTGTTGACCATCTCGGCGTATGCGTCGATGACCCTCCCGTCGTCCAGCGACGACCCCCTGCTGATCAGCTCGCGGATGTCCCCGTTGCCGGCATGGAAGACTCCGTACGCCGGCTCCAGGACGGCAGCGCAGCGTATCGCCTCGGAGACGGAGCCTATGACCTCGTCGCGGTCCCTCCCGAACATGTAGAAGCGCGAGGAGTCCCCGTCCATGTCGTACGGCCTGCCCTCCCACGCGGCGAGCCAGTCCGTGGCGTACGGGAGGTGGACGGCACGGGCGATGCCCCTGTACCACGGGTCAGGAACGGAATATGATGTGAGGAGCTCCACCCCGTCTGCCCCGATGGAGCCGAGCGTCGCGCCGGGATCGGGGCCCAGCATCGACCTGTCGTCGTAGACGGTGAAGCTCAGGAGATGCTGCATCGGCTCAGAACATGTTGAGGGCCGCGGACACTGCGGCGTCCACCGCGGACGTCTTCGTGTCGCCCCCGCCGATGATTAGCGCGTCGGACTTGGTTATTCCCGTCTCCTTGCGGATGTTGTACGCCAGCTCCGGATCCTTCTCGTCGAGGTTCCAGTCCGGCGGAATGAGCAGGTTGCCGTCGCGGATCACGATCGTCGTGCATCCCTCGCCGCCTACCTTTATGCCGATGTCCCTCTGCTCCATGCCGTTGACGACCTTGTCGGCGCAGCCGAGCACGAGGACGGCCTGCTGGTACTTGCCCACCACGGAGCCCTCGATGTAGACGTCGACAGGCCTGATGGGCAGCTGGGAGAGGAACGCCTGACCGGCCTTGGTGATGGTTATGCCGGTCTGCTTGATGAGAATGAAGTCCCACTCCTTCAGGGTGTCTATGATCCTGCGCATGCTCCCCTCTCCGACGCCGACCTCCTCGGCCAGCCTCTTGCGTCCCATGCGCCTGCCGTCGGACAGGATGTACAGCGACCAGTAGACGTTCGCGTCATTGAAGCGGAACATCGGCCCGAACTGCGGCTCGTCGATAATCTTCATAGTTTCACCCGGTTGGATGATAATGCGATTCATCATGCTTAAAGATGTACCTTGGAAAATGACAAGCAAGGTGGTTCCCCCAGCACGCTGGCTGGGGTAAATGGTTTTTAAACGAGCTTCAGAAAGTGCGGACCTTGCCCTCGATGATCATGTCGGAAACCTTGTCCACGTTGTCCAGCCAGTCGGCGGCGATGGCCTCGGCCTCGGACTTCCACTTGGGCAGGTTGGGGTTGGTCTCGGCGTCGGGCAGGACGATCTGCACGGACGCGTTGAGGGGCTCGGAGACGGGCTTTCCGATCTGGGACAGAAGCCTGACCCTGATCTCGGCCTCGTTGGTGACCTTGGCGGCGACGTCGTCGGCGATGAGCTTGGACATCACGTTGTAGATCTTTCCGATGTGGGTGATGGGGTTCTTTCCGGAGGTGGCCTCCATGGACATGGGCCTGTAGGGGGTAATCAGACCGTTGCACCTGTTGCCCCTTCCGACGGATCCGTCGTCTCCCATCTCCTGGGACATTCCGGTGCATGTGAGGTAGTACACTCCGCGGTCGTAGTCGTCTCCGGTGTTGATGTCGAGCTTGAAGTTGACCTTCTCGCTGCCGATGATCTTGAGGGCGTTGTCGTAGACCTTGTTGTACAGCTGCTCGATGGAGGACTTGTAGTGGTCTGCGTCGTCGATGCGCTTGTCGATCATGGCGCAGGCGACGGTCATGGTGATGTCGTCTCCGACCCTGGAGGCCATGACCTTGACGTCCTGTCCGGTCTCGGGCAGGTCCTTCTTCATGACGCCGTTGATGTACTCCTCGGTCTGGAGGACGAGCCTGTCTGTGATGGAGAAGGGGGCGTATCCGACTCCGAAGGAAGTGTCGTTGGCGAGGTGCCCGGATGCCTTGTAGACACCGGTCAGGTCGTCGGATCCCATTCCGAGCTTGGCGTCGAGGATGATCTCGGAGTCGACGTCCAGGTTGGGGAAGGTCTTCCTCAGGTACTCCCTGGCGGCCTTCAGCGCGACGGGCTTGCAGGGGAGGGACTTGAGGTCCTTGCCCTCTCCGACGTGTGTGGTGGCGCGTCCGACGAGCAGGATGTAGGAGGGGTCGATGATGTGTCCGCCTCCGAAGGCAGGGGCCGCCTGACCGGCTGCGATCTGCGTCTCGTCGGTGTTGTGGTGGAGGACGTGGCCGAACTCCTTCTTGTACATCTTGCAGAGGGCCTTGCTGACCTCCTCCGCGAGGGCATCGGCGACACTGTCGGGGTGTCCGATTCCTTTCCTCTCGACGATCTCTACCTTTTTCATGGGGACGGGGATCTCGTTGAGACCCTCTACGTAGATGTTCTTACTCATCTGGCTTACACCTCTTTAGGGCCTCATTATTTCGTTATTAATAAACAACGCTGTCGATATTATTCGTAAAAGAATATTAATGTACGAATATCCCGTATCCTCCGATATGAACGGATCGTTCCCGCCGGTGTCGGACATAAAGCGCATACGCAAGTCCCTGGACGTCACCCAGACCGAGCTCGCCGCCGCCTCCGGTGTCAGCCAGAGCACCATCGCGAAGATAGAGCGCGGGAGGATGTCCGCCAGCTACGAGACCGTCGTGAAGCTCTTCGAGACCCTCGAGGGCATGAGGAAGAGCGAGAAGAGGGACCTGACCGCCGCGGACGTGGCATCCGACAAGGTCGTCACCGTCCAGAGCACCGACAAGGTGCACCAGGCCTCCGACCTCATGAGGGCAACCGGGTACTCCCAGCTCCCGGTACTGAAGGGCGACATCCCGGTCGGGAGCATCTCGGAGAGGGGGATCTTCGAGCTCCTGAGGCAGGGGTCCACCATGGATCAGCTCGCACAGACGGTGATCGCGAAGGTCATGGACGAGTCGTACCCAGTCGTGGCGGACAGCACGCCGATGTCCTCCGTCACGTCGCTCATGAGCAGCAGCGGCGCGGTCCTGGTCTCGAAGAAGGGGAAGATCGTCGGCATGATAACCAGCGCCGACATCCTGAAGCTTATCTGAGGGAAGGGGGACTCAGGCGCTCCTGTCGAAGACCCCGTCGAAGCGGAGGCCCGATGACGACAGGGTGTACATGGCCATGTCCTCCGCCACGTATGATTCCGGGAACACGGACCTGGCCTCGGCCTCCACGGCGGAACGGTCGTCGTAACGGTTGCTTATGTGCGTCAGTATGAGATATCTGGCGCCGGCGTCCCTGGCCACCTCCCCGGCCTGGAGAGCCGTGGTGTGGAAGTGGTCCGCGGCCTGCGACGCCTCCGAGTCCATGTAGGTCGCCTCGTGGACGATGACGTCAGCACCAGCGACCGCATCGGATTCGGACCCGCAGGGACGGGTGTCCCCGCTGTACGCGACCCTGTACCCCGGGATCACGGGGCCGATGACGTCCTCCGGACGGACCCCGTTCACCGTCTCGCCGTTCTTGAGACGAGCCATGTCGCGCCCCGAGGTCACGCCCATCGAGCGCGCCTTGTCGGCATCCAGCTTCCCCGGCCTCTCGCGGTCCTGGACAACGTATCCCACCGACGCTATGCCGTGGTCGGTGGCGTACGGCCTCACGGCCATCCCCTTCACATCCAGGACCTCCCCGCCGGACACCTCGACGACCTCGACATCGTAAGTCGCCTCCCCCTCCGTCACCGACATCATCGCGTCGAGCGCATGGGAGGTGCCGGGAGGCCCGCACACCAGCAGAGGCTCGGTGCGGTTGGAGAGGCTCATCGTCTGGATCAGACCCGGCAGACCGAAAACGTGGTCGCCGTGCAGATGTGTGATGAGGACTGCCCTGATCTTCATGAAAGAGAAGGGCGAGAGCATCAGCTGACGCTGCGATCCCTCCCCGCAGTCGAGGAGGAGGATGTCAGATCCGCTCCTCACGGCTATGCATGAGGTGGAGTGCTCCTTGGACGGCACCGCGGCGCTCGTCCCCAGAAACAGGATCTCCATCAGTAGTAGGAGTCGAGCTCCCTGTCGGTCTTGGTCTGCTTCTTGAACTCCTTGTAGTGGTCCTTGCACAGGTGGACCTGGCGGAGGTCGTTGGACTTCAGGGACAGGGATGTCTTGGCGACCTGTTTGATGTTGAAGGACCTCTCCGCGGGCTTGTCGCAGCCCGCGACGTCGCATGTCTCCTCGGCAGAACCGTGCTTTGCCAATGCCATGAGTGGGATAACCAGTTGTCTCGTAAATATATCTGGCTACTGGATGCTCCTGGACCCCGCGCTCCCTGGCGTCCATCATGATTATCTACCCAGCACATCAATGCGGGCGCCGATGACCAAGGTATCGCCGTCCATGCTCTCCGCAGACTTCTCCAGGCTCGGGGAGGAGCTCGTCCGTGTTGAGAAAGCCGGGGCCGACTGGGCCCACCTCGACGTGATGGACGGGATGTTCGTCCCGAACATAACCTTCGGCGCACCTGTGATAAAGGCCATCAGGAAATGCTCGGACATCCCGTTCGACGCCCACCTCATGATCCAGGACCCCGTCCGCTACATAGACGACTTCGCCGCGGCGGGATGCGACAGCATCACCGTGCACTGCGAGGCCACGGGGGACGTCCACGCCGCCATGCGGAAGATTGACAGGAAGGGCCTCAGGGTCGGCATCTCGCTCAACCCGGAGACGCCTGTGGAGGACGTCCTCCCGTTCCTGGAGGATGCGGACATCGCGCTGGTCATGACCGTCCACCCGGGGTTCGGAGGGCAGTCCTTCATAGAGGACTGTGTCCCCAAGATCGCATCGATAAGGGAGTGGGCGAACCGCAACAACCCGTCCCTCGAGATCTCCGTCGACGGCGGCATAAACACGGTCACCGGCAGGACATGCGTTTCAGCCGGCGCTTCCGTCCTCGTGGCCGGTTCGTCGCTGTTCAGGCTCGACGACATGGGGCCCACCGTGACCGAGTGGAAGGGGTTCGGGCCCAACCGCGGGTGATGCGCCATGGGAGTAAACCTTTCACCCATCACCGAGGCCACGGAGATCGACCTGGAGTACCTCCGCGGCAAGAGCGTCGCCATTGACGCGTACAACACGATTTTCCAGTTCCTTTCAATCATTAGGCAACCGGACGGGAAGCCCCTCCAGGACTCCCAGGGCCGCGTCACGTCCCATCTCTCGGGGATACTGTACCGCACCGCCAACCTCATAGAGGCGGGCATCGAGCCGTCGTTCGTCTTCGACGGGAAGCCCAACGAGATGAAGGCGGGCACGATCGAGGAGCGCATAGCCCGCAGGGAGAAGGCCATGGTGGAGTACCAGCAGGCGCTGGAGGAAGGGGACCTCAAGAAGGCGTTCTCCAAGGCCCAGCAGACGTCCCGCATGACCCCGGACATCCTGGAGACCTCTAAGGAGCTGCTCACGCTCCTCGGCATCCCCGTGGTCCAGGCGCCGAGCGACGGCGAGGCCCAGGGCGCGTACATGTGCCTGAAGGGCGACGTCTACGCGTCCGCGTCCCAGGACTACGACTCGCTCCTGTTCGGCGCACCGCTCCTGGTCAGGAACCTCACCATCTCCGGGAGGAGGAAGGTCCCCGGCAAGAGCGTCTACAAGGACGTCAAGACGGAGATAGTGGACTCCAAGCGCATGCTCGAGGACCTGGGGATCACCAGGGAGCAGCTGGTGGACGTCTGCATAATGATAGGGACCGACTTCAACGCGGGCGTCCCCGGGATCGGACCGAAGAAGGGGCTGAAGCTCATCCAGAAACACGGCGACCTCGAGACGGTAATGGCCAAGACGGACATAGACATCCCCGAGTACGAGGACGTGAGGGCGATCTTCCTCAACGGCCCGAGATCCGACGACTACTCGGTGAAGCCCGGCAAGGCGGACCCCGAGGGAGTTCTGGAGCTCATGACCGACCACGGGTTCTCCTATGACAGGGTCAACACGGTCCTCAACAAGATCGAGGCGGCCCGCAAGGCCGAGTCCAACAGAAGGAAGCAGAGATCCCTGGACCAGTGGTTCTGAGCCGGACCGGATCAGCACTTCACGGTGAGCCTGACGAGGCTGCACCCCTCGGCGAGCCTCTTCGAGAAGACGTCACGGCATCTCTTGTAACAGTTGAACCTCTTCTCGGCGGCCTCCACGTCCCCGTAGACCTTCCAGCATCCGATGCACCTGCTGCACCTGCCCTCGTTCTCGATGTATCCCCTGACATCCTCCATGGGGTAGTCGAGGAAGACCCCGACCTCGGGAGGGACGGTCGGGCAGTGCGCGAACCTGTCGAACAGCTCGGCGAGCGTCGAGCTGCAGCTCCTGGCGGCGTACCCGTAGCACGAAAGGAAGTCCCTGACCTCCGGATCGGCCAGACGGGCCTCCAGGAGCTTCGGGCGGTAGACGTAGAGCAGGCAGCCCTCCTCGTCGACCACCAGCGCGTCGAGCCTGAGCCCCCTGTGGGACAGCTCGTACTCCAGCTCCGACACCTGGGACAGAATACCATGAGGGTCGGAGTTGACCCTGAACATGCTCCCGCACTTCAGACCCGCAAGGGTCGGAGCGCAGTGCCGAACGATGCGTTCGTGCAGGTCGGGAACGGAGGTTTGGGCGCCCTCGGGGCATGTCTCATTTTCGAGGGTACCTGGCTCATGGAATACTATGTCGTCGGAAAGTCCCCTCTCCCCGCATTCATGGTTCTCCGGCCTCATGGTGTTTAGGACATCCTAAAATGAGTATATAATGATTTAGGTTCTTCTAAAAAATTGTAATTCAACCTAAATCAATATGCTCAAACCCTGCGAGTCGGCAGCGATAAACGTTCAGAAAGGATACACGGAAGCATGGTCCTGGAAACACACGGGTTCGCCGATGCTCACGCGCACGTGTCCGAAAAAGGATTCAGCGACCGCTACCCCGACTTCGACCGCGCCGTGATCGTGTTCGGCTGCACCGCCAGACCGTCCGAGTGGGATTCGATGGCGGGGTGTGCCGTCCCGGGCACCGTGAGGTTCTACGGCGTCCACCCCTGGTACATGGACGAGTGGGACGAGGCCTCCGCTGGAAGGCTGGAATCCATCCTGGAGGAGGACCCTCGCGCGAACGTCGGGGAGATCGGACTGGACGGCAAACGTGGGGACCCGTCCCTGCAGAGACCGGCATTCGAATCCCAGCTGGACATCGCCTCCGGGTTCGGGAGGATTGCCAACGTCCACATGGTCGGATGCGAGCGGGACGTCCTCGAGTCCATCAGGAGGCACGCAGGAGGATGCAGGGCGGTCGTACTGCACTCGTTCTCATCGGAGAGCTACGTGAAACCTTTCGCCGAGGCCGGATGCATGTTCTCCGTCAACCCGCGGATCCTTGCAAGGTCGGAGTCCCGCATCGCCAGGCTGCTCCGTTCCGTTCCAGAGGACAGGCTGCTGCTGGAGACCGACGCCCCCTACCTCGCACGGGAGTTCTCCGGGATGACGGGGTTCGCCGACAGGCTCGCCGGGATCCTGGGGACCACCGGCGAAGAGTTGATGAGACTGACCCTGGATAACGCGAGGAGGATCGCAGATGTCTGAGATGAGCGAGAGGACCGGGCTGCTTGTGGGCGAGGATGGCATCAGGAGGCTCGCGGAGGCCTCCGTCGTGCTGACGGGCGCCGGAGCGGTGGGCGGGTACGCCCTGGAGGGACTGGTCCGGGCCGGCATCGGAAGGATCAGGGTGGTGGACGCGGACGTATTCAGCCCCAGCAACCTCAACCGCCAGGTCCTCGCCACTGTGGACACGGTCGGAAGGCCGAAGGCGGAGGTCGCCTGCGAGAGGGCCAGGTCCATCAACCCCGGCATCGACATAGAGCCCATGTCCGTCCTCGTGGACGACTCCACCGTCGAGGAGATCCTCTCGGGCGATTTCGACGTGCTGGTCGACGCCATCGACACCGTCAGATGCAAGATCTCCCTCCTGAGGAGGGCCTCGGAGACCGGGATCGAGACGTTCTCATCCATGGGGGCGGCCCTCCATCTGGACACCCAGAAGGTGCGCGTGGCACCCCTCAGGAATACGTCGGTTTGCCCCCTGGCGGCCGCCGTCCGCAAGGGGCTCCGCGACTGCGACACGTCCAGCATCACGTGCGTCTACTCGGAAGAGCCGCCGATATCCGTGCCCACAGACAGGGACGAGCACGGGAAGAGCGTCCTGGGATCGCTGCCGACGGTCCCCGCCGTCTTCGGCATGACGCTCGCGAACCTGACGATAATGCACGTCCTCGGCGTGGATGCTGGCCGTGGAGGAACGAAACCACTTTAAGTCGCTCGGCATTCTCCCGACCATGGGAAAGAACAACGTCAAGATGATGGGTGTCGCAGCCGTCGTCATCATCGTCTGTCTCCTGGTCTCCTGGACCTACATGTGATTCCGGCGACCGAGGCCCGCAACCGCGGGCGTCAACCCATGCCTTCTGGGGCATGTCTCATTCTATCGGAGCCGTCAGGCTCCTTTATCCAGAGTGTCCTGTCCGTGCGATGCCGCGGGTCGACCCCGTCTCATGGTTCACCCACGACCCCGTTCATGGACTCGATCTGCCTGCGGATGAACCTCAGGGCGATGACCCCTGCCACGGCGACGACGGTCGTCCCGATGACCTCCCCCAGGGTCACGCCCCACCAGACAAGGGTCAGGGAACCTGCCGCAGCCAGGGCGTAGCACAGCGGGACGCGCAGGAAGTTGCGGAGACTGGTGGCGCACATCGACCACAGGCCCTTGCCCACCGACTGGAAGACGCTGGATGTCAGTATCCCCACCATGGAGAACGGCAGGAACAGGCAGCCTATCCTCACGAACCTCGTCATCTCCTCGGACAGCTCCGCGGTCGACCCCGTGTACGTGAACATGTAGACCAGCACGGGGGCGGCGACCATGGCAACAGCCGCGATGACGACCATCAGGGCCACGCCGTACTTCAGGGCGTAGACGTAGACGGCCTTGATGCGCTCGAAGCTCCTCTGGCCGTATGCGGCTGCGCTGATCGGCACCAGCGCCGACCCGAACGACACCGCGAGGACCATCAGCAGGTCCAGGATCCTCCACCCCGTGGTGTATATCGCCACGCCGTTGACAGGGTCTACCATCTCGATTATGATGTTCATGAACAGCGTGGAGATGGAGAGCAGGATCATCTCCAGGGACGCCGGGAAACCCACCCTGAGGATGTCGGCGTCGAGAGCACGGTCGAACCTGAACCCCTTGAAGCTAAGGTCGACGTACATCTCCCCGCGCCTGTAGTAACGGACCGCCATCCCCGCGGCCATGAGCGCGGATAGGGCGCTGGCTATTGCGGCACCCCCGACCCCCAGGCCAAGGCCGATGATGAGGATGGGGTCCATGACCATGTGCACCGCGACCCCTGCGACCTGGATGACCATCGACTTCCTGGCGTCGCCCTCGGACCTCAGAAGCGCGCTGAATATGAAGCTCAGCATGTAGATGGGGGCGCACACCATGATCGGCACGCCGTATGCCATGACCTCCTCGAGGTACGCGCCTGCGCCCGCGGCACGGAATATCGGCTCCGGGAACAGCGCGAACACCGCAGTTATGGCGAATCCCACCAGGACGCCGATGACCAGCACCTGCGCCGCCACCCTGCTGGCGCCCTCGCGGTCCCCCAGACCGATGCGTCTGGCTATGGCCTGCGAGGCCCCCACCCCGAGTCCGTTTCCGATGCCGATGAGGATGAAGAAGAACGGGAACACCACGCCCGTCGCGGCCAGTGCGGCGGTGCCTATCCCCGAGACCCAGATGGCGTCGACGAAGTTGTTCAGCGACTGCACGATCATGCCGATGGCGATCGGCACCACCATCGCGATTAGAGACTTCCTCGGGTCTCCGAGGATGTTCCCCGTTCTGTTCTCGGACTCGGTCATCGTCATCCCGCCTGTCGGGAGACTTGATAAGCTTGACGGATGGATGGATGCACGTCGGCCCCGGCGACTGCCCCACCTCGACACTTTTTTAACATATGCCAGGATAGCCGACTGACTCACCGGGGAAAGAGAACCCCCGGAAAAGAGGGAATGCGATGATAAAGCAGATCCGTGCCAATTATGACGCCAAGGGCATCGAGAGGGATGTCCAGGCATACTGGGATGAGACCGACGCCTACCACAAGACGAAGGAGCACCGCGCCGAGGGCGAGAGGTTCTACTTCGTCGACGGACCTCCGTACACCACGGGGGCGATCCACCTGGGCACCGCGATGAACAAGACCGTCAAGGACATCCTCCTCAGGTACTGGAGGATGTGCGGGTACAACGTCCGCGACCAGCCCGGGTTCGACATGCACGGCCTCCCCATCGAGGTCAAGGTCGAGAAGAACATCGGCGTCCACTCCAAGAAGGACATCGAGGAGCTCGGCATCGACAAGTTCGTGTCCACCTGCAGGGAGTTCGCCCTGGGCCTCCACGCCGACATGACCGAGCAGTTCAAGCAGCTCGGAGTTTGGATGGACTGGGAGAACCCCTATCAGACGATCAAGCTCGACTACCTCGAGTCCGCATGGTGGACCATCCAGAAGGCCGAGGAGAAGAAGCTCCTGAAGGCCTCCAGCAGGGTCGTCACATGGTGCCCCAGATGCGAGACCGCGCTGGCTGAGGCCGAGATCGAGTACTGGGACGAGACCGACCCGTCGATCATGGTCAGGTTCCCCCTCAGGAACGGGGACGGGTCCCTCCTCATCTGGACGACCACGCCCTGGACCCTCGCCGCCAACATGGCCGTCGCGGTCCACCCCGACTTCGAGTACGCCAAGGTCAGGATGAAGGGGGCCTCCGGGGAGGAGACCGTCTACGTCCTCGAGTCCCAGGCGGAGTACGTCATGCAGAAGGGCGGCTACGAGAGCTTCGAGGTCCTGGAGAGGATGAAAGGCAAGGACATGGAGGGGATGGAGTACATCCCGCCCTTCGAGAACGAGAACGTCCCGAAGTCCGAGTGGACGTTCAGGGTCGTCACCGCCGACTACGTCGAGAAGGACAACACCGGACTGGTCCACACAGCCCCCGGGCACGGACCAGACGACTACGAGACCGGTAAGAGGTACGGCATCGCCCCGTTCTGCCCCGTTGCTGAGAACGGCAGGTACACTGACGAGTTCCCCCTCATGGCCGGCAAGAAGGTCAAGACCGTCGCGGACGAGGTCATCAAGAACCTCGACGAGAATGGCCTGATGTACAACAAGAGCAAGATCAAGCACAGGTACGGACACTGCTGGAGATGCAAGTCCCCGATCATCTACAGGAACACCAGGCAGTGGTTCATCACCGTGCCCGACATCAAGGACGAGATGCTGTCCGAGATCGACCGCGTCAAATGGGTCCCCGACTGGGCCGGCTCCACCAGGGAGAGGAACTGGGTCGAGGGCGCCAGGGACTGGTGCATCTCCAGGCAGAGGTACTGGGGGATCCCCATGCCCGTCTGGGAGTGCGAGTGCGGCGAGAGGAAGGTCGTCGGCCAGTACGAGGAGCTCAAGGAGGGCGAGGGGTACACGGAGGGCATGGACACCCACAGGCCCTGGATCGACGGCGTCACCTTCAAGTGCCCCAAGTGCGGCAAGACCATGCACAGGATCCCGGACGTCCTGGACGTCTGGTTCGACTCGGGCGTCGCCGCATGGGCCGACCTCGGATACCCCAGGAGGAAGGACGAGTTCGACCTCTGGTGGCCCCCGAGGTTCATCGTGGAGGCCCACGACCAGACCCGCGGATGGTTCTACTCCCAGCTGGGAGCAGGCGTGATCTCCTTCGACCGCGCACCCTACGACGAGGTCATGATGCACGGATGGGTGCTGGACCCCAAGGGCCAGAAGATGTCGAAGTCCCTTGGCAACGTCATCGAGCCCCTGGACCTCATCGACCAGGTCGGAGCGGACTCCCTCAGGTACTACCTCATCAAGAGCAACGCCCCATGGGAGGACACGGCGTTCCAGAAGGACGGACCGAAGAACGCCAGGAAGGTCCTGAACACGTACTGGAACGTTGTGAACTTCTCGTCCACCTACATGATCATCGACGGCTACGACCCCGACGCGCACACGATGGAGGAGATGTCCCCGTACCTCAGGGACGAGGACCGCTGGATGATCTCCAGGACGGAGAAGATGGTCGCGTCCGCGACGGAGTTCCTCGAGTCCAGGGAGCTGCACAAGCTCGCCAGGATGCTGGACGACTACATCATGGAGGACCTCTCCAGGTGGTACGTCTGCCTTGTCAGGGACAGGTCCTGGTCCGAGGACGCCGACATGGAGAAGGACAAGAACGCCTCGTACTTCACCCTGGATTACGCCATCATGAAGACCGCCCTGGTCCTGGCCCCCATCGCCCCGTACATCGCGGAGGAGGTCTACCAGCACATGGGCGGCAAGCTCCTGACGGTGCACATGGAGGACTGGCCGAAATGCGACCAGAGCCTCATCGACGACGAGCTGGAGCACAGCATGTCCCTGGTCCGCGGCATCGTGGACCTGGTCGCCGCCGAGAGGGCGAAGATGGGCTCCAAGCTCAGGTGGCCCCTCCTGCAGATCTTCGTCCGCGGCAACGACGCGGGCGTGAACGCCGCCGTCAAGAGGTTCGAGGGGGTCCTCGAGGACCAGGCCAACGTGAAGAAGGTCGTCTACCTCGGAAAGGACGAGATCCCGGCCACGACCGACATAGAGCCCGTCGAGTTCGAGGAGGGCACGCTGTTCATCGACTTCAGCGTCACCCCCGAGATCGAGGCGGAGGGCTACGCCAGGGAGCTCATCAGGAGGATCCAGCAGATGCGCAAGGACATGAAGCTCAACGTGGAGCAGTTCATCACCTGCGAGGTGTCCGCCGAGGAGAGGCTCATCGGGCTCTTCGAGACCTGGAAGGACCACATCTCCAACGAGGTCAGGGCGAAGTCGCTGACCTTCACATCCGAGCCCAAGGGCGCCGAGGTCAAGACCTGGGACGTCACCGGCAAGGACATCACCATCGGCATCTCTCCGGCTGAGTGATGGCAAACCGCCCGTGCGGCCGCCGTGCCGCGCGGGCATTGAAACCCATTTCACGCCACGACGTCCGGCATCGGCTCAGTTTCTTCTATTCGCCATGCGATTCGCATCCATGCACAAGGTGAGGATAACCGTCCTGAAGACCACACTGGACGAGGAGCTGGCGGAGGAGTACGGCATCGACGGACTCGGAAGATGCCCCATGCTGAAGGAGGGTCAGGTGTTCTACGCGGACTACGCCAAACCCGAGGGGCTGTGCGACGAGGCGTGGAAGGCCATGTACCAATATGTGTTCGCCCTATCGCACATGAAGGGGGACGAGCTGTTCTACTACGGGGACTGGATCAGGAAGCCCGGGATCGCGATCTGCAGCTGCAACGACGGCCTCAGGCCCGTGATATTCAAACTGGAGAAGACGGACATCGAGTCGGAGGCCCCATCGTCGGGGAACTGACCCGGTCCGTCGAGAAGGAAATCGGCCGGGACCCTTTTCGGGCCTCGGCGCTGTAGTTTTTCAGAACTGCTTCAGGAGCCCTTCCACGATGGGCACCGTGTCCTTGACGGTCTCGACTCCGGGGATGTCCTCGGGAAGGACCCACTGGAAGCCCTCGTTCTCCTCGTTCAGGACGGGCTCCACTCCGGACACGCTGAACGCGAACGGGTGCACCTTCCACAGGATGCGTCCCTCCCTGACGTACACGGGGTCCAGTGATGCCGCGGGGGAACCGACCTCGATGGCCGTCTCCTCCCTTATCTCGCGCCTGGCAGCATCCTCGGGCGACTCCCCGGGCTCGATCCTGCCGGCGACGAGGGACCACACTCCGGGGAAGGAGTGGGACGACTCCGGACGCTTGAGCATCAGGACCCTGCCGTCCATGACGACGGCTGAGGACACGCTCTCCTTCATCTCCACGCCCTCGATCTCCACGGTCCCCGCGGTCGCATTGACGGTGACGATGTCCCCGTCCTCGAACATGTCGATGGACGGGACCGAGTCCACCATCGGGATGGACGATATCACGGCGCCGGTGGCGACGATGGTCTCCGCGGTCTCGTTGATCACCGCTGCAGGGGCCACGCCGTGGACCATGAGGTCGTACATCACGAAGGATCCGACCGTGCTGCCCTTGCCCTTCGGGAACACCAGGACCTTGCCGGCGACGTTCCCTCCGCCACCGACGCGGAGGTCCCCTGTCGACCCGTCGACCCCTCCGAGGAAGCTCAGGGGCTCCCCCAGCTTGACAACCTCGCCGGTCGCCTTTCCCGACATTATCGTGCGTCCCTCGACGATCACATTACCAGCTCCATGAGTGCGGGGATGTCCCTGCATATCGCCTTCTGCGAGCACAGCGTGGGCAGGTAGTTCCCTGCCTTTGCCGAGTTGGTCCCGGTGCGCTGGAACGATCCCTCGATGGGCGCCACGACCATGCACGTGTCCGCCAGAACCGGTCCGAACTCCTCCATTATCCTGACGTCCTCGGGGCATTTGGCCCTGACCTCCTCCGAGGTGCAGAACCATATCTCGATGTCCTTGTTGACCTTCTTCTTGCCTTTCAGGAACGCTGCGATCTGGTGCATCTCCTTCTCGGTCAGGTGCGGGCACCCTATCGCGATCAGCTGCACGTCGTCGACGGTGTTCAGCTTGTCGTAGGCGGCCTTGAGCTCCGCCTCCCCGATGTGTATCGTCTCCAGACCGGAGACGTCGTGGCCCCCGGCCTCGGGCGTGACGCCCTCTGCGTGCCAGAGCGCCACGGAACCGGACGCCGCCATCGCCGATGACAGCGCCTTCGCCTCCTCCACGCCCATCTCGGGGCCCAGGCCCCTGAAGTACGGGATGCCCGAGCCGATCGCCATGCCCACGGCCTGACCCAGTAGGGAGTATGAGAACACGGAGCCGTCTATGTCGGCATCGATCACCACTGTCGGCCTCCTCTTCTCGTCCAGATGAAGGCCGTAGTTGGCGGTCTTCCCCAGGATCGCCGCGGCGAGGGCGCCGGGTCCGCCCTCCCTGTTCGTCCTGGCCCCGATGTAGGAGTTCACGAACGACAAAGCGGAAGACTCGGCCCATGCCACATGGTCCCCGAAGGACGGGACGTTCGCCCCAGTGTACGGGGTGCACGAGCAGGTGGTCCTGATGCCCATCTGACCGTACAGGTCGATGATCCTCAGCTGCTTCTCGGCGAACTCCTTGGAGATGTGCATCTCGGCCCAGCGCTCACGGTCCATGCCGACGGGGTTCAGGGTCGACGGGACGCTGACCTTGGCGCCTCCGGCCGCCATGTCCTCGAGATACTTCAGACCCCCGTCTCCGATGGTCTTGTACGACGCACCGGAAAGATGCGCCGACGTGATGTCGATGAGGTCGTCCGCCCCGTATATCTTCCCCAGGGCTGTGACGAGCTCCATCGCCTTCTGCTTCCCTTCGCCCTCCTCTCCGTTGAGGATGTCTTCCTCCTCCCTTGTAAGGTCCATGGATACCGGATGCCTTCCAAGGTTATGAACCCAGTCGGACGAACTCCCCAGAACACCCTCGGAGGACAACCCATCTGCTGTTCCTGTTCGTTCCGTCGTTCCTCAGAACACCGTCGCGCTTGAGGGAAGACACCACCTTCTTCACAGATGATAGGGACATCCCCGACGCGTCCGCCGCCTGAGACAGCTTCGCCTCGGGATTGGCCTCCAGATATGCCAGCACACGAGCGCTGTCTGGATCCAGTCCGGCCCTGCTCCGCTCCGTCTCGCGCCTGACGGACACATAGTCCGGCTCGAAAGAGAACGGGATCGTCACCACCACACCGTTGTCGGAAAGGTGGAAGGCTTCGCGCCCGTACCTACGGACAATGACCGGCACCCCATGACCGCTCTGCTCCGTCAGACCAGCGAGTGTGAACAGGGAGAACAGAGACCTGTTCACGGGACGGCTGTCCCCTTTGTAGAACTCCTCGGTAGATGCAGGGAACGGTATGCCGCCGTATGAGACGACCTCTATCCTGTCATCGAACATCATGACGGACGGGGGTATCATGGCCCTCCAGGCGTTATGGACACAGGCGTTCACCCATGCCTCTCTGAACGATTCGAAATCGAACAGGGCCGTCTCGACCCTCTCACCCCTTGAAAGGTCCACTCTTGTGACCATGTAGGTCGAGATGTGATCCATCACGGCCCTCGTAGAGGCTATGAGGCTCTGTCCACCGAAATCCGTCCTCGAGGATACGGCCGAACGGTCAGTGCCGTTGAAACGGACGACTTGCATCGGCACCGTGTTCTGATCCGAGACGAGATATGCTGTAAGGTTGAACAGCCCCTGCTCGTCCTTCATGCCATGGCTCCTGAAGAAGCCATCATCGTTGCGAGGATGCTGGCCACGGGACGACATCACCGAGAAAAGCATCGAAAACGACAGGTCCTGGACATCGGACAACTGCCCTCTGAGAGGGTCTATCCCTCTGGACATCACCATCTGGACCACCACATCCGGTCCGGCGGACTCATTGGAGGATACGTTCCTGATGTAGTATCTACCGTCATAAGAATATGGGATGCTGTACCCCGTGACATGGATGCGGACGTACGCGCGACCGTCGTCCGTCACACACTCTGTGATCTCAGGAACTGTCTGCGGAAGCACTGCACTGCGGATCCTGTTCCTGATGGTCTCCAGGGTACTGGGGCCTATGTCCATCCCGACAACTTCGCCTCCGTCGTCCACGCCTATGTAGACGGTGCCCTGGTTGCGTCTGTTCAACATGGCTGTGAGGGAGAGAATGGCCTTGTCCAGCTGCGACATACTCTCCTTGAACTCTACCGTCTCGCTCTCCCTGCCCAGATTCATGAATCACACCTGATATCACAGCAACCAATGGGTATTAAATGGTTCCGAACTAGTTCCGAACTAGTTCCGAACCATTCTCACGCCCATCATGATACAGGCACAGACACCTGTTCGAGGACAATACGTACTGATTCTGGACACCATGGATCACATCGTCGCCAGGTACCTTCCGCCGATCGCGCCGAGGACGCACACGACGGAGTTGAGGACGATGTTCCCGCCCGCCTGCCAGTACTGGCCGCCTTCGAGCAGGTTGACTGTGTCGATGGAGAACGTGGACATTGTCGTGAACGCTCCGAAGAACCCGGTGAACACCATGGTCTTGACCGGCCCGTCGGCATATATCCCGTACCTGAACATCAGGAACGACGCCAGGCAGCACCCGACGATGTTCACTATGAACGTCGCCCAGGGGAACGCCGTCTCCACCGTGCGGTAGACGCAGAACCTGGAGAGGGCGCCCAGGGCTCCGCCCACGGCGACAGCCACGAACGGGACCACGGGACTCATGTCCATGCCGTCTGTATCGCGATGGTGTACTAACCGATTTCTACGGCACCGCCGACGGACGACCCGTCTGGTTGAAATAGTTGTATTTATTCAACCAATTATGGAGCTCCAATCCGAGATGGAGCGCTGTCTGGCCGCGATGCTGATGGACGACCTCTCCTTCTACAGGGACAGTCCGAAGGACATAGGCTACCAGTCGCTCATCTACCTGAACCTGATTAGATACACAGACCGCTGCACCGTCGGGAAGCTGTCCGATATGCTGGACCTCGACAAGTCCACCGTGTCCCGCAAGGTGGAGTCCCTCGTGAGGGAGGGCCTGGTCGTCAAGCGGAAGGACGACGGGGACGGCAGGGTCACATTGCTGGGACTCAGCCCCGACATGGAGGAGCTCTACAACAGGTACGACGAGCCGTACGACCGCGCAATCGACAGGATCCGCGAGGAACTGGGACCGGACGGGGTTGGCGCCGTGTGCCGCGCCCTGAGGATCCTGACGGAGGAGATCTCCAGATGACATCCGATGCGGAGCACGAGATGTACGGCCGGATGCCTGTCTGGCGCCTCTTCTTGAAGTGCTCGATACCGGGGATGATATCGGGACTCGTGTGGGCGTTCTGCTCCATCATGGACGGGATCTTCGTCGGGAACTACCTCGGGAGCGACGCCCTCGCCGCCGTCAACCTGGCATGGCCCATCATGACCGTGTTCATGGCGGTCTCCGACATGGTGGCGGCGGGATCGTCCGTGAGGATCTCGATGCACCTGGGCAACGGGGACACTGACATGGCCAGGAGGGTGTTCACCGGATCCGTGAAGCTCATCGTGGCGATATCGGTGGGATTCCTGCTGATAGGCGTCTTCCTCGGTGGCCCCATCGTAACCTTCATGGGTGCCGAGGGCGAGGTCGCGGACATGGCCGCTCAGTACATAGCGGTGTTCTCCCTCTTCGCACCGGTGGGTCTGCTGTTCTTCGCCACGGACAACTACCTGAGGATCTGCGGAGCCGTGAACCTCAGCATGTGGATCAACGTCGGGGTCGCGGTCCTGAACGTCGCGCTGCTGGCCGTCCTGATCGGGTGGCTCGGCTGCGGGACCTGGGCCAGCGCCTTCGCCACCAGCTTCAGCGTCGCCCTGGGCTCCATCGTGGCCCTGATCCCCTTCCTCCGCAGGAGGTTCGTCCTCAGGTTCGTGGGCGGATGGATGGACGCGGACACGACCAGGAGGGTCCTCTACAACGGGACGTCCACGTTCTTCAACAGCGTGTCCGGCTCCCTGTTCGGGATCATTGCCAACGCCGTCCTCCTGTCGGTGGCAGGGAACGACGGTGTCGCGGCATACGGGATAATCATGTACGTCAACTCCGTGGTCTTCTCGCTGTTCACCGGCATGAACGCGGCAATGCAGCCCGCCATAAGCTACAACCACGGATCCGGGGACGGGCACAGGGTGAGATCCCTGTTCACGGTCATGTCGGTGGCGTCGGCGGTCATGGGAATCGCTGTGGCGGCGATGTGCATCCTGGGAGACGGACCACTCACGAGACTCTTCCTGGGCGACGGCAGCCCAGAGGTCGCGGACATGGCAGTCGCGGGACTCCAGATATTCGCCCTGACTTACCTGCTGTCATGGGTCGCCGTGAACGTCAACCAGACTCTTGCCGCCGCAGATCTGCCCGCACACGCGCTGTCCATAGGCGTGATGTCCCAGCTGATCGTGCCGACGGCATTCCTGGTTCCGATGTCGGCGTTCGGTTTGGACGGCATCTGGTGGTCGATGGTTGCAGCATCGGTGGGCTCGGCAGCGTTCTCCGCCGCGATACTGTGCGTCGGCGCAAGGAAGGGCATATTCAGGATGCACAATCCGATCGACACGGGACCCCTGACCGGATGAGGGCGGTGAAGTCTGGCCCGCAGACGGCGTCGGAAGGAATCGGACGAAGGAAAAGATGGGGTAAGAATCCGGGGACTTGGCGCTCCCGGATGTTTCCGGCCTCAGATGCCCTGCACCTTGACCATGAACCTGAGGCAGTACGGGATCTTGCCTCCCTCGACGGCCTTGTGGGCCTCGACGCAGGCGATGCAGTCCCCGTGCCTGGGGCATTCGGTCTTGGGACAGTTGCAGTTGGGATTGAGTTCCTGAGCCCTGATGATTGGAATGACACGGAGGGACATTACATTTGCTACCGCACATGAATCGTTGGAACCGGGGGGCCGCCGCCCTCCCCGCATCCTTGGGTTCAGCCCAGGATCTTCCTCACGTCGGCGAACTGGAAGTCCAGCGCCTTGGGCAGGTCCGCGACGGCGACCTCCACCTGGTATCCGACCTTCCCCGCGCTGAAGTAGATCCTCTCGTGCTGCTGCGCGGAAGAGTCGATGGTGACCCTCATGGGCCTCTTGAGACACAGCGGGGAGCATCCGCCGTGCACGTATCCCGTCAACGGCAGGAGGTCCTTCGACTTGATCATGGAGACGGACTTCTCACCGACGCTGGTAGCCGCCTTCTTCAGGTCCAGGTCGCCTGAGACGGGCACGAGAAACACGTAGTAGCTCCTCTCCTTCCCCTCTGTGACGAGCGTCTTGAAGACCAGGTCCGGATCCTGCCCCTGCGCCCTGGCGACCTCCATGCCGCTGAGCGCCCCTCCCTCGTAGTGATGGGCTGTGTATGGTATGCCGAGCTTCTCCAGGTGCCTCATCGGGTTGGTCTTCTGCTCCATGAGGGCCTGAAGGGCATCATGCCGTTATAATCGTGATTGTGTGATTCTCGGAGTCCGTATGTGGCTCAGAAAGGTACATTAACGACGGCGACTAAGGTCTTCACAGAGGCTTCATATGAGCAACATATGGCACGACATGAACCCCAAGAGGATCTCCCCCTCCGACTTCATGGTGGTCGTGGAGATCACCAAGGGGAGCAAGAACAAGTACGAGCTCGACAAGGAGACCGGCCTCCTGAAGCTGGACAGGATCCTTTACACATCCACCCACTACCCCGCCAGCTACGGATTCATCCCCAGGACCTACGCCGACGACGGCGACCCCCTGGACGCCCTGGTCCTCTGCTCCGAGCCCATCCTCCCCATGACTCTCGTCAGGTGCTATCCCATCGGTGCCATCAAGATGATCGACAACGGTGCCAACGACGAGAAGATCATCGCCATCCCCTTCGACGACCCCACCTACAACAGCTACAAGGACATCTCCGAGCTGCCCAAGCACCTGTTCGACGAGATGGCCCACTTCTTCACCGTCTACAAGGCGCTGGAGAACAAGACCACCGCCGTCGACGAGATCATCGGATCCGACAAGGTCCAGGACATCATCAGGGGCGCCATCGACAACTACAAGAACAGCTTCTGCTGAGCTTGACACAAACGGCTTCTTCCTGCCGCCGGCGCGATTCTCGGGCGGCAGGAGTCTTCACGGACTTTCAAATCCCTGCCAATCCAGGTTCCTTTTAAATAAGGAAATCGGTTAAACGGCGTTATGAACTACGACATGGTGATCTACGAGTCGGAGGACTCCAGGAGAAGGAACCCCGCCGACACCGAGAGGTTCGAGAAGTCCTACGCCGCCCTCGAGTCCGCGGGCATCGGCATCGGGAGGATCATGTGCTCGTCACCCGATGACATCGGCGAGGGGGAGGCGGCGGAGATCGTCGCCGCCAAGGGGATGGACGCCCTCCCCATCTGCCTGTACCAGGATGTCTCCATCGCTGTCGGAGAGTACCCGTCCGACCAGGACCTGGCGGACTTCCTCGACGCCCCGGACGGGACTCTCAGCGTCAACAAGCAGGGGCCCCCGGCGATGGGCAACGACATCATGCCCGCCTGCGCCTGCGGCAACAGACCAAGATGAAATCGTTTCCGCCGGCCCTCGGGCCGGCGGTTCCCCCGTGGAATTTACTGGGGGAAGAAGAACCCGGCGGTCATGTCGAGGTAGTTGGCGCCGGAGTAGCCGGGATACTTCTCGTTGACCTTCTGCTTGAACTCGTCGGCGGTGGTGCACCCGGCGGCGATGGCCTTCAGACCCTCGAGGTAGTCTATCTTCGTCTGGACGTCCTGCCTGGTCTCGGGTCCGTAGTGGGCGGAGAGGAAGATCTCGAATCCCCTGTCGAGATAGCCCTTCAGGTTGGCGATGATCGCGTCGGCGTGCCCCGCACCGGCCACGATGGAGTGGCAGTCGTGTCCGAGCATGTGCATGTACACGGCCTTCATCTCGGGGATCTCGACCTCGTACGCATCGTTGTCGGGGTTGATGACCATGTCCACACCGGCGATCTCGAGCTTTCCGGCTCCGATCCTCTGGCCGTCCCCGGTGACGGTGGAGTCGAAGGCGTCTCCGAAGATCCCGGTGAAGTTGTCGATGAGCCCCTTGCCTCCTCCGACGGTGTTGTACTTGTGCGCGCTCTCTGTCATGTAAGCCTTCACGCCTGGAAGGAATGAGTCCCCTGCGGCGTGGTAGGACACGAGCTTGCCCTCTATGTCGATGGAGTTGTCCTTGAGGTACTGGGTCATCTCGGCGATGCTGTCCTTGAAGCAGGGGAGCTCGATGACGACCCCGCTGCCGCCCTTCCTGATTATGTGGGGTTTCTCGACCACGATCACCTGGTCGTCGATCGCGTCCTTGGTGTTGTAGACGTGGATGCGGAGCTTGCCTCCGTCGATAATGGTCACTGCGCCGTTCTTCAGATCCTTTGTAGTGCTGTTCATTTCCGATGTCTCCTTGACCGTTTCGGTCTCAGCAGCTACATGGCACGGTGGATATTTGTAGTAACCAGAAACCTGGTAGTAAGATAGTCACCTAGGAGTAACCATCGGAAATGACCGTTGAAAACAAGCATGTTCTTCGTTGGAAAGAGATGAATCAACAGGACTTGATTGAAAATCGCTTCGATGTATTACCATTTTTGTTGTATATTATCCAAACGTCAACGACCGTTACCCTGCGGTAACTGCGACCCTTAAGAAAGGCTCGTCGTTGTGTTCAACCATGTGCAAAGAATTCGACGGTGAATCGGATGACATGGCCTGTCAGTATCTCCGCAGGCTCGTCGACGAGATACACACGGTCGTACTGGCGACGATAGGCGATGACGGATACCCGCACACGTGCGCCGTGGACATGATGCTCGCGGACCGTCTTGGAGTCTACTTCCTGACCGCCCGCGGCAAGAGCCTGTACTCCAGACTGAGGGCGACGGGACGCGTATCCCTCACCGGGGTCAGAGGCGACACGACCATGACCTCCGTTGCCGTCACGCTCATCGGTGATGTGGAGGAGGTCCCGGAACGTCTCGGCGAACTGCTCGAGGCGAACCCGTACATGTATCGGATCTACCCAACGGAGGAATCCCGCAGAGCGCTCACCGCGTTCCGCATCGTCAGAGGGGAGGGCGAGTTCTTCGACCTGTCCGCAAGGCCGATCGTCAGGGACGGTTTCTCGTTCGGAGGGTTCGGATTCGAAGAGACGGGCTACAGCATCACGGACGCCTGCGACGGTTGCGGAGCCTGTATGGAGTCCTGCCCCCAGTCCTGCATCGACACGTCGACGGTCCCCTACAGGATCGTCCAGGGGAACTGCCTGAGGTGCGGGAACTGCATGGAATCCTGTCCGAGGGACGCGGTGTCCGCGGGGAGGCTCCCATGACCATGCCCCCGATGGAGGCCGAGGCCGTACTCATAGACGCCCTGTCCAGGGACATCGGCGTCAGGGCGGACGCACCGGACGACCCTGGGGAGCGCTGGAACGTCCTCCGTGCCCTCATGAACGTGAGAGGTCCCGGACCTGTTCCCGACGACATCCTCAGGGTGCAGGACGGACTCCTGTCCGGAATCTCCGAGGAGCGCGGCATCACCGATGCGGATGACCTGGAGTTCCGTGACGGGATCTCGCTCTGGAAGGGCGACATTACCACCCTCAGATGCGATGCGATAGTCAACGCCGCCAACAGCGGGATGCTGGGATGCTTCGTACCCTGTCACAGGTGCATAGACAACGCCATACACACGTACGCGGGGATGCAGCTCAGGCTTGAATGCGCGCGCAGGATGGACGGGAGGAGGGCGCCCGTGGGCGGGGCCCTGGTGACCGACGCCTACAACCTGCCCTGCAGAAGGGTCATACACACCGTGGGGCCGATGGTGGAGGGATCCGTCACACCCGGTGACGAGGCCGCTCTGCGCTCGTGCTACATTTCGTGCCTGGAGGCCGCCGAGACGGAGGGCCTCCGCACAGTGGCGTTCTGCTGCATATCCACGGGGGAGTTCCGCTTCCCCAACCGCCCCGCCGCGGAGATCGCCGTGTCCACAGTCAGGGGGTTCCTGGCGGAGCATCCAGACATGAGGGTGGTGTTCGACGTGTTCAAGGAGGAGGACCATGACATATACAGGGAGCTTCTCGGAAGAGACTGAGGAGCTCAGGGGATGGATCGAGGGATCCGACAGGATACTGGTCGGAGCCGGAGCGGGCCTGTCCGCCGCTGCCGGAATGATAGGCACCGGCACCAGATACGAGGAGGCGTTCCCGGACTTCATCGCGAAGTACCATGACCCCAGCATGTACGCCGCGGGCTTCAGGGAGTACAGCTGCCCGGAGGAGAAATGGGCGTACTGGAGCCGGGCCATAATGATGGACCGCTACGAGTTCGAGGACAACGGGACGTACGCGGCGCTGCGGGACCTTCTGAAGGACAGGGACTACTTTGTCCTCACGACCAACGTCGACCACTGCTTCCAGAGGTTCGGGTTCGACAAGACGAGGCTGTTCTACACCCAGGGCGACTACGGGCTGTGGCAGTGCAGCGGCCCCTGCCGCCCGTGGACCTACGACAACGAGGACGCCGTCCGCAGGATGGCCGCGGAGCAGGAGGGCATGAGGGTCCCGTCGGAGCTCGTCCCCAGATGCCCCGTCTGCGGAAGGCCCATGACCATGAACCTCCGGTGCGACGAGACATTCGTCGAGGATGCGGGCTGGCACAGGGCGGCCGAGAGGTACACCCGCTTCGCCAGGGAGGCGATGTCCGGCAGGACCCTCTACCTGGAGCTTGGCGTCGGCTACAACACACCCTCGATCATCAAGTTCCCGTTCTGGCGCATGTCGGCGGACAACCGCCGCTCACATTACGTCAGCGTGAGCCTCGGCAGCTGCCAGGTCCCGGATGCCATCAGCAGACGCTCCGCCGGGATCGACATGGACATCGGAGAGGTCCTGAAGGCCGTGTCAGGATGAGCGGTCCGACGTCTCCGCTACCAATCTCTTATAGCCCCAGCCCCACTCCTCCAGTGAGTCGAGAACGGGGTACAGGCTCTTCCCCAGGTCGGTGAGGCTGTACTCCACCCTCGGGGGCACCTCGGGGTACACCTCCCTCGAGACGAGTCCCCTCTCCTCCATCGAGCGGAGCTTCTCCGTCAGGACCTTCTGGGACACTCCGGTGACGGATTTCAGAAGCTCCCCGAATCTCTTCGTGCCTGTCCTCAGGTCCCTGAGGATCAGCACCACCCACTTGTCGCCTATGACCAGAAGCGCGGTCTCCACGGGGCACGGGGGCAGTTCGGTGATCATGCCACCCGTATCCGCGACATGAATATTACCTGTTGTCGGGACACCGCGGAGGAGATTGCAAGGGCAACAACCACGACTCCTGCCTACCCCCTTCCTGGAGAAGTTCAATAATGGCGGTCCGACATACCTCCACTCATGAGGATGACGATCACAGGCACTGTCCAGGGCGTCGGGTTCAGACCGGCGGTCTACCGCGCGGCGGAACGCGTGGGGGCGTCCGGCGCCGTGTGGAACGACGGGTCCTCGGTCGTCATCGACACCGACAGGGGAGAGGAGCTCTTGGAGTCGCTCATGTCCGACCTCCCGCCGCTGGCGTCAATAAGGTCCGTGACCAGGTCCGACGTCCCGTACACCGGCGGGAAGGGGTTCTCAATCGTCCGCTCCTCCGGAGAGGGCACCGGGGCATCGATCCCGGCGGACAGCGCCGTCTGCGACAGGTGCGTCCGCGAGATGTTCTCCGCGGGACGGAGGCACATGTACCCCTTCACCACCTGCACCGACTGCGGGCCGAGGTTCACCCTTCTGAGGGGCATGCCCTACGACCGCCCCCTGACATCCATGGACTCGTTCCCCCTCTGCCCGGAATGCGGCGCAGAGTTCTCGGACCCGTCCGACAAGAGGTTCCACCACCAGACGATCTGCTGCCCCGTCTGCGGACCCAGGTACAGGCTGGAGCTCGGGGACGGGACGGTCCCCGACGGCGACCCGATAGAGACGCTGGCACATATGCTGGACGAGGGCGCGCGGGCGGTGGTCAAGGGATGGGGAGGGATGCACATATGCTGCAACCTGGACGTCATCGGCGAGATGAGGGAATGGTACGGCAGGCGCAACAAGCCCTTCGCCGTCATGGCCAGGGACATGGACGCCCTCAAACGGTACGCCGTGCCCACCCCCGCGGAGGAGGAGAGGTTGCTGTCACCGCAACGCCCGATCGTCCTTGTGAGGAAGAGGGACACGGAGGAGACGGAGCTCGCCTCCCCCGGACTCGACAACATCGGCATGTTCCTCCCCTACACCGGCATGCACCACATACTGTTCTCGCATCTGGAGCATGACGCGCTGATCATGACGTCCGCCAACGTGCCGGGCGAGCCCATGGTCACCGACGACACGAAGGCGAAGGAGCTGAACGCGGACGCCTACCTCCTCCACGACCAGCCGATTGTCAACCGCGCCGACGACACCGTCCTGAGGATGTACGGCGACAGGACTCAGTACCTCCGCAGGTCCAGGGGGAGCATACCGTTCGGCCTGGACACCGACATGCAGGGGGACGTGGTCGCGCTGGGAGCGCAGGAGAACCTCACCGGCTCCGTCGCATCCCGGGGCAGGATCTGGCCCACCCAGTACATAGGGAACGGCGAGAAGGTCGGCGTCCCCGAGTACCTGGAGGAGGCCGTCCGCACGCAGATGGGGTTCGTCGGATGCGAGCCCGCCGCGGTGGCGGTGGACCTGCACCCGGGCTACGTCAACAGGAGGCTCGGCAGGAAACTGGCGGAGGAGAGCGGTGCGGAGCTTGTGGAGGTCCAGCACCACTGGGCCCACGCGGCGTCGCTGATGGCTGACAACCGCCTGGAGGGGTGCGTGGCCCTGACCCTGGACGGCACCGGCCACGGGGACGACGGGATGGCCTGGGGCGGCGAGGTGCTGTCGGCCGACTACTCCGGCTACAGCAGGGCAGCGCATCTGGAGTACATCCCGCTGCTGGGGTCCGAGAGGGCGCTGTACGACCTCCGCAGACTGAAGTTCGCGATCGACACGATGAACGGAACCGAGAACCACGACTTCCCGGACAGGGACGCCGCCGTGCTCTCCAAGCTCATGGACAGGAGTGTCAGGAGCTCCTCGATGGGCAGGCTCCTCGATGCGCTGGCCTACGCCCTCGGCGTGTGCCGCGAGAGGACCTACGACGGCGAGCCCGCGATGAGGCTGGAGCCGCTGCTGGCCAGGGGGAAGCTGGTGGACGGGTTCGAGACCGAGACGGTGAACGGCGTGGTCAGAACGGCCCACCTCTTCGACAGGATCGACGGGTCCGTGAAAAGGGAGGACGCGGCATACTCCATAGTATATAACGTGATGAGTGAGCTGGTGGAATCTTCCATCCAGGAATCGGACAGGACCGGCCTCGACCACATAGGCATCACCGGCGGGGTGTCCGTCAACTCTGTCATCACAAGAATGTTCGAGGATATGGTTATATCATCCCTCCATCCTATCGCGATGCATAGAGACGTCCCCAACGGGGACGGGGGCATCTCGGTCGGACAGGCCGCGATAGCCCTGAGGAGGATACAATGAGCAACACACTTTTCGTTCTGCTCGACGGAGCCGAGGACGACCCCAACCCGGAGATGGGCGGGAGGAAACCATACGAGGTCGCGGAGATGCCGTACCTCGAGAGCATGGCCCCGCACAGGCTCAAGACCACGGGGAGGGGATACACGCAGCTCTTCCTGAACGAGTTCTTCACCGGCCATCCGCCGGAGATACCCCGCGCGGCGCTGGAGGCGCTGGGCCTGGGGCTCCCCATCCAGGACCCCGGGAGGACCGCGTACCGCCTGAGCCCCGCCACCATCGGGGACGGCATGGTACACTGGTACTACAACACCGCCGAGATCAAGGACGAGCTGGAGGAGAGGATCATGTCCCACATGGACATGCTCTCCGAGTACGACCCCGCCATCAAGTTCTTCATAGAGGGGCGCGCGGTGCTCACGATGGTGAGCGACGACGTCCCCGACCTCCCGGCGCCTCCGGTAGACGCCCCGTACAAGGAGGTCCCCGGCAGGCTGGGCGAGCTGGTCGAGGCCGTCGCGTCCGAGATGGGCGGCGTCACAGGCTACCCGTGGGGCTGCGGGAAGTTCGGGAAGCAGTACCCAGCGTTCCCTGAGCTCGCGCCGATGGTCGCCGTCTCAGACAGCCCCACGTCGATGGGGATCTGCGCCTCCCTCGGGATGGAGACGCACGTCATCGACGACCTCGAGGAGAGGTTCCCGATTGCCCAGGAGGCCCTGGGGAGGGGGAACGTGTTCCTGCACGTGGACGAGGTCGACGAGTACAGCCACCAGAAGGACCCGTTCAAGAAGAAGGCGGTGCTGGAGGAGACCGACCGCCTCATGGAGAAGTACTTCCCGGACGTCGAGAACATAGTCTACTTCGTCGACCACGGGACATCATGCGTCACGGGCGAGCACATCCTCATGGACGTGCCTCTCTGGACAAGCATCGACACAGGCCTGCCCGACGGCTCCATGATGGAGCTGGCGACGGTGGTACAAACGCTTTTGCACAACAAACGGTGAATCAGATGGATTTCGAACTCCCGCCCTCTCTGGGCGTATACGGCAACGAGAAGATCGCGAAGGACATCCTCTCCAGGATCTGGGGGAAGCGCGGAGTGTTCACATGCACTGTGGCAAACACCCGCACATCCACGATCCCGGGGGTCTCCGACGCTGGCGACACCCCCGAGCTCACGATGTTCACCCCCGCGGCGGACGCGGAGATCCTCGTGAGCGGCAGGGTCTCCTGCATGAAGGGCATCCCCATCAACCCCGGAGGCATCCCCACCCCGGCCACGCTCACAAAGGCCGCCCTGGACCTCTCCAGCATACCATACTACATCGTCAACGGGGGATGCGAGGTGATCCCCTACGTCCCCTACTTCGACATGGGCGGCGAGTGCGGCGAGAAGATCACCACCGGGAAGTCCGTCAAGAACGTGAAGGAGGAGTACGAGAAGGGCTACATGCTCGGCGAGATGCTCGCCAGGGCGTACGACTTCGTGATCATCAGCGAGAGCTGCGCCGGAGGAACCACCACGGCGCTGGCCGTCATGATGGCCATGGGCGTCCTCAAGGAGAACCTGGTGAGTAGCAGCTCGCCCAACAACCCCAAGGAGCTCAAGACAAGGCTGGTCAACGAGGCCCTGGCCGCCGCCGGGATCGAGCCCGGCTCCCTGGCCGACGACCCGCTGAGGGCCATCGAGTGCGTCGGGGACCCCATGATGCCCGCCAACATCGGGATACTCTGCGGCGCGGCGAAGTCCGTCCCCGTCATCGTGGGCGGCGGGACCCAGATGGCCGCGGTGATGGCAGGCGCCAAGGCGCTCCACCCGGAGCTGGTCGGCAACTTCTTCCAGGGGACGACCAGGTGGCTCATGAACGACCCCAACTCCAGCATGACGAAGATCATGGACTCGATCTCCGACGACATCCCCATCGTGTACGTCAACGTGGACTACAGCTCCAGCCCCTACGAGGGCCTCCAGGCCTACGAGTGGGGCTTCATCAAGGAGGGTGTCGGCTGCGGCGGCGCCTCCGTCGGCGCCATCATAGAATCCTCCGGAAAGGTCACCTGCAGGGACCTCGAGGACAGGGTCCACGAGATCTACAAGGGGATCATGGGATTCGACTGATCCACGAAACCTTACGGCCGCCGTCCGAGATCATCGGGTGCGGGACGGCGGCCATTCTTCTCCACCCGTCTGGACGGGGGCCAAGGACGGCCCCTTGTTAACGGACATTTAATCGGAACAAAGGCTTAAGGTGTCTCCTGCAAGAACACATGACATCATGCAGTTCACAATCGCCGATGGAAAACAGTTCAAACCATCGGGGCTCACGAAGCTCGCGCTCCTGATGGCGTCGATGATGGTGCTCATGGGGTCGGCTGCGGTTTCCCCGGCCCTGCACGGGATTGAGGTGGAGCTGGGGACGAGCAAGTTCCTGGCGTCCATGGTCATATCGCTGCCGTCCCTGGTGGTGGCCGTCTTCGGGTTCCCCATGGGGTACCTGGCTGACAGGGTCGGTCTGGCGAAGGTCCTCATCGCCTCCCTCGTCCTCTTCATCGTCGCCGGGGTGTCCGGGTACTTCTGCTCCGACATCTACACGCTGCTCGCCACGAGGGTGTTCCTCGGGGTCGGCATAGCCGGGATATCGACCGCTGCGACCGGCCTCATGGGGATCTACTACGACGGGGACGAGAGGCGCAGGGTCATGGCCGTCCAGTCCGCCTTCATGGGGTTCGGGGGCGTCGTTCTGGAGATCATCGGGGGCCTGATGGCCGACGTGTCCTGGAACGTCCCGTTCCTGGTGTACATAATCGCGGTGCCCATACTTGTCGCCGGCCTGATCGCGGTGAGGGACGTCATCCTGCCCACCGGCAACGGCGCAGCGCCAGCACAGCGGTTCGCCGAGGGATCCAAGGCCCACATGGCGGTGCTCTACGCCTCCATCTTCATGCTCATGTTCCTGATGTTCATAGTCACGGCCAACGTGTCCGACATCCTGACATCCATGGATGTGAGCATGACCGTGTGCGGGTTCATCCTGGCTCTGATGGGGCTGACACAGGTGTTCACATCCCTGGCGTACTCCAGGGTCCGCCGCATTCCGAAGTACCAGTACATGCTGCTGGCAGCCTTCCTGCTTCAGGCCGTCGCCATAACCATGTTCGCGTCCGACAGCCTCGCCGTGCTCACGGTCGGCGTCGGGATCATGGGCGTGGGCCTGGGACTCGGGATGCCGACGATCACCAACAACCTGTCCATGATGTCGCCTCCCGCCGCCCAGGGGAAGACCATGGGGATCTACTCGTGCCTGATGAACCTGGGCACGTCGCTCTCCACCGTCATCATGGGCCCCGTGATAGTGGCCATCGGGTACACGTCGTCGTTCCAACTGTCCGCCGTCGTCGTCCTGCTGTTCGGCATAGCGGTCCTGGTGGCGGGAAGATTCCTCGGTCAGCCCGAACCCGCCACGGAGGCGTGACGACCGATTGAAACCCATTCGGGGGCGGCTCCGGTACCGCGGAGGCCCCTTCCCCGTTCTCCCATCTGACGATGTGATGGCATCTGGTAGTAATAATTTGATACAGAATTTTTTGATAAAGATAATATCGAAAAATATTTTCGATAATTTGTTCACCAAAATTCATTTTGAAAACTATCGAATGTTAAATAACAATTCTCATATCGTATATAGAAATAATCCTACAAACAGAATGTTGATCCAAACATGTAATGAGATTGGACAGATTATTTCATAATCATGGAATTACACCGTCCATCTGCATCGTCCCGGAGTCCATGACTGATCACAGAGCTACTATCTTGGAAATAGCTCCTGGCAAGCTCCAGCTCCCGAGGCGTGTTCACGTTGACGGACAGCTCGACCCAGTCGGTCTGGAACAGGTACTCCTCCAGGTACTCGCCCGCGAGGGTCATCGGGCGGTTCATTATGCACAGCCCCGACAGGACCCAGTTCCTTCCCCCGTCCTCCCTGGTGTACGAGGGCGTTATCCCCGTCCTGAGGACGGTCTCCTCGTCCACGACCGCGATGGCCGAGTCCATCGTCCCCGGCACGAAGTACTCCAGGAACGTATCCACGACCTCGGTCGTCAGCAGGGGGAGGTCCGAAGGGCATGTCAGGACGTAGTCCCCTTCCATGACCTTGAACGCGTCGTGGAGGTCGTCCATGAAGCTCTCCCCGGAGGTGCGGATGGTCTCGACCCCGATGCTGCTAAGGAACCTCTCCGTCTCCGGCGTGTTGTCGCTGACGGAGACCAGCAGACGGTCGATGTGGGACGACGCCGAGAGGGCCTCCACGACCCTCTGGACCGTGTGCTTGTCGCCGACCATCTGCATCGGCTTCTCTATCCCGCACTTGCCCATGCGCGACCCCTTGCCTCCTGCGTTGACCAATGCCTGCATGGGATCACAACCAGCAGATGAAGGGCAGGACCATGGACACCATGACCACCGGCCTGGACACCTCGTTCGTCGCTCCCAGGATGTCCCCGTTGACCATGCCGAACACCTTGTTGGCGTTCCTGGCCATGAGGTAGCCCACCACGGCGGAGACCGCGGTCGCGATGACCACACCGAACAGCACCGCCACGACGTCGATCCCGGACCTCGTCGGGAACATCTGGTCGAAGATGGCGCAGGTGATAACAGCCAGGACGGCACCGAGGATGATGGAGATCACCGCGGAGTAGACGGCGGAGTTGGTTGTGGTCATGGAGACCTGCCTCCCGGCCATGCCGTGTCCGGGGGTGCCGAACGCCGCGGCGAACACCATGGCGTTCTTGACCATGACCTCGCATATCGGAGCGAAGACCAGCAGGAACGCGATCCCGGCCATGGAGTACGTGGAGACGGAGAACAGGATGACGATCAGCGCGACCCCTATCCCCCCTGCTCCCACGAGCGTGTCCTTCAGGGCACGGACGTGGTCCTCCTGGGCGCCCGACACGATCATGCCGTCGCCGAAGTCGGTGAGCCCGTCAAAGTGGATGAACTTGCTACCGATGAAGACGGTCGCAAGGACGACCACCGCCGCGAAGAGGTCCGACCCGAAGCCGTAGTTCTTCGACAGCCACTGCATAACCACCATCTCTATTATGATGAACACGGAGAAGAACAGGGCGACGAAGGGGACGAGATGGAACTTGCGCTCCATGTCGTCCATGTCGTCCTGGTCGATGTCCATGTGCCACAGGGTGAAGAATGACACCAGCGCCTTCAGAGCGCTGCCCTTCCCCGCGGTCCTGCTCGTTTCCTCTGATTCCATCGCTCACACCTGTGTTGCGAAAGGGCCGTCACGACGGCCTCCACGGCGCCTCCGGCGCCATCGGGCCTCGAGCCCGTGATTCTCTCGATGAGTCCCATGAGGAGGTCCCTCTCCCATGGGGATCCGTCGGCCGCCATCGAGTCGGCGCGGTCGGCGGCGAACATGACGAGGTCCAGCAGAGCGCGGACCTCTGGAACTGAAAGGTTTGCACGGAGGTTGGACTCCACGACACCCTCCGGGATCCCGACGAGCCCCGATATGCGGGACAGGTCGTATCCTGCGTTGCGGAGGACCCTTAACGGCTCCTCCATCACCGGGTGCTCGTCGCGTGCCTCCATGGCGGCGGACACAGCGGACCTGACTGCCCTGGCAGCCGCGATGCCTATGTCCGACCCGGTGCCGGTGTATGCCACCCTGTCCTCCCCTACAGGGGAGAACACGGCCATCGAGTCCGATGTCGTCCCGGTCTCCCTGTACCCCCTGTCCGCCATCGCGGCGGATTTCGCCTCGACCAGAGGGATGAACATGTTGACCTTCCCCTCCTCGGTGAGGGGAACGGGAGACACTATCGCGATGTTGATCGTGCCGGCCAGGCGGCTCGCCCTGCGGTCCGAAACCACCCTGCGCTCGGGATAGTTGTCCAGGACGTCCCCTGCGACGACATGGTTGCTCAGACCGGCCGTGGCGACGGCGGAGACGCGGATGCCGTTGTACTCCGCCTCCGTGACGTTGAACACATGACGGACCTCGGCAGCGGTCATCATCCCGACGGTGTCCTCCGGCAGGCCCAGGGAACGCCTCACACGATCGGCGTCGGGCACCGGGTCGCCGTCGTAGTCCTTCGGGACCTGCATGATGAAGAACGCCTCGGCCATGCGGCTGCCGCCGTTCAGGACCGCGCTGCTCGTGACCTCCATTGGTCCGGAGAAGCGGACGAAGCCGACCGCGGTTCCGTCGACCTCGCGGACCTCGACCGAAGCGATTCCGCTCAGAACACCGACCCCCAGAATCCGAAGACGGCATCCTCGACGAACAGCTGCACCTGGATGCCGATGAGCCCGTACAGGATGATGCCCACGAGAAGGAGGTAGATCATCGCCGACAGCTCGATCAGACGGCAGCACCTCCTCACATCGTCGGTCGTCGGCATGGGATGCCCTCCGTTCATGACGTAGACCCCGCGCTTCTCCATGCTTATGCCCAGAACCGCGGCAGCGGCGGTCATCGACCATCCGCTGTTGGGGCTGGGGGTCATGGTGTGCTCGGCCTTGGCGGCGGGCACCGAGGCCCTCCAGTCCATCCCGAGGATCATCCCGGCCAGCGCTATGAAGTAGGGCGACACCCTCGACGTCACGAAGCCAAGGACGTCGTCGAACCTCGCTGGGAAGCGTCCCAGGAGGGCGTACTTGTCGTTGAGGTACCCCCACATGGCATCCATGAGGTTGGCGCACCTGAACATGACCGCTCCGGGCAGGCCCAGGATCCCGAAGTACAGGACGGGCGAATAGACGCTGTCGACCAGGTTCTCGGTCACCGTCTCGCAGCATGACGACGCGATGTGCTCGGCGTCCATGCCCTTCGTGTTGCGGCTGACGATCATCTGCACCTTGGCGGCCGCGTCCTCGGTCCTGCCGGCGTCCAAGTCTGCGCAGATGGGATCGCAGTGCTTCCTGAACGAGAATATCGCGAAGGACACCTTGAACAGGACAGCCGTCAGGACGATCCAGGCTATCTCGCCCGCGAGCGGGGACACCGTCTCGGACAGCCCGTAGCGCACGAGGGACGTGAACAGGAGGCCGATGCCGGCGAACAGTATGAACACGAGGAGGTAGGAAAGGAACCCAATCAGGACGGCCTTCCTGGACCCCCTGCAGCCGACATGCCTGTCGATCGCGGCGAGGATGTTGCCCATCCACCTGAGCGGGTGGACAGAGTTCGGGACCTCCCCGATGTACCTGTCTATGGCCAGGGCCAGAACGACGACCAGTATCGCGTCCAGCCACGGAACCATTGGACCATCACCCGTTGATGACTGCGTCTACGGCAGCGATGAACCTGCAGTTGCGCTCCCTGTCCTTCACGCTGTAGCGTATGTAATTCGTGAAGCGGTCGCCGAAGGATGCGCAGTCGCGGACGGAGATCCCGTGCGTGATCATCCTCTTGTTGAACTCGGCGCCGGTCATCCCCAGCGACTCGAGGGAGTTGAAGTAGAAGAACGAGTCAGAAACGGCTCCCACGGGGAAACCGATCTCCCCGAGCGAGGAGTTCATGAGCTCCGACTCCTCGGCCATGACGGCCGCCGCATGATCCACGTAGTCCATCTTGTCCCTCAGCAGGACCGTCGCCACGGTCTGCTCTATCTCGCCCACGTTCCATGTCATGCGGACCTTGTCCATCTCGGCGATGATATCGGGGTTGGAGAACCCGAACCCTATCCTTATGCCGGGGATCGCGAACGATTTCGTGAGTGAGGATGCGACAATGAGGTTGGAGAAGCGGCTCACCATCCCGGACAGCGTTATGTCCGTGTAGCCGGGGACCAGCTCCAGGAGCGTCTCGTCCAGGAAAAGGAGCGTGCCCTGCTCCTCGAGCTCGCGGGCGATGCGGACGAGCTTGTCACGGGGCTCCACCCTGCCGGTGGGGTTATTGGGGTTGCATATGTACACCGCCCTGGCGCCCTCGGCGGCCTCCAGCAGACGGTCGGCGTCGATCCTGAAGTCCTCCTCGGGCTGAAGCTCGAACGGATGGACCTCGGCGCCGACAATCCTGCACTGCTGGGTGTACTCGGCGAACGAAGGACTCGGGATGACGACCCTGTCGCCCCTCTCGTAGAACGTGTTGGGGACGTTCCTAATTATATCTGACGATCCGGCGCCGACGGAGATGCAATCCGTTGCGACGTTGAACGTCTTTGCGATGACCTCCCTGAGCTCCGCGCAGGAGTCGTCCGGGTAGTGGCCGACCTGCGGTATGGCCGAGGCGACAATCTCCGCCAGGTCCTCTGGGGGTCCGAAGGGATTCAGGTTGTGGCTGTAGTCCTCGACGTTGTCGAGCATCCATCCCTTCCCGCCGTGAACGGTGCGGGGGAGGTTAGCCAGTTCGCTTCTAGGTGATATGCGCCCCTTCGTCATTGCCGGACGCATCGGAATCACCGTATTTATGCTATCGGCTGATGGTTCCATCCATCATCTTTCCGCAGGTCTGGCTCTTTATAACCGATGGCGTCGTAGGCACAGATATTGGCCGATTGGAATCAGGGAGATTACATTGACGCCCGGACGGGGATCCGTGCGGATGTTCTCGGTCAGGCGGGCCCGTCGGGATTCGAACCCGAGTCTGAGGCTCCGGAGGCCCCCATGCTATCCAAGCTATACTACGGGCCCAGAGAGAATTTTGGGGTTTGAGAAGAATAGTTGTGCCGGGGCGGGTTTCGCCCCGGCGATCCTGAGCCTCCTGTTGAGAGGGTGGAGGCGGATTGAAGATGATCTCTCTTCTCAGTTCTGTTTGAACTCGGTGTATCCGCAGTTTCCGCAGGAGACACGGTCCTTGTGGGTTGCCATGAAGACACCGGGTCCGCACTTGGGGCAGACGGGCTTGGTCCTGACGAGCTTGTCGCCCTCGACCTTGTATGCGTCCTTCTTGGCGACGACTTTCTTGGGTGCGGCTGCTTTTGCCATTCAAATCACTCCTGGGGTGCTTCCTCTTCGGCGGGTGCCTCGGGCTTGGTTGCCTCGATTCCGTTCCTCTTCAGCAGGTACTCCCTGTCGAACTCGAGGGCGGCCTCCTTGCTCTCGTAGACCTTGGCGTATCCCTTGGACATGCCCCTTCCGTAGACGGACTCGATGTTGTCGACGACGACACAGTCCCTCTTGGATTTGGTCTGTTTCGCGACCTCCTCGGCGACGGCGTTCCTGCCGGGGGTGGACTCTCCGTTGTGGTCGATGGTGAAGTACACCTCGACCCTCTTCTGCAGAGGGTTGTCTTTCTGCTGGGTTATTTCCATCTTCATTCCAGTTCCTCCATTCTGGCCACGAGTTCCGTGACCCTCTTGCGGATGGCTCCGTCCGTGGTGACTGCCATCATGCATCTTCCGGGCATGCCGTAGACCACGACCGCGTCGTCCTCGGCGTAGAACAGACATGGCAGCAGTGCCAGGTCCTCCTCGCCGTCGACGCGTATCAGGCCGACCTCCCCTCCGATGCCCCTGCGGATCGCATCAGCCATTGCGGCTGTGATCCTCCCCGCGGGGTTCGAGACGACCTCCTTCTCCTCGCCCTCCACGAGCTTCGCGAAGTCGGTCATCTCCCTGCGCTCCGTGCTGCCGTCGTACACCGACAGCAGCGGCCTCACGCCGTGCCTTCTGAAGGTCAGAGATACCACGTCCCCGACCGTTATGAAACATGTTTGAGCGTTGATGTTGTCAAGTTCGCCTTCGTCCATCTCCCTTCCGATGGGCTCCTTGAACGCTCCCCTCTGGGATTCGGGGAGGACCAGGTCCCTCTCGAACATGGGACTCAGCGGACCTTGAGGGCGTACCTGCCGTTGGCGGATATGCCCATCTTCTTGGCGATCTCCGACTTCTCGAAGTCGATGACCGCGAGGTAGCCCTGCCACTCTTTCGATGTCTGTCCGCCGCAGCGGGGGCAGGTGTCGTCCTCCGAGATGAAGCTGCACTGCTTGCAGGCCTTGAGCACGGGTCCGACCATCACTCATCGCCTCCGTTCTTCTCGGACTTCTTGTTGTGGTCCTCCTCGAGCCACTGGAGCTTCCCGAGACCGGGCTGACGCATGGTGAGTCCGATCTTGCTCTCCTGAGGGTTCTTCTCGTTGAGGTCGATGCTCACGACCCTGGCCTTGACGATGTCGCCGACGGCGAGGTACCTTCCGGTGTCCTTGCCGACGAGCCTCTGGTTGGTCTCGTCGATGTCCACGCGGTCGTCCATGACCTGGCTGATGTGCAGGAGGCCGTCGAGCGGACCGAACCTGACGAACGCACCGAACTTGAGGATCTCAACGACCTTGCCGATGATGATCTCGTTGTCCCTGGGCTTGAACACGACCTGGTCGAACTTCACGGTCTGGTAGACCGCCCCGTCCCCGTGGACGATGCGGCCGGGACCTACGGTCCTGACGTTCTTGATCAGCACGGTGAAGTTCTTGTCCTCTCCAAGGCGGCCCTCGTAGGTCTCCCAGGTGAGGCTGTCGATGACGCTGTCTATGTCATCCTTCAGGTCCTTCGGCGGAATGCGCACGACCTTCTCGACCTCGGTTAGCATATACATGGTGGGTCCTCTCGAATGTACCCGACTATAGCCATCTCGTATTTAAACGTGACTTGCTGGGTTCTTCTTATATAATAATAAAGGAAGACGTCCCGGCACCAGATGGGAGGTGCCTCCCCGGAAGCGCCGTCGGGGCCCCTCCGACAGTGCCAGACCTGCATGTTGGGGCCCGCCCGGACGAACCTTTCACATCCTTCGAGCATCGACAATCGCATTTATTTAGAAGAACCCATACACGTCCCGCTTAAACGCTAAAGGAATCGATAAAATGATAGATTTCGGAACTGAGACTCTATTGTTCATGATTCCCGTCGCCGCGGTCATCGCAGTGATCTTCGCCGCGTACTTCTTCAAGTACGTATGGTCGAAAGACAAAGGGACCCCTGAGATGCAGGAGATCTCCGATGCGATCGAGACCGGTGCAATGGCGTATCTTAAACGCCAGTACAAGACGATCGGAATCATCAGCGTTATCGTCGCGATAGTCATAGCACTCGTCGGATTCGCCGCCGAGAGCTTCGAGGACTACCTCAACTACAGGGTCGCCATCGCGTTCCTCATCGGAGCGGGCTTCTCGATCCTGTCCGGATTCATCGGAATGAAGGTGTCCGTCAACTCCAACATCAGGACCGCCAGCGCGGCCCGCACGTCGCTCAACGACGCTTTCAAGGTATCCTTCCGCGGCGGTGCTATCTCCGGTATCGTCGTCTCCACCCTCAGCCTGGTCGGTCTGTTCGTCGTCTTCCTCGCCTACTACTACTGGTGCGGAGAGGACATGACCATGACCCTCCACTCCGTCGTCGGATACGCCTTCGGAGCCTCCTTCGCCGCACTGTTCGCCCAGCTCGGCGGTGGAATCTACACCAAGGCCGCTGATGTGGGAGCCGATCTCGTCGGAAAGGTCGAGGCCGGAATCCCCGAGGACGACCCCAGGAACCCTGCAGTCATCGCCGACCTGGTCGGTGACAACGTCGGAGACTGCGCCGGACGTGGTGCAGACATCTTCGAGTCGACCGCCGCCGAGATCATCGGATCGATGGTCATCGGACTCGCCGTCGTCCACGCCCTGGGCGACGCCGCATCCTACAACTGGATCTACCTGCCCCTCGTGCTCATCGCGTTCGGGCTCATCGCTTCCCTCATCGGAATCTTCGTTGTCCGCCTCAAGGACGACAACTCCGATGTCATCAAGTCCATGAACGTCGGATACTACCTGACGGTCGTCCTCGTCGTGGTGTTCCTGTTCTTGGCTACGTACATGGTCCTCGGACAGTCCGAGGGCATCGACAACTGGTACATGTTCGCCGGAGCCGGACTCGTCGGAATCATCCTCGGTCTGGCCATCGTGTTCATCACCCAGTACTACACCGGCGACCACAAGCCCGTGAAGTCCATCGCCGAGTCCTCCGAGACCGGCCCCGCCACCAACGTCATCCAGGGAATCTCCATCGGAATGGAGTCCACCGTCCTGCCCGTCGTCTGCATCGTAGTGGCCATCATCGCCACCTACCTGCTCGGTTACGCCGCCGCCCCCGAGGGCGCCGACGCCGCCACCTTCGGACTCTACGGAACCGCCATCGGAACCATCGCCATGCTGGGATCCTCCGCGTTCATCCTCGCCATGGACACCTTCGGACCCATCACCGACAACGGAGGCGGAATCGCCGAGATGAGCAACCAGCCCTCCGAGGTCCGCGACAGGACCGACAAGCTGGACTCCGCCGGTAACACGACCAAGGCCCTCACCAAGGGATACGCCATGGCCTCCGCCGCCCTGGCAGCCTTCCTGCTCTTCGCCGCCTTCTTCGAGATCGTGGCCGAGGTCAAGGGAGAGACCATCACCGAGGTCATGCACGTCGACCTCGGCGACCCGCTGATCTTCGTCGGCGGACTCGTCGGAGCCGTGCTCGTGTTCTTCTTCGCCTCCCTCGCCATCCGCGCGGTCAGCAAGGCTGCTGGTGAGATGATCGAGGAGGTCCGCAGGCAGTTCCGCGAGGACCCCGGCATCATGGCCGGAACCTCCAAGCCCGACACCGCCAAGTGCGTCGACATCGCCACCCGCGGTGCCCTCAAGGCAATGGTCGTCCCCGCCCTGCTCCCCATCCTCGTCCCGATTGTCTTCGGACTGATCTACAGGTACTGCCTGACCGACTACGTCCAGGCCTACGAGGCCGTCGGCGCCCTGATCATGGTCGGTACCATCGTCGGAATCCTGATGGCCAACTTCCTCAACAACGGAGGAGGAGCCTGGGACAACGCCAAGAAGTACATCGAGGAGGGCAACCACGGCGGAAAGGGATCCCCCGCTCACGCCGCTGCCGTCGTCGGAGACACCGTCGGAGACCCCTTCAAGGACACCGCCGGACCTTCGATCCACGTGCTGGTCAAGCTGCTGTCCACCATCTGCCTGGTGACCGCCGTCCTCTTCATCGCCTGATCGCGATGTGAAAACAGGGATGGGGTCCTCCCCATCCCATCTTAGAATTCGGTTCTGAATCGTTTCAATCGTCGGAGACCTCTGAGAGGAGCGTCTCCCTCACGGACTCCGGCAGGTCCTCGCATCCGATGTAGTCCCTGAGTGCCTCGACGTAGCTCCCGCCCTTGACGGCGCTCACGAATGCCATGCCGCGTGCAACTACAGAGAGGTCGTCGTCGGGAAGCCCGAACACCATGTCCGGTACCCAGCAGCCCTCGTCGTAGATGTACAGCGTGCCGGGGTTGTCCTCGGAGAGGCGCGATGCCCACATCTCCGCGTCGCCGGGGGATGCGAACACGTTCTCCGTGATCCCGCCCCTGGCGGTGCAGAAGGCGTACTTGAAGCAGATTGCCATGACCGGTGAACCGACCACAGCCGAGATAATGTTTCGCTCAGACGAAGGGGGACATCCACAGGCCGTTGCGCTTCGCGACCTCCTCGGCGTCCTCGTCGTAGACGGTCCTGCCGCAGACGATGGTCGCCAGGCGGTTCCTGCCGTCCCTGTCTATGTACCCCGTGCCGAATGTCACCACGGGGTTGAGGACCTCCCTCCCGGTGGCCTCCGCGGCGTTCCTGGCACCCATATCGCAGTTCACCGAGACCACGAGGTCGTAGTCGCCCTCCACGGATGCCGCCATCCTGTCGGCCTTTGACATGAAGCACGGGGCGGAGCTGGACACGCATCCGGCGACCTCCACCCCGTCGCGGGACAGCCTGTCCGCCAGCCTCTGCCCGGCGTCCTGGCCGCCGATGTTGCACAGCCTGGCACATGTGTTGCAGGTCCAGACCAGGACCTTCCTGCCCCGGACGTCCTCGAGGAGCGTCTCGTAATCCCTGTCCCTAGCCATGACGGTCATGGACCTCTAATCGACAGAATGGTTTTAAAATGAATTCACGTCGCGGAAGGCCATGTTCCTGGCGATCGACGGGCTGGACGGAAGCGGGAAGAGCACCGTAGCCAGGGCCCTCGCTGATGACCTCAGTTCCAGAGGCGTGAGCGTCACCGTCAGGGAGCACCCCGGCGACGGGAGATGGGGCCGTCTCGCCAAGATGTCCCTCCTGGGCCGCGGCCGCGTGTCCAAGGCGTCCTCGGCGGTATTCCTCTTCCTGGACATGCTCTCGACGGGCAGGAAGGTCCGGAAGGGCGAGGACGTCATCGCCGTGAGGTACACCCTATCGTCCTGCTACCTCGACGGACGGGTATCGAAGGTGGTCCACTGGGGCCTGAAGACCCTTCTGCCCGAGCCTGACCTGATGATCCTGCTCGACATAGACCCCTCCCGTGCGCTCTCCCGTGTCGGCGACAGAGGGGACAAGGAGGAGATGTTCGAGAACATCGACTCGATGACAGAGGTCAGGTCGAGGATGCTCTCGTCCGACGACAGGTTCACAGTCGTCGACGCGAACGGCGACCCCGAGGACGTGCACAGACGCGCCCGGGAGGCCCTGGGGCTGTGACCCTCAGAGCCTCGTCCCGATGTCGAAGGCCTCCTTCAGGACGCCCTCGTCCATCGGCGACTCCCTTGGCATCATCCATGTGAGGTACGTCATCCTGCCCACGGGTTCGAAGAAGAAATGCTCGGCCATCACCTTCTCGATGCTCTTGGACACCCTATCGGCGCTCATGTCGTCCAGACCCGCCGTGACGACGGTGGCCAGCTTCTTCCCCTTGGGGAGTATCGTCGTCGCGTTCATGTCCAGGAACACGTACATGCGGTCGTGGAACAGCTTGAACAGCCCATTCATCTCGTTGAAACTGATGTTCGTGCAGAGGATGACGGCCTCCGCGTCGCGGACCGCGTCTATGATCGGCGAGATGTCGTCCTTGATCACGCAGGTGCCGCCGTTGTTCTTGCACGCCTCGCAGTTCTGGCACTGCCTGTATGACCTCATGTCGTTCAGGTTGAAGCGCACGACGTCCCTGCCGGCTGACCTGGCCCCGGCCTCGATCTGCCCGGCGATCCTGTCTCCGGCTCCGTTCTTCCTCGGACTTGCTACGATGGACACGACAGTCATGGTATCACAATGATACTATAACGTCGGCTTCGTTTATATACGGTGTGGTTTCAGAAGTGATACCCGTGTGCCTTCGGACCCTTTTCTCACAACGTACATATGTCCGTCCCAAACTTACTTTAATATGTGGCCACTAGCCCGAATCAGTGACAACAATGTCGGACAAACTCGAACTCATTCCCGTAGAGGATATCAAAGTGACCAAAGGGATGACCGTTGACCAGATGCTCAAGGCCATGGGCCGCGCTGGCGGGTTCACCGCCCAGAAGCTGGCCGACGCCACCGACATCGCCGAGGCCATGATCAAGAAGGAGGGCTGCCTCAGGATCCTCTCCTTCCCCGCCTGCATCATGGCCACGGGAACCCGCGGAGTCATCGTCGACATGGTCAAGAACAACATGATCGACCTGATCATCACGACCTGCGGAACCCTCGACCACGACCTGTCCAGGACCTTCGCCCAGTACTACAAGGGCGACTTCATGATGGACGACGCCATGCTCAGGGACGAGTACGAGATCAGCAGGCTCGGGAACGTCCTGGTCCCCGACTCCTGCTACGGGGTCGTCCTCGAGGACAACCTCCTGCCCATGTTCGACGAGATCTTCGCCGAGACCCAGTCCCTGACCACCCACGAGATCATCGACCAGGTCGGCGCCAGGCTCGACAACGAGGACTCCCTCCTGTACCAGTGCCACAAGCACAACGTCCCCATCGTGGTCCCCGGAATCACCGACGGGTCCTTCGGATGCCAGCTCTGGATGTACTACCAGATGCACAGGAAGCTCAGGATCGACCTGTTCGGCGACGAGCAGATGCTCTCCGAGATGACCAACGACGCCGAGTTCACCGGAGCCATCATCATCGGAGGAGGAATCTCCAAGCACCACGTCATCTGGTGGAACCAGTTCCGCGGAGGGCTGGACTACTGCATCTACCTGACCACAGCCGAGGAGTACGACGGATCCCTCTCCGGTGCGCGCATCAGAGAGGCCGTCTCCTGGGGCAAGGTCAAGGAGGACGCGAAGAAGATGACCGTCGAGGGCGACGCCACCATCAGCCTCCCCCTGATCTACGCCGGACTCGCCGAGAGGCTGCTCTGACATGGACAGGATCCTGCTGATCCCCGGCGACGGCTACGGGCCGTCGATAATCGACGCCGCGGAGAGGACGCTGTCGATGGCGACCAGCGACGTCGAGGTCGTACGCGGCGACATAGGGTTCGCTGGCTACGAGCGCACCGGGGAGCTCCTGCCGCGCGACACGATGGATCTGGTCAGGGAGTGCGGAACGGTCATCTGCGGACCCGTGAAGGACTACAGGGACGAGGGCGGGAAGTCCGTCAACCCCCTCGAGAGCCTCAAGGTGGGCCTCGACCTCTACGCGGTGGTCAGATGCTTCCGCACGCTCTCCGACGACCTCGGGGTGCCCGGACTGGACATCACGCTGTGGGCCAGCAACATGACCGTCGGCAGCGACATCGTCGAGAGCAGGGACATAGACGGGATCACCATAAGCAAGTACATCAGGTCGTCGTCCTACAGCAGGATGATGGCCCGCGCACTGACCGACCTGGAGCTCAGCGGGAAGGGGAGTGTCGTCTGCGTCACGCAGGACACCCTCTTCCCCGACTCCAGCAACATGTTCTCCGAGACGTTCGACTCGCTGTTCGACCCTGCGGCGTTCCGCACGGACCACAGGAACGTCCAGTACTGGGCGTCCAAGTTCGTCAGGGACCCGAAGGAGTTCGACTACGTCGTGTGCGCGGACCTGTACAGCAACGTCGCCGCGGGGATAATGGCCGGAATGACGGGCGGCAACAGGCTGTCCCCCATCGCCTACGTCGGCGAGGGGTGCAACCTCATCGTCCCGGGCCTCTACAAGACGTTCGAGGACGTCCCCAAGGGCTACGCAAACCCCACTTCCGCCATATCAGCGGCCGCCATGGCACTGTTCGACATGGGGCGCAGGGACGAGGCGCTGTCGATCATCCGCGCCCTGACCGACACATACGGCGCCGGGGAGAGGACCCCGGACGTGGGCGGGACGCTCACGACGGAGCAGTTCACCGACTGCGTTCTCTCCCGCATCTGAGCCCTGAACGTTTTATTAGATGTCGGCAATCCTCCACCCGGAAGTGTTCCAATGAAGGATGCCGGTCACAGATCCTGCGTAGAAGCAGCACTCAACTTCGAGACCACGGACAGGACGCCTGTCAACAACTTCGCGCTCGTCACCGCAGCCCGCAGCGCCGGGTACAAGGTCGACGAGGCCAGATGGAACCCCCAGCTCTCGGCCAGGGTGTCCATAGACTACGCGCTGAAGACCGAATCGGATTTCGTCAAGCCCATCCTCGACTCGCAGGTCCCTTTCCAGGACATGGGCATGAAGGTGAGGTTCCCCGAGGACGACTACGGAAGGGTCCCCGGCCATGTCGTGGAGAACGCCGAGGACATAGACGGACTCGCGGTCTTCGACCCCTACAGGGCTGAGGAGTGCCCCAGGTTCACCAAGGTGTTTGTGGAGGCCCTCGAGGAGACGTCGAGGAACCTGCCCGAGGATCTGCACATCTGCGGCCTCTCATGGGGCCCCATCACCACAGCCGGATACTGCATGGGCGTCGAGAACATGCTCATGGCCACGATGTTCGGCGAGGGTGACACGGTCAAGAAGCTCGTCACGAAGGTCACTGACCTCGTGTCCGCGATGCAGAGGCGCATGATCGACGCCGGAGCCACCGTCATGTGGATGGCCGACCCGACGTCCTCCGCGGACATCATCTCCCCTGACATGTTCACCGAGTACTCCGAGGACCACATCAGGAAGGTCGTGGAGGACGTGAAGGCCGTCGATGACGTGCCTACCTTCGTCCACATCTGCGGGAACACCCTGAACATAATCGAACCCCTGAAAAGGACGCATGCCGACTGTCTGAGCTTCGACCATGCCGTGGACATCAACAGGGCCAAGGAGCTCGCCGGCAGAGACATCGCCCTCATGGGCAACCTCGATCCCGTGGAGCTGGTCATGAGCGGCACGCCCGAGCAGATCACGAAGGAGTCCTACAGGCTCATAGACGCGGCCGGCCAGGACGGAGGCTTCGTCCTCGCCCCCGGATGCGAGACCCCGATCAGCAGTCCCGACGAGAACGTGCTGGCCATGGGCCGTGCGGGCAGGGATTACTGGTCCAGGAAAGCGTAAAATTTATTAAGGGGACTCCCATCCCCTCCTTTACTGCAAGGGTAGTCAAGCCTGGCCAACGACGCTAGCTTGAGGGGCTAGTCCTTAGTGGTCCGCGAGTTCAAATCTCGTCCCTTGCACCATCCTTCTCCATACAGTTCTTGGGACACGTTTCCTGGGTTTCGCACTCGTCGTCCTCTTTGTAAAACCGTCCGCTGCATCGCTTTGATTCCAGATGGAAAAGTGTTTGGAGGTCGCCGCGGAGGTCATCACGTCGGCGACCGGCATCAGGTCTCTCAGGCGGCGAGGGCGATCGCGATCCACTCTCCGAGATCCTCAGCGACGGTCATGGCCTCTTCGCGGTCGAAGGGGCTCGCCATCCCCAGGTTCTCGACCATGTCGAGGTACCCATCGGGGGATGCGACCACGTCCAGGTACTTGTCGACAGCCGCATCGTAGTCGTCCAGTGCGTCGACGAAGATCCCCATGGAGATGAACGCGGAGACGCTGTAGCTGATGTAGTAGAACGGACTGTCGAAGTTGTGCGATATCACATACCATCCGTTGCCGGGTACGTACCCGTACTCCTGGCTCAGGCGCTCGACGATGGCATCGAACTCCTCCGAGGTGTCGGCACCTTCCTCGTAGGCGATTTGCTGGAAATCGTCCCAGAAGCAGCCCTCTATGACCATGTACAGGAGCTGAAGGGCCATGTATTCAGGAATGGCGGTCGAACCTCCCATCATCCCGCAGTACACTCCGAAGATCGCCTCCAGGCCGGTCGACTGGACCTCCCCGACGTCTTTGTCGTTGGTCTGTTCCCAGGACAGCGCGGCCGCCGAGGCGTGACCGAACTCGTGCACCAGAGCGGTCAGGTCAAAGAAGTCGCCGTATGGGTCGTCGTATATGTAGACGAAGTCCCTCCCGTCGGAGAGTGTCTGGGAGAAGCAGAACCCCGAGTCGATCTTCGTGTCCAAATCCTCGAAATCGATGAGGTCGTACCCGAGCATCGTGTCGTAGAGCTCCGCGAACTCGGGGCATACCCCTCTGATGAACTCCCCTCCATCCGCGAACAGCTCGTCCTCGCCGGAATAGCTGTACAGCGGAACTCCCACGCGGTCATCCAGGATCTGGAAGAGAGGGACGAGGGCCTCCTTGACGACCTCCTTGTAGGCCCCGGTGTCCTCGGGGGAGTACCCGCGGCCGTACTGCACCTCGTATGCGTACTCCGAATAGCTATCGTAGCCCTTGAGGTCGGCAAGACTCCCGCGTATGTCGATGAGCTCCCCGTAGATCCCCGCGATGGTCTCCGCATCGGACGGGTCCGCGTTGAAGTAGCGGTCCTGCGCCTCGGCCTCCGCCTCGATGAGCCGCAGCTCCTCGTCCGTCATGGACTCTCCCGCGAGCACCGAGTCCGCGAGCCCGTCTCCTATGACACGCCTCAGAGTGTCCGCTCCTGGACCGTTGAGGACCTCCCTGAACGCATCGTTCATGATCTCCAGGCTCTGGGAGTAGTAGGTCTCCCACATGCTGTACTCCTCGGAGAGGCCGGACGGGTCACGATTGTATTCCCAGTAGAAGAGCATGTACGACGTCTGCGTATCCTCGTGGAACAGCCTCATGTCCTCCACGTACATCGACATGGCGTTCACGGAGAGGTTTCCGTCCGCCGCCTCCCCGACGAGCGTGTCCGCCCTGGACTTCAACCCGTCCCATGCCTCGGTAGCGGACATCTCCTGTACTTCGTCCGGCGGGAGAAGGTTGATCTCGTCGAAGCGGGGCTTCTCGCCGTCATCGCTGCCGAAGACCGTGTACGTTACTCCGGCGCACAGTATCACCGCTATGACGATGACGACCGCCTTCTGAACCTTGTTCATGAAGCAGTATCGTCTTGCCGGATAAAAGCCTGGGACGTCAGGCATCGCTGCGGAGGTCGTACCCGAGCGAGCATCCGCCGTCGGAGTACGAGAACTCCGCCATCGCGCCGTTTATGAAGGTCATCCTCGGCGCCTTGTGGCCGACATCGGCGTCCGTCAGGACCGGAACCTCCAGATGTGCCAGCGCTCCCCTGACGAGCTCCGTGTACGTCGTCTCGCCGTGATAGAAGAGCGGCCTCCCGAACACGAACCCTGTGCATCCGCGGAACCATCCGTCCGCCTCCATCCCCCTGAGCATCGAGCGGATCCTGTCCTCGGTCATATCGAAGGTCTCCATGTACCAGACGATGCCGTCCCCCGAGTACCTGTCGACGAATCCGGACGGGTCCGCGGTCCGCTTGTCATGGAACCACGCCAGGACGTCCATGCACCCTCCGATCAGTCTGCCCGAGAAGCGGCAGTCGCCCACGGACGAGCCCCAGACGGTGGGCTCGTCCTCCTGGAAGGACTCCAGGCCTGTGACCCTGTCGACGAAGTCCGTCGCGTGGAACGGGAACGAGTCCTGCGAAGTTCTGGAGCCCTCCAGGAACTCCAGGTTCTCCGTCAGGCTCGGATGCCACTCCGCCATGCCGAAGTCCCCGAAGTTGCCGCAGTACACGGTGGCGACGTCGTGCTCCGCCGTCATCTTGAACATGAGTGTGGAGTTGTCCGAATAGCCCTGGAACCACTTGGGGTTCGATTCGTAAGCGTCCCAGTCCATCAGGGGCAGCATCTCGAACTGGTAGTCCCCGCCCTTGGCCGAGAATATGCACGAGACTTCGGGATCCTCCAGAAGGCTCGTGAGCTCGTCCACTCTCTGCCTCGCGGGAGCGGACCTGCCTTCCTCGTCTGCGGTGTAGACGTCGGGGGTCTCCACTATCCCGTACCCCATGGCCGAGAACTTCTCCTTGGCACTGGAGAACCTGTTGGCGTCCAGAGGGTCGTTCACGCCGAACGAGGGCGCGGTGACTCCGAGCTTGTCTCCTTTCCTGATGAAACGGGGCACGATCATGAGACTGGAATTCGAGGATACTCTATAAATCATGTAGCCATTCCGGGTCGCATGGGAATCCTATCCGACAGGGACATCATGGAGAGCCTGATGACAGGGTACATCGGCATCAGCGACTTCAGCGAGAGGGGCCTCACCCCCAACGGCTACGACCTCCGCATCGCGGAGATATCGGTTCGCGGCGACCCGGTGATCAAGAGGGAGGGCGTCGTGACCATACCTCCCCGCACCATGTTCTACGTGTCGACGGTCGAGAGGGTCAGGATGGCAGGAGACATCTGCGCCCAGCTGTGGCTCAGGACGACCTGGATAAGGAAGGGGGTCATCGGCGCGTTCGGGAAGATTGACGCCGGCTTCGAAGGGACCCTCACGCTCGGAGCGTACAACGCCACTGACGACCCCGTGGAGATTCCGATCGGCGAGAGGTTCTGCCAGATGGTCATGGAGACCCTGAACTCCGAGACCGTCAAGGATTACGCCCAGCGCAGCGGCAACTACCAGGGCCAGACGGGCATCACGCTGGACCCGCTCAAGAAGTGACCTCTCCGGACATCGGAAGGTAACAGGAGGGCACACGCGGCAGCGATCTGCCCGTGACCTCCATCCTCTCCACATCCAGCATTCCCTTCACCACATAGCTCTTGGGGATGAACTCCCTCGTCTCGAGATCCACACGTCCGATGAATATGCGATCGGAGACGGGGTTCCTCTTCCCCTCAACCCTTCTGCTGCGGCACTCGTACAGATACTCGTACCTGCCCTTCACTATGCGGACGATGTAGGTCATGCGTTCACTTCCGCATCCATCTATTTATTGTTTTTGAGAAGTTGTAGTTACCAGTCGATGTGTTTTCAACAATTAACAAATCATGTTTGATTGTTATAACATAATCATTCAAATACGAGATGTGTCTGAGGACGCCTCACGGCCGATGATGAGGCCGAGGAGTGAAAGAAAATGTTCGTCAGATACCAGCATGTTGAACGCATCGACGCCGACGAGACGGAAGGGCTCCTCGACGGAGTCTGCCACATCTTCCCCAAGATGGACGGCTCCAACATGTGCGCCTACACCGAGGACGGAGAGGTCCGCACGATGAGCAGGAACAAGGAGATCCAACCTCCCGAGCCCTTCGCGACATTCGTCCAGGGGCACCCCGGGATCGGGAGGTTCCTCAGGGACTTCCCTGGACTCCGCCTGTACGGGGAGTGGATGGTGCCCCATACGGTGAGATCGTACGTACCCGAGACCTGGAACAGATGGTTCGTGTTCGACGTGACCGCCGAGGACACGTCCGCCGAGTACCCCTGGGGAGACGGCAAGATGCTCAGATGCGACGGAAGGCAGTACATCCCCTACGAGGAGTACGCACCGATCCTCGACGCCTACGGGATCGAGTACATCCCTCCGCTGGCCGTCATCGACCGCCCCGACCTGAAGACCCTGGAGCGGTTCGCCGATGTTGAAAACACTTGGATGGTGGCGGAAGGAGCCGGATGCGGGGAAGGGATCGTTGTCAAGAGATACGGGTTCGTGAACCGGTTCGGAAGAACGAACTGGGCGAAGGTCCTAAACAGGAGCTTCTGCGTGTTCAAGGTCTCATCCACAGGAAACAGACGCGAGGAGAAAAGGGATGGGACCAGCACCGAGCACGAGATGGCGCTCAGGTACGTGACCCAGGACCTGGTAGACAAGGAGTACTCCAGGATCGTCGCCGAATCCGAGTCGAGGAAGGCCGTCCCCGGACAACTCCTCGGGACGGTCTGGCACTGCGTGGTGACGGAGTGCATGTGGGATGCCGTCAAGCGCTACGGATCGCCCACTGTGAACTTCAAGACGTTCAGACGCGAGTGCGAGCTGAGGACCAAGATGATGCGTCCGGAGGTCTTCGGTCTGAGGGGCCTCGAGGTTCTGGAGGAAGGCAGCTGAGCGCCTCCGCCGGCTGGACGGGCCGGCGGACAAACAACTTCAGCCCTTCGTGATGTCCAGAGAGTAGACGCTCATCGTCGGGGAGTAAGTCTTGAGTTCGGAGTGCTCTATGGAGATGGAGTGCCCTCCCGACGCGGCATCCGACACCAGCCTCTCCAGGAACGGCGGGAAGTCCTCCCTCTCGATGATCTTGTACATGTGGATGACGCCGCCGTGCTCCAGCCTGTCCAGGGCAATGGGCAGGAACCTGTCCGCGATCTGCGGGAGGTTCATGATTATGCGATTGGCCATTGGCAATCCGTAGACGAGCTCCGATGAGTCACCCGTCATCGGATGCAGATTGGAGATGTGGTTCCTTTCCGCGTTTATCCTGGCGAAGTGCTCCGCATCAGGGTTGAGGTCGATCGAGTACACGACCTCCGGTTTCGCCAGACGGCACATCACCGTGCCGAACGGGGCGACCCCTCCGAACATGTCTATGACCGTCTCCCCGTCACGGACCAGCCCTGCGATGCGGGCCCTCTCACTGCTCAGACGTGGATTGAAGTACACCCTGGCGGGGTCCGTGTACAGCCTGACCCCGAACTCCTTGTGGACGGTCTCGGAGGTCCCCTCCCCCGCGATCCTCTCCAGGTCGCGGATCCTGAACTCCCCCTTGACTCCGTGGTCCTCGAAAACGATGCGGATGCTGCGGTTCACCTTCAGAAGCGCCTCGCCTATCTGGGACGCATATGGCCTCAGCTCGTCGGGGAGCTTGATCATTGCCACATCCCCGACTACATCGAACGACGATGGCAGATGGTCCCTCAGATCCTCTGGCACGTCCGCCACATCGCGGTAGTCCGTGGGGCGCTGCTCCTGCACAGCCATGTCCGCATCCACGACCTCGTAGTCCATGTACGAGTCGCAGAGCACCGGGATCAGCAGGCAGTCACCCTCGGAGCGGATCCTCGCACCGAGGTCCAGCAGACCCTCCGCGAACAGCGCTGAGCGCACTTGCTCCCCTTCGCGCTTCGGCACGCGCACGCATCTGACCATGTCGACCCCATCCGCCTGACGTTCTTAAAGTGTGTCGTGGCCGCGGACGTACCTCTTTGGCAGCACGAAGAGCTCCCCGTCGTCGTCGAACCCGACCGATGCGCTGACCTCGTAGACGTCCTCGATGAGCTCGGGGGTTATGACCTTCTTCGGGTCGCCCATGCCTACAATCTCCCCCTTCCTCATGATGATGCAGGTGTCGCAGTACCTCGCCATCAGGGAGATGTCGTGTTCGGCCACGAGCACGGTCATGTCCTTCTTCACCATGGCGTTGAGGTACTCCATGACGTCCAGCTTGTACTTCATGTCGAGATGGGACGTGGGCTCGTCGACCAGCATGAGCCTCGGCTGCTGCACGTAGGCCTTGGCGATCAGGACCCTCTGCCTCTCACCGGACGACAGGGCTCCGACCGCACGGTCCTTCAGATGGGCGACGCCGAACTTCTCCAGCGCGTCGAGGACCATGTCCTCGTCCTCCTTCGGCTCCCACCAGACGTTCTTGAGATACGGGTACCTGCCGAGCATGACGGTCTCGAACACCGTCAGGCCGAAGCTGCCCCTCAGCTCGGCGGGAACGTTGGCCACCTTCCTGGCGATCTCGCCGGGGGTCTTGTCGAGGACCGACTCCCCGTCTATCAGGATGTCGCCTGCCGTCGGATCGTGCATCCTGTTGATGCACTTCATCATCGTTGTCTTGCCGCATCCGTTCGGGCCTATGAGGCCCACCAGCTGGCCGGGGCCGAGCTTGTAGGACACCCCGCGGACGGCCCTGTAGCCGTCCTCGTAGGTCTTCTCCACATCGCGGAGCTCGAGCAGCGGGACATCATCCATCGTACATCCTCCCCCTCTTGATCAGGAGATAGGCGAACACGGGTATGCCTATCACCGTGGTGATGGCGCCGACCGGCAGCTCCATGCCGTAGTAGCCTGTCCTCGCCAGAAGGTCGGCGAGCATCAGCATCACGCCTCCGAAGCATATCGAGGCGGGAAGCACCATCCTGTGGTCGCTTCCCAGGAGCATCCTGCACAGGTGCGGGATGACCAGTCCCACGAAGCCGATGACTCCGCAGAACGCCACGCAGACCGAGGTCAGGATCGAGGCGAGGATCAGCATCCACCTGTTGAAACGTCTGACGTTCAGACCCATCTGGCGGGCCTGGTCCTCGCCCAGAAGCACCAGGTTCAGCTCCTTGGCCCATATCAGCGGGACCAGGGAGAGGAACACGGCCAGGAACACGATGATTCCGACCTGTGACCATGTGACCTCCGCGAACGAGCCGTACAGCCACGACAGCGCGTTGCTAAGCTTGTTGCCGGCCATGGTCAGCATGATGGTCTGGACGGCGGAGAACGCGAGCCCTATGACCACTCCGGACAGGACGTAGTTGATCGCCGAGCCTCCCGACTTCTCCGCCAGGAGCATGGTGCACGCGAAGGCGATGAGGCCTCCGATGCAGGCTGTTATGGCTGTCAGGAATATCGAATGGGACGAGAACATCCCGAAGAACGTGAAATCGAACGCTATGACGGCGATGGCCGCCACCCCGGCACCCGAGGACACGCCCATGATGTACGGGTCGACCAGAGGGTTCCTGATGATGGCCTGGTAGATGCATCCGGCCACGGACAGCCCGATCCCCACCGCGAGCGCGGCGATCGTGCGCGGGAGCCTTGAGACGTATATCGTGGTCTCCAGAGAGTCCAGGCCCACGCCTCCCTTGGATATCGCCGAGAACAGCGCGGAGTAGGCCTCCACCGGGTTCTCAATCGAGGTGGACCCCACGCACAGGCAGAGCGTGAAAGCGGCGAACGTCAGGATGGCGCCGATGACTATGATGAACTTGAGCCTGTGCTTGTTCCTCGTGTTGTGGGACTGGTCGTCACCGTAGAGGTAGTGGAGGAACGAGGTCTTGAGGTAGTTGAAGGGCTTCTCATGTCCCTTGAACCTCAGGACGGCGTACACGAGGCCGAGGGCGACGAGGATCGCCGCGACGATCTCGGCTATGATGAGGATCAGCGGCTGGCCCTGCTCGAGCGAGGGTGCCACATAGACAGGGAACACGCCGTCGAACCTGTAGATACCGGAGTCTGTCCCGCCGAAGATCGTGTCGCCGAGGACGACGAGCGGGATCATGTTGAAGTTGCGCACGCCGGACGGACAGGAGGCGGTTCCTACGATCGTCCCGTCGAGGGAGATCTGGTAGATGGGGTCCGAGGACGAGTAGCTGACCAGGTAGATGTAGCGGTCGTCCGCCAGCACCGGTGCGGAGTGGATCTCCGCGAGTCCCTCCGTCATCGTCTCAAGGTTGCCAGCGGAGTCTATGCGGTAGAGGTTGGTTCCCGAGCCGGGTGCGGCGACGAAGTACACGCCCCTGAAATCGGGGGTGTCAACCGGCAGGATGTACCTGCCCATGTCGCCGAGGTCCTCGTTCCTGTACCTCTCCACGAGCACGTTTCCGCTCGGGGAGAACTCGTATATCGCGAACCCGCAGTTGATCTGGCTCATCCCGAGTCCATCGGAGAACGTCATGTACAGCGTGTACGTCCCGTTCCCCGTGGGCTGGACGGCGACCTGCCCCACGCCCCCGTAGACCTTGGACTGGTACCTGTACTGGGCCACCGTGGTGTCCGCGACGATCCCTCCCCCGACCGCGTCAAGAACGTAGAGACGCCCGTCGAGCGCGCCGGTGAAGAGGTACCCGTCGTAGACGGTGGGGGCGACCAGGTATGTGCTCCCGTCCAGCATCTGGGACCATATGAGGCTCAGGTCGGTGTCGAAGCAGTAGACCATGCCGTTGGAATGGGTCACGTAGATGACCCCGGAGTCGAAGACCATGGACGAGAATCCCGAGTCGTAGGTGTTGCCGACCTCGAAGTCCTTCAGCACGGCCTCCACGGGGCTCGCCTCCGAGAACGGGACGCCGCCTATGGACGTCACGTTGGCGTTGTTCTCGCCGGGACCCTCGTAGAGCGGAATCCTGTAGATGTACCCGGTCATGGTCGCGACGTATATCCAGTCGCCGACGATGAGCGGGGTGGACGACTCGTAGTTGGAGCCGCTGGTGAACTCGAACTCCCAGACGTGCTCCCCGGTCTCCCCGTCGATGCACACGACCCTTGCCGTGCCTGTGGAGTCGATGCCGTACTTCTGGAATACGTATCCTCCGGCGTAGAGGATGTTGGCATGGGCGGTCCCGGTCTCTGACCATGTCACCTCGTACTCCTCCCCGGAGGAGTAGTCGGCATCGAAGTTCCCTGTGTTCGACGAATCCCCTCTGGACATCGTCACAGCGTAGGGGTGGTCCGGCGTCACCACCGGCGCGATCCCGTCGGGATAGAACGCCAGCGCCACCGCGGACGCGTCGGCCGGAACGGACAGCTCGTCCGTCTCCACCCATGAGGAGCCGTACCACAGGAAGACGTGCCACTCCGTGGTGACCGTCGCCCCCGTCGCTCCGGACTCCTCGAGAGACCCTCCGTTGGAGGAGGACCCGACCGTCTTGGAGGAGACACCGTCCACGGAGATCGTGCCGGATGATATCTCGAAATCGACCCCGAGCCCGATCATCGCATCGGCGAGCACGTCCTCCACCGTGCCTCCGGAGGACTGCGTCCATTCGACGGAACCGTTTCCGTGGTCCAACAGCACGTCCGTGTCCCCCGTCGCATCCGACGGTGGGACGATGCAGACCGCTGTGACGAGAAGTATGGCGACGACCGCCATCGATGCCAGTGCCTTACCGTTCATTGACAATCCTCAATCGTAGCTCATGTAGGTGCTGAACTCCAGATAGTCCTCGTAGTCGTCCCCGATGATCTTGGGGACCTCCGTGTCGAAGGCGTCCGGATGCAGGATCATGGCCGTCAGCTCGGCCACCTGCGCCGTCCTGGGTCCGAAGCGCTGGACCAGGTCGGCGGCGCTCTCGCAGATGACGTAGACCTCCCCGTTCCTCCAGGCGTCCGTGTCCTTCCACTGGGCGGGCAGGTTCTCGTAGAGGTAATCGTACTCCTCCTGCGTAGCGGAGTACTCCGTCGTGATGATGATTATCTTCTCTGGGTTGGCGTACGGGATCCTGTCCGAGGTCAGATGGACCCAGCCGCCCCATTCGGAGAAGACGTTGTTTGAATTGAAGAGTGAAGATATGCTGCTCATGTATGTGTCCGAGCCGGACACCCACGGGCTTATGTCGGGATCGAGGGATATCATGAGATCGACGGTCCCCCCGGCCTCGGGCGTGAAGACCTTGTCGGCGAGGAGGTCGATCACCTCGTAGGTGTCGTCTATGACCTCCTCCGCGGCCATGCCGTAGTTGATCACGGTCCCCACGATGAAGATGTTGTCCATGATGCTCTCCAGGTCCTCCCCCGGATAGAGGAGGACGGAGTCCACCGATGCCGAGCGCAGCTGCGATACCATGTTGGTGTGGGACCTCTGGGACGAATCGGCGAAGACCACGTCGGGATTCGTCCCCGTTATGAGCTCGAAGCTCGGGCTGGTGTACGATCCGACCACCGCGATGTCCCCCGATGCCGCCGCATCTGCTATAGACTGGGGATAGTTGGAGTAGGAGTCGACGCCGACGACGACGTTCTCCGCCTTGACCGATGCCAGGATCTCCGTGATGGACGGTGAGAGCGACACGACCCTGAACTTCTGCTGGTATCCGTATATGGGATTGCCCGAGTAGTCGACGGCGACGGTCGGCTCCTCGCCCTCGGCCACATAGGACCAGGACGTTATGGTGAACTCCTCCGGGTCGTAGTCGTATGGCGCATCCAGATGTACCCACTCGATCGATCCGGGATAGACCACCCAGAGGCCCCATTCGGCCGTGTCCGTGTTGGCCACTCCCCCGATCTCGGTGATCGCCCCGTCATCGTCGAATGTGACGGAGAGCCCGTTGAACTCGCATGCGTACTCCAGGAGATCGAGGGCGGTGCCGTATCCGGACAGGTCGGCGTCCGTCCACAGAGTGTCGCGGTCGCCGTAGTCGATGACGGTCCCGCTGGCCTGGTCGGTCTCTGCCTCCGAAACCAGGGATGCCGCAGCGACCGCTAGTAGAACGCCTGCCAAGACGATGGCTATAGAAAGAGTCACGCGGGAGCGGTCATCCATTTGCGCACCTTGCTGAAGGTGGGCGGGATTGACTCCCGCCGTTTATAGTTTAAGCGGTTGCGAAGGGGCCTGTGGTCATCAGGTCACTGGTCGTGTTGTATGGGTTGAGATCGTAGCTCATGGTGTAGTCGACGAAGGTGTACGTCGAATATGTGAGGTATACGATGTTCCCGATGGCCTGATTCAGTGCGGGTCCGGTCCCGAAGTATGTCTGGTAAGCGTTGTCTGTCGTGTTCGAGGTGTAGACGAAGGAGCCGATGTACTTGTCTCCAACACCGGGGATGCATTCACCGATGCTGGACACCCATCCGTTCGAGATGTTGTACTCGATACCGGCCTCATCGAGGGCGGCCTTGAGGGCAACCTCTGCATCGGACCCCTGTGCGGTGTACCATCCGTTCAGGTCCCCCATCCCGTCGAGATAGAACCAGTATGTGTCATCATACGACAGAGGGCTGTAGGAATCAGAAGCGAAGGGGCCTGTGGACATCAGGTTGGCATCGGTCGTGGAATGGGGGTTGACATCGTAAAACATCACACCGTACTCGTCCATTGTGTATGTGCTGTATGTGACATAGATGATGTTTCCGGCGCTCTCGTTCAGAACAGAACCGTTGACGAAATAGTCCTCGATGGGATCTTCAATAGTGTTCGCCGTGTAGACATAAGTCCCGAGATAAAGTCCGTTTGCACCCGCGACACAGTCGCCGATGCTGGACATCCATCCGTTAGAGATGTTGTACTCGACACCGGCCTCATCGAGGGCGGCCTTGAGGGCAACCTCGGCATCGGATCCCTGTGCGGTGTACCATCCGTTCAGGTCCCCCATCCCGTCGAGGTAGAAATAATAGGAATCCCCGGTCTCAGAGGATTCGTTCGATCCGCCGTTGTTGCTCGTCATGTACCAGACGCCTGCAGCAACGACAATGATCACGACAACCACGGCGGCAACCGCGGCGTACATCTGTTTCTTTTCCATTCAATCACCATAATTCTGGATTGGATGGAGATGTCGTTCTATCTATATAAGGATGGATGGATTATCCATCATACAGATTCTGGATAAGGGAAGAGGTTTGGGTGAACTTCACTCGTCCTCGATGATCTCCTCGGGGGCGCCGGCGAACCTCACGAGGGCGAATGCCTCCATGAAGTGCAGATTGCCCGGGAGGACCAGGGTGTGCAGGGGCTCCCCGAGGTCCATCTTGAGGAGGTCCTGGGGGTAGCCGGCGAACACCTTCTCGTTGGGCGATCCGACCTGAGATGCGACACAGAGCAGCGTCTTGTCGTCGATGAGACCCTCTCCCCAGGCCTTCTCCCCCTCGATGAGCCACTCTATGGCCTGGTGGGCGGTCATGTACCTGAGCTCATCCGCCCTGATGTCCAGGAGGATCATCGTGTGCAGGCCCCTGTCCTTGTTCTCCTTGATGTGGTCATAGGGGGACTTGGGATGGTAGTTCTCCTCGAGGAAGGGGAGGGTCACGGTCCTGCCGAACTTGTAGTGCTGCAGCCCGAGGGATGTGGGGCAGGCGGAGAATATGGAGATCCCGTGGAAGACCCTGACGGGTATCCCGGCCTCGGCGGCCTGGATCCTGAGGTCCACATGGGTGGTTGCGGACATCGTGTCCCCGGCGGTGATGAAGCCGACCCTCATCTCCATGGCATCCTTGATGACGTCGTCGCACTCCTCCACCTGTGCGCGGTAGAGGACATGCACCCTCTTGCCCAGGGCGGCCTCCAGGTCCTCGACCTTGGTGCCGATGAGCATCGAGGTGTAGAACTCGGCGTAGATCTTGTCGCATTCCTTCAGTGCGTTGAAGGCCTTCACGGTCATTCCGTCTGTGCCGCTGAGGCCGAGTCCCACGAAGATAAGTTCGGAAGTCATCGGATGCCGAATGAGCGTTGGATATTAAATCCTCGGCGAAGGAGGAGGGTGAGAAGGGAATGGTGGGAGGGGTGTCCCCTCCCTTCGGGGTTTCGGGATCACTCCTTGACCAGGGTGACCAGCGCGTCGACCGCCCAGCAGCCCTTGCCCTTGAGTCCGACGATGACGGGGTTGATCTCCAGCTCGTGGATCTCGGGGTTCTCCAGGGCGATGGTGACGATTCTGCGGATGCAGTCCTTCATGGCGTCGACGTCGGCCTCGGGGAGTCCCCTGGCGCCGGACATGAGCTTGTAGGCCTTGGTGGACTTGATCATCCTGTCCAGCTGCTCCTCGGTCATGGGAGCGTGGGCCTGGGAGATCTCTCCCAGGATCTCGACGTAGATTCCTCCGAGACCGAAGGAGATGACGGGTCCGAACTGCGGGTCGCGGATCATCGAGAGGATGACCTCCTGTCCGGAGACCATCTGCTGGATCGACACTCCGACGATGTTCGCGCCGGGCACGTTCTTGGTGCAGGAGTCCATGATCTTGGTGTATGCGGCCTTGGCCTCCGCGGCGTCCTTGACGCCGACGACGACACCTCCGACATCGGTCTTGTGCTTGATGTCGGGGGAGACGATCTTCATGACCACGGGGTAGCCGATCTTGTCGCAGGCGGCGGCGGCCTCGTCGGCACTGTTGACCAGAGCCTCTCCGGGCGTGGGGACGCCGTAGGCGGCGAAGATCTCCTTACCCTCGGACTCGGTGAGCGAGTCCCTTCCCTCGGCCCTGGCCTTGCCGAGGACCTTCTGGGCGGTCTCGTATCCCTTGACGTCGGGGACCTCCATGGGGGTCGCGGCCTTGTCCAGGTTCTTCGTGTATCCCCTGAGCACGGACAGCGCGTGGACGGCCCTGTCGGGTGTGGGGTACGTGGGCATCTTGCCCTCCTTGAAGATCGCGTTGGCCCTGTCGCACTTCACACCTCCGGCGAAGCACACGACGGTGGGCACGGGGATCTCGTCCTTCATCTCGACGATGATCTTGGCGACGGACTCGAGGTCCGCGGTGTCCAGCGGGGATCCCATGATGACCAGTCCTCCGACCTCCGGGTCCTTGGTCACGATGTCGATGACCTCCCTGAAGTACTCGGGCTTGGCGTCTCCGCGGACGTCGATGGGGTTGGTGAGTCCGGCGACGGTGGGGACCCTGGTCTTGATCTCCTCGATGGTCTTGTCGGAGAACTTGACGGCGTACACGTTGGGGGCCTCGAAGGCGGCGTCCGCGGACATCACACCGAGACCTCCGGCGTTGGTGATGATGGCGATTCCGTCCTTCTTCATCGGACCGCAGCTGCTGAACACGCTGAGCGCGTCGAACATGTCGTCAAGGTCGTGGGCCCTGTAGATGTTGAGCTTGTCGAAGATGACGTTGTTGACGGCATCGGATCCGGCGAGGGATCCTGTGTGGGAGGACGCCGCCGCGGATCCGGCCTGGGTCCTTCCGCTCTTGAAGATGACGATGGGCTTCTTGACCTTGGTGTTCTGGATCTCGGTGACGAACTTCTCACCGTTGGTGATTCCCTCGCAGTACATTCCCAGGACCTTGGTCTGGGGGTCCTCCATGATGTCGTGGATGATGTCAGCCTCGTCCAGGTCGGCCTTGTTTCCGTAGGTGATGAAGTTGGCGATTCCCATTCCGTTGAAGATGGCCCAGTCGATGATGGACGATCCGACGGCTCCGGACTGGGAGAAGATGGAGATGTTGCCCACGGGAGGCAGCAGGTGCGCGAACGTGGCGTTGACACCGGCGCCGGGGTTCATGACTCCGAAGCAGTTGGGTCCCAGGAACCTGACTCCGGCCTCCTTGGCGACCTTGATGAGCTCCTTCTCGAGCTCCGCTCCGGCTGCGCTCTCCTCCTTGAATCCGGCTGTGAGGATGGCGGCGTAGGGCACCTTGGCCTCGCCGAGCTTCTTGACCTCCTCTGCTACGAGGGTGTTCTTGACGGCGAAGACCGCGAGGTCGATGGGCTCCCCGACCTCGGCGACGGAGGTGTAGGCCTTCAGGCCCTGGATCTCCCCGCCCTTGGGGTTGATGGGGTAGAGCTTGCCCTTGAAGCCCGCGTTTATCATGTTCTTGACAAGCATACCGCCCAGTTTGGTCTCATCGTTGGATGCACCGATGATGGCGACTGACTTAGGCGTGAGTACTTCCTTCATGGAGGCGTGGTATCTTGTAGTCTTTGATAAAGCTTTGTGCAGAATTCGTAATTTGTCCTCATAATTCGTAGTGATGCCTAGGGATATCGTAGAAATCCCGCATATATTTCTACTGAATCAGTAAAATTACGACAATCGTCTTAGTTTTCATCGTACATCTCCCCATAACAGACTGATAATCCGTCGTTTGACGAATGGCGGGGAAGGGGTCCGCCCCCTCCCCTCGGAGGTATCTTGAAATAAGGGGCGCAGGATGTTAACGCGCCGTGCCGGCGGAGGGGCGCGATCCGTGAACGCCATGTGCACGGGACGGCGCACAGTGGCCCGTTTCCCATTCATTTGGGGCTCCTGCGGGAGCTGGCGACGAGTCGTCGCAGCCGTGACCGGAGGCCAACGTCGGGTCCGACACACACCCCCTGCGTAAGTCAGTGCCCGGAGACGGACGTCACCGTCCGACCATGATGGCGTGTGTTAGCGCACGGGGGACACCCCGCTTTTCCTCTTCATATGTGCATGTTGAACCTCCTCAGCGCGCTGTCCATCTCCGCACGGTCTGGGAACCTGGACAGGAGGGCGTCGTACTGGGACCCGCGGCTCTCCCCGTTCCTGTTGAACCCCATGCCGACATGGGCGAGCTGCGAATAGAGGCAGTAATCCATCACCTCGTCCGGGACATCGTCGCAGTCGAGCAGCTGCGACATCGCCACGACCTTCATCAGTATGCTCGCGCGGCCCACGGCCCTGCTGCTGCCGCCGGCGGCCCATCCCAGGTAGATGTCGGGGTCCCTCTCCACGAGCCCCATGTCCACGAGCCTCTGGTAGGACTCGGCGAGGTCCCTGTGGTTGCCCATCGTGCTCAGGCTTATCCCCCTGAACCTGCGGACGAACACGGGCTGCTTCGACCTTACGAAATCGTCCGAGGTTATCCATTCACAGACCGCATCGCCGTACCTCATCAGGTTGTCGTGGGTATCGTCCCTGATCCTGTGGAAGATCGTGACCGCCAGGGACTCGATGACGTCCTCGGGGGCGTCGCAGAGGTAGTCGCTCACCTCGAACTCTATCCACTTGTAAGAGCGGGACCACTTGACCTTGAAATCGCGGAACGGCGAGAACTCCGCCTGCACGCGATCGTATCCGTTCCTTGTGCCGACCACTGTGAAGATGGCCGTCAGAGTCTGATTGTTCATCGTTGTTTCTCCTGCGGCATGCGCCGCGGAGAGCACTACTTGACGTTCTGGAGATAAAGGAGGTACCGTGCGGTCACGTTGATTCCCGGATCACGCCTTGAAATGACCTTCGGACGCCGGTTGCACGTGTTTTCCACGTGGGCTCCGACCCAGGACGCCGTTCACGTGGTGGAGAGTGACTTAAGCCAGCGACACGGTTCCGAATCCATGAACGACGATCAGCGTCTGAGAGAGGAGACCGAGAAGGTGCTGGAGGCCACCCGGAGGCGGTACGGGTTCGTGCCGGTGGTGAACCAGGTCCTGAGCGAGCGCCCGGACCTCTTCCTCCCCATGACCGGCCTTGCCCGCGCGGTGCTGGAGGGCGAGGGGGAGCTGGACAGGAAGCAGAGGCTTCTGTGCGCCATCGCCGCCGCGACCGCTGCCGGAGGGGAATACTGCGTGTCGGTGCAGTCTCGGCACGCCCTGGACGCCGGAGCGACCCGCGGGGAGATCCTGGAGGCGATAACCATCGGCTCGTACATGGCGATGACCCGTGCCCAGTCCTACGCCTACAGGAGATATGCCGAGCTTTTCGACATCGAACTGGACCAGTGATGTGGAATTCAACAACGTTAAATACAGTGCGGAGAATGACGGAGCGATAGAAATGGTACAGATTACACCCGATGCAGAGAAGTTCATCAACGACCTGCTGGAGAAGAACCAGAAGGTCGGCTACGGGATCAAGATCTACCTGTCCGGATTCGCGTGCTCCGGCCCCCAGTTCGGAATGTCCTTCCAGGAGAAGGCCGCCGAGGGGGAGAACGTCGACAAGTCCGCCCACGGCTTCGACATGTTCTACGACGACGAGACGAAGAAGGAGCTCGAGGAGTGCGTCATCGAGTTCATCGACGACCCCAACTTCGGGACCGGCCTGACCATCAGGAACCCCAACTTCAACGGCTGCGCCTCCTGCGGCGGCGGATGCCACTAAACGGGAACCGGGAGGCCCGACCTCCCAACCCTTTATCTTATTCTATCAATAATGCAGGCGTCACATGACGTCCGTCGAGCATCCCCGCATAGTTCCGGGCTCCGTCGAGGAGCGCAGGTACCAGACCGCCATGGTGCAGGGATGCCTGAGGAACAACACCCTCGTGATCCTGCCGACAGGCCTCGGGAAGACCGTGGTCGCCGTCAGGGTCGCCGCGGAGTACCTGTCCACCGGGAAGGTCCTCATCCTGGCACCCACCAAGCCGCTGGTCGACCAGCACCGCGGGTCCTTCTCCAGGACACTGGTCGATGCTAAGATCGGCGAGATGAATGGGAACATGAAGCCGGAGACCCGCGCCGGGATCGTCGATTCCTGCGACGTGGTCGTGTCGACGCCCCAGTCCGTGGCCAACGACCTGGAGGCCGGAAGGTACGGTCTGGAAGGATTCTCCCTCATCATCTACGACGAGGCCCACAGAGGCGTCGGGAACTACGCCTACGTGAGGGTCGCGCGCTTCTGCCCCAAGGGTGCCAGATGCATCGGCATGACCGCCTCGCCGGGCAGCGACACCTCGAAGATCGAGGAGGTGTGCATCAACCTGCACCTCAGGAGGATAGACATCCGCTCCGACGAGGATCCGGACGTGTCCCCCTACATCCACTACACATACGTGAACAGGATCGAGGTCAACATCCCCCAGGACATCCAGGACACCACCGCCCTGCTGAGGTCCATGCTGGACCACTTCGTCTCGGAGATGGTGAGCCTCAACCTCATCCGTCCCGGATGGCAGATATCCACCTCGTACATGCTGACCGTAGGCCAGGGGCTCCAGGCTAGACTCACACGCGGCGAGAAGACGGCCATCGTCTACAGGGGCCTGGCACTCCACTCGATTTGCATCAAGCTCCTCCACGCCATCGGGCTCGCCGAGACCCAGGGGATGACCCCGCTCAGGGTCTACCTGGAGAAGATCGAAGCCGAGGCGGACCAAAAGGAGGGAGGCAGGAGCTCCAGGGAGATAGTCAGACGTCCCGAGTACGTCGGCGTCAGGACCATCGTCGACAGGACCAACGTGGAGCATCCCAAGGTGTCAAGGGTTCTCTCCCTTGTCAGCCGCACCATCGACGGGGGGTCGGGCTCGAAGGTCATCGTGTTCGCCCAGTACAGGGACACGTGCGAGATGCTGACCCGGAAGCTCGCCTCGGTGCCCGGCGCCAGGGTGGGGATGCTCGTCGGCCAGTCCAACGGGGGGTTGAGGCAGAGGGACCAGGTCGCCCTCCTGGACGGGTTCAGGCGCGGGGAGTACAACGTCATCGTCTCCACATCCGTCGGTGAGGAGGGACTGGATGTGTCCAGCACCGACGCTGTGGTGTTCTACGAGCCTGTCTCTTCCGAGATCCGCACGATCCAGCGCCGCGGGAGGACGGGCAGGAAGAACGACGGGGAGGTCTACGTCCTCGTCGCCAAGGGCACGCTGGACGAGGTCCTCGAGAGGAACAGCGCCGAGAAGGAGCGGGCGATGAGGGACAGGCTGGAGAGGCTGAGCGAGGAGCTCAGCCGCGGCAGCTCCCCCGTGGTCAGGAAGAACCAGACCCGCCTCGACGGCTACTGAACCAACCTTTTTTAGTTGTGCCCCGATGCGGACGGCATGCTTTACTCCGACCTGGCAGAGACCTTCGACAGACTGGAATCCACGGGCAGCCGCCTCGAGATGACGTCCATACTCGCGGAGTTCTTCCGCAGAGCGGACAAGGGCGAGCTGCGTTCCATCGTCTACCTCAGCCAGGGGAAGCTCCACCCCGACTTCGTGCCCGGGGTGCTCGGCATGGCCGACAGGCTTGTCATGAAGGCCATAGCCAAAGCCTCCGGGAACCCGGACGACAAGGTGGAGAAGCTCACCATCGAGACGGGAGACATGGGCCAGGTCGCCGAGACCATGATCTCCAGGAAGAAGCAGATGGCGCTGTTCTCCGAGGAGCTGACAGTAGCCAGAGTCGTCAGGGGGCTGACCACGATCGAGAACGCGGACGGCAAGGACTCCCAGGACACCAAGCAGAAAACCCTAGCCGGCCTCCTCCACGACTCCGGGCCACTGGAGGCCAGGTACCTCTGCAGGACCGTCACGGGCAGGATGAGGGTCGGTGCCGCGGACATGACCATCCTGGACGCGCTGGCCGAGGCCTTCGCGACGAAGGAGGACCGCCCCGCGATCGAGAGGGCGTTCAACGTCACATGCGACATCGGCCTGGTCGCCGAGACCATCGCCAACGGCGGCATGGACGCGGTCCGCGCCATCGGCGTCAAGGTCGGCAGCCCGGTGAAGGTCATGCTCGCGGAGAGGCTGCCTTCCATATCCGAGGTCGTCGAGAAGATGGGCGGCAGATGCGCCATGGAGTACAAGTACGACGGGATCAGGGTCCAGGCCCACATTGGCAGGGACTCCGTCAAACTGTATTCCAGGAGGCTGGAGGACCTGACCTCCAACTTCCCCGACATCGCCGAGGCCCTGAGGGCCAGATGCGGTCACGACGAGGCCATCATCGAGGGCGAGTGCGTCGCGATCGATCCGGAGACCGGATTCATGCTGCCGTTCCAGAACGTCACACACCGCAGGAAGAAGCACGGGATGGACGAGGCCGTCAGGGACGTCCCGGTCAGGATCTTCATGTTCGACATGCTGTACGCCGACGGCGAGGACTGGACCCCCAGGCCCTATCTGGAGAGAAGGGCGGCTCTGGAGGAGGGGTTCGAGATCGGGGACAACGTCCAGATGACCACCATGAGGATGGTCGGCAGCCCGGAGGAGGGCGAGGAGTTCTTCGCCAACGCCATCGGCGCCAGGTGCGAGGGCATAATGGCGAAATCGGTGGCCCCCGACTCCGTCTACCGCGCCGGCTCCAGGGGGTTCCTCTGGATCAAGTACAAGAAGGACTACCAGCAGGCCCTCACGGACTCGTTCGACCTCGTCGTCGTGGGGGCGTTCTACGGCATGGGCAAGAGGGCGGGCAGGTACGGCGCCCTCCTGATGGCGGCGTACGACGGCGAGACTGGAAGGTTCGAGACCGTATGCAAGCTCGGGACCGGATTCGACGACGCGTTCCTGGACGCCATGCCTGCCCTGCTGGACGGCTCCCTCTCGGAGTCGAAGCCGTCGTCCGTGGACGCCGAGATGGTACCCGATGTGTGGTTCGAGCCGAACGTCGTGCTGGAGGTCGTGGCGGCCGAGATCACCCTGAGCCCCATCCACACCGCCGCCAAGGATGTGCTGAAGGAGGGCGCGGGGCTCGGCATCAGGTTCCCCAGGTTCACGGGACGCGTCAGGGATGACAAGACGCCCGAGCAGTGCACCTCGGTGTCCGAGATCATCGAGATGTTCGAGATGCAGGTGCACGACTCCGACGGACTTTCGGAATGACGGACATATCAGCCCATCGCTTGTCCACAGTGCGACATTCTGCCCGTTCCTTTTATAAACGGAACGGTTCTACACATATCGTCGGCATGGATTGTCGACTGGATGGGATGTAAAATGGACGAGGAGAAGAAGGAGCACATACGCGCAGCGGATGAGCACAACGTATGGGACGGCAGCGGGGACTGAGTCCCGGCACCGGCCGACACCTCCGGGAGGACCCGTGCGACACGGGCTCCCAAAATCATTTTTATAAGTACGTTATAGACGCGGGCATGCAGCCCTACATTGTCGAGAAGACCGACGACTCCGTCACCATCGCGTTCAAGGACGCGAACCTGACACTCATCACGCCCCTCATGGACGCGCTCTACAAGGACGATAACGTCGAGCTGGTCAGGTACATCGACAAACACCCCGAGCTCGAGGACCGCAGGCTCTACGTCAAGGTGAAATCCGGAAGCCCCATCGAGGCGATCGAGAAGGCATCCGACGCAGTCTCCGAATACTACTCCGTCAAAGAGTGAACGTTTTGTTCAGAGAGTGCAGGACCGCGGAAGCGGACATCGGAATGAGATGCTACCTGTGCCCTGCCGAGGGCACGGGCGGACACCTCAAGACCCTCCCCGAGGACTTCGTCGTCACCGAGATCTCCGACCCTCCCAGGGCCAAGGAGAACGGAGACTACACGATAGCTACCGTCGTCAGCCGCAACTGGGAGACCAACCGCCTCGTCAGGATCATGGCCCGCAGCATGGGCATGTCCAGGGAGAGGATCGGCTTCGCCGGGACCAAGGACAAGCGCGCCGTCACGACACAGCTCATGTCGTTCAAGTGCCCTCCGGAGGATCTCGCCAAGGTGGACCTCAAGGATGTGGAGATAAGGGACGCGTACAGGGGCAGCAGGGCCATCCAGATCGGGGACCTCATAGGGAACGAGTTCGAGATCACCGTCAAGGACTGCACGATGGATCCCGCCCGCATACCCGAGACGGTCGCCGAGGACATATCCGTCATAAAGAGGACAGGCGGATTCCCCAACTACTTCGGGGTCCAGAGGTTCGGAGTCGTCAGGCCCGTCACACATCTGGTCGGCGAGAGACTGGTCAGGGGCGACATAGAGGGCGCCGTGAGGACGTACGTGTGCTTCACGACCCCAGAGGAGGACGAGGGGCTCCAGGAGATCCGCGGATCCCTGGAGGGGACCACGGACTGGTCCGCGGCTGCAAGGGTCATGCCCGAGCCCATGTCGTTCGAGAAGACTATGGCCCAGGTGCTCGCCGGGGGCGGCAGCTGGGTGGATGCGATCGACGCGATGCCCACGAACCTCCAGATGATGTTCGTCCACGCCTACCAGTCATACCTTTTCAACGAGATGCTCAGCCTGAGGATCCAGAGGGGTCTGCCGATAAACATGCCCGTCGAGGGGGATGTGGTCATCCCGCTGGACCCCAAGGGCGCACCTCAGCACGAGAACCCCGTCATGACGACTTCGAAGAACGTCGACCTCGTCGCCAGGCAGGTCCGCGCGGGACGCGCGTTCGTGACCGGGGCCCTCTTCGGATCGGAGACCGTTCTCGCCGAGGGCGAGATGGGGGAGATCGAGAGGAAGGTCATCGAGGACAACGGCCTCGAGGCCCAGGACTTCGTCATCCCCGGGCTGCCGAAATGCAGTTCCAAGGGCGGCAGGAGGGAGCTCATGTGCCCTGTGAAGGACATAGCCAGCGAGTTCCGCGACGACGGCTACACGCTGAGGTTCTCCCTTCCCAAGGGCAACTACGCCACGTGCCTCATGAGGGAGTTCATGAAGTCCGAGATGAGGGACTACTGATCAGACGATCAGGCTCTGGACGACCCTCGCCTCGTACACCCCGACCCCGCACTCGCGCATTATCTCATAGACGGTGATGCCCTTGGGCAGGCGCATCGACATGTCCGAGAGCCTCGGGTCCGCGTTCCTCCCGGGATCGGCCAGCATCGCCCTCAGGACGTAGGCGACGATCTCCTTGGCGGAGTCGGCGTCCTTGCAGCCGCACTGCACGAACACCCTCTCGAGAGGCAGCCTGGGATTGTGCTCCAGATCCCTCCAGTCCAGCTTCATCACCGCGTCCCTGGAAAGGGACTCCATCCTCCCGAAGGATTCGCTCCCTGGATTTATCGACCCGTAGTCGGGCTGCTCCGCCAGATACGCCGTGACCTCCGCGGCGGACTCCTGGTCCAGTCCCAGGGCGTTTATCAGATCCGGGTCCGTCGGCGACACCTTCATGGAGAACGCACGGCGAAGAGCCTTCTCAGCATATCTCTTGACCGAGTTGTCGGCGACATCCTTCTGCGGTCTGCCCACGACCAGGCCCTTGGCCTCGGCCTGGTGCCCGGACTCCTCCAGTATCCTGACCATGCGGACCGTGTTCTCCGGTCCGGGGTTCGGGCATTTGACGAAGTAGTCGTACGCCGCCATCAACGACTTGTCGTCCTTCCTGGCGTTGGCGATCTCCGCCTTCAGAAGGATGGCCGACATGCGTCTCGGGTCCCTCCTCAGGATGCGGTTCAGCATCCCGTCCGCGGCGATCGCCTCCTTGCGGGCGTACATCATGCGTGCGAGCCGCTCCGCCAGGTCCAACCTGCTCGGATCCCTGGATACGGCGGCGGAATAGCACTCGGACGCCCTGTCCAGGACCCCCATCCTCTCCAGGACCTCGCCCCTCGCCGCATGCACATCGGCGTCGTCGGCCCCCATGGACACGGCGGTGTCCAGATCCGAGAGGGCGCCACCTAGGTCGCCCTTGGCCATCTTCGCCTCGCCCATGATCCTGTACGGGTCGGGGTCGTCCGGTGACAGCCCGGCGGCTTTCCCCGCCAGTGTGACCGCGGAATCGAGGTCGCCTGTTCTGACGGCTATCTCGGCCCTAAGCTTGAGTGCATCTGTGTTGTCCGGATCGGCGGACAGGATCCTGTCCAGGATGCGTGTCGCGCCTCTGTGGTCACCTGCCTCCTCCAACGAGAATGCCGTGGAGTACAGGGCATCCACATCCAGGGCGGGCGCCCTTTGGACCTCCGGTTCGGGTTCCGGTTCGGGTTCGGATTCCGGCTCTGGTTCCGGCTCCTGGTCCGTGACAGGCTCCTCGGAGGGCTCCGGGATGGGCTCCGGCTCCGGGATGGGCTCGGACCCGACCTCCTCCGACATCGGCACCGTGTGCTTACCGACCTCCTCTGCCGGGACAGGCGCATCCGGCTCTGTCTCGACGAACGACTCAAGCGTCACCTCCTGCACTTCCCTGTCGTGACTGTGCTCGGCGGCCGGGACAACCGGGACCGGCTCGGGTTCGTTCCGGTCCGCTGTCTCCGGCGCTTCCGGAACATAGGAGTCCATCTCACGGCGCACCCGCTCCATCTCGTCCCTGATCGAGGCGTTGTCCGGCTCCATGCGCGCGGCGTATCCCAGGATGCGGAGTGCCTCGGCGTGCCTTCCCTGGTTGGACAGCATCACTGCCTTCCTCACCATAGGATAGGTGTCCGCACGGTCTAGCTCCGCCGCACGGTCCAGCGCCCTGACGGCGCCGCGCAGGTCCCCCCTGGCCTCCCTCACGGATGCCTTGGCGATCCAGCACCCGCTGTCATCCGGATCCAGGGCCAGCGCCCTGTCGAACGCCTCCTCGGCGGATTCCAGGTCGCCGCTCGCCTCGTCGGACATCCCTTTCGAATACCAGACACCGGGGTTCTCGGGATCCCCCAGGGCCGCCTCCGCGTAGCTGGCTGATGCCCTGACGTACTCTCCCCCGGCGTACTCCATGTTCCCTCTGATCCTCTTGAACACGGGCTCCCTGGGGAACCTTGTCTCCGCTTCCCTGCACAGATACGAGGCGTCCCTGTTCGGCCCTGAGGACATGAGGACGGAGATCGCCCTGGTGTATACGTCCATGGTCCCGTCCATCCTGACGGCCCTGTGTGCGGCGTCCGCGGCATCTTCGGCCGAACCCGTGCGCATCAGCGCGTCGGCCATATCGAGGAGGAGGCCTGCATCCGCGGGCTGGACGTCCATCAGCTTCCTGCAGGATTCGAGGGCGCCCTTGTGGTCGCCCGCACGGGATTGGATGGTCATCATGAGACGGAGGGCGTCCGGGTCGTTCGGGTCCTCGGCGAGGATGCGCGCGCATTCCTTCCCAGCCTTTACCGGGTCGTCCATCGACAGGTACACCCTTGCCCTCTGTGCCCTGGCGCCCCGGGAGCCCTTCTCCCTCATCGTTGCCTCGGTGGCGAATATGAGCGCGGACATGCTGTCCCCGGCCCTCTCGGAGAGCATGGACCTCAGGATGAGCGATTCCGCGTCGTTCCCGCAGCTGTCGACATACATGTCCAGAACCGTGGAGGCCTCGGCGTCCATCCCGAATCCTATCAGCATCCTGACGGCCTCCAGGTACTCCTCCGAGCCGGCCCACTCGCTGTCCAGGTACGCACGCAGCGCGACCATCGTCTCCCTCCTGTCCCCAGTGCCGTGCCTCGCCCTGACCGTGTCGAGCATGGTCCTCGGCGAGGTCTGGTCCGACTCCGCGAGCAGCTGGAGGGCGCGGCCGTAGTCCCCTGCGTCGAGACTGGCCTCCGCCATCTCGCGCCTCAGGAACGCTGGCGCCCCGGGGAGCAGCCTGGCGTACATCATGTCCGCGGAGTGCCAGTCGCCCTCGTCCACGGACATCCTGGCGGACGCCAGCATGAAGTCCCTGTCCCCCGACGCGTAGTGCCGGGACTTGGCGAGCATCTCCGAGGCGCTCTCCCTGCTCCCTCTGAACCATTCGTAGTAAATCCTGTAGAGCTCCTGCATCCTGCCCTCGCCGGGCGCGTCCGACGGGGACCTCCCGTCGAACACCTGCTGGATGTTGTGCCTCTGCGGCCACTCCCCGTAGGGATCCAGCTCGGCCAGGATGGCATACGGCTCGTCGCAGGACGGATCGGACTCGTAGGCGCGGACCGCCGCAGCCTTCGCACCCTCCATGTCCCCGGACGCCTTCCTTATCCTGGCCTCGGCAATGGAGCGGTGGAGGACCTCCTGCGACCTGTCGGACCTGGCCAGAAGCTCCTCTGCCGCCCTGAACTCCCCCTTCTCGAGCAGGATCTCAGACGCCCTTATGGACGGGGTGCAGTCCACCGCACGGCTGCTTGACACGAGCTCCCTCAGGACCTCCGCGGTCGCCTTGCCCTCCTCCGCCAGACGGTCCATCAGGGACACCAGGAGACCGGGGTCGACCGTGCCCTGGTACGTGGAGATGCTCTCCAGGGCCGTCTGGGAGCCGCCGTTCGTGGCGGCGTAGCGGCCGAGTATTCCCCCTCCATTCAGTGTTCTCCACAAACGTTTCTCGAACTGGGTCTGAAGGATTGGGCGGCCGGTCATGCCACCGTATCGTCCAGAGCATAGATATATCTGAGGTCTGGATGCATCGACCGGCCATTAATGTTATATAGGTCATTGTTTTAGGGGGTCTTCAGTGCAGCTGTGATCTAGCTGGTTAGGATCTGAGCCTTCCAAGCTCATTGCCCGGGTTCGAATCCCGGCGGCTGCACTCATTTTTTCCTATCCAGACCCCCACTTCGTTGCAACCTCTGTGTTTCACCACACCCCCTTTGCCTTCCTTGCTACATCTGCATTGTTCTTTCTGCAATAGTAGGTCTCGGTTGTCTTCGAGGTGAAGTGGCCGAGCAGCCTTGCTACTTCTTCTATGGTAAGTCCCTTGTCGAGGTAGAACTGACCGCAGGCGCGCCTGCAGTCTCTGAGCTCGAACCTCTCGCCGATGGCGACCTCCACCTTCGCCTTGATGGTCCTGACGCTGTTCCCGGAGAGGAACGAGTACTCGCCATCCATCGCGAAGAAGAGGTACTCGCTGCTCGCCCTGTGGCAGAGCAGCCAAGCATCCCTGACGATCAGATACTGCTTGAGGACTGGTACAAGCTCGGTGGGGATCGGGACGTCGCGGGGTTCTCCGTAGGAGTCCTCCCCCTTGACGTGCTCGAAGTGGATCATCCACTGGTCAGTGTCGAGGTCCTCCATCTTCGCGAGACGGAGCTCCTTGTTCCTGGCACCGGTCCCGATGTACATCAGGACCATGGCGACCGGGCGGACCTGGTAGATGTCGCTCTGGTCGATCTCCTCCCACCTCTGCATGATGCGGCGGTAGGTCTTCTCGGACAGGGGCTTGAGCCTGCCCTGTCTGGTCACAGGCTTGAGCCCCGGGTTCAGCTGGAGGCAGTTCTGGACGGCGGTGTTGCCGCTGAACTGCAGGAGCTGGTCGAGCGCGGAGATGTCGTGGCTGAGATCGGAACCGCTGACCTCCTGTCCCTTGCGGTACAGGATGAAAGCCTTGACGTCGGCGACGGTCATCTTCGTGGGGGACAGGGTCGAGACCTTGCCTTCCCTGTTGAGCATTATGAGCTCGCGCTCCATCCTCCTGTAACGACGGTCCTGGACTCTCCACGAGGACTCCGCTATGCAACCGCGCCTTGCGTCCATGTACTCGGTTGCCTTTTCATTGAACGGATACCTTGCCATTCTTCGTTTTTCCTCCCTTCCTATAAGTTCCGGAGCAGCCGCGTCCGAAACTAATTGCTATATTAGCAATGCAATATTTAAAGATTGATATTGTAGCAATGCGAAGTAATCAATCCGTCTAGAATGGAACCGTCCGGCAGTGGATTTCTGGGAGATTTTTTTATAAGATGCATTGCAATAATGGCATGATGGCAGTAGACCTATCGGTCCTGGAGAGGAAGTCCGCCCTGTACATCCTGCTGACGGTGCGTGACAATCCGGGACTCACCAAGACACAGCTCATGCGTCTCGAAGAGGGGAACGAGAGGACCAAGTTCGTGAGGATCAACGAATTGATCGAATGCGGACTCATCGATTCCAAGCAGGGAGACGGCCAGTGGAACTCCACCAAGCTGTACCTCACCCCCCAAGGACAGGAGATCGCTGAGAGCATCTACAAGATCTCCAAGGTTCTGGAGACCATCGACGCCGGACACAGGGATGTCGGCACCGAAGATGGCAACAAAGCCTCGGATTGAAACCTGTCGGATCAAACCCACAAAACTTCTCAAAATAGTTTGGACGAGCGGTATGCCCATGTTCCGAACGGATCATGACATACCGCCCAGGGTCATTCGAGCGTGATCTCGCCCCGGATGAAGGCGTCCTTCATATCATCCAGACCCCTGAACTTGGACTCCGTGCCACTGATCTCGTCAATCAGGATGCATCCCCCTTCGACGAGATCATGGACCAGTCTGGAGTACGGATGATAGACGGACTCGAGCACGAGCTCCGACTCGGTACGGTGCACGACATGGAAATCCCCGTCACCGAAGATATCGACCCTCTCCGGATGCCAGTAGGGATTGCTGTCGGTCTCGTACTCCCTCATCGCGCGCATCTCGTCCTCATCTTTCAGATCACGACGTCCCCCTTTGTTCACATGAGCAGTCTCGCCACTCATACGAACACTTCTTCTGAATCAGTCGTTGCCATTTTGACTCCTCCTTTTCCCGCACCTTTCCCCGGCGTTCCCGACTTGCCGAAGCAGTTGCCATCGTGAGCTCCGGGAGCAACGCGCCTCACGGCGGCCCGGTTCCGACGGCTGCAGACGGACGTCCAGGTTCTGGAACGTTTATGCGACATGCATAGATTGCAACTCCGATTAATCAACGACATGCCGATGCAGAGACCTGCAAAGGCCTTAGTCATTGATTAATACGCATTGCAATTTTTATTTCAACCTCACGTGAGAAGGTCTTCGAACATTCACAGAGAATCCGAAGACCGCTCATCAGAGATTGATGTGCCGCATGGTTTCACCTTGTCAGGGTAAAATGAAAAAGCCTGGTTCTGATTTTTATAGCTTATGTTAACGCCTATTGATGATTACAGAGAATCATTGAGAATCTGTAGAATAGTGGCAAGATTCGGACGAAACATGCATCCAATAGACCTGAACGGCATCTGGAACCCCAATATAGAACTTGCTGTCGATTCACGGAAACGAGGGAAGACAAGTTCCATTTCCGGTCATCGCCCCGTGCCTCAAGACTCGAACGGGCGCATCGGGCTTGCGCCTCTCTGTTCTTCTTGGTCTTCGGCGCAAGCGTCGTGCCGCCGTTCTTCGGACAGCCGTCCCGGGGCTCTTCCCCAGGAAATGGAAGATGACTAGGAAGACGAGTCAGAGAAGAAACGGAAACTACAACAGAAACTCCAACACGAGAAGGGTCGCATGGGACGACCTCAGGGCGATGACGCCCATCGAACCTCACACCGATTTCTCGAAGCCGCCGATCGGCTACGTCCTGGACGACGACGGGAACTACCCGGAAAACATCTGGGAGGTGCTCTGAATGGGCGACAGGATCGTCATCAGGATTACCGATGTGGACAGGAGGTCCCCGGACCTATACTGCCATTGGGCGGGACTGAGGGCGGTGAAGGCCGTGCACGACGCGCTGCCGGAGTCCCGCAGGGATGTCCACAACCTGATCTGCAATGTCATCGTGAAGGTGATGTGCGGGGAGTGCAGCGACGCGTCGTACTACCTGTACGACTCCGGCGAAGCGGAGGGGATGGCCGACTGGGACAACTGGACCTGGACCTTCGACCTGGCGACCAGGATGTGGAGGTCCACGATGCCCCAGCTGGAGGGGAGGCTGATGACAATCTCCGAGGCGGACGACTTCGTCAGGAGCGTCAGGCCGTGCCTGTACTCGGAGTGTCCGTGCGACTCCTTCGACCTCCCGTCGGAGACGGGGAAGCCGAGGTATTCGGACACGATCTACTCGACAAGGGAGGGATGCTGAATGGCCGACCGCATCCTGACCAGGCAGGAGATGATCCTCCTGCACCTTCTGCAGTACATCGACGTGCCGGTGAGCGGGTACGTGATGCCGCACGCGATGACGCAGCAGGGCATCGGACTCGCCGCCGGGATGTCCAGGGCGCACGTCTCCAACTGCATGACGGAGATGAGGGAGAAGGGGCTGGTGGACAGCGTGTACACCCATCCCAAGGGGACCACATCGAGGATGAGGGCGTACTATCTGCTCCCTTCCGGCATAGAGAGGGCGAAGGAGATCAGCGAGCATCTCAGGGAGGAACGCATCAGGGTCGACGACGTGATCAGGCGTCCGGGGAACTCCAGGGGGATGTCCCCGAACGTGGCCAGGGCCCTGGAGGAGCTGGAGAGGGCCAGGAACGCCACTGCGGCTCTCGGAGCCGAGGGGGACCAGTCGAAGGCCAGGGCGGCGATTGAGCACGCGTCGATGGCGATCCTCAGCCTGTCCAGGGAGGTGGCCTGAATGCCGCTGTTCCAGACCGGGCAGGTCGTCACGACATGCGGAATCGCACAGGCCATGAGGGATGACTACTCGTTCCTGATGAGCGTCAGGGAGTGTCTGGACAGGCACTGCAGGGGCGACTGGGGAGACGTCGGCGACGAGAGCCGGAGAATGAACGACGAAGCTCTGGAGGCAGGGAGGAACGGGCAGTTCTCCGACAGCCTGTTCAGCCTCTACACCATCGGAAACAGGGAGATCTACATCATCACGGAGTGCGACAGATCGGTGACGACCGTCCTGTTCCCGGACGAGTACTGACCACAGGTCGGAGGAAGACCTCCGACCTACAACCCTTTCAGGTCGGTCGGAACCCCTTAAATCCGACGAAATGTTCCGACGAGGTATGACGTGCGCCTTCTGTCACTCGGAGATCCCGGATACACAGCCGTTCAACTTCTGCCCGTTCTGCGGACAGACTATCATGGCAATCAACGACGACAGACCGAAATTCTTCTGACGGACATCAACAGTTACAATATGGACGCACACTGCTTCTTTGATATACCCGATGCGTATGAAAAGCACCTCATGACCGATGAGTACAGGATCATCGAAGAAGCTGATGAGCACAGGCTGCTGATGGAAGAGGCGCAGATGGTGGGCGAGAACATCAATGCGCTTCTTGCTGCCATATACTGCATCTTGAATCCATCGCTGGATGAACTGAAAAGGCATGCCCCTCACCCGCATCTGACGGAATACGCGCTCAATGTCATGGAGGGCATGGGGCTCGTATCCCGCTCTGACTTGAACGACCTGGAAAGAGATGGAACCGGCACAGATGATTTCTCGGAGGACGAACTGCCCTGAGGATTGGATTTGTACAGGTATCAGCTTGAAGCTTCGCACGCGCGCGTGACTGCGCAATTCAAGATTAGAAACCACGTATCGAAATGGACATCAGACTCAAAAGAATCGCTGTTCGGATTGCCTCGTTTCCACTCATTTTGCAATAGGCCCTTTTTTATTTTAAGACATGATAGTCAGTTCGAGCATATGAACTCAAAAATTATCATAACCACCATAATTTTGGCTTCAGCGATATGCTTCGTTCCTTTTGTTTCAGATGATTCCGCGGCCATATCTGTTAATGATGGCACGTTCATCTACGAATTGGACGAACCGTCGAGCCAAGCAACGGTCATCGGCCTCATGGATTCGATGGTCAAAAACATCCCTTCAACGATCCGCTATGAATCAAAGACATACAACGTGGTCGCCATCGGAGATAATGCGTTCCAGAATGAGAAACTCACTGGGAACATGAACACCGGAAGCGTCCGCACCATCGGAGCCGGCGCTTTCCAGGGGGCCGACATCACTGGGAACCTCAACATCTCCTCAGCTGTCACATCCATAGGCGACAGCGCATTCGAGAAAGCCGACATCACTGGGAACTTCAACATATCCAATGGTCTGAAAACCATCGGCAATTCGGCATTCAGAAGCTCGGAGATCACCGGGAACCTCAACCTCCCGTCCACCGTCCAATCGATAGGCGACTACGCTTTCGCCGAGACGGACTTCACAGGAAACCTCCGCCTCCCTTCGTCGCTGACCACCATCGGCAACTACGCCTTCTACAAATCCGAATTCACCGGTAACCTCAATCTCGGAGACCGGGTGACGTCCGTGGGCGACTACGCTTTCGCCGAGACCAAACTAACCGGTAACCTCAATCTCGGAGACTCCGTGAAGACCATCGGCGAAGGAGCCTTCAAGAACTGCGATTTCACGGGAAACATCGACATCCCCTCATCTGTCACCTCCATCGGCAGCCAGGCATTCACCTGCAGCTCCAGCATCTCGTCCATCACCATCAGCTCCTCCAGCACCGTGATCGATTCACAGACCTTCTCCAGCTTCGTGTTCTATGCGAGCGACGGCGTGACGATCCTCAGCCAGACATCCTCCAACCTCTGCGGACACACATTCGTCAAAGTGAATGGCAAGATGGTAATGCAGGATGGGGGGACTATTGACCCAACTCCCGATCCCGACCCCTCTGTGAAATACACGATTACAATCTATTCTGACACCCCCGGTTGGGGTGAGATCGATGGTGCCGGAACATATTTGTCCGGCAGCAAAGTGACGATCTCCGCCTCCCCGAACGACGGATACTCCTTCGTCGGATGGAGTGACAGAGTCACTTCGAGCCACAGGACGATAACCGTGTCCGGAGATGCCACCTTCGTCGCGATCTTCGAGCCGAATAACATCGTGGAACCTGCCGGCAGCGGAGCAGAGTACCCCTATACGACGATCGGAATGCTGATGTGGATGCTCGGAGGCCTGCTGCTGGTCGTCTTCGTCCTGCTGTACATCAGACATAACAGAATTTCAAAGAGGGGATTGTGAATGTACTGTCCGAACTGTGGCACCAACAATGAGGAAGGCGCCAGATTCTGCATATCATGTGGTTACGATTTCAAGAACGTCAACGCCCACGGCGACACCGCCCACAGAACGGAGCCGGAGGCCAGCCCTGCCAGCCCTGAACCGAGTCCCTCCGCAGAGAGCCATTCCGCAGGCTCTACCAAGCCCAAGAAGGGTCGCAACCCATACACAATCGGCATCGTGATCGCGATAGTCCTGATTGTCGTTGGATTTTTCGTGGTGTCAATTCCCGGCGACAGCCCGGCTGAAGAGAAGGACTACGCACTTGTGACGTTCACGGTCTACAACGATCAGAACCAGACGCTGAACATCACCCTGGAGGGCGGGGGCGTCACATACTTCGAGCCTGTGGATCTGAAAGAGGACAATTTCCAGTACGGTCTAAACTTCTACATCGTAGAGCTCGATGGCGAAAGCGATGTCATCACCTTCACCGCCACCGGAGTGGGATTGTCGACAGGGACCACCTACACCGATAGCGAGACGCTGACCTTGCATTCCGGAGAGCAGTACAGGGTCGTACTGCACCTCTGACCCATCAAACAACCTTGGGATGTGCAGAGTACACAGTTCGCGTGCGACCGCCTCACGCGCGCGTGAGGCGGGAGCGCAGAACCATATCGACCGAAAGTGTGTAGAAGCGGGGTTTCGTTTCGTCAGTTGGTCAATACAATGAAACGCAACCCCAAGAAGCATAACTGGAAACTGAGAAAATAACAAACGGTCGCTGTATAGAACAGGAAGTTCGTGTTCGCAAAGGACGAGATGAGTCCAAAGCGAATAAATCTGATAGTCCGAAGAACAGAATAACAAGCGAGAGACACGATCGAGCAGTGCTTTTGCACTGCGAGAACGTGTCTCTCGCTAAACCATCGCATCTCCGGAGATAGCTCACGCTGACAGGATGCTGTCGACGATGGGGATTCAGGCGAAGACCTTCGGTCTGTCGCCTGGAATCCACATGCGGTCGAAGTCGGAACCGAGGTCGGCAAGGAAGACATCCATCGGTTTGCGATGTTTCTGAGGATGACGACAGCGTTCTGCGATGCCAAGACGCCCGATCATATTTGCAAAAGTGGTCAGACCGAGGAGAATTTGCCCTTCGTGGACCATCTCTTGTTGATCTTCTCGATATCGGACTCCGAACAGGAATCCGGACGGCGGGTGATGTCCATGACCTCCTGCAGCTGGTCATTGAGCTCGAAGTTGGAACCGGACAGACGGTTCAGGAAACCGAATCCGCTCTGTGACGACCTGATGATCCCCAACGCATTGGCTGCGAGCTCATGGAGGGCCTTGGGATCCTTGATCACGGCCAGGGAGGACGATGTCAGATTCGTGCAGGCCATGGATATCTGTTCCTGTGCCCATGACCTGTACGTGGACAATGCGGCCTCGCATCTCGAGGTGACGTTGGCTATCAGCGAGGTGCCCGCCATCTGCTCGGGGAACTTGGAATACAGAGCGGTCTCGACATCGGACGACCTGGCGACCCTGATGAACGCCAGATCCTCGTCGCATGCTATGATGATCCCATCCTTCACGGACTCGGCCATCTGATCGAAATCACGCTCGAAATCGGTCATCCCTCCGAGACGGACAGCCTTGACCCATGACTGAAAGCATTCCTTGAAGTTGCCTTCCAGAGCGGCCGCGTGCCCTCTGCAAAGCCATGCGCTCCCCTGTTCCGGATCCATCTGGAGGATGTCGTTGGACAGAGAACGCATCTCGAAGGCGTTGCCGCTCTCGATGGTGGGGGTCACGAGTTTCAGAAAACTCGCCAGACGTTCCGAGTTGTCCACCTTCACCACATGGGTGGTGACATCCGATAACATGATCTTGTGGCCACAATACATGCAGAAACCGAATTTGTTGGCATCATCAAGCACAATTTGCCCGCCGCAGTGTGGACAGCACAGATCGATTATCGACATCTGACAGACCCCTTCGATATAGAGACCTGAAGGGATGTGGAGCGCATATCTAACTTCCGACCGAACAAAACAGTTCAGGATCTGAAGACAAAGAGTCCTATTCTCCTGTGCCTCGTGCCCTTCAGGGGTACGCTTCGCGCGCATATCGGCCCGTCGGCGCCTTCTCTTCCTGAACTCTCTCGGCGCGCGCCGGTCACGTAAGCGCGTCTCCGCCAAGCCCCTCTCCGGGCACTAAGGCCCAGGAGAGAAAAAGAAATGGAGAACTGCGACAGCGAGATGCTGAACAGGGCCATGCGCAACGCTGGCATCAGAAACGGATTCGACGAGATACAGGCGGAGTTCTCCGCCTTCAGGGACTTCAAGCTGAAGTGGACCAGGTCCTACAAGTGGATCAGCTTCGAGGTCTCCGACTACCTCAGAAATGCACCGGAGAACGTGATCCAGAGCCTGGCGGAGACCGTCTTCGCAAGGATCAGAGGGGAGGACAGGACCGCCTACTCCGAGGAGGTCTGCGACTACCTCAACTCGAAGGAGTTCCTGGAGGAGAACCAGGGGATGTACCTGAAGAGGTTCAGGGGCATCAGCGAGACCGCACGCGGGGAGAGTGTCGACCTGCTGGACTGCTACAGGAGGCTCGCCGAGAGAGGGCTGGTCGAATACGACCCAGACCTCGTCATCAGATGGAGCAGCGTCGGGGACAGGAGCCGGAAGTTCGGAAGGTCCAGCGTCCTGATGAGGACGATCGTCATGAACCCGGCGCTGGACTCGGAGGACGTTCCGGAAGAGGCTCTGGACTACGCCCTGTACTCCCAGATCTGCCACGTGAACCTGGGATTCGGACCCACAAGGGAGGACGACGCCGAAAGATACGAGGAGATGCTCGACAAGTATCCAGGCAGGGTGCAGGCGGAGACGGAGCTCAGGAGACTGGGCGTGAATCTTTGATAAAAAGGGGGCAAACGCCCCCTGACTTACAAAATCATAATCTGAACAAACGCCAATATTATTGTTCTATCATTGTTATACTGGCCCCATGGCAGACAGGCTCGAGATGCAGACAAAGGACATCACAGAAATCAACATCCAGAAAATCGCAGAGATCTTCCCCTCATGCGTAACCGAGACGAAAACGGATGGTGGGAAGACCAGACTGGCTGTTGACTTCGAGAGCCTCAAGCGTCAGCTCTCGGATGCTGTCATCCCGGAAGGAAAGGAGAGGTATATCATCTCGTGGCCGGGAAAATCGGAGGCTCAGCGTCTAGCTAACAGTCCGACGACACTGACGCTCAGACCCTGCCTCGATGAGCACTCTAAGTTTGCCGACACCAGAAACATCTACATCGAGGGAGACAACCTGGATGCTCTCAAACTCTTAAGGGAAACGTATCTTGGGAAGGTGAAAATGATCTACATCGATCCCCCCTACAACACAGGGAATGATTTCCTCTATGATGACAAGTTCGAATCGACCGAGGAGGAATACAGCCAGATCAGCGGGGATTACGATGATTCCGGACGTCGGATGGTCATCAACTCCGGGAGCAATGGGAAATATCATACCGACTGGCTGAACATGATCTACCCTCGCCTGATTCTGGCGAAGGATTTCTTGACAGATGATGGTGCGATATTCATCAGCATAGATGACAATGAGCAGGCCAATCTGAAACGTGTATGCGATGAGATCTTCGGAGAGCGCAATTTCGTTACGACATTCACATGGGCTGCGGGTCGTAAGAACGATTCGAAACTTGTATCGGTGTCTCACGAGTACATTCTGTGTTATGTCCGTTCCATGGATTACCTGAAGGAAAACGCTGTCAAATGGCGTGAGAGGAAACAGGGTCTAGACGACATCTACGCCGAGTATGATGCTCTGAGAAAGAAGTACGGCTCAGATGATGCTGCTGTAGAGAAAGAGCTGAAAAGGTGGTATAAATCGCTAGGTGCCAATGATCCTGCAAAGAATCATAAACATTACAACAGCGTAGACAAGAGAGGCATTTACTTTGCTGACAATATCTCATGGCCAGGCGGAGGCGGCCCCAAATACGAAGTCTTACACCCAATAACAGGCAAACCTGTCAAAATACCATCAAGAGGATGGTTGTATTCAGAAAAACGCCTTAAAGAATTAATCGCAGACGACAGAATTGTATTTGGCGATGATGAAAAATCCGTCCCCTGTGTTAAAAGCTACCTCAAAGAACACGAATTGTCTGCACCCTATAGTGTGTTCTACAAGGATGGTCGCGCTGCGACGAAAAGACTTAGAGATCTGATGGGGAAGGACGTGTTCCAGAATCCGAAGGACGAGGAGATCATCCAGTCCCTGATACAATTCTGCACCGACAAGGATTCCATAATCATGGATTTCTTCTCTGGATCGGCGACGACAGCCCATTCGGTATTCCTTCAGAACAAAGCCGATGGAGGAAACCGTACGTTCATATTGGTCCAGATTCCCGAGCCCCTGGAGAATGTTAAAGGCACTTCCGAAGCTTCAAAGACAATCTACAACAATGCCATAGAACTTCTCGGAGACAGACCCCACAACATTTGCGAGATCGGAAAGGAACGCATAAGGCGTGCGGGTAAGCAACTGACAGGACAACAGACTCTTGATGACAATGAACTGGATGTCGGATTCCGCGTGTTCAAGGTCGACTCGTCTAACATGAACGATGTGTTCTACGATCCGACGGCCACCAAGAAGGAGATTCTTGATTACGCTGCGGAGAACATCAAATCCGACCGCAGCGGGCAGGACCTTCTGGTTCAGGTTATGCTAGAGCTCGGTATCGAACTGTCCGCCGACATCCAGGAAGAGAAGGTTGCGGGCAAGACGGTGTTCTCAGTCGATGGAGACTACCTCATCGCATGCTTCGACTCGGATGTGGATGATGGCCTTGTCACGGAGATTGCCAAACGTCAGCCCAGGTACGCGGTGTTCAGGGACAGCTCCATGTCGTCCGATTCGGTCGCGATAAACTTCGGTGAGATCTTCAAGACGTTCAGTCCCAACACGCAGACCAAGGTGCTCTGAGGTGGGAACATGGAGTTCACCTTCAAGACACTCCCGTATCAGACAGAGGCTGTCGAGAGCATAGTCCGTGTGTTCGAAGGCCAGGAGTTCAGCGATGGTATCCGGCACAGACACGACATGGGTACGAGGAAGGACACCCAGGCCACCTTCGACGAGGAATCTGGTGTCCCTCTGACCGAGGTCGGACTCGCCTATCGCAACAACGATCTGACGATCGCACCGGAACGGATCCTGAAGAACATCCAGACCGTCCAGAAGGACAACGGCATCCCCATATCGGAAGAGATCGTCGACCCGCTCGGAGCGGTGACACTCGACGTCGAGATGGAGACTGGTACAGGTAAGACGTACGTCTACACCAAGACGATGTTCGAGCTCAACAAGAGGTACGGATGGAACAAGTTCATCATCGTGGTCCCCAGTATCGCCATCCGCGAGGGGGTCTACAAGAGCATCCAGACCACCGAGTCCCATTTCATGGAGCAGTATGGGAAGAAGCTCCGTGCTTTCATCTACAGCTCTTCCGATCTCTACAAGATAGACGAGTTTTCCCAGAGCTCCGGAATCAACGTGATGATCATCAACTCCCAGGCCTTCGCGGCGTCGTTCAAGGAGGATGGGAAGAACGAGCAGAGCAGGATCATCTATTCCGTGAGGGACGAGTTCCAGTCGAGACGTCCCATAGACATCATCGCCGCCAACAGGCCGGTCCTCATCCTGGATGAGCCCCAGAAGCTCGGAAAGGACGACAGCAAGACGCAGAAGGCTCTTCGCAAGCACTTCAACGCCCTGTTCTCGATGAACTTCTCCGCCACGCATGTGACCCATCACAACCAGGTCTATTCCCTTGATGCCCTCGATGCGTACAACCAGAAACTCGTGAAGAAGATACGCGTGAAGGGCGTGAGGATCAACCACCTGTCGGGGTCCGAGAGGTACATCTATCTGGAAGGGATCGATGCCGGGAAGACAGCACCCACTGCGAGGATGGAGATCTTCGTGAGCCATTCCGCCGGGATCCGCAACGAGACCCATGTCTTCCGCCAACAGGACAACCTGTATGAGACATCCAATCACATCGAATCTTACAAGGGCCTGTTCATCACGGACATCGATGGTCTCGCGAACACGGTCACCCTGAGCGATGGCACTGTCCTCTATGCGGGAGAGGCTGTCGGCGACATCACCGAATCCGGGAAACGTCGCATCCAGATCAGGGAGACCATCCTATCGCACTTGGACCAGGAGAGCAAGCTGTTCTCCAAGGGTATCAAGGTCCTCTCCCTGTTCTTCATCGACGAGGTCGCCAAGTACCGTCAGTACGATGACGACGGAAACGAGAGGCTGGGCGAATACGGGGAGATGTTCGAACAGGAGTTCAGGTCCATCATCGCCGAACGCGGGAAGTTCTACGACCCGGACTACATCGAGTACCTCACAAACACCGACGTCTCGAGGATCCACTCAGGTTACTTCAGCATCGACAAGAAGGGCCGTGCCATCGACAGCGAGGTCAAGAGGGGACAGGAGGGTTCCCAGGACGTCAGCGCCTATGACCTGATCCTGAAGAACAAGGAGCTGTTGCTCAGCCAGAGCAATCCCGTCCGCTTCATCTTCTCTCACTCCGCCCTGTCCGAGGGATGGGACAATCCCAACGTGTTCCAGATATGCGCCCTCAAGCACTCCGACAGCACCACTCGCAGGAGGCAGGAGGTCGGCCGCGGTATGCGCATCTGCGTGAACCAGAAGGGGGACAGACAGGATTCCGAAGCGCTTGGTCCACTGTTCCACGATGTGAACTCCTTGACTGTCGTCGCCGATGAGGAATACGAGACGTTCGTCAAGGGGCTGCAGGAGGAGACCGTCCTGGACATCCGTCACCGTGCGGTGCCGATAACCGCCGAGTTCCTCAAGGGCAAGAAGATCCTCGCAGAGGAAGGCGAGATCACCATCGAGACCATGGAAGCCAAGGTGCTCTACAGGTACCTTTCAGGCAACTGGTACATCGATTACGACGACATGCCGACGGACAAGCTCAAGGAGGATCTCCATGCGAACAAGCTCCAGCCGCTTCCGCAGGAGATCGCCAAACTCGCTCCGGGAATCAGGCAGTTCCTCAAGAGGGTCGCAGAGCCTCAGACGGTGCGCGACATAACGGAGGACGGACGCAAGCCCAAGATCAAGTCCAACAGTCTGAACAAGAACTTCCAGAGGAAGGAGTTCATCGAGCTGTGGAACGAGATCAACCACATGTATCACTACAAGGTTTCCTTCGACAGCCAGGAGCTGATCCGGAAATCCGTCGTCAGCATAAACTCCAAGCTGAACGTGTCTGGAATTTCGTACACGGTCACCACCGGTTCCCAGAAATCCGAGATCAGCTACGAGGAAGCGGTTGAGAAGGATGGTTTCAGCAAAGCCACCACATCCAGCGGCGAAGTGGGTGCATCCTCCTATGTGGGGGTGAAGTACGATCTCGTAGGGAAGGTGGCGTCGAAGACCGGACTCACCCGCAGGACCGTGGCGACGATCCTCAAGGAGATAGAGAACTCGAAGTTCGACATGTTCAAGGTCAACCCAGAGGAGTTCATCGAGAAGGTCTCCAGATTAATCAACGAGGAGAAGTCCACAGTCATCGTGGATCACATCGAGTACGATATGACAGAAGGGAAGTTCGACAACAGCATCTTCACGATGAACCGTCCGGAAGGGGATTTCGACAAGGCGTACGAGACCAAGAAGAACATCCAGGACTACATATTCACTGACAGCCAAGTGGAGAGGAGGTTCGCCGAGGATCTGGATGGAGCCGAGGAGGTCATCGTGTACTCCAAGCTGCCTGACGGGAAGGGCGGGTTCTACATCCCCACCCCGATGGGGGAGTACACACCTGATTGGGCGATCGCCTTCGACAAGGACAAAGTCCGCCACATCTTCTTCGTGGCCGAGACCAAGGGCTCCATGTCATCCATGGACCTGTCAAAGATCGAGGAGAACAAGATCAAGTGCGCCAAGAAGCTGTTCGAGGGAACAGGCATCAAGGTCGACTTCGGGACAGTGAACAGCTACGCCAACCTCTTGGATCTCGTGAGAGGGGAATGATCGGATGGAGAACATCGACAACATCAACTACACGCTGGCCGAGGACCTGAAGAAGACGGTCACCAAGGGCAGCAAGGTCTCGATCGCGTCGGCATGTTTCTCCATCTACGCTTTCGAAGAGCTGAAAAGGGAGCTGAAGGGCGTCGAATCGCTTCGCTTCATCTTCACCTCGCCCACATTCCTCGAGGAGAAGGCGCCCCGTGAGAAGAAGGAGTTCTACATTCCGAGACTGTCCAGAGAGCGCAGCGTCTACGGAACAGAGTTCGAGGTGAAGCTCCGTAACGGGTTGACCCAGAAGGCATTGGCCAGGGAATGCGCCGACTGGATCCGCAGGAAATGCGAGTTCAGGTCGAACGTCAGCTACCGTCCCATGGACTCGATGCTGAACGTCGAATCCGGCGATTCCAGGACGTCGTACCGTCCGGTCAGCGAGTTCACGACCGTCGGGATCGGCAGCGAGAAAGGCGACAGCATCAGCATGTACACCACGAAACTCGCCGATGACGAGACCCTGCCGATGTTCCGTCTGTTCGATCAGATCTGGAACAACCCCGACCTTCTCAGGGATGTGAAGGAGGACATCGTGGACAAGCTCACCGAAGCGTACGATGAGAATCCTCCGGGGTTCATCTACTTCGTCACCCTGTACAACATATTCAAGGAGTTCCTGGAGGACATCTCCGGAGACAACCTCCCCAACGAGAGCATCAGGTTCCGCGATTCGGTGATCTGGAACTCCCTGTACTCCTTCCAGAAGGATGCGGTGCTCGGGATCATCAACAAACTGGAGACATTCAACGGATGCATCCTGGCCGACAGCGTCGGACTCGGAAAGACCTACACCGCCCTGGGCGTGATCAAGTACTACGAGTCGAGGAACAAGAACGTCCTCGTCCTATGTCCAAAGAAGCTGTCCGAGAACTGGAACACCTACCGTTCTGAATACAGGAACAACCCCCTGATCAAGGACAAGTTCCAGTACAAGGTGCTGTACCACACGGACCTCTCCAGAAGAAGCGGGTACTCCAACGGCATCAACCTGAAGCAGTTCTACTGGGAGAACTTCGACCTGGTCGTGATCGATGAGTCGCATAACTTCCGCAACGGGGGGAGGACGGATGTCGATGACGAGACCAGCGTCAACCGTTACAGCCGCCTTCTCAATGAGGTCATCAGGCCGGGCACCCAGACGAAGGTGCTGATGCTGTCTGCCACGCCTGTGAACAACAGGTTCTACGACCTCTACAACCAGCTGATGATCGCCTACGAAGGCGAGCCGAGCCTGATGCAGGACAACCTCGATGTCAGCCGCCCGCTGGATGCGATATTCAGGGATGCCCAGAAGGCCTTCAACAGGTGGAGCTCCCTTGAACCCGAGGAACGCACCACGGAAAATCTGCTGCACTGTCTCGACTTCGACTTCTTCCAGGTCCTGGACAGCGTGACCATCGCACGTTCCAGGAAGCACATCGAGAAGTACTACGGCATGGACGAGGTCGGGAAGTTCCCGCAGCGTCTGAAACCGATCAACCTGGACCCGGGCATCACGGATGATGACCTGGGCGTGACCTTCGAGAGCATCAACGCCTCCTTGCAGAGGTTGAACCTGGAGGTGTATGTCCCGACGGATTTCATCCTCCCCAGCAAGCAGTACAAGTACGGTATCGACAGGTCGACCATCGACCGTTCCGGACGCGAGCAGGGGATCAGGAGGCTCACCGCCATCAACCTCCTCAAACGTCTGGAGAGTTCCATCTACTCGTTCCGGAAGACCGTGGACAAGGTCCTCGCCAGGATCGAGAAGACACTGTCCAACATAGAGAAGTTCGAGAACGGTGAGAAGACCGTCAAGGTGAGCGAGGACCTGTCGGAGTTCGAAGAGGACGATGAGGTCTATGCGATCGAGCACGACATCAAGATCAGCCTGGAGGACATGGACTACATCCAGTGGAAGCACTATCTGGAGAACGACCGTGCTGTCCTCAGAGAACTGTCGGAATCGGTCGCCCGCATCACACCGACGAACGACAAGAAGCTCGCCACGCTCAAGAGATGCATCCTGGACAAGATCGACAACCCCATAAACCCGGGTAACAGGAAGGTCCTGATCTTCACGACCTTCAGCGACACCGCCGACTACCTCTACGAGAACATATCCAAGGAGTTCAAGGAGAGATACGGACTCAACACCGCCGAGATCACGGGAACGGTGGACGGTAGGAACACCCTGAAGGAGATCAAGGGGGATTTCAACGACACCCTGACATGGTTCTCCCCGATATCGAAGCGCAGGGACCTGGTGGACAAGAATGCCAAGGAAGAACTCGACATCCTGATCGGAACGGACTGCATATCGGAGGGTCAGAACCTCCAGGACTGCGACTTCTGTATCAACTACGACATCCACTGGAATCCCGTCCGTATCATCCAGAGATTCGGGCGTATCGACCGTATCGGCAGCAGGAACGACCGTATACAGCTGGTCAACTTCTGGCCGGACGTGGACCTGGACACGTACATCGACCTCCGCGGGAGGGTGGAGTCCCGTATGAAGGCGTCCGTCCTCACATCCACTGGGGACGACAACGTCCTGGACACCAATGAGAAGGGTGACCTGGAATACAGGAAGAACCAGCTCCAGCGTCTGAAGGATGAGGTCGTCGACATCGAGGACATGCAATCCGGAGTCTCGATAATGGATCTCGGGCTAAACGAGTTCAGAGTAGACCTTCTGGACTACACCCGTACCGCGGGACTGCTGGACGGCACCCCCTACGGGCTCCAGGCCGTCGTCCCATCGTCCGAGGAAATGCCACCTGGGGTCATGTTCGTCCTGTTGAACCGCGTGGACAACATCAACCGCGACAAGAAGAACCGCCTGCATCCGTTCTACATGGTCTACATATCGAATGCAGGCGATGTGGTCTGCGACCATCTGGATCCGAAGAGGTTCCTCGACCTCATGAGATATGCCTGCAAGGGGAAAAGCAAGCCATACGCGGATCTATGCAGATCGTTCAACGAGGAGACCGATGACGGACGCAACATGTCCGAGATCTCGAAGCTTCTGACGAGATCGATCGACTCCATCGTGGATCAGAAGGAACAATCGGAACTGGACGACTTCCTGAACGGCAAGGATAGTTTCACCACCGTGAAATCCAACGGCATGGACGATTTCGAACTCGTGTGCTTCCTGGTGGTGAGGTGAGATGCTCGGCCTGCCGCCGTCCACGGATGTGAGGAAGGCCATCCCAAAGGATGCGTTCTTCAGCAGCAAGAACATCAAAGGGCGTGAGAGGGAGAGGTTCGACAAGCAGGTCCACAGCATCACGATAAGGTCGATCATCTCGCCGGAGTCGGTGAACATCGACAAGGGAAAGGACGTCTCCGCGATCTACGTCATGGAACTGCAGCTGAACGTTCAGGACTGCGATGACGGGAACCTGATGCTCCTGAACAGACTGGGACACAAGACCGTCTATGTGCTCTCGTATGGGGATGTCTCGAAGATAGCAGTGGTCGAGGACATTGTGTTCCAGACCGATTGGAAACCCAATGCCGATCACAGTTTGGAATTGGAAGGTCTAGACCTTGATGCGGTCTGGGCGAACATCGTCAGAGGCCTTGGGAACCTCTCCCGTGATGAACCTCTCCACGAAGCCATAGCCTGGGAGAAGCGCACCCGCTCTTACAATACGCAAATCGCAGATTTGGAGAAGAAATTCCAGAAGGAGAAGCAGAACCATGAGAGACGGAGGATCCATTCGGAGATCCAGCGTCTCAAGAAGGAACGTGACACGAAGCCCGAACCGGTGAGAACGGAAACGCCGCAACAACCCGTCGATACCGAATCGAAGCCGACTAAGAGGAGAGGGGTCAGTGTCACAAGGCGCATCAGTGAAGTGGATCAACCGCCCGGAGGTTTCATCAATCCCAGGTTGCTGAACGAGACGAGATTCGATGATGGGAAAACACTGGGCGAGGAGAACGTGCCCCCTGCCATAGCAGGGTTAGCAGTTGACTACCTCACCCGTTGGGTGATGGGGTCATCCCTTTCCGAAGCATTCATCATCTCCGTCATGGGAGGTTTCGCAGGCGGAAAGGCCGAGGATGTGGCGGAACACATGTGCGGGATCAGAGGGCTCGATGACGAATCCATAGAGTGTGCCTGCCGTACATGCATGTACGATTCCTACTACAGGGCCAGACGCGCACCGAAGACGGACCCGTTCCTGACATTCGTGGACCATCAGACCTGTGAGAACATCCGCATCATGATCGAACGGTCGAAGAGGTTCTTCGAGGTCTACGGACCGATCACCGAATCCGGACCCAAGTTCCCCGGAGCATACACGGAAGTGGTCGGAGCGGGCGATGGAGATTACCTCACCGAGTCGACAATCTGGGATTTCAAGGTCTCGAAGAACATCCCGACCAAGGAGCACACCCTGCAGCTGGCCATGTACTACATCATGGGGAAGCACAGCACGGACAGTCATTTCGAAACGGTGCGGAACATCGGCATCTTCAACCCCCGTCTGAACATAGTGTACACCCTCGATATGTCCGAAGTCCCGAAAGAAACGATGAGAAGGATTGAGACCGAGGTCATCGGATACGAAGAGTCCGAATGCATCGAATGGTGAAGACCCTACGAACTGTGACATAGGTTGGGTAAGAACATGGGAAAGGAATCCTTGACACGGCGTGATGTGATTAATATCCTAATCGGTGATGCGGATGTTGAATCATCATACGGAATCCGTGTCGGATTGTATTATCAGAAGGGCTACGAAATTCGCAACATGTTCAAACTGATTGGTTCCACAGATACTGTGGAGGAAGGCGCGAGCAGATGGATGATAATGGAGGCCCTAATAAAGGAAGCTTTGGATTTAGGCCGGATAGATGACCTCATGAAATACCTGATGTCTCAAGCTGCATACGACGATATAGGCATCACAGGAACCCCAAAGGAGCGCAAACAGTTTGTCGTCAATGCCATCATCGAGGAACTTAATACTATACTGGAATACGATGGTGTTGAATTCTCTGTGAATGAGAAGGGCATTCATGTAAGATTCGAGGATGAACCGAGCATTATCGGAATCGAGAAACGGTTCAATCTAGACACTATAGACGAGACCATCGGGAAATGCCGTGACGATATAGACAATGGCCGTTATGATGATGCAATAATCAAATGTAGAACCATGCTGGAGGGACTCTTGCTCAATGTCCTAAAAATCAATGGAATTGAAAAGGACTATAAGGGCAACATACAGGCAATGATGGAGGACGTGAACAAGACATATTTGTCTAATGAACGGATTAAGATCCCCAAACCCATAACCAATGTTACCAAAGCACTAACTTCACTCGTCAGCAACATCGCACATATTCGTAACGAATACACAGATGCACACTGGCATTCTAAAGTCCATGTAAAACTGTCGAGAGGCGATGCCATGCTGGTAATCAACTCTTCGATGACCGTCGCACAATATCTGATAGATTTGACAGATGAAGGATGCCTGAGGGAACGCACCATTATCAACGAAAGCGAATCCCAGACAGAAGAAGATAGACATCAAAATAAAACGGTGGATACAACGGCATTATGCCACTGCATCAGATGCGGGCGTGTGATCCCCTCGACGCACGACTACGTGTACTGCGGCAGGTGCATGGATTCATGGCAGCGCTACTCCAACATGAAATATGTCGAGCCGAAAGGGCATTGCTACGTATGCGGAAAGGAATGTGAGGTCAGCGCCGAGAAACCCGCGTGCCTGGATTGTTACAGGTCACACAAGGAGCTCGTCGAGAACAAATGCAGCACGATGAGGGCTCTCGGCAGATGACTCAACGGTCTTTCCCGTCTGGATATCCGGGCATCACATCCTTATGATAGCGGATGGCCATCTCCCTCGATAAAGAACCGTATTCATCACACCATGCATCGATGTCATCGGGATTCGAGGACTCGATTCCCATCTGTATGGAGAGGGTCTGGGTGATGTTCTTGGCTTCCTCATCTGTATCGGCGAGCATCATGACCGTACCACGGACGTATTCGAGTTTCTCGTCGAAGGTCACCTGACCGATCTCCGGCTTTCTTATGCCGCTCATATGACATCACCGTTGTTGTCAAGAGAATCCATCAGCTCGTATGCGAGCGGTTTGACCTTCTTCAGATAATCCATGGTTCCCAGGGTCTTGTTGCGAAGGGCATCCATCTTCAGATAGGACATGATGGTGGTGGCATCATCCTTCGTACCGAAGGGGCCGATCACAATAGACGACCTCTCCTGATATTCACCCGCCATATGGGCATCATACTCATCTACGATGGCTTCGACATACTTCTTATAAGGTCCCTCATAGAGCTTGAACTCGGGATAGCCTGTGGGATCGTAGTCCGTTCCATTGAACTCATAGGTGACTGAAATCGAGAAGTACCATGTGTCCGGATACCGCTTCTTGGTATTCTCCTCCTCCCACTTCTTGTTCAGTTCACGGACCTTCTCGTCGATGGCACCGTCATCCAAACCCTCAACCTCCCTGATGTCCTTGAGAGCTCTGGCTACAGAAGCGCTGATACTGGTGACTGAATTGAGAGGACAGTCCAGAGTGTAGGAGTCCTTGAGGGCGTCCTCCAGGATCTCCAGGTAATAACGGGTCTTGGTGAAATCGTTGGAACGATCGTCCGGCTCCAGCACAGGCATGAACTTCGTTATGAATGAGCGCTGAGAATCGGAATAGAATGCGTGGGGGCCCGTGATACGCTCGCGGATGAACCTTTCGGCCCTCTCCTTGAACCACCTGAACGCATACAGTCTCTCCTGCGTCTCGAGCATGACATCTGGATCGAGTGTGTCGCTCATGTCCTCAATTTTCGAACCGTCTATGTAATGGTCAGAAGAGTTGAGCCAGTACTGATTGGTGTAGAATGCGTTACGATTGGAAAGCGACATCGCGAGATCGAAATTACGAATCTCTTCGGGAGAAAGATCCCCAACCATGATGGTCACCGAATCACCCTTGTCCAGACCGAGTGCCTTGGCCTCCTTGGTGATGGCGACTGTCAGCGAATCACCCGTCTTGCTGACAGTCTTCACAGCCCTCTTGACCTGCATGAAACCACATCGAAATTTCATTATTTATACTATTATGTTGGTAAAATATCATTATGGGAAATAAAATAAGGGTCCGAAGACCCCTAAAAAGTTTGTTGGGAATATAGGATTTCAAGCCTTGGGAATCAGCTTCAACATGGATTCCATCGCGGATTTCGTGATGGTCACCGAGAGCTCGCCATCCGCGAAGATGAATCCGTAGTCATCCTCGATCATGTCGAACGTGCCCACAAGCTCCATCGTCGCTCCGAAGGAGATCTTCCCACAGTCAACATCATAGTCTATCATGATGTCCTTTGGGAAACCATGACTGTTGAGCTTCTCCTTCATCTGCGGACCCTCCCGAAAGAGTTCCTGAACTCCTTGATGAACCCGCGATTAGCATTGCCGTTCTTCTTCCTGGCCCACTCATTCTGGACGGGGTCATCGGTCTGATCCGCCAGAGGCGTGAACTTGTCCGGATGGTTCAGGACATAGGCGATGACGACCTCGCGGTTCTCCCTGGGGGTCTTCGGATTGCTGAGGACCTTCATCACGTAGTTCTGATTCATGGCAATGGTATTGCCCCTAGGCATCCTCTGGTTGAGGTACCCCTCGGTCATCGTCCTGCGCTTGGGGTTCATTCCAGGTGCGAGCTGCACCCAGCCCTGCGGCGGCTTGGAACCCCTCTGCCTGGCGGTCGGGACGAGCTCGTACCGGTCAGGCATCGCGAGCCCTCCTGACGGAGATCCTCCTGACCATGCCGTCGTCGAAGACGAACCTGGGCATGTCGTCGTTGTATGGGCACCTGCCGCAGTCTCCGTCGCAGAAGGGCCCGTCGCAGACGTCCTCCGGGCAGTCCTCTTCGACGTCCGACCCGTCGTCGTCCAGACAGGACCCGTAGTCGCTGCAGAGCATCGGGTCGTTGTCGATGATGTGCCCGGCCACGAGCTCGCCGATCATGTCCTTGGCGTCCTCGATGTCCTCGAAGACGTCTCCGGTGTAGAGGTCGTCCACGTAGCACTTGGCGAACGCGTCGGCGAGGACAATTGCCCTGATGCCCTCGTCGGGGATGAGGATCCTGACGATGCTCACGACCTTCTCCGACAGGAAGTCGGTCATGTCGTCGGTGTCCTCGATGTCGTTCGACTGGCAGTTCCCTGCGGCATATGCCGCCATTCCATTTCTGGTCATCTTGTTTTCACTCCTGTGAATTGCCCTCTGTCGAGGGGATGACCCGACTCCGGACCGGCCATGCACTGCTCTCTGTTGTCCGGGGTCTATTCAGACGTCCATAGGTCGTTCCTAAGATTGGACGGCTTATTCTTTATGCGATGACATTCCTTGATTTAGTGTAACACAAGGAATCGAAACTCCTTATATACTCAAAGGAGCGAAATTCACGATTCCGACCATTCTCACTGTTCAAATGCGATTTTGACGAAGAACGGACCTTTGCGGATGCTCCTGCTTCGGAGGTGATCCGGTCCGAGGCCGTGCTTTCAGGCCTGTGTAGATGTTGAGCGTGAAGATGGGTGAGATGGGACTCCGAACCGGTCCCGACCCTTGTTTATATAGCGCAAACGCCATCACATAACCATGGACGAGGTGAAGGAGTACACGTTCGAGGAGCTCTGTCAGATAGTCGGAGCTGTAGCGGCCCGCCATGGGATGATCCGCGTGTACCTCTTCGGCTCCAGGGCCCGCGGCGACAACACCGAGGGCAGCGACTACGACTTCTGCATCCTGACACCGGACGACTACGGCCTCTTCGAGGTGGGCGGATTCTATGCAGATCTCAGGGATGCCCTCGGCACGGACATCGACGTCGTATGCGAGGAGTCCCTCCGTGACGACTTCAGCAGAGAGGTCCTCAGGGACAGGAGGCTGCTCTATGAAGCATGACCTCGAGAACATCGATGCCATCCTGGAGTACTGCGATGGGATCCTGGCCACCAGGGATCTGTACGGTGACGACATCGAGGACTTCATGGAGAGTCTGCAATACCAGTGGAGCACAGCGTTCGGCATCCTGCAGATCGGCGAGGCTGTGAAGAGGTTGTCCTCTGAATTCCTGGAGAGGTACAAGGATGTGCCATGGTCCGAGATCACCGGGATGCGCGACCGTGCTGCACACCAGTACCACAACAACGACCTCGTCAAACAGTGGAACACCATCCGGAAGGACATCCCCGCGCTCAGGGAGAGATGCCTGAGGATCAAACAGGATCTCGAATCCGAACAGGAAGACGACTGATTCACGCTATCGCCTCCGTTTCCCTTCCGAAGGCTTCGCGCTGCCTCCTGAGGAAGTACTCGTCGGGCTCCTCGAAAGGTCCTGTCATTACCAGGTCTTCGTCCATGGGGAGGCCGAGGTCCAGCGTGCACAGGGCTAGAGGGCACATCCTGGAGAAGTCCACGATGGTCAGGTGCTCTTCTCTGAGCCTGGACTTGAAGGACTGGAAGACCGCATTCACGAGCTCGAAGTCCTCCGCGAAGACGACCACGGGGTCGTCCCTGATGTATCTGATGTATGTTCCGACGCAGTCGTGGATGCCGTCGTAGGTCCTGAGTATGGTGTGGCAATGCCTGCAGACGCGGATCTTGTACTGGCGGTAGACCCCGAGAGTGCGGATGTTGCGTTTGGAAGCACCGCCCCAGTACCTGATCTTGAACTCCACGGAGAGCGACTTCATTGTCCACTGCTCCCAGTCGATTCCCGACAGGTCGCCGAGCATCCTTCCCTTGCCTTCTCCCTTCTCGTTGTAATCCTTCTCGGTGTAGTCGGCACCTGGGGACAGGAGGCCGGGGACGAGCATGTCGAGGACCTTGAGGTCCCAGTCGATGTCGTCGGGGTCCTTCTCGGCCATGCCGAGACCCATATGGGTGGTGAGATAGGCGGCGGTGTGCCTGATGCTGCGGATCTTCTCCCTGGAGTGGACCTTCTTGATCAGCCATCCGGGGTTCTGTCTCCTGAACTCGGTGGTGTCTATGCGTCCGTAGCAGAGGATGTGGAAGTGCGGGGAGAACTCCCAGTCGGACTCCTTCTGGCGCCAGGGGTGGAATATGGTGACCCCTGCTGTGGCACCGAACGCGACCATGGAATCATCGATATGCTTGCAGAGGTCATCGAACTCCGGCTTGGTCTGACAGAGCCTCTTGACGAGGTCCTGGGGAGGGGAGACGACCCAATGGCCGATATCGCCTACGCCGATTCCCTTCTTCTCGCTGAGCACCTTGTAGGAGAGGAGCTGCTTCTCGATCTGGACCCCGCGCTTGAGTGCGGTGTCGTTCATGCATTTGGGACAACGAAGAGACCAGCAGTGCCTGCGCTTGCCCTTGCAGTGATGCTCGGGATCCTCCGGACAGGCGGAGTACACGATGCCTCCGGCTGAGGAGCGGATGAAGCCGCAGCCCTTCCTGTCGGGACGCGTGAGGTCATGGGCGGGCATGCACCAGGATATGTACTGGCGGTAGGGCTCGGGTCCTTTCTGCACGGGTATTCCCGAAAGGCCTTCCTGAACACCTTCCTGAGTCCCGGTGACGTCATCCTGCGGATGAAGTCTAAGGTACTCTATGGCAGGATACGTGGAGTCCTCCACCGGCAGGTTCCTCACATAGGATGTGACGGAGTGCTCCGCCAGAGCTGCCTGGACGGCGAGGCCCTGCCTCTCCTTCATCTCGAGGTCGCGCTGGAATGCGCGGAGGCGTCTGTCCTCGAGCCTGATGTCGTAGTCTTCGATCTGCATGTTATCTCTGATCGTGGGACGGCGGAGCCGTCCCGGGAAGGCGGCCGGCGGTCGCTGGGCTGCGCCAGGCGCGACCGCTCGGCCTGTTTGGCTCCGCCTCGGTCGCGGAGCTCCCTCGGCGTCGCGAGGGACAGGGGTGACTGTGTGAGGGTGCGGGATGACGGGAGGGTGCGCCGCGGAGGGCGCCGGGGGATGCCGGGACGGCACCGCCGTCACTCCGGGTCGTCCTGCGTGGGGGACACGAGGTCGACTATCCGCACCCCCTCGTTCCCGAGCCACGCGCCGTAGTGGGCGACGCGGTCGAGATGCTCGGCCCTGCTCACAGCGGAAGCCATCGCAGCGTCGAGCCTCCTCTTGCCGAGGAGCTGCACTAGCGGATGGTCGGAGAGGCCGAAGGCCTCGTACACGGCTATCCATTGGAAGTAGTCCCTCGCGTCCCTGGGGTCGCAGAGGGCGATCTCCCTGGGGAGGGGGACCTTCGAGGACGCCCTCAGGGAGAGCATCCTGTCGGTCTCCGGATCCGTGGAGACATTGAAGCTCAGAGTCTCACATCCCTGAGCATGTGGCTGTTCCTGTAGGACCACCACCAGACCTTCGGTATGGCGACGCATTCGTTGAAGCGGGGGAAGAAGCACCAGCTCCTAGGTTCCAGACTCGGATGCTGTTTGACCGCCTCCTCGATCCAGATGTTGGCCTGGACCTGGTTCATCCTGAACTCGGGACGCTCGAATGCCAGGTCCTCGTCGTGCATCCTCTTGCACATGACCACGGCGTCCTGGGACCTGACGAACTCTATGTCCGTGCCTGCCATGGACTGGGTTGTGATGCAGACCACTGTGGACTTGTGGGAGATGATTCCCAGCCACCTCTGTAGAGTCGCATCCTTCCCCGAACCGCGGGAGTGGAACACCCTGTTCACATCCTCTATCACAGCAACCGAACCCACGGGGATGTCGTTGGGATCGGAGACCCTGCGGTAGCCTGGGAACATGGAGACGTCGTACTCCATGGGATCCAGGAGGTACACGGGACGGGTGTGCCAGCACAAGTCGATGAGCGAATGCAGGGAGCAGGACTTCCCCTGCTTCCCGCTGCCGACGGCGATGATCACGCCGTGCTCCATCCTGGAGATGTAGTCGACCGCCTTACTGGCCGTCACGACCCTCACCTCCGCGATGCTGGCTCATTCCCCGACGGGGACGGTTGCCGTTGGGGTCCCTGGGGTTCACGGTGAAGTCCAGGTAGTCCTCCGGGACCGACTCGTCCGAATCATGGGATTCGTAGTCCGCCTCGATCAGCCCTAGAGCCGAGGAGATCCTGTCGAGATGCTTCCTCAGGGAGGACCTGGCATATCCCAGGCCGATGACCTTCGGATGCACCATGAGCTCGAGGTTCTCCTCCATGACCTGATTCAGGACCGAGTACCACTTGCGGTAGGCGTCCTCCCTTGTCATCACCACGAGCGCGTTCTCGGTGTGGACCCAGCCGTAGTCCACCATCCCTCTTTCGAGGTCCATGCCCTCCACCAGGTAGACGGGGATGCCGGACACGGTGTGGTACACCACGTTGTTCCCAGTCTGCTGGATGTAGCGGAACATGTCGTCCGGGACGAACACCGCACGGAGCAGATGGTTCTCCACATCCAGGTGGACCAGCACCCTGCCTGAGGGGTGGTACAGGGATCTGACCACGAACCTCGCCAGCAGGGCGCCGGCTATCGGGGACAGGAGAACGGGCCAGTATTCGCCGAGAGCATCGACGATGACATCGGTGCCGAACATCCTCCACACCACGTACACACCGAAGAACCCGGCGGAGACGGTGGCGGCGACGGCCGCCACCTTCCTCCACGGGGACTCCCTCGGCATCTCGGCGTAGGCCTGCTCGGGGACGGCATCCCTCCGGGGCTCCTGCATGGTGTCCGCCGTCGGGTCAAACTCCCCGGACTGGTCGTCAGAGTACATCGCTCACCTGCGTCTGGGCCTTCTTGAGGCACCTGGAGAAGTTCCATCTGAACCCTAGGAACGCTCCGATCAGGCAGAGGATCAGTACCAGCGCTGACACGGCCTCACCCCTGAGTACAGGATCATCCCTCCGGCGAACGCCATGACGCTGCCGACGGTGGAGAAGACGAGTGCCTCCCCGACGTTCAGCATGCCGGATATCAGGGGCACCAGCCACGCCGAGCCGACGAAGAGCAGGAGCCCGACGATTATCCTCGGGACGTTCATCATCTGACCACCTTGCCCTGTTTGCACTGGCTGATATCCGAGTAGAACGCGATGTAGATCAGCAGGCACTCGATGGCGCAGACGAACACCAGGATGAACCCCGACAGCAGCCAGAACACCGCCGGATCGGTGGGGATGTTCTCCGTGATGGCGGAAGCCACCGTGTTCCCCGATGCGTCCAGCAGGAGGTGGGCCAGGTCGTCGCCCGTTGTGAGGGTGACGATCAGGTCCAGGATGAACACCGCGTTGATGATGCCCGACATCAGAGGAATCCACATCATCTGTATCTCCTCCAGTCGGAGCCGTCGTAGAAGCGGCGGTCGTATCCCTGCTCGGGCTCGATGTACTGCTGACCAGACCTCAGGTTCCCGTATGCATCGTGGTCCTGCCCGGAGCGCCTCGTGAAGATCGGGGTGTCGATGTACTCCTGCTTCAGGTTCATCTTGTCCCTGGCGTAGTTGACCAGGTAGCGGATGACCAGGGCGAGGAGCAGGACGAACACCACGATGATGATCACCTGCGCCACCTCCTCGGGGATGCCCAATGTGGTGGAGACCACGTTGGACAGCCCTCCGGTGAGGAAGAGGTAGGAGAAGCATCCGACGACCGCGACCTTGACGGTGTTGCCCCAGGTCAGGATCACCTTGGTTCCAGCCTGGGCCGCCTCTGCGGCTCCGGATGCGGCAACCTTCCCTCCGCCTCCCTTGAAGAAGTTCGAGAGGGCCTTCGCGATGGAGCTCCAGGCGGACATCTCAGCGCCTCCTGTTCCCGCCGTTCCCGTTCGAGCGGACATGGTACGCGTACAGCGCCAGGACGATCATCACGACGACGATCCCCAGGAGGATCAGAATCTCGAAGAGACCGTCATCCTCGCTGTCGGCGGAATCATCGCCCGAGGGCTCGTCGCCTCCGGGGTCGTCTCCGGGCTCGTCGTCATCCCCTCCGGGGGTGACGGATGCCTCCTTCCAGACGGCGGTGACATTCACATCGCCGGTGACGGTGACGGAGTCCCCGGGCTGGAGGATGTCGTCTCCGATTCTCCAACCGGCGAACTCGAACCCCTCCTTCTCGCCGTCGTAGGACGGGAGGACGAAAGACGCTCCGCTGTCGGCGGTCGCTGTGGGTACGGTGATGGAACCGCCGTCCACCTCGAAGGTTATCTCAAAGGTCTCGGGGACCTCCTCGCTCACCTGGGTCCACTTGGCGTAGAGGGTCATGGACCTCTTCACATCGGATGACCAGTCGTACTCCTGGGAGAGGTCGGAGGAGGTGAACCATCCCCCGAACTCGTACCCAGACCTGACGGGATCGGCCGGCTTTGTAGCGGGAACACCGTAGGCCGTCTGCTGTATCTCCTGGACCTGGGGCCCGCCGAGGGAGTCGAAGGTGATGATGGGGAATCCCATCACGCTGACCTTGTAGACCTCCACGGTGGTCGAGCCTCCGTTGTAGGAGTTGGTCGTCGTCTGGGTCACGTAGTAGGTTCCCTTCTCGGCGTATGTGTGGGAGGGGTTCCACTCCGTCGACACCGGGGAGCCGTCGCCGAAGTCCCACTCGATGGTCTCGGCGTTGCTCCCGTCGAACACGAACTGCAGCGTGTAGCTGTAGAAGCTCCCATAGTCCACGTCGTAGTCCTGCTCCTCGGCGGATGCCTGATCGAGCGGGATGGCCGACAGGACGAGGGAGATGACGGCCAGGGCCGTCGCTGCCATGATGATATTCTTAGACTGCATAGATGATCGCACCTCCCTCGGGAGAGGACTGGAAGGACAGGTTGGACAGGACCTGGACGGTGAATGTCTGGGTCGCGCTCTGGTAGCCTGCCTTCTGTGCTGTTACGGTTATCTCGAAGGTCCCGGCCGAGGTCGGGGTCCCCACGATGGTGTCGCCGGAGACCACCAGCCACGATGCACCGCTCACGCTGAGCGTGCATCCGTCGACGCTGACGTTCGGGGTGTAGCTCCACGACGTCCCCACCACTCCGAATCCCTGCGGGGACCCAGTCATGGTGATCGAGGCCTGCTCCCAGACCGCGAACAGCGTGATCTTGGATCCGTATGCAACGGAGACGGAGTCCCCGGCGTGGTACTGCGCGGTGGTCGCTCCGGAGGACAGGGCCCATCCGACGCAGACGAACCCGTCGCGCACGGGAACGGAATCGGTCACGATGAACGACTTAGACCCGGATGCCGATGTTCCGGTCATTGAGGCCGTCTGACTGGCCGGAGCGTTCGAACCTCCGTTGGCGCTGTACTCGAGAGTTGCGGTGAAGGTCTGGGTGGTGCGCTCCCACACCGCGTAGAGGGTGTCGGAGGCCAGCGAGGTGTCGTATCTCCAGTCGAGGTCGTTCTGGCCGTCGTAGAAGTACTCCGCCTCGGTGGCGTACCTGTCAGGGGACCAGCCCTTGAACTCGTATCCCGAACGGGTCGGCTCCTGCTGCGGGATCTCGTAGTAGAACTTGCCCGTGTAGGACTCGTCCGTCATGGATGCCGGAGCTCCCGAACCGCCGTTGGCGTTGAACGTCAGGACCCCGTTCTTGTACTCAGAGACGTTGACCGTGAAGACTGTCGACGCGCCTCCGCCGTCGGTGGCCTCGATCAGGAACGTGGCCGTTCCGATGCCCTTCGGGGTGATCTTCAGATGGGGGACAAGGCCGGAGGCCGAGATCCCCAGGTCGAAGCTCGCCACATCGCGCCCGGAGGTCTGCTCGACGGTCACGGTGGTTGTCGGTGCCGGACTGGCGCTGTACCTCGGAGTGGTGTAGATCAGGAAGTCCCTCTCGGCGTTGGTGCCGTTGGGACGGTATCCCATGGTGGTGGAGCCGGAGGAGGCTCCCTGGACGGAGATCTCCTCGACCTTGGTGTCGTTCGTACACACGACCTCGAACACCACGGCGAAGTCCTCGGTGGTGCCCATGTTGGCCTGACCGGTGTCGGTGAAGAAGCCCCAGAAGCTCTTCTCGTCCCACTCCTTATCGGGGTCGGCGAGGGTCATCCTGGAGCTGTCGTAGCCCTGGAACTCGCTGTTGGGATCTCTGCCAGTGATATCGAACCTGGAGCCTAGCTCCACATAGTAGATGTGCTCGTAGACGTCGAACCCGAAGTTATCCTCCAGGTCGGAGATGTCGCAGTCGATCTCCGTGTAAGGATTCGTGGGGCTGCTGCGGTTCTCCCCTCCGGTGAATGCTCCGAGCGCAGCATCGGACTCGTCGGAGACGAGGCAGACGCAGGTCATGAGCATCGCCACAGCGGCGAAGAGGGCGAACGCGGTCAGCAGGCTCCTGTTCTCGGTCATGCTATCACATCGGGTAGATGACGGCTCCGCCGGTGGGCTGGGAGCTGAACACGAGCACGTTGTACACGTCGACCATCACGGTAGCGGAGGCAGTCTGTCCCGCGGCGGACGTGACGGTCACGGTGACCTGGGCGTCCTGCATGGGACTGGCGCTCTGCACGCTCAGACAGTCGTCCTGGATGGTGGCCGTGAGTCCGACGGTCTCGGTGGATGCGGAGATGCTGTTGGAGGATCCTCCGCTTACGGTGAAGGCAGAGGTCTGCTTGGCGGTGCCGACGATGGCACTGACGAGGTCGTCGCCGGAGATCGTCAGGGTGTCCTCAACGTCGAGTCTGACCTGAGCGGTCTCGGTCTGTCCGTATGCGGTGGTCGCGGTGACGGTGAGCTCCTGTCCCATCCCTGCGGTAGCGGGGTTGGAGACGGAGACGACCCCGTCGGAGACGGTGGCCCCATCGTATCCGGAGACCTGCCATGAAATCTGGGAGGTCTGAGTGGCTGCGACTGTTGCGGTGACCGCATTCGCGTTGTTCAGGTAGGTGAGGATGCCGTCCTCTGCGGAGAGGACGAGGTCGGGCTCGGAGCGGATTGTGATCTGCTTGGTGACGGTCTGCTCGGGACCGTGTGTGCTGGTCCCGGTGATGGTGACGACCGTTTCGTTGACTTCGGTGGAGGAACCGCTGACCACTCCCGTGGACGGGTCGAGGGAGAATCCCTCGGGAAGGGTCCCCTCGGATACTGTCCAGGTGACTCCGATGTCCTCGGCGTTGGTGATGGTCCTGGAGGAGACTGTGTTCCCATACGAGGCGATGGTCTCCTCGGAGTCTCCGACGATCTTAGAGTAGACGGTGAAGGTCACCACCAAATCGGCGGTCTCTCCCCTGCAGTTGGCCGTCAGGGAGACGGTCTGCAGTCCGATTCCGGTAGGGGTTCCGGACACCTTTCCGTCTGCAAGCTCCAGACCTGCGGGGAGCTCCGTCCCTGCCTTCACGGTCCAGGTGATCTCGCCGGACATGTCGGACTCTCCGATGGGGGAGAAGTCTATCCTGGTACCGGCGATGATGTCGTTGATGGTCCCGCTGACGCTCAGTCCATCTACAACGACGAACTTGACGTACTGGTATGCGGTCTGCTCGACGGGCTCTGTCATCGAAGCTTCGATGACGACGTTGTAGGTCGTGCCGGAGGCGGCCTCCTCGGGTATGGTCACTATGACCATGCTCCCGTCGACGTATCCGACGCTTCCGTCGTTGACCTCGAGGGACACGGTCACGAACTCGGTAAGATCCTCGGGGAACTCGGGGGTGTAGCGCCACTCGAACCCCGGGGCTATCTCGATCACGGTGGCCTCGCCGTATGTCCCGGAGAGGTCCTCGCCCGCGGCGTCGCTCATGGGGATGAGGGATACAGCCGCGATTACGGACACCAGGACTGCGGCGAGGGCCGCGATGTAATTCGTTTTGCTCATGGTATCAAGCTGTTTGATGCGGCCTCGATAGCGGGGGCCGCGCCCGCCTGCGTTCTTGGGCAGTGCTATCCAGAGCCCGGCCAGCATCACCGCCGCGTAGAGCAGCAGCGACAGCCAGTAGAGCTCTATGAAGGAGGGGAAGTCCAGACCTCTGACGTACTCCACGTTGGTGGAGTCGGAGGTCAGCCAGGAGATGCCCAGGTCGATTCCTATCCATCCGAGCACGGACGCGATCGTTCCGATTATCGCGGGTATCGGCATCGGCGGTGCCTCCTCTCGTGAAGGTACCTGAACACCAGGGTGAAAGCCATAGTCGCTCCGATCGATACGCCCCAGAACCAGGGGTCGTCCAACGCATCAGCGATAACATCCCACACGGTGGTCACGGGGATCTGCACGTCGGTCATCTCCAGCGGCCTCCGTTGTTCCTGTTGTTCTGGTTGTTACGGTAGCCGTATTGGTTGGTGCTGGAGCCGTTCCTCCGGACCCTGGTTCTGGTCTTGCTCTTGAACGAGCGGTACCTCTCGGAGACCTTCCCGGTGCGGGTGTCATAGATCAGGAATCCTGCGATGAGTCCGATGGACACGATGAAGATGGCGATCATCGCTGCGGTGTAGTCGCCGTGAGGCTCGGGAACGGGGTCGAGGCCCTCCTGCTTCACGGTGACCTCCACGCTCTTGGAATCGGTCGTGCCGTCCGAGTGGGTTATCGTGACGATGAGCTCGTACACGCCCGCCTCGGTCGGTGCGACTATCAGAGTGGTCCCGTCCACGGTCACGAAGGACGACGCGGATCCAGAAACGGACAGAGCGTCCGTGGATCCCATGGAGATGGAGATGTGCATCCTCTCGTTCACGCCGATGTGGAAGTCAGTCAACTCGTCGATTGTCGCATCCTCCTGGGGGACGATGTCCACCTCGACGTACGCTGTGGATGTCACCTCGGAGACGTTGTTCACCGCCTTGCACACGACGGTGTACCTTCCGGGACGGTCGTACCTGAACTCCTCTTCGTTTTCGAACGTCCCGTCCCCGTCGAAGTCGAACATGTGGAAAGAGGCGCGGAGCCCTGTGAACACGGCCTTGGCGGTGTATCCGTCCACGGTCACCGAGAAGGATGCCGTGGGCGCAGAGGCCTCGGCCTTGTACACGGTAACGGTCCAGGACTCCTCACCGACGGTCACGTCGTAGGACTTGCCTATGTCGCCCTCGGAGGGAGTCCCCGAGAGAACGGTGAACACCTTGCCGTCGATTGTCTCCGTGGTCCTGGAGAGGAAGCATCCATTGGGGACCTGGGCTGTGAGCTCGCCATCCACGATGTACGCATACTCCACACCGGACCATGCCGCCTCCCTGTGGTAGTTGTCCGTGCAGACGACGGTGATCTCCATCGTCACCTCGGATCCGTCGAAACCCCTGGCGGTGCAGGCGACCGTGTAGATCCCCGATGACGGGAACTCGTACAGCGCGGTCTCCGACGACGAGGCGAAGACCTCGCCGTCCACGGTCCACACGTAGTTCGAGACGTTCTGACCGCCGATGGCCACGAAGTCGAAGACCCTGGGCTCCGATGCCCTTGCAGAAGCGGTGACCGAGGCCAGGGAGACGGAGCCGACGTCGGGGATCTCCGAGGAGTCGGAGACGTAGACGAAGACGGTGTTGTCCACATCCACGTATCCGTCCAGGAAGGCGCGATAGGAGATCTCGTATGTTCCGGGATTCTCCAGGGTGCCGGTGATGGTCCTTCCGCTCACCGACAGTCCTCCGTTGCCCTCGACGGGAGAGCCGTCCAGGAGGACGGACTTCAGCTCGATGGAGGCGTTGGACGGATTCGTGACAGGTGTGTAGGAGAACACATCGCCCTGCGAGAGGGTGTACTCGATCGGCTTCACGATGGTGATGGGCACCATGATGGTGACCTTCGCCGAACCGGTGTAGTAGCCGGTGGAGCTTGCGGATATGGTGACATAATATGTTCCCGGCTCGACGTTCGTCATGTCCAGGAAGATGTACCTCCCGGAGACGGTGGCGTTGTACGAGGACAGACCTCCTAGGTCGGATATGGAGAGCCTGGCATCCTCCGGATCGGTCGTGACCGGCATGGTCGACGACTGGCCGCTGGTGATGGTTGCGGTGATGGGATCGACCTTGACGGTCTGCCTCTCCCACACGGCGAACAGGGTGATGTCCCCGTTGACCTTGAGGGAATCCACGGTTGTGTTGGATGTCTCCGACGTGGACCATCCCTTGAAGACGTACGCTCCTGAGGAGTACTTCGCATCCGGCAGGGAGGCGAAGGTGTCCTCGGTGATGCTCTCGGTCCAGGTCCTCTGGCCGTTGACAGTACCGATGCCGGCGTCGTAGGTGACGGTGAACCTCTCGGGGATCTCCGTGACGGTGATGTCGAAGTTCAGGATGGCGTCCGCAACAAGAGAGACGGAGGCGTTGTTGAACCTGAACTGCAGGTGGTAGCTGCCGAGCTCCGTCGGTGTGCCGGACAGTGTGCTGCCGTCCTTAGTAATCCCGGGAGGCAGCTCGCTGGTGCCGCTGTACTTGGTATAGGTGCAGTGGTTGTACCTGTTGCCCTCCAGGTAGTCCTGGAGGTCGATGGTGACGGGCTCGCCGAGATCGATTCTGATCTCGGCGGAGTACTCCGGAACCGCGGCATCCGACCCGTCGGAGCAGATGGGGACAGCGATCAGCGCAAGCAGGACCGCCAGCGCCGCCGCTGCCTTGAGAACGAATCCGATGCCCATTTCCATCAGTCCCTGCCCTGTCCACCGCTGTTGGAGGCGTTCTTGAAGAACAGTCCCGGGTTCTCGTTGACGACCTCGGCCATGGCCTGCTTGTCCTCGACCGAGGTCTGCGGGTTGGTCATGACGCGGAGTCCGTACGCCGTGTTGCGGGCGCGGTTCCTTCCCCTGAAGGCCCTGACGAAGAACTTCTGCTTCTTCGGGGACATGGAGGAGAACTCCTCCTGGGGCTTCCAGAACGCCGACCAGAACCCCTGCCTGGGCTGCATGGTGGGGCCGTGGGCCCTGGCGTCGTCGTCCGAGGCGAAGATCTGGGGGTTGTTGTTCCTGAACCTGACGATATTGTTCAGGGTATCCGGATTGGTCTCGGGGTTGTTCACGACCTTCATAAAGTAGCGTGTTCTCGCTACATCGCTGTCAAAGGACATGAGGGTCTGGCCGAGCTCGTCGTAGGAGCGCGGAGCGCCTATCGGCTTCCTCTTCCTGAACCTGGGCCTCTGGGAGTGGGCGCCGTAGTACTCGGAGAAGCCGTTGGGGCTCCAGTTCCCCTGGAACTGCTCGGAGCCGCCGTCGTGGTAGCCGGCGGTGTTGTTCCCGCGGCTGTCGTATCTGTTGCCGTACTGGTCGTAGGAGAACCCGTCGGAGTCGTAGACCCTGTTGAACGACTTCTCGCGGTATCCGCCGGAGAATCCCTTGCCGAAGGTCCAGGATCCCTTGAAGCCGCGGTTCCCCTTCATCTGGTCGTCGGAGAGGAACCTGTCGGGGTTCTGGTCCCTGTACTGCCTCAGGAGGAGTATGTTCTCCTGGGGAGTGTCGGGGTTGGTCATGCACTTGTTGTAGAAGCGCGTCGCCCTCTGGGGATTCATCGAAGACATCATCTGCGAGAGCTCCGAGGGCGACAGCTTCCTGGGCTGAGCCATGTCGATCACCTGTTTGTTTCACACATGTTCCCGGTTGGTGTCCTACCGGGTAAGGATGTTCGGAGGGAGGATGCGGACCGCATCCTCCCCCTCGGCCCTCAGAGGGGCGCCTCCCACACCTTCAATGCAGAAGACGACCTCTTGGGACCGATCTTGCGCAGCGCGACCCTGGTGGAGCTCTCGTCCTCGGAGCACCTGTCGAAGCGCTCCAGAGCCTCCTCGTAGGTCGGGTAGCGGTAGGTCTTGGACCTGAGCTCCCCGTTGCCCCAGAGGAACCAGTGGTCGACGCGGTAGCCTTCGCTCATTCCTTCGCCCTGAACTTGGCCATCATGTCCTTGGCGTACTCCACGTCGTCGTTGATGGTGGAGTTCTGAAGGTCGACTCCCTCCATCGCCTCGGCCATCTTCTCCACGAAGTCGGCGAAGGACCTCCACCACTTTCCGTTGAGGGGTACCTCGACGAACTTGCCGTTGAAGGACGCGGTGATCCTGGGGACCGGCTCCCTGCGGACGTTGTTCTTCTGGTCGAAGGTGGAGACCAGCTTGAGGCCGATGTAGACGTTGCCGTTGCTGAAGCTCATGATGGGGGTCTTCTGCGTGGACGTGTCGTTCTCGACGTTGACCTGCCCGAAGGCGGCCCTGATCTCGTTCTGCATTCCGTTCTGTCCGTTGTTTGCTGCTTTTTCTGCTGCCATGTTTTTGTTCCTCCTTTCGAGGTGTTCTAAGGGGTTTGAGAAAGGGTTTAACAGGGATTTACCCTGGAAATGGTTTCATAGAAGTAGCAATGCAAAGCTGCAATCGGGCTGGTTTACCGTTTAGGTTAACACCGAAATTCAACCCATGATGGTTGGAACAACTGTGTTTTCAAACGGTCTCAGACCACAGAAAATTGAACGAAATTGGGAATGCTGGATAGCGGGTTGTGAATCCCGGCGGCTGCACTCATCTTCTTCTTATCCAGACACTTGAATGGAACAGCCTTCATTTTGCGCCTGAATTTCTGAAGTCAAGAAGAATTGATTTCCAGCAGCTTCCGCCCGCTTTTCTACCTCTTCCTCGCCTCTCATATGGCGTTAGTTTCGCTGTGTACACACCCTATGTTGTCCGGACCCTTCTTGAACGATTGTGTCCAAGGTTCTGTAGAACACCCGGAAACTAGACCCCATATACTGTCAAAAAGTGAGTTTCGCGATTCAGATGTTTCCGGTCTCCTTGTGCGGATGATGACGATAATCGGACCTTTGCGGATGCTCCTGCGTCGAGGTGATTCCGTCCGAGAACGTGATTTCAGGCCTGTGATGTGATGGAGTGTGATCAACGGACTCCGGTGGTTGGCGTCCGACCCTCGTTTATATAGCGTCGACACGATTACCCTATTATGGACGAAGTGAGGGAGTACACGTTCGAGGAGCTCTGTTAGATAGTCGGAGCCATCGCCGCCGAGTACGGGATTCTCAGGGTGTACCTCTTCGGCTCCAGGGCCCGCGGTGACAACCGCCCCGACAGCGACTACGATTTCTGTGTCAAGACCCCGAAGGGCATGGGCCTGTTCAAGATGGGCGGGTTCTACGGCAAGCTGGAGGAGGCCCTTGGGACAGGGATTGACATCGTGTGCGAGGAGTCCCTCCGCGAAGACTTCAGCAGATCCATTTCCAAGGACATGAGGCTCCTCTATGAGGCGTGACATGACACCCTGAGACTCATCGTGGAGTTCTGTGATGCGATCGCCGACGACATCCAACGCTTAGGAACAGATGTGGAGGACTTCCTGGAGGACAAGGCGTATCAAAGATCCGCGACGTTCTCAATAGAGCAGATAGGCGAACTGGCGAAGGTCTGTCATCTGACCTCACCGAGGAGTTCGACGATGTGGATTGGCACGAGATCGCGAAGATGCGCGACTTCGTCGCCCACAGATACCAGCATGTGATCCAGCAGCTCCTATGGGAGAGCATGAACTCCGAGGTGCCCGCTCTCAGAGCGAGATGCGCCGAGATCATCGGCATACTCGAGTCCAGACAGGAAGACGACTGATTCACATCATCGCCTCCGTCTCGGTTCTGCAACGTTTGCCACAAGGATTGTTTCCAATTGATGTTTTGGAAGGCTACACCTTTCCCAAACCGTTCTGGCACATGCCATGGCCTCTTGTAAAAATATTACTATAGGAATATTTTATAGACTAACAGTTATCTATCAGGAATTTACTGCTTCCCTCTCAGACTTACAGCGACTGCATTCGGGGTGTTACATTGACGAAGACTTACGAGGAGATCAACGAGAAAATCCGTTCCGGCGAGGCCGTGGTCCTCACCGCGGAGGAGGTCATAGACCTTGTGAAGGAGAAGGGTGTCGAGAAGGCGGCCGAGGAGGTCGACGTCGTCACCACCGGAACGTACGGCGCCATGTGCTCCTCGGGCGCGTTCCTCAACTTCGGCCACTCCGACCCGCCGATCAGGATGACCAACATCAGGCTGAACGGCGTGGAGGCCTACGGCGGCCTGGCGGCTGTGGACACCTACATCGGCGCTACGTCCCTGATCGACCCTCCGGGCAAGGGGTACGGAGGTGCCCACGTCATCGAGGACCTCATAGCGGGCAAGAGCGTGCACCTCCAGGCCTGGGGCCCGGGCACCGACTGCTACGTCAGGAAGAGCATCGACACGTACGTCTCCCTGGACGACCTCAACGAGGCCTACCTGTACAACCCCCGCAACATGTACCAGAACTACAGCGTGGCGACCAACACCTCGAACAGGACGCTGTACACCTACATGGGAAAGCTCATGCCGCACATGAAGAACGCGACCTACAGCTCCGCCGGTGAGCTCTCTCCGCTCATGAACGACCCCCATCTCGACGTGATCGGCATGGGCACCAGGATTTTCCTAGCCGGAGGCGAGGGGTACGTCGCATGGCAGGGGACGCAGTTCAACACCACCGCGGAGGAGGTCAACGGGGTCCCCGTCAAGGGATCCAGGACACTCGCGGTCATGGGCGACATGAAGCAGATGGACCCGGACTACGTCAGGGGCCTGGACATCACGGGCTACGGCATCTCGCTTGCCATAGGCATAGGAGTCCCCATCCCCGTCCTGAACGAGGACGTGATGCGCAGATGCGCCATATCCAACGACCAGATATTCGCGGAGATGGTCGACTACAGCCTGCCCTCGAGCAGGCCCTGCATGCAGAGGTACAGCTACGAGGAGCTCCGCTCCGGGATGATCGAGTACCAGGGCAAGAAGATCAGGACCTCTTCCATGTCCTCCCTTGCCGGGGCCAGGAAGGTCGCCGGCAAACTCAAGGACTGGATAGAGCACGGCGAGTTCCTGCTGAACGAGCCTGCGCTGAAACTGCCCGGGTCGGGTAGTGTGAAGCCCCTTCTGGAGAGAGGTGAGTGAGATGGAGAAGAAGTTCAGGATAGACTTCGACGAGAGCAACGTCCTCGAGTCGGTCACGTACACGCTGGTCTCCGAGTTCAACCTCAAGCCCAACGTACTGAGGGCGGACATCAACGGTGACGGCAGCGGGATCATGCTGCTGAGCATCGAGGGATCCAAGGACGACATAATCAACGGGATGACCCACATCCGCGAACAGGGGTTCGGGGTGAAGGAACTGAAAGGCCACATCTTCCATGACTACGAGAGGTGCTGGAGCTGCGGCGCCTGCGTCTCGCTCTGCCCGACAAGGTCCATCTACTACGACAAGGAGACCGTGGAGGTCAGGCTGAACACCGGCACCTGCATCGCCTGCGGGTCCTGCATCAACGCCTGCTCCGTGAAGGCGATCCAGCTCGAGCTATGAGGTTCCCCCTCGCCTACAGGGAGAGCATCCTGACCGTCGTATGCGACGACGGCCTCCGCGATGCCGCGTTCGACGCCCTTATGGAGGCCAGGTTCTCGATAGAGTCGAAGATTTCGGAGGACCCGTTCTTCGGGATAACCTACGACCCCTACGAGGCATCCCCGGGAGACGACCCCATCGTCAGGAGGATGTGCGAGGCCTCCCGCGTGGCCGGCGTCGGGCCCATGGCCGGGGTGGCGGGGGCGGTGGCCCTTCACGTCGCCGAGAGGCTCCTGTCAGAGGGCTCGTCCCATGCGATCGTGGAGAACGGCGGGGACATAGCGTTCTTCTCCCCGGAGCCGAGGCTCGTGGGGATATTCGCCGACCACCCGGTGTTCAGGGACCTGGCGTTCTCCATGTCCTCCGACCGCATAGTCGGGATGTGCTCATCTTCACGCACCGTTGGGCCGTCGGTATCCCTCGGCTCCAGCAGCATCAGCACGGTCCTGGCGGACGACGTCGTCCTGGCGGACTGCTGCGCCACCGCGCTGGGCAACCTGGTGAGGGACGAGCAGACCCTGGGCGACGCCGTGAGGACCATCGGTTCCCTGGCCGGGGTCACGGGCTGCCTGGCATGCTGCGGGGACAAGGTGGCGATATTCGGGAGCCTTCCGGAGGTCGTCGCTGCTGACTGCTCCGCCCTGGAGCCGTACCGCCCCGCCGGGAATGAGGATCGGTGACGTGCCGACCCGTCAGGAACGGCCAAGGACCTTCGACCTTATCCCGTCCGCGAGCCCCTCCGGGCCGCCGTTGTTGTCGAGCACCACCCAGCCCTCCGATATGCCGATCATCCTGCCGCGGATGGCCGTGAGCCTCTCGACGGTCTCGAACATCTCGAGCTCGTCCCCGCGGTCGAAGATGCGGCCGATGGCGGTCTCCGGCTCGACATCGACCAGCACGGCGACGTCGGGTGTCGGCAGCAGGAGCCTCACCGCGCGGTCGGCCTTCCGGCACGCGCCGTCCGGAAGATAGGCGACCGCCATGCTGTACCTGACAAATACCACGTCGTCGTAGTCGTAGCGCCTCCTCCCCCGCATGACGGCCAGGGAGTGCATGACGTCCCCGATGTAGAACAGCGTGGAGAGGATGACGTCGAGCTTCGAGTCGCCGTGCAGGAACCCCTGCTCCAGACGGCCCACCAGCGTATCGGTGTTCGGATGGGAGATCAGGAGCACCCTGCGCCCCCGTGACCGGAGCTCGGAGGCCAGCATATCCGCGGCGGTGGTCTTCCCGGATCCGTCCATCCCGTCGACGACGTACCACACCATGGCATCACAGCCCCAGCAGAACCATGGCGCTCGCGACCACCAGGGGGATGACGAGGTTGTCGTACTGCCCCGGACATACTGCCTCGAGGACCGTCGCCAGGAGCCCGGCGATGACCGATGCGGCCCATACCGGGACCGTCGGGATGCTGTCCCCGGACGGATAGAACCCTGAGGCCGTGAGCCAACCGTAGAAGAGGATTATCACCGCAGCCATGACCGCGGTGGCGGCGAACACGGCGACGGATCCCTCGACGGACTTCCCGTTGAGGATCCTGTGCCTGCCGAACCTCCTCCCCACCACGCTGCCGAACCCGTCGCCCCATGTCATCGCCACGATTCCGACGGTGGCGGCGGTCCAGTGGTCCCAGAAGAACACGATCATCACGCCGATGCTGACGACGTAGAGGAACAGTCCCGTCCTGTGACCCTGGTTGTTGGCTATGTCCCCCAGCGAAGATTCGGACACGACGTTGTCCTTGAGCATGGCGGCCAGCAGCACCAGGGCGAACGGCAGGGCGAAGAATACGAACATTATCCAGTTCTCGGAGAACATCCACCAGACGAAGACGAAGAAGCCGACGCCGATGTGCACGACCTTGCGCACGTTCCTGTCACCCCTCCTCTCCAGAATCATGGCGACGGCGAGCGACACGGCGATGATTGTGTAGACGAGCACCAGACCCATGACATCCTGACTGTTCACGATGACCGCCATGTCATCACCCCATGACGACATAATACCGTTGGTCCGGATCCCGGCCCGGCGGGCGCCGACATGCCCGTCCCGCCCTCAAGGGTCTAATACCCCCTGATGCATGGTGTGACCGTGAACAAGTACCTCCAGCTGTTCAGGACAGGGAACGCCGTCATGGGAATCGTCGGCGTGGCGGTGGCCGCATTCATGGCCGCGGGGACCGACATCGCAGACGCGTGGGCGAACCTCCTGATATCGGCGGTGGTCGTCTTCATGTTCATCTGCGGCGGGAACGCCCTGAACGACTACATAGACTTCGAGATAGACAAGACCGCCCATCCCGAGCGTCCGATCCCGTCCGGGAGGATGACCAGGAGAGCCGCCCTCCACGCGGCCCTGGCCATGCTCGGTGGATCCGTCGTCGTCTCCCTGTTCACATTCGACCTCGAATGCATCCTGATCGTGGTCATCGCATGCGTCCTGATGGTCTCGTACGAGGTTGCCCTGAAGCAGAGGGGATTCGTCGGCAACGTGACCATCGCGGTCCTCACCGGCATGATGTTCCTGCTGGGAGGGGCAGTCGTCGGGGACGCGGCCGACAACGTCATCGTGGCGCTCATGGCCCTGCTCGTCTCGGTCGGCAGGGAGATCGCCAAGGACATAGAGGACATGGAATCCGACGAGGGCGACAGGCTCACGCTCCCCATGAGGATCGGACCGGGGAAGGCGGCCGCCCTGGCGTGCGTGTTCTTCGTCGCCGGCCCCGTCCTCAGCGTCGCCCCGATGGTCTGGCACACGTACGGGCCGCTCTACTACTCGGTCGTGATCGCGGACGCGATATTCGTCTACTGCGCGACGGTGGTTTTCTCCAGTCCGCACAGGGCGCAGAAGTTCGCGAAGCTGGCCATGGTGGTCGCGCTCGTGGCGTTCATCGCCGGTGTGTTCAGGTTCTGAGCCCAGCATCCGATTTATAACGGGTATCCCGTTCGCATCGACATGACCGAGACCGATCCCGCAGGGCTCAAGAGGGCCGTGGTCGAGAAGGCGATGGAACTGGGCGCCGCAGTCGTGAAGTCGTGCCCCACCGACCGCTGGTCCGAGCACCCCATCCAGGACAGTGCCTACTGGCCCAGGAGCATCTGGCCGTGGGCGGAGAACGCCATCGTCATCGGGATACCGCTCCCCCCGGCGATGGTGTCGACCACCCCGTCGATGGTCTACCAGGAGCTCTACCGCACCAGCAACCGCATCCTCGACGACATGGCGTACCGCATGACGTCCTGGCTGATCTCCCAGGGACATCGCGCCGTTTTCTTCCCCAGGGACGGCTACTTCAACATCGGCGTCCTTCTGGACGAACCCACCGCGGCGTTCTCCCACGTCCTCGCCGGGTATTACTCGGGCATGGGGACGATCGGGGCCAGCCACAACCTCCTCACCGAGGAGTTCGGACCGAGGGTCCGCATGGTCACCATACTCACGGACGCGGACATAGAGGCCGACCCCATGCTAGATGCGGATCTTTGCATCCACTGCGGGAAGTGCATGAGGAGGTGCCCCTCGAAGGCGTTCTCCGAAGAGGACGGAGGATTCTATAGCATGGACATGGAGCGGTGCATCCGGCACCACCTAGTCCTGAAGGACGAGCACCACTGGCCCTGCGGCATCTGCATAGACGTCTGCCCCGTGGGCAGGGACCTCGATCCGTACAGGGGGTCCGAGAGGGTCACCGCCGAGGGCAAGGAGCACTGCTCCAGGCACGGCTCGTGACCGGACGACAGCCCATTAATATCGATGACCGCGGATACGGGACGGAGGCCACAAGATGAAGCTCGAAGTGAGGAACTACGACCTTGACACATCCGAACCCACCGTCCTCCTGCATGAGGACGACTGCCGTTCACTCTCCGTCTCCGAGGGGGACCGTGTCAGGATCGCGGGGACCTCCGCCGCAATAGCCATAGTATCCGTCTCCGACACACTGGTCCGCTGCGGGACGATCCTCGTACCGCCCTCGGTCCAGAGGGCCAGCGGCACGGCCGTCGGAGGATCCGCTGAGGTCACCCTGTCGCACACCCCAGAGTCCGTCAGGCACATACGTGCGAAGATGGACGGGATGCACCTCCCCTCCGAATCCATCAGGCAGGTTGTGGACGACGTCGTCGCCGGGAGGCTGTCCAGGATCGAGATCTCCGCATGGCTCACAGCACTCTACATCAAGGGGATGGACACCGACGAGATCGCCGCCTACGCCAGGGCGATGGCGGAGACCGGCGACGAGCTGACGTTCCATGACAAGCAGGTCTTCGATTTCCACAGCTTCGGCGGCCTTCCCGGCAACAAGATCACTCCGATCGTCGTATCCATCGTCGCGGCCGCCGGACTGACCATCCCCAAGCTATCGTCCCGTGCAATCAGCAGCGCCTGCGGGACGGCTGACTTCGTCGAGACGTTCTGCAGGGTGGATCTGGACGCGGACGAGGTCCGGCGCATCTCCGAGGAGACAGGCGGCGTGTTCTCATGGACGGGGGCCACCGACCTGGGTCCCGCCGGAGACCACTTCATCACGGTCCAGCGCCCCCTCGGCATCGATCCCCGCCCTCAGCTTCTGGCGTCCATCATGAGCAAGAAGGTCGCCGTGGGGGCCACCGACCTGGTCATGGACATACCCATGGGATCGGAATCGAAGGTGCCCACCCTGGAGGATGCGAAGGGCTACGCCAGGGATCTCATGGACCTGGGGGACAAGCTCGGCATCAGGGTCGAATGCGCCATAACATACGCCAAACAGCCCCTGGGCGAGGCCGTGGGCCCGATCCTCGAGGCGAGGGAATGCATGGAGGTCCTCGAACGCGTCCCGGGACATGAGGATGTGATCGACAAGGCGTGCATATGCGCCGGGACGATCCTGAGCATGGGCGGTGTCCGTGACGGGGTCGGAAAGGCGAGGGAGATCCTGGAATCCGGACTGGCTCATGAGAAGTTCCTCGAGATAGTGGCCGCACAGGGCGGAAAACCGGACATCTCCTCCAAGGACATGGTTCCCGGCAGCCACTCCGCGGAGATAAGGGCCGAGAGGTCCGGATTCGTCAGGAGCCTTTCCAACAAGGCCGTTGTGGCCGTGGCGAAAGCCGCCGGCGCCCCTTCGGACAAGGGCGCGGGGGTCGTCCTCGGCAAGAAGCTCGGGATGAAGGTCTCCGAGGGGGATGTTCTGATGACGATCTACGCCGAACGCGAGGATAAACTCGGACACGCGGTCGATGTCGCCCTCGAGAGGGAGCCGATAGGCATCGAGGGCATGATTATCAAAAGAATCGGGCCGGACTGAGAACGACCCCCTGCACAATCGGCGTTCAGCGCTCGCTTTCGACGAATTCGCCGTTCCTGTCGAAGAGCACCTGGTACACGCTTACGGACACGGTCCTGCGATCCGGATGCTCGTCTATCGCCGTGACGAAGTGTATCGTGTAGGGATCGTCGAAGCCTATTAGCTCCACCCCTTCCGGGATGGGGAGATGGGACCTGCCGGTGAAGAACTCTGGCATCCCCTCGACTGTCTGACCGGGCACCAGCAGGCACCCGATGAAGAGGTGTGAGTCCTTGCAGTCCAGCTTCATGACGCCTATCGGCTCACGTCCCTTGTAGATGTCCCATCCGTAGAGGGGCATGTTGACGAACCCGGGCTGATGTCCGTCGGCCGCCATGCAGAAGGGGCACTTCTTGATGTTCACAATGGCGCTCTTCGGGATCAGCTTCCAGCCTGTAAAACAAAGGAGCGTGGTCCTGTTCCAGTTGAGATAGCAGTTCACATGGGTGTGGTAGCTCTTCCCGCCGTCCATCATCAGACGGTAGTTCCCGCGGAACACCTTGTTCTGGGGGTATCTCCTGCTGGTGCCGTCGTACATGCGGACAAGCACCTTCGACCTCCCCTCCGCGCAATCCGCGCACATGCGGATCTCGATGTCTGGCTCATCATCTGTCGATGCCGTCGCCTCAAGCTCCCTGCCGCAAACTCTGCACACGAGGGGTTCGACAATCGGCGACGCCATGAGCGCTGTAATACAACTACAGGTATTTACTCTTTCAACCTTCATCCCGAGGCACTCAATACTTGTAGTTAGATTTAACTTAAATATAATCCGCACATGGGTGGGGTCATGATCGCCACGAATGGAGTCGTCGGAAACGCCAGTGACCGCAGGCATGTGTCGGGGATGACCTTCGACGAGGAGCGCGCGCTGTACAACCTCCGCGACGCTGTCGTCGAGAACTGCACCTTCTCGGGACCGAACGACGGCGAGTCGGCGCTGAAGGAGGGCCGTGACATCGTCGTCAAAGGATGCACCTTCGACCTCCGCTATCCGGTCTGGCACACTCATGGGTTCACCATGGAGGGATGCAGCCTCACGGAGAACTGCCGCGCGCCGCTCTGGTACTCCAGTGACGGCATCCTGTCGGACACCGTGGTCTCGGGCGTCAAGTGCCTGAGGGAGTGCGACAACGTCGCCGTACGTGGCTGCAGGATCTGTTCGCCCGAGTTCGGCTGGAAATGCCGCGGGATCAGGATCGGGGACAGCGAGATCGAATCCGAGTACATCTTCCTCGACAGCTCCCACCTGAGGATCGATGGGATGACCATGAAGGGGAAGTACTCGTTCCAGTACACGGAGGACGTCGTCATCGAGAGATCCAGCCTAGAGACCAAGGACGCGTTCTGGCACAGCAGGAACGTGACCCTGAGGGACTGCGATGTGAGAGGCGAGTACCTCGGATGGTACTCGGAAAACCTGACGCTAATCGGATGCAGGATATCCGGGACGCAGCCGTTCTGCTACTGCAGGAACCTGAAGCTGATAGACTGCACCATGAAGGGTACGGACCTGGCGTTCGAGTACTCGGACGTGGATGCAGAGGTCAAGGAGCATGTGGAGTCCGTCAAGAACCCGCGCTCCGGCAGGATCCACGCAGGGAGCATAGGGAGGATCGTCCTCGGGGACCAGGTCATGGAATGCTCCTGCGAGATCGTGACGGACGACTGAGAGCTCCGTTGTCGAAACAACGACGCCTTAAAACAGCCATGACGCCTTGTCTCCCCATGCTCGGAAGGAAGGTCTCCATAGACAAGGAGAAATGCGACGGATGCGGACTGTGCGTGACCGCCTGCCACGAAGGTGCCATAGAACTGGTGGACGGGAAGGCCGAACTCGTCCGCGAGAACGTCTGCGACGGCCTCGGCGACTGCCTTCCGGCCTGCCCCAGGGGTGCGATCACCTTCAGGGACCCGGAACCCCCGTCGACCGTGCCGGTCGCGCCCGGGACCGACGCGCAGCCGTCCTGCCTCATGGCGGACCCCGGATACCAGTGGCCCATCCAGATCGCACTCGTCCACCCAAGGTCCGACTTCTTCAGGGGGACCCTCGTCATCGCTGCCGACTGCACCGCGTTCACCATCGACGACTTCAGGAGGAGGTTCGTGGCCGGGAACCCCGTGATCATCGGATGCCCCAAGCTGGACGATCGCACGAGGTTCGACAAGATCGCATCCATCCTGGCTGGCAACCCGATCGACAGGGTACATGTCGTGAGGATGGAGGTCCCCTGCTGCAGGGCGCTCACCAACATCGTGGCGGCGGCCGCCGAGACCGCCGGCAGACCCGTCGAGGTCACGGAGACGGTCGTCTCCCGCAGCGGATCGGTCGTATCGGAGAACCGTCTGTGAACCGCATCCGCAGTCATTAACTACATAGTGAGCGAATAGCGTCGCATCCCGCCGCCGAGGCGGAGGTGAGGGCATGGGAATCAACATCGGAATCTGTGAGACTGAGGCACCCAGCGCTCCCTGCAGGGAGCTGCGCGCGAACATCGTCAAGGTGCACCTGGACGACCCAAGCGGCTTCGAGGAGTACATGGAGTACGACACCAAGGTGGACCTGGACACCGCGAAGAAGGCCGTGGGCGACTGGGACGCCTTCATCAAGCGCAACAGGATCAACCCCGAGACCGACGCAGTCTACATGGACAAGGTCAAGAAGGACGACGACAGGGCCACCCTCGAACCACTCGCCCAGAGGGTGTGCACGGGATGGATCGTCACGGAGGGCCTCCCCGACGACGTCAGGGAGAAGGTGCTGGCGAAGGCGGGCGCCGACGACAGGCTCACGGGATGGGACATGCTCAGCTTCGACGAGATGAACGACATGTGCGCCAACTGCCCGCTGTCCTGGGACAAGGGCAGGGGCTGCATAGGGGCGTTCGGTCCGGACAACAGCCTGCTCCCCGAGATAGCCGGAAGGCACGGGTGCCCCATCGTGGCGTCGGTGCCGGATGCGGTGAAGGAGGGGAAAAGGTTCACACCCGAGGACGCCGAGGAGCTCCTGAGGGAGGTCGGCGTGCTGAGGGAGGCCCTCCCGGAGGAGGGCAAGATGATGGTCAGACGTTACAGCGGCCCGGTCGACAGAATGGAGGCCGTGGCCAGGATATCCGTGTCCGAGGGATGCGGGTTCTTCTTCTTCTGACCGACCTTCTTCGGCTCAGGCGTAGCCGTTGAGGCGCATGATTGCGGAGACCATCCCCTCCACGAGGGAGTGGATCCCCTTCATGCCCTCCTTGTCATCCTCGTACTGTGGGGAGTTCAGCGCCCTCACGATGGGCATCGGGTAGGACCCGGACACCAGCATCTGGTTCATCAGCATCCAGTCCACCATCTGGTTGTACACCATGGACGCGCCGTCGTGTCCGCACACGGCGATCGCGCCCCCGACCTTTCCCTTCAGGCCGTGGTCGCCCTTCCCGAAGACGAGAGCGGCCCTCTCCAGGAACGTCTGCATCATGCTCGGGCAGGCGTTGGCGTAGGTCGGCGCGGCGAGGATGATCCCGTCCGCCTGCCTCATCCTGTCCAGGAGGTCGTTGAACCCGTCGTCCTCGTCGATGCATCTGCCGTCTCCCCTAATCTCGCAGGTCAGGCAGACGTTGCAGTTGACGAACTGGTACTCGTAGAGGTAGACGATCTCCACCTCTATGCCCTCCCTCTCGAAGAGGTCCGTGACCTCGTGGAGTATGTTGCTAGTGTTCCCGATCGGGCGGGGGCTTCCGTTGAGCGCGAGTACCTTCATGCAGGAGCGTAGAGTCGTGCCCGATAAACCTGTATCGGTCCGGAGGCGGTGTCCGCGCACCGCGGCACGGATATCGCGGCCTATGAGCCGCATCCCCGGGTACAGTATCATCGGTGATGCTCGATAAGTTAAATTATAGTGTAGCGTTCACGGCGTTACAGGTGAAGAAATGACTGAAATGCTGAAAGTGGTCGACCTGCACGCCGTGGCCGGCGAGAGGGAGATCCTGAAAGGCGTCAACCTCACCGTCAACGAGGGGGAGACATGCGTTCTTTTCGGACCCAACGGGTCCGGCAAGTCCACGCTGATGTCCACTATAATGGGCTACAGCTCGATCAAGGTCACTCAGGGCCAGATCCTGTTCAAGGGACAGGACATCACCGAGATGACGGTGGACCAGCGCGCGAAGCTGGGGATAGGCATGATGATGCAGCGCCCCCCGAACATCTACGGGGTCAAGCTCGGCGACCTCATCAAGGCGTCGTCCCCCGACAACGGGGAGGCCATCCTGAAGGACGCCTCCAAGTTCAAGATGCAGAACTTCCTCGAGAGGGAGGTCAACGTGGGCTTCTCCGGAGGGGAGATCAAGAGGTCCGAGCTCCTGCAGCTCACCGCCCAGAAACCCGAGTTCATCCTCCTGGACGAGCCCGAGTCCGGCGTGGACCTGGAGAACATCGACCTCATCGGCAACAAGGTCCACGACCTGCTGTACGACGGCAGCTGCCCCGGGAAGCAGAGGCACGTGTCGTCCCTGGTCATCACCCACACCGGCCAGATCATGGACTACATCGGCGCAGACCGCGGATACGTCATGAGGGACGGCAGGATATTCTGCTCCGGCAGGCCCAGCGACCTGCTCAAGGAGATCAGAGAGAACGGATACGGAGAGTGCGACGGATGTCAGCAGATAATCAGTCTGTGAAGGAAGCCCTGAACAAGAAGGGCGCGTACGGTGCCGACCTGGACCTGGACCACTACGAGGAGGGTTCGAAGGACTCCGTGCAGATAGACGACCTCCAGAGCTCCAAGTACAAGGACTACATGGAGAAGGTCGGGGTCGTGGCCGACGAGATGAACCGCTCCGGGACCCTGATGTTCATCGACAACGGCATGAGCCACTGCAGCTCCTCCCAGCAGGAGGGACTGGAGATGATGTCCACCCAGGACGCCCTGAAGAAGTACGACTGGGTCAAGGACTACATGTGGAAGGCGATGGACCCCGCCAAGGACAAGTACACCGCCAAGAGCTACCTCGAGGAGGCCGACGGCTACTTCATCCGCGTCAAGTCCGGGTACCACGTCAAGGACCCCGTCCAGACCTGCATGATGATCAACACGGACAAGACCATCCAGAACGTCCACAACATCGTCATCGTGGAGGACAACGCCTCCCTCGAGATGATCACGGGATGCTCGACCTCCCCCCATGCCAACGACGCCCTCCACATCGGGGTGTCCGAGATCTACCTGGGCGAGAACTGCAACCTGACCTTCTCCATGATCCACAGCTGGGGCAAGCAGACCGGCGTCCGCCCGAGGACCGCCACCGTGGTCGGGAAGAACTCCAACTACACCAACAACTACGTCATCCTGAACCCCGTCGGCAGCCTCCAGAGCTTCCCCTCCGCCAGCCTGGCCGAGGGCGCGACCGCCCTGTACAACACCATGTGCATCGCGCACGAGGGCTCCGACATCGACACCGGAGGACTGGTGTACCTGAACGGAAGGGACAGCAGCGCCCAGATCATGAGCAGGAGCATCTCCATGGGCGGACACATGTGCGCCCGCGGACGCCTCGTGGGGAACGCCCCCGGAGCGAAGGCCCACCTGGAGTGCAGGAGCATCATCATGAAGGACGGCGGATCGACCAACGCGGTCCCCGAGCTCGAGGCGCATGTGGCCGACGTCGAGATGACCCACGAGGCCGCCGTCGGAAAGATCGCCCAGGACCAGATCGAGTACCTGATGTCCAGGGGCCTCACCGAGGACGAGGCGGTCAGCATGATCGTCAGGGGATTCCTGTCGGGAAGCATCAACGGCCTCCCGCCGGCGCTCCAGCAGGAGCTGGACGCAGCCATCGAGCAGGCGAACCTCGGAGACTGAACCCAATCATCGGAGGGCCCCGCGGGGACCCTCCACCTTTTAAACCCTTAGAGCGATGCTTCCGTCATGGGAGCAAAACGCCCTCTTCTTGTGACGCTCATCGGCGTCATCTACGTACTGTTAGGACTGCTGCTTCTGGTCTCCGGGATCATGCTCGCCGCCACGGGCATGGCTGTGGACCCCGAAATCGAGGAGATCGCCGGATTGTCCGGCGGCGCGGTCGCTGTCCTCGGGATTATACAGATCGTCGTCGGGGCCGGGTTCCTCAAGGGCTGGAAGCTCTGGTGGTACCTCGGAGTGATCTTCACCATACTGAACCTGATCTTCGGCATCGCATCCCTGTTCGTCACCGGAGCGGGAGGGATCGTGCTGGTCATAGTCGCACTGATCATCCTCTGGTACCTGTTCAGGGACAACGTCAAGGAGTTCTTCCTGGACTGAGCCAAACGGCCCCTCGCGTGGGCCACCTTCCCCTCTTCGAAATCAGATTCTGAACTCGGCGCCGCAGTCTATCGCGTGGAGCACGTTCCCGTCCGGATCGAGGAAAGACGTGCACGTGCCGAACGGCGTGTGGACCGGCTCCCGGACGAACTCCACGTCCTCGTCGATGAGGCGGCGGCGGGTGTTGAAGGGACTGTCCACTCCGAAGTACACCCCCGTGTCCACACCCGCATCCTCGGACACCCTCAGGATTATGCGGCACTGACCACGTCTGAGGTACGCCTCCGCGCCGGTGCAGCCCAGAACGTCCAGGCATAGGATGCCCGTGTAGAACTCGATCGCCCTGTCCAGGTCGCGTACTGGGACGGAGCAGGCGAATATCGATTCGGGAATCCCCTCGACGGTGTACTCGAAGAGGCCTCCCTGTGGATCTCCCAAAGGCATGGAATCCGGATGCACACGGAACGATATCGTACTTTCGACGGGGATGTACCGCAGAGGACGTCTGGCCATCTTCCCGAATCATAGAAATCATTATATAGATGTCCTCTATACCAAGGCATACTGCCCTGGTAGTGTAGCGGCCTATCATGAAGCCCTGTCGAGGCTTCGACTCGGATTCGAATTCCGACCAGGGCGCTCATCCCTTTCTTGTTCACATCGTTTCGATTGCCCTTGATTCTGTGTCATCCATCGTCAACGGTTAAGTACATCCACTCATCTTTCTGGTGTTACTAGTAATCGATTTCGTATTATGGTGATCATATGAACAGCAAACTGATCGCAACAGGGATCCTGGCTCTGATGCTGTGCACCGTGTTCGTCGCGGTTCCGGCGGATGCCGATGGTACCGGGTTCGACATAACGGACGGCGAGGGCAGGACTTACCATTACGACTCCCCCGCGGAACGCATCGTCTCCACAGGTGCCGCCACCACCCTCACTATCGCGGAGGCCGGTGCCGTGAACAAGATCGTCGCAGTGGACAGGTACTCCACATACGATTACACCGGATACGACGAGCTGGAGGCCATGGACGCTGTTGACCTTGGCAGCTTCTACGGCAAGACCAACCACGACTACATCGTCACGACCCTGATCAACATGGTCGACGACGGAGAGCTCTCGCTCGACGACACGATCATCCTGACCAGCTACACGTCCAACAGGGCGCTTTACGAAAGACTTGACGATACTGGGTTCACCAAGGTCCTGGTGTGGACCACCGACTCCGTCTCCGACTACGACGCGATCGTCCAGATGGTCTCCGACGTGTCGATGATCGCATCGGGCACGGTCCCCGGTTCCGTGAGCTCCATGCTGGACAAGACCGCGCAGGTGTCGGATGCCGTGTCGGAAGTCACAGAGCGCGCGAAGGCCCTGTTCGTATGGTACACCGGAGGGGAGTTCTCCGTCGGGAACTCATCGATCATGAACTCCATGCTCGAAGTGGCCAACGCGGACAACATCGGGTACAGCGACTCGACGGCGTCCCACTACGGGGACGTGAACACCGTCATCTCCCTGCTGGAGGCGAACCCCGGCACGGTCATATTCGTCAACTACAGCTACGGGACCGCCGGAGGGACCGCGGAGTCGTTCAGAGAGGATGTCCTGGGCGGCAACACGGACTACCCCGTCGTCATCATGGACAGCCTCTGGAACAACTGGTGCCCCGAGTCCGCCGACGGCCTCATGACCATAGGTCAGTACCTCTACCCGGATCTCCTCGGGGAGCCGTACGATGGATACATCGAGGACTACGGACCCGGTTCCGGGAGCGGAGTCTCCAATGGTGGCAGCGCCGGCACCGACGGACTGATGATCGCCCTGGTCGTCGTTGTGGTCGTCGCGATCGTCGCGGCGGGCATAGTGATCGCTAGGAGAGGCAACCATTAACTGGGGGCCCGACATCAACCGGACGATGAGCATGAACACCGACAGATGGATCAAAGCGCTGCTGTGCGTGCTCGTGCTCGTCGTCCTGCTTTTCTTGTTCATCCTGCTGGACCTGTCCTGGGCTGGGAACAGGACGCTGTCGCTCGGCGAGGTCTGGGCGGCCCTCACGGGGAACGGCACATGGGGGACGGACCAGATCGTCAACTCCCAGAACCTGCCTCGCATCGCGATCGGCGTCTTCGTCGGCGCCGGACTGGCGGTCACCGGCGGGGTGATGCAGGCGGTCTTCAGGAACCCGTTGGCCGACCCGTACATACTCGGACTGTCCTCCGGCGCCTCCCTGGGATCCGCCCTGGCGATCCTGGTAGGGGTGTCCTTCATACCCCTCTCCGCGTCCCAGCCGGTACTGGCCTTCGTGTTCTGCCTGCTGACCATGTTCCTCGTCTACACGGTATCTAGGGCGGGAGGAGGCAACGTCAGGACGGAGACGCTCGTCCTCGCCGGAGTGGCGGTGTCCGCACTCATATCGGCGATCGTGTCGTTCCTAACCTACATCGCCCCGAGCGATGAGATGCAGGACATCGTGTTCTGGTCGATGGGTAACCTCGGCAATCCCGAATGGACCGAGATAGCGATCGTGGCGACCGTGGTGGTCGCAGGCGCGGCGGTGATGCTGACCCAGTGCAGGAAGCTGAACGCGATGATGCTCGGTGACGCCCATGCCATGGACCTCGGCGTGGATGTCGCCAAGGTCCGCCTGATGTTGCTCGTGGTGTCGTCCCTGGTCGTAGCCGTCAGCGTTGCCTTCGTCGGGACCATAGGCTTCATCGGCCTCGTGATCCCCCATATTTTCAGACTCATTCTCGGACCGGACAACCGCCTGGTCCTGCCGCTCTCCACCCTGGGAGGGGCGGCGTTCATCATAATGTGCGACTACGTCGCCCATTTCGTGGCCCCGTACTACGGCGTGCTCCCCATAGGCGTGGTGACATCCCTGGTGGGGGCGCCGTTCTTCGTTTACCTGCTGGTTAGCAGGAGGAGGGAGGTCGGATGGTGATCCCTCCGCTAGAGGTCCGCGACCTCGGATACGGATACGACGGCAGGCCCATCCTCGACGGCGTGTCCTTCTCCCTCAGCCCGGGGGAGGTCCTCGGCATCCTGGGTCCCAACGGGTGCGGCAAGACCACGCTGCTGAGGAACCTCAACAGGAACCTGAGGCCGAAGGTCGGGTGCGTCCTCCTCGACGGGAACGACCTGGAGGGTATGCAGAAGAGGGACATCGCCAGGAAGGTCGCCGCGGTCCCGCAGACCAACGAGATCAGCTTCGCGTTCACCGTGAGGGACATAGTCGAGATGGGGAGGATGCCGTTCCAGGAGGCCTTCCGCGGAAGCACCTCCGAGGACGAGAGGATTGTCCGCGAGGCGATGGAGCAGGCGGGAGTCGCCCACATGGCCGACCGCCGCATCAACACCATGAGCGGAGGGGAGAGACAGAGGACGATCATAGCCAGGGCCCTCGCCCAGACGCCTGACGTCCTGCTGATGGACGAGCCGACCCTCCACCTCGACGTGAGCATGCAGTTCGACGTTCTCGACCTGGTCCGCAGGCTGTCCCGCGAAAGCGGACTCACGGTGGTCCTCGTCTCCCACGACCTGCCGATGGTGGCTAGGTACTGCGACAGGATAATCCTCCTTCACGACAGGAGGGTGTTCGCGGTCGGGACCCCCGAGGAGGTCCTGACGCCCGGGAACATGCGCACGGTTTTCAGCGTCGACGCCCGCTACGAGACGGACGAGCGCGGGAACCCCACGGTCAGGCTATTCGGCGCCTGCCACGACGGTTCCGACGATGCGGGGACGGGACGCTGATACGCGTTTCGTCCCAAAGTACTTTAACAACCGCACCAGTGGGCGGTCACATGCGCTGGATGCTTCGCGGTAAAATCCACAGGGCGACCGTCACGGAGACCCGCCTCGACTACGAGGGCAGCATCACCATCGACGAGGACCTGCTTGACAGGGCCGGGATCTGGGTGGGCGAGAAGGTCACCATAGCGGACGTCAACAACGGCAGCCGCTTCGACACATACACCCTGCCCGGCAAGAGGGGCAGCGGCATCATCGCCGTCAACGGGGCCGCCGCGCACCTTGTGAACGAGGGCGACCTCGTCATCATCATGGCCTACGAGCTCGTCGACGAGCCCATCAAGGCCAAGGTACTGCTGGTGGACTCCGACAACAGGGTCGCCAGGGAGCTGGTCTATTGAAGCTGACCGTCTACTCGGACGGCGGATCCAGAGGGAACCCCGGACCATCGGCCTACGCCATCGTCGTCACGTCCTCCGGAAGGGTCGTGCACGAGCACTCCGAATTCTTGGGGGTCCACACGAACAACTACGCCGAGTACAGGGGGCTCATAGCGGCCATAAACAAGGCCGTGGAGCTGGGCGCCGAGGAGGCGGAGTTCGTCATGGACTCGCAGCTCGTCATCAGGCAGATGACCGGCGAGTACAGGGTGAAGAACCCAGACATGGCGGTCCTTCACGCCGACGCGGAATCGCTGGCGTCGCTCATACCGAAGGTCTCCTACAGGAACGTGAGGAGGTCGGAGGAGTTCATCCCCCGCGCCGACGCGCTCCTGAACGCGGAGATGGACAGGAACCAGAAATGAGAGGAAGGCGGGAGACCCCCGCCGTTTTGTTCCCGAGATCACTCGGCGACAAGGAGACTGCAGTCCGTGAGCTCCATCGTCACCGAGACCCCGTCGAGGGTCGTCTCGGCGCCGTACAGGACACCGGTGTTGGCGCTGCACCACATCGTGACCACGGAGCCGTCTTCTAAGGTCATTACATATTCCCCGCACTGGACATCGCCCGCGATCGTCTGTACGAACACCACGTCGTCGGGCACGATCAGCTGACCGGCGAGGGGGCACAGCAACTGCAGGAACTCGTCCGTCGTGACCGTCGCCCTACCGAGGACGTCCCCGTCGGACGTCTCGACGTAGGTCACGCTGTCGCCGTCCACGGAGACCACCTCGCAGACGTTCACCACGGTTTGCTGCTGTCCGCCGACCGTTCTGGAGTATTCGGTCGTGAAGGTGTCCCCGACCCTGACGATCGGACGGATGTCGTCTACCACGTCACCGGGCTCCGCCGGGACGCAGGGCGTCACATCGGACCCGTGCTCGGGGGCCTCCCCGAACAGGCTCGTGGCCACGAGGTCGACCACGGATGTCATTTGGATGCCGAGAAGGCTCATGGTGATCTCGGTCCTGTAGATCACGTCCCCGTCCCCGACCCAGAACCTGGCCTCCTGTCCCATGCTCTCGACGTGGAAGATCTCGCAGTCGACCGACCCGAAGGCCGTGTCCAGGGTCTCGATGCCCTCGGAGGTCCCTACGGCCCTGGCATCATCGTTGAACCTGATGCTGTCCATGAAGGAGTCGTAGTTCATCTGCATCTCCCCGCCGTCGACGCCGTCGCTGGTGGTGACGGTCATCATGTAGTACCCGTCGGTCGAGGTTATGGTCGTGAGCGTGGACGTCGCCGCGACCCCGGACCCCTCCACCACGGAGGACAGCGATATGTAGTCACCGGGGTACAGCGTGTCCCTAAGCTCAGGAGCGTCGGTGCTGTCGTCCCCGTCGTTCTGTGTGAGCACGACAACCGCCGCGGCGACCACGATCACCGCGACCACGACCGCGCCCACTGCGATCTTGGAGTTCATGCATAGTGGAACGGTTTACAGGATATTTGCAGGTACCCGAAGTAGGCCTATGTAGGGTACGTATCCCATGACGGTATGGCCATGTCTGGACGTGTGCGATGGTTTAAGCTATGATGACTACATACCACCGGTATGGACGGCACACCAGCCATAGAAGCCGTCGGCCTGACGAAGATGTACGGCGGATTCGCCGCCATATCCAACGTCAACCTCACGGTCCGGAAAGGGGAGTTCATGGGCCTTCTGGGTCCGAACGGAGCGGGCAAGAGCACCACCCTCAAAGCCATCACCGGACTGCTGATGCCGACATCCGGCAGCGTTAGAATCGCCGGGATCGACATCCACGACCACAGACGTGCTATGGAGCACGTGGGATGCGTCATCGAGACTCCGGAACCGTACCCCGGATTCACCCCCGCGGAGATCATGGAGTACGTAGGAAGGCTCTACGGACTCGACTCCAGGGAGATCGAGATCCGCGCCAGGGACGTCCTGGAGACGATGAGGATGTGGGAGTGGCGCGACAAGAAGATAGGGGAGTTCTCCAAGGGAATGAGGCAGAGGGTGGTCCTCGCGCAGGCGCTTCTGCCGAACCCCGACACGATCATCCTGGACGAGCCCACGTCCGGACTCGATCCCAGAGGGATGATAGAGATCAGACAGACCCTGGCGGAGCTGAAGCACAGGAACGTCAGTCTGCTGATTTCCACGCACATCCTGAGCGAGGTCTCCGAGATCTGCGGATCGGTCACCATGATCCGCGACGGGAAGGTCATCGCCTCCGGGGATGTCGCCAAGCTCATCCATGGGACCGGGGCGGACAAGGAGATAACCCTCGAGATACGCACGCTCAGACCGTTCACGCCCCAGATCGTCAGCGACCTCACCCGCTGCCAGGGCGTCACCGGCTCTGAGAGGATGGGGGACTACACGCTGAAGCTGCAGTTCTCCGGCTCCACGGAGGACCAGGCCCATGTGAACGAGGTCGCCTTCAGGTCCGGACTCGGGATCCTGGCGCTGAACGAGAAGGGAGCCAACCTGGAGGACCTGTACATGGAGCTCACGAAGGGGGACGAGATCCAATGACCGACGAGGAGACCATACAGAGACCGAAGGGCAGGCGCAACAACTCCATCGACCTGGGCCCCACCCACACGGAGCAGCCCGTCAGGACCGAGAAGAAGCAGATATCGTTCGGAAAGAGGAGGGAGGATCAGCAGAGCGAAGCGTCCTCCGCCGCACAGGACAGACCCGCGACGACGGAGCAGGTCCAGAGGAAGCCGATCGTCTCGTTCGGCAGGAAGAAGGCCGACGAGGAGCCGCCTCGGAGACCGGAACCGTTCGAGGCCGTGAAGCCCCAGCCGCAGGAACAGAGGGAGCCCGTCAGGACCGAGAGGACGTACTCCGCGAGCATCGACATGTCGAAGGCGTCCACCGGACAGCACAAGGCGTCAATAGACCTAGGCTCGGGACAGCCCCGCAGCCAGCCGAAGCAGCCGTCCGTCGACCTCGGAAAGACGGAGAGGAAGCAGACGGTGGGGACCCTGGACCTGGGCACCGCGAAGACCCAGTCGGGGCGCTCCGGGATGGACATCGGGCCTTCCACCGCACAGGACCAGACGACCGCTAAGACCGAGAAGAAGAGACCCTCCCTCGGAGGGCTGGGAAGCGTCATCCCGCTCGGGAAGAAGACGGAGACCGAGGACCGCAAGGGGACCTGGGGCAACACCGGGTACAGCGCGTCCAACGAGCAGGCCCACAGGGACGTGACCTATCACATCCCGTCGTTCGTGAAGCAGACCATGGTCATGTTCATGGTGCAGATGAAGCTGTTCTCGAAGATGAAGTGGACCTACTTCATGCTCTTCGTCGCTCTCCTGATCCCGATCATCTTCTTCTTGGGAGGAGACATGCTGATGACGATGATGAGGATGTATGGCTTCGTCACCGATTTCTCGAACACATACATCGCCGGACTGCTGGCGTTTCTGCCCCTTCTGCTCGGATTGTTCACTTCGATTCTGTGCGGAAGTCAACTTCCGAACGAGTTCAAGGAGAGAACGGCGTATATGAACGTCTCACTTCCAATGAGCAGGGCTTCTTTCTATCTCGGAAAGTACCTGGCAGGTTTCGTGATGAGTCTGGCCATCTTCATGTTCGCATACGGAATGGCGATAGCCACCTCCATGACCAAATACGATGCGATCTTCGCTGACCTGCTTTCGTCATCCCTCGCGTTGACCATTGTCGGCGTGTTCGCATACTCCGCAACGGCGTTCTGCATAGGGAGCTTCATGAGAAGAGGATCATCCATGGTCCCATTCATCCTAATGACTATAGCTCTCCCGCTTGTCTGTACACTGGCCTTCGCCTACTTCCAAGCAGACGGCCCCGATCTATCGGGATTGTTCGTCCTCCCCTGCTTCCTGGGCGAGTCAGCTTTGGGAATCCTGGGAGCGCCGATGTCCGGGTCGGTGGGCATGATCGTGATGCCGTATCTCGATCTGACGAGTATCACACCGAACGTGGTCGTGGGAATCGTCTGGGGAATACTGTTCCTTATCCTAGGACTATTCAAAACAATCAGGAGGGAGATGTGATGAGTCTCAACAAGAGCGTTGCAGTCTCGTTCGTCGTGATAGGACTGCTCCTTTGCACAACACCCATGATGATGGATGAGTCTGATGCGTCAGTGAGCGAGAGGTTTACAGAGAACTACCTCCTCTATGCCCAGTTCGAGAAACAGAGCAACCCCTATGACGATTGGTATTTTGTCGATTACCTTTACTACATAGATGGTTCTGAGAAAGACAGGCAGATGGAGCTCTACAGGTCCGATCCGCAGAGATACAGCATATCCAGTTCGGACGACCGTGAACTGATCACCAGTTCACCTGCAGGCACATTGGTGAATGTTTACATGTGTACGAGCTACTATGACGAGGACTACCCTCCGACGATCTCCTACAACGAACAGAACAAGGATGGAACGAAAGTCCTCGACCCGTATGGTGGCGTGAGCTTCTTCGTGAGAGCTGGCGACACCCTCGAGATCACCGTGAACAGCCTCACCCTGAGCAATGGAACCGACACGCCCCGTGCATACATCTCTGTGGATTACAACCAGGTATACCTGAATCCATCCTTCTCGCATCGCTATACGACCTCGACAGAGGTCAACATGGATTTCGATTACATCTACTCAGCCGTTTACGTTGACATCAACTACGACGTGGAGGGCATCAGCACTCCCAACGGTTCAGCCACGGTGTATATCGCGATCTGTGCTGCCATCACCATAATCGTCTTCGCCGTACTTGTCCTCGCAAGTATCAAGCCCAAGTGGTCGAAGTGATTCAAACGAGGGGGCGACCCCTCACCTTACCTTTCAGAACAATTGAACCAGCAAGACCGAATCCAATGTCACAGAACATTGGAAAAAGGAATCGTGCCCGAAGGCACGTAAGGTGTTTTCAACGGCGACTGTTGACGAACAGCACAAGCACGGTCGCTATTACAGCCACTGCGAATGCCGCCAGCACATAGATGGAGATGTTGTCTGGCGAGACTTCCTTCTCCCAGAATCCGTACAGAATCTGGCTGCTCCTCACACCTGAACCGTCATCGAATTCGACGAAGTTCTCGGAGTCCGTCGACCAACCCCTGAACTTGTATCCGTCCTTGTGTGGGGTTGGAAGGTCTACACCGCCGCTTCCGGTGACCAATATGCTGTCCGTCTTCACACCGATCTGTGTGTCGAAAACGATCATGTAGCCGTCAGACCTGCTGGCGGTTCCTTTGGAGAGATAGATCTCGTCCATGTCTCCAACATAGACTGTGGACCAACCGTCGGCGGAAGTCCTCGCCTCGACCTTCTCCCCGCTCTTGCTGTCGGAGTACATCAGAACGTTGGACAGGCCCGTGATGACCAGATTGTCGTCGTACAGGCTGACGGACATGCTGTCATCGAGATGAACGATGAACAAACCGGGGTTTCCGGTTATCTCCGTATCGTTGCCGACCGCGAGCATATCCAGTTGTGGACAGTTGTTGAACACCCCTCTTCCGAAATCGACCTTGTTGGCGCCCAGGGTTATCTTGCTGAGGGCGTTGCACCCTTCGAAGGCGTAGTCGCCTATGGAGGTGCATGAGTCCATGCTGACCTCCGAGAGACTGACGCAGTATCTGAAGACGCTGTCGTTGAGTTCTGTGACACTGTCCATCGTCACCTTCGTTAGTTTCGAACAATTCTCGAATATCCCCGAAGGTATGCTCAGATCGTCCGTCACTGTGAGTTCCTTCAATGCCGTGTATTTCCCTGGATTGAATCCGGTAACATCGCAGGCCATTCCGTGGAAGTACATCGTATCACCGACCGTGGCGACTCCGGAACCGGAATCGCTGTATCCCGTGATCCTTGCACTGAGGTCGACGTTGGTGAGAATGCCGTCCTCCTCGTTGAACATGTCCAGCTGGCAGTCCACGAGCCATCCGTCCATCTCCTTGAGATCCTGCACGCTGTCCGCTGTCACCTTGACGACTCCCATGGGAAGCAGCTTGTACGAGCTGCCTGCAGTCACCTTCATCTGGATGCTTTTTCCGTCGGTTGCGATGGTCGCACCGGCGCCCCCATCATCCATGCAGCTCTCGGTGACCGCCCATCCGGAATACAGCGTGTACCTGAGTGTGAACGTTCCGTTGGCGTATGATGGGGTGACCGATGACATCCCTTGGGAAGAATACGAGATGGCGGTCGCCTTCGTTCCAGAATCCAGCTTGTTGAAGGTCACGTCACCTGATGTCTTCAGCAGATCGATGACATAGACGACGTTCTCGGTCCCCATGTTGACCGTCCTGACGGTAGACGGCAGCACCACGACGCCTGTGGGTGTGTGTCCCGGAGTGTATGCAACGACTGTTGTCTCTCCCGAATCGTACAGGATGTGTCCCGCGCTGTCGACCTTGTATGAGGATGTGCTGGAGACCTCGAACTTCGTGAGTTTCTCACATCCGGCGAACACTGTCTTCCCGTCACCGAGTGTAGCCGAGACGAGATTAACGGATATCAGCTCCTTGCAGTTCTGGAACGCATAGTCACCTATCGTCGGCGATGCAATGTTCGATATCGTCTTCAATTCGGAACAGTCCTTGAACGCATTGGCTCCGACCGACGTGACGTTCTTCAGATCGACTGTAGCTAGGGTGGAACAACCGTTGAACGAGTCCGCCTCTATCGACACGTTGGTCGAAGAAGAATTGAACGAAACTGTTGTAACCTTTGCGTTTTTGAATGCGTTAGCGGATATGTTTGGATCCCCTCCTGTTATAACCAGGGTGAATCCGGTTGTGTCGAAGATGTCATCTGGATAATAACCACTTGTTCTTTTGTCATCATTTGATAATGTTGCGGACTCGAGTGTCCAACTTCCCCATGACGTAGAGCTATCAGAATCGAGCGCGGATATCTGGTTGGTTGTTTGAGAGACTGTAATCGTGAGTGTATGACTCTCACAATTATAGCTCCATGAGGCGGCAGATGATCCGGCTGAAGTCTTTCCTTTAGCAGAAACAACCGTTGGCTCGGTGGTAGGTGTATCATCGCCAGATGTATACCCATTTGTCGGACCATCTCCCGTTGTTTGAGTAGCATCGAGAGAGCTATCTTCGAATACGGACACTCCACCCACGATAGCAACCATGAGCAAAACAGTCAACAGGATTGCTTTCGAATTCATCTCAGACCTCCTGATGTTGCTTTAGTAAGACTTCTCTTGGAATCAGTAATCAGAGCACCGATCTCCTCAATCATCTGGACGTAGTCCGTGTTGGCAACGGACGGCCCGATGCCGATCCTGTCTGGGCCGTTCGAAAGAGAAGTGATGAAGACCCCCGCCGAACCACCTGATCCAATCCTGATATGGACCCAGTCCTTGGTTCTGCATGAGATCATGTAGAGAACCGAACCGAGAATGAAGACCCCCGCCCCGACAGCAGCCGAGACCAGAATAAGTGCGGACATGGAGTTGTGTATCATCAGGTCGGAAGGCACGGAAAATTCATCCCCCTGCCCTATGTCCGAGACGGCTTCTGCCACACCTGCGATGTGTCCGCTCAGATACCCCCTCTGATACTCGGAGGAACCGAACTGGTCCATCGTCGGTGGAACGTATCCCGAGGGAATCGTGACATCCCTGCCTTCTGTTAGGGCGCTCATGAACTCGGTGTAGTATCCGAGCTCCACTCCGACATTGTATCCAGTCTCATAATCCCCGTCGGTGGCCAGCGCGTCTGTCTCGACGGCCCACACATAGGGTGCGAAGATCAGTATGAACCCGACGATTACCATCAGGACCGGAACTCTGACGTCCCTGCCGAACTTCGCCATGATGGACGACATGGACGAAATGCTGTCGATGCTGGTCTCCTGATGGATAGAGCTGGGCTGCCTCCTCCCGGAGGCCTCCATGTCGTATATCACGCGCCTGTTCGTGACCGTGATGGTGCCCCTGGACTCCCTCTTCTTCCTGGAGCCCTTCGGGATGACCGTCCCGGCGAACACGGCGCAGTTGTCGACGGCCGTGCAGCTGTACTGCCTCACGACCTCCTCGCCATCGGCGAGTCTTAGCTCAGCCATTCGACCCCCTCACTCGGAAGTCCACTTGGCGATGCAGGCGTCCCCATTGGTCTGGAGGTCGATGATGAGCGCTCCGATCTCGGACGCCATCTCCTTGAACTCGGGGGTGGGCATCATGTAGAAGGACAGCGCCTGCTCCTCCCTGCGGCTCATGCCGGACACGTGGATGCCGGTCTCTGACGCGACGGTGTTGATCTTCATCATCATGAGCTGGTCGACGCCCCTCATAGCGAGGACCAGGAACAGAACGCCGAAGACCAGGACGATGACCCCGGGCACGAGGTACATGTACTCCATGTCGTCGAGGATTGCGTAAATTGAGACCAGAAGGCCGATGATCATGAGCGCCAGAGGAAGCACGACGCTCTTCTTGGCGTCCGCCTGGATGAACTCCGTGGAGGTGATCCTGTCGATGAACGCCTCCTGGAGATGCATCGCGGGGGTGTTGGACCCTTTGGAGGGCGCCGCGGCCTCCGCGTAGTACAGGACCCTCTTGTTCGTGACGACCACGAGGCCGTCCGTGTCCGGCCTCTTCTTGACGAGGCCGGTCGCATCAAGGCTGTTGTCGGAGGACTTGTAGTCCACGACCGCACATCTGTACTTGCGGACCACCTGCTCCCCCTCGGCTAGCAGTAGTGACATTTTAATCGCGCGCGCATGAGCATGTACCTATTAATGTCTTAGTATGGCGATAATGGCTACATACCGTGTCTGTATCTGGACACACCTGTGGAAGTTGCCTGTGCCAGATATCTGGAAATCGGTGACACTTCGAGACGTGTTCGGAAGGCACCGGCGCGATGGCAAGGCTTATCATCGTACTTTCTGTTCCTTGGGATTAGGTGTAACGAATGAGATTCGGAGAGAACTCCAGAAAAGGGGCGTCCTCACTGATCGTCGTGATGCTGGTCGCCGTCATCGCACTTGCCGGAACTGCGGTGTATGTGGCGCTCGATCGGACGGTACTGACGACGGACGGGTACGCCCTGCCTGGATCAACGTACACATATTCCGTAGAAATGAGTGGTACAAGCATATTGAGTGAATCCTATGAGATTGTCGGCTACTATGATGGAGAATATTATCAAAGAACAATAGCAGGACTATCTGGAAGTAGCAACGTGATATCTCCTCATGAATTTAGTATCGGGGAAGTTCCAGATGACGTAAAGACTGAATCCATTACAGTCAACGTACCTGGATTAGGAAACACGTCTGCTACTCGTTACAGCACAACAGAAAATGGCAACGACATTTCCGTTACAATAATCCTCGGCGGACTGGCATACTCTGTCAACATTGGGGGAGAAAGGATCAGTATTACGAGTGCTGATTTCTCAGTCGGCACATATAACGATCCGGATATCCCATCATCGACATTCACATCCGCCAACAACAGTCATGCCACGATTTCATGTATTAGCTCGTCTACAAACGGCAACTACCTTTACGAGGTGACTGTCCCATCCACAAGCGGAAACGCATACTATATCGGCAACGAATCCAAGATTCCTCTGAACCTCAGTTCTGGAAGCACAAGCTTCACTGTCGAATCCGATGAGATGTACAACGATCCAATACTGACTATCGCCAACAACACTATCTCGGAGATACGTTGTGGAAGTACGACATACAGTGCTGCGACTAGTTAAACGATCAGCAACCTCTGATCTTCCCGCAGAACTCCGCCACCTTCACAATGGTCTGCTCCCCCGTGGACATGTCCCTGAGGGTGACGGAGTCCTGCTCCATCTCCTTCTCGCCCACGATGACGGCGTACCTTGCCTTGGCCGACGACGCGAACTTCAGCGCCTTGGCCATCTTCCTGCCCATGATGTCCATGTCTGCGGAGACGCCGGAGGCCCTCAGCATGGCTGTGACCTCGGCGGCCTTGACCCTCATGCCCTCGGTGACCGGCACCACGTAGGCGTCGATTCCCTCGGGGTCGTAGGAGCTGCCCTCCTTCTCGAGTGCCAGCAGGATCCTGTCGAACCCTATGGCGAATCCGGTGGAGAATACCTTCTCCCCTCCGAAGAGCTCGGACAGGGTGTACGAGCCGCCTCCGCAGATCTGCTTCTCCGCGCCAAGCGCGGGTGCCTCTGCCTCGAAGACCATGCCGGTGTAGTAGTCCAAGCCCCTGACGACGCCCAGGTCGATCTCCAGGTCCTCGACTCCCATGACCTTCAGGTACGCGACGACCTGCCTGAGCCAGTCCCCGGCCTCTCCCGGGACCCTGTCCAGGACCTCCACGCCGCCGACGGTCTCCGTCAGCGAGAAGATGTCGTCGATGTCCTCGGCCTTCACGCCCATGTCCTCCATGAGCGGCCTCGCCTCGTCGTAGAGCTTCTTGTCGAGCTTCTGGAGGACCTCCGCGGTCCTCTCCGCCGGGACGCCGGCGTCGGCGATCCTCTGCCTGAGGACCCCGATGTGGCCGATGCGGATGCGGTAGTTCTTCACGCCGATCTGCCCGATCATCGCGTAGGCGAGCGCGATCGCCTCGGCGTCCGTCTCGGGCGTGGCGCTGCCGATGATCTCGGCACCGAACTGGAAGAACTCCCTGTACCTCCCGCTCTGGGGCCTCTCGTACCTGAAGCACTGCCCGAAGTAGAACACCTTGATGGGCTTGGGCTCGTTGCTCATGTTGTTGACGAACATCCTGACGACCGGCGCGGTCATCTCGGGACGGAGGGCGATCTGCCTGCCGCCCTTGTCCTCGAAGGCGTAGAGCTCCTTCAGCACGTTGGGCCCGGACCTCAGGATGAAGAGCTCCGCGTCCTCGAAGATGGGGGTCTCCACCTCCCTGAAGCCGAACGTCCTCGCGGTATGCCTGAGCCTGTTCTCGTAGAACCTGCGTTTCTCCAACTCATCGGGGAGGAAGTCCCTCGTACCGCGCGGACACTGAATCATGGAGGTTGCGATGGACAGGACGCATATAATCCTTGTCCGCGCGCATGCGACCAGTCATATACGCGCGGACGCGATAACATGTCATGGACGCCAGGACGCTGGCAGGGAAGTCCCTGTTCTTCGTGCTCATCTGCGTTTTCGTCTCGGGGTTCTCCCGCGCCTTCGGGCCGGAGAACAACCTGGTCGGCGTCATAATCATCGTCCTAGCCCTCACCATGCTCTCCAGGGACCTGTCCGTCAGGCCCGTGTGGAACCTCGGCGTGGTCACCGCGTGCACCCTCGCCATGGGGGCGTTCTCCTTCCTGTCCGTGTGGACCGGCAACCCGTACATGGGTGCCGTCCTGAACTTCTCGTTCGTCTTCGGGGCGTGCTTCTACGCCATGCACGACCTGAACTCCCCGATGCACTTCCCGTTCCTCCTCGGATACGCGTTCATGCTGTCCGTCCCCGTGACGGCGGAGGGCCTCCCCCTGAGGCTGCTGGCACTCGTCGCCGGGTCCGTCTTCGTCGTCGGCCTCAACGTCCTGTTCCACTACGCGTCCAAGGGCAGGAGGGAGCGCGAGGGGATGGCCGCCATATGCGAAGAGGTGGCGTCGCTGTGCGTCTCGGTGAAGGCCGGCGCGGCGACCGACACGGGCAGGCTGGACGAGCTCTGCGGCAGGATGGACGGCTACCTCTACGAGAGGCTCAAGTCCAGGTTCCTGTCCAGGCCCGGCGACCGCAGGATGCTGGACATCGTGGTCTCGCTGCAGGTCGTGGGAACCGTGGTGAGCCTCAGGGAGCGCGACCCCGCGGTTCTGGACGGCATCGCGGACATCGCCAACCGCATGTCCTCGTACCAGAAGGGAGAGGACATGCAGCCGCTGCTGGACTCCATCGATTCGTTCCTCAGGGACCGCCCGGAGTCCGACCCTGAGACCCGCGCGGCGCTGAGGCTGCTTAGGGACCAGCTGTGGAGGCTGTCCTTCAGCACCTCCGCAGACAGGTTCGACACGGCGGACATACCGGCGTCCTTCAGGATCGGGACGGTCCTGAGGGAGAGCCTGCGCCGCGACTCGGCCAGGTTCACGTTCTCCTTCCGCATGGCGCTCATGTTCTCGCTCTGCGCGTTCGTCTGGCAGTACACCGGCGACGACAACGCCAAGGCCCTCGCCTTCACAACCATAGCGATGGTCCAGCCCTACCTCGAAGGCACGGCCAGGCGCGCGGCCCTCCGTCTGGTCGGGACGGTCGCGGGCATCCTGGCCGCCATAGCCTCCCTGGTCGTCGCCGGTGGCGACCTTGCCGTTCTGACCGTGATAATGCTCGTCTCCAACTACGTGTTCACTGTCGTGTCGCCCAAGAGGTACGACGTGATGATGGGCTTCGTGACGCTGTCCTCCCTGCTGACGGCGATAATGACGAACCCGCCCGAGACGATCCTGACGGAGAGGGTCGCGTTCATCTTCGCCGGCGTGCTGATCGCCAGCGTCGCCAACAGGGTGATTCTCCCGTACCGCCTCTCCGACGAGAACTCCGTCCTCTGCAGGAGGTACCTGGGCATCACCCTGGAACAGATCCGGTGCCTCGGGGAATCCGCTGACGGACGCCAGGACAGGCTGACGGAGACCGCCCTGATCCTGAAGGCCGCCACGGTGTCGTCCAAGATCAGGACCAACCTGACCCAGAGGGCCGACCTGCCCATCCGCGTACTGCTGTCCAGGCAGGACAGGGTGACGACGGGCATCGCGCTGGTCTCCAGGTCCCTTTCCACGGCCGGCTCCGAATGCAGGAGCCTTGTCCGCGGGATGGTCTCGGGGTTCGACCCGGGTTCACGCACGGACGTCCGGGTGCCCGACACGTCCGGACTGGATCAGAAGGAGTCGGACCTGGTCAGCCAGACCGCCGACGTCCTGAACGGGTACCTGCGCGACTCCGCGCTGCTCGGAGTGGTCGGGAAGAGGGGACGCCAATTATAACATCGCACAACCCCATGACGGCTCATGCGCACGATCTTCCTGGGCGGACACATCCTGACGATGAACGAGACGGAGGCGGAGGCCATCCTCGTGGAGGACGGGAGGATAGCCGCGATCGGAAGCTCCGACAGACTTAGGTCGCTCCATCCGGACGCCGAGGTCCGCGACCTCGGAGGCAGGACCCTGATGCCAGGATTCGTCGACGCGCACGGACACTTCGCCGCCTACGCCATGTCACTCCTGCAGCTGTCGCTTAGGGAGGCCCGCGACATGGACACCCTCCTCGGCCTTGTGGCGGACAGGGCGAATTCGACCGCCGACATGGGATGGGTGGATGCGCGCGACTACGACCCGTCGAAGCTCTCCGAGCGCAGGGACCCCTCGCTGGAGGAGCTCGACTCCGCATGTCCCGACAAGCCCCTGTGCCTTCACCATGTGTCCGGACACCTGGGGCTCTTCAACTCCGCCGCGATGGAGGCCCTCGGCCTGGACTCCTACCGTCTGGAGGAGGGGCCGTTCATCTCCGCCATCCAGAGGATCCCCGCCGGGTCCCCCGAGGACGTCTACAGGGTGCTGCTGGAGGCGCAGGAGCGTTTCGCCTCGTACGGGATAACCACCGCCCAGGAGGCGCTGATCAAGAGGGAGATGGTGCCGCTGGTGAAGCCGCTGGTGGAATCCCCCGACTTCTGGATAGACGTCATGGGGTTCGTCGACGCCACGAACCGCGTGGAGGTCATGGACATGCTCGGGTTCCCCGCAGGGGAGTGGAACGGGCATCTGAAGGTCAAAGGGGTGAAGATCCTCCTGGACGGCTCTCCGCAGGGAGGCACCGCGTGGATGGAGGAGCCGTACCTTGACGGCCACAACGGCGGCGCCACCGTGGGGATCGGGGATATGCACAGGTACCTGAGGGAGGCCGCCGAGCTGGGACTTGAGGTTGCTGTCCACTGCAACGGGGACGCCGCCTGCAGGGCGCTGGTCGACGAGGCCGAGAAGGTCTCGGAGGAGACCAACCTCCGCCAGCACGTTGTGATGGTCCATGCGCAGTTCCTCACCCCGGACCTGATGGACCGGATGAAGGCGATCGGCATGGAGCCGTCGTTCTTCGTGTCGCACGCCTGGTACTGGGGCGATCTGTACGTGGATCTGTTCGGCCGTGACAGGGCAGACCGCCTGAGCCCGTGCGGGACCGCACTGTCTAAGGGCATGAGGATCACGATCCACCAGGACGAGCCTGTTCTGGAGCCCTGGCCGATGGACTCGATGTTCTGCGCCGTCAACAGGGTCACCGAGAACGGCGACATCCGCGGCGAGGGGGAGAGGATCGGCGTCATGGACGCGCTGAGGGCGGTCACCGTGGACTCCGCCGGACAGAACCGCGAGCCCGGGATCGGGGAGATCAGGGAGAGCTTCTTCGCAGACCTGATTGTCCTGGACCGCGACCCGCTGAGGTGCGAGCCCTCCGAACTGAGGGACGTCAGGGTGCTCGAGACGATAAAGCGCGGTAAAACGGTCTACAGGGCGGGAGAAGACCGTCGCTGAGACGGACCGTCGGTTCGAACCTTATGCGGGTCTCGCGAACATCGGAGAAGCGACACGTGACGGAAAATCCGAATCGCACATTGGATGTCAAGAATCAAGAATCGCAAGAAGGAAGGAATGAGTGCGGACGCCGGGATTCGAACCCGAGTTCTAACCTTGGCAAGGTTAAGTGATAACCAGCTACACTACGTCCACACGTGGTAAGCTGGGGATTGTCTGATTGGATATAAAGATATCGGACGATTTGCGGACCACCCGCTCAGATGCCCGCGGCATCCTCCCGTCCCGCCCACGGGCCCTTTTAATAATATTTATAAAGGATTTCCAAGTACGCATCGTTGAAAAAGGAAAGTCGTCTGGGTCCTGTCCCAGGCAGAGTTTCAGATCAGTGGTTTGCATGATCTCAAAATTCACAGACATCGGCATCCCGGAGGATGTCGCAAAGGCCATGGATGACATGGGATGGGAGGAGCCCACCCCGATTCAGATCAACTCCATCCCGCTCGGACTCAAGGGCGTCGACATGTTCGGCCAGGCCCAGACCGGTACCGGGAAGACCGGCGCGTACGGATCCATCATCCTCGGAACCATCGAGGCCGGGAGGAAGGTCCCGTCCGCAATCGTCCTCGTCCCCACGAGGGAGCTGGCCAACCAGGTCTCCGGGGAGCTCTCCAAGCTCTCGAAGTACTCCGGACACGTGTGCCTGCCCATCTACGGCGGAGCCAGCATCGAGGGACAGATCAAGAAGCTGCAGCAGGGCTGCGACATCGTCGCCGGCACCCCCGGGCGCGTCAGGGACATGATCAACAGAGGAGTCCTCAACCTCACAGAGGTCTCCACCATGGTCCTCGACGAGGCCGACAGGATGCTGGACATGGGATTCATCGAGGACATCGAGTACATCCTCAAAGCCATGCCCGAGAAGAGGCACACGATGCTGTTCTCCGCGACCATGCAGGAGAACGTGAAGCAGCTCGCGTTCGACTACATGCACAACCCCAAGGAGGTCTCCGTGTCCCAGGACGAGGTCGTCCTGGACCTGACCAAGCAGTACTACATCTCGGTCGGGAGGAGGAACAAGTCCTGGGCCCTGTGCAGGATCCTGGACATCGACAAGCCCAAGGCCATCATCTTCTGCCAGACGAAGAAGATGGTCGACGTCCTCGACGAGAGGCTCACCAACCTGGACTACAAGGTGGAGGCCATCCACGGCGACATGCCCCAGTCCAAGAGGGAGAAGGTCATGTCCGACTTCAGAGAGGACAAGACCGACATCCTCATCGCCACCGACGTCGCCGCCAGGGGACTGGACATCGACGACATCACGTACGTCATCAACTACGACATGCCCGACGACATCGACACCTACATCCACCGCATCGGAAGGACCGGCAGGGCCGGGAAGGAGGGCACGGCGGTGTCGTTCGTCACCTCCGAGGAGGAGCACCTCGTCAGGGAGTTCGAGATGCGCACCGGCATGGAGATCGAGAAGAGGGACGTCCCCGAGGCCGAGCCCGGCACCAAGGACACCATCAAGAGGGTCGTCGACTACGACCAGATCTCCGACGTCTTCGGCATGTGCAGGTTCGAGGTGAACCTGGGCAAGAAGGACGGGTTCGGAAAGGTCAGCCTGGCGGACTTCATCATCCGCAACGCCAGGATCAGGGACGTGTCCATTGGCAAGATCACCGTCGGACCGGAGTCGTCCGTCGTGGAGGTCCACAAGGACTTCGGCAACAGGATGACCATGGACCTGCCCAAGGCCAAGTACAAGAACAAGAAGATCCAGGTCAGGGTCATCCAGGACTGAGACCTGTCCAACGGGGGCGGCCCGTCCGCCCCTCCCTTCACCACTTCTGCATCCGATCCGCATCCGAATGCTTACCGTTTCCCGCTCAAATGATGGATTTCCCATCCAACCTTCATGCGACCGGTATTTGATTTGGAAGATTATGATAGCGTTATCCTCTTTATAATAACGATATTCTGTTCATTCGTCTGAATCCACCCTCTATATACTATACATATGTCTATGGTAGGCATTTAGAATATGATATTTATTCAGCCCATCCAACGATGTGTAACAAACATCAGATTCTTTTATATACTGGTACAATGTCGCATCACTCATGGCAACATATGATGTTCCCGGAGCGCAGGAAAAGATGCGCGAGCTCGTCGACAGATCCCTGATGGGAGAGAAAATCACCATCAGCACCGGCGCTGGAAACATCGTAATGATTTCCGAGGAGGACTGGGACTCCCTTGTCGAGGCGGTCAGCGTCCTGACCGTCCCCGCGGTCCTCGAGTCCTACAAGTCATCCCTCAAGAGCGCCACAGAGAGCGCCTGAGTACAGCCTCGCGAACGCAATGCCGGCTCTGAGCGGAGCCGGCGACCCATTCTCCAACGACCCCGTTGCCAGGGTCCCCGTCGCGTCCGATCCGGACGTACATAGTAGACGTTCCTCTACTGAATGCTATATATCGTACATCGGTTCGCTTCATATCCTCCATAGGCATCCCTACCATCATGGCGGAATTCGGAGTCGAAGAGGCTCGCATGAAACTGCAGGAGATCACCAACAGAACACTCATGGGCGAGAAGATCGTCATCTCCACCGAGAAGGGGAACGCCGTCATCGTCTGCGAGGAGGACTGGGACAGCCTCATCGAGGCTCTCAGCGCCATGGCCGCCCCCGCCATCGCCAACGCGGTCAGGCCCGGTGCCGCCAAGTGCTGATGCGGCGCAAACGGATAGGATACGTCCCGTCCATGGTCCGCGGAACCTCTGCCCGGGACCGACGTTCGGATTATCGTAAAATAAAAAGGAAGGCTCCGGCCCGTCCGGGCCGGAGATTCATGTTTTTCAGCTGCTCCTCTCCGCGGTCTCCTTCTGGACCTTGGCGATGAAGTCGTCGAGGGGCATGGAACCGAGGTCCTGTCCCTCCCTCGTCCTGACGGTGACGATGGTTCCGTCGTCGCTCTCCTTCTCACCAAGGACAAGCATGTACGGGACCTTCTGGAGCTGGGCCTCGCGGATCTTGTACCCGATCTTGTTGTCGCTGTTGTCGAGCTCCATCCTGATTCCGGAGGACTTCAGCTTCGCTGCGACCTGCGACGCGTAGTCGAAGGACTTCTCGGAAACGGACAGGACCCTCACCTGCACGGGCGCAAGCCAGACGGGGAACCTTCCCGCGTAGTGCTCCGTCAGGATCCCGATGAACCTCTCGATGGACCCGAATATGACCCTGTGCAGCATGATAGGCCTGTGCTTGTCGCCGTCGGAACCGGTGTACTCGAGCTCGAACCTCTGGGGCATCTGGAAGTCCAGCTGGATGGTTCCGCACTGCCAGGTCCTGCCGAGGCAGTCCTCGAGGTGGAAGTCGATCTTGGGTCCGTAGAAGGCCCCGTCACCCTCGTTCACGGCGTACTCGAGACCCATGGTGTTCAGAGCGTTGATGAGCGCGTTGGTGGCCATCTCCCACTCCTCGTCGGTTCCCATGCTGTCCTCCGGCCTGGTGGAGAGCTCGACGTGGTACTTGAAGCCGAATTTGGAGTAGACCTCGTCGATGAGCCTGACGACGCCCTCGATCTCCTGCTCGACCTGGTCTGGCCTCATGAAGATGTGCGCATCATCCTGGGTGAAGCACCTGACCCTGAACAGCCCGTGGAGCGTCCCGGACTTCTCGTGCCTGTGAACCAGTCCGAGCTCGCCCATCCTGATGGGGAGGTCCCTGTACGACCTGGGCTCGGTCTTGTACACCAGCATGCCTCCGGGGCAGTTCATCGGCTTGACGCAGTAGATCTCGTCGTCGATGGTGGTGGTGTACATGTTGTCCTTGTAGTGGTCCCAGTGCCCGGAACGGAGCCAGAGGGCCTGGTTGAGGATCATGGGGGTGGAGATCTCGTAGTAGTTCTCCCTGGTGTGGAGCTCCCTCCAGTATTCGATCAGGGTGTTCTTCAGGACCATCCCCTTGGGCAGGAAGAACGGGAATCCGGGGCCCTCCTCCATGATGGCGAAGAGTCCGAGCTCCTTTCCGAGCTTGCGGTGGTCCCTCTTCTTGGCCTCCTCCAGCATGTTGAGATAGGCCTCGAGCTTCTCCTTGCTCTCGAACGCGGTGCCGTATATCCTGGAGAGCATCTTGTTGTGCTCGTCCCCCCTCCAGTAGGCTCCTGCGAGGGAGAGGAGCTTGAACGCCTTCACGGCCTTGGTGTACATGGCGTGGGGTCCCGCGCAGAGGTCCACGAACTCGCCCTGCTTGTAGAAGCTGATAGGAGCGTCCTCGGGGAGGTCCTCCACGAGCTGGACCTTGTAGTCCTCGCCTTTGGACCTGAGGTACTCGATGGCATCGGCCCTGGGAAGGGTGTAGGTCTCCAGCTTCAGGTTCTCCTTGATGATCTTCTTCATCTCGGCCTCGATCTTCTCGAGGTCCTCGGGGGTGAACCCTCCCTCCTTGTCGAAGTCGTAGTAGAAGCCGTCGTCGATGGCGGGGCCGATGGCCAGCTTGGTGCCGGGCCAGAGCCTCTGGACCGCCTGCGCCATAACGTGGGAGGCGGTGTGCCTGATGACAGGGAGCTCGTCATCCGTCTCGCGCACCGATCCGTCAGCATAGAGTGCCTTCATTGTAATCATCTCGTGTACGGCCCGCGGTCGCGGATGCGTCCCGGGCCTGATGTTCTCCCGTGTATGCCTCCGCCTTCTTATATTTGGCGCGCGCGGGGACCGGGAGACGGGCCGCCGTCGGCCCGTGCGCCTGGGGAAACCAGACCCCGATGCACGGCACCGTACGGCGCCCGGGACCCGATGCCCGTATGTGCGCGGCCGGAGGGAGTGCTGGGACGAAGCGAACCTTTATCTAAGGGAAGCTGATAAGCGGTTCTGCTTCATGGCCGGGATAGGGTAGCTTGGTTATCCTAGGGGACTGTGGATCCCTTGACTCGGGTTCAAATCTCGGTCCCGGCCCTCACTTTTCGAACCCTCGGTTACCTTCGCCCCGGTTGCTGATGATGTCCCTGTTGACTGCATCGACACACGGTCGCATGCAGCCCGGTGGCGTACACGATGCGATCTTCCGAGGATCTTATGTCGGGGACCGTCTCGGACTTCCGCACAATTAAAACGGCGGGACCCCCGTCACGGAACGCATGACTCTCATCCGCGACAACCTGGACCGTTTCCGCTCGCTCTGCGTCGGATGCGGCGCCTGCACCGAAGCCTGCCCGTCCCACCGCCACGGTGGATGCGACCCGCAGGCCGTCATGGAGGGGGACCTGAAGAAGGTCTTCGGTTGCGTCGGATGCGGTTTCTGCTCCAGGGCCTGCGAGCAGGGGTGCGAGCCCAAGCTCGTGATGCTCGCGGCTTACAGCCTGCTCCTGAACGTCCCGGTCAGCCAGGCGTTCCTGGACACGGGACTGTCCAGATATGTTACCGAGGGGGCCCCGGGGACGGATCTGGAGCCCGTGTGGACGGGTGACGACGTCTACGTTATGCCCGGATGCGTCGCGAAGTGCGAGGTCCCCTACGTGGAGTACGCCGCATCGGCGGCCATGGAGGGCATGGGGGTCAGAGCCTCCGAGCTCCCGGACTTCAAGTGCTGCATGTACCCGATACAGTTCGGGACCATGGACGACGAGGAGAGGAAGGGATACCTCATAGGGATGGGCGAGACCGCCGGCGGAAGGGAGCTTGTGACGCTCTGCGGAGGATGCGACGAGGCCTTCGGGATGGTGGGCGTCGAATCCGAGCATCTGATCGCGTTCCTCCACCGGAGACTGTCGGCCCTGCCCAAGGTGCCCGTACCCCTGAGGGTCTCGGTGGAGCCCGGCTGCGCCGCGATCGGCCTGTCGGAGGACATGCTGGACGTCGTCCGCGCCATGGGATGCATCCCCGTGGGGAACGAACCGGGATGCTGCGGCAAGGGGAACAGGAACGTGGGCGCACCCCTGATGGCGGAGAGGCAGGAGGCCGCGAAGGACGCAGACGTCATCGTTGTGGGATGCCCCATGTGCCAGAAGCAGTACGACTCGATTCCTGGTGGGAAGCCGTCGATGCACATCGCAGAGCTCGTGGCATGGGCCTGCGGCGATTCCGAATCTCTGAGGAGGCACACCATCCCCGTCCCCGGGATCTGACCGGGACGGGTCGGGGAAACTCCCCCGCGGAAAGGATATTATTAAAAAGTCACCGTCATCACACGGGGAAGAGGTCGCACAGATGACATGGCAGGGAAAGCTCAACAGGATCGACGACAACAGATGGGAGATCCCCATGGACGAGTCCGCGGGTATGAGGACCAACGCTGTGATCTACGCCAGCGAGGAGATGATCTCCTCGATCCGCGCGGACAACGCGCCGCAGCAGGCGGCGAACGTCGCGTGCCTCCCCGGGATCGTCGGGAGCTCCATGGCCATGCCGGACATCCACTGGGGATACGGCTTCCCCATAGGCGGCGTCGCCGCCGTCGACGAGTTCTCCGGCTCAATCTCCCCCGGAGGGATCGGGTTCGACATCAACTGCGGGGTGCGTCTCATCAAGACCGACCTCACACTGGAGGACCTCGGCGGGAGGAAGGACGAGCTCGTGGACGAGCTGTACAGGAACGTCCCGTCCGGCCTCGGATCCAAGGGGCTCACCAAGGTCGGGTACAAGGAGCTCGACGAGATCCTCGCCAACGGCTCCGAATGGGCCGTGGAGAACGGCTACGGATGGGAGAGCGACCTGGACGTCACCGAGGAGCACGGGCACATGCTTGACGCGGATATCACCAAGGTCAGCGACAAGGCCCGCAAGAGGGGGCTCCCCCAGCTCGGGTCCCTGGGATCCGGCAACCACTTCCTGGAGCTCGACCTGGTCGAGAACGTGTTCGACGAGAGGACCGCCAAGGTGTACGGCCTGAAGGAGGGGACCCTGACCGTGACCGTCCACTGCGGGTCACGCGGATGCGGCCACCAGATAGCCACCGACTACCTTCAGGAGATGGAGCGCTACATCAAGCAGAACTCGGTCAGCCTGCCCGACAGGCAGCTAGCCTGCGCGCCCCTCGACTCGAGGCTCGGGGACGACTACTACAGGGCCATGTGCTGCGGCGCGAACTACGCCTGGGCCAACAGGCAGATGATCACCCACTGGGTGAGGGAGTCCTTCGAGAAGATCCTCGGCGACTCCGCCGAGAGCATGGGCATGGACGTCGTCTACGACGTCGCGCACAACATCGCCAAGAAGGAGAGGCACGACATCGACCGCCACCACGCGGACGTCCTCGTCCACAGGAAGGGCGCAACACGCGCGTTCGCCCCAGGCAGGTCCGAGATCACAATGAAGTACCGCGACGTCGGGCAGCCCGTCATCATCCCCGGCGACATGAGCGTCGGCACCTACGTGCTGGCCGGAAGGAGGGGCTCGATGGAGCAGACGTTCGGCTCCTCCTGCCACGGAGCGGGGAGGAAGCTGTCCAGGAAGGCCGCGATCAGCAGCCTGACCGTCGACGGCGTCATGAAGGAGATGTCCGACAAGGGCGTCTACCTGAGGAACGGCTCCCTCGAGGGTGTCCTGGAGGAGGCCCCCGAAGCCTACAAGGACGTCGACGAGGTCATCAAGGTCGTCTGCGACGCGGGACTTACCGCCAAGGTCGCCAAGCTGACGCCCATCGGCGTCATAAAGGGGTGACTCAGAAACCGAGGACCTTGGATGCGGCCCTGCGGACCGCGTCCCTGTCCTCCTTCGGTGCCGAGATCAGCACCGCCCATCCGTACGGGTCCCTAGCCTGGAGGGACCTGGCTATCGGCGAGAACTTCGCCAGGGACTTTATCCTGCCGCCGTCGTCCGCGATGGCCACGTCGGTCTTGCCGATCTTCATCCTGCCCTGGAGGTTCGACCTGGAGGTCACCTCCGCGCCGACCGTGAACACGTCGACTCCCGCGGTGTCCGCCACCTCCTGCTCCAGTCTCCTCGCGCCCTCGCGCCCGGTGTACTCTAGCAGGACCTCTGCCTTCTCCTCGGTCATGTCGTCGCTGTAGACGGCGAACGCCTTCTTGTCCAGCATCCTGGCCTTTATCCTGCGCATGCTGCGGGCCGGCTTCCCTCCCGACGTCTCGACCATGGCCATCAGGTCCGCGTCCCCCTTCAGGTACATGTCGGACAGGTCCAGACCGGAGTTCTCCACCGCCTTGGTCAGCATCCTCTGGGCTATGCGGACGGTCTCGTGGAAGTACACTGTGGTGTACATCAGGGAACGGGAGACCATCAGCCCCTCCGCGGCGGTGATGCCTCCCCTGCGCAGGACGATGCGGTCGTTCTGGACCATCATCGTCTTGATAAGCCTCTCGGAGTCTATGCTCCCGTGGGAGACCCCCGTGTGATGGGCGTCCCTCATCAGGTAGTCCATCTGGTCGGCGTCCACCGGGCCGTGTATGATCTGGTGGGCGTAGTCCTTGGACGGGAAGTACTCGTGCTTGTTCCAGAAGCGGTCCAGGGCCTCCTCGCCGGTGGACTCCGGGTACGCGATGATGCCGCAAACGGCCTCTGCGGATATCCCCTCGGCCTCGATCGTCTCGGCGATGGTCGGACGTCCCCCCAGGATGTCGTCGTACTCGGGGAGGTGGTCGGGGATGTCGCCCATTATCAAAGCCCTGGCGAGCTCCATGTGGTCCAGACCCGTGGCCTCCTCCATTATGGGCTCTAGGGCGTGGGAGAACGGCGGGTGGCAGATGTCGTGCAGCATGCCCGCCATGCGGACGGCGTCCGAGTCCTCGCGGCCGAGGCCTATGGCGTCGGCCATCCTGCCCGCGAGGTGGTATGTCCCGAGGCAGTGCTCGAACCTCGTGTGGTTCGCCGCCGGGAACACCAGGTTGCCGAGGCCCAGCTGCCTGACAGACCTGAGCCTCTGCATCTCGTGGCGGTCCATGACGTCCAGGAAGACGCCGTCCACCTCGATGCTCCCATGGACGGGGTCCTGGACGACCTTGGACCTCTGCATTCACTCACCGGTCTTCCAGAGCTTGTCGCCCACGAAGTGGATCGTCTTGATGGCCTTGCCCGGCTCCTTGGAGGCGAGGGCCTCGCCCGAGCGCAGGGCGACCCCGACGGCCAGAGGCGCGCCGTTCCTGGCGTCCCTGATCCAGACCATGTCGCCCTCCGCGATGTCAGGGTCGGCGGCGGTGATGCCGGGGCCCATGACGTCGGCGCCGTTGGTGACGTAGGGCACAGCGCCCATGTCGACCGTCACCGCCCTCCTGTCGGGCCTGTACTTCAGTATGCCCCTGATGGTCAGGAAAGGCTTGCCTTCGTAGACCAGCCCGAGGATGTCGCTCTTGACGAAGATGAGGTTGTAATCGGTGCTCTCGGCCATGTCGACCCCGTCCTCCTCGGAGAAAACCGGGACGCCCATGACGTCCTCGATCTCCTTGGCGAGGGCCTTGACCTCCTTGCTCCTCATCCTCTTCCTCTTGCGTATCATTATGTCTGCCATGCTGGACGTGGATGGCGGTACGCCGATAATGAGTTTTCGGGACGTCCGTTCATCTTCGTTATATAGGTGTAGCCGATGGGACATCCCATGGTCGGCAGAGGCTTGAAGGACCTCCTGGTCGGGACCCTGATCGGGATAATGTCCATGATGCCGGGGGCGAGCGGCGGGATCATCGCCGTCATCTTCGGGGTGTACGAGAGGCTCATAGCCGACATTGCCGACATAAGGGGGAAGCTCCTCAGGGACCTCCGCTTCATCGTGCCCCTCGGCATCGGTGTCGTCATCGGGCTCCTGGTGTGCGCGGTGGGCATAGACGCGCTGCTGCAGAACTGGGAGATCCCCATGATGTTCTTCTTCGCGGCCCTGATCCTGTACCAGATCCCCGACATCCGCGGTCTGGCCAACGGAGACGGCGATGAGAAGCCCACGGCCTGGAACGCCGTCGCATGCGTCGTCGGGTTCCTGGTGATGATCGCGTTCCTGTTCGTCGGCTCCTCCGACTCCGACGTGTCGCTCATCGACCTCGACATGGTCGACATGGCTCTGCTCTTCGTGGTCGGGGTCGTCATCGCGCTGTCCAAGATCGTGCCCGGCCTCAGCGGAGCGGCGATCCTCCTCGCGATAGGACTCTACACGCCCCTGATGGACCTGGTCGGCGGCATGGACATGTCCGTCATCGCCGACAGGGCGGTCGCCATCGTCCCGATAGGCCTCGGGATCGTCGTGGGGGCCATAGGTCTCGCCAAGGTCGTGGACCATTTCATGAGGAACAACCGCAGGTCCACCTACTACTGCATCCTGGGGATGACCGCGGGATCCGTCGTGACCGTCACGGTTCAGGCCCTCCAGGGTCTGGACGGGACGACGATGGTCGCCGCCAGTCTGGTCGGCATCGTCATCGGCCTGGCCTTCGGCCATGTTCTCAGGAAGGTCTCCGCAAGGTACGCCGACGAGACGATCTCGTCTGAGCCTGGATCCGCAGAGAACCGATGAGAAGAATCCGAGGCGATCGGAGCGGATAGGATGGATGGATGTGGAAAAAACATCCGACCGCCTCAACGCAGACAAGAGCAGCGGGTGATGCACACTTTTTGCCTGCAATACTACTATTTCGCCGAGCGTATTTAAATCGAATCAGGGGAGGTCACCGAATAAGGTACCCCCTGATTCGGATGTCTGGCTATGCTCCGAAAACCCCCGAATAACATCCGGCTAGTCCGGACGTCTCAGGACTTGATCTTGTGACGGACCTTCACCGCGATGCCCCTCTTGAGGTCGGTCATCTCGCGTCCGCACATCATCGCGACACCCACTCCGCGGACCTGCCCGTCGCAGACGATGATCGCCTCGTCACCGATGCGTATGCGAGGATCCGCGCGGATCACGCCGACAGCGAACAGGTTGCCCTTCAGCTCGAAGTCCATGATCTCTACGGTTGCGTATCCGACCCCTGCGAGGATCTCCGCACCCTCCAGGGTGAGTGAGACCATGCCCCTCTCGGGCGTCATCATTCCGAGCTGGGTCTTCTTCTTCCTGTCCTCGGGGTCCTCCCTTATGAACTTCCAATAGGGGAACTTGCCGATGGCGTAGGTGTTCTCGTCCATGAGGAGGTCCGCGATGTCCCTGCCGAACTGGAACTCCAGCAGCCCGCGGGCCAGGTTGTTCCTGTCCACGAGGTAGTCCACGGGCTCCATCCCCTTTGCGGCGGCCCTCAGGGCCTTGTCGAGGTTCTCCAGGGACTTCGGAGACGTCGGGTCCCCGACCACCGTGCATTCCATCTCGGCCAGCCCCTCGACGAGCTCGTAGTCGTCCCCGAGGTGGCATATGACCTTGTCGTACCCCTGCTGGATGAGGGAGCCCACCATCTCGCGGATCATCGCCCTCTCCTCGCACTTCCACTCCCCCGTCACGGGGATGTCGTAGGAGTTGGCGGGGTAGCAGGCGTCGAGCTCCCTGGGGACCATGCCCAGCGGGGAGGTGACGATGACCTCGTGGACCAGGGTGTCGTGCTGGGCGGTGTGGATCGCCGATGCGAACGCCCTGTGGGTCTTGGAGATGTGGTACGGCTTCTTGGCCGAGCACGGGAGCAGCAGCAGTATCCTCTTGTGCTCCGGCTTGCGGTAGTCCCTCATGCGGTCCCTGTACCTCTTCAGGTCCGGGCGCCTGAGCGCCTGGGTAGAGTTGCAGCTGAACCTGCATCCCACGGTGGAGCACGTCTCCTCGGCGTATCCGTAGGCGTTCTGGTCGTACAGCCTGAGCAGGGCGACGTTGGAAGGCGACGAGAACGAGCGCTGGTCCGCCAGCTCCCTGAGCCTGTCCGCCCTGATGAACATCCTGACCTTGGCGAGCTCCGCCTCCATGTAGTCGACGTTGGCCCCGGCGACGTCCCCGTCCCCCATGGCCACCTCGGCCTCCGGCATCAGCAGCACGCGCTCCAGCCCTGCCGCCCTGGGGAGCGAGTCGTCGAACAGGTCCACCCCCATGTAGGACAGCATCGCCACTGTGGACGGCTCGCCGATGCCGAGCATGCAGAGCAGCCTGCCGAACCCGGCGGCCTCCCTGAGCCTGACCACGACGTCCACGATGCGGCGGGGGTCCTTCCTGAGCTCGTAGGCGTTCGGGACGACGACCACCTCCGCGGAATCGTCGATGGCCAGGTCCTCCGGCAGGGGCAGCCTCACGACCTGGACCCCGTCCTTGACCACGGACGGGGACCCCATGCCCGAAGACGCCGTCGTCAGCAGTCCGCTCTCCAGCGGGACCTCCGCACCGAACAGCCTCAGCACCCTCCCGCCCTCTCCGGCGGCGATGCACACGGGGCCCTCCGGCTCCGACCTGATCATTGCGGGCGTCTCGAGGACGTTCCCGTCCCTAGAATATTCGCAGACCCTTCCCCTCTGGGACCTGGCGACGATGTCCAACATGAGACCACTCACCTACCGCCGACTGATAAGGGTTGCGATTGGCCGGCCCGGTACGAGGGCGGCGCCAGACACCCCGTGGACAAACGGTTATTACCGCCGAGATGGATAACCTCCCCATGGACCTATACGACAAGGACGTTGTATCCATCAGAGACCTCACGAAGGACCAGATCGAAAGCATCCTGGACCTCTCAGAGAAGATGGTGCCGTACGCCATGGGCGAGAAGACCAAACGCGCCCTGGACGGGAAGATTCTCGGCAACCTCTTCTTCGAACCCTCAACACGCACCAAGCTCTCGTTCGAGAGCGCCGCATACAGGCTCGGATGCGACGTCATCGACGTGTCGGAGATGTCCATGACATCCATCTCCAAGGGGGAGACCCTGGCGGACACGATCAGGATGGTCGACGCATACTGCGACCTGATCGTCCTGAGGCACCCCTACGAGGGAGCGGCCAGGCTCGCGGCCAACTGCTCCATAAACCCCGTCATCAACGCCGGGGACGGAGCCGGATCCCACCCCACGCAGACTCTGCTGGACCTCTTCACCATGAGGGAGGCCAAGGGCACCCTCGAGGGTCTCAACATCGTGCTGGTCGGGGACCTGAAGTACGGAAGGACCGTCCACTCCCTGGCCGACGCGCTCACGATGTTCGGCGCGAAGCTGACCCTCGTGGCCCCCGAGAGCCTCCAGATGCCCGAGGACACCATCGCCCACCTGGAGGAGAAGGGATGCCACCCCACCAAGACGGCGGACCTGAACGACGTCATCGACCAGGCCGACGTCCTCTACGTGACAAGGATCCAGAGGGAGAGGTTCCCGGACCCGACCGAGTACAACAAGGTCGCCGGCACGTACAGGATCGACAACGCCATCCTCAGGGAGGCCAAGAGCGACCTGATCGTCATGCATCCCCTGCCGAGGGTGGACGAGATCGCCCAGGAGGTCGACTCGACGCCGCACGCCAGGTACTTCAGGCAGGCGTTCAACGGGGTGCCGGTCAGGATGGCCCTCCTCTGCGAGATCCTCGGAGGTGATATCGATGCCTGAGGGAACTATCAAGGAGGTCAAGCTGGCCCCCATCAGGAACGGGACAGTGATCGACCACATCACATGCGGACAGGCGCTGAACGTCATGAAGATCCTGGGCGTGAACGAGAGCAACATAGACTCGTCCATCAGCATCGGGATGCACGTCATCTCGGCGAAGACCACCGAGTGGAAGGACATCATCAAGATCGAGGACAGGGAGCTGGACTCCAAGACGGTCGACAAGATCGCCCTCATCGCCCCTGACGCGACGATCTCCATCATCCGCGACTTCTACGTTGCGGAGAAGTTCACCGTCAGGCTCGAGGACCACGTCGTGGGCCTCGCGAGGTGCAGCAACCCCAACTGCATCACCAACCGCGGCGAGCCCGTCAGCCCCGAGTTCAACGTCATCAGCAGGCACCCCCCGCAGCTGAGGTGCTGCTACTGCGACAGGATACTGATGAACATCTCCGACAACCTGCTGTGATCTGAATGAGGATCCTGTTGATCGCCGGGATGCCCGGCGCCGGGAAGGAGGAGCTCCTTGGGGTCGCCCGGTCGATGGGCGTCCCCTTCCTCAGGATGGGCGACATCGTGAGGGAGTACCACGCCTCGTCCGGGACGGACCTGACGGTGGGCGCGTTCGCGAGCGCCCAGCGCGAGGAGCTCGGCAAGGATATATGGGCCAAACGCGCCCTCGAGCGCATGGACGGGGAGGTCTTCCTGGTCGACGGATGCAGGAGCATGGACGAGGTCCGCTCCTACCGCGGCCTGAGCGACGACGTCCGCATAGTCGGGATATACGCCCCGCCGTCCGCCCGCTACGAGCGCCTCGTCAGGAGGGGACGCGACGACGCCCCGCGCAGCCCGGAGGAGTTCGAGGCCCGCGACCGCAGGGAGATGGGCTGGGGACTGGCCGACGTCCTCGCATTGGCCGACGTGATGATACTGAACGATTCGGACCTCGAGTCGTTCAAGGTCCGCACCGCCATAACGCTGGAGGCGTTGCTGTGAGGTTCACCACCGCCCGCCTCTGCGGCGGGAAGGCACTCATGGCCGTGTCATCCGACGAGATGGACATAGACCTCGAGAAGGCCGCGGAGAAGTTCAGGTCCGAGGGATGCGAGATCTCCCAGCAGGACGAGATGATGATCGTGTTCCAGTGGAACGGGATGGAGACCACCCTGTACAAGCAGGGCAAGGTCATGTTCTTCCCGCTGGAAGACAAGCACCTCTGCATAAAGTACGCGACCGAGATGCTGGAGTCCCTGTGACCCCGTGCATCCGGACGTGTCACCTTTTTTTACTACTGGCACATTACGGTGCCCATGGAGTTCTCCTACCTCACAGTGGCAGCGATTGTGCTGTCCGTTGCCCTGTCTGTGGAGGCGTACAAGCTCCAGTGCCTCACAAAGGGCGGAGCCGTGGCATCGTTCGCGGTCGGAGCCTTCGTCGGCGTGTTCGCGTCGATAAACGCCTTCTTCCTTCTCACAATCTTCACCATCGCCGGATTCGTCGCCACGATGAAGGACTTCAACAAGAAGGAAGAATCGGGACTCCAAGAGGGACAGAAAGGGGAGCGCACCTGGAAGAACGTCCTGGGTGTCGGACTTCCGCCGTGCATCGCCGTGGCGCTGAATGCCGTGGGCGTCCTGGATCCGACGGCGTTCGCGGTCATGTTCGTCTCCACCATAACGGTCGCGGGTGCCGACACGATCGCCAGCGAGATAGGGGTCCGCGACAAGAACGTCTACATGATCACGAACTTCCAGAAGGTGGAGCCCGGGATCAACGGAGGCGTCTCGAAGACCGGAACGGCGGTTTCGACCGTGGCGGCCCTGCTCATAGCGATTCTGGGATGGTTCGTCCTCACCGAGTCCGTGGACTGGCTTCTGCTGATTCCGTTCGTGATGGGCGTGTTCGGGAACATCCTCGACAGTGTCTTTGGAGCCGTCTTCGAGAACAAGGGACGCATGTCCAAGTACACCAACAACTGCTCGACCGCGCTGATAGGTGCGATCCTCGGTGTCGCGATCTACATGCTCATCTGAGATCGTGGTAATCGAAAGTATTATATACTATTCGGTTATCCTATGTTTTGGTATGACGGCCAAAGCGGCGGGGTCACACCCGGTCCCATTCCGAACCCGGCAGTAAAGTCCGCCCGCGTATCTGTCTGTACTGTAGTGCGCAAGCCTACGGGAACTCAGACACGCTGTCAACCACTTTTCCTCTACTATCTACTGGCCGAGAGGCCGTTCTTTCACACGCTGATAATTCGGCTGATGCGAAGACGTCATTCTACCATGCCTGATCCGTGTGCTGTCGGATACTGCATGGAATCCAATGGAACGGTGTTCCGTCGGACTTGCGGGATGATCGCGCCGAGTTCAATATGAAAAAAGAAAGCCCCCGAAGGGGCTGAAATGTGTTTTCCAGGTCAGTAGTCGAGCTCTGTCAGCTTGATGAGCTTTCTCCAGCGCCTGTCGACCTCGTCCTGGTAGGCCTCGGCGATGGGCTCCCACCTGTCCTGGAGAAGGTGCTTGAACCTTCCCTGGGCCGTGAGCCAGTCCATGACGGGCTTCTTCTCGACCTTTCCGTCGGCGATCCTGGCGCTCTCGGCTGTGAGGGAGTACTTGCCGTCCACGACCTCGAACAGAGGCCAGACGCAGGTCTCGACGGCCAGACGGGCCATGTTGATGGTCTCGTCGGACGGGAACCTCCATCCCCTGGGGCAGGGGGAGATCGAGTTGATGAAGCTGGGGCCGTCCACGGCGAATCCCTTGGAGGCCTTGGTCACGGTGTCCCTCCAGTTGTGGGGGGAGACCTGGGCGACGTAGGGGATGTTGTGGGCGACCATGATCTCGGTCAGGTCCTTGGAGAACTCCTTCTTACCGGACTGGACGGATCCCGCCCAGGAGGTGGTGGTGCTTGCTCCGAGGGTGGTCGCGGACGACCTCTGGATTCCGGTGTTCATGTACGCCTCGTTGTTGAGACAGACGTACATCATCCTGTGTCCCCTCTCCATGGCTCCGGACAGGGCCTGGAGTCCGATGTCATAGGTGGCACCGTCTCCGGCGAAGTTCACGAACTTCATGTCGCCCTTGATCTTGCCCTTCTTCTTCAGGGCGACGTAGGCGGTCTCCAGACCGGCGCATGTTGCCGCTCCGTTGCCGAAAGCGGTGTGGATGTAGGGTGTGTTCCAGGATGTGTACGGGAACACGGTGGTCGAGACCTCGAGGCATCCCGTGGACAGGGAGACCGCGACGGGGTCGGCGGTTCCCATCAGGATCTGCTTCACGATGATCGACTCGCCGCATCCGGCGCAGAGCCTGTGCCCGCTGGCGAGCCTGACGGGCAGCTTGTTGAGTTCCTTAAGAGACAGTGATGTCATGCCTTCACCCCCAGATAGGTGACCTTTGCGGCCTTGCCCTCGTTGATCTCCTCCATCATCTTCTTGAATCCTGCGACGGTGGCGTCGGCTCCTCCGAGTCCGTAGATGACGTTGTACATCTTCGGCATGGTGTCCAGGTCTGCGGCGGCTGTGACCACCTCGGGGAACATGGGCCCGTACGCACCGATGCTCAGGTGCTTGTCGAAGACGGCCACGGCCTTCTTGCCCTTCAGGACCTTGGCGAGAGCGGCCTCCGGCCACGGCCTGTACACGTGGGGCATGACGCATCCGGCCTTGATTCCCTCGGCGCGGAGCTGGTCGACGGTCTCCTTCATGGTTCCGAAGGAGGATCCGAGGATGACCGCGACGAACTCGGCGTCGTCGCACATGTACTCGTCCACCAGGTGATACTCCCTTCCGGTCATGTCGGCGAACTCCTTGAAGACCTCCTCCGCGACCTCCAGGGCCTTGTCCATGGCGAGCACGGACTGGTACTTGTGGGGGTAGTAGAAGTCGGGTCCATCCATGTTTCCGTGGGAGACCGGATGCTTGTAGTCGAGCAGGGGGTACAGGGGCTCGTAGTCCCCGACGAACTCCCTGACGTCCATGGTCTCGACCATGGTCATCCTCTCGATGGCGTGGGACAGGATGAATCCGTCCAGGTTGACCATGCAGGGGAGCTGCACATCGTGGTGCTCGGCGATCCTGGGCGCGATGATCGAGTTGTCGTAGGCCTGTTGGACGTTCTCGGAGAACAGCTGGATCCATCCGCAGTCGCGGGCGGACATGGCGTCTCCATGGTCGTTGTTGATGTTGATCGGACCGGACACGGCCCTGTTGGCGACAGCCATGATGATCGGGACCCTCATGGCCGCGGTGATGGGCATCATCTCCCACATGTAGGCCAGTCCCTGAGAGGCGGTCGCGGTGAACGTCCTGGCTCCGGCTGATGCGGACGCGGTGCACAGCGTGAGTGCGGAGTGCTCGGACTCGACGCACACGAACTCCGTGGTGACCTCCCCGTTGGCGACGTACTCGGCGAACTTCTCGACGATGATTGTCTGGGGCGTGATGGGGTACGCGGCGCACACGTCGGGGTCGATCTGCCTCCACGCCAGTGCGACGGCGTTGTCTCCGTTGATTGCGATGTCGTGTGTCATCCTCACTCCTCCTTCATTGTGATGGCCTTCTTGGGGCAGACCTTCGCGCAGATCCCGCAGCCCTTGCAGTGGCTCATCTTGATGCCGGACATCTTGTCGTCCCTGAAGACGATGCTGTTGTCGGGACAGTAGATCCAGCATGTGTAGCAGTCGATGCACTTGTCCTGGTCGACGACCGGGACGTAGCTCCTCCAGTCCCCGGTGGGGAAGTTCTCGGAGGATCCGGCCTTGACGATGCGTCCTCCGACGACCAGGTCCTTGATGTTAGCCAATGCCATTTCACTGCACCTCCTTGTAACCCCTCTTGAGAGCGGAGAGGTTCTTCACGATGACCTTGTCGGAAAGCTTTCCGGTGAACTTGTTCGTGATCTGGTCCTCGAGCTGGTCGTAGGGAACGATGTCGACGCACTTGATGAGGGCGCCGAGCATGACGGTGTTGACCATGGGCTTGCCGATCTCGTCGATGGCGATCCTGTTCGCATCGAGGGTGTGACACTGGACGTCCGTCATGAGGGCGTCCTGGAGCTCCTTGGGGGTCCCCGTGTAGTTGGCGAGGATGACGGAGTCCTTCTTGATGCCCCTGGTGACGTCCACTTTGCCGACCAGCGTGCCGTCCATGATGATGACGACGTCGGGCTCGTAGACCTGGCTGTGGACCCTGATGGGTGTGTCGGCGATCCTGGTGAAACCCCTGATGGGCGCACCCATCCTCTCGGGTCCGAACTCGGGGAAGGCCTTGACGTACATTCCCGCGGCGATGGCGGTCTCGGCGAGGATCTCGTTCGCTGTGACGACACCCTGTCCGCCCCTACCATGCCAGCAAATCTCCATGTGCATTGGTACCACTGAGGTTCCGTATAGTGACAATCATTTAAACTCTTTGTAGCATCCGAAGCCAAATCCCCATTTTTTGAAAGGATTCCATACTTTTATGTCTGGAATTCGTAGCAGAATTTCGTATTTCGTAGAATCGGGGACGGAAATCGCAGGGATGTCTCCCGGTTGCGCCGCCTCCCCTCTTCTTTTTTCTAACCAAAGAATAAAAGGGGTGAAATTATACAGAAGCCCAGCAAGGTCTACCGGCCTATCCAAACCGATTCAAGTTCACAGGGATTGCCATGGATAAGAAGATCGTGGATGTTAACGAACTGCACGTGGAAGACATACCCATCGTCGGAGGCAAAGGCGCGAACCTCGGCGAACTCACCAACGCCGGATTCCCGGTCCCCGAGGCATTCGTCCTCACCACCGCCGCCTACGACTACTTCGTCCAGAGCAGCAACCTGATGGACAAGGTCGCCAAGGAGCTCGCCGGGATCGACAGGAACTCCGACGACAGCCTCGCAGCCGCATCCGACAAGATCAGGGCGCTGTTCGAGGAGTGCGACATACCCCAGGACCTGAAGAAGGACATCGTGTCCAAGTACAGGATCCTGATCCCCAAGGGGAAGGTCGGATTCGTGGCTGTCAGGTCGAGCGCCACGGCCGAGGACCTGCCCGACGCGAGTTTCGCCGGACAGCAGGAGACCTACCTCAACGTCCGCGACGAGGAGGACCTGTTCGACAAGATCAGGAAATGCTGGTCCTCCCTGTTCACCGCCAGGGCGATCGCCTACCGCGAGAAGCAGGGCTTCGCCCACGAGGACGTCAAACTGGCCGTCGTCGTGCAGAGGATGGTCAACTCCGAGTTCTCCGGAATCATGTTCACAGTCGACCCCAACAGCGGGGCCAAGCAGATCGTCATCGAGGCCGGATACGGACTCGGAGAGGCCATCGTCGGCGGAGAGGTCACACCCGACACGTACGTGGTCGACAAGCAGAAGATGGAGATCCTGAAGAGGAGGATCTCCACACAGACCTGGAAGTACGTCCGCGGGGAGAAGGGAGGAGTCGTCAAGGAGGACATCCCGAAGGACAGGGTGAAATCCCAGAAGATCCCCGATGACCGCATCCAGGAGATCGCCGAGATCGGAAGGCAGATCGAGATCCACTACGAGAAGCCCATGGACATGGAGTGGTGCGTCGAGAACGACAAGGCGTACATCGTCCAGGCCAGGCCCATCACAGCCACCGGGAACTCCGCCACCAACGAATCCGTCGGAACGGCCGCCAACAGCGAGGACATCGTCGCCGCCGGACTCGGAGCCAGCCCCGGACTCGCCACCGGAAAGGTCGTCATCTACGACACGTCGATGAGCCTCGACGCCGTCAAGGAGGGGGACGTCCTGGTCACACAGATGACCATGCCCGACATGGTCCCCGCCATGAGCAGGGCCGCCGCCATCGTCACGGACGAGGGAGGGATGACCTGCCACGCCGCGATCATCTCCAGGGAGCTCGGCACCCCCTGCGTCGTCGGTACCGGCAACGCCACCGAGATCCTGAAGGACGGCATGGACGTCACAGTCGACGGAACCACCGGAACCGTCTACAAGGGCATCCTGAAGAAGGCCTCCCCCGACGACGGCAGCTCCCAGGCGGCGACACCCGTCGCGGCCGCGGAGTACGTCCCCATCACCGGGACCAAGGTCATGGTCAACATGTCCATGCCCGCAAAGGCCGAGGAGATCGCCAAGCTCCAGTGCGACGGCGTCGGACTGATGCGCAGCGAGTTCCTCTTCACCAACTACATCGGGGAGCACCCCTGCGCCGTCATCGAGGAGGGCAGGGCCGAGGAGCTCATCGACAAGCTCGCCGAGGGAATCGCCAAGGTCTGCAGGGCGTTCTACCCCAGGCCCATCACCCTCAGGACCTCCGACTTCAAGACCAACGAGTACCGCGACATGAAGGGCGGTGCGGACTACGAGCCCAACGAGGACAACCCCATGATCGGATGGAGAGGGTGCTCCAGATACGTCTCCGACAGCTACCGCGAGGCGTTCATGTGCGAGCTGAAGGCCATCAAGAAGGTCAGGGACGAGATGGGCCTCAAGAACCTCAACATGATGCTCCCGTTCGTCAGGACCATCGAGGAGGTGGAGGACATCACGGAGATGATGAAATCCGTCGGGCTCAGGCGCGGCAAGGACTTCAAGCTCTACTTCATGGCGGAGATCCCGGTCAACATCTTCATGGCCGACAAGTTCTGCGAGTACTGCGACTGGTTCTCCATCGGGTCCAACGACCTGACCCAGCTGGTCATGGGAAGCGACAGGGACTCGGACATCCTCGGACACATGGGATACTTCGACGAGAGGAACGAGGGGGTCAAGAGAGCCATCGCGCAGCTCATCAAGGTCGCCCACGAGCACGGCAAGCACGTGAGCATCTGCGGACAGGGACCCTCTGTCTATCCCGAGTTCACGGAGTTCCTCGTGGAGCAGGGAATCGACTGCATCTCCCTGAACCCCGACACGTTCGCCAAGACCAAGAGGATCATCGCCTCCGCAGAGCAGAGGGTCATCCTCAGGGATCTCAGGAACCTCAGGATGAGGCTCCTCGAGTGAGTCACGGTCAACAAGGGCCCCTCCGGGGGCCCACAAACGCATTACAATTTTTCCTTTACGAAAACGAGCGACTCGCTACGTGCATTACAACGAATATGGAAAAAAGGAGGTCGGACGGGATTCCACCGCCCTGACCTGTTTTCAGAAGTTGAAATGCGGGACTTCACCCTTCCTCCTGCACTCGACGACCTCGGACACAGATGTGTAGAAGACGTCGGCGGAGGAGTTGAGTGCGGTCTCGACAGAATCCTGGATGACTCCGATCACGAATCCGATTCCGATCATCATGTCGGCTGCCTCGGCCGGGAGGCCGAGAAGCGAACAGGCCATGGGGATCAGCAGGAGGGAACCTCCGCTGACACCGGACGCACCGCATGCCGCGACGGTGGAGATGATGCACAGCAGGATGGCCGCTCCAATCGGAATGTCCACGCCCAGCGTGTACGCCGCGCACAGGGACATGATCGTGATGGTCACAGCCGCTCCGTTCATGTTGATCGTGGCACCGAGCGGGATCGAAACGGAATAGAACTCCTTGTCCAGACCCAGTTTCTCGCAGAGGTTCATGTTGACAGGGATGTTCGCCGCGGAGCTCCTGGTGAGGAACGCCATGATTCCGCTCTCACGGAGACACTTGTACAGGAGAGGGTAGGGGTTCTTGCGCATGAGCAGCCCGCCGATGACGGGGTTCGTGATGAACATCACGATGGCCATGCAGACCACGAGGAGGATGATGAGCGCGCCGTAGTCGACGAACACCTCCATCCCGTAGTCGGACACAATTCCGTACACGATTCCGAGCACTCCGATTGGAGCGAACTCAATAATGATCCTGACGAGCTTCGTGATGAGATCCGCGATGCCCTGGGCCACATCTTTGACGACCTTCAGGTCCGTCGCCTTGAGGACGACGCCGATGAATGCGGACCAGAACAGGATGCACAGGTAGTTACCCTCGATCAGAGCGTTCAGCGGGTTGCCGATCATCCCCGTGAGGAGGTTGACCAAGAACACACCGATGTCGCTGTTGGAGTCGACGGCCTCGATGTCGTCGGGCATTGTGACTCCGACCGGGAACGCGTAGAACATCACCACGGAGAGAACCGCGGCGACGACCGTGCTTCCGATGTAGAGGATAAAGACCGTCTTGAAACGGGATCCCAGACCACTTCCGGACCCTGCGATGGATCCGATGATCAGGAAGAACACCAGAAACGGTGCGATGCACTTCAGTCCGTTCACGAAGAGCGTACCTAGAAGCGAGATTCCATCAAGACCGGGAATCACCAAGGCAAGGACGATACCAATCAGAAGCCCCGCTACGATACGGATGATGAGATTGATGGACGTCCATTTGTCCCAGAGCTCCCTAAGCTTCATGTAATCGGCGACAAGGCTTGTATTAATATAAAGTATGTATGTCTCTGTACATTACCTATCGTCGCCCACTGGGATGCTGGCACCTTGCATGGAATGCGACGAAGCAATATATGAGGAGCCCATCGCATCCGCATCGGTCGGGGTCCGATGGGAGAGTACAGAAAGGCTGTCGCCAGGGCGTTCCCCTACACCATTCCGGTGTTCGCTGGGTATCTGTTCATAGGCGCCGCCTTCGGCGTGATGTTCGCCGACCAGGGGTACAACGTGCTGTGGGCGATCCTCATGAGCGTGGTGGTCTACGCCGGCTCCGGACAGTACCTCGCGACCAACTTCTTCGTCCCCGGGGTCTCGATCATCCAGGCCGTGTTCCTGACGGTGATGGTCAACATCAGACACGTCTTCTACGGCCTCTCGCTGGTGGACAGGTACAACCGCTTCGGGAAGAAGCGCTGGTACCTCATATTCGGGATGACCGACGAGACGTACTCCCTGATATGCACCACGGACGTGCCGGACGATGTCGACGAGGAGAAGTTCCTCCTGTCGATCACCCTGCTCAACCAGCTCTACTGGATCCTGGGCACAATCATAGGGTCGGTCGCGTTCACGGTGATCTCGTTCGATTCGACAGGCATAGAGTTCGCCATGACCGCCCTGTTCATCGTCATGTTCATGGAGCTGTGGTACAGGCGCACCAACCGTCCGGCTGAGCTCATAGGGATGGTGTCCGCGGTGCTCTGCCTGGCCCTGTTCGGGGCAGAGAACTTCGTCCTGCCCACCATGGTCCTGATGGTAGCGGTGATACTCCTGGGAAAGAAGAAGCTGAACAGGGAGGAGGTTGAGGCGGATGCTTGACATGGTCTCCTCGCTGATCATGATCGCCGCGGTAGCCATCGCGACGTTCGCCACACGCGCGGCATCGTTCATCGTGTTCCCGAAGGACAGGGAGATACCGCCCACCGTCAAGTACATAGGTGCCGTGCTTCCGCCGGCGGTCATCGGGATGCTCGTGGTGTACTGCCTCAGGAGCACGCAGGTGTTCGCCTACCCGTACGGACTGCCGGAGCTCATAGCGTGCCTCGCAGTCATCGGGCTTCACGCCTGGAGGAGGAACGTCCTGCTGAGCGTGGGTGCGGGGACCGTGCTCTACATGATCCTGGTCCAGATGGTCTTCGTCTGAACTCAGGTGCCTTGCCCTCGACAGAGTGGGCGGGACGGCTTCACAGGAGGATCAGTTGCCCACGTCCTCTCCGTTCACACTGTCCATGAGCCTCTGATTGAGGCCGTTGGCCTCCTCGCTGGGGAGCAGCATCGTGGTGGCCTCCATGAACGGATGCTTGGAGCCCTCTATGATGGCGACGTCGTCCAGGGTGTGGAGTCCCCAGCGCTCGGCCGTCTTCTCCAGGCCGAACTTGGTGTCGAGGTCGTTGGGGATGAGGACGATCGCCTTGAACTCCCTCAGCCCCAGCTTCTTGGCAGCCATGATCCTGTGGTGACCGTCCACCAGCAGGTAGCCGCTCCTCCTCTCCACAACTATGAGGGGCTCGTTGAGCCCCCTCTTGAGCTCGTACTGGCGTCCGACGAGCTCGTCCATGTAGACCTCCTTCTGGGTGGGGATGATCTGGTCGATCGGGATGTCCTTGTTGACGACCTTCATCCTCACGCCGTTCTGCTGCTCTAGGAAGTTCTTGACGGACATGACCTTGCCGGGACGGGACTTCTCGATCTGGGACCTGACGATGTCGATGTTCGAGATGATCCCGACCAGCTTCTTGTCCTCGTCCACCACCGGCAGGTTCCTGAGACCGTATCTGAAAAGGATGCGGGTGGCGTCGTCGACGGACATGGACGGGATCGCACAGAGCGTCCCCCTCTTCATGACCGTGCGGATCTTCGCATCGGGCTTGTCGATGTGGCGCAGAAGCTCCTTGGCGGTGACGAAGCCCAGCAGATAGCCCTTCTCGACTATCGGGAACCCGTGGAAGTTGGAATTGATTATCTCCTGTCTGACCTGCTCGACCGTCATGTCCGGACTGACCGTGTGGACGTTGCGGACCATGTACTCTCCGACTGTAGCTTCTGGCATCTGAGACCCGAATCGATGGCATCGGATTTATTCTGATTGTTCGGATGCTCTGAAGCGCCACAGACGGGCGCGGTCCTCCTCCGAGGCGTACGGGATGCCTATGCGGGGATGAGACGAGAAACCGGTGCGGAAACCGTCGTCCTCCAGCCACAGGAACGAGTCCGGGGACATCGGGGACCCGTACATGGGGAGCTCCAGGCCGAGTGCCCTGCCGGTTCTTCCGGGACCGTCGTGCCCCTCCACGCCCCTGATCAGGACCCCTTCTGGGTGTCCCTCCGGGCCCGTCACTATCGTGAGGAGATTGTACATGTGGCACCTGTGCACATAGGCCAGGCCTCCTGCCGAGTACATCACCCTGGCCCTCCCGGTGCTGCAGCGGTGGGCATGGCACGCCGTGTCCTCTTCGCCGAAATACGCCTCGGTCTCGACTATCCTGAACCTTCCCACGGTCCCGTCTTCGAACCTGCGGCACAGAATCTTCCCCAGCATGTCCGGCGCCAGATCAACTGCGCTGCGGGAGTAGTATCCCCTGCCCAACACGACGTCCGTCATAGCCTGGGCCTCAGAGTCTCGATCCTCGCCTCAATTATGCCTGACATCGCATCCGCCCGTTCCAGATCGATGCCTTTGCATTCCGACAGGAACGCACGGACGTCTTGTAGGGCCCCATCCATGCCGTCTGCGTCCACCCACCCGAAATCCGTAACCAGGTCCAGCTCCTTCTCGAACGATTCCACGAACGGCTTGCATACCGTTCCAGCCGTTCCGACCATGTCAGGAACGTCCTGATTGTAACCAAGACTGGATCCACAGTCGTATATCGGTGCGGGTCCGATGAATTCAAGGGTACCCGCGTCACGGATAAGCCCGAGATTGTAGAGATGCCTGTCCTCATTGGCGAGAAGGAAGTCTGTCACGATCATCCTGTCCAGGAACGGAACAACGTCTATGCCCATCTCCGAACATGCGCTCACGCAGGTACGGTATGCGGTACCGCACCACCTCGAAGCATACATCACATACGCCATGGTGACAAGCTCCGTATCGCGGTCCACGAAATCCGGACAGACGCTGTACGGATCCCCGTCGATCCACCCCAGACTGTACCCGGCGTTGTCTATGCCCAGCCTGTCCATGATCATGGTCGCCACGACCTCGTTGTACGGTTCCTGGCGGAAAGGCACCGAACCTCCCTTGAAGAGACAGCGGACGCCGTCGACTATGCGCCACATCTTGACAAGGTTGCCCTCCGAAGTGTTATCGGGCGACATCAGATCCACGAACCCCTCTGCGGCCTCCTTCCCCAGAAGCGTCATCCCGACACTCTCGCTGAACTCGTTGTCGAAGAAATTGACCTCTTCCCACAGAATGTCGGAGCCAGACGGCCTTACCCAGTACTGGTCGGAGAGACTGAGCCCGTGCGATCCGAGAAGCAGTGACCTGGCATCTGGAAGCCCGACTTTCTCCAAAAGCCTCCTGAGTCCGGAACGGGATTCCGGGATGGTGCGGCGCGCCCACCAGCGCCCGAGGTTAAGAACGTCGCCCTTTCCGTCCCTGAGCGTGCCCACGGGCATGTGGTCCAGGGAATGCACCTCCCTGAGCCTGAACATGTCCCCGTCGACCTCGCTTATGTCCACATCCGCCACATGGACGTCTCTGTGCATCAGTTCGAATTCCATATACGCCATGGGAATGCCGTTCCGCCGATATATACCGGAACGCCCAGAACGGTATCAGTCGTGATACCCCAGGGGGTTCCCCGCAAACAGTTTAAGAACGGCATGGCATACACGGCGTGAAGGATTAACATGGCAGGACCACTTCTTACAGAGGAATCAATCCAGGAGGAGACGAAACTCCAGGACACCCTGAGCCAGATCAAGCACATCATCATCGTGATGAGCGGAAAGGGAGGAGTAGGGAAGAGCACCGTGTCCTCCAACCTGGCGGCCATGCTCTCCATGCAGGGCTACCAGACGGGAATCATGGATGTCGACATCACCGGACCCAACATCCCCAAGATGTTCGGCGTTGAGGACGAGAAGCTGCACGTCCTCGACGAGAAGCTCATCCCCGTCACGGTCCCCCCGTCCATGAAGCTCATGTCCATGGCTTTCCTGCTCCCCGACAAGGACTCGCCTGTCATGTGGCGCGGACCCGTCAAGATGGGCGCCATCAAGCAGTTCATCGAGGATGTTAACTGGGGATATCTCGACTACCTCGTTGTCGACATGCCTCCCGGAACCGGGGATGAGGCCCTGTCCATCGTCCAGCTCATGCCCAAGGCCGACGGCATGATCATCGTCACCACCCCCCAGGACGTCGCCCTGCTGGACAGCAGGAAGTCCCTGAGGTTCGGCGCCGAGACCCACATCCCGATAATCGGAATCATCGAGAACATGAGCGGCTTCGTCTGCCCCCACTGCGGAGAGATCACCAACATCTTCAAGAGCGGAGGGGGAGAGGCCGCCGCCAGGGAGCTCAACGTGCAGTTCCTCGGAAAGGTCCCGATCGAGCCCGGAGTCGTGGACGCTGGAGACAGCGGCATGCCCGTCGTCCTGAAATACCCCGAGTCTGCGTCCGCGAAGGCCTTCGAGTCCATCGTGGACAAGGTCGTCAAGACAGTGAACTGAGATGAAGATAATCGTCATCTCGGAGGGGGAGTCCCTGGACTCCTATGTGGCCGACGACTTCGGCCACGCCCCGTACTTCCTCCTCGTGGACTCCGACACGTTGGACTACCACGTCATCGTCAACGAGTACGCCGACTCTCCGGAGGGCGCTGGATTCGCCGTCGCCAAGGCGATCGTCGGACTCGGCGACGTGGACGCCGTCATAACTGGCGGGATCGGGATGCACGGCATCAAGATTCTGCAGGACGGGGGCGTGGACGTGTCCTACGACGAGGAGGGCACGATAGAGCAGTGCGTGACGGACTACGTCAGACGCGTGCAGAGAAGGAAGAGCTTCGAGGCCCAGGCCGACAAACAGTGAACGCGGGGTCAACCCCGCCACCCTCTTTTTTAACATCCCGATACAGGGAGATGGCATCCGACCTTCCGGGTCAGACGCCCTTCCTGTCACCCCATATGATCTTGTGGAGCTGCGGCAGGACCCTGACGTCGAGATGCTCGTCGAGGACCCTCTGAACCAGCCACTCCAGCCTGTCGGTGCCACCCACGGGCCCGAAGATCACGGGACAGGCGATGTCATGGGACCTCACGAAGTCCACGGCGAAGTCCAGGTCCCCCTGGTCCTTTATGATGAGCTTCAGCTGGTCCTTCCCGGACAGGATGCCCAGGTTCGTCTCGAGCATCCTGCCGGTCATCCCGGACGATGGGCATTTCCAGTCCATGCTTATCTGCACGAGAGAATCCTCGGGGACCGTGGACAGGTCGACCGACCCGTTGGTCTCCAGCACGACCTGGATGCCTCTAGACGCCAGACGCCCGATGAGCTCGACCGCGTCGGGCTGGAGCATGGGCTCGCCTCCTGTGAAGCACACGCGGAACGCATCGCCCACCTCGTCGAGGATCTCGTCGACCGTCATCTCGGTGCCGCCCTCGAAGGAGTAGCCTGTGTCGCACCAGCTGCATCTGAGGTTGCATCCGACCGCCCTGACGAAGACGGTGGGGGCGCCCATGGTCAGGCCCTCCCCCTGGATCGAGTTGAATATCTCGCAGATCCTCATAGGAGGTTCTCGCCGTGCTCGTACTCGATCTCGTCCCTGAACCCTGCCTCCCTGAAGCCCTGTAGCCTCAGACGGCAGGAGTCGCAGTGCCCGCAGGCCTTCTCGCCGCCGTTGTAGCAGGACCATGTGAGGTGCAGCGGGGCGCCGAGCCTCTTTCCGCGTCTGACGATGTCGGCCTTAGAGTCGTGGAGGATGGGCGTGACGATCTGGATCGGGTGCCCCTCCACCCCGGCCTTGGTCCCCACTGCGAGCATGGCCTGGAACGCCTCGTAGAACGCGGGTGTGCAGTCGGGGTATCCGGAGAAGTCCACGGAGTTGGCGCCGATGTATATCCTGTCCGCATCCACGGACTCGCAGAGGCCTGCGGCGATGCTCAGGAACACGATGTTCCTGGCCGGGACGTATGTGACGGGGATCTTCGCATCCAGCTCGCCCTCGCGGTCCATCGGGACATCGATGTCCTTCCTGGTGAGCGCGGACCTGAACGAGCTGAGGTCCAGATCGATGACGACATGGTCGACGTTGTAGTGGTCGCAGACGTTCTGGGCCGATGTCAGCTCCTTGGTGTGCCTCTGGCCGTACCTGAAGCTTATCGCGGTGACCTCGCATCCGTCCGCGAGGGCCTGCGCCAGGCATGTGGTGGAGTCCAGTCCACCGGAGAGAAGAACGACCGCCTTCGGCATCAGAGCATCTCCGTGTACCAGGCGGTCTGACCGCGCTCCTCGTCGAGACCGACCGAGACGGACCTGACGTTCTCGGGGAACTCGATCTCGGAGACCATCCTGAGGGTCATCATCTTCGCCATCTCCTCTGCGGTGGTGTTGGGGACGTCCAGGAGCGTCACGTCCATCCTGGGGAAGACGTACCTCTTGCCGCAGGACACCGCCTCCACGGACTCCTCGGTCACATCGAGCCTCACATCCTTGGAGAGCGTGGGCAGGAGGGTCTTGTGGTCCAGCTCCTCGATGATCTCCTTGAGCTTCTTCTTTAGGACCACGAAGTCCATGATCATGCCCTCCTCGCCGATGTCCCCCTCGAGCCTGAGTCTCACGATGTAGGAGTGCCCGTGGAGCCTGGAGCACTTCTCGTGCCTGGGTATGAAATGGCATGCAGAGAACCTGATGCCGGAATATCCTCCGTCTATCTCAAGAAACATTCTCATTCCTCCGAAAGTCTCATTGCCAGGGCGAGCGAGTCCCTGTAATCCGTTTTGGCACGGGATGTGTCGATGAACACCCTGTCCGAGTTGACGACCGGTGCGCCGAGGGCCTTGGCCCCTCCCACCAGGTGCATCGTCCTGAATATTATGTTGCCCGTGATCCCCTCGGGCGCGATTATGATGTCCGCCTCCCTGACCGCATCCTCTATGAGGATCTGCGAGTGGTATGCGTCGTAACCGTCAGCGACCAGGCGCTTGACGATCGCCCTGGCGCTCTCGATGGACCTGTCGACCGCCTTGCATCTGCCGACGTCCTCGCACCTCCCTCCCGACATCACGGCGATCCTGTCGCCCATGCCGACCTTGCGGGCGAGCCGGGCGGACCTCACGGCGAGGTCGTACCTCTGGTCCTCGGTCCATCCCTCGTCTATGCCGACGGGGGACAGGATGATGAGCTTCCCTCCCTGGGGCTCCATGAAGGCAACCCTCTCGAGTCCCTTGACTCCGAGTCCTTTCTTCAGAATCGGCAGGAGCATGGACGAGGACATGTCGCCGCGGACGGCTGCGTCGATCCTCCCCGACACCAGGTCGGAGACCAGTTCGTTGGGGTCATCGTATATGCGGATGTCGCGGCCCTCCATCGCGAGAACGCTCCTCTCTACGTTCCCCACATCGGATCCGCGACCGATGCCCACCCTGACGTCGGGCAGGTCACCGCTCAGAAGGGTTTTGGAAGTGAACATCTGGCCTCACATATCCTTTTCATTATTATTATTGGCGTGGGCTACAATGACGATGTCGTCACCGGAGAGCTTGTCCTTCGGTCCCGCCGGGGTGACCACCCTGCCGAAGACCATCTGCGCGATCAGCCTGTATCCTGATGGGATCCCGAACTCGTCCGCCACCCTGGAATCGATAATCGGGTTGTAGTGCTGTATGTTGGCCCCGAGACCCATGTCGCGGATGGCAACCCATGAGGCGAACTGCAGCATCGCGTTCCCATGCTCCGCCCACTGGGGGAAGAGGTCCCTATAGCTCGGGTGCTCCTCCATGAGCGCCTCGGTCTTGGCATCGATCTCGTAGAACAGTATCGTGCCTGCGGCGGCGCGGAAGGTCGCCAGCTTCGCACGCGTAGCCTTGAACCTCTCGGCGTCCTTCGACCTCTCAGCGAGGATGTCCTCGACGATCCCCCAGAACCTCTCGTGGTCCTCGCCGGACAGCACGAACATCCTCGCCGACTGGGCGTTGAAGGAGGATGGGACCTTGCCCGCGATGGATCTGAGGACGGATACGACCGCGTCGACATCCACGTCGGCTGCATCCAGCATGTACTCGGAACGTCTGGCCGAGACGGCGTCTTTGAACTCCATGCCTCGGCCTACACGCGCGCGCATATAAAATGTTAGAGAACCAACGTGATTCGTTTCCGAACATTCAGGGGCGGATCTGGTCGAACAGATACTGTCCCCACTCCCTCTCGCCCAGGGCGATCTCGAGCTCAGGCGGGGTCAGCATCGGCTTCGGGTACCTGGCGGCATCGTCCATGGCTATGCGCGGGCATGCCGTGTTGACGAACGCGTCCACCTGGTACGACATGAGCGCATTGGGGTTGATCTCCTCGATAACGACCTTGTGGGCCGTCCTGCCGTGATCCCTGAGCATCGCCACCATCCTGTCCGCCAGTTCCGAGCGGTTCTGACCTATCTTGCTGCACACGATGACCAGGAAGCTCTGCGCATCCCTCGCACCCTGTATCGCGGCGAAGCGCCTGCGGAGGATCCTGTCCCTGACCGGCGCCATGTCCCTGACCTCCCCTGTGACGGGGTTGAGGACCAGCACGGGCTTCTCCATCCCGAACGCGGCGGCCAGCGGGTGGAAGTCGCCCTCCCCTATGAACAGGAACGCGTCCACATCGGCGTCCACCGCCTCGGCGGCGCTGCAGTTGCAGCCGAGGACCTGCCCCGGATGGCATATCCTCCCGTCGCCGACACCGACGGACACGGCCCTCCCTGATGACTCCAGGATACCCTTCACCTTGGGGATCAGCCCCAGGTACTGCACGGTCGCCAGCAGACCGACCCTCTGCGGAAGGTCGACCAGGGACTCCAGCACCGACCCGTCGACATCGGCGTCGGAACGGGACTCTATGTAGAGGACGTTCGGATCCTCGCCCTGGGACGGTATGGGGGAGTGACCGAAGTGTATGAGAGCCTCCGCCCAGCCGCGGTAGTCGAAGAGGTCGCAGGCGCCGTAGCACGGACGTCCCACGATGACCGGGATGGCACCGGTCTCCCTCTCGATGAATTCAGAAATCTCGGGGGCCCGGATCTTCAGGCCCTCAGGCATCTGGAGTGCGACGGAGGCGAAGCCCCCGTCGCTAATCCAGCGTGATATGGTTTCCAGTTCGAAATCGAACATTTACAGGATGAGTTCCTGTCCCTTCTCGACATCGATGTAGCAGGGGGAGGGGAACTTCATGGATGCCCTCCAAAGGGCGTCCTTGGCGATGACCGCCTTCTCGGCGGGGACGCGGACTGTCAGGATTGCCTGGTTGCGCTCGAGCCTGGCAGCGGTTCCGACGGTCTTTCCGAATCCCTGGCGCATTCCGCTCGAAACACGGTCCGCTCCTGCGCCGGTGGCCAGCTTGTTCTCCCTCAGGACGACGTGGGGGTAGGCCCTCACGGTCATGTGGTAGTTGGCGACACCGATCTGTCCGTTCAGGACCTTGTTGGCGGCGATACGGCCGGCCTCGATGGAGGTGTGCCTGATCTGGACACGGTTCTTCACCCTGAGGGTGAGGACGACGGGGAAGTCCTCGCGGAGGTTTCCCATCTCGTACTGGGAAACCCTGCTGGCGGGGACTCCACCCATGTATTCGCGGCGTGTGTACGCCTGACCTTTGATCTGCCTGTACATCGAAGCGGGCTTTCTTACCATTTAAACCACCTTGGATTGTGAATGCAATCGGAGCGCTACGGCTCCGTGTCAACTGACTGCCGATATACGTCCCGCATATAAGCGTTTCGTCGTTTTCGGGCGCATTAGGTACGCACGCACGCGTCCCGCAACTCCCTAAAGAATAAGTAGGCTTCGGGCCCATGACCGTCCAGATCCAGATGCAGCCTTTCAACTTCAAAGTGGTCCCGACAGATGACGAGAACGCCCATGTGCCCGTGTCAGTGGCGGGACAGACCATGGTCGACGTGCAGAACCTGATATCAGACATCGGCTCGATGATGATCAGGCAGGAGCTGAGACTGCAGAACTCCATCCCCGAGGAGCTTACCAGGAGGTTCGACCTCGCGATGGGCTCAGCGTCGGGGACGGACGTCGGAGCGTCCTCCGAGAGGGAGGACACGCTCATGCTGGACGCACTGAACCAGCTCATGAGGGAGCTGGACATAGCCAACATGCCCGACACATGGTCGGAGCCCGGGAACCACCGCGAGGCGCTGGCACGCAGGAGACTCGCGAGGGACATCATGGCTCTGTCCGACCATCTGGAAGGCTACGACATGCGCTACGGCAGGGGAGACGACCTGAAGAAGTTCAGACTCACCCGCAAGGACGCGGTCAGGGCCCTGGCGGAGGACACATCCGTCTCGTTCCAGGGAGCCGTCATCGGGACCATCTCCCAGGACCCTGTCAGGAAGAACCGCTGGCTCATCTCGAACGGGAAGGACTGCGTCCCGATAACGTTCGCGAGCAACATATCATCCACTGACATCCCGCTGTTCGCTGAGGCGGGCCCGCTCATAGCGTCTGGCACTGTGGTCACCGGTGACGAGGGGGACGTCAAGGAGATGAGGGCCGTCGTCGGATGCTACTCCTTCCCGACCGTCAAGTTCCACAGGATAATAACCGCCGACAGGGACATCGTGCTTCTCAACCCCGTGGAGGCCAGCCCGGGATACAACGCGAAGAAGGGGCTCTGGACACTCGACTGCGAGGCCCTCGGCATATCCGAGGCCAAGCCCAGCTGGGACGAGTGCGTCATCGCGTTCCACGAGTACTTCGAGTTCCTCTTCGAGACCTACGCGGAGACCGACGACGAGTTCGAGGGCGAGGAGAAGGAGATACGCGACCTGCTCCTGTCCATGGTGCCCGTGACCGTCTGAACCCGTTCCGTTTTAAGGTCACGGTGCGATTCCCGTAGCATGGGGAGCTACATCGTCAGGGTCGTGTCGTCGACTGATCCGGAGGTGTCCGCCGACGATCGCGTGACCGAGGCCGTCCTGTCGGACATCGACCGCCTCTTCTCCGAGATCTGTCGCGGCATCGTGAGGGCTGAGCTCAGGCTGCAGGGCGACGTCCCCGAGAGCCTGTACGCACACCTGGGCATCGGATCGCAGGGGGCGCTGGCACATGATGCCAGGCGGTTCCTGGACGAGACCCTGGACTACCTCGGCGGGACCACCCGCGGCACCTGGATGGACGACAGCTACCCGGACGTCCCCGGCAGGAAGAGGATCGCCGGGATCGTCCTCGACATCTTCCACGACCTGGAGGGATGCACACTCCTCCACGGCTACGGGGAGGACCTCCACCCGTTCTCGGACATCGACACGGTTTGGGTCACAGGCATGGCGGGAGCCGTCACCCGCGCCCACGGCGGCGGCCTCATGGGCGTCATCGTCAAGGACCCGGAGAGGAAGGGACGCTGGGCGATTTCCAACGGGGCCTCGCTGGTTCCCGTAAGCTACACCAGCGGAATCTCGAGATACGAGCAGGAGGACTTCGCCGCGGCAGGGCCCGTCATCGCCATGGGCACCGTGATCAGGGACGAGATGGACCGCATCGTGGAGCTCAGGGCCGTCGAGAACTGCTACACGTTCCCGGGGGCGGTGTTCCTGAGGGGCATTTCCGCCGGGAGGGACATCGGCCTCGTCTACCCGCTCGAGGGGGTGCCGAGCTACTACGCACGCGCTTCCGCCTGGCACCTGAGGTGCGACGACCTCGGGCTGGAGTCCTCCGCGGATACCTGGGACGGATGCGTCATCGGATTCCACAGGAAGTTCGTGGACCTCTGGCACTCGCACCGCGACGGGACGGCGCCGGACAATCCCAAGGTCCGCGGGCTCCTCGACAGGATGTGCCCCCTGGACGGCGGACCGGATCCGACACCGTCCGAGTAATAACGCGTGTGCGTGACCTTATTATAGGACCGCTGTAATCGGAACGTCCGGAGCACACCGTATGAGCAGAAGGCGCGTCCCGCAGAAGGTACTCAACGACATCGGCAGGGAGCGCATGGACAGGCTACTCGGTCTCGCCGCAGAGGCTGTCCGCGAGGACAGGCCGGAGCGTGCCAGGAGGTATGTGGAGATCGCTAGGCGCATCGGCGCCAAGACGCAGGTCCCCCTGCCCCAGGACGTCCCTATTTGCGACGGATGCGGGATCCCCCTCATGCCGGGGAGGAACTGCACCGTCCGCCTGGGCAACCACATGGTGTGCGTTACATGCGGCATGTGCGGAGAGATCCGCCGCAGACCGTACCTGAAGGAGCAATCACATGACTGAGAAGGACGCTAGGAAGGAGCTCATGAGAAGGGCCAACGACATCAGCCCCACGGTCCATGTCGGCAAGGACGGCCTCGACCAGGGCGTCTTCGACGAGATCGTCAACCAGCTGAAGAAGAACCGCCTGATCAAGGTGAAGGTGCTCTCCAACTCGGACGACGATGCGAAGGGAGCGGCCGAGTCGATCGAGGAGGCCACCGGAGCGATCGCTGTGGACGTGCGCGGGAGCGTCATCGTCCTCACGGACAAACGCACGTGGACGTCCCTCAGCCAGAAGAAGTTCCGAGGTGTTTCCGATGCTTGACGTCAACGTCATCAGATCAAACCCTGACATGATCAGGACCATGCTTAAGAACAGGAACAAGGACGACGCGATCCTCGACAGGTTCCTCAACGCCGACTCCGAGTGGAGGGCGCTCACCGATGAGAACAACCGCCTCAGGCAGACCAGGAACGAGGTCTCCCTGCAGATCTCCAAGATGCCCAAGGGCGAGGAGAAGGACGCGCGCATCAAGGAGATGAGGGAGGTCTCCGACAAGATCAAGGCCAACGACGACAGGATGGCCGAGCTCGAGGACATCCGCCAGGACTGCGTCCTCAACATCCCGAACATCCCCCACGAGTCCGTCCCCATAGGGAAGGACGAGCACGACAACGTCGTGGTGTACGAGAAGGGCGAGAAGAGGAAGTTCGACTTCAAGCCCAAGGAGCACTGGGAGATCGCCGAGGACCTGGACATCATCGACTTCGACAGGGCCGTCAAGGTCGCCGGCAGCGGATTCTACTGCCTGAAGGGCGACGGGGCCAGGCTCGAGAGGGCCCTCATCAACTACTTCCTGGACACGCACCAGGACCAGGGCTACACCGAGCTGTTCCCGCCCGTGGTCGTGAACAAGGCCGCGGTCATCGGAACCGGGCAGTACCCCAACCTGAAGGACGACATGTACTACCTCGAGAGGGACGACATGTTCCTCAACCCCACTGCCGAGGTGCCCGTAACCAACCTCCTCCAGGACGAGATCCTGGACAAGAGCCAGCTCCCGATCTACTGGACCGCGTACCTCCCCTCGTTCAGGAGGGAGGTCGGGAAGCACGCCGACACCAGGGGAATCATCAGGGTCCACGAGTTCAACAAGGTCGAGATGGTCAACTTCGTCCTCCCCGAGAACTCCTACGCCAGGCTGGAGGAGCTGAGGCAGAACGCCGAGGACCTCATCAACGGCCTCGGACTCCCCTACAGGGTCCTGCTCCTGTGCACGGGAGACATGAGCTTCTCCTGCTCCAAGTGCTATGACCTGGAGCTCTACGCCCCCGGAAAGGACGCCTGGCTCGAGGCATCCTCGTGCAGCAACTTCACCGACTTCCAGGCCAGGAGGGCCAGGATCAAGTACAGGCCCGAGCCCCACCTGAAGAGCGAGTTCGTCCACACCCTCAACGGTTCCGGACTCGCCCTGCCCAGGACGATGGTTGCCATCCTCGAGAACTACCAGAACAAGGACGGCACCGTCACTATCCCCGAGGTCCTCAGGCCCTACATGCGCGGACAGGAAGTCATCGACAGGCACAACTGAGACTTCGTCCGAAACCTCTTCCCAACCACTTACCCCGCCATTCGGCATGTTTATCGTCGGATGGCCCGATTTCATTCCATCGCTTCTTAGGAGGATTCCGCATGACGAGGATCGGGCTGGGACTGGACACAGGGGGAACGTTCACAGACGCAGTGCTGCTGGACATAGACGGCGGCAGGATACTGGCGAGGTCCAAATCGATGACCACGCACGACGACCTGTCCCGCGGAATCAGGGGCGCGATCGAGGGTTTCGACCGTGACCTCCTCAGAAAGACAGACGTCGTCAGCCTGTCCACCACCCTGGCGACGAACTCCGTGGTCGAGGGCAGGGGCTGCAGGGTCGCACTGGTGGTCATGGGGCACGAACTCACGGTTCCCGTGAAGGCTGATTTCACCGCATACGTTTCCGGAAGCTACAGGGCCTCGGGACGGGAGGACGAGCCCCTCGACCTGGAGGCCGTCAGAACGTTCCTGGAGTCGGTCAGAGGAAAGGTCGACTCCGTGGCGATCACAGGATTCATGAGCATCAGGAACCCCGACCATGAGAACGCCGTCAAGGCCATGGCCTCCGACATCCTGGGGGTCCCGGCGGTGTGCGGGCACGAGCTGTCCTCGTCCCTTGGATTCAACGAACGCACCACCACCTGCGTGATGAACGCGAGGCTCATACCCATCATTGGAAGGCTGCTCGACTCGGTGGACGCTGTAATGGAGGAGTCCGGCATCGACGCGCCGCTCCTGGTCGTCAAGGGTGACGGCTCCATAATGAGCGAGGAGATGGCACGCGAGAGGCCCGTGGAGACGATACTCTCCGGTCCGGCGTCGAGCATCAACGGCGCCCGCAGGCTGTCCGGACTCGACGACGCCGTCGTGGTGGACATCGGCGGCACCACCACGGACGTCGGGGTCATCCGTGACGGCAGGGTCCACCTCGAGGAGGAGGGCGCTCTGATCGGCGGTTTCCGGACCAGGGTCGCCGCGGCGGACATAGCCACCGCCGGACTGGGTGGGGACAGCCGCATCGTCGTCAACGGCAGGATACCTTCTCTGTCGACTGTAAAGGTCACGCCGCTGTGCGTCGCCGCCGCCAGATACCCGGTGATAACCGAGTGGCTGCGGCTGCTGGTGGCCAGAGGCCCCCGTGACGTGGACTACGCCAACTACCAGCGCAATCTCGTCATGGACACGGAGTACTTCATCAGGCTTGGAGATGGCGAGGACGGGGATCTGACCGACCTCGACCGCAGGTTCCTCGAGTTCGTGGACGGCACGCCTCACAGCATGGCGGATGCCAGATGGGAGTTCGGAGAGCCCGCGGTGTCGTTCCACATCGAGACGATGGAGAATCGCAGGATGATCCAGAGGATAGGGCTCACCCCCACCGACCTGATGCATTACCGCGGAACCTTCACCAGGTACGATGCAGAGGCGTCGAAGCTGGCGATCATGTACCATGCGGCCAACATGGGCATAACCCCGGACGAGTTCGTGGACAGGATCGACGCGATGATACAGGAGCGCATCGGGACCACCATCATCAGGAAGCTCATGACGGAAGGATCGGACCGTGCCCTGGAAGGCTACGGCGACGACCTGGTTAGGGACGGAGTGAACGAGGCCCGGGGGAGGGACTTCGATGTGCGCTTCAGACTGAACAAGCCGATAGTGGGTCTTGGAGGACCCTCCTACGACATGCTCCCCCGCGTCGCGGCCGCACTTGGGACGGAGCTCGTCCTTCCACGGGACTACGACATAGGCAACGCCGTAGGCGCCATCAGCGGGAAGGTCGTGGAGTCCATCCAGATCCTGATACAATCGGTTCTGGGCAAGGAGCTGGCCACTAACGCGTGCATAGTGTTCTCCAGACTGGGGAGGAAGTACTACACCTCCTTCGAGGAGGGTCTTGAAGAGACGCGCCGCGAGGGTATCGAGTACGTCCGTGAGATGGCGAGTAGGGCCGGAGCAGACGATGTCGCCATAGAGGAGTTCTGCGACAGCAAGAAGGTGTCAGTCGGCGAGGAGCAGTTCAGAACCGATGCCACCGAGGTCAGACTGACCATCAGGGCGACCGGCGATCCGAGGTACAGGCGCCGATTCAGATCCTCATGCGATCGAGGTCCTCGACGAGCCTCTGGGCACCTATCCCGCGACCTTTGTCGATCAGCTTGTCACGGATGCCCCTCTCGCCCTCTAGGAGCGTGTTGGAGGATATGCCGTAGCGGCGAGAGATGTTGGCCTCCATGTACGCCGCCATGAGGTCGCACGCCTTGAGATCCGTCCCGTTCCTCCTGCCGAAGCCGGGGATGTCCACGTCGGTGAACGGCTCGTACACCATGTGGCGGAACTCGTCCCTCCACTCCTCCTTGAGGAGAGGCATGATTGTCGACTCCACCAGGTCGTGCTCGTATTCCTCCAGTATCGCCGCGAGACCGCTGACGTTCTCCTTGATGGGCGAGATGACGTCCTTCGTAAGGACCTCTGGGAGGTCGTGGAACAGGCCGCTGTAGAAGTCGTTGTAGACCTCGCGGTCGGCCGCCCCCGAATCCAGGTCGTGGAGGTACATCATGTCCGCGACCATGAGCGAGTGCCCCAGGACCGTGGTCTTGGGTATGCGGGGGGTCCTCGCCCAGCGCTGCTGGAACCTGAGCTGCCCTATGAGGTCGATGAAGTCGAAGGTCTCCTCGGTCGCCATGATCTCCCTCACCCCGATGAGGTCCGTGTGCTGCTCGATCTGCTCGTTGATCTCCCTGCGCGTGCCCTCTATCCCGTAGAGGGAACGGTTGGAGTCGTAGATGAGATTGAATTCCCATCTGGTCGCCAGATAGTGTGCGGCGCGTATGACGGCATCCTCGGGAGTGGACTTCGGGTCCCCGAGGTACTCCTCGAAGCGTGCTCTGAACCCGGGATCGGAATCCGGCACCAGACGGTCGAATTCGGAGAGCACGTAGTCGTTTACCGGACCGCGCCTCTCCGAGGCGATCTTGTGGAAGACCTGGGGCTTCAGGTCTGTGAGGACCGCCCTCTGGATGAACGAGAACATCGTGTGCTCGATGATCCTCCTCCAGTCGATGGTCTTCCCGGAGGACTCCTCGAACTTCGCCAGGACCCAGGCTATGGCGGCCTTGTGGGCCTGCTTGTCCAGTTCCGTCAGGTCGACCGGACGCATGTGGTCGTTCCAGCGGTTCATGTTTGCCGAATTGAAGAACAGATAGAGGATGTCCGCGTTGAGGGCCGGCATGGGATCACTCCCTCTTGGAGAGATCCTCGATCGTCGCATCCCCCACGGGGGCGGAGTAGTCCTCGTCGAGGATGTAGAAGAACCCGTTCTCGTCCTCATCGCTCTCCTCGGCCTGGTACTCCATCACGGCCTTCCTGCCCAGGATGTATATCAGGGCGTACCCTGCGGCCAGGATGACGACGCCCACGATGAATACGGACTGGAACGCTATGCTCGGAGCCGCGACGTACCCTATGAAGCCTATGAGCATCAGGACGAATCCCGCTGCAGAGGCGATGACGAGGTGCTTCGAATCCATGAGGCTGGGAATCGGGTTCATGATATAAGGGAAGGGCCCCTGTCGGGGCCCGTTTCAAAGCGAGGCCTGGATGAGCCTGTTGACCACGAACTTCTGATCCATGGACGCCAGGAACGGACCCAGCCTGGGGCCTGCGGTCTTTCCGATGAAGATCTTGTACAGTGCCTTGTATGCGCCCTTGGTCCCGATGGGGGAGGCCTTGGCGATGTCGGACACGATCTCGGTGATGTTCTCCGAGTTCCACACGCAGTCGTTCATCCTCTTGACGAGCGCCTGGAAGTAGACCTTCTCGTTCATGGAGAGGTCTGCGTCGGAGGGGACCGACGGCAGGATCGAGAACTTCACCATGTCGGGGGCGAATCCGTTCAGCCAGTAGCGGACGCATGAGACCCTGCGCTTGAGCCTCTCGATGTCCTCGGGCGAGGCTTTGGACATGTCCTCAGTGCGGGACAGGACCTCCATGACACCCTCGAAGTCGGGGGCCATCTGGGCCACGTTGACGAGGTGGCGGTAGGGAATCTGCAGGGGGAGCCCCTTGGGCACATGGTTGTGCTGGGCGATGACGTATGCCCTGACCGAGTTGTCCTCGGACTCGGACCACTCGCCGCCGAAGTAGAGGCGCTCCATCCTGTCGTACTCGTCGGCCATGTCGAGCGTGCCCATACCGGAGTCGTAGTCGATGGCCTTGGACGGGTTGACCCTGAGGAACAGGTAGTTGAGTACCTCCGGAGGGGTCATGTTGATCGCGTCCAGACCGGTGACGGAGCATCCCAGGGACTTGTGCATCTGTCCGACGCCCTTGAGCTGCACGAACTCGTACGGTATGGGGTAGGGGGCCTTGCCTCCGTAGATCTCGGAGACGATCCTCTTTCCAGTGTCGTACGATCCCCCTGCGGCCGCGTGGTCCTTGCCGAAGGGCTCGGCGGATGTCCCGAAGATCATCCACTTGGCGGGCCACTCGAGACGCCAGGTCAGCTTTCCCTCGGCCTTGCGGATGTCGGCCCTGCCGCAGTGCCCGCATGTGCACTCGTACCAGATGTAGGGGTACTCGTACCTGTGGAAGATCGGCTTGGTGAAGCGGCCGCACTTCTCGCAGATGGGGTTGTACGGGGCGTACTCGGGGTTCGCCTCCTTGCCGGTGACCTCGTGGAGGATCTGGATGATCTGCTCCCTCTTCTTGAACGTCATGTCGATGTACGGTGCGAACGCCCCGCTCTCGTAGAGCTCGTGGGTCCAGATGATCTCGCACTTGACTCCGAGGGAGTCGACGGCGTCGAGGAAGGGCTGGACGAAGTGATGGGCGTAGTTCTTGTGCTTGCCGCACGGACAGGGGATCCTCGAGATGGGCATCCCCACGTACTTCTCGTACTCCTCGGGCAGGAAGTCGTAACGTTTGCGCAGAGGGTCGAAGGAATCGATGAGGTAGATCAGACGGACGTCTTTGCCCATGGCCTCGACGGCGCTGCGGACCGACTCCCCGGTGATTGCTTCCCTAAGACTTCCGACATGGATGATCCCAGTCGGGCTAATCCCTGTTGCGATCAGAGGATGGTCGCTGGTCTTGGCGACCTCCTCGGCGATTACATCTGCCCAATGCATATCAATCGGTGCGCCAACTGGCACAATATTAAAGAGCGTTTCGGTCGCGCGCGCGTTTTTTAGCGTGTGCGCGCAGGTACAGAAGCGCTGTGGCGAATCTAAACAATGTTTTTATACGGGTCCAAGATAACGAACTCCCATGGCAAAGAAGAACGACACCGGATTCCAGTCCTCCGCAGGCCTGATGAGGTACTTCGACACGGAGAGCGAGAAGGGAGTCAGGATCAGCCCCCGCGCCGTCGTGGGCATCGCCATCGGTCTCATCGTCGTCGTCATGCTCCTCAGGGTGTTCGTACCTCTCTGAGATGCGACCATTTTTCTGAGAATCATGCTCCAGCGTAAGCGCTAGAGATCTGTTTCCACTTTCAACACCGGAAAACCTATGATCGTTTTCCAGAACATGCGATGAATTAATAGCCGGGCATGAGCCCGGCTGGGATTTGAGAGGTTTGTCCCGGGATCAGATCTGGTCCTCGGGCAGGATCCTGTACTCCTCCGGATACTTCTTCCTGAAGAGCTTCGCGAGGATCGGCGGCGCGATGATGGTCGTAATCACCGACATCAGGACGACGACGGTGTAGAGCTCCGATGTCATGGCGCGCTCCCCTTCGACCACGATGCCCAGACCTATGCTGGCGATGATTATTCCCACCTCGCCACGGGGCATCATTCCGACACCGATGATGTTGAAGGACTCCTTGTCAACGGACCTGTCTCCCATCTTGGCACCGAGCCCGCATCCGACGTACTTGCCGATGAGAGCCAGCACTATGGTGACGAAGGCCAGGATGAGCACGCTTCCGCTGGTGAGGGAGGCTATGTCGACCTGCATACCGACGTTGAGGAAGAAGAAGGACAGCATGAACGTCGAGATCGAGTCGATCTTGTGCTCGAGATCCCACTCCCAGGCATGGTCTGCGAACAGCATTCCGGCGAGGAACGCCCCTATGATGGCGGCGAGCCCGATGTACTCCGCGAATGCGGCCATGGCGAGACAGACTATGATCGCCAGGGCAAGCTTGTTGACGGACATGGGCACCCTGCCGGCGGCCTCGGCCTTCCTGCGACGGTCATCGAAGTAGTCGTAGATCCTCGGGACAACCCACTTGCAGGCGGCGATGACCACGAGCACGAACACGACGGCCTGGATCGTGATCGATGCGACGTTCATGATGGAGAGCTCCCCGGACTCCACCATGCCCTGGACGATCGCCAGGACGATCATGCCGAGAACATCGTCGATGACGGCGGCCGCTATGATGATGCGCGCCTCCTTGGTGTCCATGAGCTTGAGGTCCTTGATGATCCTGGCGGTGATACCCACGGACGTCGCCACCATCGCGGCGGCGAGGAACAGGGCGTGGTTCATGTCCCCGCCTCCGATCGCCGTGTTGGGCCACGCCATGATGAGCGCGAATCCCAGGACGAACGGGATGATCACTCCGAGGATTGCGCACAGGAGCGCAGGCCTTCCGGAGTTCATCAGATCCTTGACCTTGGTCTCGAGACCGACCGTGAACAGGAGGAATATGACACCCAGCTCCGCGAACGCGTAGACGACCTGGTATACCGTGCTGCCCTCTGTTCCAGCCACCGGATCGGGCATCTTTATGGCCAGCAAATCTTCCATCAGCGACCATCCATCGCCGAATGCGATGTTGGCGATCACGATACCCATCACGATCTCCCCGATGAGACCCGGCAGTCCGAACCTGGAGACGATGGCCGAACCGAGACGGGCCAGGACGAACAGGACCACCAGCGTGATGAGCAGCTGTAGCAGGAGTTCCATGACGGCGAATCGGGACTCTCTTATAACATTGTTTTTGATAATTGATGTATGACCCCGGTGCGGTGCAACGGGGGAATGGGCCAGGACCCGGTTTCTCGGATGTGCATTTCTTCTTCTGTTTAGAACGAGAAGCAGACCTTCCAGCCTCTCCCGTGGAACTCCTGGGTTCCGAAGGAGAACATGACCGAAGGCGTGCTCTCGGTGATCTCGACCGCAGGGGCCTCGGAAACCGTCACGGTCTCCTCAGGCTGCGGCACAGTCACAGTGATCTCTTCGACGACCGGGGCCTCCACGGGCTCCACGAACGCCGGTTCCGCCTGGACGGCGGGTGTCGGGACTTCCTCGGGCTCGATCGCCGTCTCGTCGGCGACGACGGGCTCCGCAACGTCCCATGCGATCTCGGTCGAATCGATGACGGGGATCTCCTCTGCGAGCGGTTCCTCCGCCACAGGGACCTCGGGCACCTCCACCTGCGCCTCTGCCAGAGCGTACACGGGCGCGGGCATGGCAAGCATGTGGACCGCTGCGGGTGCGTGGATCGACAGCGTGGCCGCGGGTGCGGAGATCGCCATCGCCGGCGACTCGGCAGGTGCAGCCACCATGGGCTGCGTCTCGGGAACGGGCACCTCGGACTCCTCGACGGACACGGTCTCGTCGACAGCCTCTGGAGTGACGAACCAGTACGCCTCCATGTCGTCGACGGGAACCTCCTCGTCGGCGAAGATCAGGTCATCTGCCGGGACATCGATACTCGGAACTGCCAGGAACATCAGGTCGCGCACCTCGTTGCTGACATCCATCCACGGTATCTCGTCATGGATGAACGCTTTCACGAAGCGCCCCGCGGCTCCGTCGTCCCTCATGGGGACGTCCGGAGCGACTATGGGGTCGTCCTCCTCGTCTTTGAGCCCGGGTACCGTGAACAGCATCACGTCGCGGACCTTGTCTGAGACCGCGATGGGCTCGGTGTCGGGGAGGGTGCGCTGACCCGTCAGGCTAAAGGGCCGCGGAGCTCCTCCTTGGGCTCGACCTTGTCGTTGGACTCGACGTTCTGGAGAACGCCGTTGCTGAAGCGGAATCTGACGGACCTCGGACGCTTGATCACAGGGTCGCTGAGCTTGGGAAGTCCCTCGCCGTCCTCCTCCAGGCCGTTGAACCTGGGCGTGGCGGCGGGTGCGGGCTCTACGTCGGCTCCGGTGACAGCCGTCTCGACCTCGGCGACGGCTGTGATGCCTTCCGAGACCGCGGACTCGGAGGAGGGCTCGGAACCCTCCATCTCCAGACCGACGATTGGCTCCACATCTGTTATGCCGGGGAGCGTCATGACCGCGACCGGCTCGACGGGGGCCTCGGCGACGGCCTCGATGGGCGCCTCCTCTGCGATGGGCTCCTCGGGGACCTCCACGGCCACCTCGCCGATGACGGGCGCATCGATGACGGGCTCCTCTGCGGGAGTCTCCTCCACGGAAGCCTCGGCGACTGTCTCCTCGAAGATGTCGGCTGCGACCATGGGGTTCTCGATCTCCTCCTCGGCCTTGGCCTCCTCAACGGAAGCCTCGGCGACTGTCTCCTCTGCGATGGGCTCCTCGGGGACCTCGAAGGAGGGGACCTCGGCGAACGCGATGACGGGCTCCTCTGCAGGGGTCTCCTCGACCGCGACTGCCTGGACCTCATCCTCGAACTGCTCGACGGGGGCCTCTGCGACGACCTCGGCGACATCTGCGGCAATCATGGGGATATCGACCTCGTCGTCGATCTGGACGTCCTCGACCTCGTCGTCGAACTTTATCCAGCTGTACTCGTCGTCGTCCTCGTCTTCCGCCTGGACCTCCTCGGTCACGGGCTCATCGACATCGTCGACGAAGAACTCGGCAGGCTTCCTCTGGGAGCTCGCCACCCTGTCGAGGAAGGAGTACTGCTGCACGGGAGCCTCGGGCTCCTCTGCGGGTGCGGCGATCGTCTCCTCGTCCATCGCCTGGAACAGCTCGGGCTCCTCCTCCGTGGCCTCGATGACGGGCTCTTCGACGGGAGCGACGACGTCGGGCACCTCCACTGCGGGCGCATCCGCCTCGTCGTCGATCTGCAGGAACCTGGGCGACTCCGCGGCGACCTCCTCGGGTACGTCCTCCGCCTCGAACTCGACGTGGGGTGCCGCCCTCTCGTTGACTGCGGAAGCCCTCATCCTGTCGAGGAAGGTCCTGTCGATGGGCCTGGGCTTGACGGTGCCCTCGTCGGTGACCTCGCCCACGGTCGCGTGGTACTCGGTCTCGACGGTCGTCCCCCTGGGGACGTTGCTGAAGAGACTCCTAACGTCCTCCGCCTTCGCCTGGGCCTCGCCCACGTCGATGCGGGCGGAGGTGTTGTCGGCGGAACCGACGAAGTTGCCTCCGGTCGCCCTCACCATGATCGGCTCCCCGTCGTTGAAGAGAGCCTTCTCGGGGACCTTGGAGATAAAGATCTCCCCGTCGTCCTCGATGTTGTACTTCTCATACCCGTAGTTGTCCAGCTCGCGGACCCCCTTGGAGTACACGCTGGAATCCGACTTCGGGGAGAACATGCTCTGAAGTGTGTTCTTAATTCCTCTCTTGAGACTGTCTGCGTCGAAACCCTGCTTCGACTGCAAGATGTCCTTGAAGCTCTTGTGAGAGCCGTTGCTATCGTAATCGCGTGAGCTATCACTCATGCACATCCCATCCGAGTGTAGATAAGATGTTCTAATTATATAAGGGATGCACACGGGCGCGCGTTATAATAACAGATTGACGTAATCCCGGTCATCCGCGGACGAACTTGACGTAGTCCGCCTTACCCTCCGCCTGGATCTCCTTCATCATGCTGGACAGCACGTCCGCGTCGCATGAGACGACCATCACCTCAAGGCACTTGTGGTTCTGAAGGTGCGAGTGCATCTGCGTCTTTATGTGGGATTCGTACCTGGCCTGGATCATGCTCATCCATGGGTCCGCATGGTTGCCGCGGACGATTATCAGAACACCCTCCACCGTCCCGTCCATCCCCTCCAGTTCCCTGATGTCAGCCAGGGCGGCGTTTATCGATGTGCGGACGGCCTCCGACCTCCCGGACAGCCCGTACGTCTTCTGAATCCTGTCCAGTGCGGCGAGGTTGTCCTCGTTGAGAGAGATGCTGACTATTCCCATGGGATCACCTTATTAACTTCGACGCCTGCATGGAGGTGGAAGTTAATAACCCATCACCAATGTTTTAATAACATCTCGTAGAAGACGGGGCTCATGGAAGCGGTTGCCACCTTCGCTCTGTACTCGGTCCTGCTCCTCGTCGTATCCATGGCGGGAGCGATGCTGCCGAGAGTGAAGAAACTCAGCGACAAGCAGGCCCATCTGCTGATGGCGCTGAGCGCCGGGATATTCCTCGGACTCCTGTTCTTCCTCCTTCTCCCGGAGGCGATACATGAGTGCGAGGACGGCGGATACGACATACACCAGATCATGTACGCCATCGTCGCGGGATTCGTCCTCATAATGACGGTGGAGATGCTGCTGAAGCACCGCCACATGGGCGGATGCTCATGCGAATGCTGCCAGGACAACCACAGCCACAGGATCACCTCGATGTCCTCGTTCGTCGGCCTGTCAATCCATGCCGCCTGCGACGGACTCGCGCTCGCCGCCACGTTCCTGGCCGGCGAGGAGGTCGGGCTGATCGCCACCGTGGGGATGTGCATACACAAGTTCGTGGTCCTGTTCTCCCTGTCCACGACGATGATCCTCACGGACTACACCAGGAAGCAGGCCGTCGTGAGGCTCCTCAGCTTCGCCCTGATAACGCCCGTCGCCGGGATCGTGTTCTTCCTTGCACTCAGCGGGATATCGGACCTCGATGGACTCACCGGGATACCGCTGGCCTTCGCCGCGGGTACGTTCATGTACGTCGCGATGTGCGACATACTGCCCGAGGCCTATCACAGGAAGAAGCAGGACGTGGGCTCGTACACCCTCGTCATCGCGGGAATCGTGCTCATCCTGCTGTTCACGATCCTGTTCCCCCACAGCCACTGACAAACTAATTCAGCTCTATATAGGGGCCAAACACCCTATATAGAGCATCTAATCGCGATTTCCAACACAAAGCTTTTTATTCCTTCCCCTATGGACACTCATGGATGAATCGTCACTATGGTATGTTTTCGCCGTCATAGTGATAGTGCTCCTGGCCGCCGACCTGTGGATCAACCGCAAGCCGCACCACATCCCGATGAAAAGCGCCCTTCTGCAGACCGCCGTCTGGATCGGTGTGGCGCTGGCGTTCGGAGTGCTGCTGTTCGTTGTGACCGGTGACACGACCAAGACGATGGAGTACTACACCGCCTACGCCATCGAGGAGGCGATGAGCATGGACAACCTGTTCGTGTTCATCATCATCTTCGCATATTTCGGAATAAAAGACGAGGACCAGCACCATGCGCTGTTCTACGGTATCGTCGGAGCCATCGTGTTCCGTGCGATCTTCATCTTCGTCGGGGTCGAGCTTCTCGAGAGGTTCGACTGGCTCCTGTACGTGTTCGGAGTCATCCTGCTGATCGTGGCGCTGAAGACCACGTTCGGGAAGGACGACGACAACAAGGAGAACGGGATCGCCAAGTTCATGAGGAACCGTTTCGACTACGTCGACACGGAGGAGACCCGCGGGAAGCTGTTCGCCAAGGTGAACGGCAAGCGCGTCGTCACCGTCCTCCTCCTGTGCGTCATCGTCATAGAGATGACCGACATCGTGTTCGCCCTGGACTCCATCCCGGCCGTCCTCGCGATTTCCACCGACACCCTCGTCATCTACACCTCGAACATATTCGCGGTGATGGGCCTGAGGTCTCTGTTCTTCGTCATCCACGGAGGAATGCAGTCCATCAGGTACCTGAAGTACGGACTCGGCGTTATCCTGCTGTTCGTGTCGGTCAAGCTCCTGGCCCACTCGTTCATCGAGATACCCGTCGTGCTGTCCCTGGTCGTAATCGTCCTGGTGCTCCTCATCACCATCGCGGCATCCGTTCTCAAGAACAAGTCCGATGCGAAGAAGGCCCAGGTGCAACCACCAGTAACCTGACACCCAACCGGAGGGCGGGCACCACCCGCCCTCCGACCCTTCCAACTTCCAGTCATTTTTAATCTCGGTTAGACCTACGCACGTCCCATGAGACAATGCATGGACTCCGAGAACCTCCACAGGAGGCTCAAGAAGATCTCGGGACAGATCGCCGCCATCGACCGCATGATCGACGAGGACGTTCCCTGCGAGGACATCATAGTCCAGATAAACGCCGTCAAGAGCGCCGTCCACAAGGTCGGCCAGATCATCATGGAGGGACACATCCAGCACTGCGTCCGCGACGGCATCGAGCATGGCGACGCGGAGAAGACCATCGCCGAGTTCACCAAGGTAATCGAGCAGTTCTCCAAGATCTGATCCACCTGCAATCATACCCCCGTAGGGTATATATACGGATACCCTGTAGGGGTATCTAGAAGGTGATTGGAGTGTCCTTGGTCAAGGACGCGATAATGGATCAGAAGATCGAGTTCTCCTGCATAGTCATAGGAATCGTCGCGCTGGCGGCATCTTTCACCGCGGATTGGGCCTGGCCGCTCGTTTTCGTGCCGATCGCGATCTGCGGGATCCCCATAATCTGGGGCGCCATCGTCGGGGTCGTTAAGGAGCACGACATAACCGCCGACGTGCTCGTGTCCGTGGCGATAGTTGCCTCCGTCATCATAGGGGAGTACGACGCGGCGGCGGAGATCGCCATAATCATGCAGATCGGCGGCTTCCTGGAGGAGGCCACCGTCAACCATGCGAACGCCAGCATAATGAGGCTGGTGGGCATGAAGCCCGCCACGGCAAGAGTGGTCAGGAACGGAGTCGAGACGACCGTGCCAGTGGAGGAGGTCATGCTGGGCGACACAGTCCGCATCGTGCCCGGCGAGGTCGTCCCCGTCGATGGGATCGTGACATCAGGGGCCACATCGGTGAACAACTCCATACTGACTGGCGAATCGGTGCCCCGCGACGTGGGCGTCGGGGACCGTGTGTCTTCCGGGACCGTCAACATGTACGGATCTGTGGACATCGAGGTCGACCGCGTCGGAGATGACACGACCATCGCCAGGATGGCGAGGATAATCGAGAACGCCGATGCCGGAAAGTCGAAGGTCGTGCGCACCGCGGACCGCTGGGCGGTGTACATCGTCATAATAGCATTCACTGTCGCCATCCTGTCCTACGTCGCGTTCCAGGACATTTACAGGTCCGTCACGGTCCTGGTGGTGTTCTGCCCCTGCGCCCTCATCCTCGCCACGCCCACCGCTATAATGGCCGCCGCAGGCAACATGTCTAAGAGGGGGATACTGGTGAAGGACGGAGGCGCCGTGGAGAGGATGGCGTCTGTAGACACCCTACTCATGGACAAGACCGGCACGCTGACCACGGGCAACATCGTGTGCCACGGGTTCACCAGCACCGATCCCGACACGGACGCGGAAATCCTCGAGGGCCTCGTGTCCGCGGTGGAGTCCCGCTCCGAGCATCCGCTGGGGAGGGCGATAACCGCCGCCCATCAGGGTGAGCCCGGAGAGGTCACCAACTTCGAGTACATACCTGGGCGCGGAGTGTCCGGGGTGGCGTTCGGCAGGACTGTCACCGCCGGAAACGAGGGTCTGATGAGGGAGATGTGTCCCGACAACCTGGATGAAACCATCGCGACCGCCGCCAAGGTCAGAGAGGACGGCTACACCGTCGTCCTTGCCGGTGTGGACGGCAGGACCGTCGGGTTCGCCGTGCTGTCCGACACCCTGAAGGACGACTCGGTCGAGACCGTGGCGGACATGAGGTCGCTGGGCCTGAAGACCATCATGCTAACCGGCGACACGCACCAGGTAGCCAGGAAGATGGCAGACACCCTTGGGATGGACGACGTCGTCTGGGAGTGCCTCCCGGAGGACAAGCTGAGGACCGTCGTGAGCCTCGAGGGGTCCGGAAGGACGTGCATGGTCGGGGACGGGATCAATGACGCGCCGTCCCTGAAGAGGGCGGACGTCGGCATAGCCATGGGCGGCATCGGGAACGAGATGGCCACCGAGAGCGCGGACATCGTTTTCGTCGACGACGACATCTCCAAGATCGGCGGAGTGGTCAGGCTCAGCCGCAGGACTCTGTTGACCATCAAGGCGGGGATAACATTCTCCATCGTCCTGAACTCCGTCGCCATGGTCATGGCCGTGTTCGGGCTGATGGGTCCGATCGCCGGGGCCCTCGTGCACAACATCGGATCCGTCATCGTCATCATAATGGCGGCGCTCCTGCTGAGATACGATTGCTGGAGGCCCGCCGACGGGAAGACGGGTGCGTCCAGTGCACCCGCGTCCCCTGCGTGAAACCCCAAAACATTCGACGAATGCCGTTGATTGTATTCGTCGAATGACAACTTTTTTTATATCATGCCCGTGTTGCTGGACCTATGGCCGACGAAGCACAGCCGACCAAGAAGGCAAACCCGGCGCCCCTGGGGCTGCTCGGGTTCGGCATGACGACCGTGCTGCTCTCACTGCACAACGCCGACGTCCTCCCCCTGGACGGGGTCACCCTTGCGATGGGTGTCTTCGTGGGAGGCCTGGCACAGGTGCTGGCGGGCATCATGGAGTACAAGAACGGCAACACGTTCGGGACCGTGGCGTTCACCCTGTACGGGATGTTCTGGCTCACGTTCGTCGCGACGCACATGGGCCTGGAGGGGATGTCGGGCGAGAGCTCCACCCTCGGGACCTGGCTCCTCCTGTGGGGCATCCTGACACTGTTCCTGTTCGTGGGAACACTGAAGGGCAGGAAGTCCACGATGTTCGTGTTCGCCACGCTGACGATCACGTTCTTCCTGCTGTCTGCAGGCAACTACGGCGGCATCGACACCCTTGTCATGGCAGGGGGCGCCGTCGGGGTGGTCTGCGGACTGTCCGCCATGTACACCGCGTTCGCGGAGGTGCTGGCGGAGCAGCACGGGAAGGAGATCCTCCCGTTCTGAGAACAAACCCCTGAAACGCCCTTCGGGGCACCTTCCCTTCAAAATCCATGAAACCTGGTCCGGACCGCATTTTGAGAGACCTGTTGGATCCCCGCGACCCGGACCGACGAAAGTGTTTACTGGCTCCCGTTGTCGCTCTTTGTGACAGCTGCACCGACGATTCCGACGATGAGCAGGATTACGCCGATACCCATGAGGATCGGTGAGAGCATGTTGTAGGCATCCGCCATCGGAGCGTACATCTCGTAGGCGCAGGCACATGCCGCAGAACCGATGATCGACAACAGAAATCCCTCTATCCCGAAACGAATCCAATCCAGTCTCTTGCTATCCAAGTCGAATTTCCCTCCTCTACACTCAAAAAGGGTTTCGGAACTGAATATTGTCCCCCCCCCCTTCTTATGCTTTGGCTTCAGAACGTATCGAGGGTCGAAGACAGCGATCTGCAGCCGAAAAAGACACATGCGTGCATGGCCGCCCTCACGGATCAGAACCGCGGCACAGCTGTCTCCTCGGACCATACAAGTCGACAGGATTGAGGGATTGGCGCCAAATTCCGACCTATACAGGCACCCGTGACGAAGGAACCACAACATGTGGCAATCCGAACGAATGGATAGAATCGGACATGATGAAAGTAGAGAAAAGAGATGAGTGCTCCCGACGGGATTTGAACCCGTGTCGAAGCCTCGAGAGGGCTTCATGATTGGCCGCTACACTACAGGAGCAACAAGACTGTGCATGAACAGGTTATTAATAAATCTTTCGGTGACTCGGAACCTGCCCATGCACTGTTTCGATCAGAATTCACCCTGACGGATGGGTGGAAGCCTCTTGTGCTCCATGGATTCGACCTGTTTCCTTATCTCGGAGACCTTCTCCCTGGAGAGCCCGGTGTCCGCCGCAATCTGCGCATCGGACCTGTCCTCCTCCAGTTCGTAGAGGATTCCGTCCAGGTCGTTGTAGGTGATGCCCATCTCGGACTCGTCGGTCTGCCCCTCCCAGAGTCCCGCTGACGGAGGCTTGGCGATGATCGGCTCGGGGACCCCTATCATGGCGGCGATCTGCCTGACCTCCGTCTTGTAGTAGTTGGCCAGAGGCGTGACGTCGCACGCGCCGTCGCCGAACTTTGTGAAGTATCCCATCATGATCTCGCTCTGGTTGGACGTCCCCATGACGATCGCGTCCCTCTTCTTGGCGAGGTTGTACAGTACGATCATCCTGCACCTCGCGGAGATGTTGCCCCTCTCGAGCGGTGTCTCCTTCCCCGTCAGAAGGACGGCTGCCAGCGCATCCACGGCGGGCTGTATGTCCACGACCTTGTACTCGGTCCCCCACATGGAGCACAGATCGGCCGTTGTCTTGTAGTCCTCGGCGGGCGTAACCCTCGACGGCATGAAGACGTTCAGGACCTTGTCCGCGCCTATGGCGTCGACGCAGAGCTTAGTGACCGTCGCCGAGTCCAGACCTCCGCTGATCCCTATGACGACGCCTTTGCATCCGATGTCCCCTATCGTGTCCCTGATGAATCCGACGAGGCCCTCGACGTCCTCCTTCGTGATGTTTGGAATCTTGACTCCGGTCATCGGACCGTAATCAAAAAGTCTGGATTTAAGGATTGAGAAGGACGGACATCAGGTTTAACACGGTCGCCGACGATTATCCCCTCATGCGCATCGACATCGCACTGTGCCAGTACACACCCGTCCGGGGCGACCCGGAGGCCAACGCGGAAAGGATCGAGAAGGCCCTGAGGGACGGGCCTGGGGACGTCGTGATGCTGCCGGAGATGTTCCTGACCGGGTACGGGTTCCCGTGCGACGGCCTGGAGGAGACCACGGAAAGGTGCATCGGCGAGATCTCGGACCTTTGCAGGATGCTGGACAAGGCCGCGGTCGTCGGAGCGCCGAGGTTCGAGTCCGACCTGGTATACAACTCGATGGCGTTCCTGTCCCCTGACGGTGACTCCTGGTACGACAAGGCCCATCTCGCCAGCTTCGGCGTGTACGCCGAGACGGGGTTCGCCCCCGGTTACGCCCCGGCGATGGGTTCGTATCACGGCGTGCTGTTCGGCATGTCGATCTGCTACGACATCTTCTTCCCGGAGATACTGCACGGATGCTCCCTGAACGGGGCCTCCGTGAACATCTGCTCGGCCGCGTCCGCGGTGCAGTCCAAACCATTCCTGGACAGGGTGCTCCCGGCGAGGGCGCTGGAGGACGTCACCTATCTAGCATACATCAACAACGTCGGCTCGATGGACGGCCTCATGATGCACGGGTGCTCCAGGGGACTGGATCCATTCGGGGACGTGCTGGCACAGTGCGGCGACGTCGAGGGCTCGGCGGTCTTCACGGTTGACACGGACAGGCTGGAGGAGGCCCGCAATGTCAGGCGCCATCTGTCCGACTACCGCGCGGACATAGACTGGGGCGTACAGGGGTACGATGACGAGCGAGGTCATCCAAAGGTTTTAATTAGATGACCCAATCCCCCACTCCATCAAGCCGAGATGGCCCAGCCCGGTAAGGCGCGAGCCTGGAAAGCTCGTGGGAACTTTCCCTCGGGAGTTCAAATCTCCCTCTCGGCGCCACTTCTACTTTTTCGTTCCATCGTGTCTTCAGCACATCCCCGTCGTTCCGCGTTCCGTCTCACGCGCGCATTCTATTATTATAGTTAAAATCGCATCAGCCCAACATCCAATCAAGGTGCCCCCTATGATCGTGAACGCTGAGTTATTCGTCAAGGACCTGCCGGGCCAGCTCGTCGGTTCCATCGAGCCCATATCCCTGATCGACGGGAACATCATGGGCGTCATGCACGACCGCGAGCGCATAGTCAACCACAGGATCTGCGTCAACATCACCTTCGAGGTGGAGGGACAGAACCAGCTGGAAGCTCTGAAGAAGATCTGGAAGTCCAAGGACATCATCATCTCCAAACTCGGTTCCGTGTACCAGACCTACACCATGGACTACCTCCTGATCGGGGACATCGACGCCATGTACATCGAGGAGCTCATGAACAAGGCGAACTCGCTCGTCACGATGGACGCCGTCGATGTGAGATACTCGTCAAAGACCAACAGCTCGTCCAAGCGCACGGGACTCATCTCCGTCAAGACGAGGAGCGAGGAGGACCTGGAGAAGCTGGACAGGTTCCTGGACGACGAGTGCAGGAAGACGAACACGATCTACGTGAGGGGTGTCTGATATGAGGATATTCATATGCGGCTTCGGGACCGTCGGCCAGGGATTCGCCGAGGTCGTGGCGAAGCGCAGGGAGTTCCTCGAGGAGAGGTACGGCTGCCCCGTTCTGATCACCGGCGCCATGGACTCCAGGACCTACGTCCTCGACCGCGACGGCCTGGACCCGATCGCCCTGGTTGACAGGAAGAAGGTGACCGGCAGGGTTGGAGAGGACGAGTACTCCGACCCGATATCCGTCCTGGAGCAGGCGGCCTACGACATCCTGGTGGAGGTCAGCCCCACGGACGTCAAGACCGGAGGGGCGGGACTCCGCAACATAACCCACGCCCTCGAGAACGGCAAGGACGTCATCACAGTCAACAAGGGTCCGCTGGCCCTGAAGTTCCACGACCTCATAACCCTCGCCAAGAAGAACAAGTGCAAATTCCGCTTCGAGGGATCGGTCGGCGGCGCCATGCCCATCATCAACCTCTGCCGCGAGAACCTCAGAGGGGAGAAGATCGAGTCGATCAGGGGCATCTTCAACGGAACATGCAATTTCATACTGAGCAAGATGGACAAGGGGCAGCCCTTCGACCAGGCCCTCAAGGAGGCCCAGCAGATGGGCTACGCGGAGACCGACCCCACCAACGACATCGAAGGCTACGACAGCGCGTGCAAGGTCGTCATCCTTGCCAACTCCGTGTTCGGCAGGAACGTGACCTTCGACGACGTCAGGATAACAGGCATCACGGGGATCACGGACGAGGCGATAGCCCTCGCGGCATCGCGCAACATGGTCATCAGACTCATCGGGGAGGTTTCCGAGAACAAGCTGGAGGTCGGCCCGAGGCTGGTGCCCAAGGGACATCCCCTTAGCATATCGGGAACCCTGAACACGGCCCAGATCATATCAGACCTGGCGGGACCCATCACGGTCAGCGGCCGCGGAGCCGGACGGATCGAGACGGCGTCGGCGATCCTCAGCGACCTCATCTCTATAATGGACGAGAGGTCCGAGTGAGATGACCAGGGTCTGGATATACGACACCACCCTCAGGGACGGAGCGCAGACGGAGGGCATATCGTTCTCGTGCGAGGACAAGCTGGACGTGCTCTCCAGACTGGATGAGCTCGGCGTCGACTTCGTGGAGGGCGGATGGCCCGGCTCCAACCCCCGGGACGACGAGTTCTTCGAGAGGGCGGGTCGGATGGAACTCGCCAACGCCTCCCTCACGGCCTTCGGGAGCACACGCAGGCACGGTGTGTCCCCTGAGGAGGACCCCAACCTCAGGGCCCTGGCCGCCTGCTCCGCCGGATGGTGCTGCATCTTCGGGAAGTCATGGGACTTCCATGTCACAGACGCCCTCAGGATCGGGCTTGACGACAACCTCGCCATGATAGAGGACAGCGTCAGGTTCCTCAGGGAATCCGGGAAGAGGGTCATGTTCGATGCGGAGCACTTCTTCGACGGGTACTTCGCGAACAGGGACTACGCCCTGGCCGCCCTCATGGCGGCCGAACGCGGGGGAGCGGAATGGTTGGTGCTCTGCGACACCAACGGGGGGACGCTGCCGACGGACATCGCCGCCGCGGTGGAGGACGTCCTCCTGAGCACCCACACGCCTCTGGGCATACACTGTCACAACGATTCGGACCTTGCCACTGCATGCACGCTCGCCGCGGTCGAGGCGGGATGCACCATGGTCCAGGGAACGGTCAACGGCATCGGCGAGAGATGCGGGAATGCGAACCTCTGCACAGTCATCCCGAACCTGGCGCTCAAGGAGGGCGTGGACGTGGGTGCCGTGGACCTGCGCGGTCTCACCCCGCTGTCGAAATCCGTGGGGGAGATCGCCAACATGGCGCCGGCACCGGGGATGCCGTTCGTCGGCGACAGGGCGTTCGCCCACAAGGGAGGCATGCACGTCTCCGCACTCATGAAGGACCCCCGCACCTATGAGCACATCCGGCCGGAGGAGGTCGGGAACTCCCGCAGGGTGCTGGTCTCCGACATGGCCGGCAGGTCCAGCATAACCGAGAAGCTGAGGGAGCTGGGCCTGGAGATCAGCGACGACAGCTCCCACATCACCCAGATGATCAAGGACATGGAGTCCAAAGGCTACCAGTTCGAGGGAGCGGACGCCAGCTTCGAGCTGCTCGTCAAGAGGCTGAGGGGGGACCTCGAGAAGAGGTTCGAGGTGTACGGCTTCCGCATATTCATGGACGAGCGCGAAGGCCTGGAGATGGACTCCGAGGCCAGCATAAAGGTCATGGACGCCGACGGCAACATGGAGCAGACGGCCGCTGACGGGAACGGACCCGTCAACGCCCTGGACAACGCGCTCAGGAAGGCGCTGGCCAGGTTCTACCCGTCGCTCAACGGCGTCCGTCTGACGGATTACAAGGTACGCGTACTGGACGAGAAATCGGCCACCGCCGCGAGCGTCCGCGTCCTTATGAGGACCACGGACGGGGAGTCCAGCTGGACGACGGTCGGCGTCTCCGAGAACGTCATAGAGGCAAGTCTTATAGCACTGATAGATTCGCTGGAGTACGCGCTCATGAAACAGGATCAGAAAACCAAGGTGAACCAATGAACAGAACCGTAGTCACACTCGTAGGCAAGGACCACGTCGGCATCATCGCCGCCGTATGCAACTTCTTCGCGGACAACAACATCAACATCCTCGACATCAAGCAGACCACAGTCCAGGAGTACATCAACATGATCCTCGTGGTCGACACCACCGGCTACTCCGGAAGCTTCGACTCCCTCGCAGAGGGACTCGACGCCGTCGGCAAGAAGGTGGGCTGCATCATCAAGGCCCAGCACGAAGAGATCTTCGATATGATGCACAGGATCTGATCCACATGGTAGAGCTAAAAGAGGTGTTCGAGACCTACGAGATGGTCTCCCACGAGAACCTTGACGTCAGGACCATCACCATGGGCATCAGCCTCCTGGACTGCATCGACCCCGACCTCGACAGGCTGTGCCAGAAGATCTACGACAAGATCACCACCCTGGCCGAGAACCTGGTCAGCGTCGGGGACGAGATCGGTCTCGAGTACGGCGTGCCGGTCATCAACAAGAGGGTCTCCGTGACTCCGATCGCCCTCGTCGGAGGAGCGGCGTGCAAGATCCCCGGCGACTTCGTCAAGATCGCGAAGACCCTGGACGAGGCTGCCAAGAAGATCGGCGTGAACTTCATCGGAGGCTACTCCGCCCTGGTCCAGAAGGGCATGACCACGGCCGACAGGAACCTCATCGAGTCCATACCCCAGGCGCTCGCCTGCACCGAGAGGGTCTGCTCCTCCATCAGCCTCGGATCCACCAGGACCGGGATTAACATGGACGCTGTCAGGCTCATGGGCGACATCGTCGTCAGGACCGCCGAGGCCACCAAGGACGCGGACTCCATCGGATGCGCCAAGCTCGTGGTCTTCTGCAACCCGCCCGACGACAACCCGTTCATGGCAGGCGCCTTCCACGGCGTGACCGAGGCGGACTGCGTGATCAACGTCGGTGTCAGCGGACCCGGCGTGGTGAAGACCGCCCTGTCCAAGGTCCGCGGGGAGAGCTTCGAGGTCCTGTGCGAGACTATCAAGAAGACGGCGTTCAAGGTCACCAGGGTCGGACAGCTGTTCGCAAAGGAGGCCTCGAGGAGGCTGGGCGTCCCGTTCGGCATCGTCGACCTGTCCCTCGCACCCACCCCCGCGGTTGGAGACAGCATCGCGGACATCATCCACGAGATGGGAATGGAGTACGCGGGCGCCCCCGGAACGACCGCCGCCCTGGCCATCCTTAACGACCAGGTCAAGAAGGGAGGCGTCATGGCGTCCTCATACGTCGGAGGACTCAGCGGCGCGTTCATCCCCGTCACCGAGGACAGCGCGATGGCCGAGGCCGCGGAGATCGGCGCCCTCACGCTGGAGAAGCTTGAGGCGATGACCTGCGTCTGCTCGGTCGGACTGGACATGATCGCCATACCCGGCGACGTGCCTGCCACATCGATCTCGGGCATCATCGCCGACGAGATGGCCATCGGCATGGTCAACCAGAAGACCACCGCCGTCAGGGTCATCCCGGTCATCGGGAAGGGAGTCGGCGACAGGGCGCAGTTCGGCGGTCTCCTCGGAGACGCGGCCATCATGCCCGTCAACAGATACGGCTGCGCGGACTTCGTCAACCGTGGCGGAAGGATACCCGCACCCATACACAGCTTCAAGAACTGAAACGGGGCCGGTGCCCATCCGGGCATCCCCCTCCACTTTTACAATCGCCTGGCATCGACGGACTCCGGCTTCCCTATCTCCCCCTCAGCCTCCGACACCCATGACGGCAGGGGGATGCGTGAACCGACGAACGCCGCCAGAGCCATCGGTATCGCCGCCAGCAAGGGGAAGCACAGGAAGAGCAGGAGCACGGCCATTAGAGGCTTGCGCATGACCCCTCCGACCAGTGCTGCCGTGACGGTGCACAGGCAGAACACGGGATCAGCCCCCGACAGAAGCGCCATCCCGTACCCTATGGATATCCCTGCGAAAATCGTTGGAAAGAAGTGTCCTCCGCGCCACCCCATGTTGACGCACATCGCAGTCACCAGGATCTTGACGAATCCCATGACGAGCAGCAACGCGGCACCCATGCCTGTCCAGAGCGAATCGAGCTCCACCGCCTGCGACTCCCCCGAGAACATCGTGAAGGGGAGGACGACGCCGCAGACCCCGAGAACCGCCCCTGCGACGACTGGTTTGAGCAGCGGCCTGTCACTGAACTTACCGGACACGCGGGACAGCAGTGCGTCGGACACACAGAACAGCCATCCGGCCAGAGCACCTATCAGGATCAGCGGCACGAGCCATACCAGTTCGTCCGTCCCGACAACGTCCCATTCGTAATGGGGGAGCGGCAGACCTCCGCCAACATAGTGTGTCAGAAGCAGCATCGCGGCCAGGGCCCCGGCGATCGCGCATGCGTACACCACAACCTTGACCCACCTCGGTGTCGACCCTTCTCCCGAATCCCCTGCTGTTCTACCGCCCATACCCGAGGCGAAGCCGTACAGAGGGGCGGTGAAAAGTGCGGACAGGGTCGCCGTGACCCCCGCCTCGGTGAGTTCCCTGAAATCCGAGCCGAAGCGCCTCATCCTCTGTCCGGCCCATGTGCACAGACCTGCTATGACGCCTGTGAGACCGGCCTCCGGACCTACCGACCCTCCGAACACGAGAGGAAGGACCGCGGCCACGGACATCCTGCCGAGCTTGTCGTAGTCATACCCGCCGTCACGCTTGACCTTGGCCATGACGGTCCTGAGATCCTCGGGATAATTGCCGAAGCGCCTGGCGAACAGCCCGATGACGATCCCTCCGACGACACACATCAGAACGGGGTAGAAACGTCCGAACCATGACGAGAGCCCGTCCCAGACAAGGGTGAGCCCGACATCCATGACGAAGAGCACGAGCCATACGAAGAAACCGGCGATGGCCCCTGTGAGGATCACGGACAGGATGAAGACCAACCGATTGACGACCTTTGCACTGCCCATCTGACACACTCCGAGGCCGTGACAGCCGATGTCGGAACCCCGATGTTGAATCAAGTCTGCATTTAAAACAGTTAGGCGAATCACGAGATTGGAATCAGAATGTGGAGAATAACAGGAAAAAGGGATTGTGGCACCGAAGTGCCCAGAGCAAGAGCTCAGAAAGAAGCGCAAGGTGGGGGCAGAGGGATTTGAACCCCCGTCAGCGGGTTTCCACTACGGGGGGAGCTACCCCCCGCGGAATCAATGAGTCATCGCTCCAGTTAGTCATCAACTACTGTCAGCAAACCCATTTTCAATCACTCTCAATAACTGGAGCCCGCCAGTCTGCCAGGTTAGCCTATACCCCCGGTGAGTGTGATAGCGAGTAGCGATCACTTCTTGCGCATCTTTGCTGCTCTCTTTCTTCTTCTCATTTTCTTCTTGCGCCATTTCCAACGCTGGTTGCCGCGTTTCTTCCAGGCGCGCGAGCTTCTCTTCATGATGGTTCCTTCCTTGAATGCGCCGTGAGGCGTGCATCCTTGGCGGGCCCGCCGGGATTCGAACCCGGGGCGTCTGGCTTAGAAGGCCAGCGCTATATCCTGGCTAAGCCACGAGCCCACTCTCACCCCTCATTTACTCATACCATTTAAAGCTTCTCGTATCCAGGCGTTCAGGCAGTGATGGCACTGGTGTCGATGTAGTCCATGATGGAACCGTAACCCATGTACATGAACCCGGCCTCGACGACGCAGATTATTCCCAGGACGAGCAGCAGAGGCCACCAGTTGAGGACCTTTCCGAAGAGCTTCACTATGGCCTCGGCGAAGTTCAGAACCATGTAAACCACGGCGCCGCACAGGAATGCCGCTATGATCCTGGGCCACCCGTCGGACAGGAAGGTCATATCGATGGAGTCGAACAGCATGTAGCCTTCGAATCCTCCGAAGGCTATGTACACCAGGACCATCACCATCAGAGCGAATATCACCGCGAAGTGGACCTCACGGAACGGTCTTATCACCAGAGCGAAACCGGCTATTGCCACGATGACGGACGTCACCATCCGCCATTCCCCGTACATCGTCATGGCCTCGTAGAGCATGATGACGCCGAAGATCAGCCCGAGGAACATCGTGAACTTGTACTTCAGGGAGTCCTTGTCCCTGACGTAGCAGATGACGATGAGGATGGCCAGGATGCCGCCCACGAAGAGCATGGTCTCCGGCAGATGCATCTCGATCCAGGATGCGATCTCCGTAGTTTCCATGACCGGTGGATGCGGTTATACCTATAAAAGACTGGAAGAGGGGTTTAGGCCCCGCCGTAAGGCGGGGCATCAGGATCATGCGATCTTCTTTCCGGCGTTGGGTCCGGCGCCCTCGTCGTAGACGGCGACGACATCGAACATCCACAGGGCCTTGGCATGGAGGTTGACTCCGGCGAGCATCTCATTCATCTGAGCGAGCGCGTCCCCGTTGTCGTAGCGGACGGGGTTCTCAACCTGGATCTCGTACGCCTTGGGTCCGGCCGCAATCATGAAGGCGGCTTTGCCGTTCTCGGCCATGTACTCGGCGGACCTCTTCATGAGGACCTCTCCGACGACCATCTTGCCCGGAGCGGGGCAGGCGATGGTGCCGCAGACGATAGCGTGAGGCTGTCCGGCCTTGTTGGCTGTGACCAGGGCTTTTACGGTGCCCTGGGCGTTCATGATGTCCATTACTTCTGCAGGTATGTCTACCATTTTTTTGCACCCAACAAGAAATCGTTGAGCGGATATTTATCCGGTCGGTATCCGCCCTGATACTGTATACAGTTTTATGAAATATCACGTATCTGAAATACATATAGATTTTATGTTTTAAATCACATTACTACACTTAGAAAAACAATCCGCTTTTAATCCGATATCCTATAGAGTATCATGTGCGACTAGTACGAAAGGTCCTCCGCCGAGATGGGAGGACTTACTTTCAACATACTCCGCGACATGATCCCATTCCATAGATTGGATGAGATATCCGGAATCCACAGGGACGACGGCACCCACACGGTGCTGGCCCTCCTGCTCTCGGACCAGTGCCCCTACGGCATCACCGTGACCGGGCCGGACGGGTCATCGACGAGGGTCTCCGGATCCGTCCTGACGATTCTGAACGACGCAAAGGAGATAGTGAACTCCTACAACGTCAAATCGGTCGTCGACGGTGCGAAGAGCCCTGTGGACAGGTTTCCCCGCCCCGCAATCAGGGAGGCCGTCCTGAACGCGATCGTCCATCGCGACTACTCCGTTCCAGAAGACATCGCCATCACAGTCACTGAGAACGATGTGGTCGTCATCTCCCCCGGCGCCGCCCACAGGAGAGGGGACGGCATACGCAATCCTCTCCTCGTGGCCGCCCTCGAGCTCTACAGGATCAAGGGATACAGCAGGAACGGGATGGCGTCGATAAGGAAGAGCTACTCCAGATCAGGCTACGAACCGAAGATGCTCAGCGGACGGAGCTCGTTCATGGTTGTCCTGCCGGCCGTCAAAGAGGTCCGCGGGTACTACCCTGCCAAGGTCGACAAGGTGACCGCGTACATGTCCGCTCACGGAGGCGTCACATCGGAGGAGATCGAAGAACTCCTGAAGGTGTCCAGAACGTACTCCTACAAGATAATAAGCCACATGGAGGCGGACGGCATCATCTTCAGCATGTACGGCGGCAGGATGCGCAGGTACTTCCTTTGCCACAGGGACCGCCGGAAGGGCTGAGATCCGGACGGACCGTCATCGGATAACGTTATTTCGAGGCAGTGAGATTACACGACGTGGTTCTATGGACATAATGGCGCTGGCCTCGGTATCGTTATCGATTTTCCTGGTGATGAACCCGTTTTCGAGCATCCCCACGTTCCTGTCGATCACCAACGGCGTTGACAAGGACACGATGAGAGGGTATGCCAACCGCGCGGTCGTCGTCGCCGGGATCCTGTTGTTCGTCTTCGTGTTCATAGGGTCTCCGCTCATGTCCATGTTCGGGGTGACGATGGAGAGTTTCAGGGTGGCGGGAGGTCTCATCCTCATCCTGATGGGTGCCGAACTGGTCTTCGGACTCAAGCTCAACAAGGTCTCGAACGAGAAGGACGCCCCTTGGATCATCGTCGCGACGCCCATCATGACGGGACCCGGTGTGATAACTGCCGCGATTCTGTTCACGCAGGAATACGGATTCCCGCTCGTGGTCATCGCGGGTGTGATCGCGCTGGCCGCCACATGGGCCCTGCTGCGCATAGCCCCGTCCATCGTCAAGCTCGTCGGGGTCAACGCGCTCAACATCACATCCAAGATCGTCGGACTCCTCCTGGCGGCCCTCGGTGTGGAGTACATGTTCCAGGGGGCCAACGAATGGGTCGCCATGTACTGGGGCGACGTCTCCACGGCAATGCTGACCGCCTTGTGACCCTTCCGTGGACGTCCTCGGACGCATAACATAATAAGGGGTCCCGTTTCTCGAAGTGCGGACTTCCTATGGTGCCGGAAAACGTTGACGGAAAGGACGATGGCAGGAGCGGCGGAAAGGACCGCAGGCCACGCAGCGGAGACAGAAGAGACTATCGCGAAAACCGCGACCGTCACGGACCCGGCAACGGCAGGAAGGATTTCCGTAGAGACGACCGCAGAGGCGGGGGCGGACGCCCGCGCGACGGGAAGGGGCGCGGTCCCGGAAACGGCAGGAGTGGCGCGGGAAACCGCCCCGGCCAGAGGCCCTCCAACAGGACTGGCCGCGACGGAAGGCCGTCGGACAGAAGGCCTCGCGACGACAGGAGGAAACCGGAGGGAATCCCCGAGCACAAGCCGAGGGATGCACCCGAACCCAGCCTCACCATACCGTCGACCCCCCAGAGGATCCTTTTCAAGGGCGTCGACTGCGAGGTTAACGGCAGGACCGACCTTGCCATGATCCTCTACCTGCACGGTGCCGCCATGCTGAGCAAGGGTTGCGAGAACAACATGACCCGCATGCTCCGCGAGGCGGGACCCGAACAGTTCCGCACCATCAGGGGCAGGGTCGCGAAGGCCTGCCCTGAGAACGCGATGATCGCGTTCGACTACATGTGCTACACCCTCGACCCGGGATACGACAGGAGCCTCCTGGACTCCGCCGCTGAGAACGGGAACCCACTCGCCATCTACGAGAGGATCAGGCTCGAGGAGATCGGGGGCGACGACCCCTGCATCGATGCCTTCGCCGCCTCGGACGACGAGAGGATGGTCGAGGACGGACTGAAGCTCCTCGTCAGGAAGAAGGACTCGGTCAAGGCCGAGAAGCTGCTCAAGGAGATGGAGGAGAGGAGGAGGCAGAGGCAGTCCGTGCGCGTCGAGTTCATCAGGGCCATGAAGGACGACAGATCATCCATCAGGAGGCTCGAGGAGCTGTCCTCCAAGTTCCCGGAGGCTGGATTCCTCAGAGGGTACCTGGACGCAGAGGACAGGGAGTCGTACATCAGGGATGGCATGCCGAGATTCGAGGAGACCGTCATGTCCGTCATCCACGAGCTCGGGATCTCCGAAACCCCCTACGGCAGGTACCTGACGGCCCTGAAGCTCAGGGCGGACGGCGAGGAGTGGATCCCGTCCATGATCAACGCCGCCGTCGCAGGTTCCGAGGATGCCGTCGGGGAGCTCATGCCCGTCCAGAACAGGAAGGACGTGAGGAAGGGTCTCGCTTCGGCGTACCTCAGACGCAACGACGCCGCCGGACTTGTCAGGTGCTACGACGGGGAGGACACGTCGTTCCTCGACAGGTACTGCGCCGGCGATCCTGACAGGGTCATCGAGGTCGGAAGGCTGATGGGCGGATCCAGGCAGGTCGAGTGGATCAAGAGGGGATGCATCGACGGGATCGACGGTTGCAGGAGCGAGCTCATATCCATGGCGAAGTCAGGGGAGCACAACAACAAGCAGATGGTCTACGCGCTGCACGACGTCGGCGAGGACCTCGAATCAGCGAGGATGTACTTCTCCATGTACGGAGACAGATCCCTGCCAGCCGTGAAATGGCTGGCCAAGGTGTGCGTCGACGAGCAGGCGAAGGAGTACGTCCGTTCGAGGTTCGAGGAGATGGGCGACCTGAAGACGTTCGACTCCATCTTCATCGACGACGGCTACGAGTCCAGGGACAGACGCGGCGGCAAGGGCGGGCGCGGATCCGGGAACCGCAAGGGCCCCGGCCGCCGTTGATCCATATCCCATGGACGAGTGTCCCACTTCGAGCTCGCCCATGATACACCTTTCCAATCTTCGATTTTGAACCGGCGGATGTTCGACAGAAGACTGGAAATCCTTTTACCATATCTGATTCCCGGACCTTGGAAATAGCGAGATAACTGACTCGCCACGAGTACAGTAAGTAGAATCGGACAACATCGTGAAGAACGTCAGAAACGATACAATGCCTTTGGTGATCGTCTCGGCGTTCCATCGAGAACACATAACTCGAACGATAACAACGATGTCAGATGATGAAAGAAGTGGTGGACAGGGCGAGATTCGAACTCGCGGCCTCTACCATGCCAAGGTAACGATCTTCCAACTGATCTACCTGCCCAGCAAAATCGCTGATATATTGCTCATAGATAAACTTTTCTATTGAATCCGATACCATCGAAGCCTCAGAAGATGCATCTGGAACCAAGACTGCGTCACATATCATGATCTCACCCCATCTTCGTTATATCGTGCATCGCCGATGACCTTGACATGGGACCGAACAGGACCGTTGTAACTCTGGCAGCAGTCATCGTGATCATCTGTGCCGTCGGCACGTTGACAACGTTCGGTATAGGCAACCTCCTGGACGATGGGGAGGCCTACCCCGACTACGATATTTCCGGCAACGCCTCCGACGGGTCTCAGGTCGGGGGCACCGCCACCTGCCGTGACACTGGCGAGTCGTCGTCCAGACCTGTCCTGGAGTTCTCCTACTCCATGACTCTCTCCGACGGCACCGAGTTCGATCTCAGCTCGTTCCTGTTCCTTGACATCGACGGGATGCCCGTCGACGGGCTGTTCTCGAACGCCGGCACCGACGTGACCCTCGGCAGCCCCGTGACCCTGTGGAGGGATTCGACCGGAGAGTACGTGTACCACATCGATCGGAACGGCGACGTACTGGCCGTGGACATACTCGCAGACGGGTTCTCCGCCAGGGCGACGATGGTTCAGGCCACGCCGTGATCCAGGAAGAAGTCCTCGATTTCGAGGTTCATCCAGTAGTCTGAGCTGGCGAACTTCTCGAAGTACTCGTAGAACAGGCCGGTGTAGTCGAGCCCGATGGACTCGGCGATATCTGGATACATCGTGCAGACGTAGAACGCCATCTCCACTATGTACAGCGGGCTGTTGCCCATCTCCCTCGCCATCCCGAGATAGTGGATCTCCACCCCGGTGCGGGACAGCAGCTCCGCATCGGCCTTCAGGCAGTCGCCGAGGTCGTACTGGTGCCTCATGCCGTCGTGGGCATTGTCCACGAAGAAGATCCTGCCGTTGTTCTGGCTCTCCAGTATAACCGTCGCCAGGGTCTCCAGGTTCAGGTCCTGGTAGTTCTTGGTCAGCCATCCGCTGTGCTGCCCCACCGCGTCCACACCCACCCACTCGGCGTGTATGTTGTTGGTGTTGTCCTTGCCCGTGATGCTGTACGTCCCCTCCGAGTACAGCGCGGAGGTGCGGGTCATGATCATGGCCTCCCTCTCGTCCTCGGGTATCGCGGAGGTCGCCTCCACCATGAGCTCCAGCAGACCGTCGTGCCAGTCCAGGTACTCGTGGGTCTTCCCCATGTCCCCCTGGAGGAGGAAAGCGAACATCAGGATCGAGCGGTCGATGTTCTCGTTGGGGATGTCCACGCCGCTGTTGTCCGCGGTGGAGACGAACATCACGTCTATCCCCACGGGATTCAGACGTGACGGGGATATCTCATCGGCGTTGGCGTCGCAGTACCCCACCACGTACACGTCCACGCCTGCGGCCACCATGGTCTCGTAGTTCGGGGTCTCGGTGGCACCGAACGAGCCGACCTGCGAGAACCTCGGGCTGATCTCGTTCCAGTAGTTCTTTACCGTGTCATCGACGAGGACCACCTTGTCGATGAGTCCGGTCAGATCCGCCACGTAGGCGCCGCTGCAGTAGCCGATGGCTATCGATTCCACCGGCCAGGAGACGGATGCCACGCGATAGTAGTTGTCCACGTAGAAAACCTCCATCCGGCCAGACTCTATTATCCTCTGGATGTAGACCAGGTCGTCCTCGTCCACCGTGCCATCGCAGTTCGCGTCCGACAGCACCGTCTCAGGGTTCTCCCCCGACAGGACGCCCAGCAGGTACCTCATGTCGTCCTCGTCTATGTCGTCGTCCTCGTCGGCGTTGCCGTAAACCCACAGCCTGGACGATTCGGACGGGAAACCGTCCTCCGACAGCTGCGTGCCCACGGTCAGACCGACCTCGGACGGCTCGGAGTCGACATGGTACTTCTCGTTCTCCGCCCTCACATACACCAGGGCGGCCGCGAGGACCACTATGACGGCGACTGCGACTATGACGGCTCGTCTGACGTTCATGGGCCATCTCCTGTGATCAGTATGATGTGCGGCCTTCCGTCGACCTCGATGACCTTCGAGTCGACCCCGTAGACCTCGCGGATGTTCGACTCCGTCATGACGTCCCAGGCGGCGCCGTCGGCGAACACGCCCCCTTCGGCCACCATGATGACCCTGTCCGCATAGGCGGCGGTGAGGTTGAGATCGTGGCAGACCATCAGCACGATGATCCCGTTCTCGGCAGCGTAGCGCCTGAGGAAGCCCATGACCTCCATCTGGTGCTTCACATCAAGGTTAGACGTGGGCTCGTCCAGGATCAGGACGCGCGGCTCCTGTGCAAGTCCCCTGGCTATCAGGACCTTCTGAAGCTGCCCGGAGCTCAGCTCGGACACGTCCCTGTGCGAGAGTGACTGCAGGTTGAGGACGGCCATGGCCCTGTCCGCCACCTGCAGATCCCTGTCGGAGTTGGCCCACTGCGCGAAGGGGAACCTCCCCATCAGGACCATCTCGGCGACTGACACCCTGAACACCGAGTCCATGCGGTTCGGGACGAAAGCCATCTTCCTGGCCAGGTCCATGAGGCGCATCTCCAGGACATCCTCCCCGTCCAGGGTCACGCTTCCCGAGTCCAGTCTCAGGAGCTTGTTGATGCATTTCACCAGCGTCGTCTTGCCGACACCGTTGGGGCCGATCACGCAGACCAGCTCGGGACGGTCCAATGTGAACGACACGTCCCTGAGGAGCGGCTCGGACCCATATCCGAAGGTCAGCCCGCTGACGACGAGCTCCGTCATCTCCAGGCCTCCTTGCTGCTGCGGAGGATCAGGAGGATGAACACCGGACCTCCGATGCATGCGGTGATCACACCGACGGGCAGGACGGAATCCGTGAGCATCCTGGACGCCATGTCCGCCAGGAGCATGAGGAGAGCGCCGAAGACGCCCGCCGCCGGGATCAGATACTTGTTGTCCGACCCGACGATGATCCTGGCCACATGGGGTGCGACAAGGCCCACGAACCCTATCACCCCGGTGAAGCTGACGACAGTCGCCGCGATCACGGTGACGAGGATCAGCATCAGGAGCCTCTCCTTGTCCACATCGACGCCGAGTGTCCTGGCGCTCTCGTCACCCGTGCTCATGACGTTCAGCCTGCTGGCCATGAGCTGGACGATGATCGATCCCGCCGCCGCCACGATGATTATCAGCGGCAGGTTTTCGTACGTGATATCCTCCAGCGTACCGACCATCCAGTTGTACACGTTCGAGAGGTCGTCAGGGTCCGCGACGATCATGAAGAGCTGGGTGAGCGCGTTGAACATGTACATCAGCGACGTTCCGCATAGGATCATCATCGTCGGCGTGGCCCTCCGCACCCTGCTCATCAGCAGGATCACAACCATCGGGATCAGCGCGAAGACGAACGCGTTCACCACGACGCCCCCGCCTGCGATCAGCTCGACGCCCAGGATGAGCGCGATGGCGGCACCGAATCCGGCTCCGGAGGAGATGCCCATCGTGTACGGGTCCGCCAGGGGGTTCTTCAGTATGCTCTGCATCGCAGTACCGCAGACAGCCAATGCGAATCCGCACACGATGGCACCCAGGATTCTTGGCATCCTGAGGTCGATGACCACCCACTGGTCGTTGACGTCGTTGGGCATGTTGATGATGAAGTTCCAGATGACCTCGTATACCTCGGACATCGTGATCGGGTATGTGCCGAGGGTGATGGAGTATGCGAGGACGACGAGACAGAGGACGGCGCATCCCGTGATGAAGAGCACCCTGCGAACAAGCGTCCTGTGGTAACTCCTCCTGAACTCGGAGTCGGGGTTGTCTGCTCCGTCCATCCGAACCCTCACTTTGTGACGCAGATGAAAAATGAGCTCGGAAGATAGAGAGTCTCCCCGCCGGTCTGGATCCTGTACGAGTCCCTGCCGTCGGTGTCGACGACGATGTTCTTGGCTCCCATCTCTATGAGGTTGTCGACATCCCACTGGGGGCGCCTCTCTCTGCTCAGAGGCAGATTCTCCGCAATCCTCTCCATTATGGATGCGTCCACCCCGTTCATGTGGTCATGCTCCGTAGCGACCTTGGTATCGCCCTCGCGGACCTCGGCGTACTCCTCGTCGTAGATGTACAGGTAGTGGTTGCCGTCGAAGACCATCAGCTTGCCTCTGGGCCTGACGACCCTGAGCCACTCCTTGTACGCGGCCCTGGGGGACTCCAGGTCCCAGACGAGGTTCCTGGATATCACGACGTCGAAGGTGTCGTCGTCGAACTCCAGATGCTGCGCGTCCATGCGCCTGAACTCCGCATCCACACCGAACCTGGCGCAGTTCTCCCTGGCCTGATCGAGCATCGCCTCCGTGTAGTCGACGGCGGTCACGCTATGGCCCTCCCTTCCCAGGATGATGGGGAAGAATCCCGGGCCGCACCCGACATCCAGTATCCTGAGGTTCCGTCCCTCTGGAAGATGCTTCTCGATGATCCCGAGCCAGTGCCTGTAGCGACCGTCCTCGATCTGCTCCAGTATCGTCTCGGAGTAGCCGTCGGCCCTGAGGGTCCAGTAGCCCTCTATCTTGTCCAGATTCGATTCCATGATGGTCTGCGTAACACGAATCTAAGATAAATAATACTTGGTGGTCACCCTTCGCGGACACATGCTCACGGCTTCACAGCGGTGACCGTGAAATGGTTGTTCGTCAGGCCGTGGGCCAGATACCTGGAACCGTGCAGGACCTTCCTCTGGACGTTGTCTATGACACGTATGTCGGTGAAACCCGCCTCCTCGAGCATGGGGATGTCATCCGCGGGACGGCAAGCACGGGATGACCAGAGGTCGAGCTCTGACTCCTCCCGCTCGACGTCGTCCTTGGGCCTTCCCTTCTCGAGTCTGACGAACATGTCCGAGATCCTGCATCTCAGGGACGTCATCCTGGGATCGGTGAACCAGTCCCCGTCGGTGTAGGCCAGGGTGCATCCGGGCTTCAGGACCCTGTACCACTCGGAGATGACCTTCTCGGGGTCTGGGACCGTCCAGAGCATGTAGTCGCTGACCACCGCCTCGAAGGATCCGTCCCCGAACGGGAGCGCCATCGCATCCGCCTGACGGAAGTCTATGTCGAGGCCGTTGGCGCGGGCGTTCTCCCTGGCGTAATCGAGCATCCTGTCCGACAGATCCACGGACGTCATCCTGTGCCCCAGGTCGGCGAGCTGCATGGACACTATGCCCGGGCCGCAGCCCACATCCAGAATGTCCAGCGGCTCCGTGCCGAGTATGGACGTGAAGTGCTCCTGCCAGGACCTGCGCTCCCTGTCGATCGAGAAGCCCTTCACGACGAAGTCGTTGTAGTCGGAGGAGCGGATGTCCCAGTGCCTCTTGATGGCGTCCATGGATGCGGATGGCAGGTAATACTTAAATTGATTTCGTAACACCCGGAGAACGCGCGACAACCCCTTCCGAGAAGAACTGCTGGTGGACGGATCAGTTGAAGTCCTGCTTCAGGTTGGTCTGGAACCTGTGGACCTCGCCGGGGATGTTGGTCGGATACCTGCCGTTGACGCATGCGAGACAGAGGTCCCTCTCCTTGAACCCTATCGCCTCGATCAGGCCCTCGATGCTGATGTACCCGAGGCTGTCCGCACCGATGATCTCCCTGATCTCCTCGACGCTGTGGCGGTTGGCGATGAACTGGTCCCTGGACTTCATGTCGACACCGTAGTAGCACGGGGCTATGATGGGCGGGCTGCCCACACGCACATGGACCTCTTTCGCTCCTGCCTTGCGGAGCATTGCGATGAGCTTCTTCAGGGTGGTGCCCCTGACGATGCTGTCGTCGACGATCATGATGCGCTTGCCGTTAACGGTGCTCTTGATCGGGTTCATCTTCATGGAGACGGCCGACTCCCTCTGCTTCTGGTCAGGCATGATGAAGGTCCTGTCGGCGAAGCGGTTCTTCATGAACCCTTCCTCGTAGGGGATGCCTGTGGCGCATGAGTACCCGATGGCGTGTGCGCGTCCGGAGTCCGGGACCGGCATCACCAGATCGACGTCCGCCGGGCACTCCCTGGCGAGGATCTCCCCGATCTTCCTGCGGACGGCGTAGACCTCCTGTCCGTCTATTATGGAGTCGGGTCTGGCGAAGTAAACCCACTCGAACATGCAGTATGCCTTGGGATGCTCGGCCGGCGGGGGGTAGATCTTGAAGGTGTCCTTCGTGATCTCGCAGATCTCCCCGGGCTCGATGTCCCTGATGAGCTCTCCCCTGAGGGCGTCGATGGCAGCGCTCTCGGAGACCGCTATGTATCCGCCGTCTATCTTCCCGAGGCAGAGCGGCCTGAAGCCGTACATGTCGCGGATGGCGAAGAGACGGTCGTTGATGAGGATTGTCAGTGAGAAGGCTCCGTCGAGCTCGCCCATCGCGGCCCTGATGGCCTTGACGGGGTCGTTGTACATGGTCATGTACTTCCCGAGAAGCTTGGTTACGAGCTCGCTGTCCGAGTCGGTGAGGAAGGTCCAGCCCTCCTTCATGTACTTGTCCTTGAGCTCGGCGAAATTGGTTATGTCGCCGTTGTGGGCAACCGCGACGGTACCGAAGTTGGTCATGACCGTCAGAGGCTGTGCATTCTGCACGCTCTTCGAACCGGTCGTCGAGTACCTGACATGCCCTACGCCGACGTGGCCCAGGAGGGTCTGGATCTCCTCCTTCGGCAGTGCGATGGTCACAAGGCCGTTGCCTTTGACTGTCTCGATGGTGCTGCCGTTGAAAACCGAGATCCCGGCGCTCTCCTGGCCGCGGTGCTGGATGATCATAAGGGCAGTGTGCAGAGCAGACGCGACATCGAAATCGGCGCTGATTCCGACCACGCCGCAGCTGTGTTCCGGCCCTGTCATATGATCGCCTTAGTCGCGGATCTTAGCCCAGTTGTAGGACCTGATGGTCGCGGTCTTGCCGTATCCGCAGGAGGCGCATACGCCTTTCCTGACGTGGTACGAGCGCTTGCCGCACCTGCGGCAGGGGATGTGCGTCTTGAACTTGTTGTGCCTTCCCTGTGCCGGTGTTCCCTTTCCCATGATCAATCACTCCTCTTATGGTGAAATGTAAATTACATTGTCCCCGCGGACAATCACAACGTTCAGCCTTCTCCTCAGCTGTCCGTCGGCGTACTCCTCGGCGTTCCTGAGCACCACGTTCATGTGGGGGTCGTATCCATCGAGGACCCCGCGGTACTCCTTCCTGCCTTTGAGCTCAACCATGACGTTCTTGCCGACCGCCTGGTTAAGGACGCTGAGAGGCTTCATCATTGTGGCTACCTCTGACACGATACGGGATTCACTATAAGAAGCTTACGAGTTCAGATATATACTCGCCCGCGTGAAGTGCATCACACGAAGGCCCCAATCGTTGGTGCGTCCAGACGGTCCATGTCATAGAATATTATGGCCTCCCTCACGGCGTCCGCACCGCATCCGATGCCCATGAAGTGGTCCAGCATGGACATCCTCCAGAGCAGGTCCATCACCGTGACGGAGAGGCACCCGTAGTACGCATTGGACATGTCGTCCTCGTACCCGTTCTCGTCCATGAGCGCGAAGACGCTCCCCATGAAACTGTCCCTGCCGTTCAGGGTCTGGATGTACTCCGAGAGGACGTGCCTTCCGGCCGCATCCGGTATCCTCAGCCTGATGTCCATCGGGTCGGCCTCCCCTTTCATGTGGAGGTCCCCCTCGTCGTCCATGACATTCCAGACGACCTTCTCCTCGGATGCCATGAACATGTTCCAGTTCCACTGGCTGTCGCAGTAAACCGGGACACTCAGGGGATCGCTGGAAGACATGGACTCCAGGGCGGAGTCCCTCCCCGCCTCCTCGAGGGACGGTATGTCCAGGTTGCGCTCCGGCTGTATCCCGGCGAGGGACATGAGCGGCTCTATCTGCGCCATGTCCATGATACGGCTCAGGTACGCCAGGTCCGTGAACATGGAGAGATTCTCCGATACGGACATCCTGAGGCCCGACGGGACGGCCATGACGCCTGCCTCCCTGCAGTTGGCGTAGAACTCGCGGTACACCGCGGTCGACTCCTCCAGCGCGGACACGATCCTCCTGTCCGCCCTGGCGACGAGGTCCTTCGCCTCCGACAGGGCGTCGACTCCCGTGCCCGTCCAAGCGCCCCTGCACGACAGGTCCAGCTCGACCTTGATACGGTCGCTGGCGTAGAGATGGAACGGGAACTGCCTGCAGTATGCGGTCCTGTGGTCGTATACTCTGCACCTCCTCCCGTCCAGGAAGACGCACGACCCGCAGCCCTTCTTAAGCGCGAGCGCGAAGTACGGCTCGGGGCCCTTCGCCTTGACCAGGGCGTCCGGGTAGTTTGTGCGGAAGAACGCACGCTCCTCGGGGAGCACCTCCGGCTGGCACAGGCAGCACATGCCGCACTCGCTGGGACAATCGACTTTCCTTCCGGTAACCTCGGAGTAATCCACTTCGTAATCAGCCACAGACATCCCTCCCGAGGGGCTCTCCGCAGAACTCCCCGTCCTCCACCTGCACCTCGCCCCTGACCATAACCGTTTCGGGGAACACGGCGCCGAACCCCCCGTACGGGGAGTGCCCGCATCTGCTGTGAAGGCTCCTGACGTCGATGACGGACGAGTTCCTCATGTCGAAGACCAGGAGGTCCGCGTCGTAGCCCACAGCGATCCTCCCCTTGGGGACCGAGAACAGCCTTCCGGGGTTCTCCGCGCCCATGCGCACGGCCTGTGCCATGGGGATTACATCCCTGCGGACCATGTCCATCACCATCGGCATCGTGGTCTCCACCCCGGGAATCCCCCCTGGGGCCGCGTCGAACTCCTGGGCCTTCTCCTCAGCGGTGTGCGGAGCGTGGTCCGATCCGAACATGTCTATGTCCCCGGACAGGAACCTTCTGAACAACCTGTCGCGGCAGTCTATGTCCCTCAGCGGAGGGTTGACCTTGTATTCGGCGCCCGGGAAGCGGTCGACCTCGAACATCATGTGGTGCATTGTGACTTCAGTCGTGAATCCGGCCGCCTTCGCCATGTCGAGACCTTCCGGCGTCGTCAGATGGCATATGTTGATCCTGGATCCCCCGAAGTTGGAGGCCAGCCTGCGTATGGCAGTCCACTCGGCCTCGGCAGGACGGTTCCTGAGATGGTCCCGGGTGCAGCCCTCCGCCTCCCGCGATATGAGATGGTCGTCCTCCGCGTGGACGCTCATCCTCTTGCCCGTTGCGAGGACGTCCCTGACCGCAGGGATCATCTCCTCGTCGTCGTCCAGCAGTATGTTCCCGGTCGTGGATCCCATGAAGAGCTTGAACGCTGGGACCAGGGGGGCGATCATGCCGGCGTTGACGTTGGCGGTGACTGCCGCGAACAGACCGTAGTCCACGTTCGCCCTGCCCCTGACGGACGCCTTCTTGTCCAGAAGCGTCTGGACATCGGTGACCGGGGGCTTGGTGTTGGGCATGTCAAGGACGCACGTCACTCCGCCGTGGACGGCGGCCATCGTCCCCGTGTCGAAAGTCTCCTTGTTCGTCATACCGGGGTCGCGGAAGTGCACGTGCGGATCCATGAAACCCGGCAGGATTATCCTGCTTGATCCGACGTCCACCCTCTCGTCGCCTCCCGACACTAGTCTCCCGACGGTCACGATCTTCCCGTCGCAGATCCCGATCTCGGCGTATCTCAGCTCACCGTCGATGAAGGCTCTTCCCTCTATGACGCGCTCTATGTCCATGTCATCCCTCCACGACATCTCCGCGAGGGGATGTCTCCTTGTATATCTCTCCGCGGAACGAACTTATGGTGACACCGGGGTAGGTCCATGCGTCCGGAGGCAGGCCTGCCTTCATGGACAGGTGCGCCAGGTACTCCTCCGCGTCCCAGCCCCACTCCACGGGGACCTGCGGGAGCAGGAGTCCCCGGTTCCCGCGGTATTCTATGATCAGCCCGTCGCGTCCGACCACGACCTCCGACAGCAGCTCCGCAGGGCTCCCCGCCCGGATCCTCTCGGGGACCGTCAGCACTGTCACCTCCACGGTCACGCGGTCGACCTCGTCCTCCCCCAGGTCGGGGAAGCGCGGGTCGTGGCATGCCGCCCTGGCGGCCTCCTCTATTGCCCGCCCGAGCTGGAAGAAAGGCATCGGGTAGCCTATGCATCCGCGCAGGTCGTGGCCAGGATGGGTGCTGAGGGTGACGAACGCGCCGGACTCCTCCCGGAAACGGGCATCGGACGCCACGTTGTCGAACCGTGTCCCGAGGACCTCGGAGTCTATGGCCGCCCTGGCGAGCCCCACCGCCTCCGATCCGAAGGACATCGGATCACTCCGACTTCGTGTAGTCCGTGACCTTGATCTCCGAGGGGCCTTCGGAGGGCTCGTCCCTGTTGATCTCGACCTTCTGGACCTTCGACCTTCCGCACTGGTCGTTGGCCTTGCAGGCGCTGTCCTTCCAGTTCCTCTCGGTGCTCCCGGCCGCCTCCCTGACGAAATCCGGGACGGGGGCCTTCTGCATCATCGCGGACAGGCCCATGAAGAGCTCCATCCCCATGGCCATGAAGTGCTTCTGGACCTCGGGGTCCATGAACATGGAGTACGTGGCTTTGGCGAAATCCTCCGCCTTCGCCCTGGCATCGTCGACGACGTGCGCGGCCTCGTGCGCGGCATCCCTTCCTGCGGATGCCACCTCTATGACGCCCTCCTTCTGGAGGACCATGATCTTCTCTATGAGATCCCTGTTCTTAGCGACGAAATCCTGGAATTCCTCTTCGGTGCCTGCCATGGTCAGTCCCTCTTGAACTTGATAACGAGCTCATCATCCTTGAAATCTGCCCCGACGACCTGTTCGTGGACCATCGCATCCGGCAGCTGGATGTTGCGCTTCTGGCTGCCGACATGCACCATCACGGTGCTCTGGTCGATGCGGAAGAGCTCCACGTTGCTGCTGTCCACGAAGGGCATCTTCATGACTATCTTGTCCACGCCGCCCTCGGTGACGAACGTCATCGGGCTCCTGTCGGAGTAGATCTTGTAAGGGTCCTCCTCGCCGTAGATCATGTCGGCCATGAGCTTCAGCTTGTCGAGTCCGCGGAGCTCGGTCCTCATCATCTCGCAGTACTTGATCTCCATCGGATCGAAGGCGTGGTGTATGAGTTCCATGTTCTCCTTCTGCTCCTCGAGCTTCTCCTTGAAGAACCCGCCCTCTCCGGCCTCCTCGGGCAGGACCCTGTTGACGATGAGGGTCTCGACGTTCTTGTTGTAGAGGCACAGGTACGTGTACGCGCGCATGGTCTCCCTGATGACCATCTTCTCCGGGTTGAGAACGAGCCTCACAGTCGTCCTATTGGGGTCCTCGAGCAGGATCTTCACACGGTCCATGTTGTCCTTGATGTCACCGACGCTCTCCAGGACCTCGTCGGACGGCAGGGGCATGTCCATGATCTTCCCGACGGTGGCCCTCGCGATGTGGAGCAGCTTCTTGATCATACCGAACCCCTTGTCCAGGTACCAGTTGGTCACGTCGGGGAAGCTGAGCAGCCTGAGAGTCTCGCCGGTCGGCGCGGTGTCCATGACGATGACGTCGTACTTGCCCTCGTCCTCGAACTGGTTGACGTAGAATAGCGCCGAGATCATCTCCATGCCGGGCATGATGGCCATCTCCTCTGCCGATATCTCGCCCATTCCCTGGGAGAGCATGAACGCGGCGACGTAGTTCTGGATGTCCTTCCATTTCGTCCTCATCTCGTGGATGATGTCTATCTCGAGCGCATCCAGGTTGGGCCTTACGTTCTTGATGTCCGTGCCCAGGTCCATGTCGAGGGAGTCCCCCAGGGAGTGGGCGGAATCGGTGCTCATCAGAAGGGTCCTGTATCCGAGTTCGGAGAGCCTGTATGCCGTGGCCGCGGAGGTGGAGGTCTTCCCGACCCCGCCCTTGCCTGTGTAGATGATGAGCCTCATGATTCGATGACTGACGAAGCCCTATTTAAAATCAGATTGGAAATCGTCCGCCGTCCCCGGGACTGCATCCCGACATGCCGATTCCAGACAATTTCAATCATATCAAAGAACAATGAACCTGACAAACACTATCATTAAACGGCCAGGTCACGAAAAATGGCCAAGAGATCCTCACCTGGAGCACATAATTCTCTGAGCAAAGAAAGGAAAAAAGTTATCGCGACACAGCATGCACTGAGCCGAGATCCAAACAATCCCATTTGCTTGTACTCGTCATCAAACTCCATCTCTGCGCTCAACTCTGAATACACCGAGTTGTGCTCGCCATGTCCGCCCCGCAGTGCTCCACGCCAGAGACCAAGTGGAATCAGACGCTGGGGTTGAACCATCAATCAGAAGATGGTGCGGACAGGTGCCGGATGTATGCCCTCCTCGAGGTCGGGGCATGGCCTGGATTCAATCGTCGTGAAAAGGGACATGTCTGCAGGATGGACGTGGCAGGCTCGTTGCACAATCGCAATTAAGTATATCAACCATGTTGACCCCCTGCCGGTGAGGTCAGTCCTGGGTTCCCGTGGATTGACAGGCCTGGTGAACCGTGGAACCGAATATGCCCATCGAGGCTCCGGCAGGAGGGAAAGTATGTTTTCCTTTTTCCGGTACCCGTGCGGCGGGTTCCGGCTTGTGATCACAATCGGCGGATTGACCGTCGTGATCGATTGGTCATAAAGTGGGTTGTGATGGATTGATGCCCCTAAGACGTCCGGTCCCGATTCCTCGGGGCCGTTATCCTCATCAATTCAGTTGTCTGCTTTTTATTTAAGGTTGTCTGACGCCTGCATCCAGTTCCTCTTTGAATACCCGCAAGACCTTCGATTACAGTGCCCTCGTTCCGAACCCGGAGGGTATAGAACAGCCCTACAACGAAAGCCAGACATGCGAAGAAATGGAAGATGGTGCCGGGAATGGGGTTCGAACCCATGACCTTCGGATTTCCCTGGAAGAGGTCTATATGACCAGAACCCTATGAGTCCGACGCTCCACCAGGCTGAGCCACCCCGGCCTTAGACGGGTGGATTGGCTTGTAGTTTATATTGGTTTCTGTCAGGCGAGAAACGTCCGACCAGGATGATGTGTAGAATGATGGAAAGATGTTTTCAGGAGGGCCCTGAAGGGCCCCCTGGGATCACTCCTCGGCCTTCTCCTCAGCGGGGGCCTCGGGCTCCTCTGCCTCGGCGGCGGGCTCCTCGGCAGGCTCCTCAGTAGAGGCCTCCTCGGACTCCTCGTCCTCAGCGGGCTGCACATCGGCGGCTGGCATGATGGACTCGGGCTCTCCCTCTCCGACGGCGAGGACCTCGGACTTGCGGATCTCGATCCTCTTGATGGGGATGATGATGCGGCAGGCCCTGGCCAGCTCCTTGGCGAGGTCTCCGGAGACGATGTCCTTGACGATCTCGGAGAGGGTCCTCTCCTGTCCGATGGCGACGAGGGTCTCTCCGATGACCCTCCTCATGGCGTCCTCCTGGGAGGACTGGATGCGCCTGTCGGCGATGGACATGGTCTTGATCCTGTAGGTGAACCCGTCCTTGGTGACGATGTCGACGACGTGGTCGGTCTTGGTCTTTCTCCTGCGGGTCAGCCTCCTGACGTAGTCGCTGGTCAGGTCGTGGCCGATGAATGCGGTCTTGGCGTCGTGTCCGTCGACGGATGTGACCTTGAACTTCAGCTTGATGTGCATCTTGGAGAAGTCCCCAGTGAGGTCCTGCACGGTGACCTCGACGGTACGTCCGATGACGAACTCGGGGTCTGCAGAGGGGGTCTCTCCGATCTCGGACTCGTTGAACATGCGGGGAGCGTGGATCTTGTACCACTCTTTCGCCTTCCACTTGTCCTTCACCTTGCGGCCTGCTGCGGCCTTGACTTTCTTTGCGGGTGCCATTTCTATGACTCCTTTTACTGGACGTTGGGATTCGATGATTGTATTAAAAGCTATGCTGGAGAGTGAAAAAATGAGCGCACTCAAAAACACACATAGCCAGACATTCTGTACTTATCATATAAAGGAATTATTTATCCTGATTGGATTAGTACCGCTTATATTTGAATTTAACCTGAATTTTCTAAGAGTTGAAACGCCACGGACAGGGCACCGGGGATGACGGGGAGACGGATGGAAACAGGCGGAGAAGCGAGGAAAAATGTGGAGGGGCGGATGCCCCTCCTGGGTTGATTGGGGTTTATCAGAGGGTCACGGGGGTGACGTGCGCGGAGAGAGCGAGGTCCTCTGCGGTCATTCCCATGGCCAGTCCGTAGAGCTGGGACAGGTGCAGGACGGGGATGTTGTATCCGAGCTCCTTCTGCACTCCGTCGAACTGCAGGTGGCAGAACGGACAGACGTCGATGATGTACTGGGCACCGGACTCCTTCATGTTCTCGAGGTTGGTCTCGGTGAACTTCTTGGCGACGTCTCCGAAGGCGGCCTTGAGTCCTCCTCCAGCTCCGCAGCACAGCATCTTCTGCTTCCTGGGCATGCTCTTGGCACCGGTGGCCTCGATCAGCTCGTCCAGGATCTTGGGGTCCTCGGGGTCGTCAACGCCCTTGATGTTGCTGGGCTTCAGGAAGTGGCATCCGTAGAAGGCAGCAACCTGATAGGACAGAGGGTTGGTGATCTTGGCCTTGATTCCCTCGATTCCGACCTCCCTGTACAGGACCTCGGCAAAGTGGTAGACCTTGGTGGTTCCCTTGTACTCCATTCCGATCTCCTTCAGGACCTCGTTGACCTCGGCCAGGAGCTTCTCGTCGTGAGCGAGCTCGTGGGCGGCGTCGAACAGGGATCCGTAGCATCCGTTGCAGATGGTGAGGATCGGGAGACCCTGCTTCTCGGCGAGGGCCAGGTTCCTGGCGGCAGCTGCGAGCCAGGTCTTCTTGCTGAACGCCCTGATGACTCCGGGGGCGGGGCAGCAGCTAGCATCCTGGAGGTCGACGAGCTCGACTCCGAGGGCGGCACAGACCTCCCTCGTGGACTTCTCGATTCCAGGGTACCTGAGGGGTGCGATGCATCCGAGGAAAAACGCGTATTTTGCCATGAGAATCACTCCGTAATCTTGTCGAATCCCGTGAGAGTCAGGATCTTGTCGAGGTCGGCCTTTGCCTTGTCGTTGGAGAGAACGGTGGGCGGGATGCCGGGAAGTCCGATCTGCTCCCTGAGGGCGGTGATCTTGTCCTGGACGGAGACGGTGTGTCCGTACTTGGCCAGGTTCTTGGCAGTGTTCTTGTGGTTCTCGTACATGTGACCCTCGGCGACTGCAATGTTCCTGAGGGCGATGATGATGTCCACGATGGGAACCTGCCTGGGGCACCTCTCGACGCAGGTGTAGCAGGTGCTGCACTCCCACAGCTCCTCGCTGTTGACGATCTCCTCCTTCATTCCGAGCTGAGCCATCCTCATGAGTTTCCTGACCCTGTAGGATGTCCTCCTTCCGGAGGGGCATCCGGCGGTGCAGGTTCCGCACTGGAAGCACATCTTGACTTCCTCGCCGCCGGCTGCGGCGATCTCTTTGGCGAAATCGGGGTTGGGCGTTACCATAGTTATCGACGCAGAAACCTGTTTGATGATATTTAATATGGACAGTTAATGCCGCAATGGTGTTATCCTATTGGATAAAACACCAGGATCAGATGTTCCTGGCTATCAGCGCCTTTATGACCCTGGACACGGTCCTCGTCTCCTCGCGGTAGATCGCCGTTATGGCATGGCGCAGCATCTTAGGATCCACAGCGCTCTTCAGCCTGAGGTTCCTCCTGGTCAGCATGAACTCGTCGATGAAGAAGCTCTTGTTCGACCCGAGGAGCTCCGGGAGGGAGAACGTCTCGGAGTCGATCGTGTACTGCCTGTCCTCCGAATCCAGATACATGAACGCGACCCTCTGCGCACCGTACTTGTAACGGATGAACGAGGGTCCGTTATCGACGAGCACCATGCCCATGTATCCGATCTCCTCCATCTGGAACTCCTCCGCGTCGAAGAGGTACAGCGGATCGTCGATGATCGCCAGGTCCGCACGGTCCTCGCGCATCATGCGGATGTTGTACTGGTCGTCCGAGACCACTATGTTCGCCCCCGGGATCTTCAGAGACGATATCACGGACATCGTCAGGTCCTCGGTGACGGGGCTGCAGCACACGGTGAACCCCCTCTCGGTCTCGCAGCGATGGTCCATGGACCGTGCCAGGGACGCAATCCTCTCCCCCTGCTCGGTCAGGGTCGACCCCCCTGGCGTGGTCTTGAGGACCGGTTCGCCGACCGCTTCCTCGATGACGCGCATGTACTTGTGGAGGACAGGCACGGATATCCCCAGCCTCCTCGCGGCGGCTGTCTGGCTCCCCGTGTCCTGTACCGCGAGGAGGGCCTCCAGCTGACGGGTGGTGATCGTCTTACCGTTGATGGTCTGCGAGTTCCGGACCGTTATGTCCATGCCGCATAGCAGTGTTATCCTCGGAGATAACACCTGCGGAGTATCGCATGGGGTGTTGGGCGTCGCGGACGGCCGCTGACCGACGAAGCCGAAAAGTATCAGAACGGGGATGGCAGACCCACGGATGGGCGGGGACGGCGCTGCCGCACGCCCACCGATGCGATTTGCGAAGGAGGTACCCCGGTGACAGGCGTGGACAGAGATGCAGAGATCGTCGTCGTGGGACTCGGAAGCCCGATAATGTGCGACGACGCCGTCGGGCTCCGCGTTTCGGAGGCGATCGAGGCCATGGGCCTCGAGAACGTGGACTGCTGCCAGGAGGCGGTCGGGGGGCTGGACATCCTGCCCGTAATACACGGATACAGGTACGCCATTATAGTCGACGCCATCCAGACCGGGAACTACGGCCCCGGGACGGTCATGCTGTTCTCCGAGCGCGACTTCGACGAGGCCATCGCCCATGCGGCGTCGCATGACGTCAACCTACCCACGGCGATCAAGATCGGCCGTCAGATGGACCCGGACATAATGCCTGAGGAGGTCAGGTTCGTCGCCATCGAGGTCCAGGACATCAAGACGGTCACCGAAACCATGACCCCCGAGGTGGAGGGCTCCGTGGAAAGCGCCGGCAGGGCGGTGCTCCACATAATGGAGGAGCTCACAGGGTCAGCGCCGAGGCGTCGTACTTCCTGATCTCCCTGTTCCCCTTGCCGAGGACGACCGTGTTCAGGCGGTCCGCCCTCAGAAGGTCGTCGGCTACGCGCATGACGTCATCCTCCGTGACGGCGTCTATCCTCGACAGACGCTCCTCCAGGGTCTCTGTGGCACCGTTGAGCATGTGGTTGACCCCGAGCCTGTAGAGCCTGTGCTCCGTGGACTCCATGCTGCGGACGTTGGCTCCCTTGATGAGCCTCTTCGCCCTCTCCAGCTCGCCCTTCTCCAACCCCTCCCTCAGGAACTGGGAAATGACCGATGCGACGGTCTCCATCGCCTCTATGACGTTGCCGTCCGTGCACGACATGTAGGATGTAAGCGATGAGGCGTCGCTGTTCTGAGACACCGTGGTGTATATCGAGTACACCAGGGCCTTCTTCTCCCTGACGTTCTGGAACAGCCTGGAGCTCGTGCCGGATCCGAGGACCGCGCTCAGCATGGAGGCGGCCATCCTGTCCGGATGGGATGCGCCGTATGACGGGAACCCCATGGCGACGTGGCAGTGCTCGGCATCGCCCTTGACGAAGCGGTACTCCGAGTTCGGGGTCTGCGGGGCGCTGCGGGTGTTCCTGGCGCCTCCCTTCATGGGATCCAGCACCTCCTCGGCCCAGCGGACCGTCTCGTCGACGTCTATGGCGCCGGCAGCGTAGACCGCCAGGTTGGGGATCAGGTACTTCTCCTCGTAGTAGGCGCGGAGGTCCGCGGACGTCAGCCCCGCGACGACCTTCTCGTCGCCGCCCTCGTCCTGGGAGAGGGCGTGGCCCCTCCAGAGCGTGGACTCGAAGAGGTCGTGTATGTAGCTGTCCGGCTCGTTGCGGATCATGCTCAGCTCCTGCAGGACGATCTTCTTCTCGAGCTCGGTGTCCTCCTCGTTGATCTTGGGATGGGCGACTATGTCCCCGACCATGTCCATGGCAGTCGGCGCGGTCTCCTTGATCGTGATCCCGTAGAACGCGGTCATCTCCCTGCCGGTGAACGCGTTGAGCTCTCCACCGGCCCCCTCCATCTCCTTAGCCATCTGGTACGAGTCCCTGGTCTCGGTCTCCCTGAAAACCGTGTGCTCCAGGAGGTGCGACAGACCGAATATCTCCGGATGCTCGTCCCTGGACCCGGTGGCGACGCCGATCATGAATGCAGCGCTCTGGCTTCCGGGGATGTTCTCCACGACCACCGGGACTCCGCCGGAGGTGCTGGACGAGGTGATGGTGCTACCGCTCATGGATTCGGATAGAATAGAACTTCTTAAAAAGGTTAACGCCTTTACCCGGAGGCATGGCAGTCAAGACCATAAGATACGCGGACATGGGCCTGGAGAACCCGGTCGCAATCATAGGGTTCCCGAGCGTCGGGCTGGTCAGTTCAATCATGGCCAACTACATGGTCGGCCAGCTCGAGATGGGGGCCATCGCGGGGCTATCGTCGCCCACCATGCCGCCGTACTGCCTGATCCACCGCGGGGTGGCGTATCCGCCCGTGAGATTCTACGGGAGGAAGCACACCACCAAGACCGGGAGGGATCTGATCGTCTGCCTGTCGGAGTATGCGCCTAAGCCCGAGGACTGCTACGAGGTAGTCCAGGCCATCCTGTCGTACCTGAACTACGCTGGCTGCCGCGACATCGTATGCCTGGAGGGAACGGCCAGGATGTCGGAGGACGATGTGCCCGTCGTTTGCGGGGTTGGCCCCGGCAGCGACAAGATGATCAAGAAATCCAAATTCGCCCTGATGGAGGGCGGCATGGTCAAGGGCATCACCGGCGTGATGCTCTACGAGGCGCCCACATGGGGGATGGGGATCACATCCATCATGGTGCCGGCCAACCCGAACCTGCCCGACCCCGGCTCCGCCGCGCAGTTCGTACCCGCAATATCCTCGATGATCCCCGGACTGAGGCTCAGCACCAAACCGCTCCTCGGCGAGGCGGAGGAGATCCGCAAGAAGATACAGTCCGACCAGGAGGCCGCCGAGAGGCAGGAGGAGGAGGTCGCGGGGAACCTGTACGGGTGAGCCTCCGACCGACGTCATCAATTTATCGGGGAACCCGGATAGGGACGGGCATGGAACTCGTACCCTCCAGATTCTTCATCACGCACAGCTCGGCGGTGAGCAGGACATCCGACCTCAACGCGTTCGACAGAGCGCTCATCTCCGCCGGGATCGGCGAGCAGAACCTCGTGTCCGTGTCCTCCGTCATACCCAAGAACGCCGAACGCGTCGAGATCTGCGAGATGCCCATGGGGGCCGTCACCCACTGCGTCCTGGCCCAGATGAGGGGCACCGAGGGCGAGACCATCGCCGCCGGGATCGCCTACGCCTACAGGAAGGACGGGAAGGGAGGATACGTCGCCGAGGGGCACATCCACGGCTCCGCGGACTCCCTGAAAGAAATCCTGACCTGGAAGATGAACGAGATGTCCGAGATCCGCGGCGTCGAGTTCGAGGAGATCCAGTTCGCCACGGAGGAGCTGGAGATCCCCCTGGACCACTACGGTTGCTGCGTGGCAGCCCTCGTCTTCACGGAGTACCGCTGATGTACGGGCTCACGCTCTGCGGGGTGTGCAGGAGACCCAGGATCGTCGACAGATCGAAATCGGAATCCACCTGCCCGTACTGCAACTGCGTCCAGAAGACCAAGGACCTGTCGTTCTACTTCGAGTCCCCCGACCAGGACGTGGTCCGCGAGGCGCTCTCCCAGGCGACCGGGTTCGTGCCGCCAGACATGGTCAAGAAGAAGCAGAGGATAGCCGAGGCGGACCCCTACTCCACCATGGTCTACAGGTACGAGCACTGCTCCGACCTGGAAGAGAAGATGACGATCCTCGCCGAGGGCCTTACGGCGATCAAGGGCACGTTCACGCTGGACGACGTTAGGGAGGTCGCAGGGGACCGCGCCGAGAAGATGGTCTCGGCCATGCTGGACCGCTGCATCATCTCCGAGGTCAGGGTCGGCGTCTACAGGGCCTGATCACTTCGGAAGGTCGTCGCGCTTCTTGCCCTCCATCTTGAGGACCTCCCTGACGATCTGGGGGAGGCGGATGAGCATCGTGCGGTAGTACAGCACCGCGCCGAACACCAGCGCCACGGCGGCGCAGACGTAGTACGCGACCATTCCCCCCAGCTCCCCTCCCTGGAGGAGGACGGTCAGGAGGATGTTGTAGATTATCAGCGGGATCATCGCCTGAAGGGCGAACTCCATCACCCTGTGCCTGGCGATGCCCTCTCCGACGGTCGTCCCGCACGCTCCGAGCATCAGGGACATGGACACGGAGATGAGCACCAGCACGATGACGGAGGCGTCGAACGTCTCGACCGTGCTGGCCGTGACGAACACGATACCCGTGGACAGCCCGCAGGACATGCCGAGGCCCAGGGCGTAGCCGTAGAACATGGAGTCCGATTTCCCCCTGAAGCGCTTCAGGTTCATCACCACGACCAGGACCATCGCCTCTATCGCGGCGAGGATGACCATGTACACCACGTTGGACGCGAAGCCCATGGCGATCATCGCGAAGAACAGGATCGATCCGGCGATCATCCCGACGACCAGCAATATGAAGAACGTGGGATCGCTGAAGAACGGCTGCTCGACCTTCGGATACGTGTAGTTGCGGACCCCCAGGTACATGAGGATCAACGCGGGACCTATGCCCAGCAGCATCGCGAGGCCGAATATCCAATCCATATGATTGGGATGTGTGGGGGTATTTTAATGCTTGCGGGAGGACCCATCGGACACCCCGTCCATCAGCTTGTCGTAGTAATGGACGACCATGCACGACCTCTCGCACCTGCCGCACGAGTTGCAGCGTTCCGGATCCACCCTCATGCCGCCGGATATGCGGATGGCTCTCCTCGGGCAGCCCTTCTCGCAGATCCCGCACTCGGTGCACATCTGGGCGCGTATGAGGGCCTTCACCGACCTCTCGAAGATCCTCCTGACGTTGCCCTCGTCAGGAGCGTTCACGGACACCTGGCCGCCGCCGAACAGCCTCGCCCTGCCGATGGGCAGCCTCAGCAGCGCGATCTCGTACTCGGCGTCGTACCTCACGTCCCCCACCGTGCGGAGGGCGTCGGCCACGTACGAGAAGTCCCTGGCGCGAGGGATCGTGACCACGGCCTCCATGGAGTAACCCCCCGCGGCACAGGACGAGGCCCCCTTCAGCATCTTCATGGCGGGTCCGGACGCGTTCTTCGGTCTCAGGTCCAGACGCATCTCCTCCGCCAGCTGGACCATCTTGGGCGGAAGGACCTTCCAACGCCAGAACCCCGAGTCCACGTACTCCTCCGGGAGACCCCTGGATTCGGCGTACCTATGCAGATGGTCCTCCCACCGGGAGTAGAGCTCCGGATGGATCCTCCCCGTGTTCCTCCATTCGCTCGACAGGCAGGAGGGGCACAGGTAGCACCCGATCCTCTCGAAGTCCCGGTCGTACAGCGGGTTGTAGCGGAGCCCGTGGGACAGGATGTACAGCCAGACCTCGGCGGCCGTCCATGAGCGGATGGGATTGAGGTTGACCTGGTTCGGAACGAAGGGGTTCCTGGTAACGAACCCTATGCCCGACCTGGCGTACGACTCCAGCCAGCGGTTCCCCTCCACCGTCACCGTCCCATCCGGGAACTCGTCGGCGATCATGTCGGTGATGGGTCCGAGCTTGCAGACCTTGCAGCACCAGCGGAAGTCCTTGGCGGGCGGTCCGAAGGCATCCACGTTGTCCCAGAACCCGTTCCCTCCGGAGGCGACGTGCAGCCTGCAGCCGTGATCCCGGGCGAATCCCCTGACGTACTCCACGGTCTCGGGGAACTCCAGACCGGTGTCTATGTACATGAGCTCGACCCCCTCGGCGGCCTGGGACGCCAGACCGTAGGCCGCCAGCGAGTCCTTGCCGCCGGAGAACGAGACGGTCACGGGAAGGCCCTTCGGGTTCTTCTCGGCGAGGAACACCCTGATCTCCTTCACGGCGCGCCTCTGCATGCGCCTGAGATGGTCGCGGTTGCAGGCGGTGAACGTCGACAGGTCGGCGTCCCTCACCTCGCGGGCGGGGGCCGGCTGGCCTATGTCACGAATCTTTATTGCGCGTTCGGCGGACTTGAGTGAGGAACTGTCCTCGAGAGCGATGCCGACGCCTATTCTCTGGCCCTTTCTGAGGATCAGGGAATCGCCCCTGGAGAACTCCCCGACGACGTCGTTGAGGTTCTCCCCCGGGATCGTCTTGCCCTTCAGATGGCCCGACATGCCCCAGAACCAGACCACGTTCTTGGTCGCCACGGGATTGAACATCTCGGCGCCCGGCTGCCTGATCTCCAGGACCATTCTGTCCAAGCGCATGTCGAACCTCGCGACGCCCAGTACGGAGCCGTCGGCGATGACCTCGTCGGTGCGGTCCTCTCCGGGAACCTTGTTGAGCCAGATCGACTTCCCCCTGAGGGGGGCGTCGGTGCCGAAGGCCTCGCGGAACAGGCTCAGGATCATGTCCACGCTATCGCCCATGCACGGCCTGATGTCCCCGGGGCTGTTGACCCTGAACTCCCTCCCTGAGGAACCGCAGACGGAGCAGGCCTCCCCCAGGAGGAGGGTGCCGCAGCTGTCGCACCATCTGTAGACCTCCTTGCCGTGGGCTATGTTCTGAGCCATCGTCGAAGGATTCTGCTTCATCTTTATATTGGTGAGCCTGTATCGACAGATCATGCAGGACCCGTACGACTACGAGATCCATGTCAACCCCGGATACGGGAAGAAGAGGTTCAGCAGCGAGGAGCTCAGAGACATATTCGTCTCCATCGTGATCCTCTCGATCGCGTTCCTCATCCTGTACCGCAACAACACCATCATGACATGTCTGGAATACCACCTGGGTGAGACCGGCAGATGGGCGGGGCTTTTCGCGATATGCCTGGTCCTCGTGGTGTTCTCGTTCCTCCTGCACGAGTTCGGACACAAGTTCGTGGCTCAGAAATACGGCATGTGGTCCGAGTTCAGGCTTTACCCGATGGGACTCATCCTCACGCTGATCACGTCGATGCTCGGGTTCCTCTTCGCGGCGCCCGGAGCCGTCTACATCCGCGGATACGCCGACATCGAGAAGAACGGCAGGATCAGCATGGCCGGACCGATCGTCAACATCGTCCTGGCGGCCATAGGGATCGCGGCTGTCATGACCATGAACGACAGCCCGTACTTCCTGGACGACCCGATGTTCCTGGTCATCCTGGTCTTCGTGATGCTGGCATCGCTCAACTCGTTCCTGGCGCTGTTCAACCTGATACCCATCGGCCCCCTCGACGGCGGCAAGATCCTGATGTGGAACAAGGGCATCTGGATCGCCATGTTCGCCATCGCGATCATAGAGGTCGTCTGCGTCTACATGGCGTTCGACATCTCCTACTATGCGTTCGCCAACCCGTTCGCCTGATGGCAGACCGATGCGTGGTGCGGAGATCCAGCTGGCTTTCGTCTCGGGAATCCGGAGCGGGCAGGCGGATCCATCGATGGACTGATACGCTGGAACTCAGACCTGCATCGATTGAGAAGGGGGTCGGGGGCATAGCCCCCAGGGTTTAGAATCACATGAAGTCTGGGCAGGGGTACCTCAGGTTCCTGAGGATGCCTCCCTCCCACTGCTCCAGCTTGCCGGGGTTGAGGATGTTCTCCGAGTCCATGGCCTTCTTGATGGCCCTGATGCTGGACATCTCGGATGCCCTCTCCTTCTGGAAGTTGGGCGCCTTTGAGATTCCGACACCGTGCTCCCCGGTGACCGTTCCGCCAAGCTCGATGCATGCGTCGAAGATCTCGTCGACGGCCTTGACACCCCTCTCCCACTGGTCCTTGTCGTAGACGTCGATGACCATCTTGGTGTGGAGGTTCCCGTCGGAGGCGTGGCCGTAGGTCGCGATGGTCACGTCGTACTTCTCTGCTATCTCCTGGAACGCCTTGACCGCCTTGGGGACCTGGGACACTGAGACGCCCATGTCGTCGGCGAGCGAGACGCAGGCGTAGCCGGGCTTCAGCGCGGAGAGCGATGTCATGACGGACTTCCTAGCGTCGGTCCACTGGGCCATGAGCTTCTTGTCCTTTGTGGGGATGACCTCGATCGCTCCGATCTCCTTGGCGATCTCCTCGACAATCGCGAGGTCCCTGTCTATGATCTCGTCCGTCTCTCCGTCGACCTCGACGATGCACAGCGCACCGCAGTCCGGGAGGGGTTCCCGCGTGCCTTGTTCACCGCGCTTATGCTGACGCTGTCCATTAGCTCGCAGGACGAGGGAATGAGGGGCTTGGCGATGATGGCCGAGATGCACCTGCCGGCGTCCTCGACCGTGTTGAAGCAGCACAGGCAGTTCGCCGCCTTCTTGGGCTTGGTTGTCAGCTTCAGGGTGACCTCGGTGATGATACCGAGCGTTCCCTCGGAGCCGCACATCAGACGCGCCAGCTGGTATCCCGAGGAGTCCTTGATGGTCCTGGTCCCGCAGCGGACGATCTCCCCGTCTGCCTTGACGAAGGTGAGTCCCATGACGAAGTCCCTGGTCGCCCCGTACTTGACGGCGCGCATGCCGGATGCGTTGTTCGCCACCATGCCTCCGATCTGGCAGGCCTCGGCCGAACCGGGGGACGGGGGGAAGAAGAAGCCGTACTTGGCGAGCTCCTCGTTGAGGTCGTTGTAGACGCACCCAGCCTCGACATCGACCCAGAGGTCGGCGACGCTGACCTTCTTCACCTTGTTCATCCTCTGCATGGCCATTACTATGCCGCCCTTGATGGGGACGGCCGACCCGCAGAGCCCGGTGCCCGCTCCGCGCGGGGTGACGGGGATCTTGTTGGCGTATGCGATCTTCATGACCTCGGAAACCTGCTCAGTCGTCCTGGGCTGGACGACGATGTCCGGGGTGTTGTGGAAAATGGATGCGTCGAAACCGTACGTGTACAGGACGGCGGGCTCGACGGAGTAGCCCTCCTTTCCGACGACTTTCTCGATCTGGTCGATGATGCTCTGATCCAAGATGGACACCTCTCTGAACTGGGGGACGATGACGACCCATGCTTTAATAGGTTGCGCGCGTGCGCGTCTTGTTTTCAGTGAGGTTTAGACGACCCGATGATGGTGCCGGACAGACATCTGGCACATGTCATCGGAGGAACTGTTTCGGCTTTCCGGCGGCGGTGATGCGCATCTCGACCTCGTCCAGGTCGCGTCCTCCCGGGAGGGTCATGTACAGATGGCGGTCGGAGTCGACTGAGACGCACACGTTCTCCGCGTTGCTCCTCTCAGCTGCCGCGACCACGTACTCCCTGGCTCTGGCCTCCTGGTCCGAGATCGCCTCCTCGATGCTGTCGTACCTGAACCTGCCCAGCTTGGAGAACGCCTCGTACTCCCCCTTGGCCTTCACCATCAGCATGGGCCTGATCAGGATGTCTATCGACTCCGAAACGGACGACGTTATCGCCCCTACGGCGTTGCCCACGTCGGAGTCCCCGTCGATGATCACATCCGTGCCGAACACCCCCGCCATCCACCTTATGTAGACTCCGGACGGCGCCCCGATCCCGATGATCGGCTTGTCCAGGGTCAGGGTGCAGTGGAAGTCCTTCCCGGGCGTGCCCGTGATGGACTTCATGACCATGTCCATGCCGGTCTTCCCGAGGTCCAGTTCTCCGGAGTCCTCGGTGAGCACGACCTTCGCCAGCTCCAGTGCCAGCTTGTTGCGGATGGCGTCACGGGCCTTTGCGATGAACGCCTCGGGCGACATGCCCGCGAGGGCGGCCATGTACGCCACACCCGCTTTGGATGCGTCAGCGTCGAATTCCGTGTATGTCCCGTCAGCGTGGAGGATGTCCGTGGGCGTCAACCCGATCCTCTGTATGAAACCGTAGCTCTCGAGGGAGGGGATGTTGAACTCGTACTCGTCGCGGCGCAGCTCCATTGCCGCCCCGCTCACGGTGTACGGTCTGGACGAAGCCAGTTCGAGAAGCTCGTTGTCGGCCTCCGTGACCATCGAGGGATCCCTCGGACGGCCTATCGTACGGAGGAACTCCGTCCTGAACACCTTGTTCTCCACGTTGACAGGCCTCATGTAGCGCGTCGGGAGGTTCGCATATACCGACGACAGGGACTCGGCCACATGTGGCCATCTCCTGGCGGCAACGCACAGCGGCATGACGCGGAGCGATGTAAGCACTATGCGTCCCTGGTTGACGACGATGCGGCTGTCCCCTCCGATGCCGGATGTGGCGATCTGGGCGGCCATGACCCTGGTCCTCTTGCCCCCGATCATGGCCCCCTCCGGATCCAGGCTGGGCCTTCCGTCGCGCAGGACCCCGATATCGGTGGTCGTCCCGCCCATGTCCATGACGACCGCGTCCCTGATGCCGGTCATGTGCATGGCGCCCATGAGGCTGGCGGCGGGTCCCGAGAGGATCGTCTCGACCGGCCTCTCCCTCGCCACGGCCCCGCTCATCATAGTGCCGTCCCCGCGGAAAATCATCAGGGGTGCGTGGACGCCCTTCTCCCCGAGGACCGCCTCGACCGAGCGTATCAGACCGTCCATCACCGGGATCAGCCTGCTGTTCATGATGCAGGTGGTCGTACGCTCGCTGAACCCCAGACTGGATGACAGCTCGTGCCCGCAGACCACCGGGACCCCGAGGATGTCCTTGGCCATCTCGCGGACCGCGTCCTCGTGCTCCGGATTGCGTATCGAAAGGTACCCCGACACGGCCAGACCGTCGATCCTCCCGCGGACGGACTCCAGAAAGCCCCTTACCGCGTCGACGTCCAGGGGCTCGTTCGGGTCCCCGTGGTAGTCGTGACCGCCCGCCACCCTGACGGAGTAGTCGGCATTGACGGCCCTGTTGTAATCGCCTCCTATGCAGACCAGACCGACCCTGCACCCCTTCCCCTCCACGACCGAGTTGGTCGCCAGAGTGGAGGACAGCGCGACGACGGTGACGTCCCTCAGGTACTCCTCGCCTATGCCCTCGATGGCTCCCCTTATTCCTATGCACAGGTCCTCGCGGGTCGTCATGGACTTAGCCTTGTCCAGGACCTTCCCCGTGTCCAGATCCATTATCACAGCGTCGGTGTAGGTGCCACCCGTGTCCATTCCCAATCCGATCTTCATCCGAAGCCCCTTTCTGAGGAACACTCCTGGATTTAATTGGATTCCGTCCCCCTCCCTCGTATTGATATATTATGAAGAACTCCGAGCCTCCATGAAATCCACGATCGTTCTTCTTGGACCCCCGGGATCCGGAAAAGGAACCCAGGGCGAGAAACTCAGCGACGAGCTCGGGTACACCAGGCTCTCCACCGGCGACATGCTGCGCGAAGCCGTCAGGAACGGAACCGACCTCGGGAAGAAGGCCAAGGAGTACATGGACTCCGGCGCCCTCGTGCCCAACGACCTCATCATCGGACTCATGAAGGAGAAGATCGCCCAGGCCAAGGGCGGAGTGATCCTCGACGGGTTCCCCAGGACCGTGGAGCAGGCCGACGCACTCGCCGAGCAGCTCGACGTGGACCTCGCCCTCAACCTCGACGTCGCCGATGAGGAGCTCATCAACAGGCTCACCAAGAGGCGCTCCTGCCCCGACTGCAACGCCGTCTACCACCTGATCTACAACCCCCCGAAGCAGGAGGGCGTCTGCGACAAGTGCGGAGGCAAGCTCTACCAGAGGGACGACGACAAGGAGGAGACCGTCCTCAACAGGCTCAAGGTCTACCGCGAGAACACCATGCCTCTCATTGACTACTACGCGAAGAAGGGAACCCTCGTCACCATCGAGGGTGTCGGAAGCATCGACGAGATCTTCGCCAAGGTCGAGAAGGCAGTCCAGTGATCAAATAGCCGGGGCGACGCCCCGGCCACCCTTACCGAAATAGACGGCAACGCGCTGTCATCCCATTTTTTAAAATCGTCCATGCCCATCGGCTCCGCATGAAGATGGAGAACGACCCCGGACTCGCACACATGTACGAGGTCCTCAGACAGTACGACGACGGCGTCATAAGGGCGGTCGCTGCCAGGAAGGCTGTGGAGATCGCCGAGCTGAGACTTGCCATAGGCGAGGACGAACCCACGAGGAACCAGGGTGCCCTCCTGAAGTATCTCGACGAGGATCGCATCGTCTACGAGACGGTCGCTTACATCCTCTCGATCCCTAGGGACAGGTTCGAATCCGAGATGGCTGAGATCGGGCCCGCCATGAACACGGACTTCACACCCGTCCCGCGCGCGGTCATGGACGCGTACAGGCGCGGACTGTCCGACCTGGACCTCAGGATGGAGGACAGAGCGGCCGGATACGTCGACGACATAATCGGAATCGTCAACGGCGGATGCGAGTACTGACTCACTGGGTCATCCTGGCGGCGATGTCCCTGAGCGCCAGGGCGACATCCTTCCCCATGTCCGTCAGATGGATGTTTACGGAGTTGCGCTCATCGATGGGGCTCTGCACGATGAGACCGCGATTCTCCAAGAGATCCAGCTTCTCGGGCATCCGGGGGTTGCGTGATACATCTCTGTAGATGTCCGACTTCCGACATCCGTCGTTGTCTAGAAGGTATATCATGGTCGATATGGCATGTTTTTCCTCAAGAACATCGATTGGGGCTCCCGAATCTAACATCATACGTCTTCGCCTTCTGAGTTGGATGTATCGTCCTATCCATTTGTATCTACAAACGTCCATTTCGTAGACGAATGGTGAGAAACCTAACGATTTGATAGATAAATAATTTAAGTTCAGAAAACTGAAATCATAGACATAACCCGATGCCCCCGATATGGCACTAGGCGCTGAGGAGATTCTGGGAAGGAAACATGTGATAACCTCCTTGCTGAAACTCCGCATGAGTGAGGAGATGACCCAGAGTGAACTCAACGAGTACATCTCCAACTGGAAGATGGTCAGGGACCGGGTCGACCTCCTGAGAGAGGGCGGTCTCGTAGAGGAACGCCTTGTGAGGGACGGCAGAATGGTGATGAAATACAGGCTGTCCCCGAGAGGGAAGTTCGTGTCGAATCTGCTCCTGATAATGGATATGACCCTGAAAGGCAGATATGAAGTCGGAGAGGACGGATTCGCAGAGATCGTCGAGAGGATCTGCGACGAGATGGACTCGAAAACCGATTGATGAAACCATGCATCGTCGAACGCCGATAATTTTAAGAACGATAACAGAATGCGGATGATTCGATAGCCTCGTAGTGTAGTGGTCAATCATGCGGGACTCTGGATCCTGCGACCTCAGTTCGAATCTGGGCGAGGCTACCATTTCTTCTCCCTACTAAGTGTCTGCGTGTCATCGCAAAACCCTAAATACGGTTCCCAAAATCACACCGGCATGGCCGTCAAGCAGTTCACGGGCTATGCTAAATGGTGGATTCTGTCCAAATGCGGGAGGAAGAACCCGCTTGTCATCACCATGGGCATAGGCTACGCCTGCAACCTCAGATGCAGACACTGCCACATAGACTCCATGCTGAAGGCCAATCCCGGGATCAAGGCCGCACAGACGTACGATGAGATCGTCACCGACCTTAGGGAGAGGTACGAGTCCGGTGCCAGGATAGCGTATTTCGAGGGCGGCGAGACCACCATCTGGAGAGACGGCGACAAGGACCTCGGCGACCTGATAGACGCTGCCAAGAGCATCGGATACTACAACGTGGGATACACCACGAACGGGACCACGGGGAGGATCTTCACTAACTCCGACGTCATCTCCGTCAGCCTCGACGGTCCGAAGGCCGTTCACGACTACGTCCGCGGCGATGGAGCATACGACAAGCTCATGGACACCCTCTCCGGCCTCGAATTCTCCGGCAGGGTGTACGCAAACATGGTCCTGCAAAAGGGCAACCTCGAGCATATTCGCGAGATTGTGGAGATCGTCAAATCCAACCCCCGCCTCGCGGGCATCGTATTCAACTTCATCACCCCGCCGCCGTACGAACTCCTCCCGACCCCCGAGGAGAAGAGGAGGGCCATCGACGAGATAGCCTCGCTCAAGAAGGAGGGCTTCCCGATCCTGAACTCCAAGAAGGGCCTGAAGCTCCTGGCCGAGGAGGATTGGGGATCCAGATGCCCCAAGTACCTGTCAGCGTTCACCATGCCAGACGGCTCCAGGAAGAACGGATGCCCCTCGGAGGGAACCGAATCGTGCAGGCACTGCGGCTACGACGCCGTCCGCGAGTACTACCTCATCGACCGTGGTTCCCCAGCCACCATCCTGGAGATGTTCCCTGTCTTCGCCAAATCCAAGAGCTGACACTCACCAGAAGACGACGGGGCCGACCGCCATCGTGCAGAGCGTGACGACCAGGAAGAGAACCTCCGTCAGCAGCGAGAACAGGAACGAGAACGGGATAATGGCGACATCCCAGTGCTCCCTGCGGGCGTCGATCACCCTGACCATCTTGACGGTAATCAGAAGGGTCGCGAAGAGCAGGACGTTCAGCAGGTTGTAGTAGCACATCAGCGCCGCCAGCACGTACGCGATGACCACCGCCGCCTTGATCGCCCTCACGGTGCCTTCCGTCCCGAGCCTGATGGACATGTTGACCTCGTGCATCTCTAGATGGACGTCGTTGGCCGACATCGAGTCGATGAGGCGCATCAGACCCACGATGATCCCGATCATGACCGAGAATAGAAGGATCTCCACGGTTAACGTGCCGGTTGCCACGTAGAACGAGCAGAAGCACATCATGAAGAACGATATCGCCACGGAGACCTCGCCCAGGCCCCTCGCCCCCAGGTTCACGGGAGGCGCGGTGTAGAAGAATGCCAGGGCGGCACCTATGAGCCCCAGGACCACGACGGACCATCCGCCGTAGGCGATCACCGGCAGTGCGACGATGACAATCAGGACCAAAAGGGCGGCCATGATCGCCTTCCCCTGCCTCTCGGTCACCAGACCGGTATCGAACTGGTTGCCCTCCCAGTACACCCTCTTCACGGCATCTGAGGTCATCAGGTTGTCCCTTGTCCTGGACTTCCGGTCGTTGACCTTCTTGTCCACGCCGGACTTGTGGTCGAAATAGTCGTTGGAGAAGTTCACGAACAGTGCCAGCAGAAGGACGGCCACGGGTATCAGGACCATTATGTGCCAGGGTACGTCGTAAGGCACCGCGTAGACGACACCGCACACGGATGCCAGGAGGAACGGGATCGTGTAACTGAACCTGAAGATCAGATTCACCCTCGTCAGCATCGACAGTTCGTCCATGCTCGGCTGGTCCATGGCGTCGCCAGTGCCTCGATGTATTTGTAGGTACTTGCAGACGCCTCCGAAAACCGACAGGCATGCTGTCCCGCGCGCGCGAAGTTATTATTACAACGGAGTAGATGGCCTAGCCAGTGATTCAACATGATCAGCAGAGACGAGGTACTCGGCAACCTTGAGAAGTACAACCTCAAGGAGGCCAAAGTAGGTGTAATCGCCTCCCACTCTGCCCTCGACACCTGCGACGGAGCCGTTTCCGAGGGATTCAGGACCGTCGCGGTCTGCCAGCAGGGCAGGGACGCAACGTTCTCCAAGTACTTCAGGTCCCAGAGGGACGCCCAGGGCAACCTCATCAGGGGCGTCGTGGACGAGCCCGTGGTTCTGGACAAGTTCAACAGCATCCTCAAACCCGATGTGCAGAGGAGCCTGATGGACAACAACGTCCTCTTCGTCCCCAACAGGTCCTTCGTTTCCTACTGCGGGATCGACGCCGTCGAGAACGACTTCGCCGTCCCCATGGTCGGAAGCAGGAACCTCCTGAGGTCCGAGGAGAGGGGTGACGAGCGCGACTACTACTGGCTGCTGGAGCAGGCGGGGATGCCCTTCCCCAAGAAGGTCGAGAAGCCCGAGGACATCGACGGCCTCACCATCATCAAGGTCCACCACAAGGTGAAGAAGCTCGAGAGGGGATTCTTCACCGCCAAGGACTACGACCAGTTCGTGGAGAAGTCCAACGAGCTCATCGCCCAGGGCGTCATCGAGGAGAACTTCCTCGAGCACGCCAGGATGGAGCAGTACATCATCGGACCCGTGTTCAACCTCGACTTCTTCTACTCCCCTCTCGAGGAGAAGGGCGAGAAGATCGAGCTCCTGGGAATCGACTGGAGGTTCGAGAGCTCCCTCGACGGATACTGCAGGCTCCCCGGCAAACAGCAGGTGGAGCTGGAGGAGGACGGGATCATCCCCGAATACACCGTGTGCGGACACAACTCCGCCACCCTGAGGGAGTCCCTCCTGGACAAGGCCTTCGGACTCGCTGAGAAGTACGTGGCCGCCACCAAGAAGTTCTACGATCCCGGAATCATCGGCCCGTTCTGCCTGCAGACCTGCGTCGACAAGGACCTGAACTTCTACATCTACGATGTGGCGCCCCGCATCGGAGGCGGAACCAACGTCCACATGTCCGTCGGACACCCCTACGGGAACACCCTGTGGAGGACAAACATGTCTTCCGGAAGGAGACTGTCGATGGAGATCCGCAAGGCGATAGAGCAGGAGCGCGTCGAGGAGATCATCACCTGAGGCGAGCACATGAACTGCAAACAGATCATCGCCGTCTCGGCGGTCGTCCTCTTCGCCCTGATGCTGGTGCCCGTCGCGGATGCCGCGACCATCGAGAACAGCCCCAGCGGGACCGTCGAGGTCGACAACATGAACGGAGGGGGATTCGACTTCACCCTCCAGAGCGACAACAGCTTCGAACTCACGGTGACCATCACCGAGAACGGCAGGGAACTCTCCGTGCAGACCTTCAACGTCACCCCCGGAGAGAACGTCATCCACGTCGACCTCGGCATGATGACCTCGGTCGGCAACCACACCATCAGGGTCGAATGCACACCTGCGAACGAGATGGAGGGAGGACACGGGTTCAACGTGAACGTCGAGGTCACCCAGAACATCCTGTCCAACTGGGCCGTCTACGGAGCCATCGCCGTCGTCGTCATCATCATCGTGATCTTCGCATACATCAAGATGCGCGACACCCCCAAGGTGAAGCCCGAGATGACCTTCGAGGAGCTCGAGGCCCAGAGGAAGGCGGAGATGGCCGCCAAGGCCGACAAGAAGCAGAAGAAGGAGAAGACGCCCGCACCCACCACCGAGAGGAAGAGGTACGTCGCCAAGTCCGAGGAGCAGCCCAAAGCGGCCGAACCCAAGGTCGCGGAGGAGCCGAAGGTCAAGGAGTCCAGACTCCTGGAGAGGAAGGAGAAGGCGCCCAAGATGACCTTCGAGGAGCTCGAGGCCCAGAAGCAGGCTGAGAAGGCCAAGAAGGCCGCCGACAAGGAGAAGAAGAAGTCCTCGGACAAATCCGAGAGGGAGAGATACCTCGAGGAGAAGAGGAAGAAGAAGGAGCAGGAGTGATCCTCCCTTGAAACCGGACGGGGTGCGCCCCGTCCATCTTTTTTGTCTTCGTTTCACAGTTTCCCGGAATCCTGCAGTCTTCCGAGATATCGAAAAGGAAGATGGCCGCGCCGACGAGAACGTCGGCACGGCGTTTGTTCAGAGTTTGAGATTGGGATCGTTCAGGTCCATCAGCGCGACCTCGCGCCTGTCCATGAAGAAGCCCAGCTTCTTAAACATGAGGATGGAGGGGGCGTTGTTTGGCTGGATCATCGCATGTGCCACACCGGCGCCCTGCTCGCGACCGAGCCTGACGCACTCCCTGAGGAGCTGGTATCCGACCATGTTCCTGCGGAAATACGGATGGACCCCCATGTTCTCGATCCAGAGCAGGTTGTCCTCGTCGGCGATGTGGTGGAGCATCTGGGCGAAGATGAATCCCACGATCTCCCCGTCCTCCTCGGCAACGAGACTGAGGCCGCTGTCGAGGTACGCCTTGAAGTGGTTCCTGCTGCTGGCCCCGAGGTTGTCCTTCCACTCCTGCGGGAGGTCCTCCCACTTGTTCTCCAGCGTCTCGGCGAAGTACTCGCGGATGCAGGAGAGCTCCAGCTCGCGGACCTTCTCGATGTCCCTGATCCTGACGGGACGGATATCCATGCTCACATCTCCTCGGGAGCGCCCATGCCCAGACAGTCGAGGACATCCGCCAGGACGGTCTTGGTGCACTCCACCAGGGTCAGCCTGGCATCCCTGCGGGGACCGGCGTCGAGAACGGACACGGCAGCGTAGAACTGGTTGAAGGCTACGGCGAGCTCATGTCCGTATGCAGGGAGCATGTGAACCCTCTTGCCGTCACCGGCCTCCCTGAGTACCTCCCCGTAGCGTGCGAGCTTCTTGACGAGGTTGACCTCCATAGGGTCGGTGAGCTTGCTGGGATCGGTGTCGCGCTGGTACTCCCCGGCCTTCCTCAGCATGCTGCATGCCCTGGCATGGACGTACTGGAGGTACGGTCCGGAGTTGCCGTCGAAGTTGAGCGCCTCGCTCCACTTGAACACCAGCTGCTTCTCGGGCTGGACACGGACGATGTTGTACCTGATCGCGCCGGTTCCGACGATGCGGGCTATCTCCCTCATCCTCTCCTCGGTCATGTCCGAGTTCCTGGTCTCCACCCTCGACTTGATCTCGTCGTAGGCATGGGCCACGGCCTCGTCGATGAGGTCGTCGAGATAGACGACCACACCCTTGCGGGTGGACATCTTCCCCTCTGGGAGGGAGACGAAGGAGTAGAACAGGGGTTCGGGCATCTTGTCGTGTCCGAGGATCTCCAGAACGGAGCAGAGCTGCTTGGAACCCAGCTTCTGGTCCTCCCCGAGCACGTCGATGACGCGGTCGGACCTGGAGAACTTGTCCAGATGGTACGCGATGTCACGGGTCGTGTACAGCGTGGTTCCGTCGGACCTCGTGAACGTGAACTTGGTGTTCTTCCCCTGGATGCCGAAGTCCTTCAGATCGACGTACCACGCACCGTCGTCGGTCTGTCCGGCATAATCCGAGACCTTGAGCCTCTCGACGACATCCCTTGCGGAGCCGTCCGCGATGAAGTCGGACTCCCATGTGTACCTGTCAAGCGTGACGTTGATGTTCGCCAGGGTCTCCCTCAGGCCTCCGAGCATGATCTCGGCGGTGTGGCGGACGGTGTCGATGACCTCGCGGTCCCCGGCCTCGAACCTCCTGAGCATGTCGGCGATCTGCGCCTGGACGCCGGGATCGCTCTCCATCATCCTGTTGGCGACCCTGTACTTAGCGACCAGCCTGTGGTCTGTCTTGTCCCTCTCCTTCTCGTGGCCGGCGTTCTTGGCGTGCTCCTCGGCCTCGGCCTCGGCGACCTCGTCGGAGACGTTGTTGACGCCCCACGTCAGGATGACGACCTGCTTCCCCACGTCGTTCACGTAGTACTCGGTGGTGACCTCGTGGCCGCATCTCTTCAGGCATCTCGCCAGGGTGTCCCCGATGATGGGGTTCCTGGCCCTGCCCACGTGGATGGGCCCGGTGGGGTTGGTGGATGTGTGCTCCACATTGACCCTCTGCCCGGTCGGCTCCGCGTTGAAGCATTCGCCGGACGCGATGATGTCGTCGAGCACTCCCTTGACGAGCGCCGCGCCGTCCATGCAGAAGTTGAGGTAGCCGTTGCACGACGAGACGGAGGACACGAGCCCGGAAGGCTCGATGGCCGCCGCCAGCTCGTCTGCGATCGCCTGAGGGGCCTTCCTCAGGGCCTTGGACATCGTGAAGCAGGGCACCGCCAGATCGGCTGTGTCCACTGACGGCAGCTCCGTCACGAACTGCACGTCCGCGCCCATTGCTGCCAGAGCGTCCGCGACCTTCGCGCGGACCTGGTTCTCGAACTCGTTCATTACGGACATTTCATTCACACCCTGTACCTGAGAATCGCCGCGATACCTCCGAAGGCCTTCAGGAGCATGTCACCCTCCTCCGAGTCGGGGGAGATGATCTGGACGCGGGTGTTGAACGCGTCCGCCCTCATGAAGAAGTCGTCGATGAGGTCCTCGTCCTTGACGACAGTCGCCGTGGCACCGCATTCGGGACAGGCGATCCTCTCGTCCGGGTCCTTCACAGTGAGCTCGTGCTCGTGTCCGGAGGGGCACTGGACAGTGACCCTCCTCTTGCTGAGTGACTCCGAGATCAGGAGCATGTCCACTGCGCCCATGTCCAGCGCGTTGCGGACCTCGTCCTCCCCGTAGCAGGAGAGACCTCCGTCGGTCTTCCTGATCTCGGTGAAGAGGCGCTGCATGTACTCCTTCTCCTTCGTGAGCTGCATGTCGGTGATGATGTTCTGGGCGTTCTGCACCAGCTCCCTGAGACCGGACTCGTCCGTGTACCCCGTGTCGACGAGGGGGGTGACGACTTTCTTCCTGAGCTCATGGTGCAGGTACTCCTCCTTGACGAAGAAGTCCTTCGTCGCCCCGGGCCCTCCCACGAGGATGCCCAGGAGCTCGGGCCTGTTGAGGAAGACCTCGGTGGCGTTGTCCGCGACCTTCTTGAAGAACTCGTGGGCCGCGATCTCGATCAGCCTCTCGAAACGGACCGAGGACTGACCTCCCTGGTGGTGCTTGCTGGGGACGAGCGAATCGAAGTGCTTCAGGACCTGGATCCTGCTTCCCATGAGCAGACCCAGCGTGGCCTCGGACCTGTCGATGGTTATGAGCCCGTAGCACTTCTTGTCTAGCATCATAGACTGGAGCGGGTCTGTGAAGAACGTCGAATCGCATCTGTAGAGGAACGCGGTGATGGGTTCGGGCGGATTGATGACGTACTGGACCATCTTGGTCTGGTCGCCGGCCCTGGGGACCTCCCCGCAGAAAATCACGACACCATTCTCTGGCGGTGCCTTGTACGTTTTGAGTCGAGCCGCTATCGAGTCGATGGCGCTGGTGACGTTCTTCATCGTAGTCTTGGACTTGATGTTGGACGCCTGGGACTGCTCGTTCCTCAAATACGCCATGACGTCGGAGATCTGCTTGTTGCCGGGGATGTAGACCGAGATGAGCTCGGTTCCCCTGCCCCTGTAATTGGTGATCTCCTGCATATCCTTCTTGAAGTCGTATCTGGCTTTGTCCTCTGAATTGGTTTCTCCCATGACTTCACCAACATTTTTATGTCAAGTCCCATTCTTATTTAACATATTGGTGTGTGGTCAAACGGACAGCGTAGTCGTCTCGATAGGCGGGTCCATTCTGGTTCCCGGGAACAACGATGCCGAATACATAGCCAGACTTGCGTCGATGCTGAAGGAGCTGTCCGGAAGCGTCAGACTCGCAGTGGTCTGCGGAGGCGGGAAGACCGCCAGGTACTACGCCGAGACCGGTCGCGAGCTCGGAGGCGACACCTATCAGCTGGACATCCTCGGCATAGGCGCCACCAGGCTCAACGCGCAGTTGCTGGCACTCGCCCTCGGCAACATGCCCGACAAGGTGCCTGAGACTGCCGAGGAGACCGCATCCAGGGCCGAGGTTGGAAGGATCGCCGTCATGGGCGGGACCGAGCCCGGACACACTACGGACGCCGTCGCCATGATGGTCGCGTCCTGCATGGACGCCGACAGGGTGGTCAACGCCACTTCCGTGGATGCGGTGTACACCGACGACCCCCGCAGCAATCCGGACGCCGTCAGGATCCCCGAGATGACGATAGAGAGGCTGGGCGAGATCGTGTATAAGGAGCACGGAGCGTCCAAGTCAAGCGTCTTCGACCCCCTGGGCGTGAAGATAGCCGCCGAGAAGAGCATCGACATCATGATCGTCGACGGCAGGAACCTGGACGAACTCAGGAAGGCCATCCTGGGCGAGAGGTTCGACGGAACGTTCGTCAATTCCCATTGAGCGGCTCGAAGTCCGCCGACTTGGGCGTGTCGTAACCCGCGGACTGCACCAGCCCCTTCACCCTGTGCTCCTCGGGACCCTTCATGGACTTCCTGTGGATGTACACCTGGTCTGTGCCTGTTGCCCTGCATGCGTCATCGAGCATGCGCAGGAAGTCCTCGTCGTCCCTTCCCTCGAACTGGTAGACCGGCAGCATATGGCCCATGTTGACCTTGCGCGAGAGTACCAGATCCGTGAACCTGGGGGCGTAGTGCCCGCCGCCGACACCAACGACCGTGGGATACTCATCATGGGGCTCCATATCCGTGATGACCCTCGCGAGGACCTCCGCGGAATGGATGTCGCCCCAATGCGACTCGTCGCTTCCTATCTCGATGTAGAACGTCGGCCTCTCCATCCAAGGCCCGTGGTGGGTGACCTCGAAGCATGTCTGTATCCCGGGCACGTCGTTGTATGCGACGATCCTCCTCAGCGCGTCAGACATCAGCGCCGGCGAGGGTCTGACCAGGGTCTCCGCCCTTCCACCGTACTCGTTGCCGTGATAGTTTCCGATGGGGTGGGCCGTGAGCGCGGGCTTGCCGCTCTTGGCGGAATGCTTGGACATCACGACCACATCGTCCACCCTGATCCCGAAATCCTCCGCCTGGCGGTCGATGTCGTCGTGGCGTATGTGCATGTCGTCGATGGAGACCATGTAGGTGTCGCCGCATACGCTGAAACGGGCGCCGTCCTTCTCCCCGAGGTCCTCCCAGCGATGCATCTTCATGAGAGCCGCCCTCATGTTGACGGACGGCAGATCGGGTTCGCTGCACACCAGGAGTCTTGACATGCGACGATGATTGGAATGGCTCCGATTAACCGTTTTCGGTCCATGCTCTAAGTTTTAGCGCGCGATGTTCCACCGCTCGTGACTTAAGTACACCGCCCGTGTGAACATCCATGAAGGAGCTTACCCAATCGGAGAGGACCATGATGCACCTGTACAGGTACAGGTTCTTCAACATGGATGCGGAGAAGGTGGCGCCGTTCGAGCTTACACAGGACGGCATCGGAGAGGCGCTCGGGATATCCAGGTCGTACGCCTCGCTCATAGTCGGGAGGATGGGCAAGGAGGGACTGATACGCATGGGGCGGCTGGCCATCGCCGACGACGCCGGCAGGAACCCGCGCAAGGTTTACCTCCTGAGCTCGAAGGGCGAAGAGCGCTGCAGGACCCTGATCGACGGGAAGGACCCGGACGACATACTACCGAGGAACATCAACCACTGCCGCACCGACTGCTTCGACGCCCTCGGTCGGGAGGACAGGGACATCCTCGGGGCTCTGATGCTCATCGAGGTCCCCGTCCATCACAGGCAGGTCCCGGGAGGAAGGTCTGTGCCGCTGCTCCCGGTGGACCCCAGCGGATTCGTCTCCATCAGGAGGAGGACGAGGAAGCTGTACACCGGCAGAGCGGACGCGGAGACACTCAGGAGATGGCACAGCGTCGCGGCTGACTGGTGCGCGGACAACAGCGGCCCCCTGGACGAGAGGATCCTGCATCTTGTGGGCGCAGAGCGCATCCGCGAGGCCGCGAAGCTTGCCGGCAGCAACAGGTACGCCATAATGGACTCGCCCGACCCCGGGACGGTTGACGCGCTCGACCTCATATCGCGCAACCCCGGCATGGACGACCTGGCGGAGGTGGCAGCCTTCTCCTACCTGAGACTCGGGATGCTTGACAAGGCTAGGTCGGCCGCCGGACGCATCAGCGACGACAGCGTCTGTCTGAAGGGGGCGATGATGGCGGAGATCCTCCTGGCCGAGGGGAGGAGGTCGGCGGCCCTCGAGCGTGCGCTGGACGTCTACTGTGCGGATGTTAGGACCGCGCTCGTCCTCGGGAAGTGCATGGCGGCGAACGACAGGCACGCCGAGGCTGTCGTCTACCTGAGGAAGGCGAGGCGCTGCATGACCGAGTCCGGATGCCTGTTCAGGCTGGACGAGGCCCTCCGCTGGGAGGCGGAGTCGTACCTGTCGCTAGGGAACCCGGAACTCGCGCTGCATCTGCTGGAGGCCGCGTACTGCTCGGCCAAGGACCCCGGTGTGACGGAGATGCTCAGGAACCGCGTGGACGTGGTGTCCTCAGAGGACGGCGTTGGTCTTCAGGGTGTCCATATCTGAGATGTACAGGTCCCTGATGTCCTTTATGTCCCACTTGAGCATGGCGAGCCTCTCGAAGCCGAATCCCCATGCGAGGACTGGATACTTGACCCCGAACGGCGCGACGACCTCCGGCCTGAATATGCCGGCGCCACCGAGCTCCATCCACTTGCCGTTGAAGAAGACCTCCAGCTCCAGGGACGGCTCGGTGTACGGGAAGTATGCGGGCCTGATGCGGATCTGGTCGAACCCCATCCTGGAGTAGAACTCGCGGATGAGCGAGATGAGCATGTCGAAGTTCGCGTTCTCGTCGATGATGATCCCCTCGATCTGGGTGAACTCCGGCAGGTGTGTCGAGTCGATGGACTCCTTCCTGAATATCCTGGAGATGGAGAACGCCTTCTGCGGGGCGTCCGGGTGCTCCGCGATGAACTTGATGCTGCTGACGGTACTGTGCGTCCTGAGGATCGCCGCCTCGGCCTTCTCCCTGGACCAGTGACCTCCCCATCCCGTGGATCCGGTGTCGCCGCCGTTCTCGTGGATGTTCCTGATGGTCTCGACCATCTCCTCGTCGTCGATGTGGATGCTCGCGGGATGCTCCAGGTAGAAAGTGTCCTGGAGGTCCCTCGCCGGATGGTCCTGAGGCGTGTAGAGGACGTCCATGTTCCAGAAGGAGGGCTGGACGTACTCGGAGGACATCTCGGTGAATCCCATCTCGGTGAAGATCCTGCTGACCTGGGCCTCGAGCCTGGAGAGCATGTGCTTCTTCGCAGCGTAGACCGAGGGCGCGAAGGTCTGGATGTCATACTTCCTGAACTCGGCGTCCCTCCACTCGCCGCTCTGGATTATGCGGTCGGTGATGTCGGTGATCTGGGGCTTCAGCTCGATGCCCGAGGACGCGGCCTCCTTACCGAGGTCGGTGAGCGAGACGGACCTGGCCGTGACGACCTTCTCCGCGATCATGCCCTGACGGCCCTTCAGGTCCTTCACGACCTTCGGGTCCGCATCGGCCTCCGGGACCGGCCCAGAGGACATCCTCTGGATGAGCTCCTCGTCGGGCATCCTCTCGCCCAGGACGGCCCTCCCCTTGTCGGTGAGCACCAGGTTCTTCCTGTCGCCGTCCTTGACGATGTCGGCGAGACCCTTCCTCTTGAGCCATCCGACGGCGACCTTGTCCATGCCGCCGGACATGGCCTGGGCGAGGGCGTCCATGTCCATGGAGCCGCCCGCCTCGGAGATCAGGTTCACGGCTACCCTCTCGGGAAGCCCGTCGACGACGGACGTGTCCGCCAGAACGTAGAACCTCTCCGAGCTCTCGGACAGCTTCGCCAGACCCTTGGATTCGAGCCAGGACGCGGCCCCCATGACCTCCACCTCGAGGCTGAACGCCCCGTCCGCTATGAGTTCCGCCGGGGAGGCGGTTCCTCCCCTCCCGTTCAAGGCCAGGAGCAGCCTCTTCTCGTTGTAGCTAAGTCCCTCAAGAATTTCCTCGATGCCCATGGGAATCACCATTCGAATCCGTCGTAGGTCATGTCCGCCACGACGTCCTTCGCCTTCTCCCTCTTGTCCTGGTGCTGTTCCAGGAAGACGTTTATCCTCTCGGTGAGGCACATCTTGCACTCACCGCAGAGGATCTCCCCCTTGCGGCACTTCTCGGCGAGCTCGTTGATCTTGCCGTCGTCATGCTCGAAGAGGAAGTAGTTGTACTTGAAGACGGAGCAGACCTCCGGGTTCCCGCCCTTCTGCCTCTGCTCCTCCACGGAGACGCATCCGCCCGTGAACGCCCTTCCGACCTTCTTCTTGACCGCCTTGGGAGTGTCGGTGGTGAATATGGTGGCGTTCTCGTCCGAGGACGACATCTTGTCCCCTCCGGCCAGTCCAGGGCACATCTTGCAGTAGATGAGCGAGGGCTTGGGGTATCCGAGACCGGGTGCGACGTCCCTGGTGACCCTGAAGTGGGGGTCCTGGTCGATGCCGCAGGGGATGAGGACCGGGACCTGCTTCCCGGCCTCGTCCGTGGGCAGGAACGCCGGCACGGACTGCATCGTGGTGTAGAATATCGAGCCGATGTTCGTGGAGTTCTCGAAACCGAACACGGCCTTCGCTGTGGAGAACGTGACCTTCTTCGCCACCTTCAGGGCGACGGGGTACAGCTTGTCCACGTTCTTCGTGTTGACTATGATCCTCGTCTTCTTCGGATCGAACCCAAGGGCGATGAAGTCGAGGGCGTTCTCGTACGCCATGCGCCCGGTCTCCTCCAGGGTGAGGTCCTTGAACAGGAACTTCTCGTCGTCGGTGAGCTGGAACAGCATGTCCACACCGAATGTGTCCTGGACCCACTTGTTGAAGATCCACGGCATGATGTGTCCCAGGTGGGTGTTCCCGGAAGGGCCCCTCCCGGTGTAGAGGACGAACCTGTTACCCTTGTCGTACTCGTCGAGAAGGGGGATCATGTCCCTGTGCGAGTAGAATATGCCGCGCCTCAGCATGTAATGCAGGTCCCCGTACCCGGCGAGCCTCTCCAGTAGGGCGTCGTCGATCGGGGTGGTCCCGAACCTCTGCTGCAGCAGGTCGTAGTCTATTTCCCCGGTGACCTCCCAGGGGGTGACTTTGAAATCTTCCGGCATGTCTAGTACCCATCCGCCCGTATGTCGGAGTCGTCTTTAACTTATTGGCGCGCGCGCACGTGCGTTCCAAGCCAACTTTTTACTAAGGGAGCGACGATGACGCCTGCATGTGGAAGATACTCGGGCAGGACGCCCTTTACGTGGAGATCCCGGACGTTTGGAAGAAGCGCATGCTGGAGCTTTCCGGCGAAGGCGAGAAGGCCGAGAAGTTCAGGGAGATCGTCGGGAAGTCCGAGGTCACATACATGCTCAACGGGACCACCGAGGAGCACACCTTCTTCATCAGACTAGCAGACGAGATCACCCCCGAGGAGATTCAGGATTTGGCGGACGTCGCCCTCGACATCCTGAAGAACTCCGAGAGCCCGTGCATCGAGGTCGAAGGGGTCAGGCAGAAGTACCAGGTCATCATCACCAACTGGCACGAGCCGGAGATCATCGGCAAGAACAAGACCCCCGGCATGTCGTCTGGCGAGGTCTTCAAGCCCATCATACAGGGACTCGACGGTCCCGGCAGGATGAACCCCTACTTCAGCAATCAGTACCTCTGACCGGGAGCTTCCCTGCTCCCCTCCGGCGTACCGGGGACATCGTCAATGAGACGAGCACCGGCGCCGGACCTCCCCTCCGCGACGCATCCGCGGACCAGGTCATCGGACATCACGGCCTCCACCGTCCCGTGCTCATACTCCAGAAGATAGAAGGCAGTGGACACGCCGATCACACCGACCGCCATGACGGCGGAGGCGAGGATGTACCAGAACGTGTTGACCCCGGTGTATAGCGCAGCCGCAGCGACGAGGAGCATGACGAACAGGGCCACGGACATGCGGGTGCACGTCCCCAGGAGGCCCTCGTAAACAGGCATCCCCCCGCCCTCGGAGCCCACGCGGACATCGAGAGACCTCAGTATGAGCCAGGGCAGTGCGAAGGCGGCGATGTAGACGACGACCGTGAACACGCTCGTGTAGGCGACAGCGACGGAGAAATGGAAGACGAACAGGGTGAACAACCCGGCCCACATCAGAAGGCACGGCACCAGCGCGACCCTCATCGTGCCAAGCAGGTCGGACCAGGGAAGGCCCCTCCTCCTGACGGCGGGCTCCACCCTCAACACCCTCGTGTCGATGTTGGACGGGATGCCGAACACGAACTGTGCCAGACGTTCACCGGCAGACCTCCTCCCGGCCAGCCGCGAACGGCCGATGCCGTCGAGCACCGTGGGGAGGGCACGCTTCTGCAGTATGGACGCCATCACGGCTATTCCGCGGGTGCACACCAGCAGATAGACTGCGATGATGCCGGCCGTCGGACTCACGACGTAGAGGATTACACATATCAGGACGATGACGATGAACGGGATCCAGTGCCTGCGGTACAGATAGCTCAGAAGACCGACGGCCGTGAACGGCAGCGTCAGAACGGGGAACACCTCGAAAGAGCTGTGGTCGGTGAAAGAGGCGACGGCCACAGCTGCCACGACGGACGCGGCCAGCAGGATGAGAAACAGGTACACTGCGACCCTGTCCGCGTCCTTGAATGACAGAGCCCTGCCGATCCCCGAGAGATCCACTTTCGGTGCCATCACTCCTTCTCCATCCAGGCCTCGACGTTGACCTTGGCCTTGTCCCCGGGGTAGAGCCCGAGGAATATGCCCATGCTCTTCAGTTTTCCAGTGCTGTACGGGCCCAGGGTGGCATCTCTGACGCCCTCCTTGTGGCCGACGGCCGCCCCCTTCTCGTTGGCTACGACGACGTCCACCGGGAAGTCGGAGGAGACGCGGACAGTGAGCATCCTCTTGGGCTTCACGTCCAGCGGGATGGTCACCACATTACGGTAGCCACCGTCGACCGTAAGATCCAAATCACCCACCGAGACAACCTCGGGTCCGTAAACCTGCTCCCTCTTCTCGAACAAGGACATCGGATCACCAATGCGGGGTAATGCCCCTGTGCCTTAAAGAAATCTTCTCACTCCGGGAACGCTGGCTCTACGGAGAGCTCCTCCAGGTCTGTGGAGTACCTCCACATCCTCGGATAGTGACCCGGCTCCATGAAGACCCTGGTCGTCTCGACGGCTCTGCCGGTCGTCGCGGACATGACCTTGGGCGTGGACATCGACATCCTGCCCAGGGCTATGAGCTCCCCGCGGGCGGTCATCATGGCCACGAGCGCGTTCTTCCTAATGTCCTCGTCGAGCATGTGGACGCCCTGGACGTTGAGGTCCGCACCGTGACACACGGCGTCGACAGCCGTGGCCTTCACGATCACCTTGGGGAGAGGCTCCACGAGGACCTCCATCGGCAGAAGCATGCTTCTCAGCCATTCCCCGCGACCGTTCTGCTGCCAGAAAATGTATGCGTCGCGCATGTCCTGCAGGCTGTGCGCCCGATCCTCCGTCATCTTGCCGGAACGGGTGCGCCTGAGCTCCACCATGTTCGCCCCGCATCCCAGGAGATCGCCGATGTCGACGCAGAGCGTCCTGACGTATGTACCGGCATCGCAACGAACTCTGAAAAGGACGTCCCTGCCGCTTATGTCCAGGATCTCGATCTCGTGTATGGTCCTGATCCTGACCTGCCTCTTGACGGCGGACCTCACAGGCGGCAACTGGTAGATCTTCCCCACGAACCTCAAGATGACCTCCCTCACCCTCTTCTCGGGACGGTCGGCATGGAGACGCATCAGGCAGATGTACTCCTTGTCGGACGAGAGGACGACGTCGGTGAGACGGACCGCCTTGCCTAGGGTGATCGGCAGCACTCCGCTGACATACGGGTCCAGCGTGCCCCCGTGGCCGACACGGTCGCACTTCAGCGCATCGCGGACCCAGGCCGTTGCCTGATGGGACGTGGGCCCCGACGGCTTGTCGAGGATTATGACTCCGCCCTGCAGAAGCTCGCCTATGGTACGGTCCGACGGCCTCTTGCCCCACTTGTCAGGGATTGCCTTGGGATCCTTAGTCAGCATTCCAACCACGGACTCCCTCGAGGATCGTCTCCAGGACCTCATCAGGGGTCATGTCGTCGGTGTTGATGACGAGGTCGTAGACGCTGCGGTCCTGGATGTCGATGCCGTAGTACATCATGTACCTCTTCGCCTCTGAGTTCTGACGCTCCATGGTCTTGGCGGTTGCCTCCTCCAGCGTCTCACCCTCGCGCACACCGACCCTCGCCATGCGGATCTCGGGGCTCGCCTCCAGAAGGATCCTGAAGGCGGGTATTCCGTTGCGTGTCAGCATGTACGCCGACAGCCTGGATTCCAGAATGATGTCCGGGTGGGATCTGGCGATCTCCAGGATCCTGGAGTCGATCATCTTGTCAATCGACGGATCCTTCTCGGCTATCGCACCGAGCTCACCCAAAGTAAGGTTTTTCTCTGCAGCAAGCTCGCGGAAGATCTTCCCGAAGACGACGGCCTCCAGGCCGAGTGCCTCCGAGAGCTTGCTGCAGGCGGTCGTCTTTCCCGAACCGGGCGGACCGCTTATGGTTATTCTCATTCGATCTCAGCTCTCTTGACCTCAAGGTCCAGCTGCCTGAGGTGCTTCCTCAGGAAGTAGTACCTGAGCAGTCTGTTCTCGATCTGTCCTATGGGCATGCTGACCATGGTGTAGATGATGATCCATGCGGGGAAGAATCCCACGAGCATCGTGTTGAGGTCGAAGCTCGCGGACCACGGCAGGTGGGCGAGCGCCTCTCCTGCCGCGAAGTAGTCTCCTCCGGGGATGGCTCCGTCCGCGGGGTTGATGAAGTACCAAACCCAAGCGTACATGGGGAGCAGGAATATCATCGTGACCGGCATGACCTTCATCTGCTGGGTGCTGGCCTGCATGGACATGGCCATGATCTGGGGCTGCATCTCCTGGAGCTTCTTCATCTTGAACAGGTTGTTCTCCATCCTTGCCTGGCGGAACTCCTTGTTGAAGTCGCTCTGGATCTGCTGGTTCTTGGCCATCTCGATGGGGTCCGACATCAGACTCCTGACGATGGTGCTGATGGTGATCATGACCAGTCCCGCGATGATCAGGGTCAGTACGGGGTACTGCCCGTCGAAGGCGATGTACTGGAAGACGTAGTCCAGTGCCCCTCCGATCTGGGACCTGAACTGCATGACCACCATCATGATGATCAGGACCAGGAACATGCCGATCATCGTCTTGCTAGACATCGGCGGTGCCTGGTTCTGAACCTGCTGCATGCTTTCTGGACTGCCCGGGTTAGGCATCTTTCATCACTCCGATCCGAAGAATCCCCTCATGACGGGATTCATCTCCATCATCTGCTCGCGGCCCAGGGCCTCGTAGAAGTGGATCAGGATACCGACACACAGCAGCACTCCGGTACCGCTTGCGTTTCCGGTCGTTCCCACCATATCCGCGAAAGCCGCCAGACCTCCGACCATTGCTCCCGACAGGATCGTGATCGTGGGGATGTACCTCTCGAGCACGCGCTTCAGGACACGCGGGTCACGACGGAATCCGGGGATCTGCATTCCACTCCTCTGGATCTGGTTGGCGACGGACTCCGGTCCCAGGTTGGTCGTTTCAACCCAGAACTTCGCGAACAGGATCGAACCCATCACCATCACCGTGAAGTAGATGGCGACGTGCGCTATGTTCTGTATCGCGTTGTGTCCGTTACCGTACTGTGCTGGATCTAGTATCGGCATGAGCCAGTCGGTCAGACCCTGCGGTGCGGACAGGTACCATGCGATACCTCCCGCGGCCGTCGTGGATCCCTCCTCGAAGTACCCGATGGACGAGTTCCCGCCGATTCCGGGAATCTGGCTGAGGAAGTCGTTGCTGTACAGGAGCAGCGTGACCATGCTGACGATGGCCAGCAGGGCGGACATCAGGATGACCGGGATATTGCTCGCGTACATCAGCTTGATCGGGTACCTTCCCCTCGCACCACGGGCGTTTCCGTGGGACAGAGGCAGCTCGATCCTTGTGGATTCCAGATACGCCACCAGCAGGAAGATCACGAACGTTCCTACGAGTGCTATCATCGGGTTGGGTTGACCCAGGAACAGCGACTCGTATCCTCCGCTCGCCATCTCCTCAGGGGACAGCGTGAAGATGTAGTAGAGAGCTCTTGGTATCGTACCGCCAGGCGGATTCTCCAAACTCATGTCCGCAGACATGTCTATCGGGTTCCAGTTCAGAGCTCCGGTGAACAGCGATTGTGCCACACCCGCCGCGATGAACAGCGAGATACCACTGCCGATACCCCATTTGGACACCACCTCGTCCATCATGAAGATGATGTACGAACCAGCGAACAACTGGACTATCAGCAGCAGCTTGGCCCCCGCGCTGCCCAGGAGGGACTCGGCCCCTGCGGAGGGGACGAGGTACCCGAAGACCTGGGGGATCGCCTCGAAGACGATCATTACGATGACCAGAAGCTTGAGGACAGACTGATAGCACGCCTTGTCCTCACGCTTGGAGAGGTCTAGTTTGATGATCTTCGCACCGACGAAGAGCTGCATGATGATCGACGCTGTGACGATCGGTCCGATACCGAGCTGCAGCAGCGATCCCGAGGCTCCTGCCATGATGGTCCTATACTGTGCGAACAAGTCCAGGGATTCGGACTGGTCCAAGCCATACAGGTACACATTGGTCATTACGAAGTAGAGAACCAATATGACGATTACCCACATCATCTTGGTCCTGAAGTGGACATGCCCCTCAGGACGTTTGACGGAGGGTAGCCTGTCGGCCAAGGGCTTGATCTTGTACAACAGGCTTGGTGTATCTTCCATCCCTATCTACCTCTCCTTTATTCTTTCACTCGACAATTGAACCGCCGGCGGCGGCAACCTTCTCGCGGGCCTTCTCGGAGGCCTCGGCGACGGTCACATTGACTGCGACCTCGATGTTGCCGGTTCCCAGCAGTTTGTCGATGCCCGCCTCGGTGAGGTCGACGCTGTAGGCGTCCCCCTCCTTCTTGGCGAAGCCCATCGAGACGAACCTCTCGATCTGCTCCGAGAGCTCCCCGACATTGATCGTGCGGTTGGCCTCGACCATGCACTGGGGTCTCTTGAAGCCGTGGCGGCCGTAGTAGTCGGGCTCGTATTTCAGCATCCCGATCTTTCCGGTCTTGCCGTATCCGGCCTTTCCGTGACCGCCGATGATACCGGCTCCACGTCCGGATTTCTTTCCGCGTCCGTGGGTCCTGTATCCCCTGAATTTCTTGGTTCTGCTTGGCATCTCTCCACCTCACAGCATCCTGTTGATGAGGTCGTTGATGGCCTCTCCCCTGTATCCGAGTGCTCCGCCGTTCTGGTACGAGCGCTTGTTGCCCTCGTATCCCTTCACGGGCGGGTGCAGGCGGAAGACGGGCTTGGCGGCCTCGACATCCCTCATCTTGTAGTCGTTCTCGATAATGGCCTTGGCCATGTCGTCGACGGAGGCGAACTCCGACTTCTCCTTGAGGTAGTCGTCGGTGATGTCCCTGTCCCCGGCGAGTTTACCGCGGGCGCGGATCATGGCGGCCAGGGTCTCCTGGTTCACCTCTCCCCAGGTGCAGTAGTCCTTGATGACCTGGAGCATGCCCTTGGTGGACGCGTTCTCGGGGACGACGACGCAATGGTTGACTCTGTTGAGTCCGAGGAGTCCCATGGTGAACTCGATGTCGCGGTTCACGTCGGGCTGTCCACGTACACGGATAACAGCGTATGCCATTCTCACTCCTCCTGGTCGACGTCGGTCTCGGCGTAGGTGATTCCGGTGGGTCCGGAGACGATGTTCAGGCTCTGGGCCTGCTCGTCGGTGACCCTCATGCGGGAAGTCATCTTAAGCGCTTCGAACGTTGCCATGGCGTAGTTGACCTTGGTCTTTGTGTTTCCTCTGGCGAAACCCCATGCGTCACGGACGCCGGCGAGTGTCAGGAGGCTCTTGGCCACATCACCGACTGCCAGGGAGACACCGCGGGGTGCGGGCTTCAGGGTGACGGTGACGGATCCTGTGGATCCGGCGACCTCGAAGGGCAGGCTGTGAGCCTGGCCGCATCCGCACTGCCAGGATCCGCATCCCCTCTTGATCTCGATCATGTTCAGTTTCGCGTTGTCGATAGCCTTCTTGATAGAAGGTCCGACCTCTTTTCCCTTGGCCCTGCCGATGCCGATGAATCCGTCGCCGTTTCCGACGATGCATGTCACGGCGAACCTGACCCTCCTTCCGGAGTCGGTCATCCTCTGGACCATGTTGAGGTCGATGACCTCGTCTTTCAGGTCGGGGAGGAGGATGTCCACGATCTCGGGCTCGCGGAGGGGCAGCTTCGTGGCCAGGGCGTCGCTCATGGTGGTGATCTCTCCGTTGAGGACCATCTGTCCGAGCCTTGTCTTGGGAACCCAGTCAGCCATTTCACTCAGCCTCCATCTTCTCTTTGAGGCTGTTCAAATCAGCCTCGATGCCTTCATCGATGTGCTTTCCGAGGATCCTGTCCTCGTCGGGGAGGACGTCCTCACCGTGGGGAACCTCGAGACCGGCGTCGCACATTCCGGCCACAGTGGCGAAGAGGACTCCGCCGTGCTGGACCTTCTGCATGCCGATGTCGAGGACTGCGTACTCGATTCCTGCATTAATCGCTCTCTTACCGGCCAGGTACCCGACCAGGTATGCGGCGGGTATGGACGAGCAGGAGTGGTTCCATCCCATGGCCTTCAGCTCCCTGGTGGAAGCCGCGGCGAGGATGCTGTCTCCCTCCATGCCGAACTCGGCAATCTGGATGGTGACGTTCTTGTTGGACCTCCTGACGACGGCCCTTGCCTCCTGGCCCGAAAGGAGCCTGCGGCGGGCGTAGTAGTCGGTGCGGTTCTCTCTTCTCCTGCGGAATGCTACTTTGTATCTAGGTCCGGTTGCCATCAGATCTCCTCCTCGTTCAGGTGGCCGGCTGCGACCATGTGCTGTTTGAGGTGCCTGCGGGACTTGAACATGCCTCCCTTGGCCTTCCTGTAGTAGAGCCTGTAGACGGAGGGTGTGATCCTGCCCTCGTCCCTCAGGGTCTTCAGCTCGTCGCGGATGGGCCTGATGGTGGCCATCCAGCGCTCCTTGTCGCGGACACGTGCGTTGGCGGTTCCCTTCCTGGATCCGGGTCCCTTCCTCTTTCCGCTGGCCTTCTGGCCGGCGACGTACCTGGTCCTAGCCCTGGAGGTGCCGTTCTTGGCCTTAGCCTTGATGAGTCCGGAGTCGATAGCCGTGCGGATGTCCGCGCGGGTGATACAGTCCTCGACCTCGTCGAGCCTGTCGGGGTTCATCCAGACCCTGTTCTCGCCGCATTTCAGGATCTCTGCGGCCATCCTTCTCTGGTTTCTCAGGTCTGCCATGGTCACACCATCCTGTTGAGGACCCTGATACCGAGCTCGTCGGCCCTGTCCTCGATTGCGATCCTCTTCTTGGTTCCGACGGTTCCGCCGATGCGGACCGCCTGCTTCTTGGGGTCGATGCCCTCGAGTCCGTCGACGTTGTAGACGAGGACCTCCTCGAATCCCGAGGGGTGCAGGTCCCTAGCCGCGACGGGTCCCCTGAATCCGATGTCGACCATCGGGGGGCGCCTCTTGAGCTGTCTCTTCATCTTGGAGTGGATACCCTTGGGCTTCCTCCACTTCTCGCCGAGCTTGGAGTATCTGAACCACTCCTGCCTCTTGAAGGCGGGCCTCCTTCCGGAGATCATGGCCCTCTTGGCGAGAGCGTCGGTCGTTGCCTCGTCCAGCTCGGGCTTGGCTTTGACGACGTACTGTCCTGCGGCGGCCTCGACGACCTCGGAAGCGGCCTCCTCTGCGGGAGCCTCCTCGACGTCTGCGTCGGCGAGCGCGGCCTTCCATCCGTTGACGGTCTTGGGACCGACTCCGGACAGGGACTTGATGACCTCCTTGACCTTCTCATCGTCGTTGATCGCCTCGGCGAGTTCCGCGACGTTGTTGATGCCGATGGCCTTCAGCTCCTCGACGTTCTTGTCCTTCAGACCCTGGAGGTCTGTGAGTGCTTTCACGGTCATTCTTTCACCTTGTGCGATTTCTGGACGATGTAGATTCCGTCCTGGAACGTCCTCTTGTCGAATCCGAGCCTGGATGTGGCCCTCTCGAGGTTGGCGGCGGTCTGGCCGCAGGCCTCGATGTCGTTGCCCTCCACCGTGACATCCTGTCCGTTGACCTTGACGGTGCAACCCTTCATGATGTTGGCGTAGCGGGGGGCGTGTCCTCCCATGTAGTTGTTGATCTCCACGCGGTCGCCTTTGACGGTGACTTTCATCGGGAAGTGGGAGAACACGATTTTCAGGTGGTAGGTGAAACCGACGGTGACGCCTTTGATCATGTTGTTGATGTGGGCGACGTAGGTTCCGACCATTGCCTTGTCCTTGATCCTCGGGTACTCGCAGCTGACGCTGACTTCTCCTTCTCCGACGGCAATATCTATGCCAGGGTGCGCGAAGTTTCTGCTAAGTTCTCCCCTGGGTCCGTTGACCTTCATGACGTTGCCGTCGAAGGACACGGTCACACCGCCGGGGATAGCGATGGTGCTTTCGATTTTCCCTGCTATTGTCATCTTTATTCCTCAGTATACATATGCCAGCAGTTTGCCACCGATGCCGAGCTCTTTGGCGCGGTCCTGGGTGATGACACCTGCTGTGGTGGACATGATCAGGAGTCCGAAGTCCTGGGCGGGGAGGAACCTCGCCTCGAACTTCTCGACATCCGCCACTTTGACGGAGTACCTGGGCTTGATCACACCGCAGTTGTTTATGGCCCCGTCCAGCATGACGCGGAACTTGCCTGCCTTTCCGTCCTCGACGTACTCGAACTGGCTGATGTAGCCGCGGTCCTGCATGACCTTCAGCACACGGCCGATCAGTTTGGATGAGGGCTGGATCATGCACTCGCTCTTACCGTTGAGTGCTGCGTTTTTGATGACGCACATGGCGTCGTTGAGTGGATCGCTCTGCATTTATGACACCTCACGAATACTTCTTGAATCCGAGTTCCGGGGCCATATCCCTGAAGCACTGGCGGCACAGGTGCATCCCGTACCTCCTTATGATTCCTCTCCTGCGTCCGCAGCGTGTGCATCCGACAGACCTTCCGAACTGCTTCTTGGGCTTCATTGGACCACCTCAACCTCAAATTTGTCTTTCATGTACTGGATCGCCTCGTCGCGGTCGACGCGGTGCTTCTTGGGGACCCTCCTCTTGAGGAGCGCCCTCTGGGTGATCCTGTTTCCGGGCCTCCTCAGGACGACGTTGATGTCCATTCCGAAGATACCGATCTCGGGGTCGTACTTCATTCCCTCGAAGTCGGTGTAGTCGGAGATACCGAAGGACATGTTGCCCTCCTTGTCGAAGGAGTACTCGGGGACGCGCCTCTCCCTGATGGAGAGGGCCTTGTTCAGGAACTCCTCGGCGGTCTCCCCGCGGAGGGTGACCTTGCATCCGAGGGGCATCCCCTTACGGATACCCAGGTCCCTGTTGACGGTCTTGGAGATCGTCTCGACGGACTTCTGTCCGGTGACCATCTCGAGGACCTTCTGGGCCTTGACCAGCCTCTCACCGGCCTCGCCGACACCGATGTTGACGACGACCTTGTCCACGTGGACATCCCTCATGGCGTTCATTCGGAAGCCTCCGGGAGTTTGATGGCTGCGGTCTGGGTGCCGATGACGAAGCAGTTCCTGGCGACGGTCTCGGAGCCGTCGGTGAACATGACCAGGTTGGAAGCCGATCCACGGACGGTCTCGAGGCTCTTCACGGTCTTGACCGCTCCGGCCTGGGATCCCTCTTTGATGAAGACGACGGAGCCGTCCTGCAGGGGGTAGTGCTCCATGACCTTCTGGCCGTCGAAGGCGACCTTCAGGGAGTCACCGCACTTGTAGTCGTTCTTGTCGAGGACGATGTTCCTGCCGCCGCTGAGGTTCAGCTGGATCTTGCCGCCTTTGACGACGGTCTTGTTCTCGATCTTGCACAGCTCCCATGCGGCCTCGGCCTCGTCGATGGGGACGAGGGTCAGCTTGCCCTTGTCGGTGAGGAGCATGCGGTAGGCCAGGTTCATCTTGGGGATGGTGATGACGTCCATGAATCCGACGGGGGCCTTGGGGTTCTTGACCGCCTTGCCGTCGACGAACATCTCACGGTTTCCGATGATCCTCTTAGCCTCTCTGGCTGTGTCGCAGGCGCCGACCATGTCCCTGAGGACTGTGACGGCGGACATGGAGTCCTCGATGCTGTGGGCACCGGCGGACTGTTTGGTGACCCAGATGCTGACCTTCCTCTTCAGAGGCCAGGTCCTGGGTGCTGCCAGTCTCTTCATGTGGTCGCTCATTCTTTAGCCTCCTTGTTCTTGGACAGGGAATCGACCCTCCAGGCATCCTCGGTGTTCAGCTTGGTGATGACGAGGTTGGATGCGTGGATGGGACGCTCGGTGGCGGTTCCGTCGGCCTGGTTGATCGTGATCCCCTCGATGGAGACGCGACCGGTCTTGGTGTAGACCTCGAGGACCTTTCCCTCGATGTTCCTGATGTCCTCGTTTCCGCGGACGACGATGACTGTGTCGCCTTTGCAGACCCTGGCGGTGCGGACTCCGTATTTGGCGCGGAGCTCGTCGCTCAGGTGGGCGGACAGCATCTTCCTCTTGACGTGGGCGGACGCGTTGGCCTGGTTCTTCCTCTGAACCCTTGCTTTGCTGCTTGCTGCCATACCTCACACCTCACACGATGGTGGACGCGGTCGCGGACACACGGGGCCACCTCTCGGCGGCCTCCCTGGCGACGGGTCCCTTGATGTCTGTTCCTTTGGTCTCACCAGTCTCTGTGGTGATGACCGCGGCGTTGTCCTCGAAGTAGACCATGGTTCCGTCGGGCCTCCTCATGGGGCGCCTCTGGCGGACGATGACGGCGAAGACGATCTGCCTCCTCATCTGGGGGGTTCCCTTCTTGACGGAAGCGATGACGAGGTCTCCGACGCCTGCGGAGGGGACCCTCCTGGCGACGCCGTGGTATCCGGGGACGGTGATGATCTCGATCTCTTTGGCTCCGGTGTTGTCGATGACGGTGAGCCTGGATCCGTTCTGCAGACCCCTGGTCTGGTTTCCAGCGATTCCCTTCATCTCACTCCACCTTCTCGATCACGACGAAGGACACGGTCTTGGAGAGCGGGCGGCACTCGGCGATCCTGACCTTGTCCCCGACTTTCAGGCCGAGGCAGGGGGAGGCGTGGGCGGAGTACCTGTTGCTCCTCTTCTCGTATCTCTCGTACTTCTGCTGGTATTTCAGATAGTTGCGCTCAACAACGACGGTGTTCTTCATTTTGACCGTCGCGACGACGCCGTCGATGACCTGTCCCCTGACGGGGAGGCTGCCGTGGAACGGGCAGTTGGGGTCATTGCACTCCATCTTGGGGGAGGCGACGTCGATTCCGATGTCTCTGATTTCTGCTGTCATTTCTTCACCTAACCTTCTTGATTCTGTCCTCTGGTCGGTGCATTATCTCTGATCCACTGATGTCGATGGTTCTGCCTTCGTATGCGAACCTGAACACATTGCCTGGTTTGGGTACCATTCTCTCAGTTCCGGCCGATTCGATGGTGAACGTGTTTTTCGTCTCGTCGACCACCTTTCCGGACACGCCGGAGAATGGCTCAGACAGCACTTCCACGTCCAATCCAATGAGTTCAGTTCTGACGAAGCGATTGTCTCTCATCTGACCTCGGTGCGGAATCCCATTTCCTCCAGGACAGTCTTGACCCTTTTCTTGTGGTCGCCCTGGAGTTCGATGCGTCCGTCCTTGCATGTTCCGCCGGCGGCGCACTTGTTCTTCAGCTGCTTTGCAAGATCGCCGATGTCGATGTCGTTCTCATCGATACCGTCGATCACGGTAACGGTCTTGCCGTATCTGCGGCTGTCAATCGAGATCCTCACCGTCTGCTGCTCGCGTGCGATCTCCTCGCACATGCACAGCTCCTTGGGCAATCCGCATACTGGGCAGATCTCGGCCATCAGATCTCTTCCTCCTCCTTCTGGACGGTCAGGATGCGTGCGATGTTGAGCCTGAGGGCGCGGATTGCGCCGGGGCTCGAGGGGGCACCGCCCATGGCGGAGACTCCCCTCTCGTGCATCAGCTCGTCGCGGAGCTCTTTCAGTTTCTGGTTGCGCTCCTCGACGCTCATGTTCCTGATGTCTGCGGTCTTGAGTGCGGCCATCTCACTGAACCTCCTCTGCAGGTGCCTCGGGCTCCGCGGCGGGTGCCTCGGGGGCGGGGGCGGCGAACAGGTCGGGCAGGAGTGCGGCGGCCTCGGTCTTGTTGAGCACGGTGATGTCGGCGGGGAGCTTGGCGTCCTTGGCCATGATCTCCACGGTGACTCCGATGACTCCCATCTTCAGTTTGGCCACGGCGTATCCGTGGTCGACGAAGTTGGCTTTCGGCTCTCCGCAGAACTTGATGTAGCCCTCCTTGAACTTCTCGGTCCTGTGCCTCTGTCCGGTGAGCTTTCCGGCGACGATGATGTGGCATCCGCGGGCTCCGGCGTCCATGATCCTGCGGACGGTGGAGTGGCCGGCTCTGCGGAAGTGCCAGCCCCTCTCGAGGGAGAAGGCCAGCTTCTCTGCCATGATCTGCGCGTTGAGGCTCGCGTTCTCGACTTCCTGGACCTCGATCTGGGGGTTCTCGAATCCGAAGCGGTCCTCGATGACTGCGGTCAGGTTCTTGATGGTCTGTCCGCGCCTTCCGATGACGAGCCCGGGCCTCTCGGTGGTGAGGATGACACGGGTTCCCATGGGGGTCCTCTGGACGTCCAGTCCTCCGAATCCCGCACGGCTGACCTCCTTCATCAGGTACTCCTTGAGGAGCACCCTGCGGATGTTCTCAGCTACGAATTTCCTCTCTGATGCCATTTCACTCGACCTCCTGGATGATGACCTCGACGTTCACGGTGTCCTGGTTCCACTCGGTGGCGCGTCCGTGGGCCCTGGGCATGTGCCCGGGGATGACGCGTCCCCTGGAGACGGAGATTGTGGCGATGGCCATGTTGGACACATCGAGTCCCTTGTACTCCGCGTTGGATGCGGCGCTGTTGAGGACTCCGAGGATGGCCTTGGCGGCCTTCACGGGGTACCTTCCGGGACCTACTCCGGGCTTGTGGGAGACACGCTTGTTGTATCTCCTGAGGGGAACGGGCCTTGTCTTCGCGATGACCTCCTCCAGAGCTTTCTGGGCGGTCTCGACCTTCATTCCGCGGATCATGCAGGCAACCTCGCGGGCGAACTTGGGGGAGACGGGCATCTCCTTTCCAAGGGCCTTCGCTGTGGTGTCCGGGTCCGCTGTTGCTGTGTATCCTGAAACCATGTTAGACACCTCACTTCAGCGGCATGAACTTGGACGACCTGGTCGCACCGACTCCGGGTCCGGAGTGCTGCGGGGCTTTCCTGGTGAGCACGAACTCTCCGAGGAAGCATCCGATCATCTCGGGCTTGATCTCTACGTCCTTGAACTCGTGGCCGTTGTAGATGCTCACGGTCTTGCCGACGAACTGGGGGATGATGGGCAGGTCCCTGCGGTGGGTCCTGATGACCTCGCCGGGCTCTGCGGCCTTCAGTTTGTCGAACAGGAGCTGCTGCTCGTAGTTCAGACCGCGGGTGTACGTCCTCCTGGCCCTCGAGGAGAGGAGTCCGAGGAACTCTTCGAAAGGCATGGCGAGGAGCTCTTCCATCGTGAATCCACGGAAGAGGAACTCCTTCTTCCTCCTCGCCTGGATTGCCGACGCCTTCTTCCTGGATTTCCTCCTCGAGGCCTTTGCCGATCCTGCAATAATCTTCTTTGCCATTGCAATCACTTCTTTATTTTCTTCTTAGGAGGCAGGAAACCCACCTTCTGACCGGGCGATGCGGTCCTCTTCTGACAGTTCGGTCCTCCAACGTGGGCGTGGCTTCCACCACCGTGGGGGTGGTCGACGGGGTTCATCGCGACTCCCTTGGTCTTGAATGCCGCTGTGGACCTGGACCTCAGGGTGTGCACGTTCTTTCCGGCTTTCGCGAGGGGCTTGTCTCCCCTTCCTCCGCCTGCGACGACACCGATGGCGGCGCGGCAGTCGGGGCTGAACTCCTTGATTGCTCCGGAGGGCATCAGGACCATGACCTTGTCTCCCCTGGAGACGACGGTTCCGGAGGATCCGGCAGTCTTGACGAACTTACCTCCGTCCCCGGGCCTGGCCTCGACGTTGTGGACGAGGGTTCCCTCGGGGATGTTGGACAGCTTGGTGATGTTTCCGGCGACGACGTCCGTGCCGCCGATGACGATGGTCTGGCCGACCTTGGTGCCCTCGACTGCGAGCTGGTAGTCGGTCCTTCCGTTCAGGTCGAGGACCGCGAGGGGGCAGGTCCTTCCGGGGGCCTGGATCAGGTCCTTGATGACTGCGGTTCCCTCGGACATGGCCGGGAGCCTCACATCGTCCACGTGCCTGTGGCTGGGAGAGCGGTACAGGGATGTTCCGCTGCCCCTCCTCTGTGTGATCAATCTCTTACCCATGTTCACTCACCTTCAGAATACTCCGACCCTGGATCCGACATCCTCTGCGGAGTAGCCGTCGGCCAGTTTGATGATGGCGTGCTTTCCGTCTTTCTGGATCCTGACCCAGACCTTCTCGACCTTGACCTCGAAGCGCTCCTCGAAGACAATCTTGATGGTGTGCTTGTCAGCGTTCCTGTGGACGATGAACTCGATCTTGTTGCCGTCCTTGTACTTCTGGGTCGGCGTGCCGGACATGTGGTTCATCGATTTCTCGGTGACGTACGGCCTGATGAGAACGTCGCTCTGCTTCATTGAGTCCAGCCTCCTATTGCGTCGATGGCGGATTTGGTGTAGACGGTGAGCCTTCCAGCGTCTCCTCCGGGAGCGAGGATGCTCGTGTTCAGGGTCTTGACCTCCTCGACGGTGACACCGGGGAGGTTGGATGCGCTCTTGAAGATGGGAGCGTTCCTCTCGTCGTCGGCGACGACGATGAGCACGGAGACGGGGGTGCGGTACTTCCTGTTCCTCATGGTTCCCCTTCCGGCGCGGATCTTGCGTCCCTCTTTGGCGCGCTCGAGGTCGTATCCGATTCCGATCTTCTCGAAGAGCTCGACGACCTCGGAGGTGGCCTTCAGGGACACCATGTCGTCCTCGACCACGATGGGGAAGGAGACGGAGTCGTCGAACTGGTGGCCGCGGGCCCTGACGCACTCGGCGCAGGCGGTGGCTGCCAGAGCGGACTGGCGGGCGATCTTGAGCTCTTTCTTGTTGACTTTCTGTGCCCAGTTCCTCTCGGGGCGTGGCGGGTGGGCCCTCCTTCCGGAGACGTTGTTGGGCGACTCGGTGGCTTTCCTTCCGTCGTGGACCCTCTGGACACGGGCGGTTCCCCTTCCCTTGCCCCAGGTGCTGACGGAGTGCCTCATTCCGGACCTTGCGGCGGGTCCGTAGGGCTGCCTGCTGTTGGCGGCGGCTGCGAGGACCGCCTTCTTGATGATGTCGGGCCTATAGGGGGTCTCGAAGGCAGCGGGGACATCCACTGTGCCGGAGACTCCTCCCTTTACAGAGTAAACATTAGTCTGTGCCATTCTCATGCCCCCTGCTTGGACTCGGTCGAGACGTAGGTGACGTCGACGGCCTCGTTGTCGGCCTTCTTGGGCATCCTGGTGGCGTCCCTGAACCTGATCAGCCTCTTGGTGGGGCCGGGAACGGATCCGTGGACCAGGACGTAGGTGTTCCTGACCTCTCCGTAGTTGAGGAATCCTCCCCTGGGAGTGACTTCGGAACCCTCGGTGCCGACTTTGATGATCTTCTTGTTGAACTCGGTCCTCTGGTGGTATCCCATCTGTCCGGATCCAGGAACTGTGGACCTGACGTATCCGGGCCTCTTGGGTCCGAGGTTACCGATTCCGCGGCGGTGCTTGCTGTTCCTGTGGGACAGGAGCTTGACACCCCAGCGCTTCGTTACACCCTGGAATCCCTTACCCTTGGTGACGGCGATGACGTCGGTGAGGGCGCCCTCGGCGACGAAGTCGGTGAAGTTGACCTCGGTTCCGAGGATCTGCTTGGCGTAGGCGACCCTCTCCTCAATGGTTCCTCCGCCGATCCTGAGCTCCATGAGGTCGGGGACCTTCTTGGGGACTCCGGAGACCATCTTGGGCTGGGTGTAGGCGATGACGCGGACATCCTCGATGTCCAGTCCGTCGTATCTGGCAAAAGTGGCCTCGTCGTGGTTCTTGGGGACGCTCAGGCGCCTCTCCAGGAGGGGGTCCAGGCCTTTGGCCCAGACCTCACCGGCGGTCTTGAGACCGACGATGCTGCTCTCGTAGAACCTGACGGCTGCGATTTTCATGGGGGGTACTTCGACAACGGTCACGGGCACCTGGATCTCCATTCCGGAGGTCGTGCTCTTGGCCCTCTTGTCCACGATGAACGCGTGGGTCATTCCGGCCTTGTAGCCGGCGAAGCCCTGGATCTTGGGTGTTCCGTTGATCTCGGGCCACGAGTCGAGCCTGGGTGTCTGCGACTGTGCTCTCTTCCTAGGGCCGAATGCCCTAGATCCTCTCTTAGGACGTCTCCTTTGCGGCATATTTTACACATACCTGCGAGGGTCTCTTCGCTAACCTCGCGTTTTATCAGACGAACGTCTTAATGCTCCGACCGTGACGCCGTATTCGCCCCCAGAAACCCGAAGGAGACGGGGCAGACATGGGTTGCATTCGCATTGCCCGATGCGTCTGGTCGAACACTATTATGTCCAATCTAAGGGGGTTGTATAGGGGTGTTGTATATAAACCTAACCCCTCGCGCCCTTATAATAAGAAAGGAGGGAAACGGTTTGCCTCGGTTCCGGCGGACTGCCCTCAGAGGGTGCCTTCCTTCGCCTTCTTCTGGGCCCTCTTCATACGAGCCTTCGCGTCGAATCCCGTGGCCTTCTCGGCGAACTCGTTGAGGCGCCTCTTGCTGTCGAGGATGGCCTCGTCGCTGGCGGCGGCGCCCTCCTTGTTGACCGTGGCTATGTCCAGCTTGTCCTTGGCGAGGATCTTGACCTCGATCCTGTCCAGGACGCCGTAGGTGGACACCAGCAGGTCGCCCTCCTTCTTCACGTTGCCGAAGACCTGGGCCATCATCTGCTCGAGCAGGTCGCCCTCGATGTTCTTGAACCAGCCTCTCTTGATGTCGTACTCCACGCTCTCACATCCTTAGAATCAAATCGTTTTCGAAGTCGCGGTCCAGGTCCGCTGGGGACCCCAGGATCCCCTCCGACTCCCTGTACGCCAGCCACTTCTCCCTGCAGCCGCACTCGACGTCCAGGTCCCCGAGGTCCTGCGTGTAGCTGAACCTCTCGACCGCGTCGAGGGCCCTGCGGTCGCACTCGCCGCAGTTGTGAACGCCCCTCGCCGCACCTCCTCCCGAGGGCGACGACATGAGCCTCGAATGCACAGTGCCAGACAGCTGTCTGAACACCTCCATAAGCGACCATATCCAGGGCGACCTGAACTCGCCCCTCTTCCACAGCCGCTCCACGTACGTCCCCCTCTGCACGTTCAGGGGATTGACGGAGATCTCGTCCGAGAACTCGTCGGCGAACCTCGCGGACCTCACTGCGTCCTCTATCGCCATGTCCTCGGTCATGAAGGGGGGCTTGAGCAGCAGATACGTCCTCACCATGAGCCCGTTCTCCTTGATCAGGGTCCCGGCCCTGCGTATGTCCTCAGGGGTGAACCCCTTGTGGACCGAGCGCTCCAGCACATCTGGGTCTGAGCTCTCCAGACCCAGGGCTATGGTGACCGTCTTCGGGACGTCCGCCAGGGACTCCGGCGTTATGAACTCGGGACGGCTCTCGAACAGGATGCGCTCGCAGTCCGAGAACGCCTCGAAGAAGCGTCTCCTGATCTCCGGCGGCACCTCGTTGTCGTCCAGGAAGCTGCCCGATGTGTATATCTTGACGAACGGCTCGCCCTTGTACTTGGACAGCGCCTGTTCGAGCTGCTTCAGAAGGTCGTCCTCGGTCACGTCGGTCAGCGATGCCTCGCGGTAGCCGCACATCGTGCAACCTCCGTGCCTGACCCAGCAGCATCCGTTTGTGCGCAGGATCACGACCATGGCGTCGACCTTGCGACCGTTCGACATGTCGCTCTCCTTCCAAAGTGCCTCCAGCTGGGAAGGCGACCTCTTCTCCTTCATCATGCATCCATTATCCTGGACAGGGATTTAATCCTTCCACCCGCCACACAGGGCCCTCGGTCATGGCAACAAATGTGCCAGATGCCGGGATTCGCGACGTCCGCCCGCTCACGTGCGCGCGCGTCCAATCGTCGCAAGTGTTTTTAGAAAGACGACATACGGGAATGCAGGTAAGCCACATGGCAAGGAGAATTATCGTCATAGGTTCGGGTGCGGCCGGAATGTCCGCCGCCTCGGCAGCCAGAGAGGCATCCTCTGACGCGCAGATCACTGTTTTCACAGAGGACGAGGACATCGCCTATTCGCCCTGCGCCATCCCCTGGGGGATAGAGGGCAGGAGCGGATGGGACGAGATCGTCATGCACACCCCCGAGTTCTACGAGAAGGAGCGCGGGATAAAGGTGCTCACGGGAACGAGGGTCGATTCCGTCGACGGGGACGGCAAGACTGTCACCGCAGGAGGACAGACGTATCCCTACGACTCCCTGGTGATCGCCACGGGAGGCAGGGTGTTCGTCCCGCCCATACCCGGCACCGACCTGGACAACGTCTTCGTCATCAGGACCGTGAGGGACGGAAAGAACATCCAGTCCGCGTTGAAGGACGTCGACAGCGTCGTGATCGGCGGTGCCGGCGTCATAGGCCTCGAGCTCGCGGTCGCCCTGAGGGAGATGGGCAAGGACGTCACGGTCATAGAGATGATGGACCAGGTCATCCCCCGCATCGCCGACAAGGACATGGCCGACGAGATCCAGGAGCACCTCGAGTCCAAGGGCATCAGGTTCGTAATGAAGGCCCCGATCCAGGCTGTGAACGGAGAGGGAAGGGTCAGCAGCGTGACTGCTGCCGGACAGGAGTACCCCTGCGGCCTCATGATATTCGCCACGGGGGTCCGTGCCAACCTCGACATCCCCAAGGCCCTCGGACTGGACGTTGGCCAGCTCAACGCGCTAGTCGCAGCGCCCACCCTCAACGCGTACAGGAGGGGCAGGCTCGTGCCGGACGTATACGTCGCCGGGGACCTCGTCCAGTGCCAGTCCGCCGTCATGCCAGGCGCCACCATGAGCCAGCTCGGCTCCACAGCGGTCAGGCAGGGCCGTGTGGCTGGAAACAACGCCGCGGGAGGGGACAAGATGCTCTTCGGTCCCGTCGCGAGCCCGTGGGTCAGCGTCATCGGCGACAAGCAGATCGCCGGAACAGGGCTGTCCCTCGGACTGGCCTCGTGGTACGGCATCGACACCGTCACCGGGAGCGCATGCGGCCTCACCCGCGCCAGATACTACCCCGGAGGGAAGGAGCTGAGGGTCAAGGTCATCGCCGACAGGACAACCCACAGGATCGTCGGGGCGCAGATCATCGCCGGAGAGGAGGCGACCGGCCGCATAGACTGGCTCACATCCGCCATCGTCAACGGGATGACCGCCGAGGACTTCCTGATGCGCTCCGAGAACGCCTACTGCCCGCCGACGTCCATGGTCAAGGACGTCGTCATATCGGCGGTGGAGGACCTTTGCAGGCACATGTGATACCGTGAAGTACGAGGAGTACAAGGAGCTCTACAACAGCCTCCGCACCGCAGATGACGTCAGGAGGCTTTCGTCGGAGTACGACATGCGCATGCTGGATAGTCTGTTCACCCAGAAGACCACCAGGGAGGTCAAGAAGCGCTTCTACGTCGTGAAGCAGAACTCCGCGAAGATGCTGAAGGAGTGGCGCAAGGGCACGTCCATCATGGGCCTTTCGAAGAAGTACAAGTTCCCCCCGATCCTGACCGCGATGTTCATTTTCCTCGAGGACGGAGCTACCAAGAAGGAGTTCTGGAGCTACATCCGCGACCCCGACCTGCTCGAGTCCGAGGAGACCGCCGACGAGGTCAGGGAGGCTGTGGAACAGGACATCGTCTACTCCCCGGCGGCGAACGACCGCCAGAGGGAGCGCGGACTGTGGGGTGAGGGACTGCTCCATGAATGGCTCGACGGCCAGGGCGTGACCTACAGGACCGAGAACGACCTCAGGGACACCGAGTTCACCAAGACCCCCGACTGCCTCCTCGACCAGCCCGTGGAGTACGAGGGGAAGACCATCTACTGGGTCGAGAGCAAGGCGTCCTTCGGAGACAACACCGAGTTCAGGTTCAACTCCAGGAAGCAGCTCGTCCCCTACACCAAGCTGTTCGGCCCCGGACTCGTCGTCTACTGGGTCGGATGCCTGGACGACCTGGAGTGCCCCGAGGACGTGTACGTCTGCGACATCTCCGTGATGCAGAAGAACCTGAGAAAGTACAGCCCGGAGGAGCTTTCAGAGCTTCCTCCCGCGGCCAGATGACCCTTTTCAAAAAATGAATGGGGGCCGGGGCGTGTCGTCACGCCCCGGGATCCCGATGAGTTTATTCTAGACGTGGCCTCACAGGTTCTCCTGACGGAGCTCCCCGAGCGTCGCCACCCTCTCCGCGAAGGCGTCGTGCTTGTGGATGGACTCCTCGGAGTCGCTGATGACGTCGATGAACACCTCGTCCGGAAGCTCGGTGAACCTCTTGACGATTCTTTCGAGGACGCCCCTGACGACATCCTCGACGAACTTGGTGTTCCTGTGGGCGTTGATGACCACCTGTCCCTCGTCGGGCCTCTTGAGAAGCTCGAACGTGGGGGACGAGAAAGAGTCCTGGGCGATGTCGATGAGCTCGTCGGCCTCGATGGTCACATCCTCGGGCATGGTCATCAGGATCGTGCAGACGTTCCTCTGGTTGTGGGACATGACGGGCATGTCGCCGCTGTACTCCAGCATCTCGGTGACGGTCTGCTGTGCGCAGGGGCACGCCGTCATACCTGTGACCTTGACCCCGACGGTCTTGGTGAGCGGACCGTCGCGGACTATGTGGCCTCCGGCGAGAAGCGTGAACATCTCGAAAGTGTCCTTTCCGAGGGGCGTCTTGCAGCTGCGGAAATACTCCGAAGAGATGCTGACGTCCGCCGTCATGGCGTACTCGTGGTGGACGAGGAGCTTCCTGCATATGTCCGCGGCCATGTCCTCGATGGCGGTGATCGGGTTCCTGAGGCTCTCCTCGACGACCTCGTTGAGGACCTCCACGTTCCTGGACATGTGGGACCCCTTCTGGTCCGCGGGGAGGTCCACGAAGATGTCGATGGAGCAGTTCAGGGCGTTGTTGAGGGTCCCGTCCCTGCCCTCCCTGTGGACGAGCACGGGTTTGCGGACGCCTTTGACGCCTACACGTGTGAGCTTGTATCCGGCATCGCCTCTGCCGTATTGCAAGTCGCATTTCAAAGCCATGGTTCGTCCAAATACGACATCGACTTAAATAAGCTATATCTACAACTGATTCGGTTGATGGGACATGCACTGCGGAGTGGATGAGGCTGGCAGGGGATCGGTCATGGGGCCCCTGGTCGTCGGCGCGGTCTTCATCGAGACAGACGAGCCGCTTACTGCCATCGGGGTCAAGGACTCCAAGAAGCTGACCCCGAGGACCCGCGAGAGGATGTACGACGAGATCACATCGGTGGCGGATTGGAGAACCGTGATCGCCACCGCCGCGGACGTGGACGCCCGCCGCAAGGAGATGTCCCTCAACGATGTCGAGCTGAACATGTTCGCGGAGGCCGTGAAGGGCATGGGGGCCACGGTGTACGCCGACTGCCCCGACGTGAACGAGGCTTCCTTCTCGAGGAGGCTGGGTGCTTTAGTGCCCGATGTGGAAATTATAGCAAAGCATAAAGCGGATGACACCTACCCTGTAGTATCAGCTGCTTCGATCGTGGCCAAGGTCACGAGGGACAGGATGATGGACGACATCCGCGCTGAATTCGGCACGAACATCGGAAGCGGATACCCCAGCGACCATTACACGATGGACTTCATCGCGGCATGGATCAGGGACAACGGAAGGGCGCCCCCGCATGTGAGGTGCTCCTGGGAGCCCGTCAGACAGATGCTGTCCGCAAGAGCTAACACGAAGATCAGCGACTGGTGAAAGACATGAGCATGCAGCAGGAGATCCAGGAAGTCATCGACAGGTTCCACAGGAAGATGGAGAAGGACGAGAACATCAGGAAGGAGATAGAGCCCCTGACCAAAAGCTTCAACCTCGACCTCGGAACCGAGTCCTACAGCCTGAAACTCAAGGACGCCAAGATCTACTACTTCGAGCCCGGACTCCTCGAGGACGCGGACGTGACCGTCACCACCACCCCCGAGAACCTGCAGGGACTCATCGACGGGACGCTCAGGCCCATGCGCGCCTACGTCCTCAAGAAGATCGCCGTGAAGGGCAAGATCGACGATCTGATGTTCCTGAAGAAGCTCTTCTGATACTAAACGGGATGCCTGGCAGAGCCTGCATCCCACATAGTTATTTATACTACCCCTTGTTTAGAGTCGATTACAGCGAGGTGGGGTAGCCAGGATATCCCGTCGGGCTCATAACCCGGAGACCGGTCGTTCAAATCGACCCCTCGCTACCATCTTTTTCATCATCCTCATGGCATTGTTTTTAATCACGTCGCCCATGTACCGACCATGGACATGCTCGAAATCGACGGATCCCGCGGAGAGGGAGGCGGCCAGATGGTCCGCACCACGGTGGCGATGTCCACCGTCACAGGCATCCCGGTCCACCTCACCCGCATCAGGGAGAACAGGCCCACGAACGGACTGTCGAGACAGCATGTTGCCGCGGTCAACGCGGTGGCCCGCATGACGGGGTCCGAGGTCGAGGGCTGCAAGATCGGATCCGGCGACCTCTTCTTCGTCCCGGGTGACGAGCAGATCTACAACATCGATGTCAACATCAGCTCCGCCGGAAGCATCAGTCTCGTCCTGCAGGCGATGCTGCTCGCGGCACGCAACCACACCCAGAGGCTGACCGTCGACATATGCGGGGGCACGAACGTAATGTGGGCCCCGCCCATCGATTACTATCAGACCCTGCTTTTCCCGATGATGAGCCGCATGAACATCGTCGCGGACGCCAAGATCATCGACAGGGGGTTCTATCCCCAGGGGGGCGGACGCGTCATCGCAACACTCGACCCCATCGGCACGATAAAGCCTCTGAACCAGGAGGCCCTCGGGGACCTCGTTGCCGTGAGAGGCGTGTGCTTCTGCCAACGCCTGTCCGACTGGGTCCCGCAGGAGATGATAAAGAGCTGCAAGGAGGCCCTCATGCCCTATGCTGACGTGGAGATCGAGCTCCAGAGGACGGACGGCGGCTCCCAGGGCGCCGGACTGGTTCTCGTCGCGGAGTACGAGAACGGCATGCTGGGGAGCAACGCCCTGTCGTCCAGGGGCCATCCCCCGGACAAGTGCGGGAAGGACGCTGCCGTCGACCTGATAAGGGAGATGGAGAGCGGATCCACGATGGACGTCCACACCGCCGACCAGCTCCTGCCATACATGGCGATGGCGGACGACTGCAGCAGCTTCTCCGTGTCCAGGATCAGCAAGCACCTCCTCAGCCAGATGGACACCCTGGAATCGTTCCTGGACGTCAAGTTCGGCGTCGAGAGGAAGGACAACGTCTACAGGTTCAGCGTCACACCGGGGGCGAGGGAATGAGACCGTTCGTGCATGTCAACTGCGCCATGTCCGCGGACGGGAAGATCGCCGGATGCGACCGCACCCAGGTGGCCATATCGTCCGACGAGGACAAATCCCGTGCGAAGAACCTGCGCAGGAAGTACGACGCCATACTCGTGGGCGTGGGAACGGTCGTCTCGGATGACCCGCACCTGACCCTCAAGGACCTTGACTACGACACCAACCCCATACGCATCGTTCTGGACCCACACGGCAGGACTCCCGACGAGGCGCAGATCCTGGACGAGAGAGCGCCGACCATAATGGTCACCCTCGAGGACTGCGACCGCGAGTGGGACTGCGAGGAGATCATCAGGAAGGGGAAGGACACCATCGACCTGGAGGCCGTCCTGGAGGAGCTTGCAGAGGAGATGGGCATCGAGAACATCCTGGTGGAGGGAGGGGGCCGCACCATAGCTACGTTCTTCAGAGCTGGGCTCGTGGACCGCTACACGGTTTTCGTGGGCGGGCTGATCATTGGCGGCTCCGAGGCTCCCACCCCTTGCGACGGCGACGGATGGGTCATCCCCGGTGGCGTCAGGCTGGAGCTCCGCAACGTCGAGACCCTCGGCAACGGGGCGCTGCTGACTTTCGAGCCCAGACGCTGAAAGATCAGACGATCGTGCTCTTGGCGACGGGCTCCAGGACGAAGCGGAAATAGTTGTAGTCGGAGCCAAAGACCTCGTTGGACACCATATCGTAGGTCCTGCCCGTGGCATCCTCCAGAACCTTGCTGAAGAACCCGGACGCGTAGTAGCCGAGCGACTTGGCAGAATCCTCTGTGAACGGCACGTCGTCTTTTATGATGATGGTCAACGGCTTCAGCGAGAACACGCTGGCATCCCCGAACCCCATCTTCTTGTAGTAGTCGCGAGCGTTGGCGACCGTGTCCTCGATCGTATCGCCGGACAGCAGCCCACCGAGCGCCATGGCGTGGATGGATCCGAGCATCGATGCCATTGGACCGACCGAGAGGCCCATGGCGTCGAATCCGAGGAACATGAACCTGGCGAGAGTGTCGCGCGTCTTAACGGGATCGTCCGCGACGTCCGTCAGGGAGTTGAGCGCCATCGTCATCGCCTCGTCTGAAGGAGGCTTTGAATACGCCAGCATGACCGACACGAGCGAATTGATCTTCCTGCGGCTGTCGTCCGGATCGTCGCGTGCGGCGATGAGACCCTCCGAAACCATCTTGTCCAGATGAACCGACAACGTTGACTGCGCCTTACCCGTGATCTTGGACAGGTCGGTCAGAGAAAGATTCTTGTCCGTCAGCTCGTGAAGTATCCTGCGCCTTACGTCGTTGGACACCTGAACGAGTCCGTTTTTCGTATAGTACAGTTCGAAATCGGTTAGCGGGCCGTCGGTCAATTCAATCGGAGGGATATCCTATTCAGATAATAAAGGGTTCCGCGAAGAAGCTTAGAGCGTCCCGAAGCCAGACCGCATCCGGGACAAACGTCCCGGTGACGTCGCTGTTTTAAAGCTATGGACTGCATGGCCGTGACAAGGTGACATTATGAAAGCCACGATCAATGGTGTGCAGAAGGACATCCGTGCCGTGTGGTTCGAGGACGGTAGGGTGATGATGATCGACCAGAGGAAGCTCCCCGGAGGGATCGTCATCGTCGGTTTCGACGATTACCTCGACGTGGCAGAGGCCATCAGGAACATGACGACGCGCGGAGCGCCGTCCATAGGTGCCACCGCGGCATACGGCATGTGCATCGCCGCTCTGAAGGGCTGCGACCTCGACAAGGCCGCGAAGGACATCAAGGCGGCCAGACCCACGGCATTCGACCTCTTCTACGCCGTCGACTACATGTACGCCAGGCTGAAGGATGGCGCCGACCCCGTGGAGACGGCCGACGGTTACGCCCAGATGATGGTCGACAAGTGCACTGCCATCGGGAAGTACGGGGGGCAGCTGGTGAAGGACGGCATGAAGCTCATGACCCACTGCAACGCGGGCGCCCTGGCGACGGTCGACGTCGGCACGGCCCTGGCGCCCATGAGGGACGCGCACTCCCGCGGTGTGGACTTCTTCGTGTACGTGTCCGAGACCCGTCCCCGCCTCCAGGGCATGCAGCTGACCGCATGGGAGCTGGCGCAGGAGGGCATAGATCACAGGATCATCCCCGACGGCGCCTCGGCATATTACATGAGCCAGGGAGTGGACATGATCATCACCGGTGCCGACAGGATTGCCTCGAACGGCGACTTCGCCAACAAGATCGGCACCTTCGACAAGGCCATCGTGGCCAAGCACTTCGGCATCCCGTTCTTCGTCGCAGCACCGATCTCCACATTCGACCTCTCGATGAAGAGCGGTGACGAGATAGTCATCGAGCAGAGATCCCAGGAGGAGGTCACGATGATGAACGGCGTCAGGATCGCTCCGGAGAAGTCGCAGGCTCTCAACCCCGCGTTCGACGTCACCCCCGCGGAGCTCGTCACCGGCTTCATCACCGAGAAGGGGATACTCAGACCCGACGAGATACACCTGATGAGGGACTGAGATGAACGAGAGATACGCCAGGGAGCAGCTGGCGGACTTCTGCAGGATGCTCTACGACAGGAGCCTGACCGTATCCGCGGGAGGCAACATGAGCGTGCGCATCAACGAGAGGGAGGTCATAATAACCCCGTCCGGCAGGAACAAGGGTCTCCTGGAGCCCGAGGACATGGTGAAGGTGTCCATCGACGGGGAAGTACTCTCGGAGGGGAAGCCGTCCATCGAGCACAGGTTCCATCTGGCTCTGTACAGGATGAACCCGGAAACCGGGGCCGTCGTCCACTGCCATCCGCTCAACTGCGTCGCGTTGGCCGTCAGGAACGAACCGATCAGATGCAACCTCACGCCCGAGGGCGCGATGCTGCTGGGACACGTCCCCATGATCGCCTACTACACACCCGGCTCGCAGGAGCTGGTAGACGCGGTGGCCGCAGAAGGGCACGCGAAGGCGATGCTCATGGAGAGGCACGGCGCACTCACCCAGGGCAGAACGCTCGAGGAGGCGTACAATAGGATGGAGGAACTCGAGTTCCAGGCGAGGCTCCAGCTCATGGTCGGAGACGCACAGGACCTCCCTGCGGACGAGGTCGAGAAGCTGTCCAGGATGTGATCCCGTGACGATACTCGTGACCAAATGGTTCGGGGTGTTCCTCTGCGACGAGAAGTCCGGGAAGATCCTGGACAAGCGCCTGATGCCGAAGGACCCGCATGCGGTGGCCGAGAAGCTTGCTTCGGTCCAGAGGGGATCCCTCCTCGACGAGGAGCGCGAGCTGGCCGCCACCGTCGACGGCAAACTGGCCGTCGCCGACCGCAGACAGTCGGAGCTCGGCAAGCCCGAGATGTTCGATTCCTCGTCCATCACGCCGGAGAGGTTCGGCTACGACGGGGAGTTCATGCACGAGGTCATGATCGGCCTGGGGAAGCTGAGGACGTCCGAGCCCATCCCACGCGACAGAAGCCTCGTCCAGGCCATCAGGAGCCTGGACGACCAGATAGCGACCATCAACCTCTACAACGAGAGGCTCCACGAGTGGTACGGCATGCACTTCCCGGAGCTCGCCGACTACGCTCGCGACGCCAGATACGCCCAGCTCATCGCAATGAACGGCGAGAGGGAGGGCGTCATCGAGGAACTGGGGATAGAGATCGAATCGATAGGGGCCGACATGGACCCGGCGGACATCGGAGCAATCAGGGACCTGGCCGACACGCTCAGCCGCCTGTATGACGACAAGGAGAGGACAGAGGAGTACATCCAGGGCATCGTCGAGGAGACCTGCCCCAACATGTGCGCCGTTCTCGGGGCCCCGCTGGCGGCCAGGATAGTGTCCCTCGCAGGAGGTCTGGAGAGGCTGGCATCGCTGCCGTCGTCCACCGTCCAGCTGCTGGGCGCGGAGAAAGCCATGTTCAGGCACCTCAAGTCCGGGAAGAAGGGGCCCAAGCACGGTGTGATATACCAGCATCCCGAGGTCCACAGGTCGCCGTACTGGCAGCGCGGCAAGATCGCGCGCGCCCTCGCCGGCAAGGTCCTGATAGCCGCGAAGATCGACCAGTACCACGGAGATTTCGCCGGCGACAGACTCAACGACGAGTTCATGAGACGCGTGGAGGACATCAAGAGGCGCTACCCGGACCCCCCTAAGAAGCCCCAGAAGTCCAAGAAGGCCCGCAGAGGCAAGGGCGGCAGAGGCCGCCAGCACTGATGCTGGCACAGTCCTGCGACGGGCTTCTTCGATTAAATTAATATAATTAAGGGGCCGATGGGGTTGCCAGATAGCATGAGGTCTGCAACTGAGTTCGACCTGCGCATCAACACTTCCCTCGGGGGAGTGAACTTCCGGCCGTGAGTGTCGGGAATACATCCAATAAAGAAGGTAGTGCCTATGTGGGAGATGAAAGAGATCAGAGAGCTGAAAGAGGGAAGGTACGTCAACGTCGACGACGAACCCTGCAAAATCATCAAGATCACGACTTCCAAGCCCGGAAAGCATGGATCCGCCAAGGCGAACATCGACGCCGTCAGCATCTTCACCGGAGCCAAGAAGTCCATCGTGGGACCCGTGAGCACCAAGGTGCAGGTCCCCATGATCGACAAGAGGAAGGGTCAGGTCCTTTCCATCACGGGCAACGAGGCCCTCATCATGGACCTCGAGACCTTCGAGCAGATCCCCATCGAGATCAACCCCGACCACGAGCAGCCCGTCGAGGAGGGAGCCGAGCTCCTGTACATCGTCGCGATGGGCAGATACAAGATCATGTGAGGTCTGAAACCAATGTCGTACGGGATAGGCTACGCCGGTGCCGAAGCTGACTACAACGACGCGGATGTCGTCATCTTCGGCATCCCGTACGACCACACCGCCTGCTTCAAGGCAGGCGCCAGGGAGGCCCCGACCGCCATTAGGCGGGCCTCCTACAATTTTGAGGAGATCCATTTCGAGCATGGGATCCACCAGCCCCATCTCGAGGTCTGCGACTACGGCAACTGCGATGACTTCGTCCTCCCCGAGGACATGTTCGCGGAGGTCGACTTCGCCGTGGGTCCAGCGATAAGGGACGGCAAGTTCACGATTGCCATCGGAGGAGAGCACTCCGTCAACATCCCCATCATCAGGAACTTCGAGAAGGACGACATCGCGCTCATCTCGATAGACGCCCATCTCGACTCCAGAGACGAGTACCTCGGGACACCCAACAGCCACGCCTGCATAACCCGCAGGGCTGCCGAGCACCTCGGGCTGGAGAACGTCTTCGTCCTGGGCGCCAGGGCGATAGGGGAGGAGGAACTGGACAGGGACGATGTGGTTCCGTTCATAAGCTCCTACGACATCATGGACAGAGGCATCGAGTGGGCCATCGGCAAGGCCCTCGAAAGCATCAAGAACGAGCGCATCTACCTGACTCTGGACATCGATGGAATCGATCCCGCCTATGCGCCGGGCACCGGCACACCGGAACCGTTCGGGCTCATGCCCATGGATGTGAAGAAGGTCATCAACGCCATCGGTGACAGACTCGCCGGGTTCGACGTCGTCGAGGTGTGTCCCCCCGCCGACCCCGCAGGGATCACATCCATTCTCGCCGCGAGGTACATCAACGAGGTCATGGCGGTCCACGCCAAGAACCTCAGGAACTGAGACGGACCGTCACGAGGAACCGAGGAATGACAGAGCCTCGGACTCGTACTCTTCGGCCCTGCTCTGGGCTATCGCCTCGTCCTTGGACTCCGAATATATCCTGAAGAGCTCCTCCGTCGTCGAGGGCCTGAGAAGGATCCATCCGTCGTCGAAGTAGATCTTCAGACCGTCCACGGTCTCGACACGGTTACCCGCGACCCCATCGGAGAAGTGGTCCAGAAGCTTGGACTTCATGGCGTCTGGACACGGGACGTTGCGCTTTACGTTATGGTACCTCTCGAAGGCGGACATCTGCTCCGAGAGAGGGCCGTTCTTGGCGACGCATTCCAGCATCTTGGCGAGGGTCATGAGACCGTCTCTGCAGAGCTGGATCTCCGGGAAGACCATGCTCCCGTTCTCCTCCCCTCCGAAGACGGCCATGTTCTCCTCCATCTTCTTGACGACCACATGAGAACCGACAGCGGTGTACTTCAGAAGACCGCCGTTGCCCTCCACCACATCCTCGACTATGGCCGAGGAGCTGACGGGCGTGATGACCTTGCCCTTGTGCTCCTGGAGCATGGCCTTGGCAATCAGTGCCAGACTCACATCGCCTATGACGTAGTCCCCCTTCTCGGTGACGAAGATCGTGCGGTCCCCGTCCCCATCATGGGCGGCACCCAGATCCGCCCCGACCTGTGCGGTCAGAGCCATCAGCGGAGCGATGTTCTCCTCCGTCGGCTCGCTGCTGCGACCGGGACTCTCGCTCTGGGGGTCGGCATTGATGGTGAAGGCCTTGACATTGAGCTTCTTCAGAAGCAGTGGGGTCGCGATGCATGTGGCACCGTTCGCGCAGTCGATACAGACCGTCAGCTTCGCGGCACGGATCGCATCGGCATCCACATGGGAGACGACGGCATCCACGTGTTCGATGATGGCTCCAGTGCCCTTGGTCATCTCCCCGATCTCCGACCACTCCGCAGGGGCGATGTCGGTGGAACAGAAACTCTCGATCGTCTGCTCCTCCGCACGCGTCGCCTCGATCCCGTCCTCGCGGATGAACTTGAAACCGTTGTAGTCCGGGGGATTGTGGGACGCCGTGATGACGACGCCCCCCGTGATGTCGTCGTGTGTCTTGACGTAGTACTGGAGAGTCGGCGTCGGGAGAATGCCCAGGTCGACGATGTCGCATCCGACCGACATTATGCCTGCCGACACCGCACTCTTCAGCATGTCCGCGGAATCGCGGGCGTCCGTGGCCAGGGCTATCCTCCTGCCGTACGTCCTCCCGATGGCCTTGCCGATCTGGAGGGCCTTCTCGGGACTGAGGTCCCTGTTGGCAGTGCCTCTCACGCCGTTGATCCCGAAGAGTGTCATCGGACGGTCAAACCCTCTTCGCGTAAAAAAGGATGTTTATCGTGTCGGCGCAGCCCTTGCAGGTGTCGGCTGCCTCCTCGAGCGAATCCAGCATCCTCAGTGAGAGTATGACCGCCTTGTGGTCCATGTCGGCTGTCAGGATCTCCTTCATCACGGACATGTATGCCGCATCGATCCTGCGCTCCTGGTCCTTGACCCCCTGGATGCACTCGTCGATACCCACCCCGTCGGTCCCCAGGACCTTGATGGCGTTCATCAGGCCGTTGACCTCTGACTCCAGGTCCGACACCGTGGACGAGAACATGCCCCATACGTTGATCGGTATCGCAGCCCCTGTGTCCAGGACCAGCTGCAGGTGGATGGCGGCCTCCTTGCACCAGTTGGCTATGCTGTCCGTCTTCTTGACGAAGTGCATGAAGTCCTCCCTCTCCTGAGGGCCGAGCTCCCCTATGCTCATCTGATTGCACAGGCTGTCCTCCAGGGCGTCCGCCTCGTGCTCCGAGGCGTACAGCCTCTCGATCGCCTTCAGGGCGGCCTGGCCATCCCCGTTCTCCATGCAGCGCATGGCGGCCCCCAGTTCCGTGACGCAGTCCAGAACCGACAGCGCGTGCGCGCGCATCCCGTTCTGGATCACATCCTCCTTCCTCTTGCCGAACCATCCCAGAAGTCCCTTCGCATCCTCACTCAAGTTTAATCTCCTCCTCTATTCCGCCGCTCGGCCTCTCGAATACTACGACGGCCTTCTTATTGAAAACAAGATAGACGACATCGCCCTCCTCCGGGACGTCCTCGTCTGCGGATACATTGAAATCGACGAAATCACGGCTCTCCGCCATGGTGCGGACCCTCCAGTAGGTGCCCATGAAGACCACGGACCTGACCTCTGCCCTGAGACCGTCGTTCGCTGTGTAAACGTGCTCCGGACGGACCGATATCACTACCGGGTCGCCCACGTTGAAATCTGTCTTGGAGGTTCTGACCTCCTGCCCGCCCCTGAGCTTCACACGGGTCTTCCCGTTCTTGCCCTTCTCCGACACCGTGCATTCGAGCAGGTTCGTCTCGCCAACGAAGTTGGCCGCGAATACAGATTTGGGGTGCCTGTAGAGTTCCAGGGGGGTCCCCACCTCCGCCACAGAGCCGTAACGCATCAGCACGATGCGGTCCGACACCGACATAGCCTCCTCCTGGTCGTGGGTGATATGCAGGACCGTGATGCCGAGCTTCTTGACCAGTCTGCGCAGCTCGTACCTGAGCTCCACACGGACACGCGCATCCAGAGCGGACAGAGGTTCGTCCAGCATGAGCATCTTCGAGCCGGAGGCCAGGGCCCTTGCTATGGCGACTTTCTGCTGCTCCCCTCCGGAGATCTCCTTGGGGAGCATGCCGGCACGCGAAAGCATGTTGACGAGACCGAGGTACTCGGTGGAGAGGGACTCCATCGCCTCCTCCCCCTGGTCCTTGACCCTGGGGCTGTACGCCACGTTCTCCTTGAGGGTCATGTGCGGGAACAGGGCGATGTTCTGGAACACGTATCCCACATCCCTGTCCTCCAGCGGGACGTTCGTGACGTCCATGCCGTCGACGAAGACCTTGCCCTCCGTCGGAGTCCAGATTCCGGATATGACCTTGATCAGGGTGGTCTTGCCGCATCCCGAGGGGCCTAGGATCGTCACGTACTCACCGTTGTTTATGTCGAGGTTGATGTCCCTCACGGCGTAGAAGTCGCCGAACCTCATCGATACATGTTCGAGCTTTATCCTTGCCATGTCAATCCAACCTCATCTCCTCCTCGAGCCCCTCCGGGGGCATGGGGAACACGGAGGCCTTCTGAGGAGCCCATGAGATCCCCACACGGTCCCCGACGGAGTAGTCGTCGTACTTCCTGTTGGGCAGGCTGGCGGAGATCAGCCCGATACCGTCGACACCGATCTCGACCGTGATCGTCACGCCCTCGTAGAGGACACGCTCGACGACGCCGACCATGTATCCTGACACCTCCGGATCCTCGGATGTTTTGGACAGCCTGGTGAAACCGGTCTTCACCGATACCACGGCCTCCGACCCCTCCCGGAGGTCCGAACCGCGTGCGAGCACCCTGACTCCGGGAGCGACCTCCACGACGGTCTGTACGCCGGACGAGACGACCCTCCCAACGAGCGTGTTGGAGCGGCCGACGAAGTTCGCCACGAAGGGCGTGGCCGGGTTCTCGAACACATCCCTGGGGGTTCCGAACTGTATGATGCGGCCCTTGCGTATAACCGCGATCTTGTCGGCCATCTCCAGGGCCTCGTCCTGGTCGTGGGTGACGTGTATGCATGTGAGCTTCATCTCCTTGGCGAGGGACCTGAGCTCCTTGCGGAGGTTGATCCTGAGGCGCGCGTCAAGAGCCCTCAGGGGCTCGTCCAGCAGGAGTATCTTCGAACCTGACGCGAGCGCCCTCGCCAGCGCTATGCGCTGCTGCTGTCCTCCTGAGAGTTCGTCGGGCCTCCAGTCCGCCTTCTGCTCCAGGTGGACCATGTGCAGCATGCTCCTCACGATCTGCTTGGAGCTGTCCTCCGGCCACCCCTTGATCCGCGGTGCGAACATGACGTTGTCGTACACGTTCAGATGGGGGAACAGCGCATAGGTCTGGGAAAGCATCGTGGCGTTGCGCGAGTCCACGGAGTCCTCTGTGACGTCCCTGCCGTCGAGGAACACCTTCCCGGAGTCCGGATGGGTGAGGCCGCAGACCATCCTCATGCAGGTGGTCTTCCCGGCCCCCGTGGGGCCCAGGATGCAGACGTACTCCCCGTCGGCTATCGTCAGCGAGAGACCGTTGGCCGCGACCACACCGTCGAAGCTCTTGCACAGGTTGTCCAGGACGATCTCAGGCATCGCGTCTCGACCTCCTTCCGGTTATCGCCCTGAGGCCGAACATTATGATGAAGCATATCAGGATGAGGACTATGGAGCACATGGCCGCCTCCGTGTAGAGGCCGTCCTCGACCAGATGCGTGATGTAGATGGGGACGGTGTTGACAGTGTCGCTGATGGATGTGGTCGCACCTGTCTCGCCCAGACTCCTGGTGAACGCCAGGATGCCTCCGGCGATGACCGCCGACTTGATTATCGGGAACAGGACCTTCCTGAACGCCTGGAACGGCTTCGCGCCGAGGGTCATCGACACCTCCTCGTAGGCCGGATCCACCTCCTCGATCGAACCTATCAGGTTCCTGACCACCAGCGGGTACGTGAACGAGATGTGTCCGAGGATAACCAGGACGAGGTCGAATGAGCTGTCCAGACCGAGACTGCCCCAGAACAGGAACAGCGAGAATCCCAGGGCGGTTGTCGGGATGATCAGCGGCACGTTCACCAGGCCGTCCAACAGCTGCCCGAGCTTGCCCTCCCTGTGCCTGGCGATGTACATGGCCATCGGGACGCCTATCACTATGTCGATGGCCACGGCTATGCCGGCCACCAGGAACGACGTCCCTATCGATCCGAACAGCTGTCCGTAGTCTATCGTAGGGATCGGCTGCGTCAGATACAGGAATATGTAGAACGTCGGGAGAAGGACGACCACGATGAGGAACGCGATGGTCAGGAAATCCTTGGCCTTGGGGAGCGCCCCCCTGCTGACCTTCCTCCCCAGGTCGGGCCAGACCTTGTTCATCGGGAAGCGGAACTTGGCGATGAGCTTCCTGACGACCACCAGCAGTATGAGCGCCAGCACGATCATTATCACACTGATGAGGATCTGCGCGCCCATCATCTGGTCATCCGTGTACCAGCTCTCGTCACTCTTCAGGAAACTGATGAAGGACGGACCTGTGAAGAACGATGTCTGGACGCCCATCATCGTGAGCGCGATGTATGTTCCGCCTGTCTCCGAGAGGGACCTTGCGAAACAGAGGATGAATCCCGTGGCCAGTCCTGCCCTGAACAGGGGGATGGTTATCGTGCGGACGGCGGTCCACCTGGACGCTCCGAGAGTCATCGCGGCGGTCTCGTAGTTGGGCTCGATCTGCTCGAGTATGGCGGAAAGCGAGCGCACCATGTACGGGTATGTGAAGATGATGTGCAGGAGGATCACCAGCATGTACGGGGACAGGCTGAGACCCAGGCCGGGGATGTTGATGCCCTCAGGGGATATCCAGAACATGACGACGGATATCCCGATGACGGCGGTAGGGAACGCCAGAGGCATGTCCAGCAACGTGTCCAGCCACTTCTTGCCCTTGAAGTCCTTGCGGACCATGATCCAGGCCATCGGCAGTCCGACGAGGATGTCTATGACGGTGACGATAAGCGCTATGCTGAACGAGTTGGCGACAGCACTGATGACCGTGTTCCTAATGCCCTCGTCATTCAGGACCTGGTCCACGAGACCCCAGTCCGTGAACATGTGGGTGACGACGAATATGGACGGTATCGCTATGACGACCACGAACACGGCGCATGCGAACGCGAACCATGCCCTGCGGACTTTTGAACTTCCGGAAAGCTCGTCGATCCTGTTCAGAAGAGACAAGGGAGCACCGCCATCAGAGAATCGCTATGCTTACGACGTTGCTTCCACGCAGGACGACCTTTCCGAGACGCCTACCGTCCGAACCCTCGGCCCCTGACTCCATGGTGTCCTCGAGAACCATGTTCATGTACTCGTCGAACCCGACGAGCCTCCCCTCGAGGGACCTCCCGTCTTTCAGCAGGAGGGATATGCGCTTGTCCAGAGAGTTCTCGAGCAGGGCTACTGGCATAACCATATCTATCGTTCATCGGAGCCAGTTCTTTTGTTATATAGATTTGGTATCCGAACATACCCGTAATGATAATACACGAACATCCATGGACACATACATCGCGGAAAAACGGCTTATATAAACACCAGGGAAGGCTCCGCAGACCTCCGTCTCCCGTCGGAAACGGGATGCCTCTACGTCCGGACATGGGTTTCTGGAACCGACAAATGTGCAGGATCAGATTTCGGATGTATGATTGTCATTCAACAATATGCGTGTAATCGCATACCAAACAACAATACGTAAACACAACGGTCGCCGGCGGGGATGGGATGTCCGCCGGGACCTGCGGGTCACTCGTCCTGGCCCTGCGGGGAGTTCTTCGCCTGGGCCTCTATCCAGGCCCTGATATCGGACTTCCTGGTGGAGCCGATGCCGAAGTACTCGGAGAACTTGTTGGTGGTCGTGAGCTCCAGCGTCTGGCCGGACTTCTTCCCGGAGACGAACCCCATCTCGATGAGTCTGTGGACGTCGTCGTAGGTGCGCGGCCCGCGTGTCTTCAGCAGCGCGGACTGCAGCACGGGCTGGTTGTACGCTATGGTAGAGAGCGTCCTCATCACGCCCGCCGGCATCTCCGCCTTGGCGAACCTGCCGGTGAAGTCGGAGTACTCCGTGCGGAGCATCATCCTGTACTCGCTGCCAACCTTGGAGATCATGATGGCCGAGTCGCGCTCGTCGTACTCCCTGCGGAGATCCATAACGGCTGTGCGGATGTCCTCCTCCGGGATCCCGGTCCTCGCCGAGATCTCCGATATCCTCAGACCCTCCGCACTGGAGAACAGCGCGGCCTCTGCCGCGCGCTTGGCGTCCAACTCAGATCACCGCCTCGGGGATCCTCCCCTCCGGGGAGTCCTCGATGGTCCCGGAGGTCCACTCGGTCTTGATCTCGATGTAAATCTCGCCGTACGGGAGGTCGTCCTGCCAGACGGCCAGACGTCCGTCCCTCACGAGGTGGAGCACCGACACGAACACCGTCAGGTTCTCGTCCAGGCTGCCCGTGTAGAGGTCGCGGATGCTGATCTGCCCTGTGCCGAGCTTCTCGATCCTCTTCCACACGGCCTCGATGTCCTGCTCGTCGTCCTCCTCGTGCGCCTTGTTCTGGAAGGTCTTCGGCTCCTTCGCCTTGAGCTCCGCGCGTACGCGCTCCCTCTCCCTCTGGATCTCGATCTCCTTCCTGGCGTCCTCGAAGGCGTCGATGAGCTCGTACATGGTCACCGGTCTGACCGGCTCCCTCTGGTAGGCCTCCCTGAAGGACACCTCGGGCACGTACATCGGCTCGTCGTCGTAGAAGAAGCTGTCGTCGACCTCCTCGAAGACCGGCTCCGCCGGAGGCTCGCTCCTCTCCCTGGTCGACTCAGACTGCATCCTGAGGATCCTCCATGCCATCAGCAGGAGCTTCCCCGCGACGATCATGTCGAAGCTGTCCGACGAGACCTTGGCCTCGTACATCCTGACGAACTGCGACAGGTCGATCTCCCACGGGTCCATGCCGTTCTCCAGGACCAGGCTGAACACCGCCCTTATGGACTCGTCCACCGGATCCTGGAGCCTCTCGCCGGACTCCGCCCGCGAGAGGATGTCCATGTATCCTCCCAGGCGCCTCAGCGACTCCTCGTCGTCCGCGAGCGCCTTGTGGAACAGCAGATGCTGCTCCAGCTCCTCTATACTAACATTCCCATCCATCTCACTGCGCCTCCTTCTGCTTCCTGAGGGCCTCCTCCTCGTAACGGGAGACCTCTGCCAGGTCGGGCTGCATTATGACCCTGCTTATGCCGCTGGGCGGCCTTGTGACCCCGATGAGGTGGTCGGCCAGGGCCAGCGTGACCTTCCTCAGGGACACCTGTATGAACTGTGCCTTCGCGGAGCTCTCCTTGACCCTGCGGGCCACCATCTCCGCGTTTATGGAGTCCAGAAACATGTCCACCTCGTCCAGCACGTAGAACGGCGACGGCTGGTGCTCCTGGATGGCGAAGATGAACGACAGGGCCGTGAGGGACTTCTCCCCACCGGAGAGCGCCTCCAGCTTCAGCAGCTTGCCGTTCCTCGGCTTCGCGTTTATCATCAGGCCTCCGGAGAACGGGTCGTCCTCGTCCTCCAGGCCCATGAACGCCTCTCCCCCTCCGGAGAGCTGGGCGTATATCGATTTGAAGTTCTCGTTCACCGCGTTGTAGGACTGCATGAACAGCCCCTTCTTCTTGGACGTCAGGTTGGACATCAGGTCGGTGAGCTCCCTGATGTGGCGGTTGAGGCTCTCCACCTCGGCGTTTAGGCCGTCGAGACGGGCCTTGCGCTCGTCGTACTCCTGGATGGCGCGGAGGTTCACGTTGCCCAGCTTCGCCATGATGGACTCCTGGGCCCTTATCGTGCGTCTGATCTCCTCCTCCGAGGGTATCGGCGTGGCGACCTCGATCGTTATCGCCTCGACCTCCGCCTTCAGTGCCTCGACCGACTGTGCGAGCTGGATCTCCTGGGCCCTGAAGGATTCGAGTGCCGCGGCGGAGTTCTCCATGTCCTTCGACCTCTCCCTGATCTCGGAGTCGAGACGGTACTTGTCGGCCACCAGCGCGTCCTTCTGGTTGCGCAGGTCCTCTATGCCGCCCTCCATCTCCGATTCGATGGCGCGGAGCGCGTCCAGGTCTATCCTGGCCCTCTCCATCAGCGCCTTGTTGTCCTCGATGACGCGCGCATCATCCTCTATGGCGCGGTTCACCGAGTCCAGCTGCACCTGGAGGGACTCGTTCTGCTTGCCGTATCCCGCGACCTCCGTGTCTATGCCGCCGAGCTGGAGCTTATAGTCCGAGATGGACTCCCTGAGCTTGTACATCCTGTCCCTCACGGCCTGGATCCTGTTCTGCAGGTCCACAGGGGCGATCTCCGCCATGCGGGACTTGATCTTCGCCCTCGAGTCCGTGAGCGCGGACAGCCTCTCGGAGACGTCCCCGAACGCCGTCCTGGCGGATTCGAGCTCCGCGTCTGCATCCGACACCCTCTGTCTTGCGGCATTCATCTCCGCGGATGCGGAGGAGCGTGTCTTCTCGAGCTCGGCGACCCTGCCCTTGAGCTGGGCCATCTGCTCCCTCTGCTCCATGCCCGACGCGGACGCCTTCCTCATCTCGTCGTCTATGCCGCGGATCTCGTCGCGCACCTGCCTGAGCCTCTGACGGACGTCCTCCAGGGCGTCCCCCGCCTTCCTGAGCTTCTCGCCCACCTCGGCGAGCTTGTCCTCGGAGGCTGCGCCGAACTTCAGCATGTTCTGCTGGCTCAGGTTTCCTCCGACCATGGCTCCAGATGCCTCGATGAGCTCCCCGCCCATGGTGACGATCCTGATCCCGCCCATGATGCGGCGGGCGGTGTCCATGTCCCTGACGACCAGTGTGTCTCCGAGGACGTACCAGAACGCGTTGTAGTACTTCTGGTCGAAGTCGATGAGGTCTATGGCGTATCCCTCGGAGTCCTTGACGCTCATGATCGCCTTCGCCCTGGGCTTGCCGCCCATCATCTTGGTCAGCGGGAGGAACGTCACGCGCCCCAGCTTCTCCTTCTTCAGGTAGGCGATGGCGTCCGCGGCGACCTGGTCGTTGTCCACGACCACCGCCTGCATCTTCCCGCCGGCTGCAACCGAGAGAGCGGTCTCGAAGCCCTTGTCCACGGTCGCAAGCTCCTGGATGGTGCCGTGTATCCCCCTCATCTCGCCGCGGTTCCTCAGCGACAGGATCGCCTCGACGGCGGCGCTGCCGCGGTTCATCCTCTCGGAAACCTTCTTCTCCGCCTGGAGGGCGTTGTACTCCGCATCAATCCTCCTGTAGGCGGACACGAGTTCGGTCTCCTGCTTCTCCAGCTCGGACTCCCTGCGCTTGGCGTCCAGGATCCTGTTGCCGAAGTCCTCCGTGCTCGGACCGGCCTCGGCCTTCACCTGCTCCAGGCTCCATTTGGCGTCCTTGATCTCGAAATCGATGCTCTGTATCCTCTCGTCCAGGTTCGCGAACGCGGTGTGGGCCTCCTCCGAGGCCGCCTCCGCCTTTGCCAGCCTGCCCTGCGACGACCTGAGCTCGGCGGAGCATGCATCGAAGTCCGCCTCCACCCTCTCGAGCTCGCTCTGGAGCTCCTTCTGCTCGCCGCCGGTGTCGGCGATGGCGGCGGAGACCTCCGCCTCCTCCTTCCTGGCCGCCTCCATCCTGGACTCGGCCTCAGCCATCTTCACCAGGAGGTCCTCGCGGTTCTGCCTCAGCATCACCACCTCGGCGTTGTTCCTCGAGATCGACTCCTCGAAGCTGGCCTTGAACCCGTTCTGCTCCTCCATGTCGGCCTCGGCCGCCTCACGGCGGTCCTTCCTGGTGGCGAGGTCGATCTTGGCCTGCTCGATCTTGGCCTTCAGCTCCCTGTACTCGGGCCCGACCTTCGACGCGATCTCCTCCTCCTTCTCGGAGATCTGCGCCTCCCTGTCGGCACGCTGCGACTCCAGTTCGGCCTTGGCAGCCCTGTCGGAGTCAATGCGGGACTCCAGCTTCGACATCTGGTCCGCCACGCCCTGCTGCTTGGCCTGCTCCATCTGGAGCTTCCTGTGTGAGTACTGCGCCTTGGCCATCTCCAAGGCCGCCTGCGCCTCCAGGTACGCCCTGGCATCCTCGCGGTCCCTAGCCAGACGGTCGACCTGGTGCGTGAGCTCCTCCACGACGATGCCTATCCTGTCCAGGTTGGTCTCGGCCTCCTGCCTCTCCGTCCTGGCCTTCTCGATGTCGGCGTCGAAGCTCGCTATCCCCGATATGGCGTCTATGATGCGCCTCCTCTCGATGGCGCCCATCTGCACTATGCGGGTCACATCGCCCTGCTGGACCAGGTTGTAGCCGTCGGCGCTGATCCTCGCCTTGGTGAGGAGGCTGTCGAACTCGGTCATGGTCGACTTGCGGTCGTTGACGTAGAAGTACGAGCTGTAGTCGGTGCCGTTGTCGGACAGTTTGACGTAACGTGTGAGCCTGACGGTGTCGTCGTCCCACGGCATGAGACGGTCCGTGTTGTCGAAGACCAGAGAGACCTTCGTGAACGACGCCTTCCCCTTGGACTTGCCGCCGTCGAAGATCAGGTCGGTGAGCTTGCCGGCACGGACGGCCTTGGAGCTCTTCGGACCGAGGACGAAAAGAATCGCATCGGTTATGTTCGACTTTCCGGAGCCGTTCGGCCCCGTGACAGCTGTGTAGCCTTCCATCAACGGCACCACCAGTTTGCCGCCGAACGACTTGAAGTTCTCCATCTCGACCGCTTTCAAATGCAAACGTTACACCTCTGGGGCACCGCCCCTGCATCCCATCGCCGTGCTGTCCGGTCGCTGGCCGAGGCCCCTTCAAACCTCGGGCGCGCGCACGACTTAAAATAGTATGTCGTGCGCTTATTTAAAGGGCGGGGGATGCCAGACGCATCCGGACCCGCCGTTTTTCAGATCGTGCCGTCGACCATGCCGGGGATGTCCGCGACGGATTCGACGACCGCCGTAGGGTTCTTGCCCCATCTCGAGAGCATCTCCCTGTCGGTCTCCCCCGAGAGCACCAGTATGGACTGCGTGCCCGCACTGACGGCCATCTCGATGTCCGTTGTGAGCCTGTCGCCGACCATGACCGTGTCCTCGGGGGCAACCCCGAGCTCTCCTGCTGCCATCTCTAGCATCAGCCTGTTGGGCTTGCCGATGACGGTCGCCTTGGTCTGGCACATCTGCTCGAACATCCTGATGAACGGCCCGATGTCTATGTCGTACGAGTCCTCGGTCGGACAGACGTCGTCCGGATGGGTCGCTATGAGCTCCGCCCCCGAGTTGAGGAAGTGGAAGGCCTTGTTGATCTTCTCGTACGTTATGGTGGTGTCGAACGTGAGAACCACGATGTCTGGGTCATCCTCCGTCAACGGGATTCCAGCCGCGCGCAGCTCCTCGACGACCGCGGGGACGGCGACCGGATACACGGTCCTGCCGGGACGCTCTGTCAGGAGGTACCTGATGGTCGCGATCGTCGAAGTCAGGATGTTGTCGAGGTTCACGTCGAAACCGAGACGGGTGAGCTTCTCGAGGTAGAACGACCTACCGTGGGACGAGTTGTTGGTAAGGAAGACGAACGGGATCCCCCTCTCCCTGAGAAAGGACACGAACTCCCTCGCCCCGGGGATCGGCACGCCGCCCTTGTAGACGGTGCCGTCCATGTCTATCATGAAGCCGCCGAACCTCATTTGAGCCACTCCGCGACGACACGCATCGTCTCCTGGAGGGCGGCGCGGGAGTCCTTGTTGTATATCGTCGCCGCGGGATGGTACGTGGGTATGAACACGATCTCCCTGTCCCGGATCCTTATCGTCATAGGGATGTTCACGATCTCGGACATCGGACCGTCGTAGCCCATCAGGTCGCGACAGGCTGACTTCCCCAGTCCGACGACCAGCCTGGCATCGTAGAGCTCCGACTCCAGGAACGGACGGCACGCCGCCATCTCCTCCGGCATCGGATCCCTGTTGTTGGGGGGCCTGCACTTCACGGTGTTGGTGATCATCACCTTGGTCCTGTCGAACCCCGCCTCCTTCATCATGCCGTCCAGGATCTTCCCTGAGCGTCCGACGAAGGGGCGGCCCTCCAGGTCCTCAAACTCGCCAGGGCCCTCTCCCACGAACACGATCCCGTGGGACGGGTTGCCGTCCGGCAGGACGATGTTCGTGCGGCCCCTGTGCAGGTCGCATAGCCTGCAGTCGGGATCGGGCCTCATCTCTTCACCAGTTCGGAGGCCTTAACCAGCGGACGGAAGTCCACTCCGGCCTCGGCGAGGTTCTCGGCGCCGCCTCCCTCGCGATCGATGACCGAGATGACGTGGCGCACCTCGGCGCCCGCTTCGCGGAGGGTGCCGATGGCCTTGATGCTGGAGCCGGCGGTGGTGATAACGTCCTCGACGACGAGGACCCTGTCCCCGGCGTTGAGGTCGCCCTCTATGAGCTTGCCGGTTCCGTGGTCCTTCTTCTCCTTGCGGATCATGACATACGGGATGCCCGTCTCGAGTGCCAGTGCTGTTGCCAGAGGGACGGATCCTAGGACGACGCCCGCGATTCTGTCCGCCTCTATGCCCTCGTCGCGCATCTTCTGCGCCATGAGCCTGGCGATGAGACGCAGCACCTCGGGGTTCGTGCTGGCCTTCTTGATGTCGATGTAGTAGTCGCTCTTCGCACCAGAGGCGAGTGTGAACTCGCCGAACTGCAGTGCGCCGCATGATTTCAACGCTTCTGAGAGTTCGCTCATGGAATCACCAGGGCTCCTTCTTGAGCCCCATCCTGTAACCGATGATGTTCACCACCCTGTGTATGGCGAACATGATCACTATGATGAAGATCAGGGCGGCTATGTGCCAGCCCTCGATGTAGTTGGCGTAGACCCAGTCCGGATAGAACAGCGCGGTCACGAGGAACGCCCCTATCACGAAGTCGTACTGGTCCAGGACAGGGGCCTTCTGCCCCCTCTCCATGCCCAGACGGCGCTTTATGAAGGCTCCGCCCAGGTCTCCCAGGACCGCACCGAACGCAAGGCATGCGAGGACGCCGACGTTGTCCCAGAACGGTCCGTATCCCCAGTAGTCCACAGGATCCCAGATGGACGATATGGCTATCAGGACCAGTCCGAACACGATGCCAGACAGGGCACCTCCGAAGAATCCTCTCCAGGACTTCCCGTCACCGAAGATCCTCTTGCCCCTCCAGGACTTCCCGAAATCGATCTTGGTCTTCCCTCCGAAGATTACAGCCGCGGAGTTCGGAACCATGGCGGGAAGGAAGAGCCAGAGTCCCGTGAACATTATGACGATGACTCCGATCGCATCCATGGGTACACCTGGTGTGGAATGACGGATTGGACGTATAATTGTTGTTGACGTCCCGACGCCCGCTGTGTCGCGTATCAGCTGTCAGGCGCCCTGTTCGCCGCCTCCCTCTTCCTCTCGTCCACCGCATACGCCGCAACCATCGACACCACAGAAAGGATCACGGCCCACAGCATCGCGAAGGACATCCCTGACATGAAGGCCTCGGACGTCAGGTCCTCTATCGGGACCCCTCCGGCACCCGCGCCCGATGTCAGGAGCGATGCGAAGAGAGCAGTCCCCACCGTGCTTCCGATGTACATGAAGAACGTCATCAGAGAGGACCCGATCGCCTTGTCCTTGGGCTCGAGCGAATCCACTATGCGACCCGAGGATGCGGCCCCGCAGAACCCCCAGACCAGACCCATGCCGAGGGCGACCACGACCAGCGGCACCACACCCATCTCGGGCTCTATCACATACAGGACCGCGCTGTAGGCTATGCCGAACACCGTCGCGATGATCGCGAACGTCCTGCGCCCATGCTTGTCCGAGTAGTTGCCCACCGGCACGTTCAGTATCAGGGACACCACCGACGGCAGGAGGAGCATCACTCCGCTCTGCATAGATGTCATCCCGAGCTCCAGATCCATGTAGAAGGGCAGGATGTAGAGCACCCCCATGTACACCAGGTTGATCAGGGTGTATGAGAGGAGAGTCAAGTCCAGGTCGCGTATCTTGAACAACCTGACATCAAAAAGCGGGTTCCTGGACCTCAGACTCTCCAGAGCGAACAGCGCCAGCAGGACGACGGCCAGCACTGCGAAGACGACGCACACCATCCTCTCGTCGGGATACGAGACGCGCTCCAGTGCTATTACGCCCGATCCGACTCCCGAGAACAGGAGGAACGTCCCCTTCAGATCCACTGTGACCTTGCTGGTCTCCTCCCTGGGAAGCGACAGGTGACCGAGGACGACCCCCAGTACGCCAATCGGGATGTTTATTAGGAATATCCAGTGCCATGACAGCATCCCGACCAGGAACCCGCCCAGTGCGGGGCCCAGGGCGAAACCGAGCGCGGATGCCACGGACATTATCCCCAGGGACCTCCCCAGATGTTCCGAGGGCAGCAGTTTGACGCATATCATCGGTGCCACGGCGGCCAGGGCTGCCGCCCCGATGCCCTGAACGACCCTCGATGCTATGAGAAGCGAGAGGGAAGGGGACAGGGCGCAGGCGGTGGATCCCGCTGTGAAGACGACGAATCCCAGCAGGAACACCTTGCGGATGTGCCCCGCGTCGGCGATCCTGCCGAACGGCAGGAGTAGCCCGGCGAGCATCAGGAAATAGCTGATCGTCACCCAGGACACGACGCTCGTGTCGGTGCCGAACCCGTGGGCGATCGAAGGGAGCGCCACGTTGACGATGCTGCCGTCTATCCCGTCCATCAGGACACCCAGGATCATCGTCGCGATGAGAAGCGCGGTACCTCCCTTGAACATGGTTGGTCGAAGCAACCATCCGTGAAATACCTATCGGATTCCTCCGCATCGGTTATCAAAGTGTACCGTCATCCACCTCCCATGTTGGTCCTCGACAGCTCCGCATTCTTCTCCATGGACGCCCTCCCAGATGAGGAGCATGTCTGCCCGCCAGGAGTCATCAGGGAGCTCGAGAAGTACGAGGACCCCCGCCTGGCGCTCTGGGGAGACATGGTGCGCGTCTCCGACTGCTCCAAGGAGTCCCTGGTCAGGGTCGAGGAGGCTGCCAGGAAGAGCGGCGACCTCGGAAGACTCTCCCCTGTCGATATGACGGTGCTGGCGCTCGCCCTCGACGTCGATGGGACGATATGGTCGGACGACTACTCGATCCAGAACGTAGCGCGCATCATGGGCATAGGCTTCAGACCAGTCGGCATGAATGGTATACAGAAAGTGGTCAAGTGGAACTATCAGTGCATCGGCTGCAAGAAGTGGTACAAGGAGAAGATGGCCGAATGCCCCATCTGTGGCTCGCAGATGAGGGCATGCAGGCGCAAATGACATCCTGACAACACTGTTGCAAAATGCAATCGCACATCCGCTGTCGACTGCTTCTGAAATGACGACGGCATCCTCGCATCACAGACAGCTATCGCGGACTTCATCACGGGAAGATGCGCTTGCAGCGTATGAGGTTGCCCATCCTCCTCTGACCGAGGATGTTCATGCACATGACCGTGCTCTTCTCGGACCTGAAGGCGAACGTGTCGGCGAGCTTCTTGTTGAACGCCGCGGTCTTCAGAGGCTTCTCCAGCACATGTCTCCACTGCGTCTCGTAATCAGCCAGAGGGCTCCCGGATCCTATGTTGGATGCCGCCACCTTTCCGCAGATGCGCCCGGCGATCATCGCGAGCGGTATCCCGCCTCCGTTGACAGAGATGACCTGTCCGGCTGCATCTCCGACGACCATCCCGTTGCCGGACACCGTCCTGGCTATGGGACCCTCGCTGGGGACATACTTGCCCTCCAGCTTCATGTCAACCTTGAATCCGCGCTTCTCCGCAAACCTGTCGAAGTACTCGGACAGGCTGCCGTTGGAGAACTTGGGGGAGAACCCCACACCGATGTTGGCGCGCCCGTCCTTGGGTATGATCCAGCTGTACGCTCCGGGTGCGACGTCTCCGAAGAACATGTAGAGGTAGGGCTCGAAATCCCCCTTGACCTGTGCGGTGACCGCGGGATACGGGTTCTGGTTCCTGGGAAGCCCCAGACTCCTGGCCACACGGGACCCAGGACCGTCGGCACCGACAATCACCTTGTACCTGACGTCTCCCTGGCTGGTCTTGGCGACACCGTTCTCGATCCCCTTGAACAGGCAGTTCCTCTCCAGGATGGCCCCCTCCTCCACGGCGATCTTCGCCAGATACTGGTCGAAACGGTCCCTGTCCGTGGTGTAGCCCTCATGGTCCAGGAGCGTGATCTTGCCCTTGGGATCGACGAGCTTTATGCCGTGGGTCTCCAGACAGCGGAGTTCCTGGGGGATGTCGAAGAGGGAGTCCTCATCCACGTAGTTCGGGAACATGCCCTTGATCTCCTCGATGGACGGCATGAACTCACCGCATCTGACAGGGACGCCCACTTCCGGACGCCTCTCTATGAACATCACGCTCGCTCCGCCCATGGCGGCATATCTGGCTGTGGTGCTTCCGGCGGGTCCGGAGCCTACCACCAGGACGTCTACGTCTGTTCTGTCCATGGAATCACCTGTCCCTGCTCACTATGTAGTGGGCGAGACTGAGAAGGGAGTTCTTGTAGATCGAGTCAGGGACCGGGTCGAGACATCTGATGGCCTGGTCGACATACTCCTCAGCTCTGGCAAGACACCTCTTCACCGAATCGGTCGCACGTATGAGCTCCAGGGCCTCCCTGACGTCGTCCATGGTGACGTCGACCTTCTCGAAGAGCTCGACGAGCCTCGGACCGTGCACCTTGTCCTGCATCGCGTAGATCACAGGGAGTGTGGGTTTTCCCTCGATGAGGTCAGTCCCCACCGCCTTGCCTGTGCTGTGCGGATCCCCTGTTACATCGAGGGTGTCATCCACTATCTGGAAAGCAAGACCTATGTTGAACGAGAAGTCCCCAAGGGCCTCCAGCATGGAGCTGTCCGCGTTGGCGACGGCGACACCGGACTTGGATGCCGCCTCGAACAGCTTGGCGGTCTTGCCGGTGATGATGGTGATGTAGTCCTCCTCCTTGACCTTGGATGCATGCTCGAAGTCCTTCTGGACGAACTCGCCCGCACCCATGGCAGCTGAGGCATCCACGATGTAGTAGACGATCTGAGGTGCCTCTGCGGCGAGAAGACGGAAACCCATGGCGAACATGTAGTCGCCGGCGATAATCGCCTTGCTTATGGTGTACTCCTTGTGCAGGGTCTTCCTGCCGCGCCTGATCTCACCCTGGTCGTTTATGTCGTCGTGGATGAGAGTGGCACTGTGGATAATCTCGAAAGCGGCACCGACCTTGATCGGCGTGATCATGTCCTCGCCGCCAACGGCACCGTAGCTGAGTATGCAGAGCGCAGGCCTGAGGCGCTTGCCTCCCGACGCTACGACGTACTGACACATCTCGGTGAGTTCGGGATTCTCGGACTCGAGGTCTCTCATCATGATTTCCTCGACTTTCTCGAGTTCCCCGTCTATACAGGAGTGCCACGGCTCAGACATCGGTTTGTCATAATCATTCGGTACTTAAAACATATCATGGGCCCGCTGGCACATCCGAAGAAGAGAAGGAAAGCGTTTGGGAAGAGGTTTCGGGAAGAGGTTTGTTGGATCGTTCTCAGCCCAGCAGGGCGGCCGCAGCCGTCTCGCAGAAGTCGAAGATCAGCTGGGGGTAGACTCCCAGAACGATGACGAAGATCACACAGATCGCGATGGCGACAGTGAAGATCTTGGGCACCTTGATCTTCTCGGTGCTGGGTCCCTTCTCGATGTACATCGCCTTGACGACCCTCGCGTAGTAGTACAGCGAGATGGCCGAGTTGAGGATGGCGATGAAGGCCAGCCAGACCCACTGGGAAGTCACTCCGTCCACACCGCCGATGGCGGAGGAGAACAGGAAGAACTTCGAGGTAAATCCTGCCAGAGGCGGGATTCCGGCCAGCGAGAACAGGAACAGCATCATCGCGGCTGCCATGAACGGGGCCCTCTTTGCCAGTCCCTTGTAGTCGGAGATCTTCTCACCGATTCCGGCGCAGATGAGTGCACCGACGATGAGGAACGCTCCGCCCTTCATGAACACGTGGGTGAACATGTGGAACAGACCGGCGCTGAGTGCGTACTCGGACATGACGGCCATGACGATCAGGATGTATCCTGCCTGAGCGATGGACGAGTAGGCCAGCATCCTCTTGATGTTGTTCTGGGCGATCGCCACGATGTTACCGACGGTCATGGTGAACGCGGCGATGATGGCGAAGAGGTACTGGACCTCCTCACCGGCGATCTGGGCAGTTGCGCTGCCTGCGACGAACATCACCAGGAAGATCTGGAAGAAGACGCCCAGACCCATCTTCTTCGATCCAGTTGCCAGGAACATGGAGATGGGGGAGGCGGCTCCCTCGTACACATCGGGTGCCCACATGTGGAAGGGCACCGCTGCGATCTTGAATCCGTAACCGGCGATCATACAGATGAGCGCGATTGCGAACATCCAGTTCATTCCGGTCAGCTGGGTGGTCTCGGCGATGGCGGAGATGTCGGTGGTTCCGGTCAGACCATACAGCATGGAAATACCGTAGATGGTCAGAGCAGTGGACATTCCTCCGATGATCACGTACTTCACACCGGCCTCGGCAGCCCTTCCATCCTTCCTCTTCATGGTGACCAGGGCGTAGGACGAGATACTTGTGAGCTCGACTCCCACGAAGATGGTCAGCAGGTCGGAGGATCCGGCAACGAACATCATACCGATGGTCGCTCCGGTCAGCAGAGCGTAGTAGGCTCCGACGTGGATCCTGGTCGTCTCGGTGCTGGCGTTGGAGACCAGCACGGCCAGGAACAGGACGATCTGGAACAGCAGGATCATCAGACCTGTGTACGCGTTGTACTCGTACAGGCCCATGGCGTCACCGACGAAGTTGTCGGTGAGCATGATTCCGTTGACGATCATCGAGATGACGGTCAGCACCAGGGCGAAGGCCCAGGTAGCTGTGCGCCTCTTTCCGATGAACTGCACTGCGGGAAGCAGCAGGGCGCTGATTGCCAGGATGATTATGGGCGCGAAGGCCGCGTAATCTCCGAAGATTCCGGTTATGTCAACCATCAGATCACCTCCGCAAGGGAAGCCACGAGTCCATCGACGTAGGGGTCGATGAACAAGAGGGCGGCGTCGGGCCAGACTCCATAGAGGGCGACGAGGACGACGAGGACGGCAAGGGCGACAGCCTCGCACTTGCTGACATCGTGGACGTGCTCGAGGTCGATCTTGGTGGTCTCGGGTCCGAACAGGGTCCTCTGCATGGCCCAGATGTAGTAACCTGCGGTCAGCATGAGCGTCAGCAGGCAGAACAGGATGAGCCAGAGCATGTCGTTGGCCTGGATGAACTCGTAGAATCCGTAGACGAGAGGGAACTCTCCCCAGAATCCGACGAGACCGGGCAGTCCGAGAGAGGCCATGAATGCGATCATCATGAATGTCGCGTACATGGGCATCCTTCCGGCGAGACCGCCGAGGAGGGGCATCTCTCTGGTTCCGACAGCGTGTCCGGTGAATCCGCACACCATGAACAGCATTGCACTGATCAGTCCGTGAGCGAACATCTGGAAGATGGCGAACGTGATTCCGATGTCGGAGAGGCATCCGATACCGAGCATGACCATTCCCATGTGGCTGATGGACGAGAACGCCACCATCTTCTTGAGATCGGTCTGCGCGATACAGGCGTAGGCTCCGTAGACCATGGAGATCAGTCCGATCGCGATGATCAGCCACTGCCAGTACTCGGCTCCCAGAGGGAAGGCCTCGAGGCAGACGCGGATGATACCGTAGGATCCCATCTTAAGCATGACACCGGCCAGAAGGACGGAACCTCCTGTGGGTGCCTCGACGTGTGCGTCGGGCAGCCATGTGTGGAAGGGAACTGAAGGCATCTTGACCATGAATCCGAAGAACATCAGGGCGAAGACGATCGCCTGGAAGGCCTCGGAGGTCTGCGGCATCAGACTGTTGATTGTGTCGAAGGAGAAGTCCACGACTCCTCCGTTCATGGTTCCGGCTTCGAATCCCATGGCGAAGATACCGATCAGCATGACCAGAGACGCGACGTGCGTGTAGATCAGGAACTTGATGGCGGCATAGTGCCTCCTGGGACCTCCGTACCACGAGATCATGAAGTACATCGGGATCAGGGTGATCTCCCACATGACGTAGAACAGGAAGTAGTCCGCCGCCAGGTAGACTCCCATGAGTCCGACTTCCATTGCCATGACCAGGGTGTGGAAGTAGTTGGGCCTGTCCTTCTCCTCTGCGGAGAAGACGACCACCAGCAGAGTCAGCAGAGCGGTCAGGAAGACCATCAGGATGCTGAGACCGTCGACTTCGAGTGCGAAGTTGATCACGATGTAGCTCGTGTCGATCCAAGCGTAGGACTCGGACAGCTCTCCCATGTCCGTTGCGAACATGATGTAGAGCGAGAGGATCAGCGTGATGGCGGAGAACACTCCGGCCACGTACTTCGCGTATTTCTGCCTCTCACCGCCCATGAACAGAGTCGCGATGGCTCCGATCAGGGGAATCAGGATGAGCAGGGAAAGTATCGGTATATCCATCTCACATACCTCCCATGATTACGGCGATGACGATCAGGAACACAGACAGGACTGCGACACCGAGGAGCACGACCGAGGAGTAGTCCTGGACGTGACCGGTCTGCATCTTGCTGAGGGAGTCTCCTCCTCCGACGACGGCTCCGGAGAGACCGTTGACGGTTCCGTCGATGACCTGCCTGTCGACGTAGTTGACGCCGCGTGCGACACCGTATCCGAGCTTCCAGGAGACCTGGTTGTAGAACTCGGGGAAGTACCACCTGTTGGCGAAGAGCTTGTAGATCCAGGACTGTCCATTCTTGTTGAACTTTCCGGGGTCCACGGTCTTCTTCGCGTACATGAGGTAGGCGATTCCGATACCGAGCAGTGCGAGCACGATGGTCAGGTAGGTGTAGGGGTTGGTGAACAGCTCCGTGAAGTAGTGGAATCCCTCCGCGTGGGCACCTCCAACGACGAATCCCGCATCGGTGACGTTGAAGGACACGACTCCGTCGAGTCCGAACATGATGAGGAATCCGCTCAGGACGGCGAACACGGACAGGATCATCAGGGGCACGGTCATGGTCTTGGGGGACTCGCCGTGGCAGTGCTGCGTGGCGTGGCCCTCCTCTCCCATGAAGGTCATGAACCACATGCGGAACATGTAGAACGCGGTCATGAAGGCGGTGATGACACCGAGGACCCACAGGACGGTGAACCAGACGGTTCCGTCGTGTCCGGCCTCCATCGCGATCTCCAGGACCAGGTCCTTGGACCAGAATCCGCTGAAGAAGGGGAATCCGGCGATGGACAGGGAACCGAGGAGCATCGTGATCGATGTGATCTTCATGTGCTTGTGGAGGCCTCCCATCTCCCTCATGTCCTCTGTGCCCACGGCGTGGATGACAGATCCGGAGCACATGAACAGCAGGGCCTTGAAGAAGGCGTGGTTCATCATGTGGAAGCATCCTGCGGTGAATCCGGCGACACCGGCTGTGATCAGCGCGGTGCCCTCGGCTCCGCCCATGTCGAGTCCGAGAGCGATGAGGTAACCTCCGGCTCCCAGAGCGAGGACCATGTATCCCAGCTGGGAAACGGTGGAGAACGCGAGGACCTTCTTGATGTTCATGTTGTTGAGCGCCATTGTGGCGGCGAAGATTGCGGTGACTCCTCCGATGATACCGACGAAGAGCATGACCTCGGGGTTCTGGACGAACAGAGGGTATCCCCTGGCGACCAGGTAGACTCCGGCCTTGACCATTGTCGCGGCGTGGATCAGAGAGGAGACGGTTGTGGGACCGGCCATCGCATCGGGCAGCCAGTCGTGCAGGGGGAACTGAGCGCTCTTACCGATGACTCCACCGAAGACGAGGAGCATACCGAGTGTCAGCATGTTGGGGTCGGCAGCCGCGATGTTGGCGGTGTCGAACATTGTGGTGTAATCGAGGCTCTGGAACTCGCCCAGCAGGATGAACAGACCGGCCATCAGGCACACGTCTCCGAGACGGGTGACCAGGAAGGCCTTCTTGGCTGCGGATGCCGCGTTGGCGGAGGCAGCGTCTCCATCGTTGTGCCTGAAGGACCAGAATCCGATCAGCAGGTAGGAGCACAGTCCCATGACCTCCCAGAAGATGAACATCTCCAGGAAGTTGCTGGAGACGATCAGTCCGAGCATTCCGGTCAGGAACAGGGAGACCTCGGCGTAGTACCTCGTCCTCCTGGGTCCCTCCTCTCCCATATATCCGATGGAGTACACGAAGATCAGGGTGGAGATGAACGAGGAGAACAGCATCATCATGCAGGTGAGGCCGTCCACGTAGTATCCGAGGTGCATCGTGATGTCGCCGATCGAGAACCACTCGATGGACTGGGTCACGGGGTTGGGGTACTGGTCGCCGGTGAGGTACTCGTAGGAGATCAGCGCGGCGATGATGAACGAGATGAGTGCTCCCGCTATTGCGATGTATCCGCCTTTCTGGGGCGTTTTCCTGCCGGCGAGGCCGATGATCAGGAAACAGAGCATCGGGATGAGGGGCACCAGATATGTGTATTCTATGAACATCCTTACCACCTCATCGATGTGAGCTCAGCGTCGTCGAGGTCGCTTGTCTTCCTCATCTTGTACGCGTTGAGCAGTATGGCTATTCCGACAGCGACTTCAGCTGCTGCGACGGAGATGGTCATGACGACGAAAGCCTGACCGATCACGTCGGCGTTGAAGGCGCCGAATGCGACGAAGTTGATGTTGGCTGCGTTGAGCATGAGCTCGATGCACATGAGCACGACGATAGCGTTGCTCTTGGTTACGACTCCGTAGGCGCCGATCACGAACAGGATGGCACCGAGGATGAGGAAGTACTCAATCGGAATCATCGCCTTCAACCTCCTCTCTAGATATGCAGACACCGCCGATCATGGCACCGAACATTAGCAGCGCCAGGGGGATCAGTACGAGACCGTACTTCTCGAAGACGGTGTAGGCAAGGCTGTCCTCCCTGAGGTCGCCGTTCTCATCGTAGATGGAGTCGGGACCGTCGGGATCGATGTCGGGGATGGACTCCGGGACATCGCTGCTGGTGTAATCGTTCCAGTCGACGGTGACGATACCGACGACGAGGACGGCCAGGAGGATAACGGAGACTGTCGCTCCAATCGCGACCTTCTTTGCGGTCATTCTTCACCCTCCTTCTTCATGATGTATCTCCTAGTCAACATGATGCTGAACGCGAACAGGATGGTGATGGCTCCAACGTAGACGAGGATCTGCACCACACCAATGAATTCGGCTTCAAGGAAGAAGTACACGAACCCGACACAGAGGAAGACGAGCGCGAGATAGAACGCACTGTGAACGACCTCTTTCTCGGAGACGACGAAGAGTGCTCCGAGGACAGCGATTGCTGCCAGTATCAGGAATGCGACGAGGTCCAGGTTGGCCAGGCAGTACTGCCCGAAGTCGCCGAGACCGGTCCAGAACGCGTTCCACAAATCCATGAGCGCTCCCATCAGAGCACCTCCTTGATCTCAAGAGCATCCTTGGGACAGTCGTCCACGCAGTTGCTGCAGCAGATGCACTTGCTGTTGTCGATCACCGGGCGCAGGATGGGCTTTCCGGTCTTCTCGTTGGTTCCCTTCTCCACCATCTCGATGGCGTTGACGGGGCAGACCTTGGCGCACTTCTTGCATCCGATGCACTTGCTGTCGATCAGCTCGGGCCTGTCCAGGTCGAACAGGGAGACACGCCTCTCGGGGTTGCCGTTGGCGATGTCGGACGGGAGTGTGACCTCCAGCTTGACCTCCATTCCCTCGGTGGTTCCCTCGTAGTTGAGCCTCCTGGGGCCGTAGAGGAGATCGTACCTGGTGTACTCCGCGATCTCGTACTCGGGCGTGACGGTCATGGCGTCCACAGGACAATACTCGGCGCAGTATCCGCACATGGCGCACCTGCCCATGTTGACCTGTGGCCTCTTGACGGTCTTGCCGTCGTCGTCGACGGAGTCCACGATCTTGATGCACGCGGTGGGGCACATGCGTGCGCACATGCCGCATCCGACGCATTTGTCGTATCTGAGTCCCGGGCGTCCGCGGTAGTTCTCGGGGACCCACTCCTTCTCGTAGGGGTAGAGAACTGTGACGGGCCTGTGGATGATGTTCTTGCAGAACAGTTTGAACACCGCCCACTGGGGCTTGAGTACCCACAGGCTCTTCGCCAGGTTCTTCGGGTACTTGTCAAGGTATTTCATAGTCATCAGAACACACCTCCGACCTTAAGCAGCAGAACAACTGCCAGGTTGATTACGGACAGCGGCATGAAGACCTTCCATCCGATGTTGAGGATCTGATCGGGCCTGACACGAGCCAGAGCGGCCCTCACCAGGATCATCAGGAAGAACACGAACCATGTCTTCAGCAGGAACACGATCTCAGGTATGGGTCCGTCGCCGATGAAGGGCAGAGTCCATCCACCGAGGTACATGATTGTGACCATGGCGCATGCGACGTAGCCTCTGAAGTAGTCGGCCAGCATGATGAGACCCCACTTCATTCCGGCGTACTCCGTCTGCCATCCCTCGACCAGCTCGGCCTCTGCCTCTGCGATATCGAAGGGCAGACGCTCGGACTCCGCGGTTGCGCAGAAGAAGAACGTGATGAAACCGATGATCTGGGGGATGAAGTACCAGACGGTGTCGTTCTGTGCGTAGACGATGTCTCCGATGTTGAAGCTACCTGCCAGAAGGGCGGTGGTGGCGATCATGATGAGCATCGGGACCTCGTATGAGATCATGAGTTCGGCTGCCCTCATTCCTCCGATCAGGGAGTACTTGTTGTTCTGCGCCCATCCGGAAACGAGAATGAAGAACGGAGCCAGGGCGAAGAACGCCATGATGATGAGCAGTCCGGTGTCGTAGTCGACTACGTACCATCTCGCGGAGAGAGGCACCATGCATGCGACGAGGACGGACACACCGATGACCAGGGACACGGTCCACATGTAGGTCATCCTGTCGACCTTGCCGGGGATGGTGTTCTCCTTCATGAAGGTCTTGAGACCGTCGGCGACGCACTGAAGGAATCCCTTCATACCCACCATGGTTCCCCTTCTGTCCATCATCCTTCCTAGGAACTTACGCTCCATCCACAAGGATATCAGGGTACAGACGAAGACCACGATGAAGATGATCAGCATGAAGATGATCAGTGCGAACAGGGTGCTCGCTCCATCGGAGACCAGCCACTCGGACACGCAGTTGCCGGGGAAGATCAGGTTGATGAGCCATGCGATGGCTCCTCCGATGATCTCCCACAGGCCGTAGGACACCGCATAGGGCAGGTTGAACGTCTCGAACGGGTAATACGCGTTCGACATGATGTCCGTGTGGAAGTTGATGAAGTTCAGTATGCTGTCGTACGTGTACACCATACTCACCTGTCAGTCTCTCCGAGGCACATGTCGATCTGGGCGAGGATGGCCGGAACATCGGCGATCCTGCATCCCTGACACATTACCTTGGATGTGGATACGTTCGTAAAGATCGGACTGCGGACCTTGAGCCTGTAGGGCTTGTCGGTTCCGTCGGAGACGAGGTACATGAGAGACTCTCCGCGGGGGTCCTCCATCCTCATGAAGGCAGTTCCTGCGGGGACCTTTGTGGGGGTCTTGAGCCTGTAGGGGGCGTTCTTTCCGAGCGCCCTGATCTTCTGGACCGCCTGCCTGATAATCTCGCAGGACTGGAACATCTCCTCGATACGGATCATGTACCTGGCGTAGGAGTCTCCCTCGGTCAGCACGGGAACCTCGAAGTCGACCTTGTCGTAGTTGTCATAGGGGTCGTCACGGCGGATATCGAAGTCGACGCCGCAGCCCCTCATGGCGGGACCGGTCATTCCGATGTTGGCGCACTGCTCGCGCGAGATGTAGCTCACGCCTTTCATCCTGGAGACGATGATTGAGCTCTCGTCCATCAGATCGATGATGTCCCACATGGCCTTCTCGAAGCGGTCCACGGTGCGGATGATGTCCCTGTCGAACAGCTCGGTCAGGTCGTTCCTGACTCCGCCGATACGCGGGTAGTTGGTGGTCATCCTGGCTCCGCAGAGCTTGACGTTCAGGTCGAGGAAGTACTCCCTCTCCCTCATGGCCCAGAGGAACACGGTCAGGTTTCCGAGGTCGGTACCGACGGCCGCGAGCCACATGAGATGGGAGTTGATCCTGCACACCTCGTCGGCCACGATCCTGATGTACTTCGCCTTCTCGGGGATGTCGATTCCCAGAGCCTTCTCCACAGTCATGCAGTAGAGGTGGGTGTAGGTCATCGACGCGGCGTAGCAGAGACGGTCGGCCATGGGAATGATCTTGGGGTAGATCCTGTTCTCGGCCTCCTTCTCCCAGCCACGGTGGAGGTAACCGACGATGGGCTCTGCGTCCGTGACGATCTCTCCGTCGACCTGGATCTTGAGGGTCCAGAGACCGTGGGAGAACGGGTGCTGCGGACCCATGATGATCCACATCTTGTCGGTTTCCATCTTCTCTTCCAATTCTTTAACGGGAACTAACGAGTCAGCCATCACTCACTCCCCCTGAGTTTGTATGATTTCCTGAAGGGGAAGAACTCGTAGGTCTTCGGAGTCAGCAGCCTCTCCAGCTTGGGGTGGTTGTCGAAGACGATTCCGAAGAGCTCCCAGGTCTCCCTCTCGTGCCAGTTGGCTCCTTCCCAGACGCATGTCACCGACTCCACATGGAGGTCGTCTGCGGGAAGGTCTGTGGAAAGCTCGATCATGAGTCCGTTGTAGTAGTTGGACAGGTGGTAGACCACAGTCATGTGGTCGACGTAGTCCACTCCGATGACGGTGGAGCAGTGCTCGAAGGTCAGGTTGTGCTGAATGTACTTGCACACCTCAAGGACCTTCTCCCTCGGGAGTTTGGCGTACACCCTGCGGGCCTCGGTCCTGGTGACCTCGACCTCGGGGAACTTCTCGGTGAGGAGGGTCTTGACCTCTTCCTCGGAGGGACTCTGGTACACGGCTTCTGTGTCCATGCTCAGTCCTCCAGGAATGCTCCTCTCCTGAAGTAGCTCTCGATCTTCTTCTGGAGAAGCATGAATCCATCAATCATCGCATCGGGACGAGCGGGGCATCCGGGGATGTAGACATCCACGGGGACGATCTGGTCCAGACCCTGAACTGTGTTGTAGGAGTCGTACCAGGGTCCTCCGGAGATGGCGCACTCGCCCATCGCCACGACCCATTTCGGGTTGGGGATCTGCTCGTAGAGACGCCTGAGGTCGGGACGGATCTTCTTGGAGATCCAGCCGTTGACCAGCAGGATATCGGTCTGCCTGGGGGATGAACGGTAGATCATACCGTAACGCTCTGCGTCGTACCTGGGGGCGGAAGCCGCCGCCATCTCGAGAGCGCAGCATGCGAGTCCCCAGTGAAGGGGGTGCATGGAGTTCTTCATCGCCCAGGACCAGATGGGTCCTGTGAGCTCGTCCACTGTCTTTTTGGTTCCAGAGCTGAGGAGGTCATTAATCATGGCGTCAGACCATGACATGAACTCGTCAGCACTCATTGCAACCGCATGGGGGTAGAGGCTCATATCCATACGTAATCCTCCTTTTTCAAGGAATATGCGACACCAAGAATCAGAATCCCGAAGAACAGCATCATCATGAGCTGCGCGGTCACTGAAAGTCCAGAGAACGCGACTGCCCAGATCATCAGGAAGGTTGCAACCAGGTCAAAGACGACAAAAATCAGTGCAAAAGTGTAGTATTGGAACCTGAACTGCACCTGGGCTACTCCAATGGGTTCTGAACCGCACTCATAGGTTGTCTCCATCCACTGAGTGGGTTTCTTGGGCCGGACGAACCTCGATGCCCACCATGCCAGCGGAGCGAAACCGAGCGCGATAACGCTCACTATCGCTAATGGCATGTAGTACACAATTAGTGACATTGATTCTCGGCGATGTTTTGTTAGTACATAAAGCTTCCACAGCGCGCATATAAATAGAAGTAGCCCTCTGAGAACACGGATTTCCGAGCATTTATCAACGGGCATCCGGATTCCTCTGACATGTCCGCGGGCATAGGATTCATAGGCGCAGGCAAGATGGCGGAGGCCCTGATCGGGGGCCTGATAGCGAAGAACGTTTTCGACAGGGATGGCATCATCGCATGCGCTCCCCACGAGTCCACCCGCAAGAGGGTCTCCCGGACCTACGAGATCAGGGTCCTCGGAACTGCCAAGGAGGTCTGCTCCGAAGCGGACATCGTCGTCCTCGCCGTGAAACCCAAGCAGGTGCCCGAGGTGTTCGCCGAAGGCCTCGACCTGGGCGGGAAGGTCCTGATCAGCATCGTCGCCGGACTCACGCTGGAGAAGCTCAGGGCATATGTGCCAGATGCGAAGAACATCAGGGTCATGCCCAACCACTGCTGCATGGTCCTCGAAGGTGCCATGGGATATTGCTGCGACCCCTCCGTCACCGATGCGGACAAGGCCGCCGTCGCCGACATCCTCGGTTCCGTCGGCCTCGCTGTGGAGGTAGGGGAGGAGTACATGGACGCCATAACGGGCATCGCAGGGAGCTCCCCCGCATTCCTGTACCTCGTCATCGACGCCATGGCGGACGCCGGCGTGCTGAACGGACTGTCGAGGGCCGACTCGACAAGGTTGGCGGCGCAGTCGATGCTCGGGGCCGCGAAGATGGTTCTTGAAACCGGAAGGCACCCGGACGTGTTGAGAGACGAGGTCTGCTCCCCGGGCGGAACAACGATCGTGGGCGTCCGTGCGGCCGAGGACATGGGCCTCCGTGCGGCGATGATCGCCGCGGTGGACTCCACCATCGAGAAGTCCCGCGAGATGAGCAGGGGTCAGTGACGCCTGAACGTCGACTTCAGAAGCCCCGCCACGACACGGGGGCCGTTGGACCAGATGGACCCGGCCTCCCAGTCGAGGTCCTTCTTGTTGCACACGGTCGAGTTCATCATCCGCGTGCCCTCCTCCTTCGTCTCCCAGAGACGGGCCTCCCTCTCCTCTGGATCGGGGATGGCCATGATCTCGTCCACCTTGTGCATCAGCGAGCGTGCGAACTCGGTCCTCTCTATGCGCTGGCTCATCGCCTCGTCGTCTATGCGGCCGGCGTCGTGCTCGCTCCTGGCGAGCTCCACGGCGGCATCGTACGAGATCTCCGCCACGTCGTCGCGCGTCATCCACTTGGTCTCGTAGGACAGGACGTGCTTCCACGACGGGTTGTCCAGCAGCAACCTGTGCTCCTCCAGGGTGCGGGCCCTGAGCGTGTATCCCCACTTCTCCGGCTCCTCGAAGACCCTGCTGCCGGGATCCACGAAAGGCGCGAAGGGGGCGTTGTAGATGAAGAGGCCGTCATCCCTGCCGACAAGGCCCCAGAGCCTCCTGGACGCCCTGACGCTGTCCATGGCGGACTCACGGTCCTGGAACGGGAGACCGTTCATGTAGAACAGGTCGAACCTGAAGCATCCGTTCCTGAACGCCGCCGGGATCGTCCTCTCTATCGCCTCGTTGGTGTACCCTTTGCCGAGGGCCAGCCTGACCTTCTCGTCGTGGGAGTCGGGAGAGAACTCTATGGACCACCCGCCCTCCAGCGACTTGTCGATCTTCTGGAAGTACTCGTCGCCCGCTCCGTTGAAGAGCTCGATGACGACGTGGTTCTTGATGCGCCTCTCCTTGCACTCCCTCAGGAACCTGTCGGCGTAGTCCTGGCTCTGCTGTCTGAGGTCGCCGACGATGAACACGGGCGTGTCCAGGTATGACTGGATGAGGTCGATGTCCTCCGCGAGCTTCTCCGGGCTCCTGAAAGCGGGCCTGCGTCTGCAGACGACACGGCCGTTGGCGAAGTGCGAGCCTCCGCACTCTGCGCAGTTGACGCTGCACCCCCTCACGGTGAACACCGAGGTCAGGGGGAGCTTGTCCCAGCCGAACCACGGCAGCGCTCCGGAGATGTCCCTGTTGCGAAGGACCCCCTTGATCATGGTCCCGTAGTCGAACATGACCTCGTCCAGACTCTCCAGGGAGTACGTGAGGCCGTTGTCGTGGATCCTCCCGTCTGAATCCTTCCAGACCAGGTTCGGGACCTTCGACAGGTCCCCTCCCCTCTGGAGGGCCTCCATCATCATGACGGTCGGGACCTCCGTCGTGTCCCCTCTCATAACCAAGTCGACCTCCGGGCGCTGGATGAGCTCCTCGTAGAAGTACGAGGACGTGAGTCCCCCGAACTCGACCTTGGCCTCCGGATGGTGCTTCTTGACAATCTTCGCAAGCTCTATAGCCCCGTGGGCGTGGGGCATCCAGTGGAGGTCGATGGCGAAGACGTCTGCGTCGAGCTTCCTTATCCTCTCCTCGGCGTCGAACCTCTCGCTCTGGAGCATCTGCACCGCGATGTTGACGATGCGGGTCCTGAATCCTGCCGCCTCCAGATGGGAGGATATCGTCATGAAACCCATCGGGTACATCTCGAACACCGGCGAGGAGGGGATCACGTCGCTGACAGGCCCGTAGAATATGGGCTTCTTCCTGAAATCGTAAACACTGGGTGCATGGAGGAATATTATGTCCGATCCCATGATCTCACTTCCCGAAGCGCCTCGTGCGCTGCTGGTACGTCCTTATGGCCCTGAGGAAGTCGATGTGCCTGAACCCGGGCCAGTAGACGTCCGCGAAGTACAGCTCCGAGTACGCCATCTGCCAGAGGAGGAAGTTGGAGATCCTGATCTCACCGGATGTGCGGAGCACCAGGTCTGGGTCGGGCAGACCCGTGGTGGAGATGTACTCGGAGACCGTCGACTCGTCTATGTCGTCGACGGAGATCTTGCCGTCGACCGCGTCCTTCGCGATCATCCTGACTGCGTTGGCGATGTCCTGCCTGCCGCTGTACGCGATGGCCATGTTAAGGCAGTTGTCCTTGTACCCCGCGGTGCGGGACCTGGCGTACTCCATGGCCTCGATCACTCCGTCAGGCAGCATGCTCGGGTCGCCGATCACGTTGATGGCGACATGATGCCTGTGGACCTCGGGGTCGTCGGCGAAGTCGTACAGGGCCTGCTCCAGCAGCTCCATGAGGTAGTCCACCTCGTCCTTCTCGCGGTTGAAGTTCTCCGTGGAGAAGGCGTAGACCGTCAGTATGTGGATGTTGAGGTCCAGGCACCAGTGCAGGACCTCGTCCAGCTTCTCACGGCCGAGCTTGTGGCCCTCCATCGGCTCAGTGCCAAGCACCTCCGATGCGTACCTGCGGTTCCCGTCCATGATTATGGCGATGTGCCTGGGCATCACGCCCGAGGCCACCTCCTTCTCGATCAGGGACTCGTACGTCGAATATGCCCTGTCTGTGATTATGCGGGGCACTTCCATGAGATCACTCGAAGTCCTCGGGGATTCCCGCGGATTTCTCGCCGAGGTCGAAGCACCCTATGGCGGCGACCGCGCCAATGACGCCCTTCATGCCGGTGACGCTGATGATCTGGACGCCGTTCTCCTCGGCGACGCGCATGGCATCGGCGGGGGTGTACAGGACGGACTTGCAGCTCCAACCGAAGTCCCTGAGCTTCTCCGGCACCTCCAGACCCTGGTAGACCGTGATCACGGCGTCCTCGGAGTACGACTCCTTCCTGATGAAGTCGACAGCGTACTCTATGAGCGCCGGGATCTCCCTCTCGCTCACGGCGAAGGACACTGCTGTCGAGCAGCAGTTGGTGGTCTTGTTGGGGACCTCCGGATTGAGCTGTATGATCTTGTGCTCGATGAAGTGGCCGATGGGACACGACATCCCGAGTTTGAGCGACGCCACCCAGGACGCGCCCTTCTCCTTGGTGTCGGTGTCGTCTATACCTATGATCACGCGGACGAGCTTCGGGGTGATTATGTCCACGTGCGCCCTGTGGGCGCCACCGATCGTGAAGTCGTCCGGGTACTCCGTGCGTATGACGTCCGGGCACTGCGGGATGCAGGCCCCGATGCCGACGGATGCCCCGGCTATGCCGTACCAGGTCGTGCGGACCTCGTCCCCCTCGACCTTCAGTGCCTTGAGGCCCTGGCCCCCGACGTGGGATGCGACGGGACCGAAGTTCAGTTCCCTCTCGCCGATTATCGTGTCCATGACGAGCATGTTGGACTCCATGCGGATGTTCTCGATGACGCCCTTCGTGCGGCGCCTGTTCACGATGTCCCACTCACCGGGACCCTTGGCCATGCATTTCTCGATGATCTGGGCCCTGCCGTGCTCCTCATCGACGAGGGTGTAGAACCCACGGCAGAACATGGGGCCGTATTTCTCACGGACCTCGTCCGGTCTCAGAATCTGTACCATCTCAATCATCTCCCTCTGTGTCCCAATCCTCCGGATCCGCGATGTCGATCGCATCGGCGGGGACGCTCCTGCACAGGTACACCGTCCTGGCGGCCTTCCCTATGTCGGAACCGAGCTCCATGCAGACTCCCGTGTCGATCACGAGGATCACAGGATCCTCAGTCCTGACGGAACCGGCCCTGAGTGCGTCCCTGTAGGTCAGGGACAGGTGGACCATGGCGCGGTCCGACGGGAATATCCCCGACTCGAGCAGGAGCTCCGCCTCCTCCTGGGTGGCGGGGTAGAACAGCTCGTCGGGTATGTTCTCGCAGTCAAGCTTTATGTCGAGGGGTATGGTGTGGCCGTACGTGGCGCGGATCTTCCCCCCTGAGATCACGTACCTCCCCTTCGGGTCGGTCTCGACGAGGGCCTCGATGTGCCTGGACCTGAGCCAGTTCATGCGGGGGTTGCGCTCGCGGATCTTCGCCATGACGTCCCTCAGGCTGACGTTGCCCTGGGAATCCATCTCGAGCCCGAACTTCCCGTGCCTCAGGATTGCGGCAAGTGTCCTCCCGATCTTCTCGACCTCGTAGTCGGACATGATGAACTTGCCCTCCTCCCCGCAGTACGGGCACCTCTCGTCTCTGAAATATCCGTGCTCCTCGCATTCCCTTATCATCCGACCACCTTCTCCGCGGCCCTGACGGCGTTGGCCATGAGCATGCATATGGTCATGGGGCCCACTCCGCCCGGAACGGGCGTGATGTACGAGGCCTTCTCGGAGACCTCTTCGAAATCCACGTCCCCGACCAGCCTGCTTCCCTTGGGATGCGTGGGGTCGGAGACCCTGTTGGTGCCCACATCTATGACCACGGCGCCCTCCTTCACCATGTCTGCGGTGACGAAGCGGGGCTTCCCGATCGCCACGATGAGGATGTCGGCGGTGGACGTGATCTCGGCCAGGTTCCTGGTCCTCGAGTGGACGACCGTCACGGTCGAGTTCGCACCCTGGCCCTTCTGCACCATCATCGCGGCCATGGGCTTGCCCACGATGTTGCTCCTCCCCACCACTACGACGTGCTTGCCGGCGGTCTCGACGCCGGACCTGACCAGCATCTGCTGGACTCCGGCAGGGGTTGCCGGGAGGAAGTCCGGGTCGCCGATGAGCATCCTCCCCACGTTCGACGGGTGGAAGCAGTCGACGTCCTTCGCCGGATCGATGGCGTTGATCACGGCCTCCTCGTCGATGTGGTCTGGCAGCGGAAGCTGCACCAGGAACCCGTGTATGGACGGGTCGGCGTTGAGCTCCGCGACCTTGCTCAGAAGCTCCTCCTGCGTGGTCTCCTCGGGCATCCTGACGGTCAGGGACCTCATCCCGAGCTCCTCGCACATCTCGCCCTTCTTCCTGACGTACACCTGCGAGGCCGGGTCGTCCCCCACGAGGACCACTGCCAGGCCCGGCGTCACGCCCTTGGCCTTCAAGGCCCCGATTCTCTGTCTGAGCTCCCCGTAAATCTCCTCAGAGACCTCCTTGCCGAGGATGAGCTTCGCAGTCATTTTAGCACCTGGCGCTCAATGCGTCACTCCTGTCTTATAGTTAACGCGCGAAGGGACGGGCGCGCACGTGCGTTTCCGAGACCTCGTTCCCCCGGCGATCCTGGGACGAATTGTGATGCTTTTCTGACGTCTGGCACATTGTTCTTTATGTTTGATTTAACTCCAGATTATTTATCTACCTTGACTGCATCATGAACATCAAGGAAAGGGGCTCTGGAAATGATATACAGGGATTTCAAGGGAAAGAAGATCTCGCTGTACGGGATGGGCGCGATGCGTCTGCCCGTCGTCGAGGGCGACGACTCCAGGATCGACGAGTCCGCGACGTTCGAGATGGTGGACTACGCGATGGAGCACGGGGTCAACTACTATGACACCGCCTGGGGATACCACGGCGGCAACTCCGAGACAGTCATGGGGAGGGCCCTGGCCCGCTATCCCCGCGAGAGTTACTACCTGGCGGACAAGTTCCCCGGCTACGACCTGTCAAACATGGACAAGGTCGAGGAGATTTTCGAGGAGCAGCTGAGGAAATGCGGAGTGGACCACTTCGACTTCTACCTGTTCCACAACGTCTGCGAGCTGAACATCGACTCCTACCTGGATCCGAAGTACGGGATCCACGACTACCTCATGGAGCAGAAGAGGAACGGGAGGATAACCCACCTCGGATTCTCTGTCCACGGGAGCTTCGAGGTCATGAAGCGCTTCCTGGACGCCTACGGGAAGGACATGGAGTTCTGCCAGGTCCAGCTCAACTACGTGGACTGGGAGTTCCAGGACGCGAAGGCCAAGATCGAGCTCCTGAGAAGCATGGGCATACCGTGCTGGGTGATGGAACCGGTCCGCGGAGGACGCCTGGCGAACCTCACGGACCCCGAGGCCGCCGTCCTGAGGGCGATGAGGCCCGACGAGGCCCCCGTGGCCTGGGCGTTCAGGTTCCTCCAGTCCATTCCAGAGGTTACCATGGTCCTCTCCGGCTCCTCCAACATGGAGCAGATGAGGCAGAACATAGCCATCTGCGAAGAGGACAGGCCGCTGGACGGCAAGGAGATGGAGGGGCTCATCTCGCTCGCGAGGAACATGGTGGATGCGAAATCCGCACCGTGCACCGCCTGCAAGTACTGCCTCAGCCACTGCCCCAAGGGCATAGACATCCCGCGCATGATCGAGCTCTACAACGAGCACGTGTTCACCGGAGGAGGATTCATCGCACCGATGGCCCTTGCAGCGGTCCCCGCGGACAGACAGCCCTCCGCGTGCATCGGATGCGGCAAGTGCGCCGATGTCTGCCCGCAACAGATCGACATCCCCGGGATCATGAAGGACTTCGCCCAGAAGCTCGGGGCGTGAGTCATGGCCGAAATGCTGTACAGAAAGGTTGCCAGGACCGGGGACGAGGTCGGCATCATAGGCATGGGCACCAGCTCCAACGGGGAGGCCGGGGCCGAGGAGACCAGGAGGACGGTGGAGCTCGCGCTGGACTCCGGCGTGAACTACTTCGACCTGGCATCAGCCACCGGCATGACCTTCGGCGCTTTCGGAGAGGCCCTGAAGGGAAGGCGCGAGGAGGCCATGCTCCAGATGCACTTCGGGGCCGACTACGCCACCGGCGAGTACGGCAGGGTCTACGGCCTGGACAACGTCAGGAAGTCGATAAAGTGGCAGATGTCCAAGGTCGGCACGGACTACATCGACTACGGCTTCATACACTGCATCGACAGTCTCTCGGAGCTTGACGACGAGTGGGACGGGGGCATAGTCGGGTACATCCAGGAGCTGAAGGACGAGGGGGCCGTTCACCACATAGGCATCTCCACCCACACCCCATCCGTCGCCCAGAAGGCGTTGGACTCGGGAATCATAGACATGGTCATGTTCAGCATCAACCCCGCGTACGACTGGAAGCAGGGGGAGTTCGCCTACGGCGAGATCGGCGAGAGGTCGGAGCTTTACCGCAGATGCGAATCCGACGGTGTCGGGATCTCCGTCATGAAGGCGTTCGGAGGCGGTCAGCTCACCGACGCGAAGATCTCGCCCTTCGGCAGGGCCCTGACCGCCACCCAGTGCATCCAGTACGCCCTGGACAAGCCAGGCGTCGTCACCGTCCTGGCCGGTGTGAGGAACCGCGACGACCTGCGCTCTGCGCTGGCGTACCTGGATTCGACGCCCGATGACAGGGACTACTCCGTCATAGGGTCGTTCACCCCGCCCGAGGCGGAAGGAAGATGCGTGTACTGCAACCACTGCCGCCCATGCCCGGCCGGGCTAGACATAGGCCTGGTCAACAAGTACTACGACCTGGCCAGGGCCGGGGACGCCCTGGCGTCGGAGCACTATGCGGGACTGGCGGTGAAGGCCGACGCCTGCACGGGGTGCGGACACTGCAACGACACCTGTCCGTTCCATGTGGACCAAGTGGCCCGCATGGCAGAGGTCCGCGGATACTTCGGCCAGTGATCCGGGTACAAACCCCTTCCTTTTTATCAAGCCGTCTATATAGGCTCCCTAGCCAGATATATCGTCATTCGACAGTCATCATATCGTACCGCACTTTGAGCGTAATCAGACACCCAGTGATTCACATGCCGTCCACATACGCGCACTACAGATTCGGGAAAGAGGTCCTAGAGAGACTGGACCCCGACCTACGCTCGGTGATCGAGGCTCACAGGGAGCTGTACGACATCGGCCTCCACGGCCCGGACATCCTGTTCTACTACGACGCCCTGCACAGGAACCCCGTCAGCCAGATCGGGTTCTCCATGCATGACAGACCCGGAAGGGAGTTCTTCGGTCCTGCCCGCGAACGCATCTCAGGAGTCGGGGATCGCGGGGCCGGGGAATCGTACCTCTACGGGTTCATATGCCACTTCGCCCTGGACAGCGAGTGCCACCCGTACATCGAGGACAGGATAAACCAGAGCGGCATCGCCCACACAAAGATCGAGGGCGAGTTCGACAGGATGCTGCTGGTCGAGGACGGCAAGGACCCCGTGAGGCAGAACCTCGTCCCGCACATACATCCGACTGCGGAGAACTCAGAAGTCATAGCGGCGTTCTTCCCCAACACGACGCCCGATCAGGTCAAGGCGGCCCTGGAGGACATGCTGAAGTACAACGGCCTCCTGGTATGCCCCGGATGGCTGAAGAGACGTCTGGTCATCAGGGCCCTGAAGAAGTCCGGAAACTACGACGACATGATCGGCCTCCTGCTGAACGCCGAGGGCGACCCGCGCTGCGATGAGAGCAACGCGAGGCTCAGGGAGCTCTACGACGGCGCGGTCGGTCTCGCCGTGGAGCTGATCGGGGACCTGCACGGATATCTGGACGGTCGCACGGAGGAGCTTCCCCCGCGCTTCGACCGCACCTTCGGCGTGGAGTGACGGGGATGTCACTCAAGCTGACCAGGACCGAGAGGTCCTGGGTTCTCTACGATGTGGGCAACTCGGCGTTCACGCTGATGCTGTCCACCATCATCCCGATCTACTTCAACTCGATAGCCGGCGAGGAGCTGAGCTCCGTCGACTACCTGGCGTACTGGGGATACGCCGCATCCATCGCCACCGTGCTCTGCGCCGTCCTGGGGCCGTTCCTTGGAGCCGTCTCTGACAGGAGGGGCATGAAGATCAGGATGTTCTCCTGCGTCCTGGCAGTCGGCGTCATAGGGTGCGCCGCCCTGGGATTCGTCAACGAGTGGCTGGTGTTCCTGATAGTCCTCGTGATAACCAGACTGGGGTACTCGCTGAGCCTCGTGTTCTACGACTCGATGCTGGTAGATGTGTCCTCCCCTCAGAGCATGCACAACGTCTCCGCCCTGGGGTACGCCTGGGGATACATCGGGAGCTGCATCCCATTCGTGGTCTGCCTGGTCCTGATCCTCGGCTGCGAGTCGTTCGGGATAACGATGGGCACGGCGATGACGATCTCGCTGGTCATAATCGCGGCATGGTGGGTCGTGTTCACTGTCCCCCTCCTCAGGAGGTACAGACAGACACACTACGTCGAGGGAAGGGAGTCCTCCCTCAACGCGTTCAGGCTCCTGGCGGCGACGCTCAGGAACGCCAGATCCGAGAAGAAGGCGTTCATGTTCCTCATCGCGTTCTTCTTCTTCATCGACGGCGTTTACACGATCATCGAGATGGCGACGGCGTACGGGGAGGCCATCGGCCTCGACACCACGATGCTTCTCGTCGCGCTGCTGGTCACGCAGATAGTCGCGTTTCCGTGCACCATCGCCTTCGGAAGGCTCGCCCAGGGGAGGAACATCGTCAGACTGCTGATGGTCTGCATCTTCGCCTACGCCTGCATCACCATCTACGCATCCGTGATGGACAACATCACGCAGTTCTTCGTCCTGGCCATCTGCGTCGGGGTGTTCCAGGGAGGCATACAGGCGATGTCCAGATCCTACTTCTCCAGGATCATCCCTCCGGAGAAGTCCGGGGAGTTCTTCGGACTCATGGACATCTTCGGCAAGGGGGCCTCCTTCATGGGGACGTTCATGGTCTCGGCGATGAGCCAGCTGACAGGCAGCATGTCCCTGGGCATCCTGTCCCTGGTCGTGCTGTTCATCGTCGGATTCCTCGTGCTCATGGTCGTCGCCAGGATCCCCGATCCGGAGCGCCACCACTGCTTGGAAGAGTCCGCGTAACCTCTTTACAGCCGGGCCCGGGGTCGGGTCCGGCACCCATCATCGGGTCATTGCCCGATGACGCAGGGCTCGAACCCCTGGTCAAGTATCCCCTCGACGACGACCCTCACGCGTTCCGCGTTTTCGGAGATCCAGACCTCATCCATAACGCCGCCCTCCCTCGTCTCTACCATGTGCCAGGTGTGTGTGGCTAGGACGAGGTGCGACAGCCCCTCGGCCATGCGGACGTAGTCCGACGGAACCCTGCGGCCCTCGTGCATTGGCCACAGGTACGCGGCGATGGTCTTGCCCGCGGAATCCCTCATCTTCGGAACGGGGTACTCCTCCATGCCGTCGACCTCGAAGGGATCCGTCGGTCCCCCCACGGGCGTGTAGACAGATGAGTCGGCGGATATGCCCAGGCTGCGCACGACCTCGAGGATATCGGGACCCGCGGTCATGTACGGGGCCCTGAAGCACGTGGGATGGGAGACGGCGTCCGACACGGCGTCGAATCCCCTTCCCAGGACCGCCTCCACATCGGGCACGACGCCGGTCTGGGCGCCTGTCAGGTCCTCGTGGTCGTATCCGTGGAGGCCGATGCAGTGACCCGCCAGGAAGGAGCAGTCGGTGACCTCGGCGGTGCGCCCCTCCATGAAGAACGTCCCCCTGACGCCGAGACCGTCCAGCAGATCCGCCAGAATCCGCATCCCCCTCTCGGAGGACGAGAAGCGCGGCCCGGTGCCCGAGCCGCGGTCGATGGACCCGGCCGCTACGCTTCCCGGGATCGGGATGTTTACGTCGCGGTCGGCGTCCACCGTGAAGTACAGTTTAGGCCTCATCCCCTCACAGGAACCGACGAGACCCTCTTCAGGAGCATTCCCTCGATGACGATGGGAGGATACTTCATGGCGGTCTCCTTGGCACGTCTCAGCTTGGCCTCGTTGTCGGCGTAGATCGTGAACAGCTTCTCGCCGGCCTCGACCCTCTGGCCCTTCTTGAGGTAGATCATCAGCCCGGCGCCCTTGTCGTTAGGCGCCCCTGCGGCCTTGGCGATTGCCACCACGTCCTTGTTGTGGATGGAGTGGATGTAGCCGGATTTCGTGGCGATGATGTCCTCGGAGTACTATCCGGGAACCAGGTCGTCGGACTTCAGGTCGGCCCTGCCGCCCTGCGCGACCACGATCTCCATGAACTTCTTGTGGGCCTCTCCCGACTCGAGGATCTCCCTTGCCCTGGCAGACCCGTTGGGTATGCCTGCCATCTCGAGGATGATGCCCGCGCAGTCGCAGGCCTTCTCGACGACGCTGGCAGGATGCTTGCTACCCTCCAGGATCCTGATGCACTCCCTCGCCTCCAGCTTGGGGCCGACCGCGTTCCCGACGGGCTGGTCGGCGTAGGTTATGGCGCACTCGACATGCATGCCGAGCTTCTCCCCCAGATCCATGAGGTCGCGGGCGTACACCCTGGCGTCCTCTATCGTGGGGACCTTCGTCCCGGATCCTGTGGGCACATCCACCAGAAGATGGGTCGCACCGACGGCGACCTTCTTGCTCATGATCGAGGCTAGCATCTGCGCCCTGGGGTTGATGCCGAGCGGATGCTCGATCTTGATCACCATGTCGTCCACGGGGGCGAGGTTCATCGAACCGCCCCACGCGAACACCCCGCCGACGTCCTCGGACACGCGCTTCAGGGTGTCTGCGTCCATCTCCACGTTGCAGAAGGTCTCGACGAAGTCGGACGTCCCGCACGCGCTGCTGATGGCACGGGACGAGAGCTTGGGGATCATGATGCCCGCCGCTGCCACGATCGAAACGACGATGGGCGTGATCTTGTTGCCGGGGACACCGCCCAGGCTGTGGAAGTCGAACACCGGCTCCCTGTCGAACTCGATGATGTCCCCGGTGTTGGCCATAGCCTTGGTGAAGTCCGCGATTTCGTCGATGTCCATCCCGTTGATGTACAGGGACGTAAGCCAGGCGGAGATCTCGATCTTCGAGAGCTTGTTGTTGAGGATGTCCACGACTATGGACTCGATCTCCTCCTTGGACAGCTTCTCGCCGTCCATCTTCCTGCGGATCGACCTGACGGAGTCCGGGTTCTGGCAGTAGACGACGTTGACCTCCTCGCCCTCCCTCACCCCGCACTTGGACATCAGGGGCGCCGGCATCATGACGATGCCTTCCTCCACGAGCGTGTCCGAACGGCTTACCAGCGCGACAGCGGACCTCGCCCCGGAGATGTTTACGCGGTCGTTCTCCTTCACCCCGATCTCGAGACAGTCCCTGTCGTGCAGGAGCACCGTCGGCTCCGAGGCATCTATGTCGTAGTTCTTGACTATCAGCTTCATTTGGATCCCCATGTGTCGAGTGCTATGGCGAGCTCCCTGTGGTCCTTGGCGTACTCCTCCGCGGGTATGCCCAGGAACGCCGCGTCGACAGCCTGGCTCATCCCCATGGCGCCCGCACAGACGCCCTCGGGATGGCCGGCGACTCCGCCGCCCGCCTGTATCTGAACGTTCTTGCCTGCACGCCTGACGATCTCGCCCACCAGTCCGGGGTGGACCCCTCCGGAGCAGACCGGCATGACCTGCCTGTAGGGCACGTCGTCACCGAGGCACGCGAGGAGGTTGCCGTCGTCCGCCTTGGCGCCGGTCATCTTGCCCACTCCGAGCGTCCCGATGTGGAGCGCGTCCCCTCCGACCATCCTCACGAGCTTCGTGAGGGGCAGCATGGCGACCCCGTGGAGCGGATCCTTCGTGAACGCGCCGTGCATCGTCCTGTGGACGTGGATGGGCACCTTGATCGACGGGTCCTCGGCAAGGGCCTGGACGGCCCCGAATCCGCAGGTGATGACATCGACCATGATCTCCCTGGCGCCCCAGCCCTGGACCTTCTCGGCCAGCTCGACGATCTTGTCGCCGCGGGTGCTGACGTTTATGGCATGCATCATGTACTTGCCCTCCGACTCGAGCCTGTCAAGGGATTCCGCTACCGCGACCGTCCTGTCCTCGATGGGACAGAAGGTCTGGTCCACCAGGGTCTCGTCGTCCTTGGAGTTGGTCAGCCCTCCGGCCCCGGCCTCGTAGACGTACTCGGCGGTCTTCTGGGGCGAAAGACCGATCTTGGGTTTGACTATGGTTCCCACGAGGGGCTTCTCCGGGCGATGGAGGCGCTCCCTGAGACCGTCGGCGCCGAACTTCGGCCCCTTGAACTGCTCCAGGATGCTCTTCGGGAAGGTCACGTCCTCCAGTCTGACGCCCTTGAGGGCGCCGAGGCCGAACAGGTTCCCCGCGATGACGCTGAGGATCTGCGGGACGGAACCCACTTCGATGCTGAAGTCGTCTGCCGGGAACTCGGCGGTGACGATGTCCCCCTCGATGGAGGTTATCCTCGCGCCCAGATGGTCGAAGACCGTGTGGTCGAGCGTGGAGATGCCTGTCCACGTGCCGGTGGACTGCTCCGCGGCGATGGCCTCTGCGGCCTTCTCAATCGGAAGGTCTGTGGTCACCCTGTATTTGCAGACCACGTACCTGTCAGGGTCCTCGGGCTCGCCGAGGTGCAGATATGAGAAGTTCTCCATTTCACTCACTCCTTGAAAATCCCGTCTCCGAGCTGGCGCACCAGGATGTCGTAGACCGCCGTGGGCGGGACCATGCCCACCTCAGTGATTATGGCGTCTATGTACTGAGCCGGCGTGCTGTCGAATACAGGGTTGAAAATCTTCACCGATTCGGGGATCTCCCCGGGCCTGACGACCTCGGAAGTCTCCCTCTCCTCGATCTTCACCATGTCGCCGAACACCGTCATCGGGGAGAACTTGTAGGTCTCGCCGCAGACGTAGAACTGCGTCCTCGCCTCATGGGCCGCCAGGGCCAGCTGCGAGGTGCCGATCTTGTTAATCACCGCCCCGTGGGAGGTGATGGTGTCCGCTCCGACGAACACCTTGTCGGTGTCGTTCATGACGTAGCGGACGGCGCTGTCGATGATCATCGTCACGTCGACCCCGGCCTCCGCCAGCTGGGTGACGGTCAGGATCCCCTGCCTCCACGGACGGGACTCGGTGGCGAACACCCTGAACTCCCTGCCCTGGCGGTGGGCCTCCTCGATCACTCCCAGCGCGGCGCTGCTGTTGCAGTGGGTCATGACGGTGTCCCCGTCCTCAATCCTCTTGGCCCCTATGCGGGCGATGGTCTCCACCGCCTTCTCGGACCTCTCGCAGAACTCCCTGGCGTTGGTGATGACCAGTTCCCTGGCCTCGCCCACGCTGGAGGCGGACTCGACGCCCTTCACCGTGTAGTGTACCCCGTTCCAGAGCGACACCGCCGTGGGACGGGAGTCGAGGATTGTGGCGGTCGCCCTGTCCAGGTCCTCCCTGAAGGCCTCGAGCGAATTGCCCGTGTACCCTTCGGCGAACCTGCCCAGCGCGTCGGCTCCGGCACGTGCTATCCTGCCGGCACCGCGGATCGTCATGTCGCGGATTTTCTCCGATGTTTCGGCTATGATGTCTTGCACGGTTCCTGAATCACGCTCGTCAGATAATAATGAGATTGTCCTGAATCTCTATAGAATACGAAGAGACCGGAAGATGCTCGGAACATGTGGAAGCCGTCCCACAGCATCCGACATCCAGCGGGACACATCCATATACCTTCGGCGGAGAACACCTGTGCATGAGGGGAGAGGGGAAGCTCGGAGCGATGGTCCTGTACATCGTGTCACGCTGCGGATGCAACCGCAACTTCGGAAGGGTCATGCTCTGCAGGTTGTGCTACTTCAGCGACTTCGGCAGCTACGAGCTCCGCGGGGAATCCGTATCCGGATCCGACTACGTTCTGGCGAACGGCGGCCCCGAACCCGCCGGCATCGACGACCTCCTCGTCGACCTGGTCCGCAGGAAGCTGCTCAGGGTGTCGTTCCGCCACGGCTCCGTCTCCTATGCACTCCAATCCACCCCCGACCTCTCCCCGTTGACCTCCGGGGACATCTCGGTCCTGGACCACGCGATCTCCGCCTACGGCGGGATGAACGAGAGGATCCTCAGCTGGATGTCGCGCGAGGACGCGCCCTGCGCGGGAAGGACGCCATCGGAGGTCCTCGACTACTCCGCCGTCCGTCTCAGGGACGTCAGGACGTCCGCCGTCGGCTGGGCCTGAGGGAAGCTCCGTGGAGTCGATGACCTCGCGGACTATGCGACGGACCTCGTCCATGCCGTATGTCAGGTAGATGGCCGCGAGCAGCGCCTCGAAGGAGTCGGCGCGCATGTTCTCCTCGATGACCTTCCCGTCCGGACCGTGATGGCCGCCGCCGACGCGCATCATGCCGTCTATGCCGAGCCCGTACGCCAGGACCCTTTCTGAGATCCTGCGGTTGGCAACGCGGTCCTGCTTGTAGTCCGTCATGGCCCCCTCCCTCAGATCCGTGTCCGAGTACACCTCCTCGCAGACGACGAACTCGAGTATCGCGTCACCCAGGAACTCTAGCCTCTCGTAGCTCTCCCCTCCGCGCTCGTTCGTGTAGCTGTCATGGGTGAGCGCTTGGCAGAACAGTGCGAGACCGTCCGCTGGGACCATACGGTAGCGGAACGGGTCACGGGCCAGGAACTGACGGACCTCCATCTCGAAGTCGGACTCCATCGACCGACGGTAAGCCGACTGCGGATTTAGTGGTTGTTGATGCGTATTACGGAAGATGAATAACCATTGGTAACAGCCGTAAACTGAGAAATGATCGAAGACATACGACGATCGTACGCTATCCTGAGAGGTCGAATCGACTTGCACTATACTTAAACATTTGTACGATGTACGAAAATAGATACGATATTCGTACAAATGTTACGTTTTCGAGGTATATCGCAATGAATTTGACGATAATCGTAAAAATATCAGTGTAATTCGTTTATGAAACTATATGTTTTATATACTTGCAAAGCGTACTCATTCGCAGGAGGTAAGAGAGCTATCAGTAAACGGAAAGTAACTGGGATCTGCGGCGAGACCGACATGAACACCGGCGTCTCGAAGAAAGACTGGTCGTTGGACACTTATCTCCCGACGGCGCTCTGATTCGGTCGGTTGCAAGACTCGACTGATGACCGCAACAAACGGGCCTCAGCGCCCCCTTACCCTCAAAGGGGCCGATCAAGAAGGGCAGGGTTCTCGTGCCTGCCCAGTTCCGGGTTGTTCCGATAATCATGTTTTTAAAGTGCTCGTTTCTACCATCGTCCCATGACCGCATTGAGGGACTATGTTACCGAGATCCCCAATTTCCCCAAGAAGGGAATCCTGTTCAGAGACATCACCACCGTCCTCAGCGACAAGGACGGATTCAAGATGGCCATCGACGGCCTCATCGACCTCGTGAAGGACATTGACTTCGACTACGTCGTCGGGACCGAGTCCAGGGGCTTCATCTTCGGGGCCCCCGTCGCATACGCCCTCAACAAGGGGTTCATCCTCGTGCGCAAGAAAGGGAAGCTCCCGAGGGAGACCATCTCCGAATCCTACGATCTGGAGTACGGCACCGCCGAGGTGGAGATGCACATAGACGCCATCCAGCCCGGCCAGAAGGTCGTCATCATCGATGACCTCATCGCTACGGGTGGCACCGTCGAGGCTGCCATCAAACTCGTCGAGAGGGAGGGCGGAGTCGTCGCCAAGGTCGCCTTCGTGATGGAGCTCGCTGGACTCGAGGGCAGAGAGAAGCTCAAAGGCTACGACGTGGACTCCCTCATCGTCTACGAGGGAGCCTGAAAAAATTCAGGGTTTGGCGGGTGTCCATGGCCCGCCGGACCCAGGCACAAACTCATCATTTCTGCAGTCGCATGATTTTTCGAAGGACGATCGCCCTTCTGGTCGGGAGCCGAGACTGACATCCGTTCTGAAACATCGAGCCCTCGCCTTTGGCCTCTGTGCGACGAGCGCGGCAGGTGGTAGAGACGGGGGCTGTCGCCCCGGTCACTCCGATTCCTGCTCCAGCAGCAGCTTGTAGCCCACGGGCATGACCTTGAGGAACCTGGGGAGGTAGCCCTCCCAGTCCTCCAGGATCTCCCTGGCCCTGGGACTGCCCGTCTCGGCGAGATGGCGCTCGATCATGGACCTGAGCTCCGATACATCTGCGTCCGACTCCACCAGGGAGAGCTCGACCATGTCCATGTTGCAGTGTCTGTCGAAGTCCCCGTCCTCATCCAGGACGTAGGCGATTCCCGCGGACATTCCGGCGGCGAAGTTCCTGCCGCATCTGCCGAGGATCGCGACCCTGCCCCCTGTCATGTACTCGCAGCAGTGGTCTCCGGCACCCTCGGCTACAGCGACTGCGCCGCTGTTGCGGACGCAGAACCTCTCCCCGACCGATCCCGCCACGTACAGCTCCCCGGATGTCGCCCCGTACAGGAGCGTGTTCCCGGCGATGACGTTGCCCTCTGGAACCGAACTCCCGGGACTGACGACGATCCTCCCGCCGGAGAGACCCTTGCCGACGTAGTCGTTGGCGAGACCGTTCATCCTGAACGTTATCCCCTTCGTCAGAAACGCACCGAAGCTCTGTCCGGCAGCGCCGACGAAGGTGATGTCGATGGTGTCGTCCTCGAGTCTCGCGCCCCTGCGGACGGCCTCCCCGGACAGCATGGCGCCGACGGAGCGGTCCACGTTCGTGAGCCTGTACTTGAGCGACACCTTCCTTCCCGTTATGAGGGCGTCACCGCAGTCCTCGATGATCCTGCGGTCGAACACCCTGGCCAGGATGTCCTCCTGACCCCTGACGCATGAGTCGTCGCCCGCCACATGTGCCAGCATCCTCGAGAAGTCCAGGGATGCGGCCTTGCCATCCCCTGACTTCTGAACGAGGAGGTCCGAGCGTCCGACGATCTCGTCCAGGCTCCTGAAGCCCATCTCCGAGAGGATCCTGCGGACGTCCTCGGCCATGAACCTCCAGTAGTTGACGACGTGCTCGGGCCTGGAGTCGAACCTCGCCCTGCGCTCCGGATCCTGTGTGGCTATCCCCACAGGGCAGGTGTTGGTCTGGCACCTCCTGCACATCACGCATCCCATTGCGACCATCGGCGCCGTGGCGAAACCGAAGTCCTCCGCGCCGAGCAGTGCGGCCACTATGACGTCCCTGGCGGTCTTGAGCTGACCATCGACCTGCAGGCGGACGCGGCAGCGGAGGTCGTTGATCTTGAGGGTCTGCTGAACCTCCGCGAGACCGGTCTCCCAGGGAGACCCGGCGTACCTGATGGACGAGAGCGGGCTGGCACCGGTTCCCCCGTCGCCTCCGGAGATGAGGATGACATCCGCCCCGGCCTTTGCCACTCCGGCGGCGACCGTTCCGACACCGGACTCGGAGACCAGCTTCACGCTTATCCTGGCCCGGGGGTTGATGCACTTGAGGTCGAATATGAGCTGCTTCAGGTCCTCTATGGAGTATATGTCATGGTGCGGAGGAGGCGAGATCAGGGTGATCCCCGGGATCGTGTGCCTCGTGGCGGCGATGACCTTGTCGACCTTGAAGCCCATCAACTGGCCGCCCTCTCCGGGCTTGGCCCCCTGTGCGACCTTGATCTGCAGCTCGTCCGCGTTGACCAGGTACTCAGCGGTGACCCCGAACCTCCCGGACGCGACCTGCTTGATCGACGACCTGAGGTTCCTGCCGTCGGGGCCCGGGACGAACCTCGCGGGGTCCTCCCCTCCCTCTCCGGTGTTGCTCCTGGACCCGATGGAGTTCATCGCCTCCGCCAGGGTCTCGTGGGCCTCCCTGCTGATCGCTCCGAACGAGATCGCACCGACCTCGAACCTCTTCATGATGGACTCTACCGGCTCGACCTCCTCTATCGGAACCGGCTCGCCGGTCCTGACGTCCAGGAGATGGCGCAGGAAGAACCCGCCCCCGTCCTCCATGCCGGCGAAGCGGTCGTAGTCTGCACGACTACCGTTGACCGCCGCGGACCTGAGGGCCTTGACGGCGTCCGGTGTCCAGCTGTGACGCTCCCCGTCCTTCCTGTACGCGTACTCACCCTTGTCCTGGACCTGTCCGGACGCGGAGGCGTCATGCATGGCGAGGTACTCGGACGCGATGCCGTCGAGCCCGATCCCACCTACCGCGGAGGACGTGTTCCCGAAGTAGCGCTCCGCCACGGCGGAGTCGATGCCTATCGCATCGAACAGCCTGGAACCGCGGTAGGACCTGATCGTGGCTATGCCCATCTTGGACATTATCTTCAGGAGACCCTTGTCCACCGCCTTCAGGTAGTTCGATTCGGCGGTGTCGGCATCCATCTTGATCCTGCCTGTGTCCACCATGTCCTGCACCGCTGCGAAGGCCAGGTACGGGTTCACGGCGTTGGCCCCGTATCCGATGAGGAGGGCGAAGTGCATGACCTCCCTCGGCTCCCCGGATTCGACCACCAGCGCGGTCTGGAGACGCTTCCTTGCGGCTATGAGGTACTGATGCACGGCGGACAGCGCCAGGAGCGAGGGCATCGGAGCCCTCTCCGCGGAAACCCCACGGTCTGAAAGTATGATGAACGAGGCCCCGGCGTCGACCGCCGCCTCGGCCTCCGCGCACAGCCTGGAGACCTCCCTCTCCAGAACCCCGGGGGACCTGTCCGCGGGGAACGTCGTGTCCAGGGTGACCGCGTCGAACCCCCTGTATCTGAGGTTCCTGAGAAGGTCCAGCTCCCTGTTGGTGATGACCGGGCGCCTGGACTTGACGACCCTGCAGAGCTTGGGGGCGGGATCCAGGATGTTCTGCTGGACCGACCCTATGTATCCAGTGATGGACATGACAAGCTCCTCCCTGATCGGGTCTATCGGGGGGTTCGTGACCTGCGCGAACTGCTGACGGAAGTAGCTGAACAGGGACTGGGGCCTGTCTGAGAGCACGGCCAGAGGGGCGTCGTATCCAGCCGACCCGACGGCCTCCTTGCCGGTCACGGCCATGGGCTCCATCACCTTCGCGAGGTCCTCTGCTGAGTACCCGAATCCGGCCAGCAGCATCTCGTAGCCGTCGACCTTGCGGCCGACCTGCCTGCCCGACGACAGCGTGCCCAGGTCGAGACGGTTCTGCTCGAGCCAGTCGCGGTACGGGTACGCGGTTGCCAGGGCCTCCTTGATCTCGGCGTCCTCGATGACGCGGCCCTGGCCTGTGTCCACCAGCAGCATCTTTCCGGGTCTGAGGCGCCCCGTCTCCACCACGTTTACGGCATCCAGCGGGATGACACCCGCCTCCGACGCCAGGATCATCATGCCGTCGTCGGTGACACAGTACCTCGCCGGACGCAGGCCGTTCCTGTCGAGCATCCCTCCGGCGAGCCTGCCGTCGCAGAACAGGACCGCCGCAGGGCCGTCCCACGGCTCCATCAGGATGGAGTGGTACTCGTAGTACGCCTTGAGGCTGTCCGGGATCGGGTTCCTGTCGTTCCAGGACTCCGGGATCATGATGGACAGCGCGTTGGGCATGCCCTTGCCGGCCATGACCAGGAACTCGAAGACGTTGTCGAGGGTGGCGCTGTCGCTCATCCCGGACTGCATTATCGGGAAGATCTCCTCGGTATCCGGGATGGCGTCGGTGTGAATAAGGCTCTCGCGAGCCTGCATCCACGACCTGTTGGACCTTATCGTGTTTATCTCGCCGTTGTGGCAGAGCATCCTGAACGGCTGAGCAAGCTTCCACGCGGGCATCGTGTTGGTGCTGAACCTGGAGTGCACCATGGCGACCGCCGACTCGAACAGAGGATCGCTGAGGTCGCGGTAGTACGCCCTGAGCTGCTCCGGCGTGAGCATGCCCTTGTAGACCATGCACCTGGTGGACAGGCTGCAGATGTAGAAGTCCCCGGAACCTGGGGCTCCGGAGGAGGCGATCCTGTTGCCGACGACCTTCCTGACCCTGTACAGCTTGCGCTCCAGGACCTCCGGGCTGTCGTAGGATGTGACGAAGATCTGGACTATGCGGGGCTCCCCATCCAGGGCCATCCTTCCCGGGACCGTGTGGTCCACGGGAACGTCCCTCTCCGCGATCACGTAGAGCGCGCGGCGGGAGCACTCCTCCCTGAACATGGCCATGAAGCCCTCCGCAGCCTCCGGATCCCTGGGGAGGAAGAACAGTCCGGTGCCGTACCTTCCGGCCTCCGGCACCGGGATCCCAAGGGACTCGATGAAGCGGTGCGGGACCTGCACCATGATGCCCGCCCCGTCGCCGCTGCGGCCGTCGCCGTTCTCGGCGCCCCTGTGGGCCATGTTCTCCAGAAGCTCCAGCCCGTACTCGACGATGCGGTGCTCCTTCCTCCCGTCTATGTTCACCGCCATGCCGACGCCGCATGCGTCGTGCTCGTAGCGGGGGTCATAGAGTCCTCTATTGTGTGAGTCTGCGAATGGGTCGTCCAAGCTACCACCGGCCTATCAGCGGATGAACAGGAGCTCGCGGTACTTCGGAAGCGGCCACATGTCGTCGTCGACGATCATCTCGAGGGCGTCGAGATGCTCCCTTATGGATTCCAGGTAGGGCACGACTATGTCGTGGAACTGGACCGCCTTCTCCCTCTCGCAGTCGATGGCGTTGATCCTGTCGCACTCGACCTCCATCGCGACCGCCTGGGCGCGGGCCTCGCTGGTGTGCATGGCGATGTCCTTGATGATCTGGATCTCGCCTGCGGCTACCTGCTGGAACTCGTCGGCGTCCGTGAAGATCTCCTTCATCTTGGACACGTTGTCGAGCAGGATGGACTGGTACCTCGTGGACACGGGCAGGATGTGATTGGCGGTGAGGTCCGCCAGGACCCTGGCCTCGATCTCGATCTTCTTGCTGTAGATCTCCCAGTTGATCTCGGTCCTGGCCTTGAGCTCGACCTCGTTCATGACCCCGACGGCCTTGTAGGTCTCGATGGTCTTGGGGGAGACGAACGCATCGTAGCAAACGGGTGCGGACGTCTCGCAGTCGAGGCCGCGCCTCTTCGCCTCGGCCTTCCACTCCTCGGAGTATCCGTTCCCGTCGAAGCACACGTCCTTGCAGGCCCTGTACGTCTCCCTGGTCTCATCCAGGAGAGCCTGGACCACCGATGCCCCGTCTGCGATCCTCCTGTCGACGGCCTCCTTGAACTTCGTTAACTGGTTGGCGACGATGGTGTTGAGGACGGTGACAGCGGATGAGCAGTTCGCCGACGAACCGACGGCCCTGAACTCGAACCTGTTGCCTGTGAACGCGAACGGGGACGTCCTGTTCCTGTCGGTGTTGTCGATCAGCAGCTCCGGGATCTGGGGGATGCCGAGGCTGTAGCTGCTCTTTCCGCTGATCCTGACCATGTCGTTGCTGTTAAGGAGCTCGTCGAAGGCAGCGGACACCTGTGACCCCAGGAAGGACGAGATGATCGCGGGAGGGGCCTCGTTGGCACCGAGCCTGTGGGCGTTGGAGGCGGTCATCACGGACGCCTTGAGGAGGGCGTTGTTGTCGTACACCGCCTTGAGGATGTTCGCTGCGAACGTGAGGAACCTGAGGTTCTCCATCTCGGTCTTCCCGGGGGACAGCAGTCCGATGCTGGATGTGCCGATGGACCAGTTGCAGTGCTTCCCGGACCCGTTGATGCCGGCGAAGGGCTTCTCGTGGAGGAGGACCTTGAACCCGTGCTTCTCGGCGACGGTCTTCATGACCGCCATGAGCTCCAGGTTGTGGTCGATGGCGAGGTTCGCCTGCTCGTAAACGGGAGCGATCTCGAACTGGTTGGGCGCGACCTCGTTGTGCCTCGTCTTGATCGGGATGCCGAGCTTGTAGCACTCGAACTCCAGGTCCTTCATGAACTCCAGGACCCTGCTGGGGATGCATCCGAAGTAGTGGTCCTCCAGCTGCTGGTTCCTGGCGGAGTTGTGTCCGACCAGGGTCCTCTCGGCCATGATGATGTCGGGGCGCATCGCGTAGAGCGAGGCGTCCACCAGGAAGTACTCCTGCTCCCATCCGAGATAGGAGTACACGAACTCGTCCTCGATTCCGAAGTACTTGAGGACGTCGGCGGTCGCCTTGGCGATGGCCGCCTCTGACTTCAGGAGGGGCGCCTTGTAGTCCAGGGCCTCCCCTGTGTATGAGATGAAAACCGTGGGGATGCACAGCGTGTCCCCCATGACGAACGCGGGCGAGGAGGGATCCCATGCGGTGTATCCCCTGGCCTCGAAGGTGTTCCTGAGTCCCCCGCTGGGGAAGGACGACGCATCAGGCTCCTGCTGGCAGAGGAGCTTCCCTGTGAACTCCTCCAGGCTCTCCCCCTTCCCGTAGGGCTCCGCGAAGGAGTCGTGCTTCTCGGCCGTGCCTCCGGTCAGAGGCTGGAACCAGTGGGTGTAGTGCGTGGCGCCCATGTCCATAGCCCAACGCTTCATTCCGGCGGCGACCTGCTCCGCAACGTCCCTGTTGAGGGTGACGCCCTGCTCGATCGACTCGTACACCTTCTGCCTGGTGTCCGAGGAGAGGTACTTCCTCATGTTCTTCCTGTTGAAAACATAGCAGCCGAAGTAATCGGAGGTAGCCGGCGCAGGAGGTACCGCCTTCACGGGGGGCCTTACGAACGCCTCTTCCACAGCGTCGAACCTTGTGTAGGACATGGACCCACATTCAACGTCACATCTTAATAAACCTTTCGAATTGGCCGAGATAAAAAATCAGTGATTTGAGAAATCATTAGACAAATGTCTATGATAGAAACGACAATCCCGAACGAATCTATACATTTGCTCAGTATCATGGGGCATCTGTGCACATGCGTCGGATGAATCCCGCGATATGCCCTCGCATTATACCGTTGTTCTATTCGTGCGCGACACGCACGCGCGACTAAACTGGACCCATGCCAGCGTTCTTAACCGTGGACGTCCATACATCCTGCAGGGAAGGGACATGGTTTTCAAGCTCTTCAAAAGCGGAGACGAGCTCTACGACGAGGGCAAGGAGCTCATCAAGAGAGGCGAGTACGGCAAGGCCCGCGACTATCTCCAGAAGTCGATAGACAAGGAGGGCGGGATCGACGATGCCGCAGCCGTGAAAGTCGCCCTCATAGACCTGAGGGAAAGGCTGACCAACGTCAACGCCTACAGGAACCTCCTGAGCGCCCTCGAGAGATTCACGAGCCATGACAGGTTCGAGTTCGGACTCACGGAGATCTCCCGCGACGAGCTCATAACGGAGTGCCAGCTGACGATCAGGAAGATCGAGCTCCTCTCCAGCGGCGGCGAGGGGCAGGCCCTGATGGACAAGGGTAAGCAGATCCAGAAGCTCGCACAGGATTTCCAGAGCAGGATCGGCGAAAAGAACCTGATCATATTGGAGCTGTTCAAGAACGACACCTCCGTGACCGGTATGACCGAGTTCTTCAACCTGATGGCGGTGTCCTACGAGTGCATGGCCGACGCGGTCGTGTGGGACAACCCATCCCAGGCCGCGGAGTACGAGCAGATCGCGATGGGGTACCGCCAGCAGAACGGGCAGAGCGGTGACACCAACATGGCCAAGGTCAGGGCGTACTCCACCACATGCACATGCTGGCTGTGCGGCAGGATAGCCACCGGAGAAGGGATCCACTTCTTCTCGGCACCGGCTGACGTCTCACCGGCGCTCGACGACAAGGACAAGCCCACTGCGAGATCCAGGCCCGACGGGGACCCACAGCACATCTACATCTGCCGCGCCTGCTACTCGGCTGTGTCGAACCGTTCGGACGAGATCTCCAGAGGATACTACAACCAGACTATGCAGGAGATGCGCGCCATGGAGGCGAGACTCCAGGCGCAGATCGCCGCCCTGCAGAGCCAGATAGCCTTCGCAAGGATGGGCAGATGAGATGGACGAGATGATTGAGCTGCGGTGCAAGTACTGCGGGGCACCGCTCGACCGCAAGGACATAGAATCCGATTCGCCGTACGTCACATGCCCCAGCTGCGGGACCACGCAGCAGAGGGTCGACGCCAAGGCGTACATGGACCAGATGATGGCCCAGATCAAGTCCTGGATAGGGAAGGCCATCCCCGGAGGGTTCTCGCTGTCGCAGACCGACAACGTGGACCCCATAGCCAGGCACAACATATTCGTGAACAACGTCAAACCGATGCTGGACGTGGAGCTAAGGGAGTACAGGTTCGCGCTGAACTCCGTAATCTCCTCGCCCCTGATCGTCCTCCCATTCAGCAAGGGGGAGCCGGCGAAGACGGACCACACCTCGACGCAGGCGTTCGAGTTCAACGCCAAGCTGAAGAGCATCGAGCCGCTGGCGGTGGACCAGGAGAGTAAGACGTCCATCACCGACGGAGAGAACCTCGCCTCGGCGTACGCGATGATCGTGAACAACTCCAACCTGCTGACGGACACAACGCCCGGAAGGTTCGCGCTAATGTCCAACAACTTTAAGGACTCGGCCGAATCCGTCAGGAAATGCAACGGATACGAGCCGCTGGCAGCCCGCCTGGAGGCGCTCTCCGAGGTGTGCGCAGCGTCGGACATGGTCCTTAACGGCGACGCATCCGGATGCGCGCTGAAGACGGAGTCTGCGATATCCAAGCTGGAGGCCGCGAAGAAGGACATACTGGCGAATCCGAAGATGGCCGTCATGATCAGGGCAGTGGACATCGAGATAGGCCAGTGCAGGACCCTGAAGAACGTCACGGAGATGGTGATGAACGGCAGGACCAAGGACCCGCTCAAGATGCTGGACCTGGTCAACCAGCTGTCGAGCATCGACTACCCCCGGTCCCGCGAGTGGGACCGCCTGCTGGGAAGGCAGGAGAGGGACTTCGAACTCTACGGGTACGTGGAGGGCATCGTGTCCGCCAAGAACGGCGGCACCCTCCCGATCTGCCCCGGCGCCGGGGACATCCTGTACCCGTTCTGGGACGTGGACCTGAGGTACAGCTTCACCACGGGGTCGTTCCTCTCGAAGAAGACGGTGGAGGTCAAGGAGGACCTCCTGGTCCCGGCGACCTTCACCGCATCGGCGGAGGCCCTCGGGAACCCGCGCTCGGGACTCACGGACATCTTCGCCGCCGCGCCCGACAAGTCCTTCTTCGACCGCATGAAGGGCGACCAGGACAGCATCAGCGGCGGAGCCGGCATCGGCAGGCTCGCCGACTCGGCGGCCGAGAACAGCCCCGGGTCCAGGGAGGTCGTCATCCCCCTGAGCACCAAGACCGAGGCCGCGAGACTGGTCGAGTGCTACCTCGACCAGAGCTCCAAGACACACAGCCAACTAAAACTCAGCAAGCCGAGCGTGAAGAGGTTGATCTACATCCCCTGCGGGAAGTCCGTGAACGGAATCACACTCCCGAAGGAGTTCGACCGCCTCGCCCCGGCGATATTAAGGAACACCGATCTGGAGAAGACACTCAGAATCTGAAGGAGGGATGGAAAACGAGCGATGGATCCAAAGGCCTGAACCCCAGGACCTGGAACGCGATATCGGCGGGAGTCCTGCTCCTGGCGATAGCCGTGGGCGTGCTTCTGTACGTCGTGACCGGGGACCTGCTCAACACGTTCTCGGCCATACTGGTGGTGTACGGACTGTACATGGCGGTCATGAGCTTCGCCAAGAAGGGCGGAGAGGACAACTTCGGACCCTCGGCGTCCGACGCCGCCATGGCGGCGGGTGCCGTTCTCGCGGGAATAGGACTCGCGGGGTTCGCATACAGCTTCACGGAGAACGTACTCGTCACGGTGGCGGTGCTGATCATCGTCCTGGCCGTGGTGGGAATCACGATGGCGATCAAGAACAGGAACGCGTGATAGAATGACATTGGATGAGACGGTCAAAGGTGAGATGAAGAGCGAGATGTCCCTCGTCGAGAGGATAGCGCTCTACATCCCGATTTACAAAGGCTACAAGGAGAAGAACCTCCGCAGGGAGGAGGACAGGGCGGTCAGGGGGGAGCTCTCCCGCGCCATCCAGGGGACCAAGGCGGACCTGGCCACGATCCAGAGGGAGCTGGTCTCCCAGCCCGAACTGATGATGGACCTGGAGAGGATCAGGACAAAGGTCGACAGGTACGACATCAGCGTGAAGAAGGCGGTCAACGGGTACTCCGGATTCCACACAGCCGTGAAGATCCTCGAGGACGACCTGGACGCCCTCGTGAAATGGGACGCCAAGCTGATCGAGGACATCAAGCTGCTCAGGGAGGCGGCATCCGACCTCCTCGACAGCGTGGACCGCGGAATGGAGGTCAAGGCCGAGATCCGCAACCTCGAGAGGGGAGTTGACTCCATGATGGAGGACTACAACCAGAGGGAGACGATCATGAAGGGATTCGGCGGGGAGCCGGCGGAGGAGTGATTGAATGGCAGGAAAGACCAACGTCGTGACCTGGGACAGCCAGGGGCCCGACGACATAATATACGCATGCGAGCACGACGACCTCAGGACCCTCACCTCCGTGACCGTCCCCGAGCACGCCGTCGCGATATTCGCCAGGGACGGACAGCTCACCGGCGTCCTGGAGCCTGGAAGGCACCTGATCACCAGCAGCAACATCCCCTGGCTGACCAAGCTGTACAACCTCGCCCTGGGCTACAAGGAGACCCCGTTCAAGGTGCAGATCATCTTCGTCTCTCTGAAGATGTTCAACGGCAGGTGGGGCATCCGCGGCATGATCAAGGCCGCGCAGGGATACGAGGTGCCGATCACCCTGATGGCCAACGGCGACTTCCAGTTCAGGATAACCGATGTGCCCGTGTTCTACACGCAGGTGCTCGGTGGACTCCAGAACTACACCACCGGTGATGTGAACGAGTTCATGAGGGGCTTCATCAACGAGCAGATAACCCAGCAGCTGACCAAGCAGTACTACATGGACGTCCTCAACAACCTCGAGAAGGCCTCCACGACCACCAAGGTCCTGGTGGAGCAGTACTTCGTCCAGAGGGGAATCGAGCTCCTCTCCCTGAAAATCAACGAGGTCAGGACGACGGAAGAGGACCAGCAGAAGGTCTTCGAGTACCTCCAGTTCAGCAGCGCCAACGGAGAGGCGTTCAGGAGGTACGAGATCATGGAGAGCATGGCCAACGCCATCGGCACCTCTGACGGGGGCGCCGCCATGGGTACGGGCATGCTCCTGTTCCCGCAGATGTACCAGCAGCTCCAGCAGCAGCCGATCCAGGGCGTGCAGGGAGCCCCCCAGGGACAGCAGGGGCCCACCACGATGTGCCCGTACTGCGGCAGCCCGAACCCCTATCCGTACAAGTTCTGCAACAACTGCGGAAAGCCGTCGCCCCAGATGCAGATGCAGCAGGGTCAGCCCCAGCAGGCCCCCGCGCAGCCGGTTCAGAGCCAGGCCGTCCCGGCACAGGAACCCCCCAAGTTCAAGAACTGCCCGTACTGCGGCCAGAACATCAGCGGTCTTCCGAAGACCCCCAAGTTCTGTCCGTACTGCTCCGAGCAGCTGTACTGAACCAAACCGCCCCGGGAGACCGGGGCATCTTCCCTTTCTCCCAACCGACCGTTGATTTTCATTCACCTATGATGCAATGTCATCAAGGATGAGTCAATGATATCGTTGACATATATGCTCTTAATAATTGTTTAAGTTTCAACAATTTAATAGTGTCTGAAAGTCACATCACCAACGAAGGTGTAATGACGATTCACTTCCGGGATGAAGAAGATGATCGATTGGCATCGGACCCGGTCAGCCGACTCATCCCTCCAGGATCTCCCTGGCCCTGGCGTACTTCCTGCGCCAGTGCTCCCTCTTCTTCTCGGACACATCGGCTAGCGCGTTGCGGGACTCGTTGGAGTTGTGGGCGACATCAGCGAGCTTCACGGTCCTGGCGATAGGATTCCCCTTCAGTGCCGTCACGTACTCCTCGTAGTCCACATCCTTGTCATGCGTCATCAGACGGACAGCCTCGATGACCTCTTCCGGGAACTCCCCTGCGAGATCGTCCAGCGTCACATCGGTGTCCTCCACCACGTCGTGGAGAAGCGCCACACATGTGGAGTACTCGTCGGTCATGTTCTCCGCCACGGTGAACGGATGGAATATGTACGGCATCCCGCAGACGTCGTACTGTCCGTGGTGAGCATCGTATGCGATGCGGGCTGCCTTGACTGTCAGAGGGGTGTATATCATAGACAGGGGATGGCACACGGTCGGATATCTACCCATTGGATGCCGTCCGTCCGCACATGGTCCCGATCACGACCCCGCGGCCATCCTGCCGACGATGCAGACCATTTCGGAAGCGGTTGCGGAGTAGGCGTCCGCACCGATCCTGTCGCACCACTCCTGACTGCATGGGGCCCCGCCGACTATGGTCCTGCACCTGCAGCCGGAAGACTTCAGCTCTCTGACCAGGTCCTTCTGGGAGATCAGGGTCGTGGTCATGAGGGACGACACCCCGATGATGGATGCGTGGTTCACCATCGCCTCGTCGATGAAGTCGTCAGGCGTAACATCGCACCCGAGGTCGATCACGGTGTATCCCGCTCCCCTCAGCATGGCGCAGCACAGGTTCTTCCCGATTATGTGGATGTCCCCCTTGACGGTACCCATTATGACTGTCCCTCTCATCGGCTTGCTCTGGATCGGCCCTGTCTTCCTGATGACCGCCTCCGCCGCACGCGAGACCGCCACTATCCTCGGCAGGAGGACCTCCCCTCTGGAGAAACCGCCGCCTACCTCCAGGACGACCTCGTCCACGACCTCCAGGACCGCTTCGGCGCTGACCCCTCTGTTCATAGCATCGACGGCGGCCTGGACGGCGATGTCGTCCTTGCCTTCGAGAACGGCATCGGCAATACGGCTCAAAATCGATTCCAAACGCATCTGGCTCACTCCGGACGGATAAAAATGGTTTGGAAGTTGTTTGAAAATGGTTTAGGAGATGTCTGCCTAGTCATGTCAGTCTGTGTGTACCTCGTCATCCTCTGATCCTAATCGATTCCTCCACCGGCATTATGAAGATCCTTCCGTCTCCGGGGTGGCCTGTGTCCGCTGCACCCTTGACAGCCGATACGACGACGTCCGCCTGGGCGTCGTCCTCGACGACCACCTCCACCTTGACCTTCTCGATCTCATCCACCACGAACTCGCCCACCCTGTTGGTGAACACCAGTCCGCGCTGCTCTCCACGCCCGGTGACGTGGGTTATGGTCATCCCGCTGATGCCCGCATCCCTGAGAGCGTCCTTGACGCTCTGGAGACACTCGGGCCTGATTATCGCCATGATCATCTTCATGCGAACCGCCTCACATCAGATAGGAGGACTCCCCGTGCTCCACGATGTCCGATCCAACCATCTGCTCGGACTCGCTGAGCGAGGCTCCCTTCTTCTCCCCCACGCTCTTCATCACGTAGTCGATGACCTTCATGAGTACGAATGACACGACGAAGCAGTAGACCAGGGTGACCAGCACGGACACCACCTGACCGGCCAGGAGGTCCACCTGACCGGCGATGAGGCCGCCGTTCCCCTCCCAGCTGAGACTGGCGACGGAGAACACTCCGACGGAGATCGCACCCCATATGCCTCCGATCCCGTGGACGCCCATGACGTCCAGGGCATCGTCGATGTCCTTCCTCTTGCGCATGAATATTATGCCGAAGTAGCAGACCACTGCGGCAACGGCACCTATGACGGTTGCCGCCCATGGCTCCACGAACCCGCAGCCGGGCGTGATGCCGACCAGTCCTGCGAGGACGCCTGCACAGAGACCCGTCACGCTGACGCGACCCACGTGGATGTACTGGACGATGATCCAGACCACTGTGGACACGCAGGAGGCGACGAAGGTGTTCTCCATCGCCAGGATGGTGATCTCGTCGAAGCTTCCCTCCGAACCGCAGTTGAATCCGAACCATCCGACCCACAGCAGGGCGCATCCGATGAACATGATCGGGACGTTGTGGCTCCTGCCCTTGTCGGTGCGGGAGCTCCTGCGTCCGATCGCCAGTGCCGCGGCGACTCCGGAGATTCCCGAGCATATGTGGACGACGGTACCTCCGGCGAAGTCCTGGACGGGGAGGCCCAGTGACGTGAGTCCGGCGCTGAGGAATCCCCCGCCCCACACCATGTGCGCCATGGGTGCGTAGACCAGGATGGACCACAGTGCCAGGAACACAAGTATCGCAGGGTATCTGACCCTCTCCGCGGTGGCTCCGAACACGATGCAGGACGTCACGATTGCGAACGTTCCCTGGAACAGCATGAACTGGACCCAGGGCATCGTCCCGTTGCCGGAGTCGTACGGGGTGTCAGCCCCGAACAGGTAGTCCAAACTTCCGATGAACCCGTTGCCGGAATCGCCGAAAGCCAGGGAGTATCCGATTGCCCACCAGATCACACCGACGACCGCCATGACCCCGATGCACTGGGCCATCATGGAAGTCATGCTCTGCTTCCTCAGCATGCCGCCGTAGAAGAGGGCGATTCCGGGGGCCATCATGAACACCAGCATCGTGCACAGGAACATGAACACGGAGGATGTGGTGTCGACGGTACCTCCTTCGAAATCTGCGGATACCTCGGGTATGATGAACACGGTCACGGAGACCAATGCCAACATCCCGAGGATCGCCGCCTTCAATAGCCTCAATTGATTTCCTCCTTGATGAATGTCTATTGTGTTTTAGACAAAATAGACAAATGTCTAATCATTTTTCAATCTTACCTGTAAAGTGAATAATAATATCTAATAATTATACTCAATTGTTCATCAAAACTGATTGACATGGGACGTACGTCTCGGGATTGTCCCGTTCGCTGGACATATGCGCACCGAGACGATCCTGCTGGACCTCCGCACGGCCTGTAGAAAGAACCTTTTAGAAACAGGCCCATGACCTGAACATGGCCGGCAAGAAACGTCTCAGAATGAGAGGTGTCAAGCACTCGTCCAAAAGACTGGAGGACGATCTGCTAGACCGCGCGAGGACTCTCGCGGACAACCCGGGGCTCCTGAGGCCCCAGTGTGCGGGCAACTGCAGGAAATGCGTCTTCGACAAGACGTTCAAGAACATCGATTCTCTCCAGAAGATCCGCAACAGCAAGGACGCTCTCATCAAGGAGGCGTCCAGACTCGGTGGCGACGACATCGTCAGGGCCTATGCCGGAACCATATCCCTGGCCGCCGAAGGGGCCATCCCTCTGCTCGCCAGCGGTACACTCGGAGGAGAGAAGATCTCCTACGCCGTGCGCGGAACCGTGGCGGCGCCTTACCTGATCGGCTGCCAGTACTACGACGATCCCCGCAAGAGACTCCTCCTCTACAACGGAGTCGTGAAGAAGAACAAGCTCCACCTGTACTCGTTCGGCGATGACCTGGTGTGCTCCGACACCCCCAACATGCCGGAGGACTACCTCTACGACACGTTCTGGGAGACCCCGTACGAGTTCCCCGACGACGGCCTGGTCTGCGGTCACGAGACATCCGCGATGATAGAGATCAGGATAAAATCGCTGAACGAGACTATCAGGATCTGCGACGGATGCGCCAAGGACGTGTCCACACTCATGTATATCGTGTCCAGGCTCGCCGCCGTCGACCCGCTGGATGACATCTCCGTCAGCGTCAGGCACAAGTACCACGCCGTGGGGGAGAGCGATGTGGAGCCCATCGAGGGCGACAGGTTGAAGGAGTACATGGTCGGGAAGGTCACCGACGCAGCCCTTCTGGCCTCGGTCAAGAGGGCCAGGATGGGGAGCCTCAAGGGAGGCTCCACTGCCACGTACATCATAGGCACCAAGAACTACGGCTCCTCCCTGGACGAGTTCATAGCAGATCTGACCGGTGAGGAGAGGGAGAAGGCCTCCCTGAAGAAGTTCCTGTCCGAGAACAACAGGGCCCTGATCCTCAAGACCAACAAGTTGTCCGAGGCGTACGGATCCCTCTGGGAGCTGGACTGGAAGGAGCTCATAGCGGCGCACACCGACATGAGGACCGCGGAAGCCATGGGCGACGTGTCCAAGAGTCAGCCGATGACCGTTCTGGCGAATGCGTACAACGTGTTCGTGTCTGCCGATGTGGTGGCCTCGCTCCCGGAGTTCAAGAAGCCCGGGCCGATCACGACCATCGCCGACAAGCTCGCAAAGGCTTCCAAGGTCGGAGGCGGCAGGATGGTCCTGGAGACCATATCGAAGACCCCTCTGAAGGACAGTAAGTCCCGCGTCGTGGCCGCAGCGTTCTCGATCGCCGCCGGCGAGGATGCTCCCGTGAAGCTGTCCGCCGACGAGCTGGACTTCGCCCAGTACCTGGTGCCGTTCGTGAAGAACGTGGTCGACGCTCAGGGCGATAAGTACAGGGACGAGATGAACACGCTTCTCACTGCGAGCTCCGCGAACGAGAAGGTGTGATCCTCACATCCGCCACATAATGGGACACCGCGGGGGCGAAGGACTTCACCTCGCGGATCCCCAAAACCTCATAACCCCCTTCCCCGCAGTTCTCACCGAATATGGACTCGATGCGCTCGCGGTACTCGCTGACATAGAAGGTGTCGTGATAGTGTATTATGCCACCGGGCCTGATCATCCTCAGCGCCGCTGGAAGGAAGTCCGCCGTCGTCTGCACATATCCCATCAGGATTCTGTCGGCGAACCCTTTTCCGAGGAGGTCCCTGTTGTCCCCCAGGATCGGGATGACCACGTCGGAGACCTCGTTGTCACGAATGTTGCGGACCAGGAACCTGTAGGAGTCAGGGTTCTTCTCGCATGCGAATACCCTCCTGGCACCGGAGAATTTGGCCAGTGGCAGGGTGAAGTACCCTATGCCCGCGAACATGTCGACCACGGTCTCGCCCCTGCAGTCCAATCTCCTCATGCGCATGCGCTCATCCGTGTTGCCCGATGCGTACATCACCTTGGTCACATCGAAACCGTACCTTATCCCGTTCTCCAGACGAACGGACTCGGTGTCCGTCCCATATAGAACCTCCATGCTGGGCTGGCGGAACTCGCCGGACACCCCGCGGACATCGGCGCAGACGGTCTTCGCCCCCAGGACCCTGGCATAGGTCTCGCCTATGAGGGGGCCGTACGGGCGGCAGCGTGGGTCCATCTTCAGGATGACGATGTCACCGACGAACTCCCAGCGTTCCGGGAGCATCTCCAGCAGATCCGGATGGTCGGACAGAGCCTCACGTATGCGTTCCTGCGGACTCCTGCGGTCCAGTGTGTGGGCATCCCCGTCTACCGTCTCGTAGCCCTCCTCGACGACCTCGCCGATGTGTTCCGGCAGGATCGGGACGTAACGGTAGCATTCATCCTTCGAGATCTTGGCATGCAGGTCCACCCATCCGCGGTCCATCAGCTCCCTGATCCTGGGTCCCGCACCCTCCGAGGGGATCTTTGCGAAGGTCACCCGCTTCATACGAGACACCTCAGCACGAGCGGCACGGCCGAGAGGGCCGCCGATGGATGTGCCAGGAGTCCCCTGACAACAGCGGATGGATGATCTATGTCGATGTCGTCCAGCACGGAGCGGACGTCGTCACGGGACGCGAACCTGCCCGCGGCGGTGAGATCCTCATCGGACATGCGGACGAACATGCGTCTGAGAGTGTATCCCCTGCGGAGCTCTGAGCCGAAGTCCCGGTCGCAACGCCTCTCGTACTCGGACAGACTGCCGGCCGACAGATCGCCATCGGAGAGGGCCCTCCCCGCAACATCCGCCAGTATGCCCGCGGCTGTCAGTCCAGGGTAGAGGCCTCCGCCTGAGACCGGCTTCACCTGGCTGGCGGCGTCCCCGACCAGCATCGTCCTGTCCCCGACGATCCGTCCGCGACCATGAAGGGGGATCTTGCCGCTGTGCATGCCGACCACCCTTTCCTCCGCTCCAAGGTCCTCGAGAAGTCTTCTGAGATACTGCATGGGCGGGCCCGCCTCCCATGATGCGCAGAGGCCGACACGTGTGAAGTCGCCGCATGGGATCTCCCATGTGAAGAAGCCGGGAGCGTATCTGCTCCCCAGATGGATCCTGAACAGGTCGTCGTGGTCCGGCCTCCAGGCCACATCCGCCTGGATGCCGCGGAGGTACTCACGGGGACCACTGCCGGGTATGCCCGCGGAGACACTGGATGTGTGACCGTCCGCACCCACGACCAGGGCCGCCTCGATCCCTCCAGCCGTGGTGTCGACGGAGACACGGTCGGAGACCCTGCTGGACAGGAACCTTGTGCCGAACATGTACTCGGCGCCGGCCGCCATGGCGGCGTCTGCCATCTTGGAGTCGAGGTCCGCACGGTCCACCGCGCGGGCCTTGGGACTATCGGAACGCACGGTGAGGGCGGTGCCGTCCGGGAAGACGACCTCCGCCCCGAAAAGCGTGGAAAGGATGTCCGGCCTCACGCCGGACAGTTCGATGACGTCGTCGGTTATCAGGCCCGCACACTGCATCGGGACTCCGGAGCGGGGGTGCTCCTCGAGCACGACCACGTCCGCGTCCCGTGCAAGCAGGGCCGCCGAGCGGCTTCCGGCTGGACCGCCGCCGACGACCACGACGTCACGCATCTGCTCAGCTCTTCTTGGACTTCTCGTAGTCCGCGATGAACTTCGCGACTCCCTCGTCCGTCTTGGGGTGCTTGATCATCAGCTTGAGGGTGTCGTAGGGTATGGTGGCGATGTCGGCTCCGATGAGCGCGGCGTCCAACACGTGCGCGGGGCCGCGGATGGATGCCGCGATGATCTCCGTGTCGTACCCGTAGTTGTCGAATATGGTCCTTATCTGGGAGACGAGGTCGATTCCGTGCTCTCCGATGTCGTCCAGACGTCCGACGAAGGGGGACACGAAGGCCGCTCCGGCCTTGGCGGCGAGCAGGGCCTGCAGCGGGGAGAAGATCAGGGTGACGTTGACCTTGATGCCCTCCGAGGACAGGATCTTCGTGGCCTTCAGCGTCTCGATGCACATGGGGAGCTTGACGTTGATGTTGGGGTGGATGGAGGCGAGCTCGCGTCCCTCCCTGACCATCTCGTCGCAGGTGGTTGACATGGCCTCGGCGGAGATGGGCCCGTCGACGACCTCGGCGATCTCCCTGACGCGGGTCCTGACGTCGACGCCCTCTTTGGCGATGAGGCTGGGGTTGGTGGTGACCCCGTCAAGGATCCCCCAGCTGTTGATGTCCTTGATCATGTCAAGGTTCGCAGTGTCTATGAATATCTTCATCTCAGCTCCTCCTCGATATCGTTTTCCTGGCCGCCTCGGCGATGTGCGCGGCCGTGAGCCCGTACTTCTCCATGAGCTCTGCCGGCTTCCCCGACTCCCCAAAGGTGTCGCGGGTGCCGACCCTCTCCAGCGGGGCGACGACGCTCTCGGAGAGAGCCTCCGCGACCGCGGAACCGAGACCGCCGATGATGCTGTGCTCCTCGGCGGTGACGCAGCAGCCCGTCTTGGATACGGACGCCACGAGCGTCTCCGTGTCCAGGGGCTTGATAGTTGACATGTTGATGACCTCGGCCTCGATGCCCTCCTTCGAAAGCTCCTCGGCCGCGTCCAGGCAGAACGAGACCATCTGGCCGCATCCGACGAGGGTGACGTCGCCGCCCTCCCTCATGACCGTGGCCTTGCCGATGGTGAACGGAGCGCCCTCCTCCGTGATGGTCGGGAACTCCGCACGGCCCATCCTCATGTAGACGGGACCGTCGTAGTCCGCTATGGCCTTCGTGGCGGAGTACGCCTCGTAGGCGTCCGCCGGCGATATGACCGTCATATTGGGGAGCGCGCGCATGACCGCCATGTCCTCCAGGGCCTGGTGTGACGCCCCGTCCTCCCCGACGCTGATCCCGCAGTGGGTTGCGACGACCTTGACGTTGAGTCTCGGATAGGCGACGGCGAGCCTGATCTGCTCCCAGCACCTGCCGGTGGCGAACACCCCGAATGTGGATGCGAATGCCACCTTGCCGGACGCCGCGAGGCCGGCGGCGATGCCGATCATGTTCTGCTCCGCTATCCCGACCTCGACGAACCTCTCGGGGCAGACCTTCTGGAAGTCGGAGGTCTTGGTGGATCCCGCCAGGTCCGCGTCGAGGACGACGACGTTCGGATTCTCCCCCGCGAGTTCGGCGAGGGCCTTGCCGTAGTAGTTGCGCTGTGCGAGCTTCTCGCTCATTCGGACTCCCCCTTCAGTTCGGACATGGCCTGCTCGTACTCATTCTGGTTGCAGGCCTTGCCGTGGAAGCCGACGTTGTTCTCCATGAACGACACGCCCTTCCCCTTGATCGTGTTCATGATGATGACGGTGGGCCTCCTCTTGGACTCGGCCGCCTTGTCCAGGGCCTCCGAGATCTGCCTGATGTTGTGGCCGTTGATGACTATGACATTCCAGCCGAACGCCCTCCACTTCTCCGGAAGTGGTTCGAGGCTGACGGCGTCCTCTGTGCTGCCTGTGATCTGGAGCCTGTTCCTGTCCACGATGGCGATCAGGTTGCTGAGCCCGTTGTGGCTGGCGAACATCGCCGCCTCCCAGTTCTGGCCGCTCTGCAGCTCCCCGTCCCCGAGGAGACAGTACGTCTTGTACTCCTTGCCGTCCATCCTGCCAGCGAGCGCTATGCCGCATGACATGCTGAGCCCCTGTCCGAGGGACCCGGTGGACATCTCGACGCCTGGGACCTTCCCGCGCACGGGGTGTCCCTGGAGCTTCGAGCCCATCTTCCTGAGGGTCACGAGGTCCTCGACCGGGAAGTACCCGGACTCCGCCAGGGCGGCGTACAGGACCGGAGCGACGTGCCCCTTCGAGAGCACGAACCTGTCCCTGTCCTCCCACTGGGGGTTGCTCGGGTCGTGGTTGAGGTTGCGGAAGTACAGGACGGCCATCAGGTCCGCGGCCGAGAGGGACCCTCCCGGATGCCCGGAGCCTGCCGCGGTGGTCATCTCCACCACATGGATCCTAAGCCTGTTGGCGATCTCCTCGAGCTCGGCCACGCTGATGTCCTTCATGGTCACTCGCTCTCAATCCTGGGTGCCAGGAGGTAGTTGACCCTGGCGTTTCCGTCGGCCAGCGAGAACACGAGCTTGACGGGGTAGTCGTTGTCGAGCTCTACCATGACCGTCGTTCCGGCGGGGATGGCCTTGATGATGTTGGAGAAGTAGTCGAGCGGGAACATGCTGCAGACCTCGGAGTCCGAGTCCACCTCGACGGACGCCCCGTCCAGATGGAGGCTCACTGAGTCGGTGTCCCCCTCGCAGAACATGTCGAAGTACCCGGGGCCGGCCTTGAGCGTGATGTGGTCCGAGATCTTGTCCGCCGCACGGATGCCCTTCTGGAGCTCGTCCACCGGCAGGCTGATCTTGGCGGTGAGGGACAGCTGGGGGACCTTGGGGTCGCTCATTGTTGTCGTGTCGACCAGGTTCATGCGCCTGGTGATGTTGCCGACCTTGAACACGAGCCTGCCGTGGGTGTCGTCCTGCTCCATTCCGATGACGTCGCCGGATGCGGCGAGCTTCAGAACGTCCTTGACCTTGTCGAGGTCGAGGCCTATCTCGCAGTCCTCTGCCTCGTACTTGTCGAACGCGCACTTCTCTACCTCCATCTCGATCATCGCGACATGGGCGGCGTCGACAGCCTTGAGGGTCATCCCCTCTGGCGTGATTGTGAACTTGACTTCGTCGATGAGCGTGGATATGATGTTCACCAGACCCTTCAGGGTGTCGGACTTGAGGTCCGCACTGAACATCAGTACTCCCTCCAGGAGTGGTTGCACTTGCAGCAACGGTAGATCCTGGTCTCAGGCTCATCCGCGGCACGCGTCTGCCTGATGACGAAGAATGCCTCTGTGTGTCCGCACTCCGGACAAAGGATACGCGTCTTGGGAAGGGTGGCGACGTCATCCTCGATGACCCTCATCATCCTGTCCTTTGAATCCGTCACGATGACTTCGGCCTTCTCCCCGATGTCCTTGGTGGCACCGCAGGAGTTGCAGACGTACTTCCCCTCCTTCGGGAACATCATCGATCCGCATGATGGACAAAACATTTTATCAGCCTCTAGCGGGTGGATTGAATGTCCCTATAAAGAGATAGCGCACGTCCGTGTGCGACTAAAATATAAGGGGGAAGACGGGGGATGCCCCCGTCGTTTGACGTCACTTCCTGGACTTCTTCTTGGAAGCGGCCTTGGCGCTGCGCAGGTTGGACTTGACCGCCGCGGCGATCTCCTCCCCCTGGGCCTTTCCGTCGGTGATCGTGGACGAATCGTACCTGAGGACCGTCCATCCCTCTTCCCTCAGCTTGGAGTCGATGGATGTGTCGGCGTCCCCGTCGTCGACGAATACGGCGACCTTGCCCTTCACGAAGGCGACCGGGATGTTGTAAGGTCCGTATCCGCGCCTGCATCTCAGGCCCTTGTTCCATGCCGCTCTGCGGACGACCGCCTCGGGCGAGTAGTCCGTGTACAGGTCCTCGCCGAGGACCTCCTCTCCTGATTCCGTGACAGCCCCGGACTCGACGTCCATCTCTCCGGATGACTGGATCTGCTCGGAACTCTGCTGCGGGGCCTCGGGCTCGACGATCTGCTCGGGCGCCTCTGCGACATTCTCGGAAGGCATCTCGGACTCCTGCATGACAGGCTCCTCGACTGGAGCTTCCTCGGGCTCGTCGATGGCTTCGGTGATTGGCTCCTCGGCGGGCTCGTCCACCTGCGATGCGTCATGGCTCACCATGGACCAGTCGGGCTGGGACTCGGCAGGCTCCTCGGGGACGGCTTCGGGCTCCTCGGAGGCCTCGTCTGCTGTGGAAGCATCGACCGGTTCGCCTGCCTGCTCCTCGACTGGAGCTTCCTCGGACTCGTCAATGGCTTCGGTGATTGGCTCCTCGGCAATGACCTCGGCCTCGGGCTGAATCTCCTGCTCAATGACGGCCTCGGCTACGACGGCCTCCTGGATCGGTGCATCCTCTGCTGCCTCTTCGGCATCGTCCGGATACGCGGCCTCTGGCTCGTCGATGACGGGCTCGGACTCCTCCTGGACGACCGGTTCCTCGGGGACGGTCTCCTCGACTGCCTCCTGTTCGTCGGATACGTCGTCAGCCATGTCCTCGACAGGCTCGTCCACCTGTGATGCGTCATGGCTCACCATGGACCAGTCGGGCTGGGACTCGGCAGGCTCCTCCGTTGTGATTTCCTCGGGCTCCTGCTCGATGACGACGGGCTCCGGGACGGAATCCTCGGGGACGGCTTCGGGCTCCTCGGAGGCCTCGTCCATGACAACGTCCTGGATCGGCTCGGCTACGACGGCCTCCACTGCAGACTCCTCAGACTCGTGTTCCTCTGGCTCTGGGGTATCCTCGATGGGGGCCCCCTCCGGCTCCTCGATTGTTTCAACGATGGGCTCCTCGACAGCGACATCCTCGAGCTGCTCCTCGACGATGACGGGCTGCTCCTCGACGACAGGCTCCGAGACCTCGCGGACAGCGGTCTGCTCGATGACGGGCTCGGACTTCGGCTCCTCCTTGGGGGCCTCCTCCCTCTTGGGTTCCGCGGCCTTGGGCTCCTCCTTGGGAACCTCTCTCGGAGCGTCGTGTTTGACCCTGTTGGCGTTCTCCGAGGACATGAGCTTCTTCATGAAGTCGTTCATGGACTTCGCAGGGGGCTTCTGGCCGTCAGCGCTCTCGGCGGCCTTCTTCTCTCCGACGGGCTCGGACTTCGGCTCCTCCTTGGGGGCCTCCTCCCTCTTGGGTTCCGCGGCCTTGGGCTCCTCCTTCGGAGCCTCCTTGGCCTCGTCCTTGGGGACTTCCGCCGTCTTCGGCTTCTCCTCGGGCTTCTGCCTGTTCGGAAGAGTTACCGGCCTGGGTGCGGGCCTCTGTTTGGGTTTCTCCTCGGCTGCCGGCTCGGACTTGGGCTCCTCCTTGGGGGCCTCCTCCCTCTTGGGTTCCGCGGCCTTGGGCTCCTCCTTCGGAGCCTCCTTGGCCTCGTCCTTGGGGACTTCCGCCGTCTTCGGCTTCTCCTCGGGCCTCTTCTCGGGCTTCTTGGCCTTCTTCGTGGCCTTCGTGTTCTTAGCCTGGGGTTTGCTGGCCTTGTTGGACTGCTTGTCCTCCTTGACTTCCCTGGTCTTGACCGCGGACTCGACCTTCACGAAGCCTGTGACGTATGCGGAGAGGGCGAGCCAGACTCCGAACGCTATGAACGTGATTGCGTGATAAGTGATCTGGGGGCTGCCGGCGAAGTAGAGTACGCCCATCGCGAGATCGACCGCGGCGAGGACGGCGGCCACGTACATGGCACCGTATATGCGCGACACCCAGAGGGCGAGCATGTCGGCGACGATCGCTATGGCGGCGACGATGGACGCCGCCGCGAGAAGCATGCCTGTGCTCTCGCCGACGAACGGAACGGCCAGGAACATTATGCCTGCTATCGCCGTGAGCACACCGCTCATGGTCCTGACGAAGCTGGAACGGTCCATCATCAGGGCCACGGCATAAACGACGGCCATGATCCCGGCCACGGTCACGATGTATAGTGCGATGTCGTTGGCGTCGTCGACCACCTCGCCACCGTTGGCGAGGAGCATCACCGCCGCCACGACGAAGAGCAACGCGGACACTATAGCCACGCCGCTGAATATCCTCTTATCGAGCGCTCCCATGCCCCGCTATAAGGCTGATGGCACATTTAACGGTTATCACGCGCGAGTGCGTGAAACTGGAACGTCTGGCTCATTCGCATCCGCACATGACCCTGGATTAAACGTTCATCCATATCGGAACGCGTTCGTCCGTTGAACCCCCGTTTAGGGATGTCTGGCTATGTTGAACTGACAGTGTCCATTACTGAAGGTTCTCCCCCAAAGTTGATATATGGATTCCCGCTACCCTTTTTACATCCTTATAATACGGGATGCGCATCCTGTATCATCAATCACAGTCAAGGGGGGTTCGCCCCCTTTCACAAAGCCCTCCTCGGAGGCATTACGAAAAGGAGATGAGACGAATGAAAATGAGATTCAAGTTCCTCGGCGGCGCTGACATGGTCGGCCGCATGGGAATGACGATGGAGGGGGACGCATGACCGTCCTGGTGGAGTACGGACTTAGCCCCACTAAACCCCCGGAGTTCCCCATCCCTGCACCGAAGATCGACTACATGTTCCTAACCCACTCCCACCTCGACCACTGCGGCATGGTGCCCCAGGTCGTCGGAAGGGACAGGTGCGACCTGTTCACCACCCCGCTCACCGCTGAGATCTCCGAGCTCATGATGAAAGACACGCTCAAGATCGCCAAGGCGGAGGACTACGTCCAGCCCTACTCGATGGACGACATCGAGAAGACGATGCAGAGCGTGGTCCCCATGACCTACGGGGACGACATAACGATCAACCACGTGGACGTCAGCATGCTCGACGCCGGACACATCCCCGGTGCCGCGATGTTCGAGTTCAGCCGCGACAGCACCACCATCTACTCCGGAGACATCCACACCGAGACCCAGAGGCTCGTCGGCGGAGCCAAGCCCAGGGACTGCACCAACCTCTTCATCGAGGGAACCTACGGTGGACGCAACCACCCTCCGAGAAAGCAGACCGAGGAGGACTTCATCGCGAAGATCGACGAGGTCATCGACCGTGGCGGGACCGTCCTGATCCCCTGCTTCGCAGTCGGAAGGACCCAGGAGATCATGCTCCTGCTGAAGGACCTCGGCTACGAGATGTGGGTCGATGGAATGGGAAGGGCCGTGACCCGCCTGTTCCTGGACTACCCTGAGTACCTCAGGGACGCCAGGCAGCTTAGGAACGCCAAGAAGAGATTCCACGAGGTCAGGAGGCCCGCCAACAGAGACGCCGCGATCAAGGGACAGATCATCGTCACCACCGGCGGAATGCTCGACGGAGGACCGGTCCTCAGGTACCTCAACCAGCTCAGGAACGACCCCAAGAGCGCCATCCTCCTGGTCGGATACCAGGCGGAGGACACCAACGGCAGGATGCTCATGGAGCAGGGCTGCGTCAGCATCGACGGCGAGATCGTCAAGATCGAGTGCGAGCTCCAGAAGTACGACTTCTCCGCCCACGCCGACCACAGCCAGATCGTCGACTTCGTCAAGGGATGCGACCCCGACAACGTCATCATCATGCACTCCGAGAACAGGGAGGCGTTCCTCGACGACCTCAGCGACTACAACGTCATCCTCCCCCAGACCGGCGAGGAGTTCGAGCTGGACGTGTGAACATGGACCTGGGAGCGTTTCTCAAAGCCGATGTCGGGAAGGGCGACGTCACCACACGCCTGACCGTCCCGGACACCGATGGCACCGCATACATCACCTGCGAGGCAGATGCAGTCGTCGCCGGGATCGAGGAGGCCGAGGAGGTCTTCGCCATCGTCGGCGCGGACGCGACATCCATGTACAGGGACGGGGACCGCGTCAAAGCGGGTTCCCGCATCATGTCCGTATCCGGACCGCTGGCCGGCATGATCACCGCCGAGAGGACCGCCCTCAACATACTCATGACGATGAGCGGCGTCGCCACGCTCACCGCCCGTGCGGTCGAGGCCGCCGACGGGAAGCTGATCGTCGCGGCCACCCGCAAGACCGTGCCCGGATTCGGACCGCTCCAGAAGAAGGCGGTGGCGGTCGCCGGAGGGGACCCCCACAGGGCCGACCTGGACTCCATGATCCTCGTGAAGGACAACCACATTCGCGCCTGCGGATCCGTCAAGACGGCGATGGAGAAGGTCGCCAAAGCGTCCTTCTCGCTCAAGGTCGAGGTCGAGGTGGACAACGTCGCAGACGCCGTGACCGCCGCCGAGATGGGCGCGGACATAATCATGGCAGACAACGTCGGCCCCGAGCTCACCGGGGAGATCCGCGACGCCGTGAGGAAGGTCAACGACCGCATCCTGGTCGAGGCCTCCGGCGACATGACCATCGAGAGGATCCCCGAGTACATCGGAAAGGCCGACATCGTCTCGATGGGATGCCTCACCCACTCCGCTCCCGCAATCCAGTTCTCGATGGACATAAACTGATGTGTACCGAGGGCGGGAGCCGTGCGACGGTCCCGCCCTTCGGACAGCCCATTCGGACTGGACGATCCAGCTCCGACTAATTTTAATCCCCATTCCGAGATTACGGACGCATGGTACTGAACCTGGAAGACTACGTCTGCGAGTACTGCGGCAAACCCTGCAAGAACATCGTCTACGCCGCGTTCGTCTGCGACGACCCCGAATGCCTCGAGAAGGCGAGGATCGACCGCGGCGGCCCGGGCGGACATATGAAGAGGAAGGCCGAGGGAAAGCCCATCATCCCCGCCGACCTGGAAGAGGTCGCAGATGAGCTGAACAAGAGGTGATCCATAGCCGTCCGGCATGTGCCGGACGACCGACACCCGTTTATCGGTCGCTGCCCATCCACCCCTCGGAATACAGTCGTCGGAGGAGAAGTGAAGAACATGGACAAGAAAGTATATGAGCTTCTTAACGACCAGATCAACAAGGAGATGTACTCGGCGTACCTCTACCTCGACATGGCCAACTTCTACACCGACAGGAACCTGGACGGCTTCGCCCACTGGTTCGAGGTGCAGGCCGCCGAGGAGATGGAGCACGGGATGAGGATCTACCGCTACCTCCACGACAACGACCAGAAGGTCGTCCTGGAGGCCATCGCCAAACCTGACAAGACCTACTCCGAGCTGGACGACCCCCTCAAGGTCGCCTACGAGCATGAGCAGTACGTGACATCACTGATCCATGCGATCTACGCCGCTGCCATCGAGGCGAAGGACTACCGCACGATGCAGTTCATGGAATGGTTCATCGCCGAGCAGTGCGAGGAGGAGAAGAACGCCAAGGGACTGGTGGACAAATACCAGCTCTTCGCCAAGGAAGGCGGATTCGGCCTCTACCACCTCGACAGCGAGATGAAATCCAGGGCATCCGAGTGATCCCGTGGCCGGGGACACCCGGCCTCAAACCCCAATCGGCTCTCAGCCGATGTAAATCGGCGGATCGTTGACGACAGAGGCGTCTCCTGACATGTACATGGACACGTACGCGTCGATGTCCGCCCTCATCTCCGACTCCTTTTCCGATATCTCGGACTGACCTGCCTTGGTAGCGCGGAGATACGCCACCTCGGCACCGGCTTTCACGGCTGCGGACAGCCTGCCCACGAATGCGGCGGTGCCGTCGTCACGTTGAAGAGACGCGAGACGGTCCAGCTCTTCGGAGCCGACACCGGAGATGGCCCCCTCCACCTCATCCAAGGCCAGACGGTACGGCTCGGAGAGATGGTCTGTGTACTCGGAGGACTTCCTGGAGATCATCCGCTTGATCGGATTAGAGCCCTTTTTGGATGCTTCGCGGAAGACGTCCGCATCTTCGACCACCGTTCTGAGCAGCGGCACATGCTCACGGATGTCCGGAAGGACCATCGTCCTCTGCAACAGGATCAGCGAGGCCATGTTCCTGAGCCCGAAGGCCTCTCTGGGCGGCATGCCGGTTATCTCCCTGCAGACACCATCGTACGTGCGCCTGCAGAATGAGACACGCCCTCCCAAGCGGCTTAGGGCCATGTGCTCCAAGCCGTACATGTAAGGCTGGTTGGTCTTCCCTCCGCTCTTGACGACCGTCGACAGACATCCTGACATCCTTTCGGAGCAGCGTTCCACGAGCTTCTCGAGCACGTCGTCGGTTCCTGCGAGGGTCCCCGCCTTCGTCCAGACCAGCCCCGCCTCCATGAGATTGCCGCGTGCGGCGTAGGTGGCTCCGAGCGAATACCACGCCTGCCATGAATCCGGATGCGCCCTCACGGATGCGTCGGCATGCTCTGCGAACTCGATGCCCTCCACGACCATCCGGTCCACCTCGTCGGGATCCATGACGCTGCTCCGCCTCTGACTGCCGTAAGGGCCGGCGTCGTTGATCGCATGACACCTGTGGCATATCCAATGGCCTATGGGCCTGAAGTCGTAACTGTTGCCGCATCCGCATGTGCAAGCCATGACCGTTAATCCGATGACCGAGATATAAGAGAATGCAGGAATGATCGGGATTGGATGAAGAGTTTTGGCGGGGGCAGGCCCCGCCTTGAGTTTCAGTGCCTGAACACGCGACAGCCGGTGAACACCATCGCCATGTTGTGCTCGTTGGCGGCATCGATGACCTCCTGGTCCCTGATGCTGCCTCCGGGCTGGATAATGGCGGTGACGCCCGCGTTGGCGGCCTCGTCGACTCCGTCCCTGAACGGGAAGAATGCATCGGAGGCCATGACGCAGCCCTGCGTGGGCTCGTTGGCCTTCATGGTGGCGATCTTCGCGGAATCCACGCGGCTCATCTGGCCGGCTCCGATTCCGACGGCGCGCTCGCCCCTGACGTAGACGACGGCGTTGGATGTGACGTGCTTCGCCAGCTTCCAAGCGAAGAGCAGGGAGTGGACCTCCTCCTCGGTGGGGGCGCGGTTGGTCACGACCTTGAGGTTCTTGGGGTCGATGACGACGTCCTCGTCGGTCTGCACGAGCATGCCGCCCTGGACCTTCTTCATCTTGTACTCCCTGACCCTCTCGGAGGGGCCGATGGGGCAGTTGGTCCTCAGCAGGCGGATGTTCTTCTTGACCTCCATGATCTCGATAGCGCCGTCCTCGTAGTCGGGACAGATGACGGCCTCGACGAAGTGCTGGGAGATCTCCTTCGCGACCTCCACGGTGCAGGGCCTGTTGAGGCATATGACGCATCCGAAGGCGGAGAGGGGGTCGACGTTGTACGCCGTCATGAACGCGTCGTAGATGTTGTCCGCGGATGCCAGCCCGCAGGGGTTGGTGTGCTTCATGACCACCGCGGTGGGCCTCTCGAAGTCCATGCAGATGTCCATGGCCTTGTCCAGGTCGAGGATGTTGTTGTAGGACAGCTGCTTGCCGTGCTGGAGGTGCTCCGCCCTTGCCACTGTGGGTCCGGGTGTGAAGGGGTCCTTGTAGAACGCGGCGGCCTGGTTGGGGTTCTCGCCGTACCTGAGGTCCTCGACCTTCTCGAGCGGGATGGGGAAGGACTCGGGGAACCCTGTGCAGAAGTGCTTGTACATCTGGGAGGCGATCATGCTGTCGTAGTTGGCGGTGTCCACGAAGGCCTCCGCCATGAGCTTCCCGTGGAGCTCGTCGGAGATCTCACCCTTGTCCTTCAGCTCCGCGATGATGTCGGAGTACTGCCTCGGGTCCGTGACCACCGCTACGGACTTGTAGTTCTTGGCGGCGGCGCGGATCATGCTGGGCCCGCCGATGTCGATGTTCTCGACGACCTCGTCGAACGTGACTCCCTCCTTGAGGACCGTCTGTTTGAAGGGGTAGAGGTTCACCACGACCATGTCAATGGGTTTGATCCCCTTGGCGGCGATGGCGTCCATGTGCTCCTTGACGTCCCTGCGGGCGAGTATGCCTGCGTGGATCATTGGGTGGAGCGTCTTGACGCGTCCGTCCAGCATCTCAGGGAATCCCGTGACCTCGGCCACCTCGGTCACCGCGATCCCGTTCTCTTTCAGAAGTTTGTACGTCCCGCCCGTCGAGATAATCTCGACACCCATGGCAGCCAGCTCCTTGGCGAAGTCGACGATGCCGGTCTTATCCGAGACGCTGATGATGGCTCTGCTGATTTTTGACAGTGGTATACCCCCTCAATCGAGGTGCGCATAACATTGTATGCGTGATTCGAATCGGGTACCTCTTAATAAATCTGTCACAGCACCGGTACGAATACCGCAGTTCTGCGACGAAAAACGAAACCGACCCATGTCCGAACGGACTGTGGGGACATGGATTATCAGAAGAAACGAAGCTCCCGGAACCCGCGAACGGATTCCGGTAAATCGTTTGTAAGGGTCGAACGCGCCTATCTTCGACATCTGAACCCGATAGGCACTTCTAATCAACCCTTACGTTTGGAATGGTATTTAATTGTTTAGACTGGACGTTTACTGTCGACGACTCTGGAGGCATGTCTGGGTCATGTGCCACACGTCTGAAAATCGAAGTATTGGTTGGAAGTTGCCTCCATACCCGAATATCACCTTGAACCGTGCCCGATATATGAGTGTTCACCCTACCCTAAGAGGATGAGGAAGAGGGACCTCGAGATCAGGCTGCAGTCCGTCCGCAACTTCGAAGATCCGGACCCGTCGCTGGAGCAGTACATGACACCGGCGACCATCGCGGCGGACATCCTGTACACGGCGTACGGCAACGGGGACATAGAGGGCCTGAAGGTCGTGGACCTCGGATGCGGAACGGGAATGTTCTCCATCGGCGCGTGGATGCTCGGGGCCGGTATGGTCGTGGGATACGACGTCTCCGAATCCGCTCTGCGGGTAGCCAGGATCAATGCCGAATCGTCGGGCGCGGACGTGGAGTTCCGCCTGTCCGACATCAGGGACGTCAAGGAGGGCGCGGACACTGTCTTCATGAACCCCCCGTTCGGATGCCAGAACCGCAACGCCGACCGCGCGTTCCTGGATAAGGCGATGGAGTGCTCCGAGTGCGTCTATTCCATACACATGGCCGAGACGCTGGAGTTCGTCGAGGGCTTCTGCAGGGACCGCGGACGCACGGTGACGTGGCGTAAAACCTATAAGTACGAAATCCCGCATACGTTTTCATTCCATAAGAAGGCGAAAATGAGCGTTGACGTCGCGGTCGTCAACATAAGGTGATTCATCATGAGTTCAGAACTGGTTTTTCCCGGAGACGAGGTTGCGATCGAGGAGGAGTACATGGGAGGAGAGGGCACGTTCTCCGATGACGGGACGGTCTACGCATCCCAGGTCGGTGTCGTCGAGTTCGACGACGAGGAGTGCATCGTGAAGGTCGTCTCCCCCAACCCCCCGAACGTGCTGAAGGAGGGCGACATAGTCTATGCGGTGGTCGCCGACATCAGGAACACCATGGCCACCGCGGACGTCGTGGCCAAGGACGGCGTCGACAGGACCCTCGGCGGAGAGACCTACGCCACCATCCACGTCTCCAAGATTTCCCCCAAGTACACCGACGATGTCTCCAAGGAGCTCAGGAAGGGGGACATGATCAGGGCAAGGGTCACCGGCATCAAGCCGTCCCTGCAGCTCACCACCAAGGACGACCACCTCGGATGCATCAGGGCGCTCTGCTCCAAGTGCAAGACCGAGATGGTCAAGAAGGGCACCGGGCTCTACTGCCCCGAGTGCAAGTACAGCATGCCCAGGAAGCTGGCCGACGATTACGGTGACGTGAAGCTCTGATGAAGCTCATAGCTCTGATGTCCAGCGGGATCGACTCCCCGGTCGCCGCGTACAAGATGGCGCAGCAGGGTGCGGAGGTGATCCTCCTCCATATGGACAACCGTCCCTATGCGGAGGATGCCAGCTCCGATGACGCCATCGCCCTCGCCGAACAGCTCAGAAAGGCCACCGGCAAGGATATGCCCTTATACTTCGCACCGCACGGTCCGTCCCAGGACGCCATCGCCCGCGGATGCGACAGGCCGTACCAGTGCGTCATGTGCAAGCGCGTGATGCAGAGGACAGCGAGGGAGCTTGGGAAGAAACTGGGATGCGCCGGGATCGTCATGGGCGACTCCCTCGGACAGGTGGCTTCTCAGACCCTGAGGAACATAAGGTCGGAGAACATCGGACTGGACTTCCCCGTTGTCAGACCCCTCATCGGCATGGACAAGCTGGAGATAGAGGAGATCGCCAAGGACATCGGCACCTACGAGATCTCGATAAGACCGGGACATGGATGCAGCATCGTTCCCATGAAACCCATAACCGAGGCCAACCCCGAGAAGGTCTCAGCCTTCAGCGAGAAGATCGACATCGACGCGCTGGCACGCGCCTCCGCCGATGCCGCCAGGCTCGTCTGATCCTACTACGATACCGATTCAGTAGTAGCGGCCCCTCGTGTAGAACGCGGGACATGAGTCGATGTCGTCCTCATCGTAGATCATGTCCATGGAGACGTTGGTGATGTACCTGGCCTGTATCCTGGAGATGTACAGGGTCTGATCGCCCACGGGGATCCTTATGTCGGTCTCCTTAGGGGCCTTGACACTGACCGGTACGAGGGCCGGGCCCATGCACGCAGTGCAGATGCGGAAGTCGCATCCCTGCGATGCGATGTACTGTCTGACATCCTCGTCGACTGTTATCTCCATGGAACGCCCGTTATCGTTGCGTACTTTATTATTTTGACGATGGAAAAATATCCTTTTTGTAATAGAGCATGCACAAACGGGCTCAGCGGTCTTGGGAGAAGAACGAGGTCACGGCCGCCGGGATGTCCCCACATAGCATCGGGGAGATGTCTCTCAGGCTCGCAGCCCTGCGGTCCAGTATGACGGCCACGCCGCGATCTGTCTCGGACCTTATGAGGCGCCCAATCGACTGCCTCATCTTCCTGGACGCGGGGATGATTGAGACATAGAGCCTCCCGTCACCGAACTTGGCGTCGTAGTAGCGCGTCATGGCCCTCATCTTGGCCGTGGGCTTGGGATACGGGATGCCTATCAGCACAGCCAGCTCCAGACTCTTGTCGGGGAAGTCCAGCCCCTCGCTGATCCTCCCCCCGGTCACGCAGAAGAGGACGCTGCCCTCCGAGGTTCTGAAGCTGTCGAACACCTCCATAAGCTCCTCTTGGGGCATGTCCCTGCGCTCGTAGTAGATGTCGCGTCCCAGATCGGACGCCACGCCGTCGTCGAGCATACGGTCCATGAACTGGTAGGACGGGAAGAAGACGGCCGTGTTGACCCTCACCGAGTTGACCGTGTCGTAGAGCAGCTGCCTGAGCCTGGCGTAGTTCGACTCGATGAAACGGTCCTCGTACCTCATGGAGACCTCGTCACTGTACAGCGTCAGGAGGTTCTCCCTGGGGAAGAAGCCGTTGAGGGTCGTCGGGACGGCACGGTCGAGGCCTATGTCCCGGATGTAGGCGTCGATGGGCTCCAGGGTGCCGGACATGTGGACGGATGCGAAGCACTCGTTTAGAGGATCGGAGGCGCCGGAGGGATCCATGCAGTACGACTGGAAGCAGGGATTGTCCCCGCCCAGGACAAGTCTGACGTGGCAGTCCTCCGAACCCGTCAGCCAGGCGCGCATGAAACGCCCCATGCTCCCGATGTAGGAGCGCGGGAGCTTGCGCCTCTGCTTCTTCCTCTCGGCGACGGAGTCGCCGATGTCCTCCAGGGCCTGAACGATGCGCATGATGCTGACCGACGTCATCCCCAGGCGGCTCATGAGCTCGTCCTCCAGGAAGTACGGGGGGAGGATCCCGTCGTCGTCTATCAGATACTCCTTGACGGCGTATCCGAGGACCTCCCTGAGAACCCCCACGATGTCTGTCACCGTGAGCCCCTCGTGGACCTCGCTGTCGCCGTTCTCCCTGGCCTCCTTCTCGGCCAGATCCAGCGCCGCCCTGCTGTACTCGAAGGTCTGGACGTCGCGGAGGTAGTCCGGGAGGTTGTGTGCCTCGTCCACCACGATGACCGTCCTGTGCAGTGGGATGCCGATCCAGTCCACGAGCCTGGCCAGGATCTGCGGCATGAACACGAACGGGTACGATGCTGCTATGACGTCCGCATGGGGGAGTGCGTACTTCAGCATCTCGTAGGGGCACAGCTCCGCCTCCTCGCACATCCTCGCGAAGCCCTCCGGCTCCGGATGCTCCTCCCTGATCCTCTCGACCCAGGAGTCGATGTCCGTGTGCTCGATGTTAGCGTAGAACCTGCACCTGCACTCGCCGGCGTCCCTGCGCTTGTACTCCGAGCACAGCTTGGATATCTCCTCGGACGTTCCGGATGCGAGGTCCGGATCGTCCCTCATCATGGGGCATGACGCCGCGGTGCGGCCCTGGAGGCCCACGCAGAGGATCCCGTGGCCGATCGCCGCCGCTTCACGTATGACCTGTTTCTGCTGCGACTTGGTGCGTGTGAGGTAGATGACCTTCATCCCCCTCTCCAGAACAGTGGGGAGGGTGGCGGCCAGCGCGGAGACGGTCTTGCCGGTCCCCGTGCCGGCCTCGACGACGGGACTCATCCCGTCGTCAACTGTGTTGGAAATGAAGCGGACCAGCTCCCTCTGACCGGGACGGTACTCGTACGGGAACAGGTCCGCTCTCTGCATGTCGGGTTTCACTCGGAGCCGCCGCGCTGCCAGATGTCGTCCGGCAGATCCGCGTAGACGGACTCCTCCTGCTGGGTCTCGGTGTCGTCGGACTGCGGCCTCACCAGCATCGTCTCGATCTTGTCCCTTCTGAACAGCCAGTAGTGGATCCTCCACTCCCTTCCGTCGTAGAGCGTGGTCTCCTCCCTCTCGGTGGTGAGGATGCCCGCGTCCTCCAGCATGTAGAAGGCGTCACGGTCCTCGGGCTCCAGGATGTTGTCGATGATCCTGTCGGAGTACCCGAAGAAGTTCAGCACGTGGTGGGCGAGCATGTACGCCTGCTCCTCGACCATCCCGTGGGAGGAATCGATGCTGTTCTTGATGGCGAGCGTGAGCTCGTCGACGGTCACTACGCCCATCTTCACTCCACCAGGTCGAGGAACTTGATGTCGTCGGTGCCGACGTTCTTGGCGACCTTCGCCACGATTTCCTCGGGGATGTTCTGGTCGACGGTCAGGAACATCAGGGCGCGGCCGCCGTCCCTTCCGACGGTCATCTGCGCGACGTTGATCCCGGCCGTTCCGAGCGTGTTTCCGACGATTCCAATGACTCCGGGCTCGTCGTTGTAGCTCAGGTACATCATGTCCCCGCTCATGGGGATGTCGAACGAGAACTGGTCGACGCCGACAAGCCTGGGCTGACCGCCGATGACGGTTCCCCTGATGGAGCGGGTCTTGCCCTGGGAGGTGAACTTGATCTCGACGACGCTGGCGTAGTCCTTGGCGGTGTCGTTGCTGGTCTCCGCGATCTCGATGCCCTTGGCCTTGGCGATGGGCAGGGCGTTGATGATGTTGGCGGTTCCGATGATGTTCCTGAGGTAGCCGATGACGGCTGTGACGGTCAGCAGCTTGGTCTGCTTGCCGGCGAGCCCGCCGCAGTAGATGAGCTCCAGCTTTTCGAGCGGGTGGTTGCCGACCATCTGCTGGACGAGGTTGCCCATCCTGTCCATGAGGGGCATGTAGGGCTCGGTCTCGGCGTCCAGCTTTCCGCGGGGCGCGTTGATCGCGTTGGAGACGATGCCGTCCTTCAGGTACATGACGGCGTGCTCGGCGATCTCGACTGCGACCCTCTCCTGGGCCTCGACGGTGGAAGCTCCCAGGTGGGGGGTGGTGACCAGGTTGTCCAGCTCCAGGAGCTTCTTCTCGTCGTCGCTGAGAGGCTCGTTGCACCAGACGTCGAACGCGGCTCCGGCGATGATCTTCTCCTTCAGTGCGGTGTAGAGGTCCTCCTCGTTGACGATGCCGCCGCGGGCCACGTTGGCGAGCCTGGCGTTGGGCTTCATCATCTTGAACTGGGACAGGGAGATCATGTTCCTGGTGTCCGGCAGGAGCGGGGTGTGGATGGTCATGAAGTCGGCGGTGGTGATGACCTCCTCCAGGGTGGTCAGCCTGACGCCGAGAGAGTCGGCGACCTCCTTCGGGAGGAAGGGGTCGTATCCGATCATGGTCATGTTGAACGCCTTCATGCGTTTGGCGACCTCGCCTCCGACACGACCGACACCGATGATTCCCAGGACCTTGCCGTTGAGCTCGACCCCGGTGTACTTGGATCTCTTCCACTCGCCCTTGTGCATGGACTCGTGGGCGAAGGGGATGTTCCTGGCAAGGGCGAGGAGCATGGCGCAGGAGTGCTCCGCCGCGGACAGGATGTTCGCGGAGGGTGTGTTCATGACGAGGATCCCCTTGTCGGTGGCGCAGGGCACGTCGATGTTGTCCACACCGACACCGGCGCGTCCGATGACCTTCAGGTTCTTCCCGGCCTCGATGACCTTGGGGGTCACCTTGGTGCCGGACCTGATGATCAGACAGTCGTAGTCGCCGATGATGGCGCAGAGCTCGTCCTCGGAGAGTCCGGGTTTCACGTCGACCGGGAAACCCGAGTTCTTGAGGATCTCGATTCCCTCGTCGGAGAGGGGGTCGGAAACCAGAATCTTTGATGTCATCTTCATTCCTCCATAATTTCGTCCATTACGGACAGGAGATCGGCGACCATCTCGGGCGTGGTGTCGCCCAGGTGTCCGATCCTGAAAGTCTTCTCCTTGATGTCGCCGTAGCCGTTGGAGATCTCGTATCCCCTGGCCTTCAGCTTGGAATGGAACGCGTCGAAGTCCAGCGCCCCCTTGTTGATGACCCCGATGGAGTTGGACTGGTATCCCTTCTCGGGGAAGATGCCCTCCATGTTCTTGTCTGCCCAGGCGCGGACCATGTCGGCCATCTTCTGGTGGCGCTCGTAGCGGGCGGACATGCCCTCCCTGAGGGCCTTGTCCAGCTGGTAGTCCAGACCGTACATGATGGACACGGGAGGCGTGGTGAGGGCGTAGTTGTTGTCGCTCTGCTTCTTGATCTTCAGCAGGTCGGTGTAGAATCCGCGGTTGGGGACCGTCTTGGCCTTCTCCAGGAGCCTCTCGGAGCAGAGCAGGATGGCGAGTCCGGGCGGGAGGGCGAGAGCCTTCTGCGTCCCGAAGACGACGGCGTCGACGTCCATCTCCTTGACCTTGATGTCCATAGCGTATGCGGATGTGACGGCGTCGACCATCATCAGGGCGTCGGGGTTCTGCTCCCTGACGGCGTTGGCCAGGGCGACAGAGTCGCTGAACACTCCGGTGGAGGACTCGTTGCTGACCCAGTGGACCATCTCGATGTCCTTTGTGACCTTGCCCTCGATGTCGGCGGGCTTCATCGCCTTGCCCCACTCGACCTGGACCTTCTCCACGGTCTTTCCGTTGAGCTCCCCGATCTCGATGGACCTGTTCCCGAAGGATCCGTTTGTGATGCCAAGGGACTTCTCCCTCACGCCGTTCCTGATGACCCCCTCGAGGAAGGCTGTGGCGGAACCGGCGACGAGGAACACCTCCATGTCGGTGTCGAGGGTCTTCTTGATCTTCTCGACGATGTCGGCGTGGAGCTCCTTGTACTCCTTGGACCTGTGCGTGATCATCGGCTTGTTCATCGATTCGAGAGTGTCCGGGGCCACATAGACGGGTCCCACCGTGAAAAGAGTCCTGCTCAATATAATCCCTCATGCCCGAAGGGCGACGTCAGGTAATCTGAGAGGTCCTATAAGAAACGCGCGCGCGTGCCGGCCCGCCTGTTCTCCGAAGTGGGGACGGACGGGTCTGTGGAAAAAGGATCCGCCGATGGCCGGACCATCGGCGTTTTGAAATGGATCAGAGCTGTGCCAGCGTCCTCTTGATCCTGCCGAGTCCCTCGCGGATCTGCTCCTCGGAGGCGGCGTAGGAGACCCTGAAGAATCCCTCCCCTCCGGGCCCGAACGCGGTTCCGGGGGTGACGGCCACATGGCCCTCCCTGAGCAGGACCTCCGCCAGCTTGGCCGAGGGCATGTCCACGGAGTACTTGGGGAACAGGTAGAAGGCCCCCTGGGGCACGTTGCACTCCATGCCGGGGATCTCCGAGATCAGGTCCAGTGCCAGATCGCGGCGCTTCCTGAACTCCTTCACCATCGCGATCTTGGAGTCCTGCGGTCCCGTGATGGCCTCCACCGCGGCCTCCTGGGTGAACGAGACGCAGCAGGAGATGGAGTGGGACTGGAGCTTGTTGATGTTGGCGATGTCCTCCTTGGGGGCGATGGCCCATCCGAGCCTCCATCCGGTCATGGCGTAGCTCTTGGACAGCCCGGACACGATGATCGTGTTCTCGAACATGCCGGGGAATGATGCGATGGAGGTGTGCTTGCCCTCGTACACGATGGCCTCGTAGATCTCGTCGGAGAACACCTTGATGTTGTGGGCCATGGCGATGTCCGCGATCTGCTTCAGGACGTCGGCGGGGATCACGGCCCCCGTGGGGTTGGAGGGGGTGTTCAGGATGATCATCTTGGTCCTGGGGGTGATGGCCGCCTCCACCAGTGCGGGATCTAGGACGAAGTTGTCCTCGAACCTGGTGGGAACGTACACGGGGACCCCTCCGGCCAGACGCACGCAGGCCTCGTAGGAAACCCATGACGGGTCCGCCAGTATGACCTCATCGCCGGGATCGATGTATGCCAGCATGGTCATGAAGATGGCCTGCTTGCACGGGGTGACCAGGACGTTGGACGCGTCGCAGGGCACGTTGTTGTTGGTGCGCGTCATGTCGGCGATGGCCTTCCTGAGCTCCGGGATCCCCATCGAGGGGGTGTAGTGGGTGAAGCCCCTGTGAAGCGAGTCGCAGCAGGCGTCGATGATGTTCTCCGGGGTGGTGAAGTCGGGCTCGCCCATCGAGAATGAGACTATGTCGATGCCCTCGGATTTCATCTGGCTTACCAGATTTGATATTGCGATCGTTCCTGAAGCGGGGATCTCCTGAAGTCTCTTGGATACCATTGGGATGCCTCGTTCGCGCCCATGCACGCGTTTAATCTTAAAGGCTTCGGACGGGCCGTCAAGGGGATGCGGTGACCGGACGGGACCCGCGGTGACATCCAAATACACGGCGTCCTTCGGGGACTCATGGACGAATCCGTTTGGACAGGGCACGCCGCCGCGCTGTTCTCGGTCCTCGTGTGGGGAGTCACTTTCGTGTCGACGAAGGCCCTGCTGGAGGGCTTCGAGCCCGTGGAGATACTCCTGATAAGGATGGGCATCGGGTTCGTCGTCCTGTGCATAATCTGCCCCAGGCTGATGCACGTGACCGACAGGCGGCAGGAGCTGTGGTTCGCCGGTGCCGGGCTGTGCGGGATCTGCCTGTATTACCTGCTGGAGAACATAGCGCTCACGTACACCATGGCGTCCAACGTGGGCGTGATCGTGGCTGTGGCACCGCTATTCACCGCGATCCTGATGCGCGTCCTGTACGTCGACCGCCTGGGCAGAGGGTTCGTCGTCGGTTTCGTAGTCGCCATCTCCGGGATATGCCTCATAATGTTCAACGGCCAGGACATGCACCTCGACCCCCTCGGGGACGCCCTCGCGTTCCTGGCGGCGCTAGTCTGGGCCGTCTACTCGGTAATCCTCAGGAAGATCAGCACATTCGGGTACGGGACCGTCCAGACCACGCGCAGGACCTTCGCCTACGGCCTGCTGTTCATGATCCCCGCTGCCATGGTCCTCGGGTTCGACCCCGACCTCGGGCTCCTGGCCGACCCGTCGATGCTCGGCCACATGCTCTTCCTGGGAATCGTGGCGTCGGCGATGTGCTTCGTGACCTGGGGCCTCGCCACCCGCAACCTCGGGGCCGTGGAGACCAGCGTGTACATCTACATGATCCCGGTCGTGACGGTTGTGTCCTCCGCCGCATTCCTCGGCGAGGAGGTGACCTGGCTGATGGTCGTAGGAACCGCGATGACGCTTGCCGGACTGGCCATTTCGGAGTTCGCGGGAAAGCCCAGAAGACAGAACGCCGCCGGATGACAGCACACCGTCTGGGAAGAACCCGGGCCGCGCGTGGCCGGAGCTGACGCTGACGGCAGATGCTGTCGAACGGATGCGTACCGTGACCCGGCTCAGGACATTATGTCCTTGAAGTGGCCCTGCGTGATGGAGTCCTTGATCTCCATGGCCATCCTGGCACCGGTGCTCAGGCCGGGGTAGATCAGGTCGGCGTACGGGGACCCGGAGATGAACGGGTTCGTTCCAGCGACGATCCTCGTGGATATCTCGAAGACCTTGAACTGCAGCTTGTCGTTGACGACGGTCTCCAGGCAGAACGGGCCCCACATGCCTCCGAAGAGCTCGTAGGACTTGTTGACGATCTTCTCCGCCATCTCGAATGCCTTCGGGAGCAGCGACTCCCTCAGGACGACCGGCGTGTTGCCTGTGACCACGAACGAGGGGTACAGGCCGTGCCTCTTGGACTCCTCTATGGAGCCGAGCTTGTACATCTCGTCGATGTTGGACTCGTCCCTCCTGTCCATCGAGAGCAGCTCCAGGGACCCGCCCTGCTCGCACCTGTACCCGTCGGTCTTGAACGGGTCGTAGAAGAAGTGCATGTAGTACCTGGTCCCGAGACAGTACTCCTGGATCGTGTACGGCTGGGTGGGGTCGATTGACATCTTGAAGTCGGGATAGTCCATTGCTATGAAGTACCCCCTTCCGCCCTTGGCGCCGTGGTACTTGACCATCACGGGTTCGTCGATCTCCCTTGCGTCTGTGATCAGGCGGGGCATGGGGACACCGGCGCCGGTGATCCACTGCCTCTGCATGTCCCTGTCGGACTCCCAGTTCAGGACCGCGCGGTTCCCGTACGAGGGGACCTCCATGTCGGAGAACCTGCGGGACCCCATGTACTCCACGAAGGAGCCGTGGGGAATGATGATGACGTTCCTGTCCAGCAGCTCCCCGGTGCGCTCGTCGAAGTCGTCGAAGTCCTTGTACCTGAGGATCTCGTCGGGCTTGGCGAGCGGAAACGCGTCGTAGTACTTCGTGCTATGAGTTATGGTGAGCCCAAGGGTCTTGAAGCCCATCTTCCTCGCGCCGTGGAAGATCTGAAGCGACGAGTGAGAGCACAGCGTGGCGATGGTGATGTCGCTGGTGTCGTACCCGTCCAGAATCTCTTCGATTTTGCTCTTGGGAACCATGTCCAGTTATTGCGTTAGCCCATTTAACTATGTTGGCTCCGGACCGTGTGGACTACGTGGTTTCAGGGGTTTTTCGGCCCCGGCGGGGGTTGTTCGGACACCCCCTCCTTTGGATTAAATAGGTCCTCACCGATGGTGATTCATCCCGTTCGCGGGAGGTCGATACATTGGATAGAACAGAACTAACACCCCATATTGAAGAGATGAAAAGGGTGCTCGGAGACAAGATCGACGACGAACAGCTCGAGGCCGAGCTGAACAAGTACCTCAACGACTACCACGTGAACATCGAGTCCGCCAAGCGCGGGATCATCAGGAAGTACGGCGGCTCCGACAGCTCCTCTTTCGTGACCGCGTCCTCGGTGGTGAAGAAGATCGCCGACCTCTCCGGCACGGAGCAGAACGTCGACGTCCTCGCCAAGGTGGTGTACGTCGAGAGCAAGAACATCACGGTCAAGGGGCTCAACAAGACCATCGTCTCCGGAATCCTCGGGGACGAGACGTCGACGGCCTCGTTCACACTTTGGGAGCCCGGCAGCGTCATGCTGGAGAAGGGCTCCGTCTACTACTTCAGGAACTGCTACTGCAAGCTCTGGAACGAGAGGGTGCAGATCAACCTGGGCAACCGCGGAAGGGTCGAGCCGGCCCCCGGCGTCACCCTCGACGTGCCGGACCGCACAATATCGCTCTCCGCGCAGGAGTGCAAGATCGGGGACATCCGCGAGGGCATGGGGAACGTCACCGTCACGGGACAGATCGTCTCCACGGAGGCCAGGAAGATCACCGTCAGGGGTGAGGCCAAGACCGTCTACTCCGGACTGATCGCCGACGACACCGGCAAGATCCAGTACTCTGCCTGGCACGACTTCGAGCTCAAGGTCGGGGAGACCATCTGCGCCAAGAACGCGTACATCCGCGCATGGAAGGGCATCCCCCAGCTGAACATGGGCGACCGCTGCGAGGTCAGCAGGGTCGACGCCGTGTTCGACATCGTGGACTCCGGGTCCACGAAGAAGACCGTCGCGGAGATAGCCAGAATCGGAGGGGGACTCGACATCACACTCGAGGGCCTCGTCGTCGACATGAAGGGCGGCAGCGGGCTCATCAAGAGGTGCCCCCAGTGCAACAGGTCGATCCTCAACGGGGTGTGCACCGCGCACGGACAGGTCGACGGCGTGCCTGACCTCAGGATGAAGATAGTCATTGACGACGGGACCGGCGCCATCGGCGCAGTCGTCAACAGGGCCGACACCGAGAAGCTCACAGGCGTCTCCATGAAGGCCGCCGAGGGCCTCGCCGCGGCGAAGGGCGAGGGCGTCGTCGCCAGGGAGCTCATGGGCAGGATCCTGATGCACAGGATCACCATCACCGGCAACGTCATGAGCGACGACTACGGACCCAACATGATAGTCAGGTCCGCCGACAACGTCGAGGTCAACATTGAGGAGGAGGCAGAGAAGCTCCTCGCAGAGGTGGAGGCGGCAATATGAACTCGAGGGAGACAGCATGGAGGGTCTTCGCGACGGAGCTCAACGGCTCCTCGCTGGAGATCAAGGCCACTGAGGAGAAGATGCCGTCCTACGTCGTGTCGCCGCTCGGCGCCAAGATGAACAGGGTCCTCATCGCCGGGGTCATGACCGAGAAGGAGAACATCGGATCGCCCGACGAGCCGATGTGGAAGGTCAGGGTGCAGGACGTCAGCGGGAACTACTACATCAACGTCGGCAGGTACCAGCCCGAGGCGTCCGCAGCGATGGCCGACCTGGAGGCTCCGTGCTTCGTGGCGGCCGTCGGCAGGGTCAGGACCTACACGACCGACGACCAGAGGGTCTTCGTGTCCGTCAGGCCGGAGCACATAATCAAGATCGACGAGCAGACCCGCAACGAGTGGCTGCTGGAGACCGCCAAATCCACGTGGAGGAGGCTGAAGAACGCCAAGACCGTCCTCGGGATGCCCGACGCGAAGGTCCCGGACCTGCTCGCCATGGGCATGACGGAGGCGGAGGCCGAGGGACTGCTCTACGCCCTGGACAACTACGGACAGCTTCCGGACTCGGCGATGTACCTCAAGACCATCCAGAACGCCCTCCGCATGCTCCTGCCCGAGAGGGATGTGGACTTCGGATTCCCCGAGGACCTGTCCAACGAGCCGGACGAGATCGACATCGACAACGGCGGCTCCGAGGAGCACAACCACGGACAGCTGGAGGACATCATCCTCAACATGCTCGAGGAGCTGGACACCGACGGCAAGGGCGCACCCAGGGACGAACTGGAGAGGCGCGCCGAGGCCGAGGGCATCAGCAGCATCGAGCTCGAGGAGATATCCAACGTCCTCATGGACAAGGGACTCGTCTACGAACCCAACCTCAGGTACCTGAAGCGCATCTGAGAAAATATGACGGGGAGGGGAGACCCTCCCCTGAAAACGTTTTACCGGTTTTCGATCACTGGATCTTGTTCAGCTCGCCCTCGAGCTGATCCTCATACTCCCTGAAGGAGAGCTTGCTTGTGAGGATGGTCCAGAAGGCGAACATCCCCATGAACAGGGCGAAGAGGCCCATGGCGCCGGTGAACATGGACACGACGCACAGGATGAGCGCCACCCAGTAGTGGGTCCTCTTCCAGCACAGCGCCGCGGAGACGATTCCGCAGACCGAGGAGAGGATGTACACGAAGCTGGCGTAGTAGAGCACGTCGTGCAGCTGGTCGTAGGTCCATCCGTAGTAGTCGACGTAGTCGGCGTACAGCGGGTCCGTCATGATCATGTTGACGATGCTGTCCAGATCGACGGCCAGGTAGACGCCGATGATGAGGAACGGGATGGAGTAGATGAGCATCAGGGCGATGGCCCAGTACATGCGGTACTTCATGACGTCGCGCACCGCCTGCCTGTCCTGCTCAACCAGTTCCGGGTTCCTTCCCGGGACCCTCGCACCGCAGGACGGGCAGAACTTGGCGTCTTCCGCCAGGATCTGTCCGCACTGCACACAGAAGTTCTGGTTGTCTTCCATGAGGATGAATGGACGATGAACTATAAAGTTTAGTTCCGACGCTCGAAAACCGCCGAAGCGTAGCCGACGACAGCGTCCGGATCCATCCCCAACGCATCGTATGAGTCTGTATGACCGAGCATCCGGGATTCGCAACCCTCCGAGAACAGCATGGCCACGGCTGTCGGGCCGTATCCGCACATGGTCACCCTGCTCCCGTAAACCGTCCTGTACATACCCTCCACATCCATCTCCGAGACCCTGTCTAGCACCATTCCGTCGAGCCTGGCGGCCTCCGACTTGGGGATGTAGTGTGACATGTCCGTGGACGCAATCACCACGGTGTCGCGGTCGGCGCAAGCCTCCCTCAGGGCCTGTGCCAGCTCCGCCGCGCTTCCGGGAGACTGGACCCCCATGGTCACCGCGACTATCCTTGGATCGGGGTCGATGTACTGTATGAACGGGACCTGGACCTCGATCGCATGCTCCCTGGAATGGGCACGCGGATCGTCCGGGAACCTTCTGGCAAGTCTCGAGCACACCTCCCTGTCGCTCCTGCACACACCCAGCGGGGTCGCGAAATCCTCCGAACAGATAACGGTCCTGCCCATGGCCGTGCCGTAGTGGTCGGGACCGATGATCACGTAGAGCTCCGGCAGCCCGTCCTCCTTCAGCGCCCTGTAGGTGCGCGCGGCGGTCATCCCCGAACACATGTATCCGGCGTGGGGAGCCATGGCCCCTGAGATCCTCCTGGAGTCCCCGACGCGTGCCGGGAGCCCGGGGCCGAGCCTGTGCGTGAAGCACCAGGATATCATCTCCTCCAAATCTTCCGGATCGTCGGGATAGAAGCGTCCCGCCACTGCAGGCTGTCTCATGAGAAGGTGGAAAGGGGTTTGAGAAGAAGTTTGTTTGTATCTGAATTCAGACCAGCTTGGCCTCGAAGTCCTCGATCTCCATGTTGAAGTCCTCGGGGTCCTTGAGGTCGCCCCTCTCGAAGAGGACCTGCCTGGACAGGAGCCAGTAGATGCAGGCGAGCGCGCGCCTTCCCTTGTTGTTGGTGGGGATGACGAGATCGACGTTGCGGGTCTCGTTGTTGGCGTCGCACATGGCGATGATCGGAATTCCGAGGTTGAGGGCCTCGTTGAGGGCCTGCTTGTCGGCGGCGGGATCGGTGATGACGATGATCTCGGGCTCGATGAAGGCAGGGTTGGTGGGGTTGGTCAGGGTTCCGGGGACGAAACGTCCGGCGAAGGCGGGAGCGCCGATGGCCTTGGAGAACTCCCTGGCGGGCTTCTGTCCGTACTGCCTGGCGGAGACCACGAGGATCCTCTTGGGGTCGTAGCGGCTCAGGAAGGATGCGGCGGCCCTGATCCTCTCGTCGGTCTTCTTGACGTCGAGAACGTACAGTCCGTCCTGCCTGACCTTGTAGATGAAGTCCTTCATGTCGGCGGACTTCTGCTGGGTACCGATGTGCACTCCAGAGGTCAGGTAGATGTCTTCTGCGACCAGAAGGTCGCCGTTGTTCACAGGTTGGATTTCCTCGTCGGTCATCTGAAAGTCTCCTTTAGTTTCTTACGACAGTGATAGGAATGAGATCCTTGTCAAACTCCAGCATGGCGATGTCGATGGGGTCCAGCATGTCCTCGGGATAGTCCACGAGCACGGGGGCTCCATAAGAGATCTGCAGCGCCCTGGCGCCGATGATCCTTGCCTTCTCGAATCTTGTGTACTTCATATGGGTCACCATACGGGATGTCCGCCCCATTAAGGATGGTGCATATAAACCTATCCCTACTTGTTAGTGGAAATAACTAATAACGCACGCGCGTAATATATAGAGCGGCCGAACGGCGGACAAGGGTTTTCAATTAGCACCGCATCCTCCGCGACATGGCAGACGAGCTGACAGTCTGTGCCGCGGCGTACTTCCGCAGCATCGGAAAGGATGTGACAACACCGGAGGAGTTCGTCATGGGCACCTCCCTCGAACTCAAATGGATGTCCCCCTCGGACTCGAAGCTCCTGCTGTCGGCGATGGTCAGGGCCGGCGTCGTGACCCAGAAGGACGGGTACATCCGCCCCGCATCGGATCTCGGGGCCATCGACCTGCCCCTTGCGTACAGACCGCCGAAGGAACTTGTGGAATCCCTTCACGGATCAAAGAGCCAGACGTCCGAGAACAAGGCCTCCTCCAAAGCCCAGGCGGACGCGACGGACGTGTTCCCGATGCTCATGGAGAGGGCCGTGGAAGCGGGGATGCAGCGCAGGGACTTCATCCAGAGCTGCAACAGGATACAGAAGAGGTTGGACATCGAGATAGGGGTCGCCGCCCTCATCGTCCTCAGGGACGCGGGTGCTGACGTCTCCCCCTACCTCGACGCCGTTTATGATTCGGTCAAAGGTAGCTGAACTCACTCCTTCTTGATGAAGTTGGCCAGCGTCATCTTGTCGGACCTGGACCCGCCGACGGTTGTGCCGGACTGCACGGTCTCCATCAGCTTGATGTCCAGGGCCTTCTCGATCTTCTTGATGAGCTTGTCGTCGGGGACGAGGTTGTTGGCCTCCACCTTGGCGAGCAGACCCTTCTTCTCCTGGATCGATGCCGCGAACTGCTCGAGGTCCATCCCCTTCGCCTCGCGGGCCTCCCTGATGGCTCCGCCGTAGTCCTCGATGAGCTCGACGGAGGTGGTCCCGGCGTAGATGTCCTTGGACTTCATCCTCCTCTCGCGCCTCTCGAGCCTCTGGTCGATCACGGTCTGGCTGACAGGAGCGCCTCCGGCTGACGGGGACCTGTAGTCCTCTCCGAACTTGGCGCATCCGGGGCAGACGTTGAGCTTCGTACCCTCGACGATGACCGCACGTGTCTGCGGAACGTCCTTGCCGCACATCTCGCAAATCATGGCCCCTCTGATACCCGCGCTTTTATTTAACTATGGTACCGGGCACGCGTGGTATTGACAAACGATTAATAACGTGCGCCTCATTGCCCCGGGGGAGGACACATGACGGACACGAACGATGAGGTCGCTGAACTGAAGGCGAAGATTGTGACCCTCGAGGAGAGGAACGTCAGGCTTATGGAGGACCTCCAGAACGCCGAGACCGAGAAGCGCTACTCCGAGAGTGAGCTCTTCAGGCTGCAGAAGGACATCTCGAGGCTCAGGAACGAGCTCGAGAGACTCAAGAGCCCGCCGCTCATCATAGGCGCCGTCAAGGACGTCCTGCCCGACAACCGCGTTGTCGTCAAGAGCTCCACGGGACCCGACTTCGTCGTGTCGGTCTCCGAGTACGTGCCTGAGAGCGACCTGGTCCCCGGATGCAGGGTGTCGCTGAACAAGCAGACCCTCTCCGTGATGAGCGTTCTCCCCGCACCCATCGACCCTGTCGTCTCCGGTGCGGAGATCATCGACAAGCCCGACGTCAGCTACGAGGACATCGGCGGACTGAAGCAGCAGATGCTGGAGCTCCGCGAAGCCGTGGAGGACCCCCTGCTGAGACCCGAGCTCTACGCGAAGGTCGGCATAGAGCCTCCCAAGGGCGTGCTCCTCGTCGGTCCCCCCGGAACGGGCAAGACCCTCATGGCGAAGGCCGTCGCCAACGCCACCCAGGCCACGTTCATCAGGCTGGTAGGGTCCGAGCTGGTCCAGAAGTACATCGGGGAGGGTGCCAGACTCGTCCGCGAGCTGTTCCAGCTGGCCAAGGAGAAGGCCCCCAGCATCATCTTCATCGACGAGCTCGACTCGGTCGGAGCCAGGAGGCTCGACGTGGCGACGTCCGGCGACAGGGAGGTCCAGAGGACCCTCATGCAGCTGCTGTCCGAGCTGGACGGCTTCACCCCCACCAGCGACGTCAAGATCATCGGCGCCACCAACAGGCCCGACATCCTGGACGACGCTCTCCTGAGGCCCGGAAGGTTCGACAGGATCATCGACGTCGGACTGCCCGACGTGGACGGCAGAAAGCAGATCTTCGAGATCCACCTGGCCCACATGAACGTCGACAAGAAGGTCTCCGCGAAGAAGCTCGCCGAGATCACGGAGGGCGTTTCAGGTGCCGAGATCAAGAGCATCTGCACCGAGGCCGGAATGCTCGCGATCAGGAACGACCGCGACCATGTCACCGAGAAGGACTTCCTTAACGCGAAGGACAAGGTCCTCGAGGCAGGCAGGAACAAGGCCAAGCCCGCCCCCGCGTACATGTTCGGATGATTCCGGACCGCGGGAAGCAAGCAAAGAAACGGCCATGACCCCTGCGGGCCATGGTATGAAACTCCAAGGATGACGGGCGACGGGAGAACCGCCAGACCCGTCATCCTCTCATTCTGACTTTACTGACCCCGTTCTCCGCGCGTTTCGGACCGGGTTGCACCTGACCGACCGCGGGACGGGACTCAGCGTCACTCTCTCTCGTTGTCCTCTCCGCCGAAGAACGTCAGCTGGGATGCGGCGTAGATCTCCTCCAGACCTATGAAGTCCTGAGCGGACACCGCCCTTATCTCCCCGAACACGCCGGTGTTCTCCATGGCCTTGAAGAGCTCCATGCCGACGACCGTCTGGGGGATGGAATCGGAGTCGAGGAGATCGCCGTAGAGGACATCCGGCACCGAGTACCAGTCGAGCATCCTCTGCTCGTCGTCCTCCGACAGGGTGTCGCACTTGGACAGGAGGTTCAGCATCGGGAGCTGGAGCCTGAACTGGACCAGGGCGCCGAGGGTCATGGCCGAGATGAATCCGTTGGGGGACCTGCAGAGCGAGGGGTCGGACAGGTAGACGATCATCGAGTCGTCCCTCCCGAAGGCCTTGACCGTCACCTCGGAGGACTCCCTGAAGGCGAAGAGCTCTAGCTGCCCGGGCGTGTCGATGAGGGCGTAGTCCGTCTTGTAGGTGTTGACGACGTCCATCATCTTGCGGATGTTCACGGCCATCAGGTCCGCGGCGACGATCTGGGCGCCGTTGGGCCCGAGGGAGTACTCCTGCATGACCTCGTCAAGCGAGATCCACTCGCGGATGTCCACATCCGGCTCGTAGGGGACCGAGTCCGCGCCCGGATCCATGTTGATCACGATGGAGTCGACTCCCGCGTCGTCGAGCCAATCCCTGTACGCACCCACCAGGGTGCTCTTACCGCTGCCCGCGGTTCCCACGAAGAACAGGTTCTTCACCAAATCCACACTCCGATGGCAAGAGCCACATTACCCCCACGGACGAAATCAATATAAAAATTGGACTTCTACACGTCCTCCATGAATGTGAGTAATCGCCACCCCGGACCGTTCGCGGCTATCGGGCTGCTCGCCGCATTCGCCTTCGCGGTCGTTCTCATCGTCGCGATCAACGGCGACTCGGCTTGGGTCTACGGGGAGAACATGCTGTCCGACCTGGGCATCTCCGACGTCCAGATGTCGGCTGATCTCTTCAACTACGGATGCATGATCGTCGGAATCCTCGTGTTCGTGTGCGGACTCGGCAAAGCCGTTTGCGAGACCGAGTGCAACCGCGCCAGCGGATGCATCCTCGCCATCTCCGCCATCTTCCTGATCCTCGCCGGATACATCCACAGCGACTTCGGAAACGGCAACACGCACGACACCATCGCCATCCTCCTCTTCCTGTTCCTGTTCATCGCCATGGTCCTCTCGGCCATCGGAGACTGGAGGGACGGAGCCAGGATCAACTCCGCGATCACAGTCGTCCTCATCCTGATCATCCTCGGATGCGCTGTCGGAATGAGCATCGCGGCACTCGAGGTCATCACCGTCGCCTGCGGCATCGTCTGGCTCGCTGCCATCAGCGCCAAGATGATCGTTCCGAAGAAGGCGTAAATCAATCAAAGGAAGGTACCAAAATGACACCCGTTCCAAAGAAAATGGTCTTCGGAGCCGCACTCGGTCTCATCGGAGGCATCATCGCTCTGTGCGCTGTCGCCGCCGCCTGGGACGGAACCCTCGACTCCATGCCGCTCGTCGGACTGAACCTGCTCGTCGCATGCATGTTCTTCGCCGTCGCTGGAGGATTCACCAAGTTCACCCCCGTCCAGGGCAGCACAATCCTCGTTCTCGCAGCCGTCTGCGAGGCCGTGGTCATCCTGTCCATCCTCTACGAGGGATCCTACATCTGGCTGAACCTCGTGCTCGCCGTCATCGGCGCCGTCAACATCCTCTTCGCCGCCTGCCCCACCGTCACCACGTGGGTCGACGCCCAGAGGATCTGACCCGGAAAACAGGCCCCTCGGGGCCTTTCCTTTCTTATCCGATTATTCTGAAAAGCGCCTGCTGGAAACCCCATCTACCGAGTTCTCAGTACGTTTAAATCGGCGGAACAGATTCCCCCACCCATGGATGAGAAGTACTCCTTCGCACTCAGGAAGCTCGCCCTGCTAGGAGCCATGGACGATTACATAGCGATTTCTTCCAGAGAGCTAGGGGAGGCACTGGAGATGAGCCAGCAGTCCGCATCCAAGAGGATCCTGGAGCTTCTGGACGAGAAGTACATCGTCCGTGACCTGGGGGCCCGCAGACAGCGCATCAAGCTCACCCAGAAGGGGATCGACGACCTGAAGAAGGAGTACAACGAGTACCGCAGGATCTTCGAGCTCACCGACCACATCACCATACACGGCAATGTCGTGTCCGGTATGGGCGAGGGAGGATACTACATCTGCCAGGACGGGTACAAGACCCAGTTCCAGTCGAAGCTCGGATTCACCCCCTTCCAGGGAACGCTCAACATCCAGGTCGACCCAGAGGACGTCGGCAAGCTGGACGTCGTCAGGAGCATCGCCGGGATCACGATCAACGGCTTCTCCAGTGACGGGAGGAGCTTCGGGGAGGTCATCGCCTACAAGGCCAAGATCCGCAACATCGACTGCGCCATCGTCGTCCCGGAGAGGTCGCATTACGTCGACACCATCGAGATCATCTGCCAGTACCACCTCAGGAGGACACTGAGCCTGGAGGATGGCGACCACATCGATGTGAAGGTCAACATCTGACCGCCTCCCCTGTGGCGAATGCAGGATTCTTCAGAAACTATCACCGGCAGGACTGCTCGTCCGACCGTCCATATGTTCGCCCCCGGTCGCCCGGGGGCTTTGAAAATCAGTTTGTGAGAGCCGAGATCACCGAGCGGAAGATGACCTTGCCGTCACCCTCCTCGTCGGTGTATCCGCGGGTCCAGTCAGGATGCGTGAACCTCGTGATCACACGCTCCGGGTGCGGCATCATGCCCAGGACGTTACCTGCAGGGTTGCAGATCCCCGCGATGTCCGAGGGGGACCCGTTGGGGTTCCAGGGATAGACGGCCTTGGATCCGTCGGGACAGACGTACCTGAACACGACCTGGTCGTTGTCCTCGAGCTTCTGCACGAAGTCGGGGTCCATGCTCATCAGCTTCCCCTCCGCATGAGCGGACGGGATCATCAGCATCCTCTTCTCGGGGATCTCTCTGGTGAACATGCACTTCCCGCGGTTGTCGTTCCTCAGTACCGTCGGACGGCACTCGAACCTTCCGGAATCGTTGGTGTACAGGGCCGCGGCAGGCTGCTCGGTCATCGTCTCCTCGAAGGCCGGGAGCAGTCCCATCTCGACCAGGATCTGGAAGCCGTTGCAGACCCCCAGGACGGGCTTCTCCGCCTCGACGAACCTCTTGACCTCCCCGCCGATCGCCGCCTTTATCCTCGCGGCGAAGATCGCTCCCGCGCGGACGTAGTCGCCCGCGGAGAACCCTCCGGGGAAGGCCAGGACATCGTAGTCCTCCAGGTCGCGGCACATGCCGGCCGGCGCCTGCTTGATCAGCTGCTTGAGGTGGACCTCCTCGGCCTGGGCGCCGACGGATCTGAACGCGTAGGCCATCTCGTCCTCGCAGTTCGTACCCTCGATCCTGACAACGCACACCTTCACGTCTTCCGGCTTCATTCCGCAGCACCTCCCATGATGTTCCAGATGGGGTCGTTCCATGCACGCCTCATCTCGTCAAGCGGCACGAACGTGCCGTTGTCCTTGATCTTCAGACCGTCGCCCTTGGTGATTCCGAGCAGGACGGCGTCGTCGCCCATGATCTCCGTGAACCTGGTGACGTCCATGCCGTCGACTTCGACGATCCAGCGGCTGTTGCTCTCGGAGTACAGCTTCCTCCTGAGATCCATTCCGTCGATCCCGTCCAGAGTGATCTCGGCCCCGACGTGACCGGAGATGCACATCTCCGCCACCGCGACGGCGATGCCGCCGTCCGAGCAGTCGTGGCAGCTCAGGACGATGCCCTCGTCCATGGCCTGCAGCAGCTCGTCCATGTACCTCTTGAGGGCGTCGACGTCGACTCCGGGCACAGCGCCCTGCTCTCCGCCGAACCTCCTGAACAGGAGGGACATGCCCATCTCGTCACGGGTCTTCCCGACGACGAAGATGCAGCTGCCGATCTTCTTGAAGTCGGCGGTCACGGCCTTCCTGACGTCGTCGATGAGTCCGCAGCCGAGTATCATGGGCGTCGGCAGGATGTGATGTCCTCCGGGGGCCTCGTTGTAGAGACTGACGTTTCCGGAGGGTATCGGGATGTTCAGGGCCCTGGCGATCTCGCCAATGCCCCTGACCGCCTCCCTGAACTCGCCCAGCCTCTCGGGCTTCTCGGGGTTGCCGAAGTTGAGGCAGTCCGTGAAAGCGTTCGGCCTGGCGCCGACGGCGACCAGGTTCCTGCAGGTCTCGTCGATGCATGCCATCCCGCCCTTGTACGGATCGGCCTCGGTGAACCACGGGTTGCATCCGATGGCCGCCGCAAGGCCCTTCCACCTTCCGGGGACAGGCATGAGGACGGACGCGTCGCCGGGTCCGGCCTCGTTGAGGGGTCCGACGAGCGGGTGCACGACGGTGGATGCGCGGACCTCGTGGTCGTACTGCCTGATGGCCCACTCCTTGGAGGCCACGTTGGGGTCGGAAAGGAGGTCCAGTATGACCTCTCTGTCGTCTGGCAGCTCCGGGAACCTCTCCCTCTCCTTGGTGTACACGTCCGGGAGCACATAGGGCCTGTTGTAGACGGGGCCGCCTGTGAGGAACTCCAGGTCCATGTCGAATATCATCTCGCCGTTCCAGAACAGACGGGTGCGCTTCTGGTCGGTGGTCCTCGCGATGGGCGTGGCCAGGACGTCCCACATCTCGAAGATCTGCAGGACCTCCTCCACGTTCTCGGGCTTGCATGTGCACATCATGCGCTCCTGGGACTCGGACACCCAGATCTCCCACGGGGCCAGTCCGGGCTCCTTCAGGGGCACGTTCTCCAGGTCCACATCGGCACCGCAGCCCGCGTCGAGGGCCATCTCGCCCACGACACAGCTCAGTCCTCCGCCTCCCAGGTCCTTCATCCCCGTGATGAGGTGCCTGGCGTTGACCTCGAAGCACGCGTGCATGACCGGCTCCTTCGTGATGGGGTCGCCCAGCTGGACGGCTCCTCTGGAGTCCTCGTCGGATGTGGCGGTGAGGTCCGCGGATGCGAAGTTCACGCCGTGGATCCCATCGCGCCCGGTGCGTCCGCCGATCAGGATCATGACCTCGCCGGGGCCCCCGGCGTAGTTCTTCGCCAGGTCGTCGCGCTTGACGATTCCCAGGCAGGCGACGTTGACCAGGCAGTTGCCTGTGTACTTCTCGTCGAAGAAGAACCCTCCCGTGATCGTGGGTATTCCCACGCGGTTCCCGTAGTCCCTGATCCCCGATACGACGCCGCTGACGAGGTACCTGGGATGCTTGACCCCCGGCGGGAGATCGCCCTTCCTGTCGATGGGCCCGAAGCAGAGAGGGTCCGCCAGCCCGATGGGCTGCGCGCCCATGCAGACGACGTCCCTCAGGATGCCCCCAATCCCTGTGGCCGCGCCGCCGTAGGGCTCGATCGCGGAGGGATGGTTGTGGCTCTCGATCCTCAGGGCGTAGCCGTAATCGTCATCGAAGACCATGACGCCCGCGTCCCCCCTGGACAGGATGTCCTCCCTGTCCAGCCCGAAGACGAACTCCTTGAGGATGGGCTTGGAGCTCTTGTAGCAGCAGTGCTCGCTCCATGCCTGGCCGAGCGCCTGGAGCTCCACGTCGGTGGGGTTCCTGCCCTCGGCCTTGAAGTATTCTCTGATCCTCTTCATCTCGTCGAGGGACAGCCCGAGGCTCATGTCCTTCGAGACGGATACCAGGACGTCGTCCGAGGCCGACAGGATGTCCACGTCGTACAGCTCGAACGGAACGTCGCGTTTGATCATCGGTCCGGCCATCGTATCATCTCACGGTGACGCGGTAGTTCTGGATCACGGGGTTGGCCAGGAGCTTCCTGCACATCTCCTCCGCCTCGGCCTGGGCCTTGTCGGCGGGGGCGTCAAGCTCCACCTCGAAGAGCTTCACGGTCTTGACCCCGGAGATCCCCTGGAAGCCAAGGGACTGGAGGGTCTTCATTGTGTTCTTGCCCTCGGGGTCCGCGACCCCCTTCTTGAGCTCGATTCTGATCTCGACGATCGTCATGCTGAAGCCATGGTTCCCCTCTCTTATTAACCCTACGCGCGGGCACGCGCGTGTGCTTTATGATGTGCCAGACCAATACGGCGGACGATGACAGAATCCATCGTCCTCAAGGTCGGCATGGCCCAGAGGCAGTCCGAGGCCGGGTACGGCCGCGCAAGGATAGACACGGAGTCCCGCAGGGCGCTGGGACTCGACATAGGCGACACCATAGAGATAGTGGGAAAGAGGAAGGTGGTCGCCAAGGTGTTCAAGTGCGATCCGGAGGACGAGGGCAAGGGGATGATCTTCATAGACGGTCTGACCAGGACCAGCGCCGGCGTCAGCGTCGACGAGAACGTCACGGTCCGGAGGTGCGACCCCCTGATGGCGGAGCAGGTCGTCCTGGCACCCAACATCCCCGAGGGGAAGACCATCAAGTTCGAGAAGGGCATCGAGGACATCTTCCTCAGGGGACTCATGGCGAGGCCCCTGGTCGCCGGCACGGACATCATCGTCCCGAACATAGCCCTCATGGGAAACAGGTCGACCTTCACCGTCGTCTCCACGGTCCCCCAGGGGCCAGTCCTCGTCACCGGGGGCACGCAGATCGTCCTCAGGGACTCCCCGAGAAAGGAGAAGACCAAGAAGGGGAACACCGGCCAGCAGATCACCTACGACGACGTCGGCGGCCTGGACGAGGAGCTGAAGCGCATCAGGGAGATGATCGAGCTGCCCCTCAAGCACCCCGAGCTGTTCGACAGGCTCGGCATAGGCGCACCCAGGGGCGTGCTCCTCTACGGCCCGCCCGGGACCGGGAAGACCCTCATCGCAGAGGCCGTGGCCAACGAATCCGGGGCTTCGCTTTACTCTGTGAGGGGTCCCGAGATCATGGGCCAGTACTACGGCCAGAGCGAGGAGAGGCTCAGGGACATCTTCAAGGAGGCCTCCGAGAACTCGCCGAGCATAGTGTTCCTGGACGAGATAGACTCCATCGCTCCGAACAGGGACTCGGTGTCCGGCGAGGTCGAGAGGAGGGTCGTGGCCCAGCTCCTGACGCTCATGGACGGCCTCGGCGACCGCGGGAACGTCATCGTGATCGGCGCGACAAACAGAGAGGACTCCATAGACCCCGCTCTGAGGAGGCCTGGGAGGTTCGACAGGGAGATAGAGATAGGTGTCCCGGGACGCAAAGGCAGGGCGGACATCCTGAACGTGCACACCAGGGACATGCCGCTGACCGACGATGTGGACGTCGATGTCCTTGCGGGACTGACCCAGGGGTTCGTGGGTGCGGACCTCGCCGCCCTCTGCAGGGAGGCCGCCATGCGCTGCCTCAGCTCCCGCATGAGCTCCATAGACCTGGACAAACCCGTCCCGTCCCAGATACTAGAGGGCATGAGGGTGTCCATGAACGACTTCCGCGAGGCCCTGAACGACGTCGAACCCAGCGGCATGAGGGAGGTCCTCGTGGAGATCCCCAAGGTCACCTGGAACGACGTGGGCGGACTGGACGACGTCCGCAGGGAGATCGAGGAGGTCTTCGTCCCCGAGGAGGGGAACAAGGCGTACGAGAGACTGGGGATCGAGCCCGGGAGGGGCATCCTGCTCTACGGCCCGCCCGGGACCGGGAAGACCCTCATCGCCAAGGCGATAGCCAACGAGTCCGGGACCAACTTCATCTCGGTGAACGGCCCGGAGGTCGCGAACAAGTGGATGGGCGAGAGCGAGAGGGCCATTCGTCAGATATTCAAAAGGGCCAAGCAGATGGCCCCCTGCATCATATTCTTCGACGAGATCGATTCGATCGCCCCGATCCGCGGCGGGGGCGACGGATCCGCCTGGGAGAGGGTTGTGGCGCAGCTCCTGACATCAATGGACGGTGTCGAGAGCATGAAGAACGTGACAGTGATGGCGGCCACCAACAGGCCCGACATGATCGACCCGGCCCTCCTGAGGCCAGGCAGGTTCGACAGGATGGTCCTGGTGGGCAAGCCCGACGAGGCCTCCCGCCTGCGCATCCTTGAGGTCCACACCAGGGGCATGCCCCTAGACGGCGTGGACCTGGGATGGCTCGCTTCTGTCACGGACGGCTATGTCGGCGCAGACCTCGCCGCCCTCTGCAGGGAGGCGGGTCTGTGCGCCTACCGCGAGGACCGTGACGCAGAACGCGTCACGACCGCCCATTTCGTCAGAGCGCTGGAGAGGGTCGGCCCGTCCGTGGACGAGGCCCTCTTCGAGAACTACCGGAAGATGGGTCGCGACATCAAGAAGCGCCGCACCAGCTGGGACACCATCCCGTTCTACGGATGATCAGTGCCTGCCGCAGGTGCACTGGTGCTCCTCGCCGTCATGATGGTGGCAGGTGGCCTCGGAGTGAATCTCCAGAGTGCCGTCGGCGAACCTCGATACGGCGTCGTCGGCACTTCCGACGTTGCCGGAGCAGACCCTGATACCGGATGCCTCCAGGCCCTGCCTGGCACCCATCCCGAGACCGCCGCAGATGAGCACGGAGACCCCCAGCTGCCTGAGCACCCCGACCAGCTCGCCGTGGCCCCTGCCCTCGTTCCCGACGACCTCCGAGGAGACCACCCTCCCGTCCTGGATCTCGTAGACCTTGAACTGCTCGGTCCTGCCGAAATGCTGGAAGATCTCCCCGTTCTCATATGTCACTGCTACCTTCATTGTCGCATCTCCAGAATTGCATGACCCCATTGTGCATCCCGGGCACCTGTCGCCGTCCGACCTCGGACATCCGCCGCTGCACTTATCCGCTGGGCATCTGCCGCGTCTGACCTCGGTGCATCCCTCCAGATCCGGGTCGCATGGGCTGCGGACCCATCCGGCCATCTCCGACAGACTGGCGGCGGTCTCCTCGAGAAGACCGACGTTCACGCGGTAGTGCGTGAAGTATCCGCGCCTCTCGGACTCGACCAGCCCCGCGTCGCGGAGCACCTTCATATGCTGGGACACGGCGGCGTCGGACACCCCGAGCCTCCTGGCGACAGCTCCTGCGCAGATGTCGTGGTTCAGCAGGATCGTGACGATCGAGAACCTGGTCTCATCGGATAGAGCCCTCAGGATGCCTGTGATGTCGTCCATGGTGTCACTGTTTAAGTGATTGCTTAAACAGAATATCCGTATATACGGATTTGCTAAACAGCTTACCGGGATCGGAGGTCCTTCGCCATGTACGGAAGGTCGTAGTCGAAGCCCAGGGACCTGTAGTAGCCCCTGACGCCGACTCCGCTGGTGACCCTTATCCTCGTCCTGCCGGCCTCGCGGGCCACCCTCTCGGCCTCGGCCACGAGCTCCCTTCCGAAGCCCCTGTGCTGCCAGTCCTCGCCCTCGTCGCCGATGGATGCGACCTTGCCGAAGACCTTGAGCTCCCTGATGGTCGCCTCGGGGTTGGAGTCCAGCCTCACCCTTATGTAGCCAACCACGGCATCCTCGTACTCCAGGGCTATGAAGTGCTCAGTTCCGCCGCATGAGTCGTACACCGTGTCCTTGAGGACGACCTTGGACGGGTCCCTCAGGACTGTGCCCTTGTGGCCGACCTCCCTGCAGCGGATGCATCTGCACTCCATCCCGTTGTCGCGCATGTAGTCCGCCACCAGCTGACGGATGTTGCTCTTGTGTATGCCCGCGGAGATCTCCGTGACAGGGATGTCCCTCTGTATGCGCTGTATGCGGACGTATTCCGGGACGAGCTGCTTCATCTGTGCCAGTAGCTCGGTGGCGGTGTCCTCCAGGTACGGGGAGTACTCGCCCCTCCGCCACATGTCGTAGAGCTTCGTGCCCTCCACCACGAGCACCGGGTAGAACTTCAGCATGTCCGGCCGGTAGTCCGGGTCTTCGAACACCCGTCTGAAGCAGCGGAGATCGTTCTCCGGCGATGACCCCGGCAGCCCCGGCATGATGTGATAGCATACCTTGAGGCCGTGCTCCTTGCAGTCGCGGGTGCATCTGCGGACCTCCGCGGTACCGTGTCCCCTGTCCACCCCTGCGAGCACGTCGTCGTCGAGGATCTGCACTCCGAGCTCCACCCTTGTCGCTCCGAACCCCATCACCCTCTCGATCTGCTCCGGGGTGAAGACGTCAGGACGCGTCTCCACGGTGAGCCCCACGCACCTGTGCTCGGACGACTCGTTGAGCCTCTGCGCCTCCTCCAGCGTATCTGAGTCGACGCCGTTGAGAGCGTCGAAGCACCTGCGGACGAACCACTCCTGGTACTCGGGCTCGCGGCTGGTGAAGGTGCCGCCCATGATTATCAGGTCTATCTTGTCCGTCTTGTGCCCTATCTCTGTGAGCTGGGTCACCCTGTCGGTGACCTGCATCCACGGATCGAACCTGTTCCGCCCCGCCCTCCTGGCCGCCGGCTCCTTGCCCGTGTAGGACTGCGGCGAGTCGTTCTGCACGCCGCCGGGACAGAACGAGCAGCGTCCGTGGGGGCAGTCATGCGGCGACGTCATCACCGCGACCACGGCCACACCGCTGATGGTACGGGTCGGTTTTTTGACCAGGAACGGGGTGAGCAGCTTCCTCTCCCCGGGCTCGACGTTGGCCAGGATGTCCGAGTTCGGAGGCACGTCCCCGAAGCCGTAGGCCTTGCAGAGCTTCAGCTTGAGATTCTGGAGCTGGTCGCGGTCCGAGACCCTGCCGGTCTTGACGGCGTCGATGATCTCGCGCGAGAACGCGACGATGTCCGGTTCAGCCATAGAAAACGCTGCCGGCGTCGGACTTCTTGTCGTTCTTCTCAGGAGCAGCCTCGAGCTGGTCCATGCACACGATCGATGATGCGGAGAGGAACCTGACGGTACCGTCCACGTCGAAGACCATGGCGGTGTCGGTCCCGATGGCCGACAGACCCTTGTAGACGCCCTCGAACTCCCTGCACTCGTCGCGGGAGTACCTCCAAGAAACAGCGAACCTCGCGCCGGGCGCGACCACGTACTCGTTCTCCATCGAATCACCTCTTCTGAGAAAGCTCCTGGAAATGGACAATGGTCTTGCGGTAGTTCTCCATGGCCATGTTGACGTTGGCCTCGGTGAAGCTCCAGGCCTTGACCAGATCCCCGAACCTTATGCGGTACCCCTTGCGGATCTGCCCGTCGTACTCGACGTCCATGGCCTCCAGCAGATCCATCGACTTGAGCTTGTTTATGTGCCTGTATATGGTGGGCTTGGTGGTCCCCAGGAGCGATGCCAGCTCCTCGACGGTCCAGGCCTTGGAGGGGTGGGCCATCAGATGGTCCATGAACAGGCGGTACGGCACGCTGTCCCTCACGGTTATCGCACCCGTCTTGGGATCGTACCCCTTGGGAAGGTATCCAATCTGCACTAGAAGGGTCTCGGCGACGACGTTGACATCGTCCACACCCGTCATGGGCGTGTTGCTAACGACCTGCAGCTCGAACATGGTACCGAGAGATGACCACGGTTAAGCTGGTATATTAACTTATTATTAGAGTAGCTAAACTGAAATGTTATTGGGAAGGGGTTTTCAGACCAGGTCCTTGAGCCTGTCGATGGCCAGCAGGACGCTTGTCGTGGGTATGACACGGGACACCGGAATGGACAGGATCTTCTCGATGGTGGGTGCGACGATGGGCGCGCACACGACCCCAAGGGCGCCGTCGCGCTCGGCGCGGACGGCCGCGATGATGGCGTCCTCCACCGTGGAGACCGGATACTCCCTGACGTTCACGGTCAACCCGTCCATGTCTATGGACTTCGGGAGGTTCTCCAGGACCGTGGTGAATGCGATCACCCCGATGAAGTGGGAGTCCTCCGGCTCCATCAGGACCTTCAGGCTCTTGATCACCTGGCGCACGGTGCGAAGGTTTGGCTCGCGTTTGTCCTCCAGTATCTTGTACATCGTGCTCTGCGAGATGCCGGATAGCTGGCAGAACTCGTTCAGAGACATGTTCAGCTCGTCGTCGAGGATGCTGCGGAAGGCCTTCTGGAACCCCCCGTCCTCCCTGAGCATTCCGTTGATTAGATCGGAAACAGTCATCTCTCTCCCTTCACGAATGCCGCGGCGTTGGTTCCCGCCACACAGCCCTGGCCGACGGCCTTGGCGACCTGCCACGGCTTGCCCGTGACATCGCCGCATGCGTAGACCCCCGGGACCTCGGTGGCACAGTCGGTGCCCACCTTGATGGTGTCGTCCATCTCGGGCATCACGTCCAGGTCCATGGCTATGTCCGCCGCTGATCTGGCGCCGAGTTCTATGAACACCCCGTCCGTGGGGATCGTCGTGCCGTCCTCGAGCTCCAGCGCCTCCACCTTGGTCTCACCGACGATGGCGCGCGGCTTCGAGCCGTAGAACCTGACCCCCGCCGCCTCCGCCTTCTCCACCAGAACAGGACTGGCCTGCACATCCCAGGCGACCCAGGACGTCTCCGAGGCGTATCCCGTCATCATCTCCGCCGAGGTCGCCGCCTCGGACTCGTTCCCGACGATGACGGCCCTGCGGCCCTTGTAGAAGTTGCAGTCGCAGACCGCGCAGTAGCTCACGCCTTTGCCGAAGAGCTCCTTCTCCCCGGGGATCCCCAGCTTCTTCCTGGATATCCCGGTGGCGATGACCACTGCTTTCGAGACCACCTCCGTGCCGTCCTCGAGGACGAAGCGGAACGCCTCCCCGTCCCGGGAGGACGAGATGACGTTCTGTCCTGAGAAGACGGCCCCTGTGGACTCGGCCTGGCGGACGCCCTCCTCGATGAGCCTGTCGCCCGACACGAGCCCTGTACCGAAGTAGTTGTCCACCTCCGTGCCGGCGGCGGCGCTGGCGGACGGCCTCCCGGCGACTACGACGGAGACCTTGCGCCTCGATGCGTGGATCGCGGCCTGGATGCCCGCGGGCCCGGATCCGATGACCAGTACGTCTGTCTCCATCAGAGACCGCTCACGTACGACAGGATGTCTTCCTTGGGCCTGAGTCCCACGAGCGCGTCGACGAGGACCCTGTCCTTGAAGACGAGGAGCGTGGGGATGGCGTTGATGTTGAACCTGACCGCGATGGCCTGGTTCTCGTCGGTGTTGAGCTTAGCGACCCCTGCCTTTCCGGCGAGGTCGTTGGCGACCTCCTCGATAATGGGTCCCATGCGCCTGCAGGGTCCGCACCAGGGCGCCCAGCAGTCGATGATGGCGATGTGGTTCGACTCCACGAAGGAATCGAAGTTGGATTCGTTGAGCTCTGTAACCATTTGAATCACTGACTCCGTATGTGAATATGATTTAAAAAAGAAGTTTCAGCCTCCGACCTCAGACCAGGTCGAAGCTCCTGGCGAGCGGAAGGTCCGGATACTGGCCGATGCGGTCCGGCAGCACATCGAGGTCCTCCCCGTAGAGCTCGGAGAGCTCCCTGTGCAGCGCCTCGATCCTGTCTGCGCCGCGGTCGGCACCCTTGTTCCTCAGCTTCTCAACCGAGTGCAGATGGGTTACCACCTTGTTGTCGCTGACCAGGTTGTCCGCGTGGGCGACGATCTTCTCCTCCAGCGTCCTCGGCATGTAGTCCGCCTGGGGCAGGCCCATCTCGGCCACATCCTCGTCGTCGAGACCCGCGCCGGTGTGCTTGCGAACGATGTCGACGAGTGCCGGCGACAGCCCGTGACCCTTCACGATCTGCGACCCTATGTAGGCGTGCATGATCGAATGGTCGACCGAGCGGCCGATGTCGTGGAGGAGCGATCCTGCGAGGACGAGGTCCCTGTCGACCCCCGCGATGCGGGACGACATCTCCTTCGCCACGGCCTCCACGGTGCAGCAGTGTATTATGACCCTGCGTTTGCATCCCGCCTCGATGAGGAGCTCGACGCATTCCGTCTCATTCGGTATGGTGCTCGACAACAGTCTTCCCCCTCTCGTTCGGCACCACCTCGAGCTCTCCCCCGCGGTCCGCGTACAGGGCCTTGCCCTCTGTGAACCTGTCCAGGAAGATCGCCAGTGCCGCAATCTCCGAATGTGGCTGGTTCCCCACGGACACGTTAAAGTCCGCGCGCTGGTAGACTTCCGCCGGGACCTTCTCCGCCCCGACGATGATCATGATGTCCTCGTCGCGGGGGATCTTGGGCAGGGCCTCGTCGACCCTCTGACCGTACATCGTGAGATGGACGACCTTGCCCTGGAAGTCCTTCGTGGCCTCCTTCCAGCTCACTCCGGTCTTGATGGAGTAGTCTCCCCCGAACCTCTGGACGACGCTGCGGACGTTCTCCTCCAGCACGGGGTCCTCGGTATCCACGTAGATGCCCTTCGCCCCGAGGGCCCTGGAGGAGAGCGCCACATGCGTGGTCACCCTCTTGTCCCTCTGGGGGCGATGGCCGATCCTCATAATCCAGATGTTGGACATCGGCTTACTCTTCGTGGATCAGTTCTATCCTGTGTCCGCGGTAATCCATCTTGACGGACCTGCGGACAAGGCTCTTCAGCATAGTTGAGGAGAGGCCCAGGGACTCGGCTATGTCGCCTGAGAACCTTCCGTCCTTCCCCACCTCTTCTAGGATCTTGGTCTCGATCTCCGCGTACTCCTCGTCGCTCATCATCGCCGCGGTGAGAACATCGCTGATCTCATATACCGGCCACTGGGCGTTGATGCTGAAAGACGTGTAGTAGGTGTGGTAGGATTTCTCCGGGTACCCTCCGTCCTTGGACAGCCAGCGTGTCTCGACCAGTTTCATCTTCTCGAAGAAGATGATGGCGTCCCTGCCCTCGGGACCGTATTTCTGCTCGATCTCGTCCGCTGTTCTCCACTCCAAGGTCACCTCTTTCAAAACGTCTCTTTTGACGGGTGTATCAACGGACCTGAGCATCGGGACCAGCTCAGACGGTTCGTTGATGACCTTGATTCTGTTCATGGTCCTAGTTGATGGGTTCGAAAGTATATAATGAATTTTTTGACCAGCCACATTGCCAGTCCATAGAACGGACGATGCAGATTGACAACCGACGGAACGCCGCCCGGGTTGTCGGATTTACGTACCCTGGGTCATTGACCGGACTGCTGTGCCAGCGCCAGATGACGCGTAAGCTTTAATATCGTCCTCCCTAATTCCACGCCGATGAAAGCTGAGAAACAGCCCGAACTCGTGTGGCAGTGCCTGAACTGCCACAAGACCTACAAGGGCCCGGACGCCGAGCAGAAGGCTCTGGACTGCTGCGGATCCATCGTCCAGGGATGGTGGGCAAACTACAACAAGTGGGGCAAGCAGAAGTGGTACGGCCGCTGAGCCGGGACCCTTCCTCAAACCCTTCCTTTTCAATCCATTATCGGAGATTATGGCCGGAGGTATGACGTCACATGACTGAGAACAGAGATCCAGTCGGATCGCTCAGTGAGGACGTCGAACTCCTTGAGAGGCACATATCCATCCTGAAGACCGTCAGGGAGAACCAGCCCGTCGGTCTGATCAGACTGTCGGAGATGACGGGAATACCGAAGCACAGGGTGAGGTACTCCCTGAAACTTCTCGAACAGCAGGGGATCATCCACGCCACGCCCGACGGCGCCACCGTCACCGACCGCTACGACGGATTCATGAACGAGATCTCGCGGTATATCGACGACCTCGCTGGGAAGATAGAGGAGCTCAGAAAACTCCTCTAATGCCCCTGAAGACCTTACATTTTGCAAAAAAAACGACAAGTCATAGAAGCATCATCTGCTCACGACTGTCACTAAGTTACTATCGATAGTGATTTTTTAAACAATTGTCTGTTTTATAAATTAATCACTATCGAATATGTTTTTAACATGGTTAGATAATTGAATATTTCAAGTATAATGTTAATCGACGTCATCTTGACTATCATAGTTCGCAATAACAATCATCAGGATTGCTGCGCCTGTACCTCACAGAGATCCTGCGAGGAAAGTCACCGCGGACCATAAGCATGATGACCACGTCATCGTATGAGTCCTCCAGAGGGTGGCGCAGATCGACAGATGAGTGCCTGGAACCTCCCCTGTCGGTGAAACTGAACCTTGGATGGTGCCTGCCTCTTATGACCTCGAACCCTTCGAGGGCCCCTTCGGTTCTGGCATAAAGCAGTGCAGACGAGAGCCATATGGGTGGCGCAACCGTCGAGAGACCGATTCCCGCAATCGGCTCGAGAACCTCCATCTCCACGAACAGACTTCCGGACTCCCCGCCGGAGGTGCATGCCCCTGATGACTTGGAAATCGTGCCCAGAACATCCCGTAGCGCATCGACGTTTTCCAGAGGCGGCGGCACCCTGATCCTCCTGCGAACGGGACGGGAACGACTGTCTCTAACGCCCCAGAGATGGTCATCGTGGTCGTACATGAACTCCCCCGAGAACTTCAACCCCTTTTCGGTCAGCTCCCATGAATCCAGCCTTATGAGTTTGTACGCCCTCGTCTCATCCATGTCCTCGGCTCCGGTGCACACACGTTCGATGTACACCAGATCGCCCTTCGGAGTGAGCTTCAGTTCCCTGCGGAGGGTTTCCACAGGCCCGCAGAAGAACACGGTGCCTTCTCCGACCTCCTCGTCCATCCTCGAACGGATACGTGCCTGGTAGTCGGCCATCGCCTTCTCCCTGCGCTCTCTGGAACCACCGAACATGCGACCGTCACGAAATGCACGGACGCTTAGTTGATGGTTGTCTGGGGATTCTCCATACCGTATATAGTCGGGAATCAGACGTAGACGCAGCGGCTGTCCCCGGGATCGCGCCTGGAGCACCTGACCCTGACGTCCCTCGGGCACTTCCTGTGCAGGATGCGCATCGCCATCTGCTCGTCCACCAGGTCCTCGACGGCAGCATGGGTGTCCACTCTGACGGTCTCGGTCCCGTCGGGAAGGGAGAACGAGTAGCAGGGATAGTGCTTCCCGTCGGACTCCTCGAATCCCAGCAGCACCCCGTCGACATCCCTGTAGCGGATCCAGTGGACCGCCTTCCCCGGAAGCCTCGCGGTGATCGCCAGGGCGCGCCCGATCGGGGCGATCTCCATCTCGAGGTACTGGCCGGCTCTGACGGATGCCGGGGTCCGGCCAACAGTCTCGGACCGACGGAGTGCCCTCTCCAACTCCGCCCTGAGGATGTGCTCGTTCTCGACCGGGAGCCTGACACGGACGGTCTTCCTGACGATGCGGGCCTTCCGCACGTTCACCCGGTGCAGGTTCACCGCCCACTGGTAGTGGAACTCTCCTGACATCCTTATGGTCCTCCTGCCCCACCTGTAGCCGTCGAGCCTCCTCAGTCTGTAGCCGTGGTTGTCTCCGCCGTCGCTGTCACCTCCGGCGACCCACTGTATGAGGATCAGGTCCCCGTCGACAAGCTTCAGCTCCTGGGTGAGGGTCTCGACGGGACCTTTGAAGAATACGGTGCCGTCAGCCTCCTCCCTGGCCATGCGGGCGTTGGACCGTCTGTCGATGGCGTCCCTGTAGCGTTCCATCTCCTCATGGACACCATCCCCGCGACCAGATCCTTTCAGACGAACACCTTGAATGGGAAACGTGATACGTGTGTGTTGAAGCTTTCCTGCTTACATTACATAGTGATACATATCTTGGACGTCATGGTATATATCGAGAGACAGGAGAGCATCCTCCTCAACTCTCCTGCCCCTCGGCTTCCACACGGGCGATGCACGCCATGGCGTTGAGGCTGCGCGGATACCCCAGATACGGAAGACAGCGGAGCACGACCTCGCGCAGGACCCCCGTGTCGTTCCCCATGTTCATGTTCCCCTTGATGTGCGCCTCGAGCTGTGGCTCGCAGCCTCCCTGCGCCATGAGATAGCAGAACGTGGCCATCTCGCGATCCGCCAGGGTCAGATTCCCACGGGTGTAGTAGTCCCCGAAGCAGTTGGCCGCCAGCCAGCGGTTGACGGTCCCCGCCTTCCAGGCATCCTTCATGAAATCCCCGAACATCTCCGCCTGGATACTGGACCCGCGTCCGACCCTCTCGTCGTCCGGCAGCATCCCAGCGCTCTCCAGAGCTTTGACGCCGTGCTCGGCGAACACGTCGTACATTGCGGTGACGAACGGCGCGGACCTCCCGACACCCAGATACGCGATCGACTGGCAGACGACCTCCCTGGCCTCCTCCGGCCTCAGCCCGTCGTCCAGCGCCACCGCGAGCTCCGCACGGAACGCGTCCAGCCCCTGGCATCCGATCAGCGACGCCAGCACGGCGAGATGCGCCCTGCGCGCATCCAGTGCGTCGCCGGACTCCGACATGGATTCGTCCAGGAACCTCGAGACTATACCCGAGATCTCCTTGTCCTGATCTCTGAAAAACGAAGCATGCTTCATTTCGACCCACTCCTGTCTACATTCGTCTCGACGATCCGGCATCCCATGCGCCATGGCCGCGCTCTACGCCGGATGGCTGGAATCACTCAAGCTCCGCGTACTGCTTGTCGTCCACGGGCTCGAGCCATTCGTTACGGGTGCCCTTGCCCGGGACCTCGATCGCCACGTGCGAGAACCAGCTGTCCCTGGCCGCACCGTGCCAGTGCTTTACCCCTGCGGGGATGTACACGACGTCGCCGGGATGCAGCCCCCTGGCCTTCTCCCCCCACGCCTGGTACCATCCCCTGCCGCTGGTGCAGAGGAGGATCTGTCCCCCGCCGGTCTCGGCATGATGGATGTGCCAGTTGTTCCTGCATCCGGGCTCGAATGTGACGTTGGCTGTGAACACGCCCTCTCTCGTGAGGATGCTCAGATAGCTCTGGCCTATGAAGTACTGGGCGAAGGCGTCGTTGGGCTCCCCCAGTCCGAACATCCCTCCTCTGGCATCCGCGCACTTGTCATCCTTCGATGCACCGGCTTTCGTGTCCATGTTCTCAACCTCTCGGGATGTTCTCCCGTATAAAGTACATGATAAATCTTAATATCTTGTTAAAATATCTTTTGTTTTATAAGATAAAATATCTGAACAGCCTTATCATTAGTCATCCCGATGGAAGGGACAGTACGATGAGCGACTTCAAGAGAGCCAGGAGCGACGAGCAGAAGGAACAGCGCATGCAGGAGATCAAGGATGCGGCGGACGCCATGTTCAACCGCGAACCCTACCACAGGATCACCCTCTCGGCCCTGGCGGATGCCCTCGGCTGCTCCCGCACCCAGATATACAAGTACGCCGCCACGAAGGAGGAGATCTTCCTCGAGCTGTCCTCCGACAAGCGCAAGGAGTACTTCGACGCCATGATGGCCGCCTTCCCCGAGGGATGCTCGTATCCCCTCAACGTCTTCGCGGAGGTGTGGGCGGGCATTCTCAACGCGCACCGCGACTTCCTGAGGTACGGGGACATCCTGCTGTCCATCATCGAGACCAACGTATCCGTGGAGCGTCTGGCACTGTACAAGAGGCAGTACTACGACGACCTCGGGCGCATCCTCGACATGCTGCAGGGGCAGCTGCACATCGACAGGGACTCGGCCACGAAACTGTACACGACCGTGTACTTCCAAGCCGTTGGCCTCAACGCGTACTGCTTGAAGAGCCCCCCTGCCTGGAAGGCCCTGGACATGGCAAACCTCAGCACGGACCCGCTGGACTTCAGGGAGGCCATCCGCGACTTCATAGTCATGTGCCTGGACAGATACTGCCCGGATGCAAACGACGGAAACGGGGGAGCCGCCAGGTGATCGTCAACACGGGCGGACGCACGCACTGCTCAAGCAGCTGCAGGGCAGCGGAGCGAGAATCAGCATCGCCACCAAATCCGATCTGGTCCTCCGCGACCTGGACCTCATAGCCTCGTTCCCCGACGCCCGCGTCTCCTGGTCCATCAACACCTTGGACGAGGGGTTCCGCGAAGACATGGACAGGGCTGTGCCCGTGGAGAGGAGTCTGGAGGCCATGAGGAGATTCCATGACGCAGGCATCCGCACGACGTGTTTCATATCCCCCAATTTCCCGGGTATAACCGACCCGCGGGAGATCGTGCTGCGTGCGAAGGACATATGCAACATGATCTGGCTGGAGAACCTCAATCTGAGAGGGTCGTTCAAATCGGACATACTGGGCTACATCGCGGAGAAGCGCCCGGACCTAGTCCCCCTGTACGACCGCATATACAACCGCAGGGACCTGAGCTACTGGGAGGACCTGGACGAGGAGATGCGCAGATTCTCCGAGGATCAGGGACTCGAGTACGTGACCAACGACGACAGCATGTCCAGGCCGTTCGACGCCCCTCCGATCGTTGTCAACTACTTCTACCACGAGCGGATAAGGAAGTCATCGAGGAGCTGAGATCCGAATGCCCGAACTCCCGGAGATAGAGACTGTCAGACGTGTCGTGGGACCGCAGATCGTAGGCCGCAGGGTGGCCTCCGTATCGGTCAGACACCCCAAGGTCATCGGGAGCCCGGATCCGGACAGGTTCGTACAGCGCCTGACGGGCAGAAGGTTCACCGACCTGACCCGTCGCGGCAAGATCCTGACCGCCCAGCTCGACGACGGAGAAAGGATGGTCATGCATATGCGCATGACAGGGTGCCTGGTGGTTGCCCCGCATGACCGCCCTGAAGACCCCCACACCCACATCGTCGTGCGTCTTGACGACGGCATGGAGCTGCGGTTCTCCGACACCCGCCGTTTCGGACGCTTCTGGCTCCTCGCAGAGGGCGAGGACGACGACTGCACCGGCCTGTCGAAGCTGGGACCGGAGCCGTTCGACCCGTCATTCACCGCGGAATACCTGGAGGGCCGCATCGGCAGCAGCAGGAGGGCTATCAAAGAATGTCTCCTCGACCAGAGCGTGGTCGCGGGGATAGGCAACATCTACTCCGACGAGATCCTGTTCGCCACCGGCATCGACCCAGCGTGTCCCGCCAATCTGCTAGGACACGGGGATTGGACACACCTTGCGGATGAGATTCCGCGCACACTGGAGTTCTTCGTCGAGAAGAACGAGATCTCCGCCGAGGACTGGCTCGAGGGCAGGGGCAGGGAGTACCGCAACACCCCCTACATCCGCATATACGCCCATGGCGGCGAGCCCTGTCCCGTCTGCGGGACGACCCTCGTCCGCAGGGTCATCGGCGGGAGGAGCAGCGTATCATGTCCCTCATGCCAGAGACAGCGCGGATGCTGACTGCATCGCACCCTCAGTGGAACCGGGATGCACGGTCCGTGTGAGTCGTATTGAAAAATAAGGAGTTTGGAGTCCGGCACCCTCACCAGGGCGGGTTGCCGTTGTGACTGAGAAGGTACTGGTTGTACTCCTTGGCGTCCTTGAACGCATCGTACATCGCGTAGATCCAGAGCACGATGTACAGTATCCCTATGGGGAAGAACACGAAGATCAGAACTGCGCACACGATCGCAGCGACAATCATCATTGCACCCTTCGAGACCTGCCCGTTGTATATCTGCCCCAGACCCGGAATCAGAAGTGACAGGATCAGGGCCAGAGCCTCGCTCTTCTTGTTGACCATGATCGATGCCATGTTGTACTCGGTGTTGCCGTTGCTGCGCTCCGTGTCCGTTCCCACCTTGGCTCCGCAGCGGTCACAGAACTTCGCACTGTCCGGCAGTTGAGAACCGCAGTTCTGGCAGTACATGGTCTTAGAAATGGCGATTGAACGATATAAATGGCACAGATGGAGATAGCATCCATATGGACGGCAGGACGTTATCTACGTGGACGTCGATTCTCCGACGGTGATGCCCTGTCGAGAACAGACTACTCCGATCCAGACAACTGGCTGCAGATACCGGAGGTCGTCCACGGGGTGGACACGTTCTACCTCTACCCGACCACGTACATCGACCCGTCTCCCGGCGCCCCCGACGTGTGCGAGATCTCGAACCCCGTCATGCGCGCAGGCGCCCGGGACAAGCTCATCGGACAGGCATCCGCATTCTCAGGTTCCACGAACGTCTTCGCACCGTTCTACAGACAGACCAACCTCTTCAAGGTGGAGCGCCTCGGACACGACGAGCTGTACGAGTTCCAGCACGGCCCGCAGAGGGAGGACGTCTTCGCCGCCCTCGACCATTACTTCGAGCACATGAACGACGGACGCCCGTTCATCCTCGCGGGGCATTCACAGGGCTCCATAATGACTGGGATGATACTCGACGAGTACATGGACGTACATCCCGAGGAGTACTCCCGCATGGTGGCCGCATACGTCATCGGATTCTCCGTGACCCGCAGGTTCATGTCGGCCAACCCCCATCTGAGGTTCGCGGAGCATGAGGACGACACAGGGGTCGTCGTCTCCTGGAACACCGAAGGACCGGAGAACGTCGGCATGGACAACGTCGTGATCAGGGATGGAGCGCTGTGCATAAACCCGATAAACTGGAGGCGCGACGGGACCTACGCCCCGGCGGAGGACAACCTCGGAAGCCTCGTCAAGCACGGGGAATGCCGTTTCGAGCACGTCCCTGGATTCGGCGACGCACGTGTGGACACGGAGCGCGGATCCGTCATCTGCACGACGGCATCTGAATTCTACATAGACGTGGGCCAGACGCCCCTCTTCGGCCCTGCCAGCCTGCACAACATGGACTACGGCCTGTACTACGACAACCTTGTGAGGAACGTCGCGGTCAGGACGGAGGCGTTCCTCGGCCGACTCAACGGTGTGATCGGAGGTCCTTCCCCATCATGATGTGGGGACACCACTCGTCCATGTACTCCTCACCGTATGCGACGTATCCCTGCCTCTCGTAGAACCCCTTGGCACGGACCTGCGCACCCAGCACCATGCGGCGCTGACCGATGTCTGACGCCTGCGCCTCGGCTTCCCTCAGGAGGATGGATCCCAGTGACCTGCCCCGATGATCGGACACGACCGCGACCCTGCCGAGATGGCACACTCCGTCCTCCCCAGGGGTGATGCGGCATACGGCGACGGGCGAGTCACCGTCATACGCGACGATATGGCGCGACACATCGTCCGTCTCGTCGAACTCGTTGACGAAACCCTGCTCATCCATGAAAACCTCCCTGCGGATGAGCGCGGCATCATCGGTGAGAATGTCAGATACGACGAAACGGAGCATGTTCACACCAGATGATAGGGATGCAGAAAGTGGGCCCGCCCAGATTTGTGGCGTAAACCGTCGATTTTTTCATCTTTGCACATGTATAATTCGTTTAACTCAATTAACTCCATTCACTATCAAACCCTTTCCGCTGAAATCCAGGATGGTTATGCAGCTACATGAAAGTACGATTGCCATTTGAAAAGCAAAGTAACACCAAGTTTTTGACCACTTGTATCACAATTCATAACATTCATGGCTGGACCAGATACCCTATGAAGACAAATCTGGAAATTAATTTCATTCACTTTGTTAACTTGTTCTTGATGGCCAGCTATATCCAGCATTTGAGTTAACAGACCCATTTTATTGTAATGCTCTCCAAATTCTCTTAACTGGATTGAAATGATGCAAAAGTCAACCGCTAAGTCGACATGATAGATTACTAGCCATGGTTGGTAACCAGGACAATCCGACTGTGGTTGCAATATACAGCAGGGTTTCGACTAACCGCCAAACCACAGAGAACCAGATCGAAAGGCTGAGGGACTTCGCTAAAACCCGTGGAATGGTTGTTTTCGATGAATATGCAGACGTTGCATCCGGTGCAAAATCGCATCGCCCGGAACTGGATCGCATGATGGCAGATGCCAAACAACACAAGTTCGACAAGATCATCGCTACAAAGCTGGATCGCATCGCCCGTTCGACAATAAACCTCCTGAACATCTTCCAGGATCTGAAACGCTACGGCGTCGAGATCGAATTCCTGGACCAGCCCATAGACTCCGGTTCGGCTTCTGGACAGCTCCTCATAACCGTGCTTGGTGCCATCGCCGAGTTCGAACGCGAGCTCATTCGGGACCGTGTTATAGATGGGCAGGCCCGTGCCAGAAACGAAGGGAAGAAGATGGGCAGGAGGCCGAAGCATCTTACTACCTATCAGAGGGAGAAGCTGCTGGCGATACTCGCCGAGAACCCCGATATCTCCCAAAGGAAACTGGCGGAGCAGTTCGATGGGATATCTCGGGCAACCCTGATCAAACTTGCTCGGGAGGAGGGGCTGATCCCATGAGCCCCCAGGGGAGGGGTGGATAGAAAATCCCTCCCCCTTTGTTTTATAAATAAACCGTTGAAATCTCGTTGGATAGCAAACAGATGTTTAATGACCAGATGGTTCTAGTCATTTTAATGAACAGTCGAAACTATGTGAATACAACATGAGAGACTTGACAACCTCCCCACCTTCGTCATTATCTTCTGTCATCCAAAACTAGATTAATTAAATGAAGATGGTCGAGCGGTAGTCTACGAAACAATAGAAATTACCGCTCGACCATTAGTTTAACTCCTTTGCGAAGTCAATGGTTTGTCGATTTTCGAATGAATCATCAATTCCGATCGATCATCTCCTTTATTTCGGATATCAGTTCCCCTACTTTCTCCCCCTTCTCCGTCAGGGAGATGAGGGATCCGCGGCCGTCCTTGTTGGAGATCTGGACTATCCCCGTCCTCTCCAGATATTCCAGCTTGTCGGGCATCCTCGTACCCCTGGAGACGGCCCCATAGATGTCCGACTTCCTGCTGGGACCGTTCTCGGCCAGGTACAGAACTATGGACAGCACGTGTTTCTCCTGCATAAGCTGGAACGCGTCGTCGTACATCATTCGCCGTCCCTCCTGGTCCAGATCAGCCAGATGACGGCAAGCATAATGACGACGATACACGCGATAATCAGCAGCCAGGTCAGGTCGCTTATCCCACCGTCCACGGTCTGCCTTATGACCGTGGGCACGTAGATGACCTCGGAGTCGCCTCCGGCACCGCCAGATCCTCCAGGCACGACCACGATCTCGGTTCTGACCTCGTCCACGTTCAGGGTGTAGCTGTCCTCCGCTGCCTCGCGGTTCCCGTCTCCAGGGAAGGTCGCGGTGATCTCCGCGGTTCCCACGGAACGGATTGCCACGACTCCTGTCTCCGGATCGACCTCGGCCACGGACGGATCGCTGGAGGTCCAGACAATGTCGTCCGCGCCGATTCCAGACATGTACGGGGTCAGGGAGAACGTGCCCTCGTCCTCGAAGCTCCTGAACCCGTCCCCTACAAACTCCAGGACGGGTACGAGCCTGTCGATCCAGAAGGTGTACTCCAGGACGCTGTCCTCGTAGTCTCCGAGACCCGTGATGGTTATCCTCGCGGGGTTCCCCGTCGTACTGGCATCCACGTTGTTGCTGTACGACACGGAGTAGTCGGTGCCGAGAATCAGATCTGGGTTAACACAGACGACGGACTTCTCAATCTCCGAACCGGTGTAGATCTCATCGGACGTGTCGATGACGAAGAATCCGTCGATGAGCACGTGCTCCGACACGATGCGCCAGGTCACTGTCTTCGGGTCGTAGGTGCCGTCGGACCAGACGTAGTTCCTCGATTCCGTGTTGTTCAACGTGAAGGTCACGGTGTAATCCCCGACCTCGGTGCCGGAGACCTCCCCGGACACGGTGTAGTACTCGTTTGACAAGTAGGGTGCGGTCTGCTCCACACCCTCCTGATACTCCAGGGACACAGGCTCCGGAACAGAGACCGGCCTCGGACCGATTGTAAACTCATAGGTGAGCACACTTTCCTCGAAGTCTCCGATTCCGGTGATGGTGATTGTGGCCGTCCCGGCGTCGATGTTGTCGCTGTAGGTAACGGTGTAGTCCTCGCCCTGTCTGATGTTGGGGTTCAGACTGACGACGGACTTCTCAATCTCCGAACCGGTGTAGACCTCATCGGACGTGTCCACGTCAAAGTAGTCCTCCATGAGCTGGTCCCCGGCGACGATCCTCCACGTAAGCGTCTTGTCGCCGTTGGTACCGTCCCACCACACGTAGTTCACGGGGTCGTTGAGACAGATAGTGGCGGTGTGGTCGCCAAGGGACGTCGCTGTGGCTCCGGAGACCACGGTGAAGGGGCCAGTGAACGGGCAATCCACTTCGGACCCTGTGTACTCGACCTGGTCGTTCTCTGGGTACGAGACCACGATGGGGTTCACGGTCAGTGTTCCCGGGTTGATGTTCACGCTGTAGTTTCCGGTGTCCGCCGTGGTGGTGGCGGTCGTATTGTATTCTCCACGGTTTCCGCCCTTGTAGTCGGTGCCCGTCTCGACGGTCACGCTGTCGGACTCGACGAAACCGAGGGAGCCTTCAGCGTAGGACCATCCTATGCTCGGGACGTCTCCGCCGTAGGTCATCTCGGCGTCGGCCACATCTATGGTGACGGTGCGCTGGACGACGGTTACCGTGTAGGTCTTCTCGGTCGTTTCCAGCGTGTAATCCGGCTGACCGACCGTCGCGAACGTGACCGTGACGTCACCGGTGCCTGCTTCCGTCACACCGCCTTCGAATGAGACGGTGAGCCAGGACGGCAGGTCGGTGAACACAGGGACGTGCGGCGTTCCGTCGTATATGAACTCGAGGTTCACAGCGAGACTGTCCAGGTCGAACGTCTCAGCCGTGATGCTCCAGGGCATGTAGGCGCTTCCGTCTTCCCCGATGTACTCAGACATGTTCTCGCTCCAGACATAGTTGAGCGTGTCGCGGAGCGTAACCTTCGCCTCGTAGCTCCCCGCGTTGGTCCTGCGGTCGCCGTCGATGAACATCATATTTGCATCGAACCCGCCCGGTCTGTAGGTCTTCTCCTCCCCGTCGTAGAGGAAGCTGTCGTTTCCAGAAGTCAGCGTGGCCTGCACGGGGGTGACGGTCCAGTAGAGACGCTTGACCTCCTGGGTGCCATCATTCCATTGGAAGTTGTCAGAGGCGAAACTCACATCGATCCAGTACTGTCCGCTCTCATGTACGGAGCTGACCCTGTCCGCCGTGAGCGTCACTTCGTCCCCGACGATGCTCACGGACACGTACACGGAGTTGGTGCTCAGGCCCATGTACGCCGCCACATAGTTGGTGACGGTGTTGTACGTGCCGTCGGGGTCGTAAACTGTGGTATCAGAGTCCAGCGTGGGGGCCGTCAGCGTCATCGGGTCGATGCGCCATTCCAAGACGTATGCGCCATCCGTGGTCTGTGTGTCCTCCGGCCAGGCATAGTTGGTGGAATCTACGATCCTGAACTCCGCCGTGTAGGTCTTGGCTGCAGCGCCTGTGTCTCCAGTCACCTCTACGAGGGCTGGATTGAACACGAACGGATAGGTCTGCTCGTAGAGGTTGTACTCCAGGAACCCGACTCCGTCATCACCGATGTGACCAGAGCTGTATGTTGGTAGCGTAAGGATGACCTTGTTGATCGCCCACGGGATGGTATAGTCCTCGGACGAGCCTGTGCCGTCGTTCCAGACGTAGTTGCGTCCGTCGACCAGCGACACCGTGACGGTGTAGTTCCCGGCGTTTGTCGCCGAGGTCCCGGTGACCGAGACCTTCTTTGGATCGTATTCCGAAACGGCCACTGTGTGGACCGAGCCATCGTATGTGAACTCGGTGTCGCCGGTTGCCTCCACGATGTCGACGGGGCACTTCTCGATGGTGTACTCGACGGGTTCGGACCTCAGCCCCCCGTAGCTCTCGGTGGCGTCGACCACGGCCACGATATAGTACGTTCCGGCGTCGGTGAAGGGGGCCCTGGTGTAGGTCCCGTCCTCAGTCGCCGAGTACATGAAGTACACCGTTCCGTGCTCCGCTGTCACGCCCTGCGGCTCGTCGTATCCTCCGTCGTAGACCCAGCCGCCGAACTCGGTTAGTTCGTTGACCCAATCATTAGAGCCCTCGGAGATGAACCACACGACTGGGAACCACCTCTCCTCCGGGTTGTCGCTGTCCCAGCAGTAGTTGTCGCTGGTGAGTTCCACCCAGACTTGGTACGTTCCGGCGGTGGCGATAATCATGGTCATCGTTTTCCCGGAGGTCGTGGTGACGGGCTCGGGCGAATGGTCGTGATCCCCACCAGTGCCGAACTCCATGTAATCCTCGATCGTGATTGTGTTGGTCTTGCTGTACCCGTCGTACACGAAAGAGGGATAGACCCATTCCACCGACACCTCCAGGGGGTCGATGATAACCAGGTATGAGGCCTCGGTGTATCCGTAGTTCGGCGTGTTGTGGTCCCATGAGCTGATGCTCTCCGGGACGTATAGCAGGACGGTGTACGTATCCGCATCGGTGGATGTGGTGAATCCTCCTTCGACCAGATTCTCCGCGGATGTGGAGTTCCCTCTGTAAATGCTCACCTCGGCGTCTCCAAACTCGAAGGTCCCCGAGACGTTCGGTGGTTCTCCACTGTATATCCAGTCATCAACCTCGGTGTACGAGATGTGAATCTGGGCAGTACCTATGGAGAACGTGAACGAATCGTCGACGGTTCCGTGGTTGGGCGCGGAGACCTGGTAGTACACAGTGTAGTCTCCCGCATCGGAGAACGTCAGGCTCTCGCCTGCGACATAGTTTTCTCCGGTGAAGGAGAACGTGAACGTGTATGCGGACCCGTCAACCGTCACGGCGCTTGTCTCGAACTCCGTCCCGTCGTGTGTGCTGCCGTCGTAATCGAAATCATCGTGACTGACGGAGATGCCCGTGATCTGCGCGGGGCGTATCTCGTACGTTCCGTTGTCCTGGACGGTCACCTCGTAGTTCTGGTTGTAGCTTCCCAGAGTGATGGCGTATGTGCCTGCGTCAGTTCCCTCCGCCTTCACCAGCACGATTGCCGGGTCCAGGTCAGGATGGTTCGCGATGTCCGGCAGAGTGCCGGAGACCACGTGGTACGCGCCTTCGTCGGCACTCTCTCCCCTCTCGGAGGAGACGACAATCTCCTGATGGTACACGGACGACTGGTTGTGTATGTCGATGGTTATCTGTCTCTTCTCGATGGTCAGGGTACCCTGCTCGTAGGTCACATCGAAGTTGGATAGGCCTGTCATCCCGTAACAACTGGCGTTGACGTAGACACTGCCTACGGGAGTCCCCACCTCGACCGTCTGCGATGTTGTCACGGCGATCCCCGTGGTCATGTCGCTGGCCTGGACCACGGTGCCCCCGTCCAGGACGAACTTCCCCGCATCTGTGGTGCCTTCCTGGTAGTGCCAGGACAGGGCCGGAGGCTCATCGCCGTAGGTGATCGTGTAGCTGTTCGCAACCACGGTCACGGGGCGCTGAGCCATAATGAAGACGCTGCGGTCACAGTTCTCTGCGTTGACGTCGTCGGAGTGACTGAGAGCGTAGTTCCTCTCCAGGTTGTCGTCGGACCTGAAATCGGCTGTGATTAGATACCCGCCGTTGACCCAATCCTTGAACTCAGCAACCTCGTTTCCGATGTAGGTGCGCACATCAGAGGTGTCCAAGTACACCGGAGACGTATGTTCCGTGTCATCCACATGGTAGTACCATGCCAGGACGGTCTGTTCTGTCCCGTCGTAGACGAAATCGGCATTATCCCAATTAACATCGACCGTGACGGGCTGGACCGTGACGTAAGCCGTCATGGAGTCGGGGACGCTGATGTTCCCGGATATTTCGTCGGGGAGCGTGAACGTCACTGTCACCTCCACGCGACCGTCGCTGACGTTGGTGGCACCCTTCGAGTAGCTCCATCCGAGTCTGTGCAGAGCAGAGTCTTCCATGCTCTCCAGGTTGAGATTCGGATACTGCATCTTGCGGTTGTAGGTGGGCTGTGAGTCGGTGAAGGTGATGCTTATGTCGTAGTACTCCTCGTAGTCCGCCGGAGAGATGGTGTAGTCGTTGGACGCGCTACCGGTGTAGTTACCGCTGAGCGTGACCGTGACCCTGTAGGTTCCGGCGTCCACGACGTTGTCCACCTGATCCGCCGGGGCTCCGTCCACTAGCCTGTAGTAGGTGACGGAGACGGAATCCTGCGGAACATCGGAGACGCTGAGCTCGTATCCGAAAACCTTCTCTTCGCCGTCATAGACGTCATCGGTGAACTCGAGGAAGCTGATCGTCACAGAGGCGGCAGTTATGGTGTATATCCCGTAGTCCCTGTTTCTGTCCCCGGAACCCACGAACGTGACGTCGTAGTTGTCGTTCGGAACATCGGTTCCTACGATGCGGTATCCTCCCGCCCTGACATCTGTGGGAGTGATGCCGTTCTTGAACCCGACGAATACGATGCTGCTGAGTGAATCTCCATCCCTGATGGTGGATCCGGTGTCCCGATGACAGGTGAGATCTTCCAGATCCTCCCCGTATCCGGAGCTCTTGTCATCGATAATCACGGTGATGCCGCGTTCCGTGACTGTGAGGTCGGCACCGCCGAACTTCCAGGTGTAGTTGTCCAGGTCACCGGTGACACCGACGGTGATGTCCAGGGTTACACCAGCGGCTGTCTCCCATTGTTCGTAACCGCTGGACGGGGTGACCACCATGTGCAGACCGCTCTGGTTCTCGTCTTTGGCGAACCCGCTCACCGCCGGGGTTCCGTAGACCGGTACGTCCCCGTACTCGACTTGAACACCTTCCAGGGTTATGATCAGCTGGCGTTTCTCGACGGTCAGTGTAAGGTACTGGCCTGTGGTCTGGGCCGAACTCACGAAGTCGTTGTGGTTGGGGGCGGAACCCCTGTAGTAGATTATGTAGTCGTCCGCATCGCTCACTGACAGACCCTCACTGTACGATCCGTCCGCAGAGGTGCTGAATGTCCAGGTGATCGGGTCGCCCTCGTCTGTATACTGAGGGAGCCCGGTGATGTAGTCGCTCACCGCATAGTCTGTGTTGTTGTAAACGAGGCCTGTGCCTGCCGCGATGGTGGGATTCGGCGTTTCCAGGTCCACCGGCCGGATGGTCAGGGACCCGTGGGTGAAGGTTATCGCGTAGTTCCCGTTCCCGCAGTCTCCGTCGACCGTGTAGGGCGTTTCGGAGACGTCCTCGGAATCCTCTGGAACGAACAGGGTTATGTCCAGCCTTTCGACCGTGTCGCCCGGTACGAGATAACCGGTGACCTGGTCGGTGACCGTTCCGCCGAACACGACCCAAAGGTCGTCGGCCGTCGGAGTCTCGCCGTCGTAGTCGATCGATCCCGTTCCCAGGTCCACGGGAATGGCCACGGGCGAGATCTTCACCGTGAAGTAGTGGTCCTCATCCGGACCTATGGTCGTGTGGTTGGGGGCCGACACGGTGTAGTACACAGTGTAGGTGTCCACATCGGTGAGCGAAAGGTCGTCCGTGAACTCTCCGTCCAGCGACAGGCTGAACTTCCAGTCGAGCGCGTTCTGCGCCGGATTCTGGACTGTGGCCTCAAGTGTTGCGTTCCTCTCGACGAAGAACGCAGTCCCGTCATAAGTCTTGTCGAATCCTTGCACTTTGGTTATTTCGATGGTCGCTGGATCGATACTGAACTGGACCCATGCGGAATAAGCCTGGTCGAAGCTCGTCGTAGCATCGACATGGATCCTAACCTCGTAGTGTCCGACTCCGGTGGGAACGTCCGTGGAACCGTTTCCGTCTTCGCCCTGGACCCTGTAGTAGTACTGGAAATATCCATCCTCCAAGGCATTCTCAATCTGCGTGATGTCGGACCCGATGATGCTGGGAACTATGCTCTCAACATCTGGCGAGGGCGCATTTGGATACGTGACATCCGACACCGTGATGGTTATCGTGTAGGTCTGGTTGGTGATCGCGAACCCGACATGGAGGACGGCGGGATTCGTACCGTCTATGGAGTCCCACGGCGTGGTCCCGTCATCCTTCCTATCACTGTTGATCCCCCATTCGTAGTTCTCCGGATAGATCAGGGTCAGCGTGGCCGTGTACTCGTTCATCTCCAGGGCCCCTGGGATGTAGGTTTTGTAGAGGTTGTCATTCCTGGGGATCCCTGGAGTGAACTGGCTGCCGTCGTACACCATCGTCCTGTCGAAGGATCCGATCACAACGACGCTCTTGGAAATGGTCCATCCCGCGGTGTACGCTCCTGTCACCCCTGCGGGGTTCGAGGAGTCTGCCCACCTGTAGTTGTCGCCCGGCTTGAAGGTCACGTTGTAGGTGTTGGCGTTGGTCTGGGAGACCAGCGTGTACTTGATGGCATCCACTATGCCATCCTCATACGGGTAGTCCTTTACATCCAGGACCACATTCGGCGTCCTTACGGTGCCGTTGTATATGAACGAAGAACCGTCTTCGGCTACCGAGTAGCCGGTGTACGAGAACGTAGGATAGGGTATGGCAAACCGCTCTATGTCGATCTCCACCGGTTCGGAGTGTCCCTCGAGGTAGTTGTCGGACTCCGGCACGTGTGCCCTGATGTACCAGAGGCCGGCGTCCGTCGGGAGCCCTTCCGTGTACCCACCGACCTCGGAGTCCGAGTACTGGAACTCCAGACCGGTTCTGTAGTCGGCGCTGTCGATGGCGGGTGCCTCGCAGCTTTCCCCGTACGTCACGGTGTTGTCGGCGTAAGGGGTTAGCACGATAGTGTTCTCCGCCTTGTCAATATGGAAAAGCGTGCCTTCGGCCGAGGTCGCCGCTGCGTAGTTGCTGGTAGCATCCACATGAGCCTTGACGTACCAGTCGCCGGCCCCCAGAGGAAGCTGCATCTCGGTGTAATCCCCATCCTGTTCGGTTGAGAAGAGATATGTTATCTGATCCTGTCCGAACTCGGCTGTTGCCGAGAACACGTCCAGACCAAACCCGTTGTAAGTCAGTGACGGATCTGTATCGACAGTCACGTTCGAGATGCTGTTGGACGCCTGGACGATCGACCAGGTCAGAGTGAACTGAGAGGAGTCGTCGGTCTCGGCCCACTTGTAGTTGTCCGCATCTTCGAGTTCGATTGTCACCGTGTACGACGCGGCATCGGTTCCGGACGTCTTTCCGGACACGGTCACCAGCGATGGCTCTGGGACTTCGATGGCCTCCGTGTACTGGATGATGTTGCCCGTGTACTTCGGCTGGTCAGTAATCAGGGTCGGTTTACTCACCTCTGCCTTGCCGATGGTCCAGGTGATGGTCTTGATAGAGATGTCATCCCCTGTGCCCTCCCACCTGTAGTTGTCGGAATCGGACAGGCTCACGGACAGGCTGTATACCCCGGCCTGCGAGGACGTTGCCGTTATGCCGTCGATGGTGACGTCTACCTGGGCGCATTTCATTATCACGAGCCCCTCGAACTCATTCTCCAGGCTCACGGTGTATTCGATTGCGTTGCCTTCGGCATCTGTGGTATAGGTCCAAGGCCCCCCGGCGATTGTGGGGATCGGCACCGTGGCCTTGACGATGCTCCACTCGACTGTGGTGACACTGCTGTGCGTATTCGACCACTCGTGGTTGTGATAGTAGTCATCAGTCATTGTCACGGTGGCAGTGTAATCGCCCACGACGGTCTGGGGAGTGGCCGAGATGGTGTAGTTCTCAAAGCTTCCCGAGACGTCATGCTCACTGCTGTCATAGGTGATGTCTGCTATCGATATCGGCACCACGTCCTGCCTGTCGATGGTGAAGTCCACATCATCCGTGGTGTCGCCGTAGTAGTTGTCGCTCTCAGTGACGACCGCGTACGCGTGCCAGGACCCGGCGAGGGTCGGCTGTTGCGTCACTGCCTGACCTCTGGCTAGGTCCACAGTCCCGTCGTTGGACTCCCCGTAGTAGTAGACTATGCTGAAATCTGTGTAGACGATGCTTTCGTCGCCCCTCTGATGGATGGCGTAGTCGTGTGTCTGGAGCCCCCCGTCGTACTCCCATCCATCGATCTCCAGGACGGCGTCGATGGACGCCTTGTATATCGTCCAGGTCCACACCGGATTAGTTCCAGCTGATGTGCTCCACCTGTGGTTGTCGTCGAGAACGACGGTTATGGTGTACACCCCAGCGTCGGAAGCATGGAAGATGAGCGTGCCATCCTCGCTGATTGTGTATCTGTACCCATCTCCATTGGTGAGGGCCTCCCCGTCGCGGGTCACGGCGAGGTCCATTATGGATTCGTCGTAACCGGTCATGGTCCTGTCGAACTCCTGTCCGTTGTCGTAGGTCGCCGGAGTGGAGTCGAAGGACGGTCTGTCGACCAAAGCGGCCGAAACGGTCACGTTCACCTTACAGGAGACCGTTATGGGATTGCCATCTTCGTCGACTCCCTCCGTGTAGGATACTGTGAGGGTCTTCAGACCCGTCGTCGTGAAGCACCCTTCATCGTCGACGGAGCCTTCGGGGAATGACACATTCAGCTCACTCTGGATGGGATTGCGTGAACCGCCTCCCTGGAAACTGACGGTGAAGTTCTCGGCGTTGACGACGTACCTGTCGCCTACCATGTAGCCGATGATCTCGCCGGTGTATGTCAGGGACGTTGGGACCGATGCCGTGACCCTCAGCTGGAAGGTTTCTGACAGGAGTCCGGTGGCGGAATCCACAACGGTCACCGTGACCTTGTACGTCCCATCTCCGTTGGGAGTGCCTTCGTTGACGTTGAGGCTGCCGGTGAAATCGTACTGGGTGTAGTCCAGCTGTTCCTCTCTGCCGTCGGCGTATTTTCCGAAGACCTTCACGGTCACGGAATGGTCTCCGAACTCCTCCGAGGTTGTGAGTTTCAGCATGGACATCGAGGTGCTGGATTTGATGGGGCTAGTCTGATTCACCTCTACCCTCAGACTCTCGTAGACCTGCTCGTTCACATAGGCCGCGAAGGTGCAACTCTTGGTAGGATCATCGTTGTAGGTTACGGTGAACGTGTTCTCGACGCCGGGCGTGAATGCTCCAGTGATAGTGTATTCGCTCCCACCGAGTTCTCTCTTGATCCCATCGTTGAAGGTAGCGGTGACGGTTAGATGCTCCTTTATGAGTTCGGTCATCGTGTCGTAGGACGAGTATATCTCGAAATCGTCGGCGAGGTCTGCCGTCATGCTCTCTATCTCCACGGCCGTTACATTGACGCTGAACGATGCGATGGAAACGCCGTTGACATAGACGTGGACGGTGTTCGAACCAGCGTGCAACGTGGTCTCCCCAGTGGCGACTACAAAATCGGTAACTGGCTGATCTCTGGAATCCGTGACCGTGATGAGGTTCTCGATTTCGCTAATCGTGGTAGAAGTGTACAACTCCGTGTCTTGGAGTCCGTCTGTGTTTATCGTGTATCCCTGGGGTGTGGTTATGGTGTCCGCAAAGACATCACCTCCTCCCCCCCCCGTTCGGCATCCCAAGTCGGGTCCGACGGAAGGGAAAGGCAAAGCAGCAATGTCACCATCATGACACCGCCCAGGATTAATGCGCGGGTTCCTTTCATTCTCTCCCCCTGAGCATTGTCTGCATTCCATGCTCTAACAAGTTTATTTCTTTGCAGACTTAAAAATATGTTTGATTATGGAGGATATATAGTATCAGTTATGAATCAGAGTATAACAGAAAATATGAATCTGTGTTTACTCTCGGAAATTGACACTTTTGGACAATGGGGCAATACCGTGTTCATAGTAGGCCAATGTTGATTTCGGCATTTGGTTCTCCCTCGTCCGCGGCTTCTCTGAAGAGCTTCTCGGCCCTATCCAAGTCCCGGGGAATCCCTATGCCGACAGCGTACATCACGCCGAGATTGTTCGTGGCCTCCCTGGAGCCGAGTTCGGACGCCCGTTGGAACAGGTTCGCCGCGATTTCGGGATCTTTCTCGACACCGATGCCCTCGAGGAACATCACGCCCAGATTAAGGATTGAGATCGGATGGTCGTTCTCATATCCGTCGGCCAGCAATCCGAGTGCTTTACCAGGGTCTACTTCGACACCCACCCCGTATAGGTACATTGATCCCAGCGTCCACCCCGCCTCCCTGCACCCCTGCTCCATGGACCTTGAAAGCAGAGCAAATGCCTCGGTCTGATCCTTCTCGATGTACGGAGTCCCCCGTACCAACAGAGTTCCGAGTATATAGTTCGCCAGAGGGTGATCCTGGGAAGAAGCCTTCCTGAGCAAGCGGGCGGCCATGAAGCGGTTGTCGTCATTCAGGTATACTCCGACAAGTTCCATTGTGGCGTCGGAGATGCCACCGAAGGCGGCGTTGGTAAGCTTCATCACCCCGTACCTGTAGTCGTCGGATTCCGGAGGATTGCTTTTCACGAGATGAGAGCCAAGCGCGTACACGCCCCTACAGTCGCCGCCGTTGAATGCCGAAGTCACCCAGTAATCCACCTGGTCGATGTCCGCCCCCTCGTCGAGCAGGGACATCCCGTACTCGGCCTGTGCGGCAGGGTGTCCGGCTTTCGCAGAGCGCTCCATCCACATCCTCGCCTCGGATCCGTCTGGATCCAGTTCTCCCTCCACTCCGTATGCTCTCGCAAGCACGTACATGCCCAGAGGATCTCCGCCCTCCGCCGCCCTCTTCAGCCACGTGACTCCCTCCTCCCTCCTGCGGAGGGGGAGCGTCTTGGACAGGATCATCATCCCCAGAGTGGTCTGCATCAGCGGATCACCCGCCTCCGCAAGTTCTGTTATCCTGGTGGCGTTCAGACTGATATTCGTACCCTTGACCTTCACGAATCTGTTCCTCACGATATCCCCTCCCTTCTCAAGTGCATTTTCGATATTCTCATATCTAATAAAATATTCTTATAAGAATATTTATAGATTGACATCATGATTCCATCATCGCTGTGTCTCCTCTCGGTGACGTAGGGAATTGGTCGGGATACTGTGGAAAAGGAGTCTGTAACATCCGGAAATACGAAGACGGGACGGTTCGGAAGGCTAATCGAGGGGATGGCCAAACCCGGTGCGGTCTGGCTGACATCCGGGTTCAGAGGCGGTGGCAAGACCCACACGGCCGTGGCCATCGCGGAGAAGATGGTCACGGGACGCTTCCCCGGGCTGGGGAAGGTCATCCTCCTTACGAACATCATCTTCTTCACGAAGCGCAGCGGGAAGCTCACGGAGGGGACCCCGGACGGGGTATATCACATCAGGACCATGAAGGAGGTGTTCCCGCTGGTGGTCGAGAACATGGAGCGCTACGGACGCGAAAACGTTCTGTTCCTGCTGATCCTGGACGAGGCCCAGAACTTCATAGGGGGCGACTCCAACCAGACCAACGCCAGCGTGATGATGAAGGGGTTCCTGGGGATCATACGCAAGTTCCGCATGATGGTTTGGTTCCTGACCCCCTCCAGCAGGTCCGTGGGCCCCGCGTTCAGGAACTTCATAAACAACAAGGAATATGCAGGAAACCTCACCGGGAAGTTCAGGAAGGACCTGGCCTTCAACAAACGGTACATAGAGACGGAGCATCTTAACCTGCGTCCGGAGGAGCTTATCGCGTTCCAGAACTACGATATGGACTCGCCCGTCCTCATCATAGTGCCCGTCACGGAGTGGACCGGAAGGAAGGAGGACCTGGAAGAGGGAGAATTTTGCTATGACCACGAGGCCTCGGCGTCGTTCTACGTTGGGGATGGGTTCGACTGGAACCTTTTCAACCGCACGGTCGGAGGTGTCAGCTCCATCAGGGTCATCGACACAATCAAGAGGTTCTACGCCGAGAACTGCACCGAATCGGACGAAAAGAAGATTGATGCACCAAAAGCATACAAACTACTTACAATCAGACGTGCAATTGACTTGGACATAGATGTCAAGACAGCATCGGCAATTGCTGGCGTCCCGTACTCCACAGCGAGAAGATGGTTGAAAGAAGATATCGAAACCAAAGTTGATTGATTTCGTTAAGATTCGATAACGACATGCTCCATCGCATCTGAATAATCGGAGACCATTTTCATCTACTCATCTCGTCACCGAGTCTTCCCAGGTCTAATTCTCAGGTACGCTGAGCGTACTGTTTCATCTATTCGTACCATCCTTCGATATCGGTGGTACGTTGGAGTTCGTGAGCAAGCGGTACGATCCCGGGACGGGGAGGTTCATCGTAGAGAAGTACGATGACGACGAGGGCTGGACGACATGGACATTCGATGACTTTGAACCGTTCCTGAAAGCGTGCGACTATGACCTGTCAGACGCGGAGCTGAACGGCTACGTCCCCGAACCGAGTCGGATGGCCCTGTGTAAGGCCACCCCATACTCCCTTCCGGAGACATCCAACGACGCCCTGATCGAATCAACCGGGCGCTCCCTCGCCCTCCAGAAGCGCATGACGGCGTTCTACGTCACCGACATCCACCTGGACTCCAAGATAATGAAACGTCATCCGGACGGCGCCACACCCGAACAGGTCTCGGCGTTAGTGGAGGAAGTTGTTGAGCGCATCGCCGAGGATTTCATCACGGACGACGACAGCGACCCCGTACTCCTCGTGGGAGGGGACGTGTCCAATCACTGCCGCCTCGTTGAGGCGTTCTACACCGCTCTCGCGCACCGCATCGGCGGCGAGCGCATCGTCGCAGTCCTTGGGAACCACGAGTTCTGGGACCCGGAGACCCATTGTGGAGGAGGTCATCCGTGCGATTCGGCGATAGCGTGGTACCGCTCCATGGCCGAGCGCGCCGGGATACATCTGTTGGAGGGGGATCTCATCGTCTTCAAGGACACTGGCGTCGAGGTTGTCAAGCGCCAGTACATGCGCTCGTTCCCGCCCGAGGGATTCCAGCGTCTTCTGAGGAGCGCCAGGCTCGCCGTCTTCGGGGGAGTGGGGTTCTCCGGCCTGAGAGGGGATCACAACACTGACTCGGGCATGTACCGCGAGGGCATGGACCGCGACGAGGAGGTCCGTCTGTCCGAAGGGATGGACAGGCTGTACCGCCAGCTCCTCTCCGCCGTCCAGCGCTACGACATGGTGGTGCTTACCCACATGCCCCTCCACGACTGGACGGATGCCCCCAGGAACCCGAACTGGATCTACGTCCGCGGACACGACCACAGTAACCGCATCACGATCGATGAGAGTACGGTGGAGCTGGCTGACAACCAGATCGGGTACGGCGGGAGGGTTTCGCTGAAGTCGTTCCATCCGATGGCAGACGATGACACCTACTGGCGCAGCGACGCCCTGGGTTACTACCCCGACGGGATCCACGAGATAACCAAGGCCCAGATGTACGACTTCTACCGCTCAAGGCACGTCAGCATGACCTGCAGCCAGATAGGGACGTTCTACATGGTCAAGCGCGGAGGAGTCTACATGTTCTTCGTCAGCCTCCCACGCGGATCGTTCTACATGCTATCTGGGGGTATGTTGAGAAACGCAAAGACAAGGGACCTGCGCTACTACTATGACAGACTGACTGAATACGCCGAGTGCGTCCGCAGGTTCACCGCCGGCTACATGAGCCTCACCTCCAAGGTGTCGAAAAAGGTAAAGGCCCTTGGAGGATGGGGGACGATCCACGGGTGTATAGTGGACGTCGATTTCTTCAACCATATCTATGTCAACCCATTGGACGGGAAACTTACCCCGTACAATGCGCCAGAAGACATCGTCAGAAAGTTTGTCTACCCCAGTGTCGGAGCTCTCATAAGGGGAAACTGTCCCAACCTTCTTGAGAAGTACGGCTCCAAGATGAAGACGGACGCCGTGATGAGAAAACTCTTCCCCGACGCCGAGGGGGAGCCGGTGCTTTACGAGTCCACGGACATCTACACGGCGTCGAGGATCTACAGGTCTATGCAGTACCTAGTGGAACTGGGCATAGTCCGCCGCTGGGACGAGGTGCTCTTCAGAATGATGGAGACGGAGGACGAAAAAACGGTGGCAGGGCTCCTGCTTGCAGGGAAGACCCCCGACGATGTGAAGGAGGACGGAGAGTTCAAAATATCTAGACGACGAAACCGATCAGGATGGACCCTATCGGAATCGTCATTTACACCTTACCACAGCAGGAGCTATGTCACTTAGGCCGGCACTGATGTCGAGTACAAACCCATTATCCCCTACAACTGAAGAAATGTATGACCGAATTATACGATATAACTCTGTGTCGCCCTAGAAATATATATGATATGTTCGAAAGCCCCCCGTGGGCTATGGACACTTCGTTCTGGCTACCTTTTTTCAGTGCTAATGGAAACGAATGCTGATTCGACATTATTTCTGGGAAAATGATGTCTAGAGCCGCTTCTGCACCATCATCGAATGGAATTCCCGGTCGATCTTCTTCATGTTCAGCCGGCCACATCCTCCGGGGACCCTCTCCCCTGCACGGTGGGATTCCTTGTACCTCATCCTCATGACCTTCATGGAATCGGCGCCCTTGCTACCAACGATCTCGTATTCCTTGAGGAACTGCTCGGCGTTCATCAGCTCGGCCATCACCCCCGCCCGCTTCAGCGCCGTTACGGACATGCCGATGGATTCAGCGGTATGAGACAAGACGTTGGACAGACCCAGAGGAAGCCTGGTACTCACGCGAGGGTCATCCTTGGAGCACGGGTAAGTGAGGGACAGCGCCACGGCAGCTACCGTCCAATCCGCCAGAGACCTCGGACCCTCCACAGAGGCCCTGGACATGGAGTACAGGATCGTTCTGCACGAGCTCTTCACGAAATCGTTCAGACTCGGATACAGGCCGACCTCGACGAGACGGTCAATCCTGTATCTGATCTCCGGACTCATCGTGAAGAAGATGACGTAGAGTGCTTCCATCAATAATGGTATCATTTATAGACTTAATAATGATGTTTGCAACCACATCCTCCGAATACATGGTAAAACGAGCTACCGAAGATTCCAGGAACTCACTTGAGGTCCAGATACGGTTCCAGTTAGACCGTGTCATTCGTTTTGTGGTGCCATACGAAGAACCTCGTCCAGGATAATACCGTCGTCGGTGCGCCATTCTATCCAGCCATTGGTGTTGTGACCCCGGACGATGCTAGATGCGGCGGAGCACTATGGGCATGGCTTTAGAATATTAATTATAATTGTTGCTTAGCCACAAATAGTGTTTTATCAATACTAAATGGAATAAATCTGCACATGGCCGAAAACCCCTCGTTCCCCGCCCATATCGAAATCGTGAAGGTCAAGGTGCTGGCAACTGGCAGAGCCATCGTTTGCGCTCAGAGGCAACGAGAGAGGGATGATTTTTTACGATTATGAATCAGTCATTGTTGATTATGATTAACTTCTCCCAATCCTCATGGACGTGATTGAGATAAGCAGCTATAATTATGGTATAGTAACGCGTCTCCGACATCTTGCCAGTTATGCGGCCATCTTCCTTTGCATATTCTACAAACACAGGGTATGTGTCCAGAACCCTCTTGATTAACCCCAACGGAACCGTTACTTGCAGACGAGAGATGTCCGGTTTATAGTCCTCGACCTGCTCCATGTACATATCGATTAAATCCTTGAAACTGTCGAAACCCACTTCTTCCCTATGGACATACATAAACTCAGGAAACGAATCCTTCCCACTTTCCTTCTCAATTTCAAGCCATTTTGAAAAGAACGAGGCACTAATGTCCAGGTAGACTGCCTCCAAATGCCAGCGCAGAGCGGAATTGAACACATCCGACATGTTGGAAAATAACGGACTGGAATTAGGGTAGAGCTTGAGCAAATCGCTGTGCAGTTCCACAGGCACCGCGATCAATATCCTTCTTGTTTCGACTCCGACCACACCCTTATACCAGTCCAACATGATTTAATCGTAATCCTCTCGATTATAGACAGTTTCACTCGTACTTAGCGATTATCTGATGCTAAATAGTATCAAATATGTGAAAGTTTATTCTAGGGTGATGACCAAAGTCATCCGTATAACAACAAACCCGAGCCCTATGGACCTCGCAGAGATCGACAGGCTCGTGGAGGAGGGGTATGCGAGGAGCAGATCGGACCTCGTCCGCTGTGCTATCCGCGACTACATCGCCAACCACAAAAAGGAGTGAGAGGAAATGAATACAAAAATCGCCCCTGGGGATTGCCAGGGGCAGATGATGGAGGTGTGAATGGACAAATACGATGCTGAATATATAGACGTTAATCTTTGCATCAGACTTGATACTAAACCGAAACCACTGGAAGACGTTACGTTTACCAGACACACATACTCGCTCAGCCCCAACACCGTGACTTCCATAAACCAGATGAGATCGATCTTCTACATCGGAAAGAGCGAACTCATCAACAAATCCGTGGCCCTGATGTCATCTTTCGCAGAGTCACTGGACCGCCCAGCATTCCTCCTATTGACCAAAAACCTGGATTGCAAAGACCACTACGCCTTGGACTTGACCGCAGGAATACCGGAATTCCGGCCTTCTCCCAACCAGAGGATTCCTGGGGTCGATCGCCTTGAACAGGGTTGCTAAGCAGACCTACCAGACACAACTGGACGCATTCCTGTCAGAAGACGTTCGCTTCAGAGCCATAGATAGACATGGCGGGCGCAGACTAGGCACAATCGTCCTGTTCGATGATGGAGCTAGCTACCATGGCTACAATTAATGATGCCATATTGATCGAACCCTACAAGGATAAGTCCGGATCGAAGGGCATGGCGGTCATCCACGAAGGAGGCGGCATAGAGATGATGCCGTACTCCGAATGGTGCCAGAATCTCAGTGAGTCGGAAATCAAGATGCTCAGGGATCTGGAAGCTTCCATCTGTTGGAAACTTCCGACATTCACACGCCTTGAACATTGGAAATCCGAACTCGGAGGGCCGCTTGGATCGAGTGAGTCGGAGGCCGCGGACATTATCGAAGAACGTACGATCAGGATAATGTCTGGAATCGCCGAGAGACTGACCAGGTACCTCCAGAAACTGGTATGCTTCGCCGATGACAACCAGGCCGTCGCCTCAGCCAACTACGTAATAGGGAGCTATTTCAAAGACCAGTTCGCAGTGATCCCACACTTGGTGGTGAACAGCTTTACTGGATCTGGTAAGAGCACGCTGCTAATGGCCATCAGCAAAGTGATGTACAGGGGGGTGTACCGGACCAACTACAGTTCGGCGGCACTTACCCGGTTGGTCCATGACTACGACGTATCCCTCGCATTGGACGAGATGGGTCGCAACATGGAGAGCAAGTCACGTGGCGGCGACCTGTACCAATTCCTCCTGGACGTGTGCAGCAAAGAAGGCGGAACCATACGCTTCATCAACGACACACGCAAAATCGAAGTCTGCAAAGCATACACCCCTGTGGTTTACGCCACACGTGGGGATTCCGTCCCAGAGGACATTTGCAACCGCGGGCTGCCGATCGAATTGGGAAGACTTGGAAACGACAGCATGGTCTACTCGGTCAATTACCTTGAGGATGTGCCTTGGGAATATCCTGAGGACGACCCTGAGATGATCCTGGAGGACCTGCATTGCCTGAAACTATTGACCGAATCACACAGGGGAACCGAATACGAGAACCTTGAACTGGGTGGAATCTGGTTCAAACGGTTCAGGAACATAATAAAGGATCAGCTGACCAGGACCATACCCGAGTTGGGGAAATACAAGTATGCATACGTGCACGATTTGCCGTCCGTTCCGATAATGGGGCGCGACATGGACCGTGCATTGCTGTTCGCAACCATCGGGTGCACAACGAAATCGGAGCGGGAGATGCTCTCATTGATCCAGCAGAGCATCGATGGCATCCGCCTTAGAAACATAGACTCGGTCGAAGGGGGCATGTTCAACGCCATGCTCAGGCTCATACAGAGAGGATACATGGATTCACACCCCCTCGACGTGAAGAAAACGGAGGTGTCTTTGAGAGACTGCAAGGAACTGCTTAACAGAATAACGACGAAAGACATTAGAGACGAATACACCGACAGGGAGAGGGACCTGGGCCATTCCGTACCCTACTCCGCAACTACCCTGACGACAAGACTTGTATCCCTCGGGTTCGATCTCAAACAGGCGTACGGAAACCACAGGCGGATAAACACCGATGCGAAGTCCTTCGACAGGAACTTCCTGACTGCCATCGAAACATTCGGGGATTACGACAACCTCATGTTCTTTGGCAAGATAGAATCCCCCACTAGAAAGTCCGAACCCTCATGCAGGGAGGTGGATGCGGAATGACTTCTGGTGAACGGACCACATCGGTAACTGGGCGTTCACACAATGCCTGGACATCCCTGAAAGTGAACGTAGTTAACGGATCCGGAACATCATCACCCGTCTCGGGAGGCTGGACGAGATGAACTTCAGAGACGGGATCGATGGGTTTATCGATGCCCAGACCGGCTTCTGGAACGAGGCCACATCAGAGGAGCGCAGATGCAAACTGGGCACCATAGCGACGAGAATGGAGAAGCTGCACTCCGACGGCAAGATCAGCACACTGGAAGCCGACAAGATGACCAGGAGGGACATCCAGGAGTTTCTCAAGTCCATGAGGGACAGTCGTCTGGAGACATCCACCATGAAGAAGTACCTACAACTGGTCGACCAGTACCTCCAGCATTTCGAGAACTACTCGGCCATGCGCGTCAGGAGCAACGCCGGCCTCTCCGTTCCGCTGAAGGGTATCGAACACCTGAGCAAGGAGGAAGCGCTCACCGTCATGAACTACATCGACGGCCTGCCCGGATGGAACGGATCCATCGTCCGCGGGATGATATACCTCGCGTACCAGACGATGGCCAGGCCGTCGGAGATCAGGCTCGCCAAGGTGAACGACCTGGACATCTACGGCAGACGTTTCCGCATCACGAACCCCAAGGGCAACGGAAGATACGCGGACAGCGAATGGGTCCAGCTGCTCTTCGAGGGATCAGTGGACACGCTGATCCGCTACCTTGAGGAAAGGGAGAGGTATCTCAGGAGAAACAACATCGAGAGCGACTGGCTGTTCCCCAGGCTCTACAAAGGCGATGTGGGGACATACACGCTCAAATCGGTCAACGCGAAGATGCGCAAGGTCAGTGAGGCCACCGGAATCCAGTTCACCCTCAAGACCTGGCGCGCCACCGTCGCCACATGGTTCTGCGAATACGACAGCGACCTGCTCCAGAACGTCTCGGACGAGCTCCGCCACAAGTGCGCCAAGACCACGGACATGTTCTATGCCAGGGTCAGGAAGGCGTCCAGCGGGAAGACCCTGACCAAATACTCCGCCGCAATAGACGTGAGCCGGAACCGCAGCATGGCCCACAGACGCACATGGAGGGGGCACCTATGAACCCGCTTTACGTCGCAGGAATGTCCGGGGAGGCGGGATCATGAGCGGACTCATCATCAAAGGCAAGCTGGACTTCGAGGAGGCCAGCAAATTCGCCAGGGACTACTACGACCTGTACGACGTCCCGCTGACCGAGGAGGAACGTCGTGCGGTGGAGATGGCTCGCCACAGGTTCCCGCAGATGTTCGGAAAGGATGTGTCGGACCGCCAGTGCCTGGAGATCCTGCGGCTCGAATACAGGGACCGGAAGGACCATGGACCTGAACCGGAGGTCACAGCGGAGGACCGCGCCATGATAGGGAGGATGCGCGGGAAGTACCCAGATATGTTCGATGACGGGATGACGGAGAACGAGCAGGCGGACATGGCATGGGGCATCTACCTTTTGAGGGAGGGAAGGGCATGAGCGTGCCCAGGCCCCGTTCGACCGACCGCACAGGCCGAGGGCTGACAGATCCGATCCCTCCGCCGACGGTCTGAGGACCGCCGGCACAAACTCGCCGACGGCGGGATTCCCGCTGTCGACCATTACCGCCCATTCTTGAAAAAATCCGACGTCTGGCCACCCCTGAAGGGAAATGTCCGTGCCGGAGTTAACTTTCCATCCGGTCCGACGGCCGGATGTTTATAAAGAGACGGCGGGGAAAGCGTTCGAAGACAGAGGGGTGAGAAGTGGGCCCGCCCAGATTTGAACTGGAGTTACGTGCACCCCAAGCACGAAGGATACCAAGCTACCCCACGGGCCCGTGTGAAACGGGGGAACAGGTTTTCAGATAAAAAGTTGACGCTGGGACAGGGACCATGGTCCCGCCCCAGCTGGAGTTTCATCCGAGCGGAGCAATCTCTCCGATGAGGTCGGCGTGGGAAACGATCATCCTGCGGCAGCAGTACCTCTCGAATCCGAGGTCGTCGAGAACCGCTTTAGGATCCTCGCCCATGCTCACGCGTTTCACATACTCGGGATACGCCGAACCGACGACCCTTCCGCAAGTGAAGCATCTCACAGGAATTATCATACCAGCACCTCAACGGTAGGACTTCTGCTTCTTGGCACGGGCACCGGGTCCGAGCGGGTTCTTGGGGAGCTTGCGCCTGTCATCGTTGATGATGAGGGTCCTGTCGTAGGCCCTGAAGATGGCCTCGAGCTCCTCGTCCTTGTAGAACTCCACGAGTCCCCTGGCGATGGCGGTCCTGGCGGCAGCAGCCTGTCCCATGACGCCTCCGCCGTTGACGGTGACGGCGATGTCGACCTTCTCGGCCTTCTCGGGAACGAGTCCCAGAGGCTCCTCGATCTTGAGCCTAGCCAGCTCGGGTGTGAAGACCTCGATGGGGACCTTGTTGATGGTCACCCTTCCGGAGCCCTCTTTGACGGTGGCTCTGGCGATGGCGGTCTTCCTCTTTCCGCTTGTGTTCACGCACTCAACCATGGGATCATCTCACGTTGGAACCCAGGAATTTGGATACGGCTCCCAGGGTCGTGTATTTGCCGGTGATCTTCCTGCAGGCCTCCTCGGGCCTCTCCTTCTCGCAGTCCTGGAACTGCTTGGGGGTGCCGACGAAGACGTGGAGTCTCCTGTAGGCGTCCCTTCCGGAGGTGGTGGTCCAAGGGATCATTCCCCTGACGCACCTCTTGAACAGGAGGTCCGCCCTGCGGGGGTAGAAGGGTCCCTTCCTCTTGGTGGTGTCTCCGCGGTCGACCTTCGCCTTGAAGTCGGCGAAGACCTGCTCCTTGACACCGGTGATGACGATGGCCTCGGCGTTGAGGACAACGATCTCCTCTCCATCCATGATCCTCTCGGCGACCACGCTGGCCAGCCTTCCGTGGATCAGGTTCCTTCCGTCGATAACAGTAACCATCCAAATCACCTCATGATCCTGACGCCGGTTCCCTTGGGGTTGGACTCAGCCAGCTCCTCGAGTGTGAGCGTCTTTCCGCCTGCGGCGACGATGGCCTTGGCGGCAGCGTCCGAGAAGTCGTACGCGGCGACTGTGATCTTCTTGCTGATGTTGCCTGCGGCGAGGACTTTCCCGGGGACGACGATGGTCTCCCCGTCCTGTGCGTACCTCTCCAGTTTGCTGAGATTCGCTTCGGCCCAGTTCCTCTTGGGTTTCTCGAGCCTAAGCGCGATGTCTCGCCAGATGGCAGCTTCTGTCTCCCTAGTCTTCGCCTTCAGCGTGTCGATGGTGGCGATGAGCTGGGGATTTGTCTTGCAGCTCTTCATATTTCTGACTCTCCCGACATTTCGGTAAACGGTTTGGGTAAGGGCTCGCTATACGGGACTCGTTTATAAAGGTATGCTAAGCCCTCCCTTTATACAAAGAAGGGCGTGAGAGCGCGCCCCGCACCCCCGCGGGACGTCCGTGCTGCCCCTGACGTGACATGTGCCAGATCTGTCCGATGCGCCTCCCGGGCAGGGTCCGCGGAGGCCTTGCGCACGTGTGCGCGCCCCCACTATGATTTAATAGGTGGGTGCGTTTCCTCGGCTTGATTTATATGATAAGGTTCGGTCCCGCAGGAATCCCTCTGTCATGCAAAGGTCGTACCCTCGAGGACGGCATCGAAGACGTCCACAACCTCAGCCTCGGAGCGCTGGAGATCCAGCTCGTCCGCGCCGGCGCCTACACCAGGCCCCCTGAGGACGAGGAGGTCGGGATGACCATCAAGGACATCGAGGAGGACTTCGTGATCGAGATCCTCAGGGACGGGGAGTCCGTCTGCGACCCCGACGAGCCCATCGAGGAGGACGACGACCTCGTGTACATGCCGTCCGGAGTGGCGTCCACGTTCGGGGACCTGTACCCCATCGGGGAGATGGCCAAGAGGCTGGACGTGAACATGTCCATCCACACCCCGTACTACATGGACCTGGGATCGGACGACGAGCTCTGCATGGAGTGCATGAACAGCATCAGGTACGCCGGCCTCATCATGAACGCCCTCGACGGCGACATCGTCGTGACCAGCCTCGGCCTGTACGACGGCAAGCGCGACCCCGAGGACATCGAGGACCACATCTACGGCAACGTGGCCGACCTCATGGACTGGTGGCACGGCAACGGCCTCAAGCCCAGGCTCGGCATCGAGATCACCGGGCAGCAGGATGTCTTCGGATCCCTGGACCAGGTCCTGGACATCTGCGAGCAGATCGACGGCCTCACACCCGTCATCAACTTCTCCCATCTGCACTCCCGCACCAACGGCTCCCTCATCGAGATGGACGACTTCCTGAACGTCCTGGAGATGGTCGAGCCCATGAGCGACGGCAGGATCCACACCGCGTTCGCCGGCGTGGACTACCTCGACGGCAACGAGAGGAGGCTCACCCCGATCAAGAAAGGGGACCTCAAGTTCGAGCCCTTCGCGGAGGCTCTGATCGAGATGAAGCCCAACTGCACCGTCATCTCCACGTCCCCGCTCTTGGAGCACGACGCCGTCTACATGAGGGTCATCCACGAGAGGGTCCTGAGCAAGAAGGTCGCCAAGGACCTCAAGGAGAAGAGGAAGGCCGAGGCCAGCGCCGCGGCCGCCACCGGTGAGTGAGTTGAACACGACGCTGGAGCAGATCCTCGTCAGCTGCCGTTCCGCCGTGGGGTCCGTCAGCACTTCCTGTCGCGACGACCTCATAGACGGCATCCAGAAAAGCCGCAAGGTGTTCATATACGGCTCCGGAAGGTCCGGACTGGTCGGACAGCTGTTCGCCGTCCGTCTGGTCCAGCTGGGGCTAGATGTCCACTTCGTCGGCGAGATGACCACCCCGATCATCGGGAAGGAGGACCTCACCGTCCTGATCTCCTACACGGGAAGGACGTCGTCTGTGGTCCAGACCGCCCAGATCGCCAAGAGGATAGGCTCCCGCATAATCTGCGTGACCGGAACCCCGGGAAGCCCGCTCACCAGCGTCTCGGACGTGTCCGTCGTCCTGGACGTCCCTCAAGGAGATGAGGTCCGCAGGGTAGCCCCCCTCGGAACCATTTTCGAGGATGCAACACTCCTCTTCTTCGACTGCGTCGTCAGCGAACTCATGCGCCGCACCGGCAACAGCGAGGAGGACATGAGGAACAGGCACGCAATCTGGGTCTGAATCATTCCGACATCACGGCGGACGCGTGCCTGAGTTCCCCGTCCTCCGAGACGTAGAGCGCGAACTCGCCTGCATACGGGTCCACCACCATCAGGACCCCATCGGAGAACGACTCCGAGAATATGGACAGGATCCCGTCGTCGGGCTCCGTACCACCATCTTCGGGTACCGCCGCCAAGCCTATCCTGGCATCGCCCGCTCCTGTTACTTTGTAGTATGTGCCAGAGTCGTCGTCGACCCTCTCCCCCAGGATCCACAGGGACCTCAGCCCGTCCTCCGCGGCGGATACAATCCCCTCCACCGCGACAGGCGTCATCACTATATCCGCTCCCGCTCTGAGACCGCTCATACGCATCAGAGCGACATCTCCGTGAAATACGCTTCGGGGTCCGGGATCACCTCGACGGTGTCGCCTTCGGATATCGAGTCTCCGACGTTCAATCCCGGGTCGAGAAGGCTGTACCCGTTGCGGAGGATGAACCCGTCGCATCCCAACGTCTCCCTGACCGCCTCGTCTATCTCCCATACCGCGTCGTCCCCGGAGAACTCCATCCTCATGTTGGAACCGCGGCCCCTGCACGACAATGTGAATCTTACCATCTCATCCACCCGCCGCACGTGTGCGGCACAGTCATGATGTTCCGTCGGGATAAAAGCAGACTAGCTACGCTTTAATAACTAGCGAGGTTAATGAGGACGGCATGGCAGCAGGCATCAGATTGCCGGAACACTCGCACTGCAAGTTCTGTGGGGACCCCACCCCGTTCGGCGAAGAGTACTGTGACGATGAGTGCAGGAGAGGAGAGGCCGAACGCGTCGCGAAGGAGAGGCGCAGGGATCTCATGTTCTACGCAAGCGCCGGAGTGGCCATCATCGTCATCGTCGTTGCCGGCCTGATCGCCTATTGAGTCCCCTCAGCATCTCCGCGGTTGCCGCGACGTTGTGGACCCTCACGATGTCGGCGCCTGACTCCGCCGCGACCAGCGCGGCCCTCGCCGAGGCCTCGTCCCTGTCCATTCCCGGATACATCACGGAGAGGAACCTCTTGCGGGACGACGCGGACAGCACCGGCAGGCCGTCTGAGAAGTATGAGCTGTGCGAGAGGAGCCACATGTTCTGCTCCGGGGTCTTCCCGAAGCCTATCCCGGGATCGAGGACTATCATGTCGCGGTCCATCCCACGCTCCACGGCCGATTCCGTCAGGGACCTGAGCTCACCGCGGATGTCCTCGGCGAAGCCGTCGCCCATCTCTGAGGAGTGGACCGCGCCCATGTCCTCGGGCACGGGCATGTGCATGATTATCGCGCAGACACCCGCAGATGCACACAACTCCGCCATGCCGGGGGCACGGAGCCCGTTGACGTCGTTGACGATGTCCGCACCCATGGCGACGCACATCTCGGCCACCTCGGTCTTCATCGTGTCCACGGAAACCGGCACGTCGACGACCGGAAGCAGCGCCTCCAGGACGGGCCTCAGCCTGCGCATCTCCTCGTCCGCGCCCACTGGGCTGGAGCCGGGACGGGTGGACTCCGCCCCAACGTCGATTATGGATGCGCCCTGGTCGACCATGTCCAGCGCATGCGAGACGGCGACGTCGACATCCGTCCACATGCCGCCGTCGGAGAATGAGTCTGGGGTTACGTTGAGTATCCCCATGATGAGGGGGCCCCCGGAGGGGGACCTCCTCGGAAGGAATGTCATTTCAATGGGTTTCAGAGGAGCTCGTCGATGATCTCGACGAGGTCCCTCACCTGGATCTTCCTGTCCCCCTTGGCGGCGTCGAGGTTGTTGACGCAGAAGGGGCAGGTGGTGATGATGACGTCCGCGAACGAGGCCTCGTCCAGCCTGGTGGATGCGATGTCCATGGACTCCTCGGGGTAGGCGGACCTCACGCCTCCGCCGCCTCCGCAGCAGTGGCTGGTCTTCCTGTTGAAGTCCATCTCCTTGAATTCGATCCCCGGGATCTTGGCGATGACCTCTCTCGGAGGCTCGTACACGCCGCAGTGCCTGCCCAGGTGGCAGGGGTCGTGGTACGTCACGACGCCGGACATGGGCTTCAGCTTGAGGTCCATCCTCGCGAGGTACTCGGTGATGTGGAGGACCTCGAAGGGGACGTCGACGTACTTGGGGTACTCGATCTTGAACATTCTGTAGCATCCGGCGCAGGAGAGCACGAGCGTCTCGACGCCCATCGCCTTGATGGCCTCGACGTTCTTCTGCATCAGCTTCGTGACGTCCTCCTGGGGCCATCCTACCCTCTGCATGACGGAGCCGCAGCAGGTCTCGTCCAGGGTGGTGTAGTCGACGCCGAGCTTGTCCAGGATGGACATCGTGGCCCTTGCGGTCTCCGTGGACCTGTAGGTGGCGGTGCATCCGGCGAAGTACCCGACCTTCGCCGCGTGCGGCTTCTTGCCGAGGGCCTCCTCCCTGGACTGCTTCTCTCCGAACGGGTTGCCGTCGGCGAGGATGTTCTCGCACATCGCCTTGTGCTTGGGCAGGATGCATCCGGCCTTGACGAGGTCGGCGCGACACATCTCGATGATGTCTACGATCTCCACCTTGGAGGGGCACCTGCGGACGCAGTCCGCGCAGGTGGTGCAGGTGTACATGTTCCTGACGAGGGACTCGTCCGGCTGGAGGTCTCCGGTGAGGAGACCGTAGGTCAGCACGATGCGTCCCCTGGAGAGGGCCGAGTCCCATCCGATCGATTTGAAGGAGGGGCAGACGCTCTTGCAGAAGCCGCACATTGTGCAGCAGTTGACCGCCTTCCTAACCTCCTCGAGTTTGTCTACCTTGAATTCCGACATGTTCATTCCAACCTCGGTATTGTGACGCTACCGTCCATGAGCACCATCACCCTGGCGTCGGGGTTCTCCCTGAACGCCTCAGCCATCGCGTCGGCGACGGTCGGGAACGGGGTGATGTTCGCATTCCTGAGGAGCTCCGGGTCCAGGTCGGTGACCGCCCAGATCGAGGCCCAGGTCGCGATCTCCGCCATCTTGGCGGCCTTGTGGTATCCGAGCTTGTACTCGGCCCTGAGGTTCTCCAGGACCTGCTTGGGGTCCTTGGAGCTCGACAGCTGGGTGAGGAACGTGGCGTGGCCGATCCCCTCCCTGCACTTGGAGACCATGATGATCTTCCCGCCCTCCTTGAGGGCCCACTTCCCGTTGTCCAGAGCCTTCTGCGACTGGTAGAGGTCGACGTCCATGGGGTACGGCGCCACGGATATGACGACATCCGCCTTCTCGGGGATGGGCACGGAGAATACCTCGTTCGCCCATCCGACTGCCTTCTCGAAGGCGGGGTTGAGGGCTCCGGAGGCCACCTTGTAGATGTTCTGATGCCTGTCGAGGACCATCTGGATGGAGAAGATCGCCTTGTCCTTCACGACCTCCAGTGCGTCCATCATGTCCTCGTGGACAGGGTTCCCCTTGAGGGCCAGGGACTGGGCCTCCATGCTCATGGCGAGCTTGTGGTTGGCCTCGATGGTCCTGTAGGATGCCACACCGGGCAGGAAGGACTTCCTCCCACCGGTGTACCCTGCGAAGTAGTGGGGCTCGACGGACGTGATGATGATGAGCCTGTCCGCGTCGACGGCCACCTTGTTGACCTCCATCGGGGTGCCGTTCTTCGACGCCCCGAGGTAGACGCACTCGGAGTTCTTGGCGTCGTGGCAGATGATGCGGTCCTTGAGCTCCTCGTAGTGCGACCCGAAGACGAAGTCGTACTCCTCGGGGGTCATGTCCCTGTGGGTCCCGGTGGCGATGAGGTACCTGGCGGACCTGAGGTCCATCCTCTTGGAGAGAGCGTCCAGGACCTTCGCGGTGGGTGTGGGGCGGGTTCCGTCGTTGACGATGAACACCACGTCCTCCCCTCCTTTCAGGAAATCCTCCATCGACTCGTAGCCGATGGGGTTGTCGATGGACTCGCCGATGACCTCGTCCGGGTCACCGCACTCGACGTCCTTGGGGTAGAACGTGCCGATATAGTTCTGGTCGGGGATCTCAACCTTCTGGATCCCGTCCTTGCCGTACTTCACATCAACGATCATGTGGACCGTGGGACGCATAACCGACTGAAATATAAATTCGTGCGCTCGCGCGTGCCTTCCCTACACGCGCGTGTAAGTATGTCGCACAGCCGCATCGATGGTGGAAGTTCCACCCCTTACGCCTATATAGCATCAAGTGCTACTTAGAAACATGATGACGGATTACCAGTCGCCCCTGTCCAGCCGTTACGCTGTCGACATCCTGGCGCTTGTGTACGAGAACGAGAAGATCATGGCCACCGACATGCTCAGGATCGCCAAGAACTACAAGACCGTGATCAAAACGGCCGACCAGCTCGTCGACATGGGCCTCATGACCATGCACCTCGAGGCGGGCAGGCGCCTGATGAAGATCTACGAGCTCACACCCAAGGGCAAGGCCATCGGGAAGCGCATGTCCGAGTGCCGCGAGATCTACTACGGGAACCTGGACTTCGAGGAGGGGACCGCGTCCGAGAAGTCGGAGAAGAAGTCCAAGAAGCGCTCCAAGTCCTGATACCACCCACAATCGCGGGGGACGGACCCCCGCACCTTCATCCCTGTCATGCTAAGTTTTTTATACAGGTCCTTCATTCGCACTCTTACAACAAGCCGCTGTAGCTCAGTAGGTAGAGCGTGTGACTGTTAATCACAAGGTCCTCGGTTCAAATCCGTGCGGCGGCGCCATCCCTTCTAACCTTCGATACATTTTTATCGGTCACCCCTATAGAGGTGCCTCAACGGGCTCTTAGCTTAGCTAGGTAGAGCGTCTGGCTCATAACCAGATGGCCGTCGGTTCAAATCCGGCAGGGCCCACTCACCCTTCTCCGCACTTCCCGTTCATCAGCGCTCGCGATACTGCGACAGTGCAAGCAGATTCGCGTCCGGGGTCATCGGCGGAACCCCGCACTCCGGCGTGATGATGTCGAAACCGGCGACCGCGGACCTTCTGGCCTCTGCGACGACGTCCTCAGGAGTCCCCATAAGCAGTGTCTGCACAGGATTCACCGTCCCGAACATCTTGCAGCGGCCCGCCACCCGCTCCATGTACTTGTCCGTCTCGTGGGAAGCTTCCAGACTGAGGCCGTCGGCCCCCAGGGTGACCAGGCTGTCGATGAAATCGAACGAACGACCGCATGAATGAATCGTGCTGAAGCATGAGATGGACGACAGCGTCCTCCTGAGCTGGGACTCGGTGAGGTCGGCGTACATCTCCGGGGAGTAGAGGTCTGTGTTCGCCGCCGCGATGACCGTGACGTTGTCAGCGTTCTCCGACAGAAGCTTCCCGTAGGCGCAGGTGTAGGGAACCATCGCGTCAACCCATGCCCTCACGGCGTCGGGATCCAGCATGTATCCCATCATCATGTTCTCCGCCCCGAGGATCTGGCCGGCAACGCATGAGGGGTCCTGCATGCCAGCGGTGACGAACAGGTCCTCGTGATCCCTCATGATCCTGCCAGCGACCTCGGCCACCATGGCGCAGCGGCCTCCCGAGACGAACTCGTCCGGCGTGATCAGGTCGTCGGGCACAGGCCCCGGCACCATGTCCCCTGTCCTGAAGGGCGAGTCGACGACGCTCGGCTGGGAGTTGTCCCTGCCGGGGGACACGGTCGCCCCCAGCCTCTCGGCCTCCACGGTGAGGCAGTACGGGACCCTGGCTGTGGCGAAACCGAACTGCCTTGAGAACTGGAGTGCCAGGGCCTCCATTCCCCTGGCGTCGAAGTTGGCGTCCGGCCAGTACGCGCCGCACGCCATCATCTGTCCGGCAGTCCCGGTCTGCGTGAACACGGCGGGAGGTGGGCAGCCGTCTCCGGGCTGGTCATCGAAAACATCCACGATCTCGTCCTTGGTGTTCATGGATGCCGTAACCGACCTGGACCCTTTTAATCACTGCGAGAGGGGTCCGAGGCTATGTACCTCGCGGACCTTGTGCTTCCGTCCGCCTTGCGGACCATCCCCGCCTTCCTCATGGTCTGGAGGAGGTTCGTGGCCTTCACCCTGAGCTGCTCCTCGGTGAGCCCCTTCCCGTCCCTGGACGCCAGGACCTCCGCCACGTCCGAACGTGTGACGTAGCCCTTCGAACGGATGAGCCCCATCACAGCGTCCTGGTCGGTTCCGGACGTGTACGCCGATGCTACCTCCTGGCCGGCTCCGGAGGCTATGCACGGCAGGTCGCCGATCATCTCCACCAGCCCCCTCCTCACGAGCGCCTTGAGACGCCTGTCTGGCACATAGCGGTTCTTAGCCACGCGGTCAAGGTCCATGACGGACTTCAGGTCCAGATCCCCGCGCAGGTCCATGACCCTCGCGTATGACCCTCCCCTCAGACCCGAGAGCCTCACGGCGACCCTCTCCCCGAGGATGTCGAAGTCCGGCATCGGGAAGCGGCGATGCGCCTGGGAGAGGTACATGGACCTGATGCCGCTGCCGGCGGCCGGGATGATCCCCAGACCGGCCATGGCGTTGTACAGGAAGGCGTTCCTGCGAGGCGCACCCGGAGGCGGACCGGTGACGAAGGACTCCGGGCTGCGGTCGGGGAAAGAGCCCATGCTGATCACGGTGACGGACTCGTTCTCCCGCTCGACGATCTCCACCGTGCCCCCGAGACCGTAGTCCTGGTGCACGACGGCGTTCCTGACAGCCTCCAGGAGCGTCGCGGTGCGGTAGGCGCTCACGACGGACTCGGAACCCTCCGGTCCGACCCTGCACGACCAGTTCCTGATCATGGACACCGCGTGGGTGGACGTGAGCACGGCCGGACCCTCGAACGTCCTGGAGTCGATGACGGAACCGTCCGGATCCAGGAGCCTCCACCTGATGCAGACAGACGACGGAATCATGCGCTCGCCCGGCTTCCCGAGCAGAATCAGCGCCGCGACGGTGACCTTGCCCCTCTTGAAGACCCCTGCCCTCGACAGGAACGTGACGTCGTCCCACTGCGCGCTCTCCTCGGCGCGGTCGGGGAACCTCTCGCAGAACGCCGCCCTTGCGGCCCTGACCGCCCCCGGGTCGAGACTTCTGATGTCGGCTCCGTTGACGATGTTGCCGGTCCAGTCCTCGTAAAGCCTAGGGGCACTCATGGTCCCGCATCGGCGTGCCTCTACATAATGGGGCCCTCGCCTGGAGAGCGTCCATGCTATGCCCCTGGCGAGCCTCAGGTCCCCGTCCCTGAAGTGATTGCCGGGATTGGTCTCGAACACCGCCTCAATGCCCTCGGACACGCAGCGGTCGAGGATGCGGGACGTGCAGTCGTTGACCGTGCGCATGACTGGGTTCGGCGTGCGGTGCTCCCTGCTCCCCACGGACAGGTACACCGACCTCGGCCTCGACCTGAACGGATGCGACTCCGCGAACTCGGCGAAACCGGGGTACCAGAGCGACCCGGATGCGGACACGCAGGCGGAGAAGGCATCGGTGACAAATGGCGCGTACACGGCGAAAAGCCCGCCCATCGAGTAGCCCGCGATGACTCTGTCGCCTCCGCCCAGGATGCCTTCCGCGTAGGGGACCACGTCCCCGACGAGGAACCCCATGTAATCATCGGCGCCGCCGGAGAACCCCTCCCCGCCGTTCATGACCGGGTCGGCCGGCCAGGGCGAGAGATCCCTGTTCCAGTCCAGGCCGGAGACCGAGACGAGATTGAACGCCGGGCATCCGAGCTCCGTGCAGCGGGAGACCACGGCGGCGCCCGCCTCCTCGTACATGCTGACGTACACCGTCGGGGCGCGATCGACGCCCAATGAGTACACCGTCACAGCCCTCCCTCCGAAGACCCTGCGCGTTATGTCCAAGCCGATCCCTCCGGTCTGCTGGATGGTGCCACGGACGTATATCATGTGTCATCCGCTGATGGACGTTATCTCATTCAATCTCATTTTCCAAGGGGCCCCCGGGCGCCGGGCAAGAGCACCCTCCTATAATGGTTAAATATCCCGTGACTTTGGATGAAGCAGAAACGGGCGACCCGTCGGAAGGCCGCCGTACATGTCCGGAGGATCGGCAACATGGTAGAGATCAACATCAAGAAACCCGAGTTCATCAAACTCCCCCGCGTGCAGAAGGTGCTGACCGCATGCCTGCAGTGCGGATACTGCATCGACGTCTGCGAGGCGCACAACCAGACCCCCTGGGAGTCCGTCACCCCCAGAGGAAAGATCTACTACGTCAACCAGCTCGACAAGGCCGGAACCGGAGCGCTGGACGGCCTGCTGGGAAGAGAGGTCAGCCTGAGCCCCGAGTTCGTCGACGCCATGTACAAGTGCACCGGCTGCGGGAACTGCGAGGTCGTGTGCCACGCCCAGATCCACCTGGTGGACTTCTGGGAGGACATGAGGGCCTGGATCGTCGAGAACGGCGCCGGACCCCTCTCCGCCCACAAGGGAATGGCCGCCAAGGTCGCCGAGTGCCACAACCCCTACGGCGAGCCCCCCTCCAAGAGGGACGCCTGGTGGCCCGCGGAGGTCGAGAGGCACGTCCCCGCCGACGTCATCTTCTTCGCCGGATGCACCGGATCCTACAGGATGCAGAACATCGCCCAGGCCGGAGTCATCGTGCTCTCCAGGGCCGGCGTCAAGATGAACTGCCTCGGAGAGAAGGAGTGGTGCTGCTCCTCGCCCCTGCTGAGGACCGGTACCAAGACCGAGTCCCTGGGCTGCGCCGAGACCGTCGTCGAGAAGGCCGACGGAATCGGAGGAAAGGACATGGTCATGACCTGCTCCGGATGCTACAAGACCGTCTCCACCGACTTCGGCAAGTACTACGCCAAGGTCGGACAGAACGTCTACCACTTCTCCCAGTACGTCGAGCAGCTGATCAACGACAGGAAGCTGCCCCTCAACAACGAGTTCAAGCACAAGGTCACCTACCACGACCCCTGCCACCTCGGAAGGCACTCCGGAGTCTTCGACGCTCCCAGGAACGTCATCAAGAAGATCAAGGGAGTCGAGTTCGTCGAGATGGAGAGGTCCAGGGAGAACTCCAGGTGCTGCGGAGCCGGAGGAGGCTACAAGTCCCAGTTCAACGACTTCGCCACCAACGTCGCGGCCGAGAGGATCAGGGACGCCGAGGCCACCGGTGCCGAGATCCTGATCACCTGCTGCCCCTTCTGCGTGCTCAACCTGACCCAGGGAGCCAAGAAGATCGGGTCCAAGATCAAGGTGATGGACCTGTCCCAGGTTCTCCTCGAGGTCACCGCACCCAAGAAGGAAGAGCCCGCTTCCGAGTGATTCTAACCGCCGGGGTCCGCCCCGGCACCTTACCATTTTTCCATGCCTTTTCCCGAACTGAGCCCCGAGCTCGTGCAGGCACTCGCCAAGAGGGGCATCACCGACCCCACGCCGCCGCAGGCGGACGTCATCCCCAGGATACTGAAGGGTGGGAACATCCTCCTGGTGGCGCCCACCGGGATCGGCAAGACCGAGGCCGCGATGCTGCCGATATTCGACACCATCTTCCGCACGAAGGGCAGCAGGTCCGGGTTCAGATGCCTCTACATCACCCCCCTCCGCGCCCTGAACAGGGACATGCTCCGCAGGATGGAGGAGTATGGAAACGCCCTCCACATCACCGTGGGGGTCAGGCACGGGGACACGTCCCAGGCGGAGAGGAACCACCAGTCGCAGAACCCTCCGGAGATCCTGATCACCACCCCCGAGACCCTGCAGGTCATGTTCACTGGGAAGCGCCTTCTCCAGCACCTGAAGGGCGTGCAGTGGGTCGTCGTCGATGAGATCCACGAGCTGTCCAACACCGAGAGGGGCGCTCAGCTCAGCGTCGCCCTGGAGAGGCTCAGCCTCATCGCGGGGGAGTACCAGAGGATCGGACTCTCCGCCACCGTGGGGAACGTGGACAGCGTCGCGAGGTTCCTCGTGGGACCCAGGCGCGACGTCACCGTGCGCAAGCACGACACCCACCGCGACTTCGACATCGACGTCGAGAGCCCCGCCCCGGACGAGGACCCCGTCCTGCTGGACAAGCTGCAGAGCGACCCGGACATCCTGGCCGTGATGAAGAGGGCGAGGGAGATCGTCGAGTCCGGGAGGTCGACGCTGTTCTTCGTCAACACCAGGGAGACCGCCGAATGGCTCGCCGCCCGCTACCATCTCTGGGACGAGTCGATATCCATCGATGTGCACCACGGTTCGCTGTCCAAGGAGAACCGCATGGACATGGAGGACCGCTTCAAGAGGGGCGAGATCAGGGCCCTCATATGCACATCCTCCCTGGAGCTGGGCATAGACGTCGGTTCCACCGACATGGTCATCCAGTACAACTCGCCCAGGCAGGTGTCGCGCATGATCCAGAGGGCTGGACGCGCCGGACACAGGATCGGCGAGCACATACGGGCGAAGATCATCGCGACCGCCCCGGACGAGGTCGCCGAGGCCCTGGTCATCGCCAGGAGGTGCGACTCCAAGGAGCTGGAGTTCTGGGAGGGTAGGCCGTGTCCGCTCTCCGTCGTCGCCAACCAGCTCATCGCCATGACGATGTCGGGCGGCGTGGACAGGGAGACCGCGTACAAGGTGTTCTCCGGCGCGTACCCGTTCAGAGACATCACCAGGCAGGACATCGAGGACGTCCTCGAGCAGCTCAAGTCCATCAAGATGCTGTTCGACGACGGCGACGCCTTCCGCAGGTCCCGCAAGGGGATGAACTACTTCTACGAGAACATTTCGATGATCCCCGACGAGCGCTCGTACATGATCAGGGACATCGGCACCCGTGCAGTCATCGGCACCCTGGACGAGAGCTTCGTGGCGTCCTTCGCGGAAGAGTACGCCATGTTCATCGCCAAGGGCAGGACATGGAGGATCGTGGAGATGCGCGAGGACGAGATCCTCGTGGAGGAGGCCCGCGAAGTGGGGTCGGTCCCCAACTGGGTGGGATCCGACATCCCCGTCCCGTTCGAGGTCGCCATGGAGGTGGGCAGGATGCGCCGCCTCAGGAACCTGGAGGACTACCCCGGGGACGAGGGGTGCAGGAGGGTCCTGGAGAAGTACTTCGCCGACCAGGACGAGAGGTTCAGAATGCCCACGGACAAGCTGGTCACCGTCGAGGTCGGGGACAGGCTGGTCATCGTGAACGGGTGCTTCGGCAGCAGGGTCAACGAGACGCTGGGCAAGATCTACGCCGCGCTTCTGACCGCCCGTCTCGGAGAGAGCGTGGGGATGACAGCCGACCCATACAGGATGATCCTGGAGCTGCCCCGCAACATGAAGCGCGACGACATAATGCAGACCGTCATGTCCGTGAAACCCGGCACCGTCGAGGCGCTCTCCAGGCTCACGATACTGAACTCGTCGTTCCTCAGGTGGAGGTTCGTCTTCGTCGCGAAGAAGTTCGGGATCATCGAGAAGAACGCGGACCACCGCTTCATGAACTTCGGCAGGCTCTTCGAGATGCACCAGGGGACCCCCGCCTACAAGGAGGCCGTCAACAAGGTCCTGTGGGAGGACCTGGACATCCCCAACACAGAGAGGGTCGTGAAGATGATCGCCGACGGCGACATCAAGGTGGAGCTGGGAGGGATCTCCGCGATCGGCCTCGAGGGCATCGTCAGGTCCAAGGAGCTGATGCAGCCTGTCCGCGCCGACCACTCGATCCTGATGGCCCTGAAGAAGAGGCTGGAGGACGAGGTCATGTTCGCATCGTGCATGAACTGCGGGTCCCAGTGGAGGTTCAGGGTCGGCGATGCGCCGAAGAGGTTCAAGTGCCCGCAGTGCGGCGGCGTGATGATCGCGGTCCTGAAGGGCTACGAGAGGGAGAACATACGCCTCGTGAAGCTTACGGAAATGTCCGCCCAGGAGAAGAAGGACCGCCTGCGCCTCTCCAGGAACGCCAATCTGGTCAACGAGCACGGGAAGCGCGCCGTGATCGCATTGGCAGGAAGGGGCATAGGCCCGGACGCCGCCTCGAGGATCCTGCGCAGCATGCACGTGGACGAGGACGACTTCTACCGCGACATCATGAACGCGGAGATCCTCTACGCCAAGAACAAGAGGTTCTGGGACTGAACGATGCCTCGACGACCCGGACGTTTGCCGTCAGAATCCGACGACCCTGTTGGTGACGGTTCCCACACCGGCTATCTCGGCACGGACCGTGTCCCCCGGACGGATCTCCGACACCCCCTCGGGGGTACCCGTTATCAGGATGTCTCCCGGCTCCATCGTCATGAACCTGGTCACATAGGCGATCAGCCTGGCGACGGGGAAGATCATGTCGCGCGTGTTCCCGTACTGCCTGACCTCACCGTTGACGGTCAGGGTCAGCTCGAGGTCCTGTATGTCGGCGACCGCGTCCAGGGGAACCGGATCGGACATGGGCCCGAATGTGTCCATCCCCTTGCTGAGGTCCCATGTGTTCCCTGACCTGCGGGCCTCGGTCTGCATGTCCCTGGCGGATACGTCGTTGAAGACGGCGACATGGGACACGTAGTCGAGAGCGTCATCCTCGGTGGCGTCCTTGCACCTCCGGTCGAAGACCACCGCGAGCTCCACCTCGTGCTGGACGTTGGTGACCCCTGCGGGAATGACGATGTCATCGCCGTCACCGATGAGACAACTTGACGGTTTGAGGAACACCGTCGGCACCTTGGGGAGCTCTGACTCGAGCTCCTTCACATGGGAGCGATAGTTCCAGCCGATGCAGACGATTTTTCCAGGCGCCATGACCTGCGATTAGACACTGGATGATTTACATCTGTCGACGAGGGACGGCTCGACGACAAGAGGTCCGACTGGAAGAGTATGAGTATGAGTATGAGTATGAGTATGAGTATGAGTATGAGTATGAGTATGAGTATGAGTATGAGTATGAGTGCAAGGACGGGATGCTGAATGGGGCTGCCGGTCAATGTTTCAGCCATCATTAGCGGTCGCACCGTGGAAAGCAGCAGAGTGGAGTACAAGAGGAGCTGGAATCCCGAACGCATTCTGCATACGGTTTGTGCGTTCGCCAATGATTATGAAGACATGGGTGGAGGATATGTCGTGATCGGCGTGGAGGATGACGACGGTTGCAGGGGAAATACCGTCGGCCTTACAGACAGGGATGTAGTGGACATAGACCGTGAGCTAATCAGAGTATGCAACACCATAGAGCCGAAGTACATGCCGGAGATGTCTGTGGAGGAGACTGAAGGGAAAAAGATTGTGGTTATATGGGCCGCCAGTGATGACAGACGTCCGTTCAAATGTCCTGTCTCCCTGGGATCTGGGAAGAAACACGACATCGAAAAGGCGTACTATATAAGACACGGATCCCACACTGTGAGAGCCGGCAGGGATGAAGAGGTCCGTCTCATGGAGCTGTCCAGGAGAGTCTCTTTCGACGAGAGGGCTTCGTCCACAGGGACTCTGTCGGATGTTAAACGCAGCCTGGTCGAGGAATACTTGGACAGCGTCGGAAGCAACCTCGCCGGGCAGGGGATCCCAGACACGGAGCTCTACAACATGATGAGACTCACAAGTGGGCCGAAGGAGGACCTCAGACCGATCAACGCGGCACTCATGATGTTCTCCCCCAGACCGGAGATCCATTTCCCCTACTCCAGGACGGAGGTGGCCATCATCCATGATCCGGCTGGAAGGCTGATCGATGAGGCCATATTCAACGGCCCTGTGAACATGCAGATTGTCAGAGCAATGGAATTCATCAGAGACAGGGTGATCGTCGAGAGGATCCGGAAAGTGCCAGGTCAGGCTGAGGCACTCAGATTCTTCAACTACCCGCTGGAAGCGATAAGAGAGGTGCTGGTGAACGCCCTCTACCATAGGAGCTACGAGATTCCCGAACCTGTCAAGGTGTACATCTATGGAGACCGCATCGAGATCACGAGCCTTCCGGGCCCGGATCCGGGCATCCCGGATGAGGATGTACGCAACCTCAGAATGAGGGGCAGATTCTACAGAAACAAACGTCTGGGCGATTTCCTGAAAGAACTCCATCTCACGGAAGGACGCAACACGGGGCTGACCATGATTGTCGATGCTCTGGAGCGCAACGGCTCCGGAACTCCCGTCTACGAGACAGACAGCAACAGGACGTATCTGAGTGTCACGATCCCCGTGCATCCAGACTTCGAGGAAGACCCCATCGGACCAGCAGCCCGGACAGAGCAGAAGAGACGCTCATCCGAGGACATAAGGTCGGGCATCATCGGGATCCTGGACAGGGAGGGATGCCTGCCGTCCAAGTCCATTGCCCGGGAGCTGGGATACACCTCGGTGACACCTGTCCTGAGGAGGTGCATAAACGAGCTGATCGACCAGGGAGAACTGGAGTACCTGTTCCCGGACAAACCGAACGACAGCCGTCAGAGGATATGTCGCAGAAAGGCCGTCAGATGAACCCGCCCTTGACGGTGAACTCCGGCTTCTTCTCCTCGACCTCGGGCTTCTTCAGGGTTATTCCGGACTTGCCGTAGTACCCCTGACAGATCACGTAGACCTCCGAGGACGTGTCCCTGGAGGCGTCGGGCGAGTGGACCTTCACCGACTGGAAGCGCTTCTTCAGCTCGTCCATGAGCGAATCGAACATGTCGCCCATGAACACCTTCATGACCAGCTTGCCCTCCTTCTTCAGGATGCGGTCGCAGACGTCCACCGCGTACATGCAGAGGTTGATCGACCTGGCGTGGTCCATGGAGTAATGGCCGGCGATGTTGGGCGCCATGTCCGAGAGGACGACGTCGGCCTTGCCGCCGAACCTGTCCATGAGCTCGATCATGGTGGAGTCGTGGGTTATGTCGCCCATGAAGGTCTCGACCCCCTCGATGGGCTTGATGTACCTGAGGTCCACACCGATGACCTTGCCGTTGGGCCACGTGCGCTCCTGCGCGACCTGACACCAACCGCCCGGGCACGCCCCCAGGTCGACGACCGAGTCGCCGGGCTTGAAGATGCCGAAGCGCTCGTCGATCTGGATCAGCTTGAAGGATGCCCTGGAACGGTAGTTCAGCTTCTTGGCGAGCTTGTAGTAGTGCTCGTTCCTCCGCTCCGCGACCCAGCGGTCGTGCAGGTCTGCCATGAGGTTTGCTATCGGCATCGCTTATAAATTGATGTCGCAAACGACATTCGTCATCCGAGGGGCCGGCATGGGGAATCCTCCGGTTCGATGCCACTGTGTCATCGCTATGACGGTGGCGGTGAAGGCCGGCAAGTACAGACGATGCGCGTCCGCGCAGACGTCTTCGCTGGAAAAAAACCTGATTCGTTCCGCACCTCCACCGGAACTCGTTCCCGATCTGATGTCCGACCTCATGTCATGGCTAGAATCGTCAGAGGATCAATGATACGCAACGGTACATTCGGAAACGTCGACAGTGCTTCGAATGCCCTCGGAGTCTCGGAGAGAACCGTCATACGTGCACTGGATTCCCTCAGAGAGAAGAATCTGATAGTCAGAGAGGGTTCCAGGAAGAGTGGCGTCTGGAGGGCCCTCTGAACGGATAGCATAAAAGGCGGCTGCCCGATGCCCGGGACATGGACCTGTTCGAGTACACGCGCAAGGGCATCCTCGAGAAGGACGCCCCGCTGGCGAGCCGCATGCGCCCCAGGACCCTCGACGAGGTCGTGGGCCAGGAGCACATTATAGGAGAGGACAAGCTCCTCTCCAGGGCGATACGCGCGGACAGGCTTGGGTCCCTCATCTTCTATGGTCCACCCGGAACAGGGAAGACCACGCTGGCACAGGTCATAGCGAACACCACCCACGCCAGATTCGTCCAGATCAACGCCACGACGGCGGGAAAGAAGGACATGGAGGAGGCCATCCAGAAGGCGAAGGACGCCCTCGGCATGGAGGAGAGGAGGACGATCCTCTTCGTCGACGAGATCCACCGCTTCAACAAGGCCCAGCAGGACTACCTCCTCCCGTTCGTGGAGGACGGGACCGTGATCCTGATCGGGGCCACGACAGAGAACCCGTACTTCGAGGTCAACAGGGCGCTGGTGTCCAGGTCGAGGATCTTCGAGCTCAGGCCGCTTTCCAAGGAGAGCGTGAGGATGCTACTCGAGAGGGCGGTCTCCGACAGGGAGAGGGGACTGGGCAGGATGGACGTCGACCTGGACGACGATGCCGCCGACTTCCTCGCGGACATCTCCAACGGAGACGCCAGGGCGGCGCTGAACGCCCTCGAGCTCGGAGCGCTGACCACGCCCCCGGGTCCGGACGGCAGGATCCGCATCAGCCTGGACGTCGCCTCCGAATGCATACAGCGCAGGGTCCTGAACTACGACAGGGACGGCGACAACCACTACGACACCATCTCGGCGTTCATCAAGAGCATGCGCGGCTCCGACCCCGACGCGGCAGTGTACTATCTGGCGAGGATGCTGTACGCGGGTGAGGATGTGAAGTTCATTGCCAGGAGGATCATGATCTGCGCGTCCGAGGACGTCGGCAACGCGGATCCCCAGGCCCTCGTCGTCGCCGTGTCGGCAGCCGAGGCAGTGGAGCGCATCGGCATGCCCGAGTCGCAGATCATCCTGTCCCAGGCGGCGACATACGTCGCATGCGCACCCAAGAGCAACTCCGCCTGCAACGCCATATTCTCCGCGATGAAATCCGTGAAAGAGGAGCCCACAGGCGGCATCCCCGCGTACCTGAAGGACGCCCACTACGGCGGGGCGAAGGAGCTGGGCAGGGGCCTCACGTACAAGTACCCGCACAACTACCCCAACCACTACGTGGACCAGCAGTACCTCCCGGACGAGCTGGTCGGCAGGAGGTTCTACGAGATGTCCGACAACGGGTACGAGAAGGGCATGAAGGCCTGGCTGAAGAGGATTGGCAAGTACTGATGCCTGTTCGACGGTCCGATCCGAATTCGGATATTAAGGACGATGTCCATTCGATAATCTCGGATGAGATCCCATCCATACGACTATCCCACTCAGCCCCCTGTACGGAGTCCCGCAGATCAAGGATTCTGGATTCCTCACCAGCAGCCTCCCTCAGATCGCTAATGGATCCGTAATACGCACCTGTCCTGGCAAAAACCGCTGCGGACAGGGTGAAACGACACTGTTTGGACAAGCCGTCCAGTATCTCCGACGACCTTTCGTGAACCATGTTGTGCACGCACATGTGGTAGATGGTACAGGCACCTGCAAGGGCCGCTTCAGCTGCATCGCCGATCCCCTCTGGAGGCAACACCGCATCGAGACTGCCACTAATCGGGATGGTATCATGCCTGAACTGGAACAAATCACCCGCCATCCATCCGGACAGTTCCCCGACACCAGACAGGAATCCGCATGCGAGTTCCCTGTAGGGCATGGAGTCAAGAATGCACCTGTAGGATACGACATCCTCATGGGACACACGATCCAGGATGACGACGGCATCCACATCGCTGTTCTCTGTCGCCTCTCCCCTAGCACGGCTTCCCTGAAGGCCAATGAAAATGATTCTGTCCCCGAAGGTCTCCATCAGACGCTCGCGGAGAAGAGACATCCATGGGCCCGTCTCGGATTGATCCATGGAAACGACCATCGGTGACCCAATTAAATAGTTGTCCGTATCCCGACAACAGATTCCCGGATTCAACACAGCTGTATGACCGTGTGGCCGTTCAGATCGCGTTGTTCTTGTTCCAACGCCTTAGTTAAAGTTCTGATTTGAAAATTATACACGTCATTTTACTATTATATGACGTGTTTAAGTGCTGATAAAAAATATACACGTCATTTTATATATTCAATTGACAATTGAATGACGGTGATGCAATGGTAAAGATATTCACAAGCCAGGACGTCTTTATCGGCGAATTCGACGGAATGATGACGACTGAACAGCTCCTCAGTTCAGGCGTTCCGTTCAGCAGGATTAGAAAATATGTGGAAGATGGGACATTGATCCGCTTACAGCGCGGGATATACATCACCAAGGAGGCCATGGATGATGAATGGTTGCTTCTGCAGATGCGCTATAAGAAGGGGATATACAGCGGATATACCGCGCTGTATCTGCACAACATGACGGATTACATCCCCACTGAGTTCCACATGACTTTCCCACACGGATACAATGCTAAAAGCATCAGTGAAAACAATGACTACAGGATTACCCCTAAATTCGTGATTCCAAAGCTGTACGGAATCGGATTGACAAAGGTAGAAACACCGTATGGGAACACCGTGCAGACCTACGACCGTGAACGCACGCTGTGCGACATAGTTCGCGGCACAGGCGCCGACATGGATATCGTGAAACAGGCGATGAAAGGGTATGTGTCTGATCGCCCGAACATACCCAAGCTGATGGAGTACGCCGATGCTCTCAACGTCAGGCCCAAAATCCACAGATTCATGGAGGTTCTGCTGTGAAAATGAGCAGCCCCAGTCAGCTGAAAGCCCTTATCAAGAACAAATCGAAAGAATTTGGGATTGCGGGGAACGTAACTCTTCACATGTACGTAATGGAGCGTTTCTTGGATCGCCTGTCTCGGTCCGATTACCGTGAAAGGTTCGTCCTGAAGGGCGGATACCTACTTTACAGCAAGAAGGGTATGTCCAGAAGGACTACAGAGGACCTGGATCTCACATCTAAGACCCTGACACTCGAAAAAGAGGAGATCCTGCCCGTAATACAGGAAATCTGCGCCATCGATGCGGATGATGTGTTTGCGATGGAGGTGATACGCACCACTCCTGTGGCGGAGATGCTAGACCACCCTGGCATACGTTTCTTCATCGACGCCAAATACGAGAAGCTGACCGAGAGATTCTACATAGATGTCGTACCCTCCTTGGAGATTGTTCCAGAAGAGGTTGACCACTTCATCATGCCGCTGTTCGGCGGAGTTCCCATATCCATTAGAGCCTATCGCATAGAGACTGTGATAGCTGAGAAACTCCACGCTATGTTGACCAGGGGCGATGAGAACACACGCATGAGAGATTACTACGACTTCTACATACTGGAACACGAACATGAATATGATGACATGGCTGTTGCATCTGCGACTAGACACATATTCGAAGAACGTGGCACCGTCCAAAATCTGGAGGACTGGATGCAGATACTTCAATCTGTCCGTGGAAGTCCGGTCATGCAATCCCTTTGGACAAGATACCAACAGGGACATGTCTATGCAGGGGAGATCACCTTCGAAGATGCCTGCGACAGCGCTGAACGCCTTCTGACCATGATCACTGCCGACACTCCAGGGGAACTCTAATATCCCCTCACTCAATTAGAGTGACCTGAGGATCAAGATGAGCGGTTGGACCTACGCCAAATCCGGAGTGAACATTGACCAGAAATCCGAGGCCATCGAGGCACTCGTCAGCGAAGTAAGCTACAAGAGACAGGGCATCGGACAGGCAGTGCGCATGCCGGGCCTCTTCGCCAGCCTCATCGATTTCGGCGACAGATACATCACCATGGCCACCGACGGTGTGGGATCGAAACTGCTCATCGCCGAGGAACTGAACAAGTGGGACACCGTGGGCATAGACTGCATCGCGATGAACGTCAACGACACGATCTGCGTCAACGCGGAGCCCACCTCCTTCGTGGACTACATCGCCATCGACAAGCCCAACCCCGAAATCACGGAGGAGATCGGCAAGGGCCTGCAGAAAGGCGCTGAGCTCTCCAACATGGAGATCGTGGGAGGGGAGATCGCGGTCCTGCCGGAAATCATCAACGGGGTCGACCTGTCCGGGACATGCCTCGGATACGTGGCGAAGGACAGAATCATCACCGGCGACAAGTGCGAGGAGGGCGACCTCATCGTCTCGCTCAGGTCCTCCGGCATACACTCCAACGGACTCACCCTGGCCAGGAAGGTCATCGAGGCCAGCAACATCGCCATGACGGACAAGGTGTCCGGGCTCTCGAAGAGCATCGGCGAGGAGCTCCTCACCCCCACAGAGATCTATGTGAGACAGGTCCTGGAGATCACGTCCCAGAACACCGTCCACGGCCTGGTGGACATCACCGGCGGCGGACTGAGGAACATCCTCAGGATGAGGAAGGGCCTGAGATACGTCATCAGCGACCCCGTCAAGCCCGCCCCCATCTTCCAGAAGCTCCAGGAGCTCGGAGAGATCGAGGACAGGGAGATCTACCAGACCCTCAACATGAGCATGGGATTCACGATAATAGCTCCGGAAGAGGACGCTGAGGAGATCGCCTCCAGATACCCCAACGCCGACATAGTCGGCAGGGTGGAGAAGGGCGACGGAGTCCTCCTGGAGCCTGGCAACATACTGTATGACCATTACTGATCGCGGGGAGCGCGACATCCGGGAGTTCGAGATGCTTGAGGGGGACAGGCTCCCTCCGGACATCTCCAAAGCCATCGAGGAGTTCGAGGAGGGGGTGCGCTCGCACTCGCCCCTCCTGGACTGCCTCTGGGGGGAGCTCTACGGAGCCATAAACGCGAACCAGTGGTCTGGGATCATAACGGCGGAGTTCGCCGACCGCCTGCGCAGAAGATATCTTTTCAACTACGGTGACGAGAATGGAACTGATCGACTTCAGCGAATGCGAGAGAAATGAGTTCCGCGCGTACGGAGGCGCGAGCGGCAACAAGATCAACATCATCTACGAGGGACACGGCTACATGCTGAAGTTCCCTCCCAAGCCCGGGCCGATATCCGACCTCAGCTACGTCAACTCGTGCACCACGGAGTACATCGCATGCCACGTGTTCCAGTCCATGGGCATCGCGGCACAGGAGACCCTCCTGGGGACGTTCAAGGACTCCCACGGGAACGTCAGGAACGTGGTGGCATGCAAGGACTTCGCGGAGGGGAACAAGACGCTGGTCGAGTTCGCCCATCTGAAGAACACGTGCCTGGACAGCGACCTGGACGGATACAACACCGACCTGGCCTCGATCATGAGGGCCATCGACGAGCAGCGCCTCATCATCCCGGACAGGCTTAGGACGTTCTTCTGGAACCAGTTCATCGGCGACGCCCTTCTGGCAAACTTCGACCGCCACAACGGGAACTGGGGCATACTGGTCAACGAGCGCGTAAGGCATGCCGACCTGGCTCCCGTCTACGACTGCGGATCCTGCCTGTTCCCCCAGCTCGACGACAAGGGGATGGAGAGGGTCCTCAGCAAACCGACCGAGATCGACGACAGGGTCCACATGTTCCCCAAGTCGACCCTCATGATCAACCGCGCCAGGATCAACTACTTCGAGTTCATCACATCGCTGGAGGACATAGACTGCGATGCGGCCGTCGCACGCCTCTACAACCACATCGATCTCGACAGGATCGAGGGGATCCTGGACGAGACGCCGGGCCTGACACCGCTCCAGCACAGGTTCTACATGACGATCATCAGAGCCCGCAAGGAGGGCATCCTGGACGTGGCCTTCGAAAGGATGGAGCACAGAAGCTGACGGCGGGGTGCATCCCCGCCTGGGTTTCATCTCTGACCGTAGACGTAGATCAGATGCCAGCCGAACTGGGTCTGGACGATGGTCATGTCACCGGGGTTGTACGAGAACGCGGCGTCCTCGAAGGGCTTCACCATCTGTCCGCGGCCGAACCATCCGAGGTCCCCGCCGTTCCTTCCGGAGGGGCATTTTGAGTACTGGGCGGCCAGCTGAGCGAAGTTCTCGCCGGCGTAGACCCTCCTCTGGAGGTCGAGGGCCTGGTCGTATGTATCCACGAGGATGTGGGAGCAACGTGCCTGTCTAACCATGGAGGTCGCATCGGAATCGCGCTTTTATCGTTTTGGGAATGCATCGGTATACTGATATATCGGTACAACGATACATGTGTATGGGCGACACATTGGAATCCGTGATGGAACGCAAGGGCCTGACGAGGTACCAACTGTCTAAGATTAGTGGAATTCCGTGGTCCACGCTGTCCAACATCTGCACTGGGAAGACGGATTTCGAGAAGTGCACCGTGGGGACCATCAAGAAGCTCGCGAATGCACTAGACCTGACCATTGAAGAAACCCTGGATCTGGAGACCGGAATCATTACCGATAAGAACGGAAGGCCTGTGAACAAGGACTATCTGGAAAGGAACCTGCCATCCGACCTACAGAGATCCATAGACGAGTACCTAGCGTGCGATTCGAACTGTCTCCATCTGGATTGCTATCTGGATGAAATCTACGGGTCCATTAACATGAATATATCAGCGGGACTGATAACAGAGGAGCAGGCCGAATACCTCCGTTCGAAGTACCTTTATGGTGAGCACGATGATTGACTTCAGCGACTGCGAAGTCAACGTTTTCCGTTCGTTCAATGGAGCTAACGGATCCAAGCTATCCATAGTATACAAGGGACATGACTATGTCCTCAAATTCCCATCCCTTGCCAAAAACAGAACAGATAGATCATATGCCAACAACTGCTTCTCGGAGCATGTGTGTTGCGGCGTTCTTGACACAATAGGCATGGATGTTCAAAATACCATTCTCGGAACATATCATGAAAAGATAGTCGTTGCTTGCAGAGATTTCACAGAGGGTGGCTATAAATTCGCAGATTTCGGTACTCTAAAAAATACCTGCTACTCGTCTTCAGAGAACGGATATGGGACCGAACTTACAGAGATTGAATTGGCAATCAAAGAACAGAAATGGGTGGACACCGAGGCCCTGTCCTCGTTCTTCTGGGATATGTTCATTTGCGATTCCCTCATAGGAAATTTTGACCGCCACAACGGGAACTGGGGATTCCTGATTGATGAGAACAAGAACTCTGCGAGGATTGCGCCCATCTTCGATTGCGCATCCAGTCTATTCCCGCAACTGAGAATCGATGATTATAGGAAAGTCCTTGACGACCTTTCTGAAATAAGAGCAAGGGTCTACAACTGGCCGAACTCATCGATAAAGGTCAATAACAAGAAGGTGAACTACTTCGAATTCATCAGCTCCCTATCTAATCAGGATTGCAACGAAGCTCTAAGACGCATTTATCCGAGAATTGACCAAGATCGCATATGGAGCGTTATAAACGACGACGAGGATCTCTTGGATATCCAGAAGGAGTTCTACACGACAATGCTAATTGAGCGCAAGGAGCGCATCCTGGACTACTCGTTCGAGAAACTCGAATCACTGGATTAAATCCATCCTGGCGGCAAAAGCCCCGCACACAGCGCCCAGAGCCGTCGCCGTCTCGAGGGAGAAGCAGCCGGGGGTAATGTCCAGGTTGTACTTCGGGATCGATGCGACTGCCTTCGGGACCCCGTGGGGGCCGATGCCGAACAGCAGAGTGATGCTCTGACCGTGCTCCACCATGGACACCGCCTCGGACAGTGGGATCTGCTTCTTGGGATCGGGCTTGCTCGTCGTCAGGATGACCTCCCCCAGCTGGGGCGGGAACCCCTTGCCCGGGTACGGGAAGCACTGGAACCTCCCTGTCTCAGCCATCTCGAGGAAGTTCTTCCCGTGTCCGCCGATGCTGGTGGTGCCGGCAACCCACTCTGCGATCTCCTTCGGCGTGCGGGCGTCCTCCGGGATCGGGAATCCGAAGAGAGCGAGACTCATGTCATAGGCCCTCGCCAGGTCCCCTGCGCGGGCTATGACCCTCCTGTGGGGCTCCCTGAAGTTCTGGTCGTACGAGTTGTAGAGTCCTATCGTGATCCTTCCGCGTCCCATGACGTCACCTCTGGTTCCTGCGGCGCCCCACTATCGCGTAGGAGTCGCCGTCCATGAATATCTCATACTCGGGGTACTCGGACTGAAGCTTGGCGATCTCGTTCATGACCTGCGAGAGGGTGAGGTCGCATGTGCGTATGTCGATGAAAACGCGGTCTGGCTCCATGGAGGGTCATCCCGATGAGTAGATAGGAGAAGAGATGGTGCCGTGAGCCGGGCTCGAACCAGCGACTTCAAGATCTTCAGTCTTGCACTCTCCCAACTGAGTTACCACGGCGTAATTCCCCCCTATGAAAGTCCCCATTATAAAGTTTGTGACGAGGCCGGCCGAAGCCGGCCCGTCTGGGTCATTCCTGAGGCTCCTCCGGGGCGGCCTCCTCGATCTCCTCTTCCTGCTCCTCCGTCATCACGGGCTCGACGGCGACGACCTTGTCACCGTTGCGCATGTCCATGACCCTGACGCCCTTCGCGTTGCGTCCGGTCTCGCGGATCTCGTCCGTGTCTATGCGGATGATCTTCCCCGATGCGGAAGTGAGCATGAGCTGGTCCCCGTTGTTGACCTTCCTGACGCTCACCACCTGGCCGTTCCTCTCGTCGGTCTTGATGGTGATGACGCCCTTGCCGCCGCGCCTCGTCTTGCGGTAGTCGTCCACGTCGGAGATCTTGCCGTATCCGTTCTCGGACACCGTCAGGAGCCTGTCCCCGGGCTTGACGACCGCCATGGAGACCACGCGGTCGCCCTCGTTGAGGGTCATGCCCTTCACTCCCATCGTGTCCCTCCCGGTGGGCCTAGCGTCGGACTCGTCGAACCTCACGGCCTGGCCGTCCGCCGAGGCGATGATAATCTGGTCGGACCCGTCTGTGATGCCGGTCTCGATCAGCTCGTCGCCGTCGTCCAGCTTTATGGCCTTGATGCCCTTCGCCCTGACGTTCCCGTAGGCGGAGAGGGCGGTCTTCTTGAACAGGCCGTTCCTCGTGCAGAAGACCAGGTACCTGTCCTCGGGGAACCCGGATGCGCACACGGTGTTCACGACCTTCTCGCCCTCCTCCAGGTCCGCCAGGAGGTTGACGATGGGCTTGCCCTTGGACTGCCTGCTCCCCTCCGGGATCCTGTAGCCCTTGAGCCAGTGCAGGCGGCCGTGGTTGGTGATGAACATCACGTAGTCGTGGGATGACGTGACGAACATGGACGCCACATGGTCCTCCTCCTTGGTCTGCATCGCGGTGAGGCCGACGCCGCCGCGGGACTGCTGCCTGTATGTGCTCAGCGGGATCCTCTTGATGTAGTTGTCAGCCGAGATTGTGATGACCACCTGCTCCCTGGGGATGAGGTCCTCCTCGTCGGTGTCGATGGCGTTGGGGTCGATGACGGTCCTGCGGTCGTCGCCGTAGGTCTCCTTCATCTCCTCGGTCTCGGACTTGATGATCGCGAGCACCCTGGACTCGTTGGCCAGGATGTCCCTGAGATCGTCCATCTGCACCTTGAGCTGGTCGTACTCGTCCCTGATGGAGTTCAGCTCCAGGCCGGTCAGCCTCTGGAGCCTCATGTCCAGAATCGCCTTGGCCTGCTCCTCGTCGATTCCGAGCAGGTCCCTGAGCCCCTCGTTAGCCTCCTCCCCGGTCTTGGACGCGCGGATGAGGGCGATGGTCTCGTCCAGCATGTTGATGGCCTTCATCAGACCCTCCAGGATGTGGAACCTCTTCTCGGCCTGGGCCAGGTCGTACTTGGTCCTGCGGACCACGACATCCTTCCTGTGGGCGATGTAGTGGGTGATGAGCGCCTTCAGGCTGAGGGTGGTGGGCCTGTTGTCCACCAGCGCGATGTTGATGATCCCGTACGTGACCTCCATGTTGGTCTTCTTGAACAGGTTCTCGAGGACCACGCTGGACAGGGCGTCCCTGTGCAGCTCGATCACGATGCGCATCCCGTGCCTGTCGGACTCGTCGCGCAGGTCCGTGATCCCCTCGATCTCCTTGTCCTTCACACGGTCGGCGATTTGGGCGATGAGCTGGGCCTTGTTCACCTGGTAGGGGATCTCGTCGACGATGATCCTCTCCTTACCATTCTCCATCTCCTCGATGTGCGTGTTGGACCTGACCTTGAGCCTTCCGCGGCCGGTCTCGTACGCCGCCCTGATGCCTCCGATGCCGTATATGGTGCCCCCTGTGGGGAAGTCGGGTCCCTTGACGAACTGCATGAGCTCCTCCAGGGTGGCGTCCGGATGGTCCACGGTGTAGACGATGGCGTCGCAGACCTCCCTGAGGTTGTGCGGGGGCATCTTCGTGGCCATTCCGACGGCGATTCCATCCGAGCCGTTGACCAGCAGATTGGGGAACTTCGACGGCAGGACCGTGGGCTCCTTGAGGGACCCGTCGTAGTTGTCCATCATGTCGACGGTGTCCTTGTCCAGGTCAGCCAGCAGGTCGCTGGCCACCTTCGAGAGACGGGCCTCGGTGTAACGCATCGCGGCCGGCGGATCGCCGTCCACTGAACCGAAATTACCCTGTCCGTCCACCAGCGGGTATCTGAGCGAGAACGGCTGGGCCATCCTGACCATGGCGTCGTACGCAGCGGTGTCGCCGTGCGGATGGTACTTTCCCAGGACCTCTCCGACCACGGTCGCGGACTTCTTGTGGGGCCTGTTGTACGCCAGACCGAGCTCGGACATGGCGTACATGATCTTCCTGTGGACGGGCTTGAGACCGTCCCTGACGTCCGGGAGCGCCCTCCCGACGATGACGCTCATGGAGTAGTCGATGTACGAGCGGTGCATCTCCCTCTCTATGGGCTGGATGATGAGCTTCCTCTCTCCGTCCATGATATCACACATCCAGGTTGACGACCTCGTGGGCGTGCTCGATTATGTACTCCCTGCGGGGCTCCACATCGTCCCCCATGAGGACCGAGAACAGCTGGTCCGCGATCATCCCGTCCTCGATGGTCACCTTCTTCATAATCCTGGTCTCAGGGTTCATGGTGGTCTCCCACAGCTGCTGCGGGTTCATCTCTCCCAGACCCTTGTACCTGGAGACGTTGGCGCCCTGACCGATCTCGGCGACCGCTGCGGCCATCTCCTCCTCGTTGTAGGCGTAGATCTGCTTCTTGCCCTTGTAGACCCTGTAGAGAGGCGGCATGGCGATGTAGACGTGCCCCGCCTCTATCAGGGGCTTCATCTGCCTGTAGAACAGCGTGAGGAGCAGCGTCCCTATGTGCGCACCGTCCACATCTGCATCGGTCATGATCACGATGTTGTGGTAGCGTATCTTGGTGACGTCGAACTCCTTTCCGATGCCCCCTCCGATCGCGATGGCGAGGTTCTTGATCTCCTCGTGGTCCAGGAGCTTGTCGGGCCTGGCCTTCTCCACGTTGAGGATCTTACCCCTCAGCGGGAGGATGGCCTGGAACGCGCGGTCCCTGCCCTGCTTGGCGCTTCCGCCTGCGGACTCCCCCTCGACGATGTACAGCTCGCACTTGGACGGGTCCTTCTCCGAGCAGTCGGCCAGCTTGCCGGGCAGGCTGGTGCTCTCCAGGGCGCTCTTCCTCCTGGTGGCGTCCCTGGCCTTCCTGGCGGCCTCGCGGCCCTCGAACGCGGAGATCGCCTTCCTGACGATGGTCTGGGCCACCGACGGGTTCTCCAGGAGGAACTCCGCGAGCTTGTCGTTCATCAGACCGGAGACGGCACCCTGCGCGACGCTGCTGCCCAGCTTGGCCTTGGTCTGGCCCTCGAACTGGGGCTCGGACATCTTGATGCTGATGATCGCGGTCAGGCCCTCGCGGACGTCGCTCCCCTCGAGGGTGGTGTCCTTGAGGAGGTTGTTGGCCTTCCCGTAGTCGTTGATGGTCTTGGTGAGGGCTGTCCTGAAACCGGTCAGGTGGGTCCCTCCCTCGGGCGTGAAGATCGTGTTGACGAAGGAGTCGATCTCCTCGTTGTACCCGTCGGTCCACTGCATGGCTATGTCGATCATCACCCCGTTCCTCTCGCCCGAGAAGTGGATCGGCGTGGGATGGATGGGCGTCTTGGACCTGTTCAGGTACTGGACGAACTCGGATACGCCGCCGTCGTAGTGGAACCTCTCCTTCCTGCCGGTGCGCCTGTCCTCGAAGTTTATGGTCGCCTCCTTGTTGAGGAACGCCTGGTTGCGGAATCTGTTCTGAAGGGTGGTGTAGTCGAACTCGACGGTCTCGAACATCTCGCCGTCCGGCCAGAACGTGATCTCCGTACCGTGGCGGTCTGTGTCGCCTATGATCTCGACCGGCCCGTCGGGGACTCCGATGTGATACGACTGCCTCCAGATCTTGTCCTCCCTGTAGACCGTGGCGACCAGCCTCTCGGAAAGGGCGTTGACCACGGACACACCCACCCCGTGGAGTCCGCCTGACACCTTGTAGCTGTTCTGGTTGAACTTCCCTCCGGCGTGGAGGTCGGTGAGGCACATCTCCAGCGCGGACTTGCCCTCCTCGTGGTTGATCCCCGTGGGGATACCCCTTCCGTCGTCCACGACGGTTATGGACCCGTCCTCGTTGATGGTGACGTCGACCTCGGTGGCGAATCCCGCCATGACCTCGTCGATTCCGTTGTCGACGACCTCGTAGACCATGTGGTGCAGTCCGCGGGAATCGGTGGACCCGATGTACATCCCGGGCCTCTTCCTGACGGCCTCCAGACCTTTGAGGGCCACGATGCTGTCCGCATCGTACTCCTCCTCGGCGTGCTTCATGTTCCCATCCATGATAATCGGATGACTTATCGCATCATATTATATATACACGCGTACACGCGCGCGTACACGCGCGTTATCAGTCGTCAGACGACGCCGGGACGGTGCGGAAAGAAGCGCGCCGGGAATGAGAACACTTTATTAACAATGATGAAACGATACGGAAGCGATCCGCAATGAGCACCATAATGGAGACGGCCCGCAGGGGTGAGATCACCCCCATGATGAAGAAGATCGCCGAGAAGGAGAACGTCAGCCCGGAGTTCATCCGCAACGGAATTGCCTCGGGACGCATCTGCGCCCCCTGCAATCCAGCCCACGACCCCGAACCGGCGGCCATCGGCGAGGGACTCTCGGTGAAGATCAACGTCAACCTGGGCACCTCCAGGGACATCGTGGACCTCGACGCCGAGCTCCAGAAGCTCCAGGTGGCCCTGAGGTACGGGGCCGACGCTGTGATGGACCTCAGCACCGGAGGAGACATCGACGCCATAAGAGCCAGACTCCTGAAGGAGTGCCCCGTCATGATGGGTTCCGTGCCGATTTACCAGACCGGCCTCACCGCCGCCAGGAGGAACGCGGTAGTCGAGATGACCGAGGACGACATCTTCAACGGGATCGAGAAGCACGCCAAGGACGGGATGGACTTCATGACCGTCCACTGCGGGATCACTAAGGAGAGCGTCGGCTGGCTGGAGAAGTGCCAGAGGATCACGGACGTCGTCTCCAGGGGAGGATCGTTCCTGACGGCCTGGATCCTCCACAACGGGGAGGAGAACCCCCTCTACAAGAACTTCGACTACCTCCTAGAGATGGCGAGGAAGTACGAGTTCACGCTGTCGCTCGGGGACGGCTTCAGGCCCGGTTGCATTGACGACGCCTCCGACCAGGCCCAGATCACGGAGCTCATGACACTCGGGCATCTCGTCAGGAGGGCGCGCGAGGCCGGCGTCCAGAGCATGGTCGAGGGCCCCGGGCACGTCCCTCTGGACCAGGTCCCCATGAACATGCAGATCCAGAAGCGCATGTGCGACCATGCACCCTTCTACGTCCTGGGACCTCTCGTCACCGACATCGCCCCCGGATACGACCACATCGTCGGAGCCATCGGAGGAGCCGTCGCCGCGCAGAACGGGGCCGACTTCCTGTGCTATCTGACACCCGCGGAGCATCTCTCCCTGCCGGACGTGGATGATGTTAGAGAGGGCGTCATCGCATCGAAGATCGCAGCACACGTCGGAGACCTCTGCAGAGGCATCGGCAGGGAGCGCGACACCAGAATGGCCAAGGCCAGGAAGGCCCTGGACTGGGAGACCATGTTCGACACGTGCATAGACGAGGAGAAGGCCCGCAGGTACAGGTGCAGAGGATGCACCGAGGAGAGCGAGGGATGCTCCATGTGCGGCGACGTCTGCGCCATCAAGATCGTCAACACCTACATGAGGAAGGGTGACGACGGCAGGCACGACTGCTGATCCCGCCGGGGGCCGGCAGCACCGCCCCCGATTCAAACACCTTGTTTCTGGACACATCTTCATATAATCCATGCCGACCGCTACCTGGCCTCCGGTTCCACCTTTACTGTGCGGTCCACCCCCTCTGCTTTTGCATCCAATCCGTGGACATCGGGCATCAGTAGCACCAATTTATTTTTGTTAATCGTAGGGTATTATTAATTTGAAATTCGTATTACGCACAATGAGCTCCAAGGCAACCATAACTGCGGTCGTGCTCGCCGCGGTCGTCATAATCGCCGCGATCGCCGTGGTCTGGACATCAGGACACGGATATGACGGCGGGAACACCGACCAGACTGAAGACACCGTCACGGACGCCCTCGGCAGGACCGTGGCCATCCCTGACAACCTGGACAACGGAATCGTGACCATAGGCAGCACAGGGCCTCTCAGATTCGCGTCGATGTTCGACGTGTTCGACCACATAATCGAGGTGGACAGGGGAGACATCACGGATTCCAAGAACGGGAGGGGGTACTCCTACGCGTTCGCGTACGACAGCCTCGACCCGTCCACCCAGTCCCATCCCGACAACGCCCTGGACAGCTCCACCGTGGAGTCCTTGGTCAAGAAGGGCCCCAGCCTCGTCATCACCACTGAGAGCGTGTGGAAGAACTACTCCGTGAACTTCGGGATCCTCGCAGGGCAGTGCACCGTCGTCGTCCTGAAGGATCAGCAGATGCAGTACATGACGGATGGGGACGGAGGCCTGGCGGACTACTTCGAGTTCAACGTTGACCTCCTGGGACAGGTTCTGAAGAAGGAGGACAGAGCCAGCGAGATAATCTCCGGGATCGAGGAGATACTCTCCGACCTGAGAAGCATATCTGGGACCTCGGACCAGAACGTCTACATCGCCGGGGTCACCATCAGCGGGAGCAACACTCTGAACACAACGTTCCCCGTGTACATACCGTTCGACCTCACCGGCACCTCCAACGCGTACCATGGCTCCACGGAGAACAAGGTCGTCCTGAGGGTCGAGGCCTTCACGACCATGGACATAGACATGATGATCGTGGACCCGTCGTCATCCGACAAGGTGGGCGAGGCCGACAGTCAGTATCTGATGGAGTACGTGTACCGTCTCAACAGCGACTCGGACCCGTCAAACGACATCCCGATCTACATCACGGTGCCCATCGTGTGGGACAGCGTCAACTACGACTGCGCCCTGGCCAGCTCGTACTACGTCGCCCACCTCGTCCATGGATGCCTGACCGACCAGGAGGTCGAGGACAGGATCGTGCACATCTTCGAGGTCTTCTACGGCGAGGAGCACGGCTCGGGCGTGTTCGACGACATGAGGGAGTTCTTCGATGGGAAGTCCTCGGCGAACGGACAGGAGATGCCGCTGTTGCAGGAGGTCGTCATCGAGTACGACGCTTCAGCAGGCGAGTACCGCTTCGCCGCGGCCTGAAAGACGGTGATGTCACGGTGACTTCCACGGAGGGCGTCTGATGCGCTTCCAGAGGTCTGCGGGCCCGTCCGACCCGGGGGACACGATGCAGGGGTACCTCAGGTACTCCAGGATGAAGGTGCTGTTCATCGCCGGATGCGTCGCCCTGCTGGTGTTCCTCTCCCTGTTCACACTGGGCCTCGGCGACACGGACCTTAGCTACTCGGAGATCCTGAGGTACCTGTTCTTCCCGGACGGGTCCTGGAACGCGACCGCGGTATGGGAGCTCCGCTTCAGGATGATCGCGGCGGCGATACTGGCGGGAGCGGCGCTGGGGATCGCCGGAGCCGTGATGCAGAGCATACTACGCAACCCCCTCGCATCTCCCTTCACCCTCGGGCTTTCCAACGCGGCCGCGTTCGGGGCGGCCGTGGCCATTCTGGCCGGCAACGGGAGCTCCATAATGGGGTCCGCATCCGCCTTCGTGGACGGCAGCAACCCTTTCGTGATCACGCTGTGCGCCTTCGCATTCGCGATGCTGGCCACCGGCGTAATGTTACTGCTGGTCAGGGTCACCGGATGCACGCCAGAGACCATAGTGCTGGCCGGAACCGCACTGAGCTCGATCTTCTCGGCGGGGCTGGCGTTCCTCCAGTACACTGCCGACGACAACTCCCTGTCCGCCATCGTCTACTGGCAGTTCGGGACCCTCAGCAAATGCAGCTTCGAGCAGCTGGCCATCATCCTGGCAGTCCTCGTCCCGGTGTCGCTGTACTTCCTTCACAAGCGCTGGGACTACAACGCCATGGAAGCGGGGGAGGACGTCGCCAGGGGCCTCGGTGTGAACGTCCGCCTGACCCGCTACCTGGGTCTGGCCCTGGCGGCCGTGCTCACGGCGATCGTCGTCTCGTTCATGGGGGTCATCGGCTTCATAGGCCTGGTCGGCCCGCACATGGTCAAGAGGCTTGTTGGGAACGACAACCGCTACGTCCTGCCGGGATCGATGGCAGTGGGGGCGCTAGTGCTCCTTCTGGCCTACATCGTGGGGACTTTCGGATTCGGAGAGGAGGTAATCCCGGTGGGCATCATCACGTCTGCCGTGGGAGGGCCGCTGTTCATCTGGATCCTGATAAGGGGGCGCGTGAGGAGATGATCGACGTGGAAGACATCAGGTTCGCCTACGGCAGGGGGCCGGAGGTCCTGAAGGGGATCTCCTTCCGGTCCGAGAAGAACACGGTCATATCCATACTGGGTCCGAACGGGACTGGGAAGACCACCTTCCTGAAGTGCATCTGCGGACTCCTGCGCCCCACGTCCGGGACCATCACTGTCGACGGGACGGACGTCTCGGAGCTCAGGGGGAGGGAGCTTGCCAAGAGGATCGGGTTCGTGCCGCAGTCCACTCCCGTCTCGAGGATGAGCATCTTCGACGCGGTCCTCGTCGGCAGGAAGCCGTACATGGACTGGTTCGCCTCCGATGAGGACCTGTCCAAGGTCTCGGACGTCATAGACGCCCTGGGCATGTCCGACCTCTCGCTGAAGTACCTCGACGAGATCAGCGGCGGTGAGTTCCAGAAGGTGCAGATCGCGAGGGCGATCGTCCAGGAGCCGTCGGTGCTGATCCTCGACGAGCCCACGAACAACCTGGACATCTCCAACCAGCACAGGACGATGTCCATGATCATGGACGCCGTGAGGTCCAGGGGGATGTGCACGATGATGACGATGCACGACATCAACCTAGCAGCCCACTACTCCGACAGGTTCCTGTTCTTCAGGGACGGACGCGTGGCGGCCTACGGGGGACCCGAGATCATAACCGAGGACCTCATTCGGGACGTCTACGGAATGGAGGTCGACGTCCTGGAGCACCGCGGTGTGCCTATGGTAGTCCCGAAGGACTCCCCCAGATACTTCAGAGGATGACACATGAAGAACCCTGATCTGATCACCGAGATGCCGGCCGTCCGGTCGGACGAATTGTTCGACGGCATCATCGGAGGATACATGGACGGATTCAGACGGATGGCGGTTCTGAGGGCCGCCATCGGACTGTCCCTGTTCGCGCACACCCGCGGGCCCGTGTCCGCGGAGCGCCTGGCGGAGGACATGGGGTGCGACCCCGTGATGCTGCACATGCTCTGCGACTGCCTCGCGTCCATGGGACTGCTGACGTCGGAGAATGGAATCTACGTCAGCTCCGATGCGGCTTCATTGTACCTGGACCCGGAATCGCCGCGCTACCAGGGCACGGTGCTGTCCAACATGTTCCGCCGCACGGACGACTGGATGGACCTGGAGGGGATCGTGCGCGACGGTCCGAGGACGGACATGTCCGGCGAGGTGTACGGGAGGGGATGGATAGAGGCCATAGCGGAGTCCTCGATGGGAGGAGGCATCGCGAGGGTCCTCTCCGAGGTCGGCAGGACAGTCAGCATACCGTCCGACGGCACGTTCCTGGACCTGGGCGGGGGGCACGGCCTCTACACCGTTGCGTTCTCGCGGAGATACCCCGGGCTGAGGTGCTTCCTGTTCGACAGACCCGGGATGACCTCGGTGGCGAGACGGATGTTCGATGACTACGGCTGCGACGCCGTGACGATCGACGGGGACTTCTACACCGACGATCTGGGAGGGCCGTACGACGTGGTCTTCTCGTCGTTCAACCACTCCGTGTCGGATTCGAGGATGTGCGACATCGTGTTCTCCGCGGTGAGACCGGGAGGCATTCTGATACTCAGGCGGCATGTGAGGCGCGGAGACACCGACCCGCTCAGGGTGATGGAGTGGAACCTGCGCGTGAACGACCCGGAGGAGAAGGGGAAGGTCAGGTTCGGAGGCTCCTGGCTTCCCACGTCCGAGGAGTACCTGGATGTGATGGCGGGACTCGGCATGACGATGCTGTCACGCGAGGACCTGGACGACGGGTCCGAACTCGTGATCATGAGACGCGGAGACGCCGGCATGGGGAGGACGGACTGATCATCGCATAGTGTGTGAGAAGGTATGGAGCCACTGGAGGGGATCGAACCCCCGGCCTACGGTTTACGAAACCGCCGCTCTACCGCTGAGCCACAGTGGCATTGAAAGTGGGGAAAGAATCCCCATATTTAATAGGTTGACCCGAAGGCTCAGGCGACCAGGTTGTTGACGACGAGGAAGTACTCCGAGCCGTCTGCGGCCGCGATCGAGCCGGTGCCGAACAGGAGATAGTCGTCGCCCAGGGTCCACATGACGGATGCGGGGAAGCATATCACATCTCCCACCACGTTCGCCAGACAGCCTTCGACGTCCACATCGAACACCATGGTGTCGAAGTGCGTCTCGATCTCGATCGATCCGTCGGGGAGACCCGAGGTCATCCCGGACGTCTGGCCGACGATGACGTTGATCCCCTCCAGGGCGAACGCGCCCTCGCCGCCGTCGATGACGGCGTCGAACATGCCGACGGATTCGTCCGAAGCGACGTAGCAGCCGACGATCACCGACCTGGTGCCGTCGCTCTTCATGAATCCCGTGAAGTCGTAGGAGCCGCCCTCGGATGCGACGGTCCCCTTCGCGATGTGGAACGAGTGACTCTCTATCGTGAGGATCGCCGACGGCATGGCGGTGAACGACTCGCCGTCGGACATCGAGACGGATGTCTCCAGGCTTGTGCCCGTAAGGTCCACCCTGTCGCTGGGGAGCGTCGCGGTGGAGTCCCTGGACATCGCGATGTAGATGATCCCGTTGATCTCCGCGTCGTCGTACACGGTGACGAGGTACAGGGTGCCGCCCTCGAGGTAGATCTGGTACCCGCGTCCGGTGGAATCGGACACCGCCTCCGTGTCGGAGAGCTTGGTGAAGGTCAGCTCGGACGCCCCGTCGGACAGGGTGACGCTGTAATCGTCCGATGATGCTGTGAGGCTCTCTGGGACGGTCACCTCGGCGGGTATCCCCGAGTTGTAGCTGTACACGGGATACCATGTGCCGTCGAAGCCGCCGTCCTGCTCCTCTGACGGCGACCCGCCGTACTGCACCCATGAGAACAGCAGGCAGATCACGATGACGACCGCCGCGACGGCCATCGTCCTGACGTTTTTCGGATTCATGGGAGGTGTATCGCGATTCAGGATATATCGGGATTCATGCGCGGTACTGGGGGAACATGTCCCTGAAGACCACCGCATCCTTCTCGATGAGCGGGGACTCGCAGATGAACGTGCACTCCTGCTTGGAGTCCTGCAGGACGTTTGCCAGGAGCTGCAGGTCCGGGTCCTTCGTCTCGAGGGGGAGGTGGGAGATCTCGCCCTTGTCCCCGTACTTTATGCAGCTGATGTGGAAGTGGGCGATGTCGCCAGCGAGGGAGAAGAACTGGTCCGTGAGCTCCCTCATGTCCTGCTCGGTCTTCAGGAAGCCGTGGCCCCTCGCGTGGACGTGGGCCACGTCCAGCACCGGACGGACGCCGTCGACGCTCTCCATGACCCTGCCGATCTCGTCCAGCGTCCCGAACTGCCCGAGCTTGCCCATGGTCTCCACACCCAGGATGACGTCCCTGATCCCCTCGTCGTCCAGCATGTCCTTGCACTTCGAGAGCCCCGCGATGACGTTGGGGAGGGCGGTCTCCGGGGACTTGCCGTAGGACGCCGCGTGTATGACGATGATGTACGCACCGAGGTTGTGGGCTGCCCGGGCGGTGTCCATGACCCATCCGATGCTCTTCTCCCTGGTCTCGTCGGAGTCCGAGTTGAAGCTGATGAAGTACGGCGCGTGGCAGCTGAGCCTGATGTCCAGGGCCTTCGCCTTCGCCCCGACCTCCTGGGCCCTCTCGGGCTTTATCCTCGCGCCGCGGACGAACTCCACCTCGAGGGCGTCCAGTCCGAGACCCCTCGTGTACTCCAAAGAACCCTCCGGCGTCTTGCCCGCGGAGGGGTAACCAGCTGGGCCGAATCTCATGGGTGCCCCGTAGATGGTTCACGATGTTAAGTGTTGTGAGACCGTCCCCGGGCGATGCCCTCCCGCGAATGAATATAATACCGAGAGCGCGCATCGTCGGTGCATGAGGCTGGAACTCGATGTCTCCCTGGACCCGACCCTCGGATGCGGGCAGGCACACCGCTGGAGGAAGGACGGCGACGTCTGGACGGGCGTCATCGGAAGGGACGTCGTCAGGATGAGGCAGACCGACTACGGCGCCGAGGTCCAGGGCTGCTCGGACATGGCGCGCCTGAGGAACTACTTCAGAGCGGAGGACGACCTCGCCGGGATCGTCGAGGACATTTCGTCCAGGGACGAGTACGTGGCATCGCTCTCTGCGCACTGCCCCGGGCTCCGCATCCTCCACCAGCCGCACTGGGAGTGCCTCGCGACGTACCTCCTGGCGACGAACGCCAACGTGGCCCGCATCGGGAAGATGGTCGAGTCCGTCTGCGAGCTGTTCGGGGACGACCTGGGCCCCAGGCACGCGTTCCCCGAGCCGTCGCAGATCCTCGACGGCGCCGACCGCATAGGCGAGTGCAGGCTGGGCTTCAGGGAGCAGAGGTTCCTGGAGCTGGCACAGCGCGTGGAAGACGGAGAGGTCGACCCGGACGCCATCGCGGAGCTGGACTACGAGAGGTGCGTGGGGGAGCTCATCGGGATAAAGGGCGTGGGACCGAAGGTGGCGGACTGCGTCGCCCTCTTCGCCTACGGACACCTTGAGGCGTTCCCCGTCGACGCGAGGATACAGAAGTCCATGGAGGAGCTCTACGGCGTCACAGGCTCGTACAAGGTCGTGTCACAGTATGGCCGCGAGAGGTTCGGAAGGTACGCCGGGTACGCGCAGGAGTTCCTGTACCACCGCGGATTCATAGAATGAGGTCACGCCTCGTCGGCGGCATCGCCACCGCACACAGGCGGGAAGCTGCCGGTCTGGGCCTTGTAGATCAGCGCCAGCAGGCCGGTCTTCTTGACGACGCAGCAGAGCCTGCACATCTCGGTCGAGAAGTCGCTCTTCTCCTCCGCTATCTTCGCTGCGGAGACCCTGACCTCCTCCTGGAACTGGGGGTACAGGGGGCTGTCGTCGACCAGGGAGTTGCCTCCCCTCTTCTTCTTGAGATACTGCGAGATCGCGGCGTCGGTCACGCCGAACCTGCGGGCGACCTCGGCCTGGGTCATCCCATGGGTGTAGACGAGCTCCTTGGAGACCTCTCTGCGTATCATGGGCAGAACGTACCAGACCACTATCTCGCACGGTATCTTCATGCACCGTGCTAGACAATCCTACTATTTAACGCCGTTGTCTTCACGGGATGAGAGCGCTCAAGCCCCGGTGTTGACCTTCAGGTAGAACTCCGAGACGTCCCAGTCATCGTCGTCGCGCTGCCTCTGGGTCTCGAGGCTGACGCCCACGGACTGGGCCGCCTCCTTGAGGATCCTGGCGGCCCTGTCAGAGCCCTGGAACTCCTCCACCTTGGCACCCGAGGCGCACACCTTGCCCTTGAAGCTGCCCACGATGCGGGTCCCGCTGAATATCACCGAGTTTGCGCCGGCGCCGGTCTCCGCCTTGATCATGCCGCGGAGGTAGATGTGCAGGTTGTCCTGGGAGTTCAGCACGAAGTTGTCCAGGACCCTGGCAGGCTTCACACCCACGTCCTCCGAGAGGATCCAGTACAGGGTCGGGTCGTCCCTGACGAGGAACCCCTTCCTCAGGAACCCCTCGTCCTCCAGCTCCCTCAGTATCGTCCTGGTGACGACCATCCTGCCGCCTACGAACTGCGACAGCGTCTCCGCCGAGAACATGCCGAAGTCCCTGAAGTGCCTGCGTACGATCTCCTTCTGGGCCTCGTGCCTGTCCATGCCGTTGTCCGGCACGATGTTGTAGCGCCCGTCGCCGTCCTGGTAGAGCACGGAGTTCTTCGAGAGCTCGGACAGCACCTCGGACGTCCTCTCGGGCGAGAACGCCGAGTCCGCGACGATCTCCTTCTTGGTCGCCGGCTGCTTCCTGGATATCAGCTTTAGCAGGTCCCTGGCGTGCCTGTCGGGCTCGAAGCCCTTCTCCGCCCTGTACACCTGGGCCATCTCCATCGTGGTGTAGCCGATGTAGGCGGGGGAGAGCGCCATCTTGAGGATCCCCCCGCGCTCCATCTGCCTCTTCATGGTGGTCCTCTCGGCGACGCGGACCATGAGCTCCTGGTCCCCGCGGATATAGCCGCGGTGCTCCATCGCCTCGGCGACAGTCTGGTACCTCCCGTTCCTGGTGATGCGCTGCTTCCCGAACACGTAGCTCAGCATCTCCTGCTCGGACATGGTCCACGGCTCGAACCTGCCCCTGGCGTAGAAGCCGTTGACCAGGTGGTAGTCCCTGGATGTCAGCGCCTCCACCATCGGACCCTCCAGCTTCTCGGCGTCGGTGTTGAGGATCTCGCGGATGCGCACGATGTCCGTGCCCTTCATCCTGTAGAATCCCATCATCGAGTCTATCGCGTCGAGCGCCTCCGGCAGCAGGTCAGGGGAGTCGAGGTCCATGGCGCGGACCTCTATGCAGCCGGACATCTCCCACAGCTCCAGGGCACCCACGACGGTGTCTCCGCGGACGAGCGGGTAGATCCACTTGTCGCCGTAGCGCGACGATATCTCGGCCCACTTGGAGCCGAGGTCGGGGTCGTACAGGGACAGCACCCTGACCGGGAACTCCTGCTCCGGCACTCTCTCCAGCGCCGGGAGCTCGTCCTTCATGACGAGCATCGGCACCTGGCCCTCGCCGACGGATATGGTCACGGCGCCCTCCTCGGCCGCCAGCCTCTCGATCTCGTCCAGCGGGATGTCCACCAGGTACCTCATGGCGCTCACGGGCACCGGGCCGTACGCCCTTACCGCCCTGCGCACCAGGTCCCTGGCGGGCTCGCCCTCCGGGACGCCGGGCTCGTAGACGGCGTAGGTGTTCTCTGTCCCCCAGTCCTCCCTCTCGTCGAAGTCGCGGATGACCAGCAGCGAGCGGTCCAGGCGCATCACGGATTGCTTGACGTCGTCCTTCTCCATGCCGGTGGCTGCGACGAGCTGCCGCATGGTGGCGCGGCCCATGCCGTCGATCATGTTCAGGACCTTCCTGTCGGTGTCGGTGACCTCCTCGTGCCTCAGGGCGGCGTAGCGGTCGCCCTCATCCCTGAGGACGAACCTGACCCTGCCCCTGACGAATCTGCCCAGGAGGATCTCCCCGGACGCCCTCATGGCGTACCACTCGGAGAGGTCGAACCCCTTCACCCTTGAGTACACGTCGAGCTCGCTGCCCGCGGACCCGTAGAACTCGAAGAAGTCGCGGATGCTGTCGAAGCTCTCGCCCTTGGTCAGGCGGTAGCGCTCCACCGTCTCGTAGTCATAAACGTTGTCCCTGCCGGCCTTGAGCCTCATGTGGTCGATCTTCAGCATGTACTGGTCGTCCTCGGAGATCAGGAACCTGCCCCTGGACACCTCCTCGGCGGCGACCAGCGACTCCAGGGAAGTCCTGGCGTCCTCGTCGGATATCGACAGCGCGAACGCGACCTCCTGCACCGTCGCCGGGGCGAAGCACTCCAGGTAGCGCAGGACGATGCGGTCGACCGCCCTCCTCCTGTCCACGTCCGGATACCTGACCCTGGAGAAGAACCACCTGTTGTTGCCGGTGACGTCGGTCCTCGTGACAAGGTACATCGACTCCAGCTTCCTGACGGACCTGAACGTGACGTCCTCGGAGATTTCGAGCTCGTTCGTGATGTCGCTCATTGCAGTGTTCTGCCCGATGCGGTCGTAGACGGCCCTGTCCGTGTCGGTGAGCTCCCTCTCCCTGCGGGTGGCCGCAGCGTAGTAGGGGACCTCCTCGATGTTCATGATGTGGGTCTCGTCCAGGAAGACCGTCCCGATGACCCCCTCCCTGATGAGCTCCCTGACCCAGCCGTCGATGGTCTTCTTGTCCTCGTCGGAGTAGGAGTAGATGTTCCTGCCCCTCTCGCGCATGGCCTGCAGCGGCCCCGTGACGGAGAGCAGCTTCGGGATGTCGGACTTGGACATGACCCTCGGGGGCTTCTGGGCGAAGTACGGGACGACCTGGTCCTCGGTGAACTCGAACTCGCTGACCGAGTCCCCGAGCGCCCTGTACAGGACCTTCCTGTGCAGCTCCCTCAGCAGCGCGGACCTGTCCTCCATCAGGACGATGTCCGAGAAGCCGGAGAGGATCGCCGAGTGCGCGAACGGGGAGGGCGTCCCGGTGTAGTGGATGAGCTCCACGCCCATCCTGCCGGAGTCTATGGTGTCCAGGACCAGCTTGGCGTTCTTGATGTCCATGTCGTCCTCCAGGACCTCGCGGTAGGTCTCCTCGATGACGGGCACCCTCTCCATGTCGCCCAGCATCTCCAGCAGGTAGGTGGAGCGGATCTGCTGCCTGTTGACGGAGATCGGCCTCCCCATGTAGTTCCTGAGGATCATGAAGCTGCGGGCGGCGGTGTGCCTGAACCTGAGCTTGAATATCTCCGAGTCCTTGATGGACCTGCGGAGGACCTGCTCCAGCTCCCCCGCCTTGATCAGACCGGGAATCAGCGAGAGGTCGAACTTCCTGGGGCATCCCAGCATGAAGCTGTCGTCCGAGATGGTCACAGATACGTTGGCACCGATCATGCCGGTCATCCTGTAGGCGTACGCCCTGGAGAGGGCGTCGTTGACCCTGCGCCCGAAGGGGAAGTGGAAGACGAGCTTCTGGTTGCCGGAGGGGTCGATGTACTCCTCGACGGCGAGGCGGTCGCAGTCCGGGATGAAACCGGCGACGGCCTCCTGCTCCCTGAAGTACGAGAGTATGCTCCTGGCGGACCCCTCGTCCACGTCGAAGTCGCTGACGAGCTCGGAGATCGCCTGCGCGTCCGGCTCGGCGATCCTTGATGCCATCTCCTTCCTGAAGACGGCGATGTCCATGGACAGGTCGAAGCTCCTGGGCAGCATCTCCCCCGCCCAGGACGGGACGGTGGGCTTCCTGCCGTTGGCCTCCTTGACGTAGGCGGTCATGCCCTTGGAGCGGACGAACTCGAACGACCTGCCCCCGAGGACGAAGACGTCCCTGGGTGACAGCCTCTCCACGAACTTCTCGGACAGCTCCCCCGCGGTGGACCCGTGGTTCGTGACCACGCGGTAGTTCGCCTCCTCGGGGATCGTTCCGAGGTTCATGAAGTAGATCATGCGGGAGCCCTTCTTCTTGCCGAACTGCCCGTCCTCCTCGTCGTACCATATCTTGGAATACACACCCTCGAAGTCGTCCTTGCTCCCGAGGTACCTGAGAACGTCGAGGAAGCTCTCCTCGGACAGGTTGCGGTAGCAGTAGGAGCCCTTCACCAGGGCATAGGCCTCCTTCACGTCCCATCTGCTGTCGAGGCTCATGCCGACGACCGTCTGCGAGAGCACGTCGAGGCAGTTCTCGGGGATGCCGACCCTGTCGATGTCCCCGCGGTGGGCGGCCCTGCACATGACGGCGCACTCCACCAGGTCGTCGGGGTCGAAGACCAGCAGCCTCCCCTTGGCGACCTTCCCGAAGCTGTGGCCGCTGCGGCCGATCCTCTGCAGGCCCTTGGCTACGGACTTCGGGGAGCCGATCTGGCACACCAGGTCGACGGATCCGATGTCGATGCCCAGCTCCAGGGATGTGGAGGACACAACGCACTTGATCTCGCCCCTCTTGAGGCGCTCCTCCACGTCCAGCCTGATCTCCTTCCCCAGGGAGCTGTGGTGGACCTCTATGTTCTCCAGCCCGCGCTCCTTCAGCTTGTAGACGACGCTCTCGGCACCGGACCTGGTGTTGGTGAAGACCAGCGTGGTCTCGTGCTGGTCGATCAGGTCCTTCAGGGTGTCGTACATCATCGAGTTGACTATGTCCGAGGACAGCGTCGTCATGTCGTCCGTCGGACAGATGACCTTCAGGTCGAGCTGCTTCTTGGAGCCCGACTCAATGAGCACCACGTCGCGCACCTGCCCGTCCGGCTCGCATCCGACCAGATACCCGGCTATGGCCTCTATGGGCGCCAGGGTGGCGGACAATCCGATCCTCACGAAGTCCGTCTCGCAGTGATGCCTGAGGCGCTCCAGGGTGAGCGACAGGAACGCGCCCCTCTTGGAGTCGCAGATGTCGTGGATCTCGTCCAGGATCACCCACTCGACCTTCTTGAACGCCTCCCTGAACTTGGGGGCGGCCAGGATCAGCGCCAGGCTCTCGGGGGTGGTGATGAGGATGTGCGGGGGATGGCGGACCATCCTCTGCCTCTCGTTCTGGGGGGTGTCCCCGGAGCGGACGGCGACCCTGATGTCCGGGACGTCCATGCCGTGGGCGGCCGCGACCTCCCTCATCTCGGCGAGCGGCGTGTTGAGGTTGCGGTTGACGTCGTTCGCCAGGGCCTTGAGCGGGGAGACGTAGATGCAGTATACCCTCTCCTCCAGGGTGCCCTCGCGGGAGTAGCGGGTGAGCTCGTTGATGATGCTGGTGAACGCGGTCAAAGTCTTCCCCGACCCGGTCGGGGACGACACGAGGACGTTCCTCCTCTGGTGGATGACGGGGATAGCCTTGGCCTGCGGGATCGTCAGGTCGTCGAACCTCTCGTTGAACCAGGTGGATATGAGGGGCTCCATCAGGCCCATTACCTCGTCCTTGGTGTATGTCTTGTCAACTCTCTCCAGCATCTCGACCACCAATCGGAGGTCCCATGATAGGGTCCGATTTAAGGGTTGCGAGAAAGAGTGTGGGACGGCTCATCCACACGTGCCGCGCGTCCGCTGGAAGGCATTATAAGCCTTGGGCGGGATTCCAGACGCATGAGAACCTCCGGCGGGAAGCTCGCACTCGTTCTGGCACTGGCGGTAATGCTGTCGATCCCACTGGTGTCGCAGTCCGCATGGGCGCCGCCCTCGGGGGAGGACCCCGTGGAGCCCGTCACGTCGGAGGTGACAGCATACGGGTTCATAGCCAACCTGTCCGACCAGGAGGAGAACACGCCGCTCCAGGGGGTGCAGGTCACCCTGTATGACTCCGACAAGAACGTCGTGCAGGTCACGTCCGGGACCAACCCCGTGAAGACCGACGCGAACGGACGCTTCGAGTTCACGTTCATGCACACCGAGGGCGACACGTACTACATGACGTTCGAGTACCCCGGATACACGGTCAGGTCCCTGCCCGACAGCATGGACATGGACTCCGAGGGCTTCGTCAGCTTCGACCCCGCCGAGACCGCCGTCGACAGCGAGGGCGACTACGCCCTGTCCGGGGAGTCCGGCGGACTCCACGCGATCGTCATGGCCGTCACAACCGGCTCGGTCTACGGGACCGTCCAGGGAGAGTCCGGCGGGGAGACGTTCGCCCTCTCCGGCGCCACCGTCACCATAGTGTCCGAGGACGGGATGAGCTACTCCGCGTCCACCGGGGCCAACGGATACTTCTCCATAGACTGCCCGTCCGGCAGGTACACCATGACGGTCAGCTGCACCGGGTTCCAGAGCTCCGAGGCGATAGCCGTCGAGTCGGGTCACGGCTCGGCGTACTCGGTGACGCTGGTCCAGAACACCTCCGAGTTCGTCCTCGGGCTGGACATCACCCACTCCATAATGGTCATCGGACTGGTGATGCTGGCACTGATAATCGTGGGGGTCACCGCGATGCACGTCAGGGGGAGGGGACGCGGCGACGAGCCGATCCTCATGAACGACCTCGAGGACCTTACGCAGCAGCAGGATGAGGACGAGGTCAGGCGTCCCTGACCAGGGATGCGTTGACCCTGTCGTAGAGGCTCTCGCCGTTGGCGTCTATCGCGACTATGAGCGGCCCGAGCCTGCTCGCCTCGAACCTCCACATCGCCTCGGCCATCCCAAGGTCCTCCCACTCGCACCCGACGCACCTGTCGAGGCCCTCGGCCAGCGACGCCGCGGCGCCGCCGGTGGCGGCGAGGTAGACGCAGCCGTACTCCCTCATGGCGTCGGCCGTCTCGCGGGACATCCCGCCCTTGCCGATGATCGCGCGGACGTTGTAGGTGGGGATCATCTCCGGCTCGAGCTTGTTCATCCTCGCGGAGGTGGTGGGCCCGGCGGCGACGACCGCCCATGTGCCGTCGTCCCTCTGCTTCATTATGGGTCCGCAGTGGAAGATCGCCGCGCCGTTCAGGCACTCTGGGACGTCCTTCCCCTGCTCGGCGTACTCGAGAGCGCGGATGTGCATCTCGTCGCGGCCGGTGACGATGGGTCCGGAGAGGTAGACGGTCTCCCCCAGCTTCAGCGACCTGACGTCCTCCTCCGTCAGGGGCGTCCTGAGGTTCCTCAAAGCCTCACCCCCTGGGAGTACTCCACGCCGTGATCGGTGATCCTCGCGGAGGCGCGGCGGGTGGCCCAGCAGCCGATGTTGACTGCCACGGGCAGGCTGGCGGTGTGACAGGCGCACTTCCTGATCCTCACGCCGAGGACGGTGGTCGCTCCGCCCAAGCCCATCGGCCCCAGTCCGGAGCCGTTGAGCGCTACGAAGAGGTCCTCCTCCATCTTCCTCAATGTCGGGTCGGAGTTCTCCTCGTCCAGAGGCGTGAGGAGGGCCTCCTTGGCCATCTCCACGCACCTGTCGGAGGTGCCGCCGATGCCCACGCCGACTATGGACGGCGGGCAGGGGCGGCCGCCGGCGTCCAGGACGACATCGACGACGAACCTCCTGATGCCCTCGACCCCGTCGGCGGGGTTGAGCATGACGAGGCGCGTCATGTTCTCCGAGCCGGCGCCCTTGGGCAGGACGGTGATCTCGGTGAAGTCGTCGTCGGTCGGGATGTAGTGGATGAGGGGCATGCCCTCCCCGAGGTTGTCGCCGTAGTTCTCCCTGGTGATCGGGTCGACGGTGTTCGGCCTGAGCGGGATCTGCCTCGTCGCCCTCGCCACCCCGTCGGCGATGCCCTTCGCGATGGTGGAGTCGAACCTCCCCCTGACGTAGAACACGGGGATCCCCGTGTCCTGGCACATCGGGAGCCCGAGGTGCTCCGCCTTCTTGACGTTCTCCATGATCGCTCCCAGCTGGGTGTACGCGACCTCGCCGGTCTCCCATCCCGCGGCGGCCTCCAGGGCCCAGCCGACGTCGGCTGGGAGCTTGGTGTTCGCCAGGCGCAGGAGGTTCACTACGATGTCCTCGACGGGTTCGGAGAGCTTGATCACGGTCATTGCGACGTCACCGACGCAAGGATATTTGGATGTTTAGAAGGAACGGAAGTGGTTTGGGTAAGGGGTTTGGAGAGGCCGTCAGACCGTGTCGCGGTTCCTGATGGCCAGATCTATGGCGTGGAGCATGGAGGCCACCTCGGCCCCCAGCTCGGTCAGCCCGATGGTGGGGCGAGCGTCTGACGTCCCGCCGTAGTCCACCAGCCCGAGCTGCCTCAGCGAGTCGAGCTTGTCCGGCATCCTGTTGCCCCTGCCGACCGCGTCGTAGATGTCGCTCTTGCGGCTCTCCCCGCAGCCGTACAGGTACAGCATTATGGAGACCATGTGGCTGGACTCCAGGATGTCGGCACCGACGTCGTCTACGGACTGGGTACGGGAGATCATATCTGCCCGCCTCCCTGGTCCTCCTGCTTCCTGTGGGTGTACATGATGTACGCGGCGAAGCAGACGCAGACCGCCGCCAGCACCAGCAGCAGGATGATGTACAGCGTGTTGTCGTTCTTGTACACGATGGCCGGTTCCTCGGGCTTGTCGTCGGTGGGGTCGTCCGGGTCGTCGGGATCCGTGACCGGGACCCTGATGTAGACGACGTGGTCGACGACCTCCACCGGGGTGTCGGAGACCGTGAGCTCGTATGTGGCCGAGCCCGCGGAGTAGTTCGCTGTTCCGGGATAGGACGCAGTGATGGTGACCGATCCCGTGGCGTTCATGGTGATGGCCCCGGTCTGGGGATCGACGGTGGCAATGGCCGGGTCTGAGCTCGAGTAGGTGAGCAGACTCTCGTCGATGTACGAGGGCAACTGCAACGCGTTGTAAAACGAGCTGTCCTCGACGTACATCTTGAGCTGCTCGTTGTAGAACTCCGGCTGCTCTGTCGCTGGGATGATTGTGAACTCGTAGTTGAGTTGTGAATCATAAGAATTTATCCCAGTAATAGTTATGAGTACAGGCCCTACATCAGAATTGTCCGAATACGATACGACATAGTCTTTGCCTTCGACCAGCGACGAAGACACTTCCTTAACAATCGGATGTCCTGTATAGATTTCGTCTGACACATCAACAGAGAACATATCTTTCGATAACGGCCCTCCTGTCGAAACGACCCAAGGTATGCTTATTACTTCAGGAGCATCCGCAGATTTTGTAAGAGGGCTCCACTGGCAGTTATCGTAATCATTGATGTACAGCAACATCGTGTAATTTCCAGGCCCCGAAGCGATGTTACCTGCGTAGCTTACGTAATTCTCCACATCCTCATACCAGTTGACAAACCATTCCTCTTCTGTAAGATCGTATTCGTCCTTACCCTCTTCAAAGGTCAGGTATGGCGTGCTGTCCACTACGGGCCTATCAATATAACGAGTCGTTATCTCAAAATCAACCTTCAACTCAAGTCCCTTATAGCTGTCAGTCTCCTCGACAAACGCTTTCATGTAATATGTACCGACATCTGCTGGCACTTCAATTCCGCAATAGATGTCCCCCTCGGTTTTATAGTACTCATATCTTATTTCCAGATCATAGTCACCTGCAAGAGATCCTGGATTGAATTCGGGATTATCTCCGAACACCCATGTGGATGAAATACTCGGCATGTTCTGCTCATCCCATGTGAGCTCGATTTGACCTCCGATACTCCACTCCAACCTGAGAACCTCCCCCTCTGCCAAAGGACTGCCCCAACAATAGTTGTCCGAATCCTTAAGGAAGAGCTCGATTCCATATGTGCCCCCAAGTATAGCTTCCATCACTATGCCCTCATCTGTTTCGATAGGGACGACGTTTTCATCCAATGCTGCATAGTACATCAGATCGGAATCGTAATTTTCCAATGTCACTTTGTGAGAGTTCTCGTCGAATTCGAAGTAATCCTCATCCCAGCTAGGCAACAAAGGCTTCTTATCCACAGTAAAATTGAACGGAGTTACACCTGTAATTCCGGTATAGTCACAGTAACCATCCTCCATCCCCTCTGCAGCAACAGAAAACATCAAAGTGTAATCCCCTGCGGGAAGTTCTATTAGAACATCGGATTGAGTATCCTTTGTAAAGGTTATGTCCGTGTCCTGAATCGATGCGGTGACGGTTCCGTATAGCGAAACTGGCCATTTGATCTTCTCATCGGTGAATCCGAGATACGTCCAACCGTTGACTTGCGGGAATCCTGCATCTATATCCCAGTCATTAGTTGCAGAAGTAACAACCAGCACTCCCTTCTCACCAACATACAGTGTGTAGTTGGGATTAGCACAGGTTGCGGTCAATTCATACCGACCGGCATGCTTGATATCATCAATACCGTTTATATCGTCTGTCTTCAAAAGACTGATTCTAACGTCCAAATACGAAGACAAACGGTCTTCTAAATCAACACTATAAAACATCTTGTCGCTACTGACGCTCTTATCGTCCAGTTCATCCAAAGCACATGTCTGATCTTCCAGATCTATTTTGACACTAAGAGGCTTGATGTAAAGGTCACCAGGAATCGACGTTACCTTGAAGTTCTTTCCAGTGTATGAAACCAATATTGCATCAGAATAGACTTCACCATAGCCGTTCGCATTCACATAGTCATTGAATGTAGTATGCCCTTCCAGCACCGTGGGATCGAGTGCATAGCTTAGGTTACCCTTGCCAGATTTTAGTTCATTGTCAAACAGGTCGCGAATGCCCTTATCGGTTCCGTCTGTGAATGAGTAACCATAATTCAGTAAGTTATCCTTACCATAAACCACATCACCAAATTTGGAGTCCACCTGATTCGCCTGAATAGCGATTTCCACAGGCGTAATCGAGAAAGTAAATTCGGGGTTGACAATGGTATAGTTCTTGGAATAGTTGCCACTCTCGCTATCGACCAACTCTACTTTGACGGTATATTCCTGAGAGTCACGTATTTCTTCGTAGTTTAACTTGGAAACTTGGTAAGCGTCTTCGGGGAGACGTAAATCGCTCGGCCCAAGAACATATGATATGAGAGTTGATGGCGATAATGCGTTCCCATCGTATGGTTTCGTCCAAGAACCATCATGGGCCCAGATTGCCTTCACTTCACATGGCTTGATTACAAACGTTTTCGTTATTACATCTGTTGGATCATTATAGTTCTGGTCAAGTGAAGAAAAGGTGATTGTGACATCATATGTGCCGACATCACTGGGAGTCGTCAATTCCCCGTTCTGCCGATATGTGATGATTGGCTTGAGATATGTATTCACATCACCCTTGTCTTTGTATTGGTCCCCATCTGTATCTACTGCAAGAATGATCTGACCAGATATTTCTACTCCAGAATTAGAATCGGGATCGTATTGCCTTTCCAAATCATATTCGATACCCGTCAATCCTTCAAATGTGGCCTTTGTCACTTTAAATTGAGCATTGGAAACCGTGATACTGTAGTTACTGTTCTCATCCACAACCGCCCTAGCCTGATATATTCCAGCATTATTTGGTTTGTCGATAGACCAGGAACCCCATTTTGATTCAGTGAGATTGCCCAGATCCTCATCTTCTATTTCATCCCAATATTGATCATTGTAATAACGATACTGAATCGAATAGCTAACGTCTGGGCCATCTGCTATTGTGATAGTGACCTCGTGATCCTCTCCGTTGTACACCATGTCTGATGAATTGACACTGGCCGGAAGGGCCTTTGGCGTCACGACGTACATGTGTTGATCCGAATCAAATTCTACAATCACTTCTGAATCCAAGCTTTTGATTTTAACATTGATGTCTAGATCATAGTTCGAATCAACACTCACAGACACATGGTAGTTGCCCGCGTCCAACCAAATATTGCCTTCACCGTCTGTGCTGTAGTTTGAATCATAGTCAAGAGATATCTTCAGAACGTCTTGTTCGGATTGTTCGAAAGCATAGATGTCCGAAGAGCCGGAAATACCGGAAACTACTTCTGATTCTTGGAACAGACTGGAGATTATCTCTGCATACGACATATCGCTATAAACACTTGAGAACGAGCTATAATCGAATGTCAGAACAATAGGGCGTGGACTAACAGTCAGATCCCCACTAACGAACTCAACTTCGTAATTTCCAATGATGCGATTGGTTGAATCTCCAGAAACAGAAGGGGTAACACTGTAGCTGACGCCTTCAGACGATATGGGGTCATTGTAGTCATAATCATCCGATACTTCTAGCGTACCTGGAATTTCTTCGTCGAAATCGAATCCTTGAATCGAGAACTCGATGAATTCTTCCGCCGAATAAGAGAATTCAGAGTCGCCATAGTATATGGAGTAGTCTTTTGCTGTAATAGTCAGGTCTCTATAGTCGATATAAATGAAATCTTTGTATTCGTGAATCCATTCGTTGTAGTTGTCAGATATCAATTTGACTTTTATGCTGTGCTGTCCCGCATCAGTAATTGAGAAGCTATCGATGGGGACATACTGGCCATCGCCTTCGCAAACATACCAGGCAAATTCCGAAGCAGCATCATTAGTCCTGCCTGTATCGATGGAATAAGAACTGATGACACTCTGACCGGATCCATTATATGTCAGGTTCAAGACAGGGCTGACAGTGACCCAGCTATCATCAATTGTATCTGTTTTAATTACATACGTCTGTTTTGAATTGAAAACGACCGTATAGTTGGGGTCGTCAGTACTAGCCACAATAACATATTTGCGTGCATCATGTGTGTTGCCATCGATGGGTTCTAGGCATATTGTTATCTGAGGTTCATCATCACCACGTGGATTCTTACCCTCAGTATAAATCAGTTTTACGTCTGACAAGTCTGGTGTATTCCCATCGTAGTCGGATGACAGTTGTTTTGGATCTTCAGCTGAAACCTCCAATTCAAACGGATTGATAGTTGCACTGAAATCGCCTGTGAAGGGAAGATAGTTGTCTCCTGCAGATATGGTATAGTTGATTGCCTTATTATCGACAACATCTGAAAGATACTCGATAGGATTGCCTTCGACGTCAGTGAATTTCCATTCCACCTTATTTTGATCTCCATCACATACATTGGAGACCATTCCATTGACAAATGTCTCCAGCTGGTCTTTCCCATCATAGGTTTCCTCAAGATTGTCGGTTATTGAGGAACCGATCTGCCTCTTCTCAACCGATACATACAGAGTGTATTCTGCACTTCCATAATTTTCACTAGAGGCAGTTTGGAAACGTATAGAGTATACTCCTGCATTTTTGATTGCAGCTTCACTCCAAGAACCATCACTGTTTCTATAATAGCTGGTATACGATATCTTGTCAACATTGGTCCCTATTTCAGGTATTGTTCCCTTACCATCGTTCACGGTTACTTTGAAATCTGTATCCTTTACGAATTTGTGTTCCTCACTATCATATGTGAATTGGAGTGTTGTTTCAGTTGTGCTACTCCATTCCACGGTGATGGTAAAATCGTCTTTTACGAAGAGATACTTGGCATACAGTGTATAGCCCTCGATGTAGTCTCTTTCATCATCAGAGTCTAGTTCGGTCAAGCCCCATTCAAAATTATTGGTGAATCTATCCTCAATTGTTAATACTGCATAGACTTCTTTGCCAACTTCAGGACTATCTGAACTCCATTTGACGGTGATCCCATCACCGAATGTCAAAGTTTCACGACTGGTAGTGTTGTTGACCAGAGTCAGAGTCGGATATGGTTGTGATGAAGATATGACTACATTTCTCACATCGTTCGTAGAAAGTGTGATTATGCGCTTGGATATGTTCCAGGGGATGCTCGCAACATCATCTTCGATTTCTACATCGGCCTCGCCTTCCGACCAACGATAGTTTGAGTCAGTAATCCTTACTTTCAAAACATATCCTGTTGATGAGTGATCTACATACTCGTCTCCAGATATTATTTGGAAAAATTCCTTCCATGATTGGAAATCATCCGATGTGATTTTGATTTCGGTTCCGTTGTACTCTGGGTTGAATTCTTCATCGAAAACGGGAACGTTTACAGGCTTCTTAGAAATTGTAAATGACTTGAAATCCGATGTGCATGCAGCGATGTAATTCTTCGTTTCTTCGACATACGCCACTACGCGGTAGTTTCCGGCATCATGGGGTTGTGTCACAGAGTCCCATGTTTTTGCATCTTGTGGAATTGTACCGTCCCATGAAGAAGCTGGATTCTCGACAGTCCAGAATTTAATCACAACAGTTCCATATTCGGAATTCGCTGTTGGGGCTGTCAGAGAATCTGTATTCCCGTATACTAAATCCGAGGGCGGTGTCCACTCATCCCATATGACATCGTACGAACTATCTATCTTGGTGATTGTAAAATACAGAGTGAGAGTACCGTCGACGGGCGGATTGGACATATCCCATGTGAAATTATGATTGATTGTGACGTATACGGGATAGCTGTCCGCATCCACATGATGCTCCTGCTTTACCGTATAGTACCTGCCGCTGGAAAGATCCGATTGTTGAGGTTTACCAGTATAGGGTTTAGAACCGGCATCCACATCGTCAAGAGCCTCTACAGGGCATGGGCTTACAGTTATAGAATTCTCGAATTTCCATTCCAATTCACTGAAATTATCATTGCCTGATCTATCAGCGTCAAATACGATCTTGATCCAGTATGTGCCAGCATCATACTGCCCGTCTCCGTTGATGTTCGCCTCCTGGCTGAAGTAAGAATCTTCATACAATTTGATTTCAGATGTTGTATCGAACTTTGACTCGACTTTGATTTTTGATTTGAGAAGATCCAGTAATTCATCTTTGCTCAGCTTTTCGTCGAGATAGGTCCAGTCGCCTATGGAAATGGTATTTGAAATTACTTCGTTTTGAGCCGTGTTTATATGCCATGTGATTTCTTTATCGACTGTTTCCGCACCACGCACCCAACAGTAATTGTTTGTATCTGTCAGCGATAGAAGTGCCTTGTATTCGCCTTTGTTTTCTGCCTTGTAGACGTACCCGTCATCTGTGGATACGGAAAATGGCTTTGATTGTACAATTGTACTCAGGTCTATTACTGATCCAGTATAATCAAAACTGAAATTATAATCTTCAGCAGGAATTTCTTTTTTGATAATCGTAAAAGAATCGGAGAGTGTAACTCCTATGTAGTTGACAGACTCGATGGTAATCTTCACGTACCATTCTCCGGCTAAAGATGGCTGTGTATCTGTAGCATCTGTCTCAGGTATTGTTGTTCCATCGTTGGCTTGACCCCAATAATAGTACACGGGTTCGAAGGTGGAGTCGTCGGTAAAAGCATCGTCTGGAACTCCCTTTATGATCGGATTGTGAGGGCCAGCATCAGAATACTCCCAGCCTTTGAGTTCTATCGATGCTCCTGTGAAAGTTGCTTTCAAAATCGTCCATGTATCTGTGATTGCTTCACGTTCTGTTTCTGCTAGACCCTTCCACACGTAGTTGTTATTAGTTAATTCGAATGTTATAAAGTAATCGCCTGCATTCTTGGCATAGACTTCAAAGGTCTCTTTGTCAGATAACAGGGCATCAGTCAAAATGGTGCCGTTTTCATCAGAATAAAGGTTAGTGCTTGTAATATCCATGTAATCAGGGTTGAACCCGGATACCGTTGTGGAATGGTAGGTGCTATTGTAGGTTTCAGAATTGTTGTAAAGAATTGGTACATCAACCTCTATCGGAAGCACATCCACAGTGAATTCGCGAGGTTTTGTTGTCACATTGTTTTCTTTGTAGGTTACTTCCACTTTTGTGACGTCTACTGTGAGATGATTGCCCTCATCGAGGCTAACCACCTCTCCATTCTCATCATAATATGTGAATGAGAGCGTACTAAGGTAATTTTCATATTGTGTAATATCTAGTGTGGACATATCTGCATATATGTCATCTTTATCAGATGAGAACAACACTGTCAAACTAGTTACGTTGAATAAATCCCCACTATAGAATGTACTGGGTGCATCAGCATCTGTTATCCCATGTGGGTACATAGGAGTTATATTTACTGTGAATTCTAGAGGAATAAAATTATCACTCACTGTATGGTTAATGTTGGATCTGATGTATGCCGATAACACGGCATCATCTCTACTACCATCAGAGCCTGAGTAGAGACTACCCTGAACATACAGATCGTAAGATGCGTCCAGTCTTTTTTCACTACCATCAGAGAATACTGCGATTAGATAATCTCTGACGTCCAGACTCACACTCGCAAGAGAATCGCCAGAATGATATGTTTTTGTAGGAAAGTCCTCAGTCTTTTTCAATGACTCGATTTTATTTTCAACTATGGTCAGTTCGATAGGGTACACCTTGTTGTCTATAACAACTGAGAAAGTCTGTTCCCCCACAGCTGTAAATGCACCTGTGAGATCGTAATCTGTTATAACAGATCCCGAATTATAGGCAACATGCAGATGTTGTTTTATTTTGTTCTCACCGTCTGTGTCGTACAAAATTTTACTGCCATCAACATCAACGAGAGTAATTGTTATTTCTTCATCCTCATACAAAATGTCATTTTCTGCATCTGCGGCGGGCGATGCTGTTACCAGTAGCATCGCTCCGATTGCAACCAGAGCTATGACCACAATTGCTTTTCTCCACATAGCTACGGATTCCTCCTTATTCTATGAATATAATATTCTTAAATCATGTATTTAAGTTTTTGATAGTAATATTCTTAGAACTATCAATCATATAAATTTACAGTAACCAGCCACACAGTATCCGACTATGCATCCAACATGCCCGAAGGCAGATGAATTCTTCACAGTCTGGCTATGTTGAGATCCCCGATTAGGGAATGAAAAATTGGACGCGCTCCAGTGTATACAAGTTATAAATACTACTGGATATTTAGTCAACGAAACGTTGTTTTTGCGTGTAGAGGTGTTAACTCCAGATACCGCACGTCACGGCACGAAGTAGAGGACATCGTCTATGGCCACGACCCTCACCGAATCCCCTATGTCCGCGTCCTCCGGCACCCTCAGGTCCACCGTGGAGTAGTTGTCCGGATGCAGCACCTGGATCTCCGACCCGGACCTGCTGACGACCGTCGCCTCCCTCAGATCCTCCGCCTTCTCGTAGACCCTGATGTCGGACATGTCCGCCCTGCGAACCGCCCTCTCCCTGAAATCCATCAGGTCCATGAGCCTCCCGCCGTTGCCGTTGACCCTGGTGAGCTTGCAGTGGTGGCCCTGGAACAGGACCACGTCGCCCACATGGTACTCGGGCAGCCTGACCAGGTACGTGATCCTGTACATGTCCTGGCCGTCGGTGGTCTGTCCAACCAGCTTCGGGGACTCCTTGGTCTCCGCGCAGTAGAAGTCCGCCAGCTCCCTTGCCAGGCTCTTCCCCAGGGACATCGACGAGAGGTACACGTCCACCCCGCCTGTCACGAGCTCCATCTTCGTGATGAACAGCGACCTGTTGGTGGCCGCCTGCCTGGCCACGGAGTTCTCCACCATGACCAGGGTCTCCTCCCTGTCCTCCTCGGACAGCCTGCCGGAGCCCGTCCTGATCTGCAGAATCGCCTCGTAGTAGCTCCCCAGCTGCCTGGAGCACCTCCTGCAGACGGTGTTCTTGATCCTCACGATGGTCGTGGCCTCGTCCTCGGCCTCGTAGCCCATGACGTCGCACGTGGTGCGGACGGTCACGGAGTACACGTGCGGGTCCTGCTCCACGGCCTGCGTCGAGACGGACACCGGCACGGCGTCCCTGATCACCGCCAGCGCGTCCGCCGCCGCGTCCTGCACTGCGACGGCCTTCTCCCTCCTGAGCCACCTGTCCCCGAACTCGTACTCGCCGCAGTTCGTGCAGACCCTCAGGTCCACGTGGTGGGGGAGGGACGTCAGCTTCCTGCCGTCCAGCCAGCAGTCTATGCACAGGCCGTCCAGAGACTCCTCGCAGTCCCTGCCGCATTTGACGCAGAAGCTCACAGCAGCACCACCTGGGCGTGCTTCACGCCGCCGATCTCCATGACGTTGTCCGGCGACACCTTGCCCTCCGCTATGGCGATGGACACGACCTCCTCTCCGACCAGGTTCATGATGGTGACCGACTTCATCCTCTCGATGAACGCCTCGGCGGGAATCGACTCCCCCCTGTAGAACGTCTCGCTGACCCTCAGCCTGGCGCCCCCGCCCTCGAAGGTCCTTCCGATGAGGTCCTCGTCGCATGCCGCGAGGATGACCTCGTTCCCGTGCGTGTGTATCCTTACGAACATGTCCTCACACCCTCTTGTAAAGGTTTCCGGCCTTGTAGAACTCTCCGGCGTCGTGCAGCTGCTTGAGCGCCCTGCGGACCTCGGACTCGGGGATGCCCTGGGACTCGCCGTGCTGGACGAACTCGTCCTCGGTGAGGCCGTCGCCGCCGAAGTCCCTCATGATCTCCCTGACCACGTCCATCTTGTTCCTGTCCTTGGAGCTGATTCCGGTGGCGATCTTGTCGATGTCGAACCCGCCGTCGTCGGAGCCGGCGATCCTCCTGAGGTAGTCCTCCACCAGGTCCACGGCGCGGTTGGCGTCCACGTCGGTCACGACGGAGCTCAGGCACATCTTCGCCGACGCCTCGGACAGGCGCACGAACGCCTCCAGCTGCCTGGCCGTGATCGGTACGGAGCTCCCGTCCCCGCCCATGGCCCTGATCCTCAGGTAGCTCCTCTCGATGATGCTCTTGGCCTCCTCGGTCATGACCGGGGTCATCCTCTTGGAGTACGCCACGTACTTCCTGAGGATCTCCACGTCGTAGACCGGGCGGATGTTGTCGGTGTTCTCCAGGATCCTCTTGGGGTCCACGCCGTCTATGTGCGTCCCCTCGGGCATCATCCTGACCTGCCCGCGCTGGTGTGCCTTGAGGATGTGCTCGGTGATCGCCGTGTCCTTCCTCTTCTCGGGCTTGTCCGTCAGCACGAATATGAGATCGAAACGGGACATGAGCGCCGGGGGCAGGTCGATCTGGTCCGCGATGGGCGTGTCCTCCTCGAACCTCCCGTACTTGGGGTTCGCGGCGGCCAGCATCGAGCACCTGCACTGCAGCGTGGCGGTTATGCCAGCCTTGGCGACGGAGATCCTCTGGGACTCCATCGCCTCGTGCAGCGAGGACCTGTCCTGGTCCGTCATCTTGTCCAGCTCGTCGATGCAGGCCAGACCCTTGTCCGCCAGGACCAGTGCCCCGGCCTCCAGGGTCCACCTGCCGTCCCCGAAGTCGTCCCTCACCGCCGCGGCGGTCAGTCCCGCCGCCGACGCGGACTTCCCGGAGGCGTATATCCCTCTGGGCGCCAGCATGCTCATGTACCTCAGGAGCTGCGACTTCGCGACTCCGGGGTCTCCCATCAGCAGGATGTGCATGTCGCCCCTCATCACGGTCCCGTCGTCCATCTCCTTGTGGCAACCGCCGAACAGCTGCAGGGCGATGGCCTTCTTCACGGAGTCCAGCCCGTAGATGGACGGCGATATCGACTTGACGATGTTGTCGAAGAGGTCCGGGTCCTTGGACATGCGGAGGATCTCCTTCTCGTCCTCCTCGGTGATCTGGATCTCGTCGTACTCGTGCTGCTCGAACTCCACGGAGATGACGTCGAGGAAGGTCTCGAACACCGTCGACTTGTCCCTGTCGGACTTCTCCACGGACCTGAGCACCCCGTTCAGGGTGATCCTGTTGCCCGCGGTGACCTCACCGGCGATGTCGTCCTCCACGTATCCGGTGAGCCTCTCCGGCTGTGCGCCTCCCCTGAGCCCCTCGGGGCTCTCCTGGATCTCGATCTTCTGCGTGTCGATGAAGACGGACGCCTTGTCGTCCAGGATGAAGCGGGTGGCCTGCTTGTTGCAGCTGCCCTCGGGGTTGGAGCACATCATCGGCTCCTTGAGGATCATCCCGGGCTGGTCCACCCACATCTCGGTGCCGCACCTGGCGCACCTGAAAAGCGCCACGGTCATGCGGGGCTTGACGGTGGTGACCTTCCTGGCCAGGCCCTCCACCGCGATGAGCCTCCTGAGGTGGTCGGCGCGCAGGTTGCGGATGTCCACCTTCGCATCCCTCGGGAGGTTGAATATCCTGACGTTGATGTTCTCCCCCGGACGGCTGATGTTGGGCACCAGGGACATGACGGTCTTCCTGGCGATCTCGAAGCACTTGTCCGGGTTGTCGAGGACGTACATGGCGAAGTCCACGTTGTAGGTGTTGATGTCGGCGTAGTCCACCATGAGGCTCTTCTTCTGGGGGAAGTTGTCCGCGATGCACGAGATCATGATGCGGTACTTGTCCCTGGAGAACACGTCGTTCCAGGCGGCCTGGATCTCGCTGTCCTGGAAGTTCACCGCCAATGTCAGACCCCCTTCGAGCGGCACTCGTCGTCGACCCACCAGACCCATCCGCCGCGGTCCATGGAGATCTCCCCCTTGATCAGTCCGGCCTTCCTGAACTTCATCAGGGTCTTCGCCAGGTCGTCGGGGCACCTGTACTTGAAGAGGTCCTCCAGCCTGTCTGTCGCCTCGAGCGTGGTGAGGCGGTCGGCGCCTAGCGCGTCCCATATCATCGGAAGAAGGTCGTCTGAGGTCATCGCCCCGACCATCGCCGACCATGATTTAAACATCGTGCCTGCGCGCACGCGTGCGTCGGAGTGCGCCCCTGTTTAGGACCTCCTCCATGCCGATGAGGACCGAACCGGGTGCGGAACCGAAGGGAGACGACAGTGCCAGATGTCCGAAACCTGGGGTTGCGGATTGTGAGGCGCGCCGAATTGCGGACACTAATTTTTAACCACTCCTAAACGCTGTTTACTCACCTTTTTATACACCTTTGCGGGTTTTCCCCCTCAGAGGTAATCAAGATGGTTACAGTCAACGCTTCCGAGTGTGTCGCATGCGGTGCATGCGTGGACGTCTGCCCCGAGGGCGCTATCACCTGCGAGGACATCGCGGTCATCGATGCCGGCAAATGCATCGACTGCGGCGCCTGCATCGACGAGTGCCCCTCCAGCGCCATCACCGAGTGATGCCGTCCCTGAGCCGTCGGAAGACGGCCTGGAAACCATTTCCCTTTTGATTTTCTCAAGAACTGCTGCTCTGACGCGATTCTCGATCGCTACTGTCGTCCGATCCGCTGTTCCCGCCGGTCACGGACTCGATGTACTCGTTCTGGATCCTGACGACCTCGGTGCTGTCCTTCGCCTTCGAGTAGTCGTCGAGCATCGCGCCGTTGAGCCTCATGAACTCCGGAGCCCAGTTGAACCTGCCCATGAACGTCTCGGCCTGCTCCCTCTGACCGAGGATGATCAGGGCGGCCATGACGGCCTCGGCGCTGTTCAGCTCCATCGGCCTGCCCCAGTTGATGGGGTTCGACGCCAGGAGGTAGGGCAGCGCCCTCTCCTCCACCCTCCTGAGCCTTGGGAACTCGTCGATGTTGGTCCAGGTCAGGTCCATCACGACCAAACCCTTGTGCGCGTGGCCGATGTCGGCCGGCGACAGAGCCCTGTCCGAGAAGGGGGAGAGGACGATGGACCCGGACGGGATCGCGCCCAGGGTCTTGGCCTCCCTGCCGAGACCGAACTTCAGCATCCGCTTGGCGGTGCACTTCTTCGGGTCGCACTGGCACTTGTCGTAGATGATGACCGGGATCATGCGGATACCATCGAGGCCAGCTTGGAGGGGTCGGCCATGTTCTCCTTCACCCACTCCCTGACCTCCTCCATCGAACGGACGTACTCCTGGTAGAGCTCCAGGTCGTCGGTGGCGGCGTAGTCCAGCCTGGACCTCATGGGGGCCAGGATCTGCTTCCCCTTCCACTCGGGATTGCCCGAGAGCCTGTCGAAGACGTCCTTCTCGGTGTAGACCACGTAATCATAGGTCTTGTCCTTGGGCAGGTAGTCCTCGTTCTCGAAGTTCTTGGAGACCTGCCTCCTCATGTCCTCCCCGTTCTGGTACATCGCGGAGATGAGCTCGCAGTCGATGATGTCGGGCTCCGGACCGGCGCTGAACGCCTCGTACTGGTCCGGGTAGAACTTCATCGTGAAGTACTCGGCCATCTGTGAGGCGAAGTCGTTCTTCTCGTCCACGAACAGCACGCGGACCCTGTTCTCCTTCTTCTTGAAAACGGACATGTTCGGACCTCTTGAGTGAGGGGATGACCCCCACGTATATACTATCGATTACCGGATTCCCCGGGAAGCCTGAGGTGTTGCGACCTTAACCTCTTCTTTTTCAATCCCCGCGCCCTACGGTGGGACATGGACACAGGACGCGCGGCCAAGTTCCCGTTTCTGAAGGAGTCCGCAGAGTTCGCGGAGCAGAACAACGCAGACCTGGAGGCCCTGATAACGTCGCCGTCCTTCGAGCCCGCCCGCGAGCGCGGTGTCGCCAGGGTGATGGACGCCCTGGAGAACTCAGAGGTTACCTACAAGCCCCTGATGAACGACTACGACAGGCTCATCGAGGTCATGTCCTACCCGTACGCCAGGATGATCGTGTCGATGGTCGGGGACCGCTTCCTGACCAAGAGGTACGCCCTGGCGGAGGCCGTCAGGATGAACAAGATCCTCACGGGGGAGGACAGGGAGACCCTCCTGGTGGTCTCGGAGGAGCTCGGCGTGACATCGACGGTGGACGCGGACGGCATCATCCGCATGGGGTTCCCCGACTACCTCAGGCTGGCCAACAGGCTCAAGAGCGTCGACTGGAAGCTGATCAACTGCGACATCCACTCCGGCCTGGTGTACCTTCCGCAGGAGAAGTTCAGCCGTCTGATGCAGAACGCCCTGCAGGACAAGATCGAGTCGGAGCTCCCGCTGATGACCCCCGAGGAGTACAGGAGGTATCTCCGCGGCGCGGTCGACAAGGTGTCCATGGCCCTCGAGGAGGCCAAGGCCAGGTACAGCCCCACGGGGGGCGAGGGGATGAAGAACGAGTTCCTCCCGCCGTGCCTAGTGCACATCCTGGACATGTCCAGACGCGGCATGAACCTGCCCCACAGCGCCAGGTTCGCCCTGGTCACGTTCCTGCACGCCCTCGGCCTCGACTACGACGGGATCATCAGGGTTTTCTCCGAGTCCCCGGACTTCAACGAGGAGATCGCCGGATACCAGATCAAGCACATCACCGGGGAGCTCAGCGGGACGGAGGGGTACAGCCCGCCGGAGTGCAAGACCATGAAGACGAACGGCCTCTGCCACAACCCGGACACTCTGTGCCAGCAGGAGTGGATGAACCATCCCCTCTCGTACTACAGGGTCAAGATGCGCGACGCCGAGAAGAGGAGCGGGCAGGCCGCCCAGCAGCAGGCGCAGCCACAGGGGCAGTCCGGAAACCGGCCGAAAAACGACCAATGAAACCGTCCAAAAAAGGCCAACGGTCGAAAGTGCCAGAGTGTGAAAATGATTTGAAAGGGGGAGGGGACCTCAGTCCTCCTTCCCCTCGTCGGATTCGGGGTACATCTTGCCCAGGTTCCTCCAGGTGATGATCGCCCTCTGGATGGCGGTGGCGTTGCCGACGACGGCGAACCACAGCATCATGATCTCCATCCAGCAGATGTCGATACCGCCGACCTGGAACGACCCGTAGCCGACCTGGATCATGACGTACTGGATGATTGGGAACAGCGTGGACAGGACGACCCTGTCGGCCCTCCCGAGGAGCCCGGCGTAGAGGCGCGGGGCGCCGATGGCCTGGGCCTGTGTGCCCATGTAGGAAGTGAGCAAGACACCGACGAGGGCGAGCATGCCGAGGTACGGGTTGCACCAGGTGGCGCAGAACGCGATCCCGCCGATCATGAAGACGTCGGCGTACCTGTCGAAGACGTGGTCCAGGTAGTCGCCCTTGGGGCCCGCCTTGCCGGACAGCTTGGCCACCTTCCCGTCGAGGGCGTCGAAGTAGCCCGACACGATGACCATCACGGCCCCGACTATCAGGAGCCAGTCGTATCCTTCGTAGCCGCTGAAGTAGAAGATCGCACCGCACACAAGCGCCAGGATCAGCCCGATCCAGGAGATCGTGTTGGGATTCACGTTTATCAGCTTTCTCGCGACCGGGGTCAGCGCGAAATCGACCCTCGCTCTCTGTCCGTCTAGAACCATCTGTCCATCTCCCCTGACCAGTCGGTCTTTCCGGGGAGGTAATCCGCACCATCCCCTTTTACGATTTTCTCCACGGCGTCCGCGGACTCGGACACGGTGCACGATGTGCAGTCCACCTCGTACACCGGGATGTCGGATTCCGTGGCCTCGCAGAGAATCACGTCCAGGACCTCAGCCTGCACGTTCTCCCTCACCTTCTCCGGGCCGTAGCCCCTGGCTTCCAGACGTCCGGCGAGGACGTCCGGCGCGCAGCGGAGGACGATTATCCCATGGGAGTCCATGAAGTGCGACAGGTGGCTGTCCAGTATGACCAGCCCCTCCGAGGCCCTGAAGGGCTCCAGCGCGTCGTTCAGGAGGTCCAGATCCACCTCGTGGGTGTCCCTCTCCTCGTCCAGCTCGCCCATCAGGCCGTGCTCGATTATGAAGCGCTTCCCGTCGACGACGTCGTATCCGCGGGTGCGGAGCTCCTCCGACACGGAGGACTTCCCTGTGCCGGGTGTGCCGGTCAGCGCGTAGAGCGTCATGAGATCATCCCGAGATAGGGCTCGGCCCTCTCCAGGACGGCGTCCCAAGTCGGGATGTTGTTGAGGGCCCCGACCTCCTCGACCGCGAAGGACGAGACCGCCGATGCGATGACCAGCGCCTCGGGCACGTCCACGCCCCTGTAGGTCGCAGCGTAGAAGCCCGCACGGTAGTTGTCGCCGGCGCCGGTGACGTCAACGACCCTGTCCGCCTTCACGGCCGGTATGTGCATGACCTCGTCGCCGACCTTGGCCGTGCTGCCCTTGTCCCCCTCGGTGCGGACGACCAGCGGCAGGTCGACCTCCATGACGTCGTCGAGCTGAAGGTACCTGCAGATCGTCGCCGCCTCGAGGTCGTTGCAGAAGAGCGCGTCCGACAGAGGGAGCGCCTGCCCCACGAGATCCGCGTTCCACACGCGGTGGACCTCCTGCGCCGGATCCAGGGCGATCCTCCTGCCGCCCCTCAGATCCTCCATCAGGGAGATGTAGTAGGAGGGCTGGCCCGTGCAGAAGTGCACGTTGGCGGAGGCCCTGGCCATCCGGTCCAGCCTCACGCCGGTCCTGTCCGCGTGGCCCTGGGGTCCCTGGTAGAAGAAGACCCTGGTGACCAGGTCGCGGTCGTTGATGATGACGCAGGTCGAGGTCTCCTCGCCGTCGAGGGTGACGACCTCGTCCATGATGAGCCCCGAGGACTCCATGAACTCCATGTACTTGGCGGGGAAGTCCGGGCCCACGAAAGCGCAGAGCGCAGTGGGGCACCCCAGCCTCGCCGCCGAGACGGCGATGTTGGGGCCGGTGCCGCCGAGCGTCGTCTTCTTGGACAGCGCGTCGGCGGTGATCCCCGGGTCCAGGAACCTGTCGATGGACAGGATCTGGTCGACGGTCACGTGGCCGTAGACCGACAGAAAGGGGTCGCTCAGGTGCCTTCCTCCCAGCCGGTGACGTACTTTACCTGCTCGTCCGTCAGGGTGTCGATGGTGACGCCCATGGACTTCAGCTTGAGGGTGGCGATCTGCATGTCGATCTCCGCCGGGACGGCGTAGACCTCGTTGTCCATCCTGTCGTAGTTGCGGGTCATGTGGACGATTCCCAGCGCCTGGGTGGCGAAGCTCATGTCCATGATCTCCGCGGGGTGCCCCTGACCGGCGGCCAGGTTCATCAGCCTGCCCTCCGCGATGAGATACAGGGACCTGCCGTCCTTCATCCTGTACTCGTCGATGAAGTCGCGGACCCTGACCTTGGAGTCCGACATCTCGTCCAGGGCGTTCTTGTTGATCTCGTTGTCGAAGTGACCGACGTTGCCCATGATGCATCCGTCCTTCATCACGGCCAGATGGTCGGCGGTGATGATGTCCTTGCATCCAGTGACTGTGATGATGATGTCCGCGACCTTCACGGCGTCGATCATCCTCATGACCTCGTACCCGTCCATCTTGGCCTCGATGGCCTTGACGGGGTCTACCTCCGTCACGATGACGGACGCGCCCAGACCCTTGGCCCTCATGGCGACGCCCTTCCCGCACCAACCGTAGCCTGCGACCACGAGCCTCTTCCCGGCGACGATCAGGTTGGTGGCGTTCATCCAGCCGTCGAAGGCGGACTGGCCGGTCCCGTACCTGTTGTCGAACAGGAACTTCATCTTGGCGTCGTTGACGTCCAGGACGGGGAACTTCAGCGCCTTGTCCTTGGCCATGGCCCTGAGCCTGACGACACCGGTGGTCGTCTCCTCGTTGGCGGCCTTGATGTTGGGCAGGATGTCCTTCCTGGACGTGTGCGCCATGGCGATGAGGTCGGCCCCGTCGTCGATGAGGAAGTCAGGCGCCATGTTCAGGACGGTGTTGAGGTTGTTGTAGTATTCCTGGGATGACTCCCATTTCTTCGCGTACACGTCGAGCCCGTACTCCTCCCTTAGCGCTGCGGCGACGGAGTCGTCGGTGGAGAGGGGGTTGCAGCTCGCGAGGCGGATCTTGGCGCCGGCGTCGGCAAGTGTGACCGCCAGCATCCCGGTCTTCGCCTCGGTGTGCAGGGCCATGCCGATCTTCAGCCCGGCGAGGGGCTGCTCGTCGATGAAGCGCCTGCGGATGTCCATGAGGACGGGCATGTGGGTCTCGACCCAGTGCAGCCTCAGGGACCCTTTCTTGACAAGTTCGTCCATTCAATCATCTCCTCCGTCCAGCCCGTCCATCAGGAACCTGCAGATCCTCTCGACGGTGCGGCGGCGGTTCTCCTGGTTGGAGAAGTCGTCCAACGTCTTAATTATTGTTTCACGGTCCCCGCGGAGCTCCTCCACGAAGCGCGAGATGTTCTCTATGGCGCGGGAGATCTCGTCGCATACGGGCACTGTCGCGGCCTTGGATGTGCGCGAGAGCGGGTTGAGGTCTATGGAGATGACCTTCTTCCCCATGGCGACCAGGGCCTCGGCGCGGTCCCCGTCCTCGATCGGGACCAGGATGACGTCGCTACCGTAGATGCCCTCGGAGGTGCACAGGGCGCGGTCGTGCTCCAGACCCTGGATCCTGCTGTCGGGGTCCCTGCCGAGGACGCCCTCGGCGCCCTTGGACTCCAGGTAGGATATCAGGCCCTCCATGCGCTCGGGTGTGCGGTGGAACAGGTTGACCTCGATCTTCGCCGGGACCTGCTTCGCCAGTGCGATTATGCCCTCCGGGTCCAGTGCGGCGGCGTTGCCGTTGACGCAGATGACCGGGTTCTCGGCGTTCAGGAGATATGCGGCAGCGGCCCTCTCGGCCTCCAGCGCCGCCTCGGTGCTCCTCTCCCCCATCAGGTAGTCGTAGGCCTCGCCCCTGCCGTGGGAGATCAGGCCGGTCGGGGTGACCAGGCCCGCCTGGACCATCTCGGCCAGACGCTCCCTGGTCATGAGCGATTTGTATCTTGGATGACTCTTAGGAATGTCCACGTCCGCTGCGATTGCGGACGCTCCCCTAATAGATTGCCATCCTGACCCACAGAACCAAGTAGTTGAGTCCGATGCCATGGGCATGCCTGACATCCGCATCGTCGTCGTCGGTCCGAAATACGAGGGTAACGTGGGCGCCATCGCCCGTTCGATGGCCAACTTCGACGTCAGCGAGCTCTACCTGGTCAACCCCTGCGAGCTCGGTGACGACGCCTACCGCAGAGCCAAGCACGGCTCCGGGCTCCTTGACGACGTCCACATCGTCGACACGCTGGAGGAGGCGCTGGAAGGCGTCTTCCTGGTGGTCGGGACCAGCGGCGTGACGACCAAGGGCGACAGGAACTACACCCGCATACCCGTGCCCGTGCGCGAGTTCGCCGAGCACTGCCGCGGATACCCCGAGAAGATCGCGATCCTGTTCGGACGCGAGGACATCGGGCTCCTGCAGGACGAGCTGAACCTGTGCGACGTCCTCATCACGATCCCCGCCGGCGAGGAGTACCCAATCCTCAACCTGTCCCACGCGGCCAACATAGTGATGTACGAGTTCTTCCAGGCCGAGCACACGCCCAGGAGGTCGGAGCCGGCGGACAGGCACGAGAAGGAGCTGATGTTCGAGTTCTTCGGCGACCTCATGGACGGCATCGAGTACCCGCCGAACAGGAGGGAGATGACCACCGTCATGTTCAGGCGCATGATGGGGCGCGCGCTCCCGACCAAGTACGAGTACAACACGATCATGGGGGTCTTCGGCGACGCGGCCAAGATCGTGAGGTACGGCAAGCCCTGGGAGAAGAAGGGTCAGAGCCCGTGAACCGGCAGGAAGACCAGGACCTTCGTGTCCTCCCTGTCATCCCTCTTGACGATGTCCGGGACGATGCCGGTCATACTCACGATGGTGTAGTAGATCGACTCGGTCTGCGCGGTGCCGAAGCCTGAGCTGACGAGCACTATCATCTTCCCGAAGTCGGGGCTGGTCTCGAACATCGTGGAGTCCATCGCCCTGGTGACCGCCTTCGACGGGTCCAGGTCGTTGGTGTAGGCGAACGTGTAGATCTTCTTGGGGAAGGTGCTGAAGAACGGCCCCTCCATCATATGTGCCAGATTGTCCACTGCGAACACGATCGAGCGTGAGGCCATCCTGAGGATGTGGATGAACTTCACATCCGGGTAGATCCTGTTTATGGACCCCATGTCGAGGATGAATACGCGGTCGGAGTAGTCCAGGACCTGGGGCAGCACCGCCATCGCCCTCTTGCGACGCTCCAGCTCGAAGGCCATGGGGAGTCCGATCACGGACACGACCCTGCACCCCATCTCGTGGGCTATCTCCGATATCCCCAGCGGCATGCCGATGCCGGAACCGCCGCCGAGTATGGAGAAGAGAATCACGACGCGGACACCCTGCAGCCTCTCGCGGATCTCGTCGCTGTTGTCCAGGGTCAGGCTGTAGGCCAGGAACGGGTCCCCGTAGGCGCCTGGCATGTCCTCCGGCACCATGGATATGGTGCTGCTGCTGTTGGAGTTCATGAAGACCGTCGGGACGCCGGGGGCCTCGGTCGCGTCGGACAGGATCGCCCTCGCGCCGCCTCCGCATACGAAGAGGGTCACATCCCCCATGGGCGCTCCCCTGGGTTCGTCCTCTGGCGGACGTAGTCGCGTGCAGCGGACCTGACCGCGTCGTCCAGCGTGGACCCGTCGATGGTGAGGTCCTCGATGCTGAGCGCGTCGTCCCCGTGCTCCGGCGCGGGCCTCACACCCTGTGCCAGACGCTCGGACGCATAGCCGTCCAGGACGGAGCGGACAGCGTCGGAGAGCGAGCGGAACTCCCCCTCGTCGACGAGTGCGCGGAGAACGCCCACGGTCTCGGAAGAGAGCCTCACGATGACCTTTTGGTCCGAATCCATCTGAAAACCGTCCTGTCACGAAAAGGAAAGGGGTTGGGTAAAAGGTTTGTGTTGTCAGCTTAAGACCAACCGTTCATCCGAACAGAGCGGAGAGACCGGCAGCGGCCTCTTCCTCACTGACAGCTTCCTCTTCGGGCTCGTCGGCGGCTGCGGCAGGGGCGTCTGCGGCAGCTGCGGCGGCTGCGGGGGCTGCGGCGGCAGCAGGCGCGGCAGAGATAGCGGCGCTTGCGATGGCCTCCTTGATGTCAACTCCCTCGAGAGAAGCGACCAGTGCTTTGATCTTAGCTGCGTCAGCCTCGACTCCGGCGGCGGTGAGGATAGCGTTGATAGCGTCCTCGGTGATGTCTTTGCCGGCAGAGTAGAGCACCATAGCGCTGTAGATATACTCCATCTGATTCAACTCCTTTAATTTAGCCGAATAATGCACTAAGGCCAGCGGCTGCTTCTTCCTCGCTGACCTCTTCTTCTTCCTCTTCGACGGTCTCCTGAGCAGGGGCGGCCTCGGCGGCGGGGGCTGCAACGGTGGCTGCAGCGGCGGCGGAGCTGAGCCTCGCCGCGATCTCGTCGCTGGTGTATCCGCTTGCGGATGCGAGGGCCAGCATCTGGGCGTCGGCCTTCGCCAGGAGGATGTCGATGTTCTCTTTGGTCGGTATCGCGGCCTCAACAGAGAGGTTCATAGTCTCCCTGAACGCCTTGGCGATGAGCGGGACGATTGTCTCCTTAGTCGGGAACGCAATCGAGACACCGAGTGCCAGAGCGTTGTATGCGGCCGTAGCGAACATAGTAGAGTAGTAGTCCTCCGGGATGTCCAGGACATCCTTGCTGTAGATCACTCCGTCCTCGTAGGCGGCCCTGAGGTCCATTCCTACGACCATGGGGAGAATCTCGAGCTTGGGCAGCATCGCTGCGACGGGTCCGGGGATCGGCTCCCCCTCCTTCACGAGCGTCGTGTCCTTCTTGACTACAATCTTCCCTGCCTCGATGGCGGCAGGGAGCCCAATTTTCTGAAGTTCACCGATAATCGGGCCGGGTCCGAACGGGGTCGGTCCCTTGGGTACGACGATGTCGAACGGTGCGAGCTGTCCCTCCTTAGCGGGGGCGGGGGTCATCGTCGCCTCGAGCTTCTTGAAGAGCTTGAAGGGGTCGATGTCCGTGGTGACAATCGCACACTGTCCGTGAATCGAGTCTTTGAGTCCGATGATCTCGGGTTTCTCTTTCGCCGCCTCCTCGATGGCCAGGAGCATGAGGTTGTTCTTGGTCATCTTGAGTTTGGCGTGAGCCCTGAGTCCGGCCCTCATAGACTGGACCTGCTGACCGGGAATGCCCGCCATGTCGACAACTGCGACGACGGGGTACTCGCGCATGTCCTGTACCAGCTCGCTTACCATGTCCTTCTTCCAAGCTGCGACGTGTGCCATCTTTTAACCTCCTTACAACACCCTCTCCGAGGGGCCCATGGTGGTCTTGACGTACGCGGAAGCGATGTTGTGCTTCCCCTTCTCCAGGTGGGACTCGACACGCTTGAGGATGAGATCGACGTTCTCGGCGATCTCCTCAGCGGTCATATCCACGGTCCCGACGGGGGCGTGGAAGGTCTTCCTGTCTTTCGTCCTGATGGTCACAGACTTGCGGAGGCTGTCGATCATCGCGGCCGGATCTGCTCCGGGGGCGATGGGCTTCGGCATCTTTCCGCGGGGACCGAGAACGGTACCGAGTCTCTTACCGACGACGGCCATGAGGGGCGCCTCGGCGATGAAGTAGTCGGTGCTGTTCGCGATCTTCTTTGCCTGTTTCTTGTCATCTGCGATCGCTCCGAGTTCCTCGGGGGTGATCACGATGTCGGCCACGTCTTTGGCTTTCAAGGCTAGTTCGCCACCACCAATCACGCAGATCTTCACTGCCTTCCCGCGTCCGCTCGGGAGGATGATGTCCTCGGTGATACGGTTCTTCGGGATGGTCAGATCGACATCTTTGAGATTGATGGCCAACTCAACCGTCTCAGTAAAATTGCGCTTCTTCGCACTCTCGAGTGCCTTCTGCACAGCCATTACGGTTGGTTTTTCTGCCAATACAATTCCTCCTCGTAGTTCATGCGAGTCTTGCGACTCTCCTACAAGTAAGGATGGCTAATAAGGGGGTAGTATTTAAAGGTAACACCTCGGCGACCATGAGGCTCTCGGCCGTCGTTCCTACACTGCCATGAATACTATGATTGTGATTATGCCTGTGTAATTGCTCCATCAATTTTAAATCATTAAATTGTGTTGAGCAATTATGATTGTCAAAGGGGAATTGATGATCGACTCACTGTCGGACTCGTACTCGAGCCCGGCCTGCAAGCTCGGACGCATGGTCGAGAACGGAGAGGTTGTCAGACTGAGACGCGACCTTTATGAGACGGATCCGGAAACCCCGCCATACCTTGTGGCTAGTCACATCTGCGAGCCATCGTACATCTCGTTCGAGTACGCACTGATGAGACACAGCATAATCCCGGAGCGCGTGGTCTGGATCACCAGCGCGACATATGGCAAGCGCAAAACCAAGAGGTACAGTAACGCACTCGGCAATTTCGTATACTACGACATTCCGGAGAATGCCTTTCCTGTCGGCATCGAATACTGGGGAGACGGAGACCGCAGCTACCCGATTGCATCGGCGGCGAAGGCTGTATGCGACAAGCTGTCCAAGATGCCCCCGACGAGATCCTACACAGGATTGGAAGCGCTGATGTTCGAGGACCTCCGCTTCGATGAGGACGCCATACTTGAACTCGATGCACGTACAATCCTGGACTACGCCTCACTCTACCACTGCACAACCCTGAGAACCCTCGGACATTACCTACAGGAGCATTCATGAAGCCAGATACGTCCGAACTGTTTTGTCCCGTCGGTGTGAAAGACCTCGACACCGCCGTGAACCTGCTCAGAGAAGGACTCCAGGAACTGATCCTGTCAGGTCTGGCTGAGAGCGGTTTCTCGGATTGTGCGGTCTTCCACGGGGGAACCTGTCTGCGCATCCTGTACGGCCTTGACAGATTCTCGGAGGATCTCGATTTCTCTCTTGTCCAGAAGGACTACGGCTTCGACTTCGGACCGCATCTGGAGAGGACCTGCTCGAACCTAGAGGACCTCGGTTTCGAACCGTCGTACAAGACCCGCCCACCAAAAGGGGAGATGATGGTGTACTCCGCCAAGATCAAGATGAACCTCCGGAACGCACTGAGAACAGCGGGATTCTCTGAAAATGTTGTCGAAGATGCCCACTCGCAGGAGTTGGTGACCGTGAAGCTGGATGTGGATCTGGACCCGGCGCCGTACTCCAGAAGCGAGATTATCAGCAAGACTTCCCCACTGTGCTATTCCGTACGGACCGAACCACTCCCCGTCCTGTTCGCGGGGAAGACGGCGGCGGTCCTCTGTCGCCACTGGGGCAACCGCGTGAAGGGCAGGGATTTCTACGACTTCAGATGGTACATCGAGCACGGCATCCCCATCGACATAAGGTGCCTCGAATCCCAACTGGACAAGAAGTGCGAACCCACCACGGGACTCGACCGCGAAACACTGGTCACCATACTGAAGAAGAGATTCGACACTCTCGACTGGGAATCTGCCAAAAGCGATGTGATAAACTTCATCGATCCGTCGCAACTCGGTGAGTGGGGACCGGAACCGTTCAAGGCCCTGGCCGACAGGATTTCAGTGCTTGAAAAATGAGAATGAAGGGGAGGTTTCCCTCCCCTGTGAAGTTTGATCAGAACTGGCCGTCGTACTCGCCGGCCTTGACCGCCTTGGTGAAGTCCTTGGGGTTCTTTCCGTCGATGGTGACTCCGACGGACACGCAGTTTCCTGCGACCTCCAGGACCTTCGCCTTCAGGTCGGCTCCGAGGAGATCGTCCTGCTTCATGGTGGCGATCTTCTTGGCCTGCTCGAGAGTCAGGTTTCCGACCTTCTCGGTCTTGGCGTTGTGGGCTCCGGACTCGACTCCGAGCTCTCCCTTGATCAGAGCGGACATCGGAGGGGTTCCGACCTTGATGTCGAAGGTCTTGTCGTCGTTGATAAGGACCTTGACGGGGACCTTCATTCCCTCGAACGCCTTTGTCTTCTCGTTGATCTTAGCGATGACCTGTCCGATGTTGACACCTTTGGGTCCCAGAGCGGGTCCAAGGGGCGGACCTGCGGAGGCCCTGCCTCCATCAACCAATGCCTCAACAGTATCTACCATTGTTCATCTCTCCTTTTCGATAACCCTCACGCTGTCTCCTTTGACGGTGACGGGTATGGGGACCATGGCCTCGATGAGTTCGACTGTGATCTCCTCCTTGGCCTGGTCTATCTGCTGGACCCTTGCTTTCTCGCCCTTGAACGGTCCGTTGACGAGTTCGACTATGTCGCCCTCGACGATACCGACAACGGCGGACATCGGGATGAGGTAGGGTCCGATCTCATCGATGTTGGTCTCTCCGTCTATGAAGGACCTCGCTTTCTTGATGTCGCGGGTCTTCTCACGGAGACGGTCCGTGTTCATGCCTTCCACGAACACGTATCCCCTGAGTCCGGAGGGGCTCAGGATCGCATATATGTCCTTCTCACCGGAAGTGGCCTTGGAGGCGAGAGAGTCTGCGACGCTCCTCTCCTGGTCGATCTGGGTCTTGAGGACCATAATGGACTGTGTTGCAACGGCCTTGAAGCGCATCGAGTTCGTCGATGTGCCGTCGTCGGCGATGACCTCGGTCTCGACGGTGTCGCCGTACCTGGCACCCTTGGGGCAGATGACCTCGAGGACGAACTCCTTGGGGTTCCTTCCGGGCAGGTCGACAGAGATCTCGGTCCTGCTGCGGTAGTTGCTCCAGAGCTCCCCGTTGGCGTTGTCGTACAGTGTGACGTTCCACTCGGGAGCGTTGTCCGCGTCGGGGCCTGTGATGATGGAGAACGAGATCTTCACCTCAGACGCTTCAGCGGAGACGCTGAACGGCCATTCTACCTTGCCGCCGGCATGCACCCTCTGCAGGTTGTTCTCGCCGGAAATGCTGGGACTCATCGCTGTTCCTCCTCAGAAATAGGTGGGGAGAATGGTCATAAGCCACCAGATGACGAAGCCTGCGGCACCGATGATGATGATTCCGAGACCGGTGATGTACAGCGTCTTCACGTACTCCTCCCTGCTGGGGGTGCGTGCCATCTTGAGGATCCTGCCGTACTTTCCCTTTCCGAAACCGCGGGCCTTGGATTCGAACTCGTCCTGGAGCTCGTAGGCCATGGACTCTTCTTCAGCCATTGTATCGTTCTCCATCCGCGGGGGCCGCGGACCAGTTCCCTCGTTACCACTGATATAATAACGCAGGGAATGCCCCTTAATCATGTTCCTATTTTAAAGCTTTCGTCGATTCGCGACAAAAAGGCGACATGCCGCCAGACGCCCGGAAGAATGTCTGGCTATGTCCGCAACGGGCGGAACGGACCGTGTTGGACGACAGTGCTGTCAAACTTCCGACATAACAGAACGGCTTTATATGAGATGCGGGTACCGTTTTGCATAGAACCTTTTAGGGGGTAATTTAGAATGGAAGAAGTGCTTTGCAACGTAGAGCTCGTCAAAGAGAACAACGATTTTGTCATCAAGATCCAGAGCGACCTGGGCGGAGTCAGGGAGTACAGGTCCACCAGCTTCGAGGAGGTCCTCGAGCAGCTCGTGCAGGATCTTCAGGAAGAGTTCGAGACCCTCTGATCGGAGTGATTCCCATGGCAGACAAGATCAAGCAGATTACCGACGTCCTCGACATGCTCGCCGAGGACACCTCGATCCCCCGCAACATCAGGAAGGGTGCGACAGACGCGAAGGCCAGGCTCCTCGACACCAAGGAGGCCATGGACGTCCGCGCCACCGGCGCCATCGTCATCCTCGACGACCTCGCCAACGACCCCAACATCCCTCTGCACGGAAGGACCATCATCTGGAACGTCATCAGCCAGCTCGAGGTCCTCAGCCAGCAGAACTGATCAATAATCACTTTTTCCTGTTTTAGGAGCGGCGCCGGTCAACGGCGCTGCTCCGCCACAATGTCAAGGAAGTTCTGGAATATCTCCGGCCCGTGCTCGGTGTTCTCGACCTCGGGATGGAACTGCACCCCGAAGATCGGCCTGTCGATGCACCTCACCGCCTCGTGGGGGCAGGTCTCAGAGGACGCCGTGACCTCGAATCCGGCGGGGATCGTCTTGACCTCGTCGTTGTGGGACGCCCAGACCTGGAACTCGTCGGGGAGCCCCTTGAACAGATCGTCGTGGGAGTTGACCCTGAGCGTGACGCCTCCGAACTCGGGGGTGGAGCCAGGGCCGAGCTTGCCGCCGAAGTGCTCGCACAGGAACTGCATTCCCGCGCAGATTCCGAAGATGGGGAAGTCCGCCTTGTCCAGGTACTCGCCGTTGTTGCCCATGCGTCCCGCATCCGTGGCGACGCTGGGGGCCCCTCCGGACAGGATGAGGCCGTCGACGTCCTTGATCTCGTCGAACGGGGTCGTGTTGGGAATGATCTTGGTCTCCACTTTGAGGTATCTCAGAACGCGCCACTCGCGATGGGTCCACTGGCCCCCGTTGTCAACGACGTAGACTTTCATCGGACGGTCGTAGTCCGCGACATGATAAAAACATTGGGAAGGGGGCCGATGAGGCCCCCGTTTTGACGTTCGTCACTGGGGGTAGAATCCCGAGGGGGTCTCCTTGAGGTCGATGACGATGTTCTTCTGCTGGGTGTACGCGGACATGATGACCTTGTGGGTCTCACGGCCGATTCCGGACTGCTTGTATCCGCCGAAGGGCATTCCCGCGGGCAGCTGGTTGTAGCAGTTGACCCACATGCGCCCGGTCTCGACGCCGCGTGCGACGCGGATGGCCCTGTTGATGTCCCTGGTCCAGACGGCGCCTCCGAGTCCGTACACGGAGTCGTTGGCCATGGCGATGACCTCCTCCTCGGAGTGGAACTTGATGACCACCGCGACGGGTCCGAATATCTCCTCCTGCGCCACACGCATGTCGTTCGTCACGTCCACCAGCAGCGTGGGCTCGTAGAACACTCCCTTGGCGCAGTCGCCGTCGGTCTTGCGCTTTCCCCCGCAGGCGAGCTTGGCACCCTCCTGCACGCCGATGTCCACGTAGCTCTGGACGATCTTGAGCTGGTGCTCGTTGACCAGCGCGCCCATCTGGGTGGCGGGGTCCAGCGGGTCGCCGACCTTCACCTTCTTGAACGCCTCGACGGCCGCCTCGACGAACTTGTCGTAGATCGTGTCCTGTACGAACACACGGGACCCGGCGCAGCAGACCTGTCCCTGGTTGAACAGGATGCCGAGCTGCAGGCCGTCGATGGCCTTGTCCCACTGGCAGTCCTCGAAGTAGATGTTGGCGCTCTTCCCTCCGAGCTCGAGGGTCGCCGGGATGAGCTTGTCCGCGGCGGCGCGGCTGACGCTGAGTCCCACCTCAGTGGATCCGGTGAAGGCGAGCTTGCGGAAGCCGGGGTGGTCCAGCATGTACTGTCCGGACTTGGAGCCCTTTCCCGTGAGGATGTTGACGACTCCGGGCGGCAGGAGGTCCCCGATGACCTTCATGAGCTCGAACGCGCTCAGAGGTGTGGACGAGGAGCTCTTCAGAACTATGCAGTCCCCTGCGGCGAGGGCGGGGGCGAGCTTCCATGCGACCATCAGGAACGGGAAGTTCCATGGGACGATCATCCCCACGACGCCTATGGGCTCGCGCAGGATGATGCTCAGCAGGTCGCCGTCGAGCACGGTCGCGCTGCCCTCCTCCGAGCGGAGGACGCCGGCGAAATAGCGGAAGTGGTCCACGGCTAGGGGGACGTCGATGCTCATGGTCTCGCGGATGGGCTTCCCGTTGTCCATAGACTCCACGGTGGCCAGACGCTCCGCGTTGGCCTCGATGGCGTCCGCGATGTCCAGAAGGATCTTCGACCTCACGGACGGGTCGACGGCCTTCCATGCCGGGAACGCCTTCCATGCCGCATTCACGGCTGCGTCCACGTCCTCTTTGGTCGCCTCGGCACACTCCGCGATCTGCTCTCCGTTGGCAGGATCGTAGACCGCGAACTTCCCGCCGTCGGAAGCGGGAACCCATTTTCCGTCGATGTACAGGCCGTATTCTTTATCGAGTGTGATTGCCAAGATAAGCCTCCTGCTTGAGAATCTGGTTTTGGGTTGATAAAGCTTTAAGGAACTCCGAAATCGGTTGGACGGATTGTATGTTAAATACGGAACGCCATTCGCGCCTTATGATCGACTTCGAGAACAAGGAGTACCTGAAGCTGAAGGAGTCGGACAACGACGAGTACGCCGACCTCATCAACGGCATCCTGGTGAGCGGCGAGAGCATCATCCACACGTACAAGAGCGTCCGCGACGGACTGGTCTTCACCAACAGGCGCCTGATCGCGATCAACATACAGGGCATAACCGGGAAGAAGAAGACGATCACCATCCTCCCCTACGACAGGGTCCAGGCGTTCTCCGTGGAGACCGCCGGCGTCATCGACCTGGACAGCGAACTGTACCTCTGGTTCAGCGGCATGGGTCAGGTCAAGTTCGAGTTCACGTGCAGGACCGACGTGAGCAAGATCTGCAGGTGCATCAGCGAGTGCATCCTGGACTGATTCTGGATAAAAACGAACAAAATGATTGGTCCGGGGAGAAACCCCCGGACCGTTTTCTTCTGTCTCCTGTCACTCCCACTCGATGGTTCCCGGCGGCTTCGCGGTGAGGTCGTAGACCACACGGTTCACTCCGGGCACCTCGGCGGTGATGCGGGCGGCGATCCTCTTGAGCAGGGGGTACGGGACCTCCTCGACCTCCGCCGTCATGGCATCGGTGGTGTTGACCGCGCGTATGATGACCGGCCTCTCGAATGTGCGCTTGCCGTCGCGGACACCGACGGACCTGAAGTCGGGGACGATGGTGAAGTACTGCCAGACCTTGCCCTCGAGCCCGTTGGCGGCGAACTCCTCGCGGAGGATCGCATCGGACTCCCTGACCATCTCGAGCCTGTCGCGGGTGATCGCTCCGAGACAGCGGACGCCCAGTCCGGGGCCGGGGAACGGCTGGCGGTAGACCATCGAGTCGGGCAGACCGAGGGCCTTCCCGACCACACGGACCTCATCCTTGAAGAGGAGCTTCACCGGCTCCACGAGCTCGAATTTCAGATCCTCCGGGAGGCCTCCGACGTTGTGGTGAGCCTTCACGGTGCCGCTCTCGAGGATGTCGGGGTAGATGGTCCCCTGTGCGAGGAAGTCGACACCCTCCTGTTTCCTGGCCTCCTCCTCGAACACGCGGATGAACTCCGCTCCGATGATCTTCCTCTTCTGCTCGGGCTCGGCGACGCCCTCCAGCTTCGAGAGGAAGCGGTCGACGGCGTCGACGTACACGAGGTTGGCGTCCATCTGGTTACGGAACACCTCCACCACCTGCTCCGGCTCCCCCTTCCTGAGGAGCCCGTGGTTGACGTGCACGCACACCAGGTTCTTCCCTATGGCGCGTATGAGCAGGGCGGCGACCACGGAGGAGTCCACCCCTCCGCTGAGTGCCAGCAGCACCTTCCCGTCGCCGACCTGGGCCCTGATCTCCGCGACCTTCTCGTCGATGAAGGCATTGGCGAGCTCGGGGGTGGTGATCCTCACCATGTCGTCCGGACGTTTGTTTCCGTTAGCGTTCATGGATGGTGTTACGCGGTCATCACGTTTAACTGGAGGGGGTCCGGGAGAAGGCCCCGGACCCCGGTTTGGATTGGAAGACGGTCGGAGAGGGCTCACTCCCACTCGATCGTCGCCGGGGGTTTGTTGGTGATGTCGTAGACCACGCGGTTCACAGAGTCCTTCATGGTGTTGGTGATGCGCGTGGACATGGCGTCCAGCACTTCGAGGGGGATCCTCGCGTAGGTGGCTGTCATGCCGTCGACGGACGCAACCGCCCTGATTGCGATGGTCCTGCCGTACGCCCTCCTGTCTCCCTGCACGCCGACGGACTTGGACGGCAGCAGGACCGCGAAGTACTGCCAGGGAAGCTCCATCTTCCCTGCCGCGGCCGCCTTCTGGATCTCGTCCTCGACGATGTGGCAGGCCTCGCGGACGATGGCGATGCTCTCGGGGTTGACCTCGCCCAGGCACCTGACCGCGAGCGCGGGTCCGGGGAATGGCTGCCTCTCGGACGCCCTGACGCCCAGTGTCCTGGCGACATCGCGGACCTCGTCCTTGTACAGGTCCCTCAGGGGCTCGACGAGGGTCATCCCGAGGTCCTTGGGGAGGCCTCCGACGTTGTGGTGGGACTTGATCGTGTCCCTCACCCCGTCCCCGGACTCGATCCAGTCGGGGGCGATTGTACCCTGGACGAGGCACTCCGCCCCGAACTCCCTGGCGATCCTCTCGAACACGCGGATGAACTTCTCGCCGATGATCTTCCTCTTCTGCTCGGGCTCCGTGACCCCCTTGAGCGCCTCGAAGAACTCGGCGCCCGCATCGGCGATCCTGTAGTTGATGCCCATCTCCTTGAGCATCCCCTCGACCTCCTCGGTCTCGCCCTTCCTCATGAGCCCGTTGTCGACGTACACGGCGAGAAGCCTGTCGCCGATGGCCCTGCTGGCAAGGGTGGCGGCGACCATGCTGTCGACGCCGCCGGAGCAGGCGATGATGGCCTTGCCGGGGATCCTCTGCCTGATGTCCTCGACGGCCTCGTCTATGAAGTCCTCAACACCCAGCATCGGCAACCACCTTCTCGGAGTCTGCGATCACCTTGGCGGCCTGCGCCTGCCTGTAGTTCAGGAGGGCCTCCCTGACAGTGGCATCGGTGACCGCGAGGATCTCTGCGGCCAGGATGGCGGCGTTGTCTCCGCGGTCGAGACCGACTGCGGCCACGGGGATGCCCGGGGGCAGCTGCACGATGGACAGGATGGCGTCCAGATTGAGGGCACCGCTCACGGGCACGCCGATGACGGGCTTGACGGTCAGCGCGGCAACGGAGCCGGGCAGAGCCGCGGAGAGTCCCGCGATGGCTATGAAGACATCGGATTTGCTTCCGGTGACGAGCTCCTCTACCCTGGCGGGGGTCCTGTGGGCCGACGCCACGGCGATGTCGTACTCGATGTTGAACTTCTTCAGGATCGTGATGGCCTTCTCGGCCACGGGCATGTCGCTCTTGCTTCCCAAAATGATGGAGACCCTTGACATTGATGGTACGAGAGTGCATTCTCTTAAAAAGGATATCGAGAAGGTGCGTGAAGGGGTTGGGGTTTGGAAGGGGTTTTTTCCTTGTCGTTCAGCTCTTGAGAACGACGACGAGGAAGATGCCCACGGCGACAAGAGCACCGATCAGGATTCCGATCAGGCTGATGATGGCGACGTAGACTGTGTCCCATGTGTTGACGTCACAGAAGGGCGAGATGTCGCTGAATCCGACGAGATATGCCCAGACGATTCCCACGATAAGACCGATGATGGCCATCGCGCCGCCGGCGGCTTTGCTCTTTCCAGAGCCGAAGTACGCCGCGAAGATGCCCGCCACGAGCATGACGAGGGCAAACGCGAACACCACGAGGGTCAGAAAGGACATGATTGTAATATCCATTTTTAGCCTCCGTTTTTGATACCCGCAGGTGCGGGCTGTTGTGCACAGGAACCCTTTGACTATTATTTAATCTTGTGCTGGCTGTGCGGACGTCTGTCCCACCCGACAGGCCCCTCCCCGGGACGGCACATGTGGGTGGGCTGCAACCCCAGACACAGGGGCGCTCCCCCGGGGTTCCGGCCAGGGCCTGCGATGTGTCCCGATTCGCCTCCTGGCGATCGGAAACGGTCACGACCCCTATGATGGAGATGGTATCCATCCATAGGTTACATAGCCGAACCGTTTATATTCTAGAAAACGGCGTGAACAGTCATTGTTTATAAAGTATATGCAATTTTTTAAATATTGGGACAGTCATTCCGTGAACATCATCTTCACGTTGGAGTGATTCGAGCTGATGGACGTTCTGGGTATCGTTGAAGAAGTCACCTGCGATGGGAGGATGATCGTTCGCTGTGACGAACTTCCCGACATCGGGACGCCTGTTTTCGACGAGAAACAGAAGAAGCTCGGCACGGTCGGCAGGGTTTTCGGCCCCGTCGACGGACCTTACGCATCCGTTACACCGGAGGGTGGGCCGGCGAGGATCGGCACTCAAACTTACATAAGGGGGAACAAGCAGAATGCCAAAGGTAAGAGAAGGAACAGAAGAGATTGAGGTGTGTCCTGAGTGCGGCAGCCACCACCTCGTCCGCGACTACGAGCGCGGAGAGCTCCTGTGCGAGGACTGCGGACTCGTCCTGGACGACCAGTTCATCGACCAGGGGCCCGAGTGGAGGGCGTTCGACGTGGAGCAGGGCGAGAAGCGCGCCCGTACCGGTGCCCCGATGACGTACACCATCCACGACAAGGGGCTGTCCACCGAGATCTCCTGGAAGAACAAGGACAGCTACGGCAAGAGCATCCCCACCAGGAACAGGGCCCAGCTGTACAGGCTGAGGAAGTGGCAGAGGAGGATCCGTGTATCCAACGCTACCGAGAGGAACCTGGCATTCGCACTCTCGGAGCTCGACAGGATGGCATCGGCAATGGGACTCCCCAGAAACGTGAGGGAGACCGCGGCCATGATCTACAGGAAGGCCGTCAACAAGAACCTCATCAGAGGAAGGTCCATTGAGGGCGTCGTGGCAGCGTCGCTCTACGCAGCGTGCAGGCAGTGCGGTGTGCCCAGGACGCTCGACGAGGTCGCCAACTCCAGCCGCGTCGGAAGGAAGGAGATCGGAAGGACGTACAGGTTCATGACCCGTGAGCTGAAGCTCAAGCTCATGCCCACGAAGCCCCAGGACTACGTCCAGAGGTTCTGCTCCGAGCTGAAGCTGAGCGGAGAGGTACAGAGCAAGGCGGCCGAGATCCTCAAGGACGCGTCCGAGAAGGAGCTCACCTCCGGAAGGGGACCCACCGGCGTCGCCGCCGCGGCAATCTACATCTCCTCGATCCTGTGCAACGAGCGCAGGACCCAGAGGGAGGTGGCCGATGTGGCGGGAGTGACCGAGGTCACCATCAGGAACCGCTACAAGGAGCTCACCGAGAAACTCGGAATCGAGATCCAGCTCTGACAAACCGATTCGGGGTGCCGGAAGGCGCCCCAGTTTCCATTCTTTTCAAATTTACCCAGATGTGACAACCTATAAGATTTAGGAGTGACTTAACCTGCTCCATGAGCGACGAACAGCCCGTGCAGAAGGCGAGCAAGCACATCTGCCTGACCAACAGGCACGCACTCGGCATCTCGGACGACCCCGAGTTCGACATGCTGTCCGCCCTTGCGGACAAGGACGTGCTCACGCTGGTCAGAGGGCTGGCGAGAGAGGAGGCGCGCTCCCCGTTCCCGGACGGACTGTTCGGCATGGACGGCCCCCGGACGAACGCGGCCATCAGGAAGATGAAGGAGGCGGGACTGATCTCGTCGCGCAGGGATGGCCCCGACCACGTCTACTTCCTCAACGCCGGCAGGTTCAGGGACCTCGCACGCTTCCTGGAGAGCCTGATCAAGGCTTGAACCACTTGAACTCCAGATACGTGATGTCGTTCTTCCTGACGCGTCCGAAGAGAATCTCCTTCTTCACACCGCCTGACAGCCTCACGGTCCTGGAGATCTCGGGCCACATCCTGAGCCCGTCATCGGTCATCGCATGGACCAGGTACCTCGCGTGGCACTCGTCGGGCGACGACTGGTACACCCTGAAATGGGTGCCGTACTTGAACCCGGTCTTGACGACCAGACCCCTTTCGCGCAGATCCGAGAACACGAGGTATCTGACGCGGAACTCGTCCTGCATGGAGTTGCCGAAGTCCAGCAGGTCGTCGAACGAGAGGATGTTGTCGTCCTGGTCCAGGACTGTCAGCCTGCCCTTCCCCACGAGATGACAGCTCTCGATGAGCGAGAGCTGGAGCGCGTCCACGATGGACTTCCCGTAGTAGCCGTAGGCCCTCAGCGCCTCGGCGTCGTCCCTGTCGAAGACGAAGACCCTGTCGCGGATCAGCCTTCCGACCGGCTTCCTGCCGATGGGCTCCGGGAAGACCTTTCCCGCGGGGTCGCGGATCGACATGATGTAGTATGTCAGATCCCCCTCCTCGTCGACGACACCGTACAGGAGCTTCTTCTTCCTGTCCTTGGTCTCGGACGTCTCCCTGATCAGTGTGGCTACGTCGATGGCGTTCCTCTCCGACACGGCGCGCACCAGGAACTCGGGCCTGGAGTTACTCATGGTCTTCCCTCTGGGGAACACGGAGATGTCGTAGTCGCCGGTCTCGTACTTGGCGATGAAACCGCGCTGCCTGAGATCGCGGTAGACGAGATACTTGATGTCGAAGCCCTCGACGACCTTGGCGGAATGGCGGAACAGATCGTCGTATGGCATCGGGCCCTCCGGACCCTCCACCTCAAGCCTCCTGCACTCGACGAGGTACGTGGCCTCTACGAGGTCCAGGTCGACCCCGCCCCCGCTGCGCGGGTATCCGAAGTTGCCCCTGGTGTAAAGCCTGCTTCCCTCGCTCTGGTCCCTGACCTCAACGATGTCGTCGACTAGTTGGCCTGCCATCGTGCCGAGTAGATTGTCCATGTATATAACGGAGGCAGGGGCGCCATCGCTTCGGCCCTGGCGGAAGGTCCTGCAAATATGTTTAAATGTTTAAACGAATGAACCATTATGGACGAGTACGAGGAAGCCCGGGAGAGGCTGACGGAGGACTTCAGAAAGAGCTGCGAGAGCCTGACCGTGCTGGGAGACCCCCACAGGCAGAGGATAATCCTGCTCCTGCTGGAGAACAGGTGCTACGGGCTGAGCGTCCAGGAGATCACCGAGTGCGTCGGCCTCTCGAGACCGGCAGTGTCCTACCATCTGAAGACGCTGAGGCAGGCGGGGATCGTGACCATGCACCGCAGAGGGACCTCGAACCTGTACTGCCTGGACATACAGTCCGATGTCTGGCACCGCCTCCACGACATAACCGGTGAGGTGTGCGCGGTGATAGACAGGATCAGAGCCAACGGATTCCCGATCGTACCCGAGGAGAGATGACATGGACATCATTGAGGCAGTGAAAACACGCAACTCTGTGAGGAAGTACACCGACAGAAGGATCGACGAGCCTACCAGAAGAGAGCTTCAGAACATGATCGACACCTGCAACGCGGAGGGCCATCTCCATTTCCAGCTGGTGACGGACGCCCCCGGAGTCTTCGAGGGGATAATGGCCAGAGGCTTCGACAACGTGGGGAACTACGTTGCCCTGATCCGGAAGAAGGAGGACAGCGACGAGAAGGTCGGCTACTACGGGGAGAAGGTCGTCCTCGAGGCGCAGATGCTGGGCCTCAACACATGCTGGGTGGGACTCACTTACAAGAAGAGGAAGCTCGACGTGCAGATCAAGGACGATGAGAAGCTCGTTTGCGTCCTGGCCCTCGGGTACGGCTCCGACCAGGGGACGGCGCACAAGAGCAAGGACATGGGGGACCTGTGCGTCTGCCCGGGGGAGATGCCCGAGTGGTTCAGGAACGGGATGGAATCCGCGATGCTGGCACCGACCGCCATGAACCAGCAGAAGTTCAGATTCACCCTCAACGACGACGGAAGCGTCAGGGCCGAGACCGGCAAGGGGCCGTACGCGACGGTCGACCTCGGAATAGCCAAGCTGCACTTCGAGATCGGCGCCGGAAAGGAAAACTTCAGGTGGGCGTGAGCCCGGTCCCTCCCCGCGAGATGCGGGGAGGGTTTTTGGCTGTTCAGTAGTTGTCGAGGGAGGACGACTGGAGGGTGCCCTCCATGTACTGCTCGTATCCGTACAGGTCGAGGAACCCGTGACCGGAGAGGCAGAACACGATGGTCTTCTCCTCGTTGTTTGCCTTGCACTCCAGGGCCTTGTCGATCGCGCCCTTGATGGCATGGCACGACTCGGGAGCGGCGACGATGCCCTCCGTCTTGGCGAAGGTCACACCCGCCTCGAAGGTCTCGGTCTGGTCGTATGCCACCGCCTTCAGCAGGTTCTGGTCGTAGGCGGCGGAGACCAGCGGCGCCATGCCGTGGTACCTGAGGCCTCCTGCGTGGATGCTCTTGGGCACGAACTCGGACCCGAGCGTGTACATCATGATGAGGGGCGTGATTCCGCCCGTGTCGCCGTAATCGTACCTGAACTCCCCCTCTGTGAGGGACGGTGCGGCCTTGGGTTCTACCGCGATGATCTCGGTCTCGCTCTTGCCCTTGATCTTCTCCGCCATCATCGGGAAGGTGAATCCCGCGAAGTTGGAGCCTCCGCCGACGCACGCGACCATGTAATCCGGTTCGATTTCGGCCTTCTGCATCTGGAGCATGGCTTCCTCCCCGATGACGGTCTGATGCAGCATCACATGGTTCAGGACACTGCCGAGTGCGTAGCATGTTCCCTCGTCCTTGACCGCGAGCTCGCATGCCTCGGAGATCGCGATGCCCAGGGACCCGGTCGTGTCCGGATGCTCCTTGAGGATCTTCTTCCCGAACTCCGTGTACTCGGACGGGGAGGCGTACACCTTCGCACCGTACATGTTCATCAGGGTCTTCCTGAAGGGCTTCTGGTTGTAGCTGCCCTTGACCATGAACACGGTGGTGTCGATATCGAACAGATTCGACACCATGGCCAGGGCTGTCCCCCACTGGCCGGCGCCGGTCTCTGTGGTGAGGGTGTGGATTCCGGACTCCGCGTTGTAGTACGCCTGTGCCAGAGCCGTGTTCCCCTTGTGGCTTCCGAGAGGGCTCATGTCCTCCCTCTTGAAGTAGATCTTTGCAGGGGTCTTGAGATACCTCTCCAGGCGGTATGCCCTCTGCAGGGGGGAGGGCCTGTTCAGATTGACCAGGGCGTCACGGACCTCCTCGGGGATGTCGATGTACCTCTCGGTGGAGCCCTCCTGCTGGATGATGGGCTTGCAGAATATGGCGGCGAAGTCCTCAGGCTTGGCGGGCTCCTTGGTGACGGGGTTGAGTGGCGGAGCCAGAGGCTCGGGAAGGTCGGCCGCGAGGTTGTACCATCTCTTGGGAATCTCCTCGGGGTCGAGTGTGATGCGTGCGTCTTTCGGTATTGCCATGAGTTATGCTAATCATTGGATATATATGTACATAATGGTTAGAGAATGTACTTTATTATACAATATATTTGATTCTGAACGAATGTTATTGTTCATCAGCGTACAGAGTGGTGAAAGGCCCCGTATCGATGCATTTAAGATAGTTTTTTATAGAAGTTCTTGCATATACTGTGGTAGTGAACTAAGGGTTGACAACCGAGGGATAACATGGACGACATCGACATCCTGCTCTCCATGGTGGAGAACCCCACCCGGAGACGCATACTGGAATCGCTGGTACGCGAGCCGAGCTATCCCCTGCGCCTGTCCAAGGAGCTGGGGGTGAGCCAGCAGGCCGTGATGAAGAATCTGGCACTGATGGAGCAGAACGGCCTCGTGGTCAGCAGCCGCGTCGACAGCTCCATGGGTCCCATGAGGATCGTCTACACCCCAAACACGGAGTTCACTCTGGTCGTGGAGATGCACAGGAGCATGTTCTCCGCCAAGGTCATCGGGTCCGAGAGAGTCATCGTCGACACCCCGACCGGAATGACCGCGGAGGAGGCGTCCGAACGCATCCAAGAGATAGACTCAAGGATTAAGGAGCTCGACAAGGAGCGCGCCGCTCTGGTCTCGGAGAGGAACGCGATCGCTGAGGCGTTCGCGGAATCCGAGACGGAGGAACAGGGCACGGATGGGAACATCGAACAGATGACAATCGAAAGGGAGGTATGAGTATGGTAAACGAGAAAGCGATCAAGGTCGCCGAGTTGAAGCCCGGCGAGACTGGCAGGGGAATAGCCAGACTCGACCCCGAGCTGATGGACATCCTCGGAATCAAAGTCGGCGACATAGTGCAGATAGACGGTAACAGGAAGACCGTCGCGAAGGTCCTCAGGGGCGCTCCCGAGGACGCGAACCGCGGGATCATAAGGATCGACGGATCGACCAGGCGCAACGCGGGGGTCTCCCTCGACGAGAGGGTCGCGGTCAAGAAGGTGGCCGCGAAGAACGCCGAGAAGATAACGTTCGCACCGACCGAGCAGCTGAGGCTGCAGGGAGGCGAGGAGTACCTCAGGCAGGTCCTCGAGGGAAGGGCCCTCGCCAAAGGCGACACCATCACGCTGAACGTGATGGGCAACAAGATCGACCTGGTAGTCACGTCCTTCGCTCCGTCGGGAGAGGCCGTGCTGATGGCCAACACCACCGAGGTGAAGGTCTCCGACAAGCCCGCCGCGAACAACGGCGACGTCCCGAAGGTCTCGTACGACGACATCGGAGGTCTGGGGGACGCGGTCAGGAAGATCCGTGAGATGGTCGAGCTGCCGCTCAGGCACCCCGAACTCTTCAAGAGGCTGGGCGTGGAGGCTCCCAAGGGGGTGCTGCTCCACGGACCACCAGGAACAGGGAAGACCATGCTGGCCAAAGCGGTCGCAGGGGAGACGAGCAGCAACTTCATCTCCATCGGCGGCCCGGAGATCGTCAGCAAGTTCTACGGTGAGTCCGAGGGCAAGCTGAGGGAGATCTTCAAGGAGGCCGAGGAGAACGCGCCGAGCATCATCTTCATCGATGAGATCGACTCGATCGCCCCCAAGAGGGAGGAGGTCAACGGCGAGGAGGAGAGGCGTATCGTCGCCCAGCTCCTGTCGCTGATGGACGGCCTGAACTCCAGGGGAAAGGTCGTGGTCATCGGAGCCACGAACAGGCCCAACTCCATCGACGAGGCACTTAGGAGGCCCGGCAGGTTCGACAGGGAGATCGAGATCGGAATCCCGGACAGGGACGGAAGGCTCGAGATCCTGGAGATCCACACCAGGGGCATGCCCCTCGCGGAGGACGTCGACCTGAAGTGGCTCGCGGACAGGACCCACGGATACTCCGGAGCCGACCTGTCGGCTCTCACCAAGGAGGCCGCCATGGCCGCGCTCAGGAGGGTGCTGCCGGACGTGGACCTCGAGGCCGAGGAGATCCCCAGGGAGGTGCTGAACTCCATCAGCGTCACGAAGGACGACTTCAAGAACGCCCTGAAGGACATGCAGCCCTCGACCATGAGGGAGGTCCTGATCGAGAAGCCCAACGTCAGATGGGAGGACATCGGAGCCCTCGAGGACGCCAAGCAGGAGCTGAAGGAGGCTGTGGAGTGGCCCCTGAAGTTCGGCAAGGTCTTCGACCACATGAACGCCAAGCCCCCAAAGGGGATCCTGCTCTACGGACCGCCCGGCACCGGAAAGACCATGCTGGCCAAGGCGGTGGCGACAGAGTCGGAGGCGAACTTCATCGCGGTCAAGGGCCCGGAGTTCCTCAACAAATGGGTCGGAGAGTCCGAGAAGGCCGTGAGGGAGACGTTCAGGAAGGCGAGGCAGGCATCGCCCTGCGTCATCTTCATGGACGAGATCGACTCGATCGCACCGGAGAGGGGATCCGGAAACGGGGACAGCAACGTCACCGAGAGGGTCATATCCCAGATGCTGACCGAGATGGACGGCCTCGAGAGCCTGAACAACGTCGTGGTCATCGCGGCGACGAACCGCCCGGACATCATGGACCCCGCCCTGCTCAGGCCCGGGAGATTCGACAAGTCGATCTTCATCGGACCTCCGGACAAGGAGTCCAGGAAGTCGATCTTCGGCATCCACACCAAGGGCCGCCCGCTGGCGGACGACGTGGACCTCGACGACCTCTCCGAGAGGACCGACGGGTGCACCGGAGCGGACATCGCCGCCATCTGCAACGAGGCGGTCATGAACGCGGTGAGGAAGCTGGTCTCGACGAACCCGAACCCCAGCGACGACGACATCGCCGCCTGCAAGGTCGACAGGGAGGACTTCGAGAAGGCACTCGAGAAGTTCGGACCCAAGGCCAGGGAGGAGCTGAAGGAGTACGGGAAGGAGTGATCCCTCCCCTCCTCAAACACTTTAACGAAAACATGAGAAAGAGAAAAAGCCAGAACACTGGAATCAAGGAAAATCGACAAGGGAGGAATTGACTATGAGCGCAGCAGATGACATCTGGAACGACCTCTTCGGAGGTTTCGAGAGCCTGAACAGAAGGATCGAGGACATGTTCTCGCAGATGGACATGACCGGTCCCGACGTGAAGACGTACGGATACACCATGTACCAGGGACCCGACGGCGTGAGGCACGTCAAGGAGTTCGGCAACTCCGGCAGCAGGCTGAACGCGCTGAGCTCCGGCGACACCAGGGAGTTCTTCACCGACGTGACCGAGGAGGACTCCGTGGTCAGGGCGGTTGCCGAGATCCCCGGGGTCGCCAAAGAGGACATCACCCTCAGATGCACCGGGAACATGCTCTCCATCAAGGTCGACACCCCGGGCAGGAGGTTCGAGAAGGACCTCGCCCTGCCCTGCGACGTCGACGTGGACTCCGCCAAGGCGGAGTACAACAACGGCCTCCTGGAGGTGACACTTAACAAGGTGTCGCCGTCCCACGAGGGAAAGACGATCAGCATCGCCTGATCGCACCGGGGGCGGGATCCCGCCCCCTCACCGGGCCCTTCCAACCATTCTGGGAGAGTCTGGCACCCTTTTATATAGAAGGTCTGACACTTTGTCAAACATGGGCAGGAACGACCTAATCAACACCACCAGAGCCATCCTAGCGAAGGCGGGGTTCGACGTGTCTTCCGCCCTGACGATCAGAGGCGTGTGCTTCGACGTGGTCGCGAGGCTGGACCAGAAGGTCCTGATCATCAAGGTCCTCAGCAACATCGACGCGTTCTCCAAGGAGAACGCCGAGGAGATGAAGGTCCTCGCGGAGGCGCTGAGCGCGACGCCCATGGTCGTGGGCGAGCGTTCCAGTTCGGGAGCGCTCGAACCCGGCATCGTCTACTCCAGATTCAACATATCCATCGTCTCCAACGAGACGCTGGCCGACCTCCTGCTGGAGGAGGCGCCACCGTTCATCTTCGCGGCGCCCGGCGGCCTGTACGTCAAGCTGGACGGCGACCTCCTGAAGTCCATCAGGGAGGACCGCGGCATCAGCCTCGGCGCCCTGGCGGAGACCGCTGGGGTCTCCCGCAGGACCATACAGATGTACGAGTCGGGCATGGGCGCCATGATAGACGCGGCGCTCCGCATCGAGGAGTACCTCGGACTCCCAGTCATAGAGCCGATAGACCCGTTCGAGTTCAAGAGCGAGGAGCGCAGCAGGGAGGAGCGCACGGGACGCGAGCCGATAGACACGTTCGCGGTCAACCAGCTCTGCAACCTCGGCTTCTCCGTCACCCCCGTGATCAAGAGCCCGTTCGAGGCCGTGAGCCACAACAGCAAGGCGCTGATGCTCACCGGACTCGGCACGGATGACGCCAAACTCATCCAGAAGGCGGTCGTCGCCTCCGACATAGCCCGCATCATGGACCGTTTCTCCGTCCTGATAGTGGAGTGCAAGCACGACCGCGACAACATCGACTCCACCGCCGTCGTCTCCAACGACGAGCTGAAGAAGATCGACGCCCCGGAGGACCTCACGGACCTCGTGGCCTCCAGGGGGACCAGGAAATGATCGAGCTCCCGGTCGGAGACTGCAGGGTTTGCATACTGCCCGTCGTGAACGGCATCCTGTCCGAGACCGCGAAGGTCGAGGCAGCATACGGCGGGTTCGAGGCCTACGGCGTCTCCCTCGGGATCGAGGGCATCCAGGCCATCAAGAACCGCGTTCAGCTCCAGGACGACTTCGAGGTGAGCGAACTCGACATAGCATACGCCCAGAGGATGGAGCAGCTCACGGGGGAGCAGGTCGAGATCCCGTCCCCCGCCATGTGCGTGCTGGTGGACCTCTGCTCCAAGGAGGGCAAGAACGCCATCGCCCTTGACATGAACGACGCGGACTTCACGGAGATGTACTGCGACACCGTGAAGGCATGGGACTTCGTGAAGGAGCACCGCCTCGCCAAGAAGGGCATGAAACACAGATTCAAGTCGACCGACCCTGCGTCGTTCGCCGTAGAATGGGACTCCTTCATCCACGAGGTCAAGGGATACAGGCAGGTCTCCGAGAAGAGGGAGGCGTACATAGCCGACCAGATAAGGGACGTCGCCAGGTACAAGAGGAGCCTGCTCGCCGTGATCGAGGTCGAACGTGCCGAGAACATAGCCAGACTCCTGAGGTGAGCCATCATGTCATGCGACAAATGCGAGGAATGCCGCGAGAACGGATACACTTACTGCATCCACTGCGGAGAGCCGCTCGACTCCTGCCCGCACTGCGAGGAATCCAGGGAGGCGGGGTACGCGTACTGCGCCTCCTGCGGAAGGCCGCTGCATACGGTTCAGGCCGAGCCACGGACATCCTCCCAATGGAACGTCCTCAGGAGCGTCATCATCGGCACCTCCGTGCTGGTGGCCGTCCTGCTGCTCGCTGAGTTCTGCGCCATGCTCCTGGGCATAGAGGCTGTCTGGAACTGGGCGTCGGGCGCATCCTACGATGTCCTGCTGCTCGTACCCAAGCTGGTATCGATCGGCGCCCTCGGCGGAACCGGGCTGCAGCTGTTCTGGATAGTCATCGTGGCGGCCATAGTGGCCTCGGTGGCCCTCGTCCTCTACCAGACCCTACCCGCACTGAAGACTCCCAGGGAGAAGGTGGCGGAGGAGTTCTCGAAGACCCCGCTGTACTGGGTCGCGATGCTGCTCGGAGCTGCGCTGTTCCTGAACGTGGTCTGCGTCGTGATACAGATCGACGAGGTCAACCTGCCGACGGACTCCGACATCGGATTCATCCCCGAGGCCCTGTACGCCTACGCCAATGCGGCTGTCTGGGAGGAGGTCATCACCCGCATCGTGTGGATCGGTGTGCCGATGGCAGTGCTCGGACTGCTGTGCAAGAAGAAGGACGCCCTGAAGTACCTCGTCGGGGGATTCGGGATGAGCCGTGCGGCGTTGGTCCTGATCGTGATCTCATCCGTCATATTCGGGTTCGGCCATCTGTCCGGATGGGGTCTGTGGAAGGTGGTCCCCACGTTAATCTCCGGTCTGGCGATGGGGTACCTGTACGTCCGCTTCGGGGTTCACGCATCCATAGTGTTCCACTTCATCGTGGACTACATGGCCGTCCTCGCAAGCGGTTCCACGGCGCTGCTGGTGTCCGCTATCCTGATGGTCATCATAATATCGGGAATCCCGTCGCTCATCGAGATAGCCAGGAAGCTGCTCCGTACCCCGGAGGCTGTGAAGGGAATGCCCAACATCGTCCCGCCGGATCAGGAGAGCATCTTCTCCAGGCGTGACTGAGAGGCCCTGGCGGACTCGAGGCTCTTGGCCTCTATGATGAAGTTGCCGCCGTAGCGGGAGAGGCGCGACAGCACCTTCGGGAAGTCTATGTTCCCGTCGCCGATCGTCAGATGCTCGTCCCTCTGCCCGTTGTTGTCGTGGATGTGGATGTTGACGATCCTGTCCCCGAACGTGTCGATCATCGCATCGATCTGTCCCGACGTGTTGGCATGACCGATGTCGAAGCATATCCCGAGATCCGTGCCGTCCACGATGTCGGCCAGAGCGGAGGCGGATATGCCCAGGAATATCGGGACGTCGGGCATGTTCTCTATCGCCACGGGGACGCCGTACTCCCTCTGCATCATTTCGAAAACACGCATGGACCTCTTAGCCCTCTCGGCGGCGCGTTCCGCCGTACCGTGGACCGACATGGATGCCAGACCCGGGTGGACGGTGACGGTCTTCGCGCCGATCTCCGCCGACGAGGCTATGACCGCGCAGGTCTCGGCGACCGACGCATCCCGGAGCCTGTCGGAGAATGAGGCCACGTTCAAATCGCATATCGGTGCGTGCACCGAGCACGATATGCCGGCGGCTGACACGAGGTCCTCGATCTCCGCCTCCCTGTTGATGACGGAATGGTCTATCTCCGAGAAGATCTCCCAGTGACGGAAGGTCTCCGAGACAGGGTCGACCCAGTCCGACAGCGGACTGTTGCTGAAGTGGGTGCAGGACATCCCGATCATTGCTTGACCTCCTCGCCGTCGACCGTCATGGGTGCCACCCTGTCGATCAATGCGACGAGGTCGTCGTCCTCGACTGAGATCTCGATGGCCCCCAGCACAGGGTTCCTGTCGGCGAAAGAGATCTTCCCGACGGTCGCCACCTGCTTGTTCAGGCTCATCCTGGTCCTGTGGCCGCGCATATTGGAGATGAGGACGGCACGGGCCGCATCGAGGATCCTCTGCCTGCGGATCAGCTTCCCGAAGCTGTCGAGGGAGGGCACGATGCCCTCGAAACCGCCTTCGACCGGTTCGAGCTCCGCATCGGGGAATATAGCCAGGACTGCCGAACGCACCTTGTCGGGGTCCTCGCTCGGATTGACCGGACAGGAGATTGTAACAGAGGTCATGCGGTTCTCTAGACATCTGATGATATATAAACTGGATAAGAGGAGCCTGTGTGAATACCAATGCGGATGCATGTTCCCGCGCGTTTCGAAGTGGGGCGCAAACGAATATAGCCTAGTGCAACATCCCTTCGGACATGAAGGAGGAGATCCTGTCTGCAGCTGCGAAGAGAAAGATTTTCTTCTCTCCGGACGCCATGGAGATGATCCTCTCGAACAACGACCCGATGGCGTTCACCAACACGGTGTTCGCCCACCTCTCGTCGAACATGATGTTCGTGAACAAGCAGGACATCATGGACTGCATAGCGGGGGACAAGACCCTGTTCCAGGCCCCCAAGGAGGTCAAGCCGAAGAACAGGTTCACTTCGGACCTCACAGTCATGAAGGGGACCGACATCACCGGCGAGTCCACCTGCGAGGGCAAGATCAACGACTTCGCCAACTACTTCCGGAGCCGCTTCTTCACGCTCAAGAGGCTCGTGGAGAAGCGCAACGACTTCGGCAGGGCGATGGACATCTCCAGGGCGATGACCCTCGACAGGGACGTCAAGGTCACAGGCATCGTCTACGACTGCTCGACCACCAAGAACGGGCACACGATGCTCACCATAGAGGATGACACCGGGACGGCAAAGGTGTTCATCTCCAAGGACTCCCCCCTGAGCTCCGAGACCTTCGTCAACGACGAGGTGATCGGAGTCCTCGGAAGGCCGAACGTCCAGAGGTCCATGATCATCCCCGAGAAGATATACCGTCCCGACATCCCCCGCAACCACACGTGGGAGGTCTCCGACACCCCGTCCAAAATCGCCTTCCTTTCCGATGTGCATGTCGGAAGCGCAACGTTCCTTGAAAACGATTGGCGCAGGATGATCGAGTGGCTGAAACACAATGCAGAAGCGGAATGCATAAACTACCTCGTGTTCCCGGGCGATGTCGTAGACGGGATCGGCGTGTTCCCCGATCAGGACAAGGAGCTCAACATCAAGGACATCGACCAGCAGTACGAGACACTGGCGGAGAACCTCAAAGAGATCCCCGATCACATCAAGATGGTCGTGCACCCCGGCAACCACGATGCCGCACGCCTTGCGGAACCGCAGCCCGCACTCAACCTGAGGTTCACCAAGAACTTCGACTCGAACATAATCATGGTCGGCAACCCAGTGTACCTCAGCGTGGAGGGGCGCACGGTGCTCACCTACCACGGGAAGAGCCTCGACGACTGGATCGCGGCCGTCCAGTACCTGACGTACGAGAACCCCCTCGACACCATGAAGCAGATGTGCGTGAGGAGACACCTTGCACCGATCTACGGTCAGAGGAACGCCCTGGCCCCTGAGAAGAAGGACTACATGGCCATGGAGTACGTGCCGGACATCTTCGTCACCGGACACGTCCACGGAGTCGGCGAGGAGATCTACAACGGAGTCAGGATGATCAACGCCTCCACCTGGCAGTCGCAGACGGAGTACCAGAGACAGCACAACTTCAACCCGGACCCGGGAATCATGCCCGTGGTCGACCTTGGCAACGGCCAGATCAGGATGCACAACTTCCACGAGTGACCTGCAATCAATCCTAATTTTGACACTGTTCTCGAACGGGATCCGACGACAGAATGTTTAAAAAAAGTAACCGGGCCCAAAGGCCCGGTGTTGAAATGGAGTTTCTTAAGGGGTTTAGAGACGATCCTGGATCAGCACCGCGATGATGATGAAGGCACCGAGCAAGAGCATCCCGTAAGAGACGATCCAGATTAGGTTGAAGGACCTCTTCAGCTTGACAGGGTCCTCCTGTATCTCCTCCAGACGCTCTTCGATGGATTTCACTCTTCCGCGGCTCCTTTGCTCTTCAGGTGCTTGAGGCGGGTGGTGTTCTCCCTGTCCATCTCTTCGAGACTGAACTTGACGAACCTCTCTGCCTCCTGCAGCTCGGGGATGATCTTGTACTCAAGGGCGTTGACACGCCTCTTGGTCTTCTCGATCTCATCCAGCAGCTTCTTCATCGTGGTCTCGACCTCGGCGGCACGGATGATCGTGTCGAGGAGCTTCTCGAACGCGTTCGAGGCACCCTCGATGTAGGGGGATGTGGAGATGACTCCGTATCCCTTCTCGGTCATGTTCGTGTGCACCCAGTCTGCCTCGACCTTGGGAACCATCATTCCCATGATGCTCTTGCTGCTGAGCTTCACCTGCGGGTCTGCCTTCAGGGCGTATGCCGCGCTTCTCACGGCGATCTCTCCCTCGACAGCCCTGGCGATGGTGATCTTCTCCATCGCGACATCGTAGTCGGCGGAGACTCCTTCACGCATCTTCCTGGCCTTCTCCAGGACCTCGAAGAACTCGATGATGAGACCATCTCTCTTCATCTTCAGGATCTTGTATCCGCTCTTGGTGAGCTTGATCCTTCTCTTCAGGTCCAGGAGGACCGAGCGGTTGGGGGTGACATCGTGTGCAGCCATGGCAATCACTTCTTGGGCAGGTACTTCTCGAGGTACTTGCGGCTGATCCTTGTCAGCTGGTCGAGGTCGAGCTCGGTGAAGATCTCCCAGGCGATGTCCAGGGTCTCCTCGATGGAACGGTCCTCGTCGATTCCCTGACGGACGATCCTGTCCTCGAAGATGTCGGCGAAGTCGAGGAGCTTCCTGTCCTTGGCGGAGAGGGAGTCCTTTCCGACGATGGCCACGAGACCGCGGAGATCCTTACCCTCGGCGTAGGACGCGTAGAGCTGATCGGACACGTTCTTGTGGTCCTCACGGGTCTTGCCGGCTCCGGTTCCTCCTCCCATCAGCCTGCTGAGGGACGAGGAGACGTTCACGGGCGGGTAGATTCCGGCCCTGTGGAGCTCCATGGACAGAACGATCTGACCCTCGGTGATGTAACCGGAGAGGTCGGGGATCGGGTGGGTGATGTCACCGCTGGGCATGGTCAGGATGGGGATCTGGGTGATGGAACCCTTCTTGCCCTTGATCCTTCCGGCACGCTCGTACAGCTGAGCGAGGTCGGTGTACATGTAACCGGGGTATCCACGCCTTCCGGGCACCTCATCACGGGCGGCTCCGATCTGACGGAGGGCCTCGCAGTAGTTGGTGACATCGGTCATGATGACCAGCACCTGCATTCCGAGGTCGAAGGCCATGTACTCCGCGGTGGTCAGACCGAGACGGGGAGTCAGGGTCCTCTCGACTGCGGGGTCGTCAGCCAGGTTCAGGAAGACCACGGCGCTCTTCAGGGCACCGGTCCTCTCGAACTCCTTCATGAACATCTGCTTCTCTTCGTTGGTGATACCCATGGCGATGAACACCACAGCGAACTCCTCGTTCTCACCGCGGACCTTGGCCTGCCTGGCGATCTGAAGAGCCATCTCGTTGTGGGGAAGTCCCGACTGGGAGAAGATAGGCAGCTTCTGACCCCTGACCAGGGTGTTCATTCCGTCGATGGTGGAGATTCCGGTCTGGATGAAATCGGAAGGACTGTCCCTTGCCCAGGGGTTGATGGCTCCTCCCTCGATGTCCAGCTCCTTCTCGGGAACGATCCTGGCTCCTCCGTCGAGGGGCTCTCCGGATCCGGACAGGATCCTTCCGATCATGTCCCTGGAGACGGGCATCTTCATGGTGTCGCCCAGGAAGCGCACGGATGCGTCCCTGTCGATACCGGTGGTTCCCTCGAACACCTGGATGACGACGATGTCGTCGGATGTGTCCAGAACCTGTCCCCTCCTGATGGATCCATCGGACAGCCTGACGTTGACCATCTCCTTGTATCCAACGGGGTCGGTGTTCTTGACGTAGACGAGAGGTCCGGCGATCTGGGAGATCGTCTTGTACTCTTTGGTAATGTCTGCCATTCGAATCACACTCCAAGCTCGGCGAACTGCTTGTCCATGTCCTCGGACACGGCCTTCAGTTCCTCGTCGATCGTCTTCTCGTACTTGGCCTGGTTGAACCTGGTCTTGACGGGGAGGGTGGCGATCTTGTCGACCTGCACTCCGGCTGCGAGGGCCTTGTCGGCCAGGTCGGAGTACTTCCTGATGAGGCTCATCATGACGTACTGCCTCTGGATGGGGCAGTACATATCGACCTCATCGTACGCGTTCTGCTGCAGGAAGATCTCACGGATCATCTTGGCGACCTCGAGAGTGACCTTCTGCTCGTCGGGCAGGGAGTCGGATCCGACCATCTGCACGACCTCCTGGAGCTCGGACTCCTTCTGCAGGATTCCCATGGCCCAGGCCCTCAGTGCGGGGAAGTCCTCGGAGACGTTGTCCTTGTACCACTGGAGCAGCTGTTTGTCGTACATGGTGTACGAGGTCAGCCAGTTGATGGTGGGGAAGTGCCTCCTCTCCCTCAGCTTGGTGTCCAGCGCCCAGAAGACACGGACGATACGGAGGGTGTTCTGCGTGACGGGCTCGGACAGGTCTCCTCCGGGAGGAGAGACGGCTCCGATGACGGAGATGGATCCGTCGTCGCCGCACAGCGCTTTGGCACGGCAGGCACGCTCGTAGAACTCGGACAGACGTCCGGCCAGGTACGCGGGGTATCCCTCTTCTCCGGGCATCTCTTCGAGCCTGGAGGAGATCTCACGCATGGCCTCGGCCCACCTGGAGGTGGAGTCGGCCATGAGAGCCACGTTGTATCCCATGTCCCTGAAGTACTCGGCGATGGTCATTCCGGTGTAGACGGAAGCCTCACGAGCGGCCACAGGCATGTTGGATGTGTTGGCGATCAGGACGGTCCTCTTCATGAGCTTCTCTCCGGTCCTGGGGTCGTCCAGCTCGGGGAACTCTGTGAGAACCTCGGTCATCTCGTTTCCACGCTCTCCGCATCCGATGTAGACGACGATGTCCGCATCGGAGAACTTGGCCAGGGACTGCTGAGTGACGGTCTTTCCGGTACCGAACGCACCGGGGATGGCCGCGGCTCCTCCCTTGGCGAGGGGGAACATGGTGTCGAGGACCCTGAGTCCGGTGATCAGGGGGACGTCGGGCTGGTACTTCTCGGCGACGGGCCTGGGCACACGGACGGGCCAGTACTGGATCATGGAGACCTCTTTTCCGTCGATCAGGGCGATGGTCTCGTCGACTGTGAAGGAACCGGGGAGGATGGACTCGACCTTTCCTTTCTCGATGCTGACGGGGACCATGATCTTGTGGACCATGGGGCCCTCCTGGACGGTACCGAGGACCTGTCCTGCGGTGACAGTGTCCCCCACTTTGACTACGGGGGTGAAATCCCATTTCTTCGCGTGATCCAGTCCAGGCGCGGAGACTCCGCGGTAGATGAAGTCTCCCATCTTCTCCCTGAGGACGGGAAGGGGCCTCTGGATTCCGTCGTAAACGGAGGTGAGGAGACCGGGTCCGAGCTCAACGGAGAGAGGCTTACCGGTGTTTGTGACCGGCTCCCCGGGTTTGATTCCCGAGGTGTCCTCGTAAACCTGGATGATGGAATAGTCGCCGACGATCTTGATGACCTCTCCCATCAGCTGCTCGTTTCCAACATGCACGACGTCGTACATTTTGGGCGAGATACCGGTGGCAGTCACCACGGGTCCGGCGACCCTGTAAATTACACCTTCAGTGCTCATTTATTCATCCTCTGATTTGTATAAGTCAACGCCAATCACTCTCTTGACCTTCTCACGAAGGTCGCTCTCGTCACCACCAACGGGCACGACCACAGGCTGGATGGAGTCCATTACCCTGTTCCTGACTGTGTAAGAGAGATTGTCGAGATCCTTCGCATCCACTGCGAGGATACCAATTGTGGACTGGGAAAGTGCTTCCAGTATCTTCTCCTGGTAGTTTTCTGAGTTCGCCACGAACACACGCCTGATTCCGGCTAGCCTGAACCCGAGCGTGAACTCGTCGCTTCCAATCACTGCGATTTCCATCAGATCACCAGCAGTCCTTTTATGATGTCTTTGTCCAGTCCGCTCTCGATTCCCCGGGCGACCGTCCTGATGTTGTTGACCTCAATCTCCTTGTGGATCATGTAGTCGATAACAGGCACGACGGACAGGGGGTACATGTGAGCGAACTTCTTCGCCTGTGCGATCTCGTACTTCTTCATCTCGTGGACGACGTCCCTGATCAGGACCCTGTCGTCCTCGACGAGGGGTTTGACGAATTCCGAGAACTGCAGCTGGGCCGAATCGTTGACGACGGCCGCAATAGTCTCCGAGTTGGCGAGCTGTGTCGCCACCCTCTTGTCGATCTCTTTGCCTCCGGGGATCATGTACTTCATCACGATCTCACCGTAGACCCCCTCAGCCTTCAGCTTGAGGATGGTCTCGAGGTTCTTCGCATCGATCTCCATCCTGACATAATCCTGGAACATACGTCCGGGCCTGGATGTGGGGTTGATGCTCGACAGTAGCCTGATGTAGTAGTACTTGTCGAGGAAGTCCTCAACCTCTCCGACGCCGTTGTCGGTGCTCTTGAAAGCATTGACGATGTCATGCTGTGGGATACCGACCATGCGGGCGTAGTTCGAGAGCAGGTCTTCGTTGGAGTCGAGGGAGACCAGCTTATCCAGATCTTCCATCTTGAGACTTCCAGCAGGGACGAGGTCGTCCTTGATGGATTCGACGTCAAGACCGTAGGATTTACCGCGGAGGATGACTTTGAGGTTCCAGATATCCCATCTCTCGAGATATGCTGCCACCATCGTCTTGAGCTCACCCTGTGATGACCCAAGGATACTGCCGAACACCTTAGCCATGTTGGCATACGTCGCGTGCTCCACGAGGTTGATTCCCTCGTACCTCGAGGCGAGATCGACGACCTCCTTCTGGTAGCCGGTCTCACTGATGTAACGGGAGATCTCGGGGACGCTCAGCTGCAACATCTTGTTGTAGTCCTCTTCCTTAAGGAGCTGGGCCTTCTTGGCCTTCACCCTGGACACGGTGTACGCGTAGTTTCCTGTTCTTCCGCTGCGGTTGAACATGGGTCTCACCCGAACAGAATGTCGGACACAGCCTTCACGTCGCGGTCCCAGATGGTCTGGAGGAGGGTCTCGTACTGCATGTCGACCTCGATGGTCCCATCCTCGTTCTGGAGGATGAGTCCGGACGAGATCCTGCTGTCGGTCTTGACGGCCCTGACGCCGAGGTCCTCAGCGGTGAACTTGTCGTTCTGGGACATGAGGGCGGTGGGGTTCTCGATGATCTTCTTGGCGCTCTCGACCATGGCCTTGTACTGCCTCAGCTTGACATCGCTGGGAGCCTTCTCAAGACCCTCGAGTGCACTGTTGAAGGCCTCAGCGAGGACCTCCTTCTTCTTGGCCAGGACGACCTTCTTGCTCTCCAGCTCTGCGCTGGACATCTCCTGGCGGTCGAGACGCTCAATTGCCTCTTTGAGCCTCTTTTCCTCTTTCTCTTTCAACTCGGCGATCTTCACGTCCGCGTCGGCGTTGATCTTGACGATCTCGGCATCGGCCTCCGCCTTGAGGGCGGCAGCCTTGTCGTCGGCGTCCCTGAGGATCTCCAGAGTTACGTTCGCTAGTGCCATGAGAATACCTCTCGACGGCTCACATCACGAAGATACAGAGGATAGAGATAACCAGACCGAAGATGACGATAGTCTCGGGCAGAACCGTGAACATCAGTGCCTTTCCGAAAAGGGACATGTCCTCGGTGATAGCTCCGACGGCGGCAGCTCCGATGTCTTTCTCAGCCATACCGGATCCGATACCGGCGAGACCGACGGCGAGTCCAGCTCCGATTGCTACAAGTCCTGCTCCAACATCTCCTTCAAGTGCCATTTTTATACCTCACTTGTTGCATTTTTTGCATTTGAAATGGTTTTCTTGCGTTTGATTTTGAGAGGCTCGAATTCGACTCCGCCTCCCTCGAAGAACTTGGCCATGAACTCCACATACTGCAACCTGAGTCCGTGCAGACCCGCGGAGATGATGGCAAGTACCCATATCATCAGATGCCCGAAAGCCATCATGACAATAGCGAGGATGACTCCTCCGATGCCGCCGACAGATCCGTAGAACATGTCGATGGCGATGTAGTTGAACGCCAGAGCCATACCGGCCTTGGACATTCCGATAGCTGCCAGACGGGCATACGAAAGTACGTTTCCGACAATTCCGGGAAGCTCCAGGATGGCCTGCGCCCCCTCGTGACGGTTCAGGACGGTTCCGACTACGATCAGGACCACACCCACGATGAGACAGGCCATCTCGATAGTGCTGATGGCCGCACCGGTGGGTATTCCGTAGATCAGATAGTTGGCCAATCCGTAACACATGATGACGATTCCCAGGAAGGCGAACAGCCATCCGCCCTTCTCCAGGAACGCGTGCTTGAAACCGTGCTGGATTGTCTTGTTGTAGATAGAACAGATGTATCCCAGAAGCAGGTGGACGATACCGATGTAGACGGTCAGCTTCATGAGGAAGCCGATCCACTCGGCGTCGATCTTACCGACACCGTGTCCTGCAGGCAGGATTCCGCCGAAGAACTCCTCGAGACCGGCTCCGGAGATTCCGAAGTAGACCTCGAACATCTGTTGCCATGTGTGCGTGACCGCTCCCTCTTCGGGCATGCCCACGAAGTGCATACCCAGGAACTCTCCGAAGAACAGGAATCCGAATATGAATGCCCAGATTCCTCCGAAGAAGAACACGGTGGCGATAGCACGCCAGTCCTTGTTGTGCGTGACTTTGAGTCCGTACGCACCCAGGATGATGAACGGGATAGCGTATCCCACGTCTCCGACCATGAATCCGAAGAAGAGAGGGAAGAAAATCGCGATCAGGACGGAAGGGTCAATCTCCTGATACTTGGGAACCGCCACGAGCTTGGTGGGGTACTCGAATTCCTTCGCAATCTTTCCGTTGTTCATCTTTGTCGGAGGCTCTCTGAACCTTGCCTCGATCTCCTCGGAGCCCTCCAGCGACCTGCTGCGTGTCTCCTGGATCTCCACATAGGTTCCCTCGACCTTGGACTCGATCATTTCTTTGACCGATTCCGCCTTCTTCTCGGGTACCCACGCGTCGATCACGAAGGTGTACTCGCTGGTCGCGATCCTTACAGGGATCTCTCCCTTCTCGACCTGGATGGAAAGCTCTTCCTCGGATGCCTCAAGGAAGTCCTTGTGTTTGACAAAAAGAAGCTCGATTTCTTTGTCCGCGCTCTCGAGTTCCGTCTGAGCGGCGGAGATCTCACGGTCAACAACCGCAAGGGCGTTGGCTGCGGATCCCGTCATGCCCTCAGGCACCTGGATCTCGGAGAAACCGTGCTCGGCGAGCGCCGAAGAGACCTTGTCCCTGTCAGCGACTTTGGCGAACACAGCGACGACGTTGTCCCCCTTCTTCTGGAAGGAGGTGAAGACTTCGCAGTCGATTCCCTGGAGGGAAGCCGACGGGTCGTCAACAACGGTTCCGACGACGGAGAAGATGGTCCTGTAACCGGAGTACATCTCCATGTCGACCGGAATTGCGGATAGAAGCTCAAGATTCTTCTTCTTAGCGTTTAACTCGGTGATTCTCTGATTGAGATCATTCCTCTTGTCGAAGATGGAGTTGACCTCCTTCTCGACAAGCTCGACGCTGTCAGATGATATCTGGCTCTTGATTTCATCCTCGGGGACGGGATTGGATTTCGTTTTAGGCGTGATTCCCAATCCTTTTGTCATCGCACGCACCTTCAGCAGCCTCTCGGATGCTTTGGATGAGTACGGACGGGGAGTCCCCAGGGTAAAACCTTCATCCGCGCCGACGGTATGATCGATCAGGTGGATAGCCTTCGCATCGTAGATTGCCTCGATGGCCTCATCGATGTGAGTTTTGGTACCCACGATCACAATCCTACTCATCGACTCAGGAAGTGACATTTAGGGTCCTCTCTATTTCTTTGTTGAGATAGTCTCTAACTTCCTGCATTCTTGCCTCGGACCTGGCCTCGATGTCGGCGGCGATCTTCTTGCCTTCGGCAAGCATCTCGTCACGCTTGGCAGCGAGGACCTCGGATTCCTTGGCCACCGCGGATTCGTAAGAGCTGCGCATCTGAGCCTCAGCGTCCTGAATCTTCTTCACAGAATTCCTGCGAGCCTCAGCGATGGCGGCCTTCTTGTCTGCCTCGGCCTGTGCGACCTTGGCATCAGCGTCCGCCTCCGCTTTCTTTATTTCCGAAAGTATGTCAGTTCGGCTCAAATTAACACTCCCCGACCCTGCTATCGTATCCTGGGAGTGGTACTTAACTCTAATGCCTTTGTATATAAAGAAAACTAAAATAATAGATAGGATGGAACACTGGATTCCGCAGTCAGAACTCCTTTTCTGGATGGAATTCGCGGACGACTATCTCGGTTTCGTCGAGAAGGCTCTTGGAAAGGTCATCCACATAGCCCTCGTCGTACACGATCTCCTTTATCCCGGCATTGATCAGGATCTTGGCGCACATCGAGCACGGGAACGTCGTCGTGTAGATCGTGGCACCGTTGACGCTTACCCCGAAGTAGGCTGCCTGGGTCACCGCGTTCTGCTCCGCATGGACACCCCTGCACAGCTCGTGCCTGGTTCCGGATGGCACATGCATCTGCTCCCTTATGCATCCGAGCTCCTCGCAGTGCCTGGTTCCGCGGGGGGACCCGTTGTACCCGGTGGACAGGACCCTCTTGTCCTTGACGATGACGGCTCCGACCCTCCTCCTGAGACATGTGGATCTCGTCGAGACTAGACGTGCCATCTCCATGAAGTACTCGTCAGTGCTGGGTCTTTCCATGTCATGTCGAATACATGACCGATTATTCAACCCTTCGTACATAAGGAAGCCCGAAATTAACTTTAATAGAGTAGACCATCCCCGGTCGTGAACAAGGCCGACAGGAACCTCCTGATCTCCATCGGGGTCATCGTGATAGTTTTCGTAGGAGGTTACGCCAGCCTGGTCGTCTACACAGGCATGACATCCCCGTTCAGCATAGTCATGTCCCAGAGCATGCAGCACGATCCGGATCAGTCCACCATCGGCAGCATAGACACCGGGGACATCGTCATAGTCAGGGAACCCGACAAGGTGGATATCCAGAGCTATGTCGAGGGCACCCAAAACGGGTACAGCACATTCGGTGACTACGGGTCCGTCATCATCTACAACAGGGGTGACAACCAGAACCCGGTCATTCACCGCGCGATCGTGTGGCTGGAATACAACGAGGAGAGCGACACATGGAGCGCTCCGAGTCTCGAGAACTACGACGGCAGATGGTACTCGATATACTACGACGAGAACGGCCAACCCGTGAGGAACGAGACGGATTTCAACAACATCCGCGGGACCCTCTACTTCGAGGACATAACGGTATCCCAGAAGGACGTGAGCATAGACCTGGACACTCTCGAGAAGAGCAGCGGGTTCCTGACGATGGGTGACAACAGCGAGACCAATCCCAACTTCGATCAGCCGAACATCGTGGATCATACGATCTCGTATGAAGACATCAGGTCCGTCCCGGTGATGGAGATACCCTGGCTCGGAACGCTGAAAATCCTGGTTAATGGCGGGAACAACCTCGAGTACGTCCCGAACAGCCTGCCCTCGTTCGTGATGTTCTTCCTCACGATATTCGGTCTCCTGATACTGGTGGACGCATTCAGCATGTTCAGGAACGAGAGGAGCATCAGGGAAAGACTGGACAAGATCGGCCAGTGGAAAAGATGAGCTCTTCGGGATTGAGGGTAGATGACCCCATACCGGAGGTGTATTCGGCCCTCAACAGGCATAGCCAGGCGTCCCTGGAGAGGGGACCTTGTTCGGAGACCTCCCCTTGTGAGGCTTATAAGCCGGATGGTCGGTCGGGATATCATGGAAGAAATGGAGGGGGGATCCGCAGAGAAGGGGCACGTCACAGTAGTGTACCCTGCATACCCGAACGGCGCTCAGGAGCGCGAGCTCCTGAGGACGCTCGACGTCGTCCGCGACCTTTACAACCATCTCCTCGCGGAATGCATCACCGACGTCATGGAGGGGGGCAGGTTCCCGACCCCGAGGGAGATGAACAAGGGGATCACCGTTATGAGGGGCCAGGATGAAGAACTGAGGTCGGTGGCCGTGTTCACCCTCAGGGACGCGCCCCTGAGAGTGCATGCGGCCATGACGAGGTTCGCGAAGCTGTCTGCGAGGTCGGGGGAGCTGCGGCTCCCCCGCTTCAAGTCCGAGTCCAGATACCGTTCCCTGGCCATCGATCCGAGGGGCGTTAGGTTCGACGGGAGGCGCATGCTCCACCGGCCGAAGGGTGGAAAGGTCGTGACTGCCAGGATCGTCCGCAGGAGGAGCGGCAGGTGGTATGTGCACATCACCTTCGAGGCCGACAAAAGATACCGCAGCGAGATCGACCTGTCAGAACCCGCGCAGCCCGAGGCCTTCGACCTCGGTCTCTGCGACATCATCACCGATTCCAAAGGGGAGAAGATCGAGGCCCCCGACTTCTACGCCGAGTGCGAGAACGAGATCGCCAGGCTCCAGAGGCAGATCGAGTCGATGGAGGACGGACCGAAGCGCAGGAAGAAGCAGAGACGCCTCTCCGCACTGCACGAGAGGATCCGTCGCAGACGCGACGGATACCTCGATGGGGTCGCCAACCGCATGGTGTCCGGCCACTCGGCCGTGATCCTGGAGGACCTCAGGCTTAGGAGGATGATGGAGCGGGACGACTGTCCCGCTCCGAGAAGGAAACTGTTCACGGAGGCCGCTCTGGGAATCCTTGTGAGGAAGGTGGAGGCGAAGGCTGAAAGAGCTTGCATCCCCCTGGTCAAGGTCGACCCGGCGTACACCACACGCACATGCTCGTGCTGCGGGCTAGTGGGTGAGAAAATGCCTCTGACTCGGAGGGTGTTCTCGTGCCCGCGTTGCGGGCTCGAGATGGACCGCGACCATAACGCGGCGCTGAACATCCTGGGTTCCGGCATGGGAACCCTGCGGGGATCCGCAGAACCGTCCGGGTGACACCGGACGACATGGGATCGGGTGGCTATCTACCCTCAATCCCGAAGAACCAAAAGATGAAGCCCCCCACCCCTACATTTCCACTGGAAACGGGAAAAAGGTATGGGGTCATTCCGCATCCTCGTCAAAAATGCCTGAAAGGGCGCAAAAAATCCCAAACCTCATGTAAAAACGATGAAAATCGATGAAAAAATGAACGAATCAGATGCGTTTCCATTCGGAACGAACGGAACCTAATGAAACGAGATGGATTTCCTATGAAAACGATGGAATCACATCAGAGTCGTCTGCTTCTTGGGCTTGACAGCTTCAAATCCCTTGAAGATCTCATCGTTCTTGATCATCGAGATTATTTCCTTAGGTGTGCTAAGCTCAATTTCCTTGGTACGACCGGCTCTTCCGAAGGATTTCACCCTGGCGTGGATTATACCCAGCATATCTAGCTCTGAGATTAGACCAGCGATCCTTCTCTGTGTGAGAACGGATTGACCGATCGCCTCCGAGATGAACTTGTATGTCGCGTAGACATCACCGGTCGTCATGGTGGTCATACCCTCGTCCGTGTTCCTGATTATGCTCATCAGAACGATCTTGGACTGAATCGTGAGAGTCTTCACGACTTCGGAGACGGCATCGAGCTCGATCTTGTTCTTGGCATAACGCACATGGGCTCCGGTGACCTTTGTGTCACCGTTCCTCTCTGCAAAATCGGCAGCCATTCTCAGAAGATCCAGAGCCCTTCTCGCATCGCCCATCTCCTGGGCGGACAGTGCGGCGCAGTATGGGATCACATCATCATCGAGGACACCTTCGTCAAAGGCGTTTTTAGCCCTGTCATACAGAATGTCCTGCAGTTGTTCGACGTTGTATGGAGGGAATATGATTTTTTCCTCACCGAGTCTGCTCTTCACTCTCTGTCCCAGAAGTTCTGTGAAGTTTGCATTGTTTGTTATACCGACAATGGAGACCTTCGAGTTCTGAAGGACCTCGTTGATTGTCGTCATGTAATAGAATATGTCATCCCCGTTTTTCTGGAAGGATCTGTCGATCTCATCGAGAACGATTATGAACACTTTGTCCTGCTTGTCGATGTAGTCCGTGAGTTCGGCGAGGATCTTGTCAAGACTCCATCCGGTGAAGGGTATTCTCTTGCTCGGATCCGTGATAATTTGATTGGAGATGTTGTACAGTATCCCGTACGTCGTGTCGACGACTTCACAGTTCACATAGATGAAACAGCAGTTCTGCTGCACTTCATCGGCTTTCTTCAGTTCCTTCCCGACGAAGTTCATGACCGCGGTCTTCCCTGTTCCGGTCTTCCCGAAGATCAGGATGTTGGATGGCTTGTCCTTGTTCAGGGCAGGCGCTATGATTTCGACTATCTCCTTGATCTTGTCCATCCTGTGGGGAAGGTTCTCTGGAGTGTAGGACGACTGAAGAATCTTCTTGTTCTTCACTATGACATTCCTTTTTTGCATGTACTGTGTGAAGATATTGTTCTCCGTCATCCCGATCCCTTTTCATCGGAAAATACCGCTTTCCGAATTTCTTTCCTGTGTAACGAGGACCTGATTATAAGTGTTTCGAGAAGGTCTCGAACCATCGGATACCGCTGTCTTCTGATCTTT